>JBGAGB010000006.1:0-186963 GCA_044226945.1 Cyclobacteriaceae bacterium | reverse complement strand
GTCCGACTTTGCCCGCAGCCGTGAGTTGATCAGTTCTTTGATCGACATGTTGGAATTCTCTTCATTCAGCCTTTTCTCAGTGATCGCCTTGGCTTGTTGCACTTCTTTCCGCCGTGTTGATGGGGTGAAAATCTGGCGGTCATAATTGAAATTATTCAGCAGGAAGATCTCTGCCGACATATCCTTCGAAAGGACCATCGCAAGCTTGTGATCGCCAAAATTCAAGTCATATTCCTCGATGTTTGTATTGAAGTTGGTGACTTGGCTATAGATCCCATTCTCTTTGTTAAAACGGAAGAGATTGAAAATACCACGTTGATCACTCAAGTAATAGAAGTTGTTTTCGTCGGCTGCGATCGGCCTCACATCCTTGCTTACCGTATTGGTCAATTTGGAAACCATTGCATCAGTTGAATCCAGATCGTAGGTATACAGATTGTAAACGGGAGACAGGTTTCGATAACCTTTGAAAATTGTGTTGACGCTGTCCGATGTACGATTGGAGCTGAAAACAATCTTGTTCGTATTTGGGATAAACGAAGGGTCGAGATCATCGAAAAGGTCGTTTGTCAATCTGCGCGTGCGATCACGGCGGCTGCTCAACAGGAAAAGGTCGTTTTGCCCTTCGAAGTCGGCACTCATCACAATCAAACGGCCGTTTCCAGAAAAGTCAAAGCTTCGGACGTTGCTGAATTTATCGAGTTCGCGAGGGAGTTTGCTTTTCGTATTCAGGTCATACAACCAAAAAATGTAAGCACCATGTTTCACGCCAATGACACCTAGTGTATTTGGGTCAGCCCATGAAATGAGGGGTACCCGAAAGTCGACATCCTGTTTGATTACCTTATTTCCACCCGAGAGGATTACGGATTCTCTTCCGCTTTCAAGCGACTTCACCTTGATTAGGAATTTCCCCCGATCGTTTTCCGCGTAAGCGATCTTCTTACCGTCGGGACTGATTTTCACCGTGGGGAAAATCGTTGTCTTATTATGACGTGGAGAAAAACGCGTGGTATCATCTGGCGAGATGTAGCTTTGGGCAACGCGCTGCTCTTGCGTGAGGTAGAAGTTTTTCCAATCCGACATCAACTGGCGGAATGGTACACCGAGCGTGATCAGGATACTCTTTTGTTCGTTTCGAATGACACGCGTGTAGTTGAGAATGTTCGAGACACTGCTCTTACCGTACTTCTCGACGATATAGTTCCAAATTGATTGACCGACTAGTGCAGCTTCTGGTCCCTTCATGCGCAAGGCGCGATTTACTTTCTTGCTCACGACGAGCTGCCGAACGTAGTCGTCCATCTGGTTGCTCCAGCCTTTCGCAGCGTAAAGGGATGCACCGTCGACAAACCATTCGGGAAGGTTCAAGAGCACTGCATTTTGGAACATGTCCTTCAAGCTTCCGCCGAACATCATCTCGTTCACCATGAGGTCGGCCATCTTGTAGATCAATTCTTCTTTGAAATCGGCAAGGTTACCAGGGTGTGCAATCTCTACATAGGGTTGTATAAATTCAGTTTCGCCGCCCACGTGGTACATCGTCTCGCTGAGACCGATGTTGCTTTGCTGCTTTTCGGTAACCGAGTTGTAAAGGAAGACTTTCGTTTTGAGATAGGGTGGGTATCCAATCAAATCCGTGATTCGATCGAACTCCGATTCAAGGTATTGGATGGCTTCTTGCGCTACTTTCCGACGATCGTCGTAGTAATAGACATCGAAGTTTTCAGAACTAAGATATTGCCACTTGAACTCCTTGTATTGGATGCGGTTTTTTCCAAACACTTCGCGGGCTTGCTGAGCTATCGCCGAAACGCTAAGAATAAGGAAAGAAAAAAGGACAAGTGACCTAGACAACCAACGCATACTTCAATCTCAGGACTTCGAATATAACGCATAAAATCGACTAATATTTACTTCAGAATCAATTTGGGCGCCACCTAAAATGTGTTCTACCAGTTGATTCGAGCAGTACGGTGCGAAGCTCACACCTTTCGTTCCCAACCCATTGAAAATAAAGGCGTTCGGGATGACCGGATGAGGTCCCATCATGGGTTTTCGATCTCGTACCGTGGGGCGTATCCCCCAAGATTGGGCACGAATTCGGAAGTTCGACCGGAGCAGGTTTCTAAGCCCAGTTTCTAGCTCTGCCTTCGCTCCTTGTGTGACGCCCGGCGTGGTGTCGCGCAGGTAGGTCGCACCCACCCGGTAGATCTTGCCACCCAAAATTCCAGGCTGACCTGTCGGCACCACATAAACGCCCCTGTTAAAGATACACGGGGGCTCGCGGCGCAGTTCGACATCAAGAGTTTCACCTTTCAGTGGCGTGATGGGTACCCATCCGAACAATGGATTCTTGGACACATGGAACCCCTCGCAAAAAATGATTGCGCGAGCTCGATGCGATCCGTAGATCACTTCGTCGCCCGCGAATTCAAGCGCCGCATAGTTGAACTCCCCAGGCACATAGCTCCCATCGCGCAACAGCCAGTCGCGGACCGAATCCAAATATTGATTGGTGTTGAGGAACCCAGTGTGCTTCACGATCACACCGCCGAACGTCTCGTGAATGTAGTCGCTAAATCGTTTGCCACTGTACACCTCTTCAATGAAGGGATCGGTGGCAGATTGCCCCATCATCATGTTTTGTTCTTCAATGGTACGGAGCGGAATACACACCGGCATGGCGTGAAGGAATTTTACCCCGGTGGTTTTCTCCGCTTCGGAGTAGAAGGTGTGCAGGTACGGGAAAACTTGGTCGGCGCGCCACGACTTGGCAAGGGCTTGCCCTGCAATCGGATTAAACAAGCCGGCGGCCACGCGTGAAGCCTGTGCCCCGTGTGGCGCATCGAACATGACGACACGGTGACCACGAGCTCGTATTTGAAGGGCAATGGCAGCGCCCGCTAAACCGCCGCCAACAATCAAAAATTGAAAACTCAACTGGGTGTTTTTAGTGAACAATGCCGGACATACGGACCATGCTCAAAATTCTCAATTCTCATTTCTTAATTCTACATTTACGCCATGTTTTCCGTCGAAATTTTTGAGTTTAACCCGTTCCAGGAGAACACGTACGTCGTGTATGACGAAACCGGGGAAGCAACCGTGATCGACGCCGGTTGCTATGGGCGGGAAGAGGAGCAGCAGCTGGCAGAGTTCATCGGGTCAAAAGGCCTTACTGTCAAAGCCCTGATCAATACCCACTCGCACCTCGACCATGTCTTGGGAGCATATTTCGTGAAAGACAGGTACAAGGTCCCGTTGTTGATCCATCGGTTCGATGAACAAACACTTCGAATGGGGAAGGTTAGTTCCGTGATGTATGGTATCGATCACTTCTCAGAAGTCACCGCAGATGGTTTCCTTGACGAGCGAATTCCGTTTCGATTTGGCAATCAAGCCTTCGACGTGCTCTTCCTTCCGGGACATGCACCTGGTCACGTTGGGTTTTATCACCCACAACAGAAAGTGCTCTTTGGCGGCGATGTATTATTCCATCGAAGTATTGGTCGTACCGACTTACCTGGCGGCGACTACGACACTCTAATCGATAGCATTCACGATAAGATATTCACGCTCCCCGACGACGTGGTCGTATATCCCGGCCACGGCCAACCGACCACAGTAGGTGAGGAGAAGGCTGAAAACCCTTTCTGTGCCATTACCAAGAAATAAATGAGGCTACTTCGTCACTTACCCAACGCACTTACAAGTCTTAACTTACTATGTGGCGTGGTGGGTATCGTGTGGTTGATCGATCTGCGCACCGGTTCCGACCTCGCATTTTGGATTGTGCTAGTGGCGTGTTTCTTCGACTTCCTAGACGGCTTTGCCGCGCGAATTCTAAAAGTGTCATCGCCGATTGGAAAGGAACTCGATTCTCTCGCCGACATGGTCACGTTCGGCGTGTATCCTTCGTTGGTCATGATGCTTGCCATTCGCGATGCCGGAGCACCAAATGAATGGCTCCAGTATGTTGCCCTTTTATTGGCGGTATGTTCTGCGTTGCGTCTCGCCAAGTTCAATATCGACGAGCGCCAAACGGAAGGATTTATTGGTGTCCCCACGCCGGCAAATGCCCTATTTATTACCTCGGTGCCTCTTCTCCTCCCAGAAATATTACCCCAAAGTGAGGGGATTGAATTGTATGTACTTGTTGGGTTAACTTTGCTTTTTTCGTGGTTAATGGTTTCTCCGTTTCACCTTTTTGCCCTGAAATTCAAGAGCTTTGGGTGGAAAGGAAACGAAATCCGATTTACTTTTCTCGCGCTTGCAGTATTATTGTTCGGTTTGCTGCGCGTGGCCGCGGTACCATTAATCATAATAATCTACGTGATCCTATCGTTGGTGGTGGGCAGACGGGTCGAGGGGAAAGTTTCCAAGTAAAACAGAATTGGGAAAGCCGCCCGGTCTTCTAAAACGCCGACTGGGTTGCCATCAAAAAGTACTATTAGCAACAGCCAATGGCCCTGCTCCTAACTCGACGTTGCCTCTTGTTCGCACTCATCGCAAGTGTGGGAGCTGCTGCGGCATTTGGACAGGTCAACTCCATCGAACTGCCTGCGACCGCATATAAATTCAAGGTCTCCGAAGATGGTATTTATGCAATTACTTTCGACGATTTGCGAAATGCCGGTATCGACCCAAGTTCGATCAACCCCAAAAGAATAGCTATTGCATGCTTTCCGACGGGGATGCTTCCTCAAAAGAATAGCACTCCCCGCGCAACGTCCTGGCAACAGGTGGCCATCAAGGTGCAGGGCGAAGAAGATGGCAAGTTCGATCGCGGCGATAAGATTGTTTTCTTCGGCCAAGGACCTGATCAATACTCGTACAGGAGCTCTAAGACAATCTTTGCTTACGAGAACAATCTTTACAGCGACGATAACTTTTACTTCCTCATCACCGACTTAGCCGTCGATGGACTGCGCGTGGGTAAGTCAACAATTCAACCTGGATCCAATAGCTCACTGAGTCAATATACCGACCTAGGATACTACGAAACAGACCAATACAACGACCTAAAGTCTGGGCGCGATTGGTTCGGCGAGCAGTTCGATGTGAAAAACGAAATCACGATTCGCTACTCCATGCCAGGTATTGTTCCCAATAGCAATATCCGCTTCGTGTCAAACCTCATGACTCAATCGTACGAGAAATCCAACTTTAAAATCTTTTGGAACGGCAATGCGATCCTCGACAGGGATATGGACACCATTCCTCAGACTACTTACGGAACCAAAGGAGCTTATGGCATCGATACACTTACAGTAAACTCGAGTTCGGTAACTGCTCCGTCGGCCACCAACCAAGATATTCGGATACTGTTCACAAAAGGCGGTGGCAATCGTTCCGTCGGTTATCTGAATTATATCGTGTTCGCGGTGCAAAGAAAGGCAGCACTTTATAGCGATGTGACGCAAATGACCATTCCTGCCCGCGATGCAGACGTGTCGGACTTGGCAGTCGAGTCTTTCAGGGACGATGCCATTGTGTGGGATGTGACAAATCCGATCGACGCCATCCAACTGAACGTTTCATTATCTGGAACTCTTGCAAAGGTCGCGGTCCCGACTGCCACCAATCGTTCACTCGTGCTCTTTCGAGATGCCGGAATTGTTTCTCCGAAGTTCGTTGGGACAGTAACCGGTAGAAATCTTAGGACATTGAGCACTCCGTCATTGCTCATTGTAGCGCATCCTAATTTTGTAGGGCAGGCACAGCGCCTCGCGTCGTATCGTTCAGCGAACGGAATTCCCGCGCTCGTTGTCAACACCCAAGAAATTTACGACCAGTTTTCTGGTGGTCGTCCCGACCTGTCCGCCATTCGCGACTTCGTACGCTTCTTGTATACCAACCAACCCACCAAGTTGAAGAACTTGTTGTTGTTTGGTCGCGGTTCATACGACTACAAGAACCGGGTTTTCAACAATACCAACTTCGTTCCGATCTATGAGTCGCGCAATTCGTTGGAGCCACTCGCCACGTATTCATCCGACGACTACTACGGCTTTTTGGAAGACAACGAGGGTGAGTGGGTGGAAGAGTATGGGAAGGATCATACACTCGATATCGGTGTGGGTCGTCTGCCGGTTTCGACCGAAGAACAAGCAACGGTCGTGGTCGATAAATTGATTGCGTACGGACAAAGGAGCGACCTCGGTTTATGGCGACAACAAGTCTTATTTGTTGCCGACGATGGTGACTACAACATTCACCAATCGCAAGCCGAGGACCTCGCCGAGCAGTTCGAAACGAGCTATAAGAGTCATCAAACTTCAAAGGTGTACCTAGACGCTTTTGTGCAACAGACTATTTCATCGGGGCAGATATCGCCTGAAGCAAAAGCCGCCCTCGCGCAACATCTGAATCGAGGCTACAAAATCGTGAACTACACGGGCCATGGATCCGAACGTGTTTGGATGCAAGAACGAATTCTGGATCAAGAGACACCGTCGCAAATGCGAAACGATGTCAAGATGCCCGTGTTCCTCACGGCAACGTGCGAGTTCGGCAGACATGACGACCCGCTCCTCGTGTCGACAGCCGAAATGTTGTTGCTTCAAAAGAACGCCGGGGCGATTGCACTGGTCACGACCTCGCGACCAGTGAACACCGTGACCAACTCATTGCTCAACCGCGCTTTTTATAACGCCTATTTCGATCCACAACGTTCGCGTCCCGACATTGGAGAAGTCTTTCGTCAAACGAAGAATAAGAGCCTGAGTGGCGTCGCCAATCGGAACTTCTCACTACTGGGAGACCCGAGTATGACATTTTCCCCAGGTGTGGCGCAGGCAGTCGTCACGTCGGTAGCTACCGCCGACGGCAGCAACGTCATCAAGGCACTGTCGAAGGTTACGATGGTCGGTCAAGTAAAGGCCAATGGAGTACTGGTGTCCGATTTCAACGGAAGCATCGACATCGAGGTGTTCGATCAAAGAAGTTCGAACGTTACCTTAGGCGACGAGAGCAGTCCGTTCAACTATAAACTTTGGGACCATTCCATTTTCCGAGGAAAGGCAAAAGTTGTCAACGGCGACTTTGCCTTCGAGTTTGTTGTTCCGCAAGGCGTTTCAAGCCAAGTGGCTAATGGAAAAGTGGTGATGTACGCGTATGATAAGTTCCAGCGCGAAGCAAGTGGGATTTTATTCAACTTGAAAGTTGGTGGGACCGATCCGAACCCTGCTTCAGACAACACAGGGCCTTCAATCGAACTGTTTATGGGTGATTCCACTTTCGTGGAGGGTGGTTATGCGAACGCTCGAACCTATGTCGTAGGAAAACTTTACGATAAGAATGGTATCAATATATCTGGTTATGAGAACGGCTCCATCGAAGCAACTCTTGATGGCGCGGCGAAATTCGTTTTGAATGATTTCTACCAGTCGGCCGAAGACGACTTTACAAATGGATGGGTGAAGTTCCCATTGAATGATTTGAAGCCGGGTCAGCATACAATCGTACTCAAGGCGTTTGATACGTTTGGAAACCCTGGAACGGCCTCATTGAATTTTATCGTGGGCGATGACGGCGCACTCGTGGTGGAGGACCTTTATGGTTATCCCAATCCGTTTTCTGAAGGCTCGCCCGTAACGCTTGAGTTTCGACACAATCGAACCGGTGAAGACTTGGAGGTGCAAGTCGCCATCTATGACGTGATGGGCAAAATGGCTGATTTTCGGCAGTTTAAAGTGAGCTCGAGTCCCTATAAAGTGCCCCTTTTTGAATGGGATGGCAAGGACCTTCGCGGCACAAAAATGACCACAGGAGTATACTACATAAAGGCAGTCATTCGTTCCATGTCGGATGGGGCGAAAAATGCCAAAGTTGCGAAGCTAATTCTTACTAATTGATTACCTTTACCCTCTTAGAACTTGATTATGAATAAGTTAAGGCCCCTGATCGTCCTGTGCTGCGGAATGACCTTTACTTTGACTGCATTTGGGCAAGTCAAGCTTGGGACGTTGGTTGGCCAAGATAGTTCTAATCACATCATCACGACAGCCGTTCCTTTTCTAACCATCTCGCCTGACTCAAGAGCTGCCGCCATGGGAGAAACCGGCGTGGCGACCTCCGCCGATGCCAATTCGGGGTATTGGAATTCAGCTAAACTCGTACGCATCGATCAAGGTTATGGTGGAAGTGCCTCTTATACGCCGTGGTTAAGTAAGATCGTACCCGACATGTATATTTTCTACCTGTCTGGGTTTTATAAGATTACCAAAGAGCAGGCCGTCGCCGTATCGATGAAGTATTTCGACCTCGGTGAAATCCAGTTCAACAAAGGCCCGAACCCTCAGGATTTGCTCGGTCGTTATAACCCGCGCGAGTATGCGTTCGACGTGACGTACTCGAGAGCTTTAACGCAAGAGTTGAGCATTGGCGGCGCACTTCGTTACATCCACTCTAACCTTACTGGCTCAGGCATTGCTGGCACGGCCGACTCTAAACCCGGTAACTCACTTGCTGTCGACATGGGCGTGTACTACACCAAGCAATTGATGTCCAACAGTTCTATTCTCTCGCTTGGCGCGAATGTGAGCAATCTCGGCAACAAGATTTCTTACTCCGACGCGCAAAGCAAAGACTTTATCCCGGCGAACCTCCGCATTGGTGGCAGCTTTAAAACCGACCTCGACCCGTTCAACAGCCTGACATTCGCAATGGACTTCAACAAGTTGATGGTTCCGTCAAATTACCCAGGCAGCAAAGGCCAGCCATTCCTTTCAGGAACGTTTTCATCTTTCACAGATGCACCCGGTGGCTTCAAAGAAGAGATGCGTGAGGTGACTGTATCGACCGGCTTGGAGTATTGGTATAACCAAGTGTTTGCAGGTCGACTCGGATACTTCTTGGAGGCTTTTGACAAGGGAAATCGGAAGTACCTCACTGCTGGTGTGGGCTTTCGCTTCAATGCCTTTGGTTTCGACATGGCCTACGCTGTGCCCACCAATAAACGCGAGTTCGCCACCGCCGAACAAATCCGCGTCACGCTTATGCTCTTGCTCGCCAAGCGCGCCAGCGAAGACGAATCTGTAACGGATTGAGAATTTAGAATTGAGAATTCTGAATTGAGAATTTTGGTGCGGGTGAGGACGAGTGATCCCTGCGCAAACTAGTTTACTCAACGCGAGACATTTATTGGTCAGCGCTCGTCATTAACTCAACTCGCTCTTCTTCGAAACCCAATTCTAAATTTTGAATTCTCAATTCTGAATTTGGAATTTAGTGAGGGTGAAGACGAATAATCCCCGCGCAAAAAAGTTACTCAAACACGAGACATTTATTGGCCAGCACTCGCTATTAAGTCCATCCTTCCTCTTTCGAAGCCCAATTCTAAATTCTAAATTCTCAATTCTACATTTGATCCCTCTTTCGAAGCCCAATTCTAAATTTCGAAATTCTAAATTCTACATTTTTTCAACCTACCGTTGCAATCACCAAACTCTCTTCATTCACATACTTTTCTCCCACCGAAAGGAGATCTTCTGCGGTAAGTGAGTCGATGCGCTTGAATAACGCTGGGTAGTAGGTGTCGGAAAGTTGATTTAGGAAGATGTTTTTGACCTTATCGGTGACGGAGAACGGGTTAGCAACTTCCGACTGAAGAGACCCCAAGAAATGGTTCTTGGCAATTTCGAGTTCTTCGGCATCCACGGGCTCAGTACGCATCCGTTTCACCTCTTTTGCAATTTCGTCTAGCGCAACCGCTAGATTTTCCTTGTTTACATCGGCGCCAATCACAAAGAAGCTGTCGTGGAGGAACGGGTTGATCGAAGAGTAGATTCCGTAGGTAAGACCTTTCTCCTCGCGGATGTTCTTCATCAAGCGCGATCCGAAGTATCCACCCAAGATGTGACTAAAGAGCAGCAGGTCGGGATAGTGCGCATCGGTTCTCAGCAATGATCGCCGTCCGAGTCGCAAAGAAGTTTGAACACCCTCTTTGGCAATGTGTTCCCTTTTCTGACCGGGTGTGACTGTGTACGGGGTAGTGTTCGATGTCGTTCCAACATTCCACCCGTCGAAGAACCTCGTGATTTCTTTCACGTCGATCGACGGCGGGCTAGTAATAAAAATGGCTGTGGGCTTGAACGCCTGCGAATGGAACGATAGAAGGTCTTCACGCGTCACCGCTTTGGCATCGGCTTCCTCGAGTGAACTTCCGTAAGGATGGTTTCCAAATACGTTCTTCCGGATCAATTGCCCGGCGAGGAATGAGGTCTTTTCTTTGTTGATGTGCAGGTTCTGCAGAAAGATATCGCGCATCAAATCCAACTCCTCTTGATCGAATGAAGGTGTGGTGAGCATTTCTGCGAGCAGCGACATGCTTTCCTTCCAATTCTTTTTAAGTGCATAGACGGCGACGGAGGTATTGTCGTAGCCCGCCGAGATTTCGATGTGTGCCCCAAGGCGATCAAACGCTTCCGCGAGCTCCGTTGAGTTGAGGCGTTGGGTGCCCTTGTCCAACATGTTGGAAGTGAAGTGAGACACACCGCTCTTGCCTTCAAACCATTTTCCTGCGGGAAAGATGATTTCAACTTTCATAACGTCTTGCCGTACTTCAGGAACCGAGAACACTGGAATACCGTTCACGGTTGCTTGTTGATACGATGGCAGTTCGAAACGATCTGACTTAACGAACGGAGGGGGAACGGTCCTGTCTAGCATAGTATTGGTTGCGACGACACTCCCGGATCAATCCATGGGCACATTCACGTGCCGTTCAGCATGGTATGAAGAGCGTACGAGCGGGCCCGATTCAACGTACTTCAGTCCGCGTTTCAGGCCTTCTTCTTTGTACATCGCAAAGGTATCGGGATGGATAAATTCTGCTACCTCGAGGTGCAACTTGGTTGGCTGCAAATATTGACCTAGGGTTAAGATCATCAATCCGTTTGCGGCAAGGTCATCCATTGCTTTGAATACCTCTTCTTTGGTTTCGCCCACACCGAGCATAATTCCCGACTTGGTGCGTTTACCGGCTTCACGCGTTCTGCGGATTTGTTCGAGGCTTCTCTCGTATTTGGCTTGTGGGCGCACGATGCGGTACAGACGCCCCACTGTTTCCATGTTGTGAGATACCACCTCTTGTCCACCGTCAATCATGCGGTAGAGCGCGTCCCAATTCCCTTTGGTATCGGGAATCAACGTCTCTATTGTTGTGTCTGGGCTTTGCTGTTTGGTTTGTACCACCGTTTGGTACCAAACTTCGGCGCCGCGGTCCTTGAGTTCATCGCGGTTCACGGATGTGATGACGGCATGCTTCACGCCCATCAACCGAATGGCTTCGGCTACGCGCCGTGGTTCGTCTTGATCGTATTCGGTTGGGCGGCCGGTCGCCACGGCACAAAACGTGCAACTGCGCGTACACACGTTGCCTAAGATCATGAAAGTCGCCGTGCCTGCACCCCAGCATTCACCCATGTTTGGGCAATTGCCGCTCTCGCAGATGGTGTGCAATTTATGCGTATCGACCAAGCGGCGCACCTTCGCATACTCAGGCCCCACAGGCAACTTCACCCGGAGCCACTCAGGCTTCCGTTTCTTTTGTTCCGCGTCGACAACTGGCAGTTCAATCATGGTATTACCCGGTATTTTGTGCCCGGGCGTAACTATTAGAACAGATTACTTACCGATTAGTTCCTTGTATTGGGCGGCGGTCAGGAGACCTTCAGCCTTCCCTGAAAGCTCAACTTTGATCATCCAACCGTCTCCATAGGGATCCTGGTTAACCTTCTCAGGGCTCGATTCCAGGCCCTTGTTCACCTCTACTACCTTGCCGGCAATCGGCATATACAAATCCGATACGGTTTTCACGGCCTCTACAGTTCCAAATACCTCGTGTTGTGCCACGGTTTTGCCCAAGCTGGTGATATCGACGTACACGATGTCGCCAAGTTCGCCCTGCGCAAATTCGGTAATCCCCACGGTCGCCAAATTGCCTTCAATTTTGATCCATTCGTGGTCTTTGGTGTAGTGGAGTGAGTCGGGAATGTTCATGATAAAAGGATGGTTTTAAGTCGGCGCTAAAATACAAAATCTTGCACCGAATTATTGCCTCCTGTCCCTTTATTGGGCGAGGTTGAAGAGGATCTTCGTACCGAATTTCGTGGTCGCACGGGGGAATGAGTTGGAAACTTTCGGCTCGTTGATATTACGGTCGAAATAGAACTGGATGTTCAACTTTTGGTTCACCACGTAGCTGATGTTCGGGCGGATCTGGATGTTCAGGTTACCATTCGTCACGATGTTCGTCTCGTCAATCTTGCGTTGAATGGTTTGCCCATTGGTCACGCTCATATTCAACTTGAATGTGACGTCATTCTTCAAGGTGATGATACGACCCTGGTCCTTAAACGGTAGCCGCAGGTTATTTTTCGTATAACCCAATTCAAACGACCAATCTTTATTGTTCACTTCCGTGATTTGCGCATTGGAGATGTTCATCGAAACATCGCGCTTGGTTTTATATTCAAAACGCGCCGATAACTTGTTCTTCGTCCGAACGTTCACACCCACAAGTGGTGCAAAAGTCTCTGAAATCATCACCTGGCTGATCACGTAGATAGGAACCAACTGTCCCGCGTCATTCGTCTGCGATGCGAAATTGTTACCCGTGTTGTAGTCGGCTAACGAAAGCCCTCCAATGTCGCCGTACTTCAAGGAATTAGTGAAGTTCATCACTTGGTACGTCGACGAATAGGCGTGGCTGATGGTCACCGACTGGAAGATGTCCTTCAAGTTCCCAAGCTTCGTGAGGCCGTTGTAATCAAATCGCCAGTTTGGCATGGGCCTTTGCGGGAATGGGGTGAGCGCCACCGAACGCGCATCCTTACCGGTGTAGGCGGCGATGAACGCCGGTATCAGAACATCTTGCGACTGCTTCTCAAAGCCACTCCGGATTTCGGTGAACCGTTGTTGGATGACATCACGATTCTGAACAAAGGAGTCGAACACGGTCGAATTAACGCTCGTGTTGTTCTTAAAGGCTGTCGCAATTGTCAACATCGACACGCGGTATGAACCCGTCAGCGCTGGGTTCAACGCCTGGAAACTTGCGTCGGTGGGCGTCTCGACCCATCTATAGATTTCTTGAAAGGCAGTATTCGAATTCTTCTTCACGTCCAATTGAATCTTCAAGTCGGAGGCCGGCTCCAACGCTGCTCGGATGCTCATATCTTCAGTCTTCGATTGACTGAATGGTGTGGTCAGCTTCTTACTCTTCGTAAGATAGTCTTCGTACTGCGAGGGGTCGATATTTTGTTTCCCGGTTACAAAGCCCCAACCCGGTTGAGACCAATTTTTATCCATCCCGAAAAGGTAGGGGGTACCCGTAAATCCAGGTAAAATGGTGCCCTCGGTGAGCGTGTAAGTTCCGGTGATGTTCCTTACTGACATTAACAGGCGAATGAGTCCCTTCACGCTCTTTAATTCGGGCGGTCTTTTCACAGTGTCTGGTTGTGCTTTCGCCTGCTTAGCTTTTTCAAGCGGTGTGAGTGGACGCTTCGGCGTGTTGATGTCTTTCAAGAAGCCAACCTTATTATACAACTTGGTCAAATCGAGTCGTCCGTTCACCGCTTGTTCGCGGTTGTTCTGAATAATGTTACCTAAATTCAAACTGTCTGCATTAAGCGAACCAATTGCGAGCGGACCAGCTTTCCAAGAGTACCCAACCGCGTATCGATACTCTGTACCAACCCAATTCGTGGCCGGGAATTTTTCAAAAGGCACAGTGTAGTTTAACGTCGCGTTTTGATCGAACGCCTTCATCCGGCCGAACGACTTGAGGTTGTGGACCACCGAATCGTACTTGGCTTGTGTATCGATGTCGCCGGCCGGTTCGTCGATCATCGCATTGACGCGAGAACTATAATCCAATGTCAAGTTTTTGGTCAACGACCACCGCGCATTGTAGAAGCGGTTGAATACAAAATACTTTTGGAAGTTGGGTAGAGTGTTGGTGAGGTCTGGGTTCGAGTTTCGATAGGCCATCTTCGAGAAAGACCTGTCCAACTCGGCGCGAATCGTCACATTCGAGGGGAGCGGATTGAAGTTAAAGTCTTTCACCAATTGCAAGTAAGGCGACTTCAGTTTTTCGGATTTCTTAAAAGGCTCAAAACCTTTAAAGCTTGGTGTATACTGCCAAGCTACCCCGCCTTTGATGCTCCGTTTCGTGTTCTCCAATAGGTTGAAGTTTGTTTGGGTGGCTTCACTGTATGCGTAAGTGAATGAGAAATTCTCCAAATCCCATATTCGAACGGGCGATTCTTTATTCAACTTCACCTTCCTGACGTTGGTAAAGTTCAGACTTCGTCGCACCTGTCGGTCCTGAATGATTTTTTTGTATGCTTCTCGTTCGGCGTCAGTGTTGAACGACAGGAGCGCGGCCGCGAGCCGCATGTCCGGGTTGGCCGGGTCGAAGTTCGGATTCATCACTTTACTCTCGTAGCTGGCGAAGACAGGAATGCTGAGGCCCGCTTTCTTCGGGAGTAACTTATCAAGTTGAATGTTGGCGGAGATATCGTACGCCGTAGTAACACCGCGGGCACGTTCGTAGATTTTTGACTGGACACCCCCATACCCGTAGGTCGTATGTCGGAGGGAGCCTGTAAGCGTACCCAGGTCGGCGAGCTTGGTACTCAGCACGACGTTGGAGGCCCAACCAGCCGTGCGATCAAAGTCAGTTAGGCGCAATTCGTTCGCCCAAATGCACACGTCTTTGGATTTCGCGTCGGGCGACCGCGGGTTGCGAACACCGATCATCATCAGCTTTACTTGGCTTAAGTCCGGACGTCCCATGATCCGAATCCCATGCTTCCCGACCATCCTCGGGCCTTGTCGCGGGTATAGTTCGCTCAAAGGGAAGCCTTCGCGATCTCGGGTCGCCTTCATCGCGTATAACTCGTTCAGGTCTAAGTCAATTTGATTGTCCTCCGGCCAAACCGCCTCTAAAGTATTCGACCTCGGTGGCGTGACCTTCAACGGCAACTCTATCTCGTAGTAGTTTTGATCGAAGTCGGAGCCGAGTCGAAGGAAGCCGACCAACTCGTTGTCTTGGATGTTGTTCTTTGGGCTATGCGCACTGATGAACATCTTGATCCGGCCATAGTTGAAGAAGTCCATCGTCACGTTCTTGTAAATCGCGCGTGCATCACCATCAGTAAGTTCAGTCGCGCACAGCTGCACCGATTGTTCGTTCAAACGACGTTGCTGCACTGAGGTGATGTCTCGATCGCGGCGCAGGGGAGGAACATACGCCGGCTTGGTATCGTTCTCTTTTCCATTTTCCTCCACGTTCACCACCGATACTGAGAAGTTGTCGAGGTTCGGTTCTACCACTTCCGATAGTTGCGACTCTAGTAAGTTTCCGGTATACCTCCTCCAGCGGTTGCCCACTGCGCGGAAGTTGGCCATCCGCAACACGACCGGTTCTGAAAAGCCAGTCATGTACATGCGTACATACTTAATCGACTTGAAGTCGTTGATTTCACCATACTTCGAGTCGAACTGACGAACAGGAATCCTGAATAAGTACCACGTGACTGTTTCACCGTTTGCGGTCACGTCGATCTTATCGAAAATAAACTTGCGACCGACAGTCAATGTCGAAGGTCGCAAGTCAATATTGTAGACATAGTATCCCTCTTCTTGAAGCGAGTACAATGTATTGTCTTGGTTCAAGTCTTCATTGTCTGGAATTGTAGTCGACGACTGCGGTACAATCGTGGTCGCGATCGGGGAGTTGTTCTCAAGGCCCGTGAAGTTCTTATAACGCCCGAGAACCGTAGCGTTCTGCTGATCATAAGATGGACTCAAGAAATGGCGGAAGTCATCGGCAGAGGGATCGCTTGAGACCGCTTGGCGTGCGGTAGGCGACGTAATCTTGTCGAGGAATGAAGCGCCAAACACGGTCGTTTCCTTTTCGCTCGAGACCCCGTCGAGTCCCACGTCTTGGTTCGGGCGTGCAGCAGGGTTGTTCGCAAAAGCAGAATTCAAATATTGCTGGGTGGTGACGAAACCCCAAGCATTCTTCGTCACCTTCGTCTCGTCTCCATCGTCAGGGAGCCCGTTCTCGAATGCATGTTTTCCATCCCGCATCACGTCTTCGGCAATAGTTCCCATATGAAAGACTAACTGGCCACCCGTGGTGTTTGGTTTAGGATTCGGTCTCCCATCGTCAATCACACCTTTGGACGTATTGATGAAGGGATCAAGCATCCAGAATTCGACGTATTCAACGTTGGCCTTGTCGAAGTCAACCTCCGAACGAATGGCGGTTGTAATGCCACCCCAGTTCGTGGTTGGGTTCTTGAGTGTACCGTCCCCGTTGAGGTCCGGGTTGTAATTATACGGTCCGCGCTCCGACGGGTAATAAGCGATATCGAGAATCTGTTCATTGAAATTTCCAAGTGTCTGATCTTTGAAAGGGAAGATCTCTTGTGGCCCTACTTTGCGCACGTAGTGATTCTGAAGGGCTTCGTCCGAAATATTGCTGGGTCGTCGATTTTGACCACTGTTGATATAGAAAACAGAGTTGTCAATCGTGTACCAAGAGAGCTTCGCACGGTTATATCCCGCGGTGATGTCGTCCAGGGCGCCATGGCTTGGGTCAAGTCGCCCGTCTGGAGTTTGGGGCACCGACGAAATTTTCCAACTCTGGGGGTTCATCAACGTGGTCGGCGTTGCCGTATTTTCGAAGTCGTCGATAAAGGATGTCCCTTCTCCTTGCACAATGTTCGACGTGCCCGGGAGCAGTTGCGCAAACTCTGCGTTTAAGTTAACAGTCGATGTTTCCTTGGTCTGGATGAATGGAAGCGCATCCACCATTTTTGTCAACAGACGCGAATTCTTCTTAATGTTCACATCAAGTCCGTATTGCAGGTTGCGAGCTGGTTCGGTGCCAATCAGGTTGCGACTGATCAATGGCCGTTCATTGTAATACAACACGGTAGATCCGATGTTCACGTCTTCGCTCAAGCGATAGTCAAAGCGGGTTCCTACCAACGAGCGGGTTTGGAACGCGAATGGATCCTGCTGTTCGTAAGTAATGTTGATGTCCTTGCCGGAATTCAGAATCCCCTCATTCAAGATTGTCACCTTGCCAAAGGTATAGTCAACCGTGTAATCTGTGCCTTCGCGAAGTGGAGTTCCACCAGCATATACTTTTACAGATCCTTGCGTGATGTTGAAGCCTTGAATGATGATGTCTTTTCCTGTCCCAGACTTGAAAGTACCCACGATATAAAACTTGTTTTTCGTGGCCACTAGTTCAGCTTCAGCTTTCGTGGTGTGATATAGAGTATCGTACACGTATTTGTTTACCAAGAAGTCTTCAAGGGGTTTGTTCTTCTCTTGCTTGAATAGGTCTCGCAAACCTGTGTTGAGGGGTTCTAGGTATGGAAAGATGATCAAGCCTTGCTCCGAGTTTACCGTGAGTTTGTCAACATAGTCGAAGTTACCGTCGGGTTGTGGGTCGTTGTAGGGATTCAACCGATCGAGCCCCAGCACCTCGATCAATTGTTTTCTTTTCGACACCACGCCATCTTGGAGTTGTGGGTTGTCGATACCTGTGCGATCATCTCGGTAGATCACTCGAAGTTGAAATCCATCGCGAGACAACCCTTGCACGTTTAGGTTGTAGATGTTCTTCATCATCAAGTTCCAGGTGGGCACAATCTTGTTGTTGACTTTCGTGCTTACCTTTTTAGGGCGGAGGAGTTTCAAAAATGCAACGGCATCATCAGGCAAGTTCGAGTAGTCTTCCGACAGTTCACCAACTTTGTATACCTGCCCGTTGTAGCTGTATTCGAAGGCAACTGCTACTGCCTCGTCGTTTTGTAGTTTGCGCGCAAGGGTAATGTATCCCAACTCTTTATGGAATGTGAATTCGGTAGGAGCCAGCTTCCGCGCGCTCGTGATTTTTTCGTAGTCCACGCTTCCACGGAATCCTTGGGCTTCCAAGAATCCGTTAATACCATCCGAAGTTCGACCAGCCGCGTCACTGAGTTTGGGCAAAATGTCGAAAAGGTTGTTCACCTTGTTATCTGCTGGATCGCGGCCAAAGCCGTTCGGTTGTACAATAGGATTGAAGGGCTTGGCTTCACCCAGATCCATCAAGCCAACCACGTTGCGAAGTGTCTGCGTGTCGTTCTGGCGGTTCATTAAGTACACCTCCACACGCAGGATGTTCAACCCCGAAGTAACTTGTGGCAGCGAGCTCAACCAGTTTTCAAAGTTCTCGCGAAAGAATTGAGCCAAGAAGAAGTGACGGTTGTCGTCGTAGTTTGAGCCTACAATCTCAAAAGGTCGACCTTGAGAGGCACCATTTGTCGAGCCTGCAATTTGAATTGAGTTCTGCTTTCCACGTTGCGTGGTCGCAATCGTGGTCACGAATAGTTTCCCGAATTGCATTTGCGCCTTTACACCGAAAAGGTTTTGAGCGCCGGTGATCAAACTGTTGTTCAACGGCAGGCTTACGTTTCCAAGTTCAAGCTTCTTCAAGATGTCTTCCTTAAAACCGGTGTACTCCACCTTCATGTTGTTTTGAAAGTCAAAGGAGTTGTTGTTATCAAAGTTGGTGGTCACCGCCAGCTTCTCACCAATTTTACCGACAACGCTCAAGCTAATCTGTTGGTCAAATTCGAAACCGCCATTGCGTTGTTGCCGCAGGGGAATCGCTGGGTTCTTGATGTTTTGGAATGAGGCGCCGAAGTCGAGGGTGACAAATCCGCGGGGAACGATCTCGACATAGCTTCCGCCGAAGATTCGATCGAGCACGGGACTCACATAGATCCGTGGAATCAAGTTGCGCGACGAAATGGCACTCTCGCCGTCGAGTGCCTTACTCCGAGTTTGCCAATAGTCTTTTAAAACCAGCTTGTTCTGCTGTTGGCTGAAGTCCTGAAACGACATCGAGTTTCTGGGGCGGTAGAACACCTTCCCCATCTTCTCTTCGATCGTGTAGTTTCGACCTGTGTCGACCTCCACTTCCGTTTTCATGCTCACCGGGTCCTTGAGGAAGAAGGGGGAATTAGGTACGAAGTTCGAAAAGGGGTCCCCGTAGCGGTCTCGATAGCGGAATGATGGCTTGTAAGGATTCTTGTTTTGGTAGGTCGTGTCAACGCGCGTCGAATCGCGCTGCTGGCTATATGCAGACAGAGGTGCCAGGTATGCGAGAAGGAGCACACCCAGTCCAAGAATGAACTGAAAAATCCGTTGGCTTAGGTTCAATCGTACGTCAGGCGTTTTTCAGTGCTTGCTTAACCAAATCTTCCAAAGTAAGGCTATTTCCCGACTTTTTCAGGACGGCATCTACGCTTTTTTCGGCCGCAGCACGGGGTATTCCCAATGTCGTCAGAGCAGTTAACGCCTCCTGTTTGATTTTATTATACACCGGCCCGGAGCCCGTATTGGCGTCGTCGCCACCTTCCTTTTTCAGCTTGTCTCGGAGCTCCAAAATCAGGCGTTGGGCGGACTTCCCGCCAATTCCCTTGATAGACTGGAGGGCAACCGCATCCTCGCGTAGGATGGCACTCCGAAGCTCGTTTGGGGGCATGTAACTCAATACCACCATGGCAGTGTTCGGCCCGATCCCGTTCACCGAGATCAGGTTCAAAAACATGGAGCGCTCTGCCTCAGAACCGAAGCCAAAAAGAATGTGCGCGTCTTCCCGCACATGTAGGTAGGTGGCAAGCTTAATGTCTTCCGAATCCTTGACTTGCGAAAATGTGTTCAGTGAAATCTGCACCTGGTAACCGATGCCGTTCACATCCACAATCAAATGAGTCGGGTCCTTGTGGACCAGCTTGCCTCGGAGATAAGCAATCATAGTTCAAAAAATAGGCAACCAAAATTCCAATCCAATTACAAGTGTCCGTCCTTTTCGTGAATTTGCGCATCCACCACTGCGATGGCGGCCATGTTCACGATTTCTCGAATCGAACTACCCAATTGCAATACGTGAACAGGTTTCTTCATGCCAAGGAGAATTGGTCCAATCGTTTCAGCGCCACCAATTTCCATCAATAGCTTGTAAGCAATGTTCGCTGATGCGAGATTGGGGAACACCAATGTGTTGGCGCCCTCTTTCGCAAG
This sequence comes from Cyclobacteriaceae bacterium, assembly GCA_044226945.1. Classification (GTDB taxonomy): domain Bacteria; phylum Bacteroidota; class Bacteroidia; order Cytophagales; family Cyclobacteriaceae; genus ELB16-189. Next base: position 166,863 of record JBGAGB010000006.1, on the reverse strand, counting down.
TTCACTGAACGGGTATAACTCTTGTTGAAGTTCCTTATTCAAAGCGACGTTCGCTTGCATCTCACCCTCGATCTGGAAGTCTTTGTATTTTGCTTTCGCCAAGCGAGTGGCCTCCATCGTCTTCGAAGGAATATCTCCCTTGTTCGAACCAAAGTTGCTGTAAGAAAGAACTGCCACACGCGGCTCGGCGCCAAAAAAGCGTGCGCCTCTCGCTGTCAAGCCAATGATCTCCACGAGTTCATCTGTGGTCGGGTCCACGTTCACCGTGCAATCACCAAAGAAGAAGTTCCCTTTCTTGTTCATGATGATGTACATTCCAGCCACACGCTTAACACCCGGCGCCATGCCGATAATTTGGAGGGCCGGCAAAATCACTTTGGAATAGTCGCGCGTCAAACCAGAGATGAGTGCGTCTGCGTCGCCGAGTTCCACCATCATCGCACCAAATGCGTTACGCGTCTGCATGAGCTTTCGTGCGTCGTAAAGGGTCATTCCCTTTCGTTGGCGTTTCTCGAAAAGCTTGTGTGCGTAGCGATCTAGCATCTCTTTTTCTTCGCGAGGATCGAGGATCTGACAATCGCTCAGGTCTAGTTTATGCTCTTCGATCAGTCGCATGATTTCCTCACGCTTGCCTAATAAGATCGGAATAGCAATACCCTCGTCGCTGAGTACTTGTGCTGCTTTCAGGATCTTGTGGTTGTCAGCTTCGGCGAAAACTACACGCTTCGGATTCTCTTTCGCTTGTTCAATGATTCGCGATGTAAGCTTCTCGTCGATGCCGATGCGTTTCAATAATGTCTGATGATAAGCACCCCAATCGGTGATCGGGTTGGTTGCCATCCCGGATTCCATCGCTGCCTTTGCGACCGCTGGCGAAACAGTGGTGATCAAACGAGGGTCCAATGGTTTTGGAATCAAATACTCGCGGCCAAATTGAATTTTCTCAATGCCGTACGCCTTGTTCACAATGTCGGGAACAGGTTCTTTGGCAAGTGAAGCGAGCGCATGAACCGCCGCAAGTTTCATGTGCTCATCAATTTCCTTTGCTCTCACGTCAAGCGCACCTCGGAAAATGTAAGGAAAGCCAAGCACGTTGTTCACTTGGTTGGGATGGTCGCTCCGTCCAGTGGCCATTACCAAGTCCTTACGAGTGCTCATGGCCAAGTCGTAGGCAATTTCGGGATCAGGATTCGCCAATGCAAATACGATCGGATCTTTCGCCATCGCAAGCACATCGGCAGGGGTCAACACGTTGGCGATCGACAATCCAACGAACACATCCGCACCTTTTATCGCTTCTTGCAGCGTGTTTACCTTTCGGGTCGTTACAAACTCAGACTTGATTGCATCGAGTCCTGTGCGCGAAGTGTTGAGCACTCCTTTGCTATCGCACATGATTAAATTCTCTTTCTTGATCCCTACCGCGATATACAGTTTCGCACACGACACAGCAGCAGCCCCGGCGCCGTTGATCACCACGATCGCCGTTTCCATTTTTTTTCCAACTAACTCGATCGCGTTCAGCAACGCCGCGCTAGAAATAATCGCCGTCCCATGTTGATCATCGTGCATGATCGGGATGTTGACTTTCTCGCGGAGTTCGGTTTCGATCTTGAAGCACTCGGGTGCTTTAATATCTTCTAAGTTGATCCCCCCGAAGGTAGGCTCAAGTGCTTTTACGATCTTGATAAATTCGTCAGGATCTTCTTCAGCGATTTCAATATCGAAGCTGTCGATACCTGCATACTTCTTGAACAACACGGCCTTGCCTTCCATGACAGGCTTCGATGCTTCCGGCCCGATGTTCCCGAGCCCGAGGACGGCGGTACCATTCGAGATCACCGCTACCAGGTTGCCCTTCGAAGTGTACTTATATACGTCCTGCTTGTTGGCGGCGATCTCCAAACATGGAACTGCCACGCCAGGGGAGTAAGCGAGCGCTAAATCGAGCTGCGACGAGAGAACTTTTGTGGGTACAACTTCGATTTTTCCAGGCTGACCCTGCATGTGATAGTTGAGGGCATCCTGCTTTCGAATTTTGATGGACATAGCCGAAGGTTGAAAGGGGCCAAGTTAGCAAATGTTTCGTCGCCAGCCCCTATCGCCGGCCCTACTTGCTGGTGGCTGTCGTGTCGCCGGCAGGCTTCGCAGCCGATTCAAGTTGGAACGTGCGTAGGATCACCTCCATCTGTCGGAGCATCTCCCGAAGGTCCTTCGACGGGCCGTAGAGAAACCCTTCGACATAGTAGAACTTCCCGGTTGCAGGGTCGGCGATTGCATACGAGAGGAAAGGTCCACCCATCGTGCGCGTGTTGGTTCGCCAGAGGCCGCGCATCTCCACGGCGAAGTTCCCGTTCACGTTCACGTTGCGAATCGTCACGGGCTTATGCGGAACCCCGGTTTCGATCACGATGTACGAATTGATGTGGTCCGGATCTTCATAAATGTATTTCTTCGTCACCTCATCACGGAACTTGATCAAATTCTCTTTCGTGAATTGACTCTCGGAGACATAGTCGGTCACCGCAACGAAGATGTCGCGGTCATCGTTCGTGTTAATCTGTCGTGCCCACAGAAAATCTTTTTCGTTCTGAACAAGCTTATAACCATAGGGGATCTTCATGTTAACATGGAAGTTGTCGCTCATCCATTTGTCGATCCCCACAACAGTACCCGCTTTAAAGAGCGTGGCATTTAATCTATCGCGTTCAACTTTGTCGAAGAAGTCAATCAGCTTCTGACCGTTCTGCCGGAGCTTCTCGACCATTTGAGCTTCATCCTGCGCGAACAGGAACATAACTTGTTGGCCTCGCGCGTACACGTCCTTGTACGTTTGCACGAATTCACTACTATCCTCTGCAATGTGATTCAGAAGGTCTTTTGAAAACATGCTTCGAACAATCTGAGAACCTCGCCCTTGATGATCGAGCGTCATCAAGAATATTAAGTTGCGGCGTTGCTTTAACACGAAGTTTATTTTCCGCGGGTCGACTGGCGATAGTCGGAAGATTCCTTCCTCACGAGGCAAACCGATCATCTCCTGGTTGAAGATCGAATCCATCACTTCCCCAATTTTGCCTTTCCATTGCGTTGAGTCGACAAATAGGTAGATGTCGCCACTGAGACCGGCAGCTACCGGGAGTGTCGAACCCTTGTCCGAGTTACAGCTGCTCGCGATGATCGCCGTGAGAATAAGGATGTAGAGCGCCCGCATGGATTTGTTCTGATTCATTCAATAATACAACAGGTGAACCCAAGTCACGGTTCAAAGGATTTATTACAAACTCAGAAATTTTCGCTTAACTCACGATGAGCTTCTGCCCAGGCTTGAGTTCGTTTGACTTCAGGTTGTTCAGGGTCTTAAGCTTTTCGACCGTCAAACCTTGGAATTTGCGGGTGATATCCCAGAGTGTGTCGCCAGGTTGAACGATATAGGTTTTCGCGCCAGGTGCGACAGTACCGTTATCCGATTTTGGGGTCGAACTAGCAACAGACACCCGCTCTTGCTGCCCGGGAAGCAACCACACATTCAATCGCTGACCAACACGGATCACGTTTGAGTTCATGTTGTTCCATTTCTTGAGATCTTCCAATTTAACCCCGTACCGACGCGCGATCGAACCGAGCACGTCGCCAGACTTCACTCGGTACACCATCATCTCACGACCCAATGTGTTGCCCGCGGCATTCTTGGCCAAGGCTTCTACTTCAGCTTTGCGATAGCGCGTCGCCGAATCAAGTATCAAAGAGCGGCTCTTCAACAATTCTTCCTTCGCATCGACCGGAATCCGAATGACATGGTCGCGGCCATCTGGAAGAACATCGTGCTGGATCGCAGGATTCAGTTTGCGATAGTCGTCGAGACAACTGTTGGTCAATTTCGCCAACGTTTCTAAGTGCAAGTAGCCCTTCACTTGCAAAGTGTCGTGTCGCACAAGCTGTTCCCGACCATCGATAAACAGGTTGTGATCCGACGCGTGGTTCAAAGCATACACCATCGCGACGTACTGTGGCAAATATGCACGTGTTTCGCGCGGCAAGTAGGGATAGATCTCCCAGAAGGTCTTTTTTCCACCCGACTTACGGATAGCTCGTTTCACGTTGCCAGGACCAGTATTGTATGCCGCCAAGGCAAGCTCCCAATCGTTGAAGATATCGTAAAGCTGCTGTAGGTATTTGCACGCGGCAGCAGTTGACTTCTCGGGATCCATGCGCTCATCGACATACCAATCGATCTTTAACCCCACGTGCCGGCCTGTGTACGACATGAACTGCCACAAGCCCACGGCACGTGCACGCGACACGGCATGTGGCACCAAGGCTGATTCTATGACCGAGAGATATTTGAGTTCTTCGGGCATATTATTCTCCGCCAATTGCTTTTCAAACAGCGGAAAATAGATGTCTTTTTTCCGCAACACGTTACGGGTGTGCTCGCGATCGCGAATCAAGAAATAATTGATGAAGGCATGAACCTTCTCGTTGTACGTCAGCGGGATGTCCTTTTGCAAACAACTGAGCCTGTCGGCAAGAACTTCGGGAGTCTCATCCGCCGGCACATATTCGAGATCATAGGGGACCGATGTAAAGTTGGGTGTGACAGTGTCGGCCATCATCATGATGTCGTCAGGCACCTCCAGGTTGATCACCAACGAGTCGGTATTTGGCAACACGGGTCCTTGACCTTCCTGGGCTAACGCCAAGGCGGGGAGCGATAATGCGATCCAAACCAGCAGTCTTTTCATGCGTCGAGGTCAGTTCAAACTCAAAAATACCTCAGAAAATCGAAATAAATCTAATTCGTTAAAGTCGTCGGCGATTAACTGAACACCGATTGGCAGTCCACGGTCATCTTTTCCACACGGTAATGAGATACCGGGAATGCCTGCTACGTTTGCTTGAACGGAAAAAAGGTCTGCCAAATACATTTCCACCGGATTATCTGTCAACTCCCCAATCTTAAATGCGGTAGAAGGAGTGGTGGGCATGATGATGAAATCGTAGTCCTTGAAGACGTCCTTTGTCTTTTCGCGGATCAAGCGGCGTACTTTCTGTGCTTTGGTATAGTATGCATCGTAGTAGCTCGAGGAAAGAACGAAGTTACCCAGGAGGATGCGTCGTTGTACTTCTTTTCCGAATCCCTCAGCGCGCGTTTTCTTATAAAGCGATTCGAGGTCGGTGGTGTTTTTACTTCTGTAACCGAACCGCACGCCGTCGAAGCGGGATAGGTTCGAGCTTGCTTCGGCTGTGGCAAGTATGTAATACGTGGGCAACACATATTCCAACAGTGGGAAGTCGATTGCTTCCACGGTATGGCCGGCTGATTTCAATTGGGTAATTTTGTGCTCGATCGCTTCGCGGATTTCTCGTTGCAGTGCGGGCGATTCCATCGTTTCGCGGATGTAGGCGATTCGATAGGAACGTGGTTCTCGTTTCATCTCTCGATGGTATTCTGGAACCGGTAAATTCGAAACGGTACTGTCGAATTTATCAGGGCCGGCGATCACTTCCATCACCAAGGCCACGTCATCCAAGTTCTTCGAGAAAATGCCGATGCAATCGAACGATGACCCATAGGCGACTAAGCCATAGCGTGAGATGCGCGAATAGGTAGGCTTGAGTCCGATCACTCCGCAAAAAGCGGCAGGCTGCCGCACAGAACCTCCTGTGTCGGATCCAAGGGAAACCTGGCACATATCGGCCATCACGGCGACGGCTGAACCGCCAGAGGAGCCGCCCGGTACACGTGTTGGATCAATCTCGTTGCGTACGGGACCAAAAGCTGAGTTCTCATTTGAAGAACCCATCGCAAATTCATCGCAGTTCTGGCGGCCTATGATAATGGCATCTTCGTTCAGCAATCGTTGGACCGCTGTGGCACTGAATTGCGAAATAAAACCGTCGAGGATTTTGCTGCTTGCTTGGAGAGGATGGTCTTTGTAGGCAAGAACATCTTTCAAACCGACTACCATACCAGCAAGTTTGCCGGCGGTGCCATTTCTGATCTTTTCGTCGATTTGTTGGGCACGCAGCAACGCCTCCTCATCGTATACGGTGAGGAAGGCGTTGAGGTGTTGTTTGCTTTTTATTTGGTTGAGATGGAATTGTACCCGCTCAACACAGGTGAGGCGTCCTTCCTTCAGATCTTTTTGGATTTGCGGGAAGTTCAAAGCCCCGGGGGTATTGTTTGAAAAACCGATGGCTGAGTGTTATTTACCCTCGTCGATTTTGCTAGGTTCTTTGGCTGAGCTTTCGATGTCTTTTTTTACATCGCTCATCGCGTCTTTGAATTCGCGAACGCCTTTGCCCAAACCCTTCATGAATTCAGGTATCTTCTTAGCACCAAAGAAAACAAGAACAAAAATGCCGATGATCAGGATCTCCTGAACCCCTACACCTCCCAAGAACAAAAGAATAGCGTTCATAAAAATTTTATTAGCCTGTAAAGATAGCCATTATTCAAACGAACGCAAAAATGGTGATGGGCGGATCGAAAGACCGGAAAATGGGCAAAAACCGGGTTTTTGGGGTCAATTTCGCAGCCATTGCTGCGGATCAACCGGCACGTTGTTCTTGTAAATCATGAACCGGAGCTCGGAAACACCCTCGCCGTTCACCAACAGTTGCCCGATTTCTTGGTTTGCCGTCAATTTGTCTCCACGCTTCACGTATACTTCTTTGAGACCTGCGTAAACCGAGTAGTAATCCCCGTGGTTGACAATGACAGATGTTCCAATCATGCCGATCGTGACGACCTGACGAACTTCGCCTTTGAAGATGCACTTCACCTTTTCTGATTGTCGTGTCTGAATGTTGATGCCCTTGTTGTCGATTTCAATCCCTTTCAGCACCGGGTGTTTCTGGCGGCCAAATCGCTGCGACACAAAACCTGCGGCCGGCCAGGGAAACTTGTGTTTATTCTCTTCGAATGACTCTGAAAGGGCAACGGTCGCTTCATTCGCCTTTGTGGCGTTCGCATTGGCACGGGCTTTTGCCTCTCGTGCTTCTCTCTCAGCACGCGCCACTTCTTCTCGAATGATCTCTTCGATGGCCCGATCCAAAATGGCTACTGCCTTCTTCGTGTCCTCAAGATCCTGACGCAAACGGCGCTCTTCTTTTTGCAGCGACTTCATTACATCTTTCTGCTTCGACTTCAACGATGAAAGATTTTGATTCTCTTTTAGTTCTTCACCCAACAATGAATTCTTCGCCTTCTTTACGACTTCGGTTTGTTTAATCTGGCTTTCAAGAATCCGCTGCGTCCGTGCAATCGCTTCGGCTTGGTCTTGCCGTGTCTTTCCATATTGCTCCATGTACTTGAGACGAGCCGTGAGTTGCACAAATGAACTGGCTGAGAAAATGAATGTCAGCTGATCGATTTTATTGTTTGCCTTTTGCGCTGCAAAGATCATCGCCGCGTATTCTCGCTTTAGATTCTTGACATCTTCTTGAAGAGCATCGATCATGTCGCCGTCCTCTTGAATGTCGCGATCGAGCAATCCAATTTCACCCTTAATCGAATTGATCAGTTGCTCTTGCTGGTTGATGCGTTGATTCAATGCAGACAACTCGCCTAGCGTGCTTTTCTTTTGCTGGGCGGTTTCATCGAGGATGCGCTCAGTTTCCTTGATCTTCTCAAGGTTTTCCTGCCGCTCCTTTTGAAGTTGTGTCTTCGATTTACCTTTCTGCGCGACTGCGGGAAGAGCCGCCAATAGAATAATCAAGCAAAGTCTAACGCCGCTCATATCGTTTCGGAATATTGAACGGAAACCGAAGCTCCCGACCACCGACCTCGGCCTTGTTGTACTCTACAACGATCTGGTTGTTGATCAAACCCGCCGGGGTTTTGTACAAGATGTTGATCACCCCGTTATAAGGAAAAACTTTCGGGCCGACACTCTGAAAATTTGAATAGTTCACATCAAGGGTGTTGCTGCTGTTTGCTTCGCGAAGCTCGACTTTTTCAAGTTTCGTGCTCGCCGTGTTAATGTAGTTCTTGACCGTGGTCGTGCCAATCAACTGTTCGAGGATGGTAAACGTGCCATCCGTTTTTACCTGATCTTCAGGGCGCCGATCATACAATAGGTTTCCCAACAAAGCGGCTTGCACAATCTCATAGTTGATCTCGAAGTTGAAACGTTTCGAGAGTTCTTTGAATTCGAACACGTAATATTCCTTATCCACATTGCTGCGGATGGTAATACTGTCGTGGTTGATCAACGCACGTGCACCGGATACGCCCACCACCGAGATGTCCATCCAGATCACACTATCTTTTCGAATCCGGATGGTCGCTTTTACATCACGTTCTTTCTTGTCATCCCGGAAGTTGATCCGGGCCTTGGCCTGGAAATATTCGAAATCAACTTCGTCGATGCTGATGTTCTTCGGCGGCGAAGGTGGAAGGGTGGGGGACACACGCTTGCTGCATGACTGCAACAGCGCGCCCGAAAGGCAGACAAATAGAAGCAGGCGTCTCATCAAGACTGAAATAAACCCGAATGTAAAACTACTAATTGGATTTTGCAGACGCGTTGAGCCAATTAATACAGGCGGCGGTTGGCAATCTTGCGGTCGATCGAGTCGTTGTTCCCGTCCATCGACTTGGCCTTTTGCCACTGCCGCACCGCCTCGTCGGTTTCTCCTAGTTTAAAAAGTATGTCTCCGTAGTGATCAAAATGGGTCGCGCCCGCATCGCCAGTATCTATCGCCGACTCCATCGCACGCTTCGCCTCTTTGTATTTTTCACGCATGAAAAGTACCCACGCGTAAGTATCTAGGTAAGAAGCGTTCTTGGGATGAGCCTTGATCAATTGGGCAGCCATCTTCTCGGCACGTTCCAAATTCTCCCGACGAAGCGCGAGGTAATAACTGTAGTTGTTCAACACCAAGTCGTTGTCAGGATTGAATGCCAAGGCTTGTTCATAGGCATTGTCCGATTTGGTGTATTCGCGCATGCCATTGTACACGTCGCCGAGCATGCCGTTCACTTCCGCCACGAAAGCTTGATTTGAAGCCGACAGGCGTTTCGCCTGTTCAAGCGAGGTGGAAGCCTCTCGATAGTGATGCTTGCGCATGTGCGCATAGCCGTTGAAATAGTACAGTGCCGCCTGATTCGGAAAAAGCTCTAATCCAGCCTCAGTATGCACGATCAAACTATCAAATTGATTGAGAGTCGACTCCAGCACCAGCAGATTTTGCCACGCCTGAAAGTTGGTCGCTCCCAACTGAACCGCCCGGAGGTAGTCCGCTTGTGCTTGCTTGTTGCGCTTCATCGTCGTAAACAAGTCACCAGTGACACTGTACAGGTCTGCACTTGTGGGATAGTTCTTTTTCAATTTGTCGATTAGCGCCAGCACGTAGGCCTCCAGGTCAGCGTCTACATTGCCTTTCGTTACTTGTTTGCTTAGCGCGACGTTATATGAACCCAGCACCAAGATTTTGTTTCCAGCGTCTATTTTTGGATCATCGAAGAGCTGGTTCATTAATTCCCGTGACTTAATCTCCTGCCCATTTTCACGATAGAGTTGAGCCAGCAGGAAGCTCACAGTGCTAGCACCAGGATTGTCTTTGATGTACTGTTCAATGTAGGTGATCGCTCTTGAACCGAGCTTGTTTTGAGCCATTGTTTCGGCTAGTTCCAACACATATCGTTCTTCATCCGGGTACGCCTCTACAAGTTTCTCACCCTCACGGATCGCATCGTTGATTTTCCCGGTCTCTAAGTAAATCTTCTGCTTTTGGAGAGATGAGACCTCGTTGATGCCCAACGCCTGTTCCGCCCGGTTGTATACGTCCAGCGCCTTGTCTAGTTTCTTGTCGTAGAGATAGAAGGCCGCAAGCTCATATAGGTATTCCTCTGTGCCGCTCACCTCTTTCATCATGGTTTCGACGGTCTCTTCGGCCTTGACAAAGTTGTTCAAGGTACCGTAGATGTTGGCTGCAAGGATGTAGTAGTATTTGTTCTTACGCTCCAGCTTCAGTGCTTCGTCGATTGCGAGCGCTGCTTTCCGGATGTCCTCTTCACGGTTGCTTTTTGAATGAATCTCCGCAATCTTGTAGTGAACAGCTGCGCTCTGAGGATTCAACTCTAACACGCGTTGAAAGTAGAGCAGAGCTTTTGTGTAGTCCTCTAAAATGAAACACTTTTCACCTTCTGTGAAAAAGTATTCAGCTTCGGCAAGTTTGGCGTTGGGTGAGCTCTCCTCAGATTTCTTTCTGCGATCGCGTTGAGCATACGTCGAAACTTGGATCGCCATGAGGGCGACAGCTAACAGAAGAGCTATTTTCGAAGGATTCCGCATCAACTCAATTCACCGTAGTCCCCGACGCTGAGATCTGCGGCGCGGCCTTCAAAATTAACGAAATTTCCTAAGACACTGTTGTCCAACTGAGCCCTGGAAACCTTGGAATTTCGCTGAATGATCGAATTGGAGATACGGGAGTCGCGAATCACGCTATGTTCTCCTACTGATACATGTGGGCCAACCACAGAATTTTCAATGACTACCCCATCGCCGATAAAGCACGGGGGAATAACAACGGAATGCACAAGCTTGGCCCCCTTCGACACCAACGGGTGGTCTTTTATGAATTCCAGGTATCGCTGATTCGTTTGAACCAATACATTCTTGTTTCCACAATCCAACCACTCTTTCACTTGGCCCGGCACAAACTTGGCCCCTTTCTTTTGCATGTTGATCAAAGCGCTCGTGAACTGGTATTCACCTTTGTCACGAATGTCGTGATCAATCAAGTACTGCATCTCGTCGCGAAGGAACGAACCATCACGAAAGAAATAAATTCCAATAATGGCTAAGTCCGATACAAACATCGACGGTTTCTCGACCATCTCGATGATCTCCCCAGAGGGATTGAGTTTCACCACACCAAAAGCCGAGGGGTCTGCTACTTGTTGCACCCAAATGATCCCATCCTTTGATGTATCCAATTTAAAATCAGCCTTGAATAGTGTGTCAGCGAAAGCGACAATTACTTTGCCTTGCAATAATTCTTTTGCAAACAAAACAGCGTGTGAAATTCCGAGGGCCTGCTCTTGGTAATAGATCTTTCCCTGCGCTCCGACAGCCGCGGCCACTTGTCGAAGATCTTCTTCAACCTGTTTGCCAAATGATGGATGGATGATAAATCCAATGTTCTCTACCTTTTCGGGACAAACACGAGCAATGTCTTCCACCAAGCGATGAACGATCGGTTTACCTGCAACAGGCAAGAGTGGCTTTGCAGTGGTGAGCGTGTGTGGGCGTAGCCTCTTTCCAAGGCCAGCCATCGGAATGACTATGTTCATCGCGAAGAATTGTCAATTAAGAATAAAATCCTACCAAGTTAAGAAATCATCGCCTTTTTACCGTCAATTGAATAAGCTACACCCAACCATGCCATCATGATCAACCCGTGAACGACTAAACCCAGCCATAAATTATCGAACGCAAATTGGTTCACCAAGTAGACAAGCCCCGTCGTCAATACGATGTACAGGCTGTCAGCCACAATGGGATACGGGATCGGGTAGAATTTCTGACCCAACAAGTAACATGCTGCGGTCATGGCGAAGGAAACAAAGGCGGAGACCCAAGCACTGCCCGCGTATCCAAACAAAGGAATGAAAACATAGTTGAGTCCGATCGTCAATGCCACTCCTCCCATGGTAATGTAAGTTCCGTAAATCGTTCGGTCGGTGAGCTTGTACCAGACCGTCATGTTGTAGTACACGCCGAACAAAAAGTAGCCGAGTAACAGCGGCGTGACTACAACAATCCCTTCCCAATACGAAGGCGCCACTAGATACTTCAGCACGTCCATGTTGATTCCAATTCCGAGGAGGATGAAACAACCGACAATGACGAAATAGTGATTAACTCTCGCAAAAAGCGCAGGTGAATTTTTCTCTTGTGAGTGACTGAAGAAAAATGGATCTGCCGCCATTCGAAAAGCCATCACCGCTAAGTTCATCAACACTGCAAAGCGATAAGAGGCGCCGAACACGCCCATCGCAAATTCCGACGAGCGCCCCTCATAGAATCCTTCGGGTAGCCACCGCTCCAAAAGTATTCGCGAGAAAAATTCGTTGGTGGTTCCGAGCAACCCCGTGAGCACGATAGGATAGGAGTAGCTCAGCATCGATGAGAAAGTGCTGCGATCGATGGTAGGTCTCCACCCGACAAATGTCTTCCAAAAGAAGAGCAAGTACATCGAGTTCGCGATCAACATGGCGAGGAACGTATAACCTACACCTATTGCCGGATCGTACACGACGAATAGGAAATACAAGTTCAGAACAAAAACCACCAACACATTGGCGATTTTGTACGCCGCGAATAACAAAGGCTTGTTTTCGAGCCTCAATCGCGCAAAGGGCAGCGCAGAGATGTTGTCAATAAACATGATGACAGCAAGCCAGACGATAAAGTCAGGGTGCGAACCCACACCCAATGCATTTGCAATACTTGGCGCAAACAACGCGATGGAGCCCGAGAGTAAAATCCCAATTCCGATGGTCACTGTCAATCCAACTTGGAAAACACGCTTGACGTCAGCGCCGGGCCTGGTCGCAAAACGGAAGTAAGTGGTCTCCATCCCAAACGAATAGAGAATATTCATGAACGCGACGAGCGACATGAGATAGGTAATCACGCCGAACTCTTCCGGATCAAAACGAAACCGTGCATGAATCGGAAACAATAGAAAATTGATCGACCGTGGAACAATGTTCCCTAGCCCATAAAGGAGTGTGTCGCCAGCTAGTTTCCGAATCTTGGTCAAGGAGATAAATGTGAACTCGTGTGAATCAGGATGAATGCGTGTTACTTTCCCTTGAAGTTAGCGGCGCGTTTCTCGACGAAGGCGCGCGTACCCTCCTTGAAATCTTCGGTGTCAGCGCAGGTACCAAATGCTGAAGCTTCCGCTTGATAACCGCGTTCTTCGAAACTGTATCCAGCGTTCACACTTTCAATCGACTTGGCAATCGCCACAGGTCCCTTCGAAGCAATCTTTTTCATCATCGTCAAGGCCATTTCCATCGCCTCCGCTTTCGTAGGTGCGACGTGGTTCACCAGACCTATTCGGAGCGCCTCTTGCGCATTAATAAGGTCAGCGGTCAGGATAAGCTCCAAAGCCTTCGCTCGGCCAACCAATTGAGGCAATCTCTGAGTTCCTCCATATCCGGGAATGATTCCCAAATTGACTTCCGGCTGCCCAAATTTGGAATTTTCCGTTGCAATTCGGATGTGGCAGGCCATGGCCAATTCGCAACCTCCTCCAAGTGCGAACCCATTCACCACGGCAATAATCGGTTTCGGGCAATTTTCGAGGTTTTTGAACAAATTCTGGCCCTTCAACGCCAGTTTGGTCGCTTCTGGACCATCCAAAACAGCCAATTCTTTAATGTCGGCACCCGCTACAAATGCCTTTTCACCCTCGCCTGTCAGGATGATCCCGCTGACTTCCTTCGACTGGCAGGCCGATTGTAAAGCCAGCGCGAGCTCATTCATCACCTCTTGATTTAGTGCATTTAACGCCTGAGGTCGGGATATGGTAAATATCAGGGTACTACCCTGGGTTTCAATCTGGATGACGCTCATGTCGAAGTTGGTTAATGGACACATGCAACTTAGGCCGAAGCAGTAGAAAAAGGAAATAGTAAGACGAGAGTTATGAAAAATGTAGGGAAGATAGCGGTGTTGGTTACAATGGTGACCTTATTGTCATTTCAGGTATCAGCGCAGAACTACACATCTCAAGGTAACGGCAACTGGACAACGGTAGCCAATTGGTCCAATACTTCCGGCTGGGGTACATCAACACCTCCCACCGATGGTAGTCAGGGGAGTGGTACCATCACGATGAATCACAACGTGTCGATCACGGGTAACTACAATTCAGGAAGCTCGACACTTAATATTTCCTCAGGTAAGACTTTAACAATAAATGGGGACATGACCGTTGGAGGTGGTTCGAACATTAACATCTCTGGAAACTTGGTCATAACGGGTAACGTCACTCTGAAAGGCGACTTCAACATCTTGCCTGGTGGTTCAGTCACCGTGAACGGATCTATGTTTGTTGTCAACTCAAACTACTTAACAGTTGGTACCAACGTGGCTGGCCCTCCCTATGCTGACTTGATCATTAAAACCAACTTGGTCCAACAAAGTAGTGGTGACGTCACCGTGAATCGCAATGGCCGTGTAGCAGTGTTTGGTAACGTAACAGACAGCAATGGTGGTGGCACTTTCTTAAAAGTCAACAACGGCGGTCAGATGTATGTGAATGGGAACGTCTCTTACTCTGGTGGTGGTAGCGATATTATTAACAACAACACGGTAAGCCCCTACGGCCTGTACGTGAATGGTACAACCTCCAACACGGGGGGTGGAGCGACAACTACTTCGAACAAGGGTAACAAGACCACGATGCAAACCACGAACCCTACTTTCTACTCTTGGGTAGCGACGATTCCTGGCAGCCCGCTTCCTGTGACGCTCGTGTTCTTCAACGTCAATGGCGTTTCAGAAAGCGGGGTGGACCTTATTTGGGCGACAGCGTCAGAAAAGAACTTCGACTACTTCTTAGTTGAATCTTCGCAGAACGGTGTAGACTTTTCGGTGGTCGGTCGTGTGAACGGGCATGGGAATAGTGAAGTCCGTCACGACTATGCATTCACGGTAGGCAACCCTGTGATTGGAAAGACTTACTTCCGATTAAAGTCGGTCGACTTTGACGGGTATACAGAAACATTCAATGTAGTTGCTGCCAGTTATGAAGCCGCCAAGTCGGTGGCGATCTTCCCGAACCCGATTGTCGATTCGCACTTGAATGTGAATTTCAATTTCGACGCACAGCACGTCGTGGTGTCGTTTACCGACATGACGGGTATGGAAGTCGCTCGCTACTCCGTGAATGGCATCGAGAACTTGTTGACGCTTTCACTTGAACCCGGTACGTACGTCGTAAAAGTGTCATCGACCGAAGTCAATACGGTGATGCGCGTGGTGGTGCGATAAACTACAACACGGCGCGCAGGTTGCGCAAGATGTCGGCAGTCATTTCCTCGAGCCCGAAGTTGTGTTTCCAACCCCAGTCCTGTCTGGCGGCGCTGTCGTCGATGGACTTAGGCCAAGAATCGGCGATCGCTTGGCGGAAGTCGGGTTGGTAGCTGATCTGGAAATCCGGGATGTGCTTCTTGATGGTTGCTGCGACTTGTGCGGGGCAAAAACTCATCGCGGAAATATTATACGACGTACGAACCTTTACTTTCTCGGCCGGAGCTTCCATCAGGTCGATGGTTGCCTTCACCGCATCGTCCATGTACATCATCGGGAGGTAGGTATCGGGCGCGAGGAAGCATTCGTACTTCTTCTCTTTGATGGCTTTGAAGTAGATATCGACGGCATAATCTGTCGTGCCACCGCCAGGAGGAGTCTTCCATCCAATCAAGCCAGGATAACGAAGGCTGCGCACGTCCACTCCATAGCGTCGGAAATAGTATTCACACCAAAGTTCACCAGCTAACTTGGTGATCCCATACACCGTCGTTGGGTCCATGATGGTGTCTTGGGGGGTATTGCTTTTAGGGGTTGTCGGCCCGAAGGCGGCGATGGAGCTAGGCCAGTATATCTTTTCTAACTTCAATTCATGCGCTGCTTCGAGCACATACAGAAGGCTCTCCATGTTCAGCTTCCATGCCCAGCGCGGGTCCTTCTCGCCGGTTGCGGAAAGCAAAGCAGCAAGGTGATAGATTTGCGTGATCTCGTTCTTACGGAGGATCTCGAAAAGCTTGTCGCGTTGCATCACGTCGAACTTCTCATAGCGTCCCTCTTTTAAGATGCCTACTGGATCTTTGATGTCCGAAGAAATGACATTGTCTTTACCGTAGATGTTCCAAAGTCCTTGCGTGAGTTCGGAGCCGAGTTGGCCGCCGGCGCCAATGAGGAGAATGCGTGTTTGATGCATGGGGGCAAATCCAAGATCAAATTAAGAATTAAGATTTGACAATTCGGCAACCGCCGTGATCCTTTTCTATCTTGGAAATGCCCTCAAGTTTTGTCTAGTGACCGAATGGAGTTCGTCGACCACAAACTCAGCGCAATAAACGCACGATGGAAATACATTTGGTGTGGGGAAAGTTTGTTCCGGGGATCAGAATGCAGTAGATTATTTCAACGGCACGAATTTCTTTCTCATTCGTTGATCTGTCGTAATTTTACGTGTGACCTTTGAAGAATACCTCGTCAAGAAGAAAATTGATGCTGCAGCTTTTATGGCATCGCAACCCGATCGCTTTGGTGATTGGAAGCTTTTGTTTGAACAAATGAGCGAGGCGAGTTTCACGTCACAAAAGTTGTATCTCATCAATCCACTCCGTCGCCAGTTTCCTGCCAAAGAGGTCTTGCCCATAGCAGAAGGCGACGCGAAACCGAAGGTGGCACGTCCTATTCTGAAACCGAAAACTAGTTGATCATGTATCGAAAGTTGCAACCCGTCCTCGAGAAGGAACTTAATAACATTCGTGAAGCCGGCCTCTTCAAAAGAGAACGGATTATCGTGACGCCACAAGGCGCCGACATCAAAACTTCGGAAGGCAAACAGGTCATCAACTTCTGCGCGAACAACTACCTAGGCCTGTCGTCGCACCCTAGAGTGATCGAAGCGGCGAAGAGAGCAATTGATACCCATGGGTTCGGTATGTCGTCGGTTCGGTTCATCTGCGGAACGCAAGATATCCACAAAGAACTCGAGCAGAAGATCAGCGCATTCCTTGGTACCGAGGACACGATTCTTTATGCTGCTGCCTTCGATGCAAACGGAGGTGTTTTCGAACCTCTTTTCGGTGCCGAGGACGCGATTATCTCGGATGAGTTGAACCACGCTTCGATCATCGATGGCGTGCGCTTGTGCAAGGCCATGCGCTATCGCTACAAGCACAACGACATGGCAGACCTCAAGAAGCAACTCGACGATGCCAAAGCTGCGGGTGCCAAGCAAATCATCGTCGTCACCGACGGCGCGTTTTCAATGGATGGGACCATTGCACAACTTGACAAGATTTGTGACCTCGCCGACAGTTACGAGGCCCTCGTGATGACGGATGAATGTCATTCGACAGGTTTCATTGGGAAGACTGGTCGTGGCGTTCCAGAATATCGCGGCGTCACCGGGCGCGTGGACATCATCACCGGCACACTAGGCAAAGCACTTGGGGGTGCGTCCGGCGGTTTCACCTCGGGCCGCAAGGAAATTATCGAGCTCTTAAGACAACGTTCGCGCCCCTACTTGTTTTCGAACACATTAGCGCCTTCCATTACCGGCGCATCGATCGAAGTTTTCAACATGCTCTCTGAAACGACAGCACTTCGCGATAAGCTCGAAAGCAATACAAAGTACTTCCGCGCCGAAATGACGAAAGCCGGTTTCGATATCAAACCTGGGGAGCACCCCATCGTACCGATCATGTTGTACGACGCACCACTTGCTCAGCAGTTCGCCGATCGCCTACTGACAAAAGGAATTTACGTGATTGGTTTCTTCTTTCCAGTTGTCGCGAAAGGCCAAGCGCGCATCCGTGTCCAGATTTCGGCGGCACACGATCGCCATCACCTCGACCAAGCGATCAAGGCATTCACCGAGGTGGGTCTGGAGCTAGGTGTATTGAAAAAGTAAATTACTTGTCGCGGCGAATTCCTATCACCGATGGGAACAGTCCGTACACAACTTCAGATTCTTCGCAAGGCAAGAAAAAGATCTTCCCTTTGCGGCCACGAATCTTCATTCGGTACAAGTTGAAAATTGGAATAAAGCGGAGTGACTTCACTTCGTCCCACTCATAGCGCTGAACGCGACCGTTGGCGATCACAGCAACTTTCTTCTTGCCCAATGCCACACGCTTTATTTGCGAGGCGAACACCATTTGGACAGACAACAAGATTAGGCCTATCGTGAAAAACAGGAACGCCACCCATTGCCCTTTAGCCGTCTCGCTGTAACGCGTGACAAACACAAGGCTAATGATCCACTGCAACGCTCCGAAGGCCAGGAAAAAGTATTTGGCGAAATAGTATTTCACCAGACTGGCTTCTTTCATTTTTTGTAATTGATTGGTTTCCAACGAACTAATATACGCAAGTTATGCACATTTAGTTCACAATTCCTTAATCAGCGACTGGTTTGTGAGGTAACTACCTACTTTTCGAGCCCCTCGAAAACGTGTACGGGTATTGTGGCTTGCCCTTCATCTTGCGCGTCATCTCGGGAACTTGATCGTCGAGATATGATTTGAGTTCGTAGATGGTCACTTTGCCATCCTTCGGTGCACCATCCGCATCGCCCTCCAACGCCTTCAGCAAGAGATAAGTGAAGAGCCCGTGACCCAACTCGGCAAACTCGGTCGCGAACTGATCACTTCCTGCGCTCGCCATCACGTGTATACCTGCACTGCGCGACAACTGTGCTATCGCTTTTTCTTCGCTTGCACCACGCGTGGCCAGCAATTCCACCGATCCACCCGATTGGCAAGCGTCCATGATAATTAATTGCTTGAGCGCAGGAATGTTCTTCAACTTCTCTTGCAGTACCGATGCTTCGATCGCTTCATTTTTCAATGAACCGGCGTCGTACAAGCGAATACTTTCGGTTGGGATAAAATAGAATTGATTATCAACCATACTTCCATGACCGGCGTAGTAAAATACAAACACATCTTCGGGATGAATCTTCTTTGAAAGGTCATCCAAGGTTCGAAGGATGTTTGCCTTCGATGCTTCTTGATCAAAAAGAGTGTGAAGCTCTACGTTTTTAAACAACGAGCCTCTCTTTTCCATCACTTCAATAAAAGATTGCGCGTCTGGTCGAGCATAGTTCAAGGCCATTCTTGGGTTCTTGTATTGATTAATCCCCACGGCCAAAAGATAACAAACACTATTCTTCGCGATGTGGTCCGACACATATTCAACAACCGGAGCAGTAGCCTCCACCCGGTCACGGTTAGCTGCCGATGCAGTGAAAAAGTTTGTTCCTGCAATTAGCGTGATAGGTGTTTGGTAGGTCGTGGTCGGCTGTTTCGAGTTGGGAAGCTGCAGCTTACTTCGATCAATCGCGATACTCTTTCCGTTGTGATACACTTTCAAATTTTCAACTCCGCTTCCGTTGTCGCTCATTCGAACAAACAACTCGCCTTGTCCTGGTTCTTTTCCTGGAATCAACGCAACCTTGAGTGTAGGTGGAGGCGCCGATTGCAGTTTCCCCTGAATTCCACCCTTCGATTCGTCCTTAGTGCCACCTCGGTTCTGGAATATCTTCGGCAACAGATCAGGGCGATAGTATTCGTCGAAGAATTGATCTACTGCGTAGGTCTTCGTGCCATCAACAAAGTGGATGAATGCCCGGGCGGCATCCGTCCCGTTGAAATATCCCTCAGGATTCTTAGCCAGCCAGTCCTTGTCACCAAAGTGAATGTGCTCGAAAAACTCCCTGCCCGTGGAGAGATCCCAGAATTTTGTGACTCCATCCACGCTGTGACTAATCAACATTTTATTGTCGGGGCTGATCAACAACGAAGTAACTTCCGCATGGTGGCCTTGGAAAGACTTGATCACTTTCGAAGTAGACACATCCCACAAGCGGATGCTTCGATCGGCGCCGGCAGAGAAGATGTTTCGACCATCTGGGCTGAAAATAGCGATGTGCGCGGGACCGTGGTGGTCAACTAACTTTCCGGTCATCAAACCTGTGCCAATGTCCCACAGACGAACGCTTCCGTCCCAGCTCGCCGTCATCAACGTCTTCTGATCAGGACTCAACACCATCGATGAGACGATATCGGTATGGCCCACAAATGTTCGCACCGCCGTCTTGGTGTCGATTTCCCACATTTGAATTGAATTGTCAAGCCGCGATGAAAACAAGTACAAGTCAGTAGGATGGAACATGACATTGTAAGCAGAGTTGTTCTCGAACTCAAAGAAGTGCTCCAGTGCCGTGGTCTTCAAGTCGTGCACCTTCATCGTCGCATCCCAACTTGCGCTTACCACCTTGGTTTCATCACTGTTGAATCGGATGTCAAAAATTGGTTCTCGATACGACGCGATGGTCTTGAGAGAGTCTCCTGTATCAGCATCCCAAAGTATGATCTTCCCATCACCGCCGCCGGTGACCAATCGTCTCCCATCTTTCGAAAGGTCATAGGCGAGTACGGCCTTGGTATGTCCTACGTACTCCATCTCGGTTCGACCGGTAGGGATGTCCCAGCGCTTTACCTTTGTCCCGAACTTGCCTTTGATCAGGGTCTTGCCATCGCGGCTTAGCAGCAACTTATTTCGGAATCGCACATACTTCGCAATGTTCGACTGCCAGTAGAAATTTGGATCGTAGTTGAGGCCACCTTGATCACGCATGTTGAGGATGCCCGTAAGCGGTGGAAGCTCACGAGCCGTTGAATGCACCCAACGATGTAAGGTATTATCATCACTTGTGATCAACAGCGTTTTGTCGTTGGGCGTAAACGTGATTTGATGAAATTCCCCCTTTTCCTGCGCCTGAAATTTGTTGAGTATTTTTCCGCTCGCCTCATCGAATGTTTGCACCGTCTGCTTCGTGCTCACGGCTAACATTTTGCCTTCGTGGCTGATGTCTAGGTCAGTGATATCCTCCAAGCCCTCTGAATAAGTTCGTTCAAGCTTCCCGTCAACTAAGTTATATTTCTTAAATGGCCCGTTGTGCGACACCATGTAGAGGTGTTTGCTGTCGGGGCTGAATGCCACCTTGGTTCCACATCCCCCACACGATCCCTCGGGGTATTCGAACTTGTAAAGTTCTTTCCAGTCGGAAGTCCTGTAAACCTTCGCGATCCGGTTGTCCTGACCGATGGCAAGGTACTTGCCGTCGTTGCTTACTGCCACGTCGGTGCCGTAGCCTAAACCCTTGTCCGGATCGGCGTTGATTTTCTTGATCACCTTCTGGGATTTTAAGTCGACCACCACCACACTATCGTCCCACTCATACCGGCGGCCGACATATTCAGTTTGATAACCGCCGACAAATGCGTACTTCGATTGCTTGTCTACGGCAAGAGACGTAATGCGATAGTTCAGGTTAATTGAAGCAAGTTGCTCCCCGGAGAGAACATTCCAGAAACGAAGTGTCTTATCATTACTACCGGTGATGAGAGTCTTCCCGTCGGGGGTAAATGACAATACAGTCACACTGAAATCGTGGCCGAGAAAACTGCGCACTTCTCGCCCGGTAGACAGCTCCCACAGCTTGGCAGATTTATCTCGGCTGCCTGTCGCGACATAGTTTGTATCTAAGCTAGCAACCGAAACAACGGCCAATTCATGATCTTGTTGCAGGACGGTTTCCAGCGATTGCGAAAATGCGGAGGTGGAAACCAGAACACAGGCAACGATCAACCTTCTCATAATCAACACGGATTTGTACCGCAAAAATAGGCGATTGTGCCTAAGCGTCACTGCGCACCCCCGATAGGGTTTCGTGCTCGTCGTGGATCTCGTCCCATTTTTCGGGCTCTTCGTTGTGGAGATATTCTAATATCTTCTGTTCGACTTGCTTCAACTTCAGGCTGCGCAGATATTTTCCATTGCGGGCCAACACAAGACGGCCGGTTTCCTCCGACACGGCGACAACCAACGTGTCACTGTTTTCACTCATTCCGAGCGCTGAGCGATGTCGCAACCCAAACTGCGGAGGTAAGTGATCGTTTTCGCTCACAGGCAACACGCAGCGAGCCGCCTTGATGCGACCTTTATAAATAATCACTGCACCATCGTGAAGGGGACTGTTCTTGTTAAAGATGGAGAGAAGAAGCCGTTTGTTCACTTGTGCGTCTAGCGCATCGCCAGTTTCTACGTAAAACTTCAACTCGGTGTCGCGCGAGAACACGATCAGGGCACCGGTATGGGTCGCCTTCAGTGTTTTCAATGTTTCAATCACTTGGTTGATGTCAAACTCTTCGTGAGATTGATTGCGCCACGACGCGAATGAGCGAATAAGCCCCTCGCGATTGAATTCCGTCGTGCGACCGATCATCAAAAGGAACTTTCTAAGCTCGGGCTGAAACAGGATGATCATGGCAATCATCCCCACGCCCATGAATTGACCCAAGATGGTGGTGAGTAGTTCCATCTGAGCTGCCTTCACAATTAAGTACACCAAGTACAGAGCGAGGATTCCGAGAAAGATATTTACAGCCAAGCTTCCGCGGATGAGCTTATACACCTGGTAAAGCAGAATAGCCACCAAGGTCACATCCATGATGTCGACCCAGGTGATTTCCAAAAAACCGATGTGTAATGCTAAGACCACGTGTTCAAAATTAGCGATTTATACCCACGTTCTCGAACGGCAGGGTCTAACGCGTGTTCGACAACTTTTCCATGAGTTGAACGCATTCGCGAGCCTCCTTGACGTCATGTACCCTCAAAATTGTTGCTCCTTTTAGTAAAGCAACCATGTGAAGTGCGGTAGTTCCATTCAGCGCTTCGGCCGCCTGGATGCCCAAGGTGCGCCAGATCATCGACTTTCGCGACAACCCCACAAGAATGGGGTGACCAATCATTCGAAACGCATCTAGGTGATGCAGCAATTCGAAGTTTTGATCGACCGTCTTGGCGAAGCCGAAACCCGGATCGATGGCGATGTCGACGACCCCGTTCGATCGGAGGTTGCTCACCTTGGATTGCAGCGCGCTCAGCACATCGTCGACGACGCTGTCATATTGGGTCATTTGAGTCATCGTTTTTGGCGTTCCCTTCATATGCATCGCAATGTAAGGGGCGTGGTAACCGGCTGCCAATTTTGCAATCGACGGGTCGTGTTCTCCGCCCGTGATGTCATTGATCACCGACACGCCAGCGTCAAGCGCGGGCTTTGCTACCGAGCTCCGAAAGGTATCGATCGAAAGTATAGCACCGGGAAATTCTTGCATCGCTGCGGTGATCACCGGCAATACACGGGCGAGCTCTTCTTCTGGCGAAATGTCGTCGGCGCCGGGCCGCGATGAGTAACCTCCTACGTCAATGAAGTCGGCGCCATCGTCGAGCATTTTCTCAATTTGTTGAAGGGCACGTGAAGGCTCACGATACCGGTTGCCGTCAAAGAAACTGTCGGGCGTCACGTTCAATATCCCCATCACAAGTGGACGCGACAAGTCGAGCAGGCGCCCCCTCGCGTTCCATGTGATGTTCGTTGAAAATGCATTATTTTGCATCGCTTTATGAATCCAAAAACGGCTGCCGAATATAAGGAGGTCATCGCCACCTGCAAAGCTTTGTTCGCGAAGAAGACTCATGACTATGGAACCGCGTGGCGGATTCTCCGAATGAGTTCGATTACCGATCAGATCTACATCAAGGCGCAACGCATCCGCAGCATCCAGGAGAAAGGAATCCAAAAAGTGAACGATCCCATCCGCGACGAATTCACGGGCATTATTAACTACTGCATCATCGCGATGATTCAACTTAAGTTGCGCGATAGCGATGAGTTTGAACTAACTTGGGAACGCGTGGAGCCGCTTTACGACGAAGCCGCCAACGAAACGTTCGACCTCCTCCAAAACAAGAATCACGATTACAATGAGGCTTGGCGCGATATGCGCGTGAGTTCAATGACCGACATAATTCTTATGAAGTTGTTAAGGGTGAAACAAATCGAAGACAATTCGGGTAAAACCCTCGTGAGTGAAGGTGTCAAGGCCAACTACCAAGACATGATCAACTACTCTGTCTTTTGCCTCATCAAAGGCGAAGGATCCTAAACAAACCTGAAATTCTTGGCATGCGGTTTATCGATCAAATTTCTCGGTTCCTAGTCGGCGGCCTCTTCATCTTTTCAGGCCTCATCAAACTGAATGATCCCATCGGCACGGCCATAAAGATGGAAGAGTACTTCGAAGTGTTTGCAGAAGACTTCGGTTCGTTCTTCGCCATTTTCATACCATGGGCGCTACCTATCGCCATGATCATGATTGTACTCGAGTTGGCACTCGGCGTGGCGATCCTGATTTATTACAGAATGAACCTTACCACATGGGTCCTTTTACTTCTCATGGTGTTCTTCACTTTCCTGACGGGATATTCGGCTATACTGAATAAGGTAACGGATTGTGGTTGCTTTGGCGATGCGATCAAGCTTACGCCATGGGAGTCCTTTTGGAAGGATGTGTTCTTAATGGTTTTTGTCCTTCACTTGTTTTGGCACCGTCGCCGTCTCGACCCAGTTCTCCGAAGCAGGGAAGGCCACTTCGTGGTGGGCACAACCATCGTACTGTGTACATACTTGGGTATCCACGCCATTAATCACTTGCCTTTCATTGATTTTCGTGCTTATAAAGTGGGCAACAACATTCCCCAAAAAATGCTACCGCCCGTCGCTGCGATAGGCGAGTACGTGTTTAAGAAGGACGGAAAGGAAGTGAAATCGGACAAGTACCTTTCGCCCGACGAGGGCTATGAGTATGTCTCGTACAAGATCTTGAATGAAGACGAGATCAAACCAAAGATTACGGATTACGCAGTTACTACCGTCGACGGCAACGACACAACGCAATACACCTTCCAAGGGCCGAAGCTATTCTTGGTGATGTACGATATCAAGAAAACGTCGCCTGACCATATCGCTGACATTCGGTCTCTCCTGCAAGGTGTCGAGGGGAAGATGGATGCTTATATTCTGACCTCATCATCGGCTGAAGAAGTGGATAGATTTAGACACGAGCATCAACTAGCAGTGCCTTTCTACTTTGCCGACGCGACTGTACTCAAAACGATCATTCGGGCCAACCCGGGTATTTGCCTTTGGAAGGATGGCACTGTATTAGGCAACTGGCATTATAACGATACGCCGACGACCGCTGAGGTCCTGTCGCTTGTACAATGAAAGTATTCTTATTGGGACTGCCGGGATCTGGAAAGACCACCCTCGGAAGGAGGCTTGCTCGAGCATTGTCGCTGCCTTTCATTGACTTGGATCACGAAATTGAAAAGGCCGAAGGCCAGCCTATCCCTGCCATCTTCAAGGAGAAAAAAGAGGACTATTTCCGTCGGTTGGAGTCCACCGAGCTTAAAAAATGGGCGAGCCATCCAGAAGATTTTGTCATGGCAACCGGTGGCGGCGCCCCGTGCTTTTTTGACAACATTGATGTGATCAATCGGGCAGGGAAGAGCGTTTTCATTGATGTCCCTGCGACTGAGATTGCAAGGCGAATTTCGCGAACAGCTGTGGAGCAACGACCATTGCTCGCCGCCAGTGGTAAGGATGGTCTGAAGGACCACATTGAATTCATGCGATCCAACAGACTTCCGTATTACCAAAAAGCTTCTGTAGTATTAAAGGGCGCGACGATCTCCGTAGATCAACTTGTCGAGGCGCTCAAAAATTGAACCCAATCGTTGCGATAAAGTTCTGTTGAATTTGACCGTACACGAGCAGCGGACTGTTTGCGCTGTTGAGTGTATAGGGACGATACGAGTTTCCTGCTTCGTCTCCCAACTTTCCAGCCCATGAGTATTGGTAAGCGAAATCAATAAAGTAGGTGCTTGTGCGGTAACCTGCCCCAATCGATGCAGTGGTCCAACTACGTGAGGCATTGTTCTGGGGAGTTTTATAAGGATCGGGCATATAGCTTCCGCCGGCCCTGAAGCGGTAGTTCTTCACTCGGATTTCACCTCCAGCCCTATAGTTCAACGTGGACGCGTAGAGGGACTTGATCTCATTGTTGTCGGAAGCATACGAGATACCGGAGGTTTGTGATTGATACTTAGCTGAGGCGTAGTTCTTGTTCTCGATTTCGACAGACACCAATCCACGTTTTCCAAAGATGTAGGAACCACCAACTGTAATTCTCCAGGGGGTGTTCAAGTTGTATCCGGAGGTGATCACGTCGGTTTGCGCCGATTCGTTCGAAAGCACCGTGTTGTTGTCGTATTGGAAGTTGTTCCAACTGCTTCGCATGGTTGCGCTATATGTATCGGTCAGGTTATAACGCGTCGGGGTGGTTACGGAACCACCGATTTGGAGTCCCTCTACAGGACGCACGATAGCACCGGCTGTAAAATTGATACCGGTCCCTTTAATCTGTAAGTTTTCAGCTAACGTGAAGTAATTTAGAGGTTGGTTGCTGAAATCTTCGCGGTATGATTTCTCCGATTGAAAGTTCAATGCAACGACTCCTAGACCAGCACCGAGAAAGAACTTATCGTTGAAGTTCGCGCCATAGGAGAAGCTCCATTGGTTTTGTCCGCCTTTTGTCTGAACCGTTTCTGTTTGAAGCGCCATGCCACTGATGTCTGAAAAGTACTGTGTCGGGTCTCCGTTTGGATCTACGATTGTTTGCTCGCCGATTAAGTAGTTGTCGTAACCAAGTTCAGTGACGGTGTTGTACATCGAACCATTGGACCCAAATTGATCAGGAGTCCTGCCGTTTGCTTGTTCGATGAAATAGTCAATGAGCGACGTGTTGGGATTGGGTTTTCCACTTGAGTACTTGAGATTGCTGTTGAAGTCGTTGATCCGTGTGAGTGTAACGCCAAAAGATCCCTGGATGAAACTGCCTGCATCTTCTTGAGGTTTGGAAAAAATCATTCCGAAAGCGGGTAGGCTGAGATTTGTTCGCGTTGCGAAGTTGTTGGAGCTAAGTTGCGTGTCTCCGGAAAAATAGCTACCGGTATTTTTCAAGTTCATGTAGCCGGGAGAGAGGGAAAACTCTGATCGGTTGTACATGCCAAGACCCGCTGGATTTGAGTACGCCGAGGTAAGATCGGCACCAAGACTGACAGAAGCACCGCCCATGCCTAGCATTCGAGCGCTTCCTGTGGGTCGGGTTCGGCTAAACAGCAGCGCCGTTTCGGAGTAACTTTGTGCCCAAACATTGTTCGCAACAAGCAATAAGATAACTGCGAGCGCGAGCCCGTTCATTTTTTTCATAACTAAAATGATTAGTTGATTATCTAGACCAAATTAGTGTCGACCACGGCTACCACCGCCGCCGCCACCACCACCACCGCCGCTGAAGCCGCCCGAGCGCGAGCCGCCACCACCGAAGCCACCGGAATGTGAGCCCCCACTGAAGGAGTTGCTGCCACCAGACCAAGAACTCCGAGAACCGCCGTTAGACCAAGAGTTAGATCTGGATCCACCGTTGTCCCAGCCACCGCCACTGTTATAACCAGTGCTTCCACTGTTGCTCCAGCTACGGGTACGGCCTGCGTTGGTATTACCATTTGCATTTGAAGACGTTCCATTCCAGAACGAAGAGCGAGAAGTGGAAGACGTTGTGGTGTTGCTACGCCAGCCACGTTGATAGTAATCTTGAGATTGCGCGCTCTGTGAAGCAACGCGGCCGCTCGAATTTGTACCAGCAATTGAACGACCGGTGCGAGTGGTGGACGTAGGGCGTGAGTTTGATCCTGAGTTGTTCAAGGTCGAACTGCGGTCGTAACGGCGTTGATACGACAAGCCCCTGCCACCGTTGTCTTGATTCACAACCACGACTGAGCCGGGATAACCCCAGCCATAACCATAACCATAATAAGAGTAGGGTGAGTAATAGTTGTTCCAGAACATGCTAGAAGGCATACCCCAGCCGTATCCAAGACCCATGCTTCCGTACCAGCCGTTGTACATAGAGCCCATTCCATAACCTAAGCCCATTGACCAAGCGGGGCCGAAGCTGCTGTAGGGACTAAACATAGAATAACCTCCATACATAGAGGAATAGGGGCTATACATCGAGTAAGGGTTGTACATCGAATAAGGACTATACATGCCATAACCGTTATAACCGTAGGCATTTGCATAGTTTCCGTAGTAGGGGCTGTAGAAATTGTTCGCGTAGTTGCTGTTATTCGAGAGATTCCGATTAACCGACATCGGTTGGTAGTTGTTGGTGAAGTACGCTTGCGTGGTATCTTCTACTTGCGAATTGGACCTCGAGATATACTCGGGGCTGATGTTTCTGGCTGAGTAGCTGTCGGTGGGATTGATTGCCGTGCTGTTGATTCGGCTATCCTCATCTAATTTCTTTTCTGTTGCAACGCGGGTGTTGTTCTTCAACACGTTGAGCTTCGCACGGTCGCGAGAGCTGAAATACATATCGTCGTTCTCCACATCCTGCGACATGGCCTGCAAGCTTGCTGCTAACAGGACCAGAATGGCAAACCCTTTTTTCATAGTATTTCTAGTTTTCGGATCAGAACAAATGTACCGATTCCAGAACATAATAACGTTGAAAACCATTCCTAGGTGATTCCTGAGGGGTGGTAGTTTGGCCACTATATTGGCCTGAAAAGGGCGTTTTTGAGTTATATTTACACCCCGCGTGAATTAAATCACCATTAAAAATCATGGGTAAGGAGATCACATCAAGGAAGGAGAACTACTCGCAGTGGTATTTGGACCTCGTAAAAAAGGCTGATTTGGCCGAAAATTCGGATGTCAGGGGTTGTATGGTCATTAAACCATACGGCTACAGCATTTGGGAAAAGATGCAGCAAGGGCTGGACAAAATGTTTAAAGACACCGGCCACGTGAATGCGTATTTCCCGCTATTCGTACCCAAGAGCATGTTCGAAGCGGAAGAAAAAAATGCGGAGGGATTCGCCAAAGAATGTGCGATCGTCACGCACTATCGCTTGAAGACCGATCCGAACGCAAAAGGAAAGCTAATGGTCGACCCACAAGCCGAGTTGGAAGAGCCGTTGGTTGTTCGTCCAACCAGCGAGGCAATTATCTGGAGCACCTATAAGAAATGGATTCAGTCGTATCGTGACCTACCCATCCTAGTGAACCAATGGGCAAATGTTGTTCGATGGGAGATGAGAACGCGACTATTCCTACGTACGGCCGAGTTCCTGTGGCAGGAAGGTCATACTGCCCATGCCACTGAGGGCGAAGCAGTAGCTGAGGCAAGACAGATGTTGGATGTATATGCTGACTTTGCTGAAAATTTCATGGCGTTGCCCGTCGTGAAAGGGAAAAAGACGGACAGTGAACGTTTTCCTGGTGCGGTTGATACTTATTGTATCGAGGGTCTGATGCAAGATGGGAAAGCACTGCAAGCTGGAACGAGTCATTTCTTAGGTCAAAATTTCGCGAAAGCATTTGACGTACAGTTTACCAACAAGGAAGGCAAGCTGGATTCGGTATGGGGCACCTCCTGGGGCGTGAGCACGCGACTCATGGGGGCGCTGATCATGGCGCACTCCGACGATGATGGGTTGATCATTCCTCCGAAACTCGCACCCATTCACGTAGTCATTGTGCCCATCTTCAAGAATGATGAAGAGTTGAAAAAGATATCCGAGAAAGTGGACGGTCTCGTAAAGGAATTACGCAAGCTCGGTTTGTCTGTGAAGTTTGACGATCGTGATACCCACAAACCAGGCTTTAAGTTCGCCGAATATGAGATGAGGGGAGTTCCTGTTCGAATTGCGATTGGCCCTAGGGATCTCGAGAACAATACAGTTGAACGAGCTCGTCGCGACACCAAGGAGAAGAAGGTTGTATCGATGGATGATGTGGTGAAGGAGATGCCAGCCCTATTGGACGACATCCAACAAAACATTTACCAACGGGCCTTGAAGTTCCGGAGTGAAATGACGACGCGTGTCGATACGTATGAAGAGATGAAGCAAGTGCTCGAAACCAAGGGCGGTTTTGTGTTGGCACACTGGGATGGAACACCTGAAACAGAGGCAGCCATTAAGGAGGAAACAAAGGCTACGATCCGCTGCATACCGCTGGATGCTCCCGCCGAAGACGGTAAATGTGTGTATTCGGGGAAACCTTCATCGCGACGTGTCCTTTTTGCGCAGGCATATTGAGTAACAATCGTTAACTTTTAACGTTCCTATTGCTTAAAAATCCCTCGCTCGTGATTCGTTACTCGGTTGTAGCTCTATCGCTTTTCTTTTCGTCGGCAGCAATTGCCCAAGACGTTGTGCTCGACGCGATGAAAGAGGAAATGAAGCGTGAGGTGGAAGGATTTGCGAAGGTGAAGACCCCGCCCTATTTCATCAGTTATCGAGTGATTGATCAACAAGATGGATACGTGGGCGCTTCACTAGGAAGCCTCATGGCGAGTGACGAGAGCCGTGCGCGAATGGCCGATGTACAAGTACGGATTGGAGATTACCAATTTGACAATAGCCACCCAATTGAAGAGATGGATTTTCAAGGCGGGGGAGCAAATGGTTCGCAGCAGTCGATTCCCACGGATGACAAGGCCGATGTGATTCGCTACTCCTTGTGGCGCGCCACCGACGCCGCGTATCGCGAGTCTCTTGAGCGTTACGAACTGGTGAAGAACCACCGGTCGAATAATTCTACGAAAACAAAGGTTCCCGATTTCAGTCGCGAAACAGTGGAAACCTACTTTGAGCCGGCATTGCCGAAGCTGGCCGATATGTATGATCGGACCGCGTGGGAGGCCAAAGTCCGTCGCTTGTCGGCGATGTTCAAGGTTGAGCCCGCGATTGTCGATGGTTCTGTCAATTTCAACATCTTGAACCACCGGAAGTATTATCTGTCGACAGAGGGGACTTCGGTGGTTCAAAATGCGGTCGGCGCCTATGTTTATTTAAGTGCTTCTATCCGGGCGACGGATGGAGAACTCGTGCCGCTCCATCAAAGTTACTATGCACCCGATGCGAAGTCGTTGCCCTCCGATGAAGTGATAGAGCGAGACATTCGCGAGATGATATCAACGCTTCAGAAGTTGCGTGTCGCGCCGCTCGCAGATCCTTACACGGGACCCGCGTTGCTGGATGGCCCAGTTGCAGGTGTTTTTTTCCACGAGATTTTCGGACACCGGGTCGAAGGACATCGCTTGCGTAGCGATTTCGACGGGCAGACGTTTAAGTCGAAGGTTGACAAAAGGATTCTGCCTGAAACCATCAGTGTGTATTGCGATCCGACCCTTCCGAAGTTTGCAGATACGTTCTTAAATGGTAGGTATGCCTACGATGATGAAGGAGTGAAAAGTAAGAAGGTCACGATCGTTGACAAAGGCATGCTGCGCAACTTTTTGATGTCGCGCTCGCCGATGGATAATTTCTTGCAATCGAATGGCCATGGCCGTTCCGACGGAACCACCTCACCGGTATCTCGCCAGTCTAACCTGCTTGTGGAGGCAGCCAAGACAAAATCGAACGCGGAGTTGCGACAGATGTTGATCAAAGAATGCCAGCGTCAGAAAAAGGAGTACGGGTACTTTTTCAAAAATGTAGACGGCGGTTACACGTTTACCGATCGATATACACCCAATGCGTTTAACATCTTTCCAACCGTGGTCTACCGCATTTATGCCGATGGGCGACCGGATGAATTGGTTCGCGGTGTTGATCTGATTGGAACACCACTCGCGATGTTTGCCGAGATCACCGCGGTGGGCAATACGCCCGGAGTGTTTACTGGGTATTGTGGCGCTGAGTCGGGATATGTTCCGGTAAGTGCAATTTCTCCGTCGCTATTCGTGCGCAGAATAGAAACGCAGAAGAAGCCCAAGACCAAGACAGAGTCTCCCATTATTAGTGGACCAAGCCTAGACGAGAACAAGTGATGTATCAAAGACTGATCATATTACCCTTGTTCTTGATCGGCATCGTGGCAACAGCCCAGGATCGAGAACCCGTTATAATGCGAGCGATGCGCGATGAGCTTGCCCGTAACATGAAGGAACTGAAGTGGGAGAATTATTCCCCGCCTTTTTTCATCAGTTACTCATTGCAAGATCGAACCGAGGTGAACATCCGAGCATCACTGGGTGCAGTGATTCATTCATCGAAGTCTTTTGGCAGGGACCCTCTTTCGCTCAGAATCATGGTGGGTAATTATGAGTTCAATGATGAAAGCTTAGACGTCACGATCCCACCGACCGCGCCATCGGGGCTAGTCGCGCAGTTTCCAATCAATGATGACTACGAAGGAATAAGACGGGCGCTTTGGATCTGGACGGATGAGGTATACAAAAGTGCAGCTCAGAAATTTGCCCGTGCTCAGGAGATGGTCAAAGAGAAAGACAAGCCTCTGGAACAGTTGCCCCATCGTTGGTTTGCAAAGACCAAACCCGTACAGGTGAACATCGAAGCTGAGAAGGCCACCTTCAGCCAAAGCTCGATGGAAGACCTCGCTCGCAAATTGTCGGATGTATTTCGCCACTTTCGGCAAGTGGATCAGTCTGACGTGCTATTCACGCTCAGTGAAGGTTATCGCTATCTCGTAAATTCCGAGGGAACGTCATGCCGAATTCCCTTTCGAAAGTCCAAGCTAGTTGTTTCCTACTCGCTGCAAGCCGAATCGGAATCTAGGACGGGAAATCGTCATGTAATGATTTTCACGGAGAAGGATTGGGTCGATCCCGCCAAACTTGAAGCAACGATCAAGGATCATGTAGAGATCGCGTTAAGAAACGTGAACGCGACGGATGAACAAGAGGAGTATGCCGGTCCGATCATGCTCGAAGGAGATATGTCGCCCTTTTTGTTTCTGATGCAAATGATGGCTTCCGAGACAAGTATGAGTGCAAGCGATGAAGTACCTGACTTGAAAGGGTCATCCACAAACCGTACCGCACCAGACTCAAAAATTGGAAAGCAGATCTTTCCCGTTGGGATGAACGTGGTCGCCGCGCCCACGATGAAGTCGTTTGAAGGAACTCCGTTGGTTGGAGCCTACGTGGTTGATTCGGAGGGAACAGCTCCCGATGCTGAGACCATTATTGTCGAGAATGGCGTACTTAAGAATCTAATGAATAACCGTACGCTAACGAATCCTTCCCAAGCTGCCAACGGCCACGCAGATGGTCCCGGAGTGCTCAAGGTTTCATTTGCCGCCACAACGGCGTACGCACAAATGAAGGCTCAGTTGATTGAGAAAGCACAGAAGGAAGGCCTCGAGTATGCATTCATTATCCGCGGTGGTGGTTTGGATATGGGAAGTTACAAATATGTGAAAGTGTTCGTGTCCGACGGACGGGAAGAGATTGTTTCCGGTCTGCGTCTTGATAACATTACGGCTCGTGAGTTCAAGCGCCTTCAGAGTGCATCGAAAGAATTCACGGTTTTTCAGGTTGACTTATCGGAGGCATTAACGATCATTTGTCCAAAGGCCGTCATCCTCGACGATGTGTTGCTGAAACCGCAGCACCATGAAACCTACGAGCAAGAGAAATACGTGAACAGCCCCTTTGCTGTTCGCGACTGATCAATTGCTCGAACTTCACTAACCGCGAATCTCGGTTGAACTTGTCAACCGTACGTCGCCATTTCTTTGTACCTTTATAGTTATGGCGGAATGGTCCATCGTTTTATTTCTAATTACTGTGGGCCTCGCGCTGGTGGTCGTGGAGGTATTCTTCATTCCAGGGACAACTTTTGTTGGATTGGTCGGCTTCCTTTGCATGACATTTGGGGTCATTCTCTCTTTCTATTACTTCAACTCGGAAGTGGGCTGGCTTACGCTAGCGGGGGCTACGAGTGGTTCAGGGCTCTGTTTTTACTTTGCTTTTCGAACAAATGCATGGAGAAGGTTCACGTTGACCACTTCGATCGACGGGCGGGCAAATGAAATTGATGCTAAGAAGTTTCCGGTCGGGATGGAAGGTGTTGCCAAGTCGGCGCTCAGACCGATTGGTAATGGAGAGTTTGGGTTGGACACCATTGAAGTTAAGACGCTGGGCGAATATGTGGATGCTGGAACCCCCATTCGAATCATCCGACTGTTGTCCAATCAGGTTATTGTAGAAAAAATTCGCTAACAAGTTATATGCAACCATTTATCCTCATCGTCGCAGTTCTTGGCTTCATCGGTTTGATGTTGCTTTTTTACTTTGTCCCAGTTGGTTTGTGGATCCGGGCCCTCACCAGTAATGTCCATGTCAGTATCATGACATTGATCGGGATGAGAATCCGTGGTGTTCCTCCCGGTATTATCGTGAATTCATTGATTAACGCGACAAAGGCAGGACTTCTGTTGACGACGAATGATCTTGAGACTCACTACATGGCGGGTGGCAACGTGCCAAACGTGATCCGCGCTTTGATTTCAGCCGACAAGGCAAACATCTCGCTTAGCTTCAAGTTGGCAGCCGCCATCGACTTGGCTGGTCGCGATGTTTTCGAGGCGGTTCAGATTTCGGTCAACCCCAAAGTGATCAACACACCGAAAGTGGCCGCTGTAGCAGCCGATGGTATTCAGTTGATTGCTATCGCCAAGGTAACGGTCCGTGCGAGCATCCAACAACTGGTGGGTGGCGCTGGCGAAGAGACAATCCTGGCGCGTGTAGGCGAAGGTATCGTCACGTCGATCGGTTCTGCAAAATCACACAAGGAAGTGCTTGAGAATCCCGACAAGATTTCAAAGCTGGTGTTGTCACGCGGACTTGATGCAGGTACGGCTTTCGAAATTTTGTCGATTGACATCGCCGATGTGGATGTTGGAGCAAACATTGGTGCGAAACTACAAATCGACCAGGCCACTGCCGACCTTAAGGTTGCGGAAGCGAAGGCCGAGGAGCGTCGCGCGATGGCCGTTGCCCACGAGCAAGAAATGAAGGCGAAGGCTCAAGAAGCACGCGCGAAAGTGATCGAAGCCGAGGCAGAGATTCCTAAATCGATCGCAGGCGCTTTTATGAGTGGAAATCTTGGCGTGATGGACTACTACAAGATGCAAAATGTGCAGGCCGATACGGAGATGAGAAATTCAATCTCTGGTTCCGGCAAGGGAAATACGCCCAAGCAATAGAATCATCTAAGTCCTAACAGCCGCTTCCATTCTCCCTTTTGATTGGCTAGGAATTGGTTGGTGGCTGGATTGTACTTCATGAATTGGTAAACCATTGGAATGACAGGCATTCCATCGGTGGTGAGTACTCCCCACTTGTTGTCGCTTCGCACGATGACAAGACCATTTGGAACTAGTTGAAGGTGGTCGAACCTTGGTTCGATGAGGACATTCCCCTTGAGGTCGGACACCCCTTTTTGGTTGCCGACGGAAAGCAAGAATAAGTCGTTCACACGTTGGACGGAGTCGTAACGCAAGGGGAGGAGTAAGTTGCCTTGAATGTCGATCACGCCGGTTTTTCCCGATCGGGTAACGATGGCAAGCCCATTCATGAAGTCAGATGCTTCATCGAAGTTTGGATTGATGATCACCTGGTCGTCTTTCGAGATGTAACCCCATCGCCCCAATAGTTTCACTCTTGCTCGACCCTCACTGAACTTGCCGATGGCTTCATAGCGATTGGCAATCCGTAAGCGATTACGACCATCGACAAAGCCATACTGACCGTCGCGACGAATGCCACGAAGCCCCTCACTTTCTTCGAACACCTCCTCCGTACCTGGGAGCGAAGGGGCAAGCGCTTGGGCTGAACTTATTCCTGCCAAAGAGATGAAGCGAATGGTGTGATCGGGCGTGGTCTCTTCGAGCAAGCCGTTTGCCCATCGAATGGGATTGGAGGTGAAGTAAATCACCTCGCCGTTGATGTGACGAAGGAATTGAATCGTGTCTTGACGCTCAAGGTAATGCTCGTCGTCCAATACAGTGACGGGGTAACGTTGCGGCATGAGCAGCCAGCGCTCACCCGGGCCGATGATGCCATAAAGCCCCTTGAATTTGACGGCGATTGCTTCGTAGTGATGGTTTCCGATGGAATCGTATACACACGTCAGGATTTCCTTTCCATATCGATCGACTGCGCCCCAGTAGCCACGGTGTTGTACTTTGAAAAACCTTCCATTATAGGGAAGCATTGTTTCATACGCTCGCGCGGTCTTCTTCACGTTGAACGTGTCGTAAAGCGCCCATTGATTTTCACCGAGAACATGTTTCATACCTCGGACGAAGGATCCTTCCAAGAAGAGCGAATCAAATTCAAAGGGTATTGTTTCCTTTCCTTGGATGGACACGACGCCGAATTTGCGTTCCCTCTTCGCGATGGCGTGGTTTCCTTTAAATGGTTCGAGTTTTTCGAACGAAATGGGGATACGAACATCAAGAGTTTCGGTAGCGGTCCCGAATCGACCTGATTGAGATAACCGGTATTGTGACCCATCTACAATCAACTCGTCTGCTTCGATCGATTTCACTTCGTGATTATTCGAGTCGAGTATTTTCCACGAGTCGTTGGTCTTGCCTTCGATTGACTGTTCCGAAAAGCGGAGGTCTCGAAGGGTGGGTGCGACGACCATCGTCCCCTCACGATCGATCAAACCCATTTGGAGATGTTGGTACACGATCGCGTACCCACGCCGAAATGAGGAGATGCTGTCGATTTCAAACCCGGTAAGTTGAGCACCTTCTTCAGAAAACAATGCGGTTCGACGTTCAAAGTTTTGAATTGCGAAACGCAGTGTTCCGATTGGTTGGATATCGCGATATCGCATCGGCAAAATGGTCTTGTCATTTAGGTCGATGAGGCCATGTTCGTACTTGGTTCCATTTTTTACGAATACAATGGCGCGAAGCCCGTGGATTGTAATTCCGTCATACGTAAATGGAACAGTGACCTTTCCATTGAGGTCGACGCAACCGAACTTTACAGTGTATGGATTGATGTGTTTTGATGCAACGATTCGATCCCCACCCACGGTAGTGACAGACTCGAACTCAGCTTTCGTCACAAACTCCTTTTTGAGATTGATGAGCCCCCACTTTCCGGTTTGGCGGTAGCCTGTCACTTGGTTGGTCACGGAAAAGCTTCCATCGCTCCAACCGAGCGCGTCGAAAGCGGCGGGAATGATGACCTTGCCGGCATCGTCTCGAAGGCCCGCCTTTCCATTCTCGTAAAACACGAGGTATTCGGCCGACACTTGAGAATACGCTGCTATCGTGACCAGCAGGACAAAAATGGTTCTCATAGGTCCTGACAAAGGTAGAACACAGGAATTAAATCGGGAATTTTTGTGAACTTTGTCCACCAAAGGACGAAAAACCTGTTTTGGAGCATGTACATCGAGCAATTATATACCAATTGTCTAGCTGAGGCAGCATATTATATCGAATCGGACGGCGAGGCTGCGATCATCGATCCCCTGCGCGAGACGGAGCCTTACAAGGAATTGGCTGCCAAACGAGGAGCGAAGATCAAATATGTGTTCGAGACGCATTTTCATGCGGATTTTGTTTCTGGTCACATCGACTTGGCCCGTCAGGTGAAAGCTCCTATCGTCTATGGTCCGATGGCACACACCAACTATGAAGTGATCAACGCGAAAGATGGGCAGGAATTTAAAGTTGGTAAGTTGACGATTCGTGTCTTGCACACACCGGGTCATACTCCCGAGTCGTCTTGTTTCCTCCTCTTCGACGAACAAGGCCGTGAGCATGCAATCTTCACAGGCGATACGCTCTTTGTGGGCGATGTAGGTCGTCCCGATTTGCTCGACGGCATCATG
The DNA here is from genome assembly GCA_044226945.1 of Cyclobacteriaceae bacterium. Lineage (GTDB taxonomy): Bacteria > Bacteroidota > Bacteroidia > Cytophagales > Cyclobacteriaceae > ELB16-189. Next base: position 129,439 of record JBGAGB010000006.1, on the reverse strand, counting down.
AGTCGTGAGGAATTGGCGGGTATGCTGTACGATTCACTCAACCGCCACATCAAGACACTTCCAGACCACGTGATAGTTTACCCAGCGCATGGCCCCGGGTCGGCGTGCGGCAAGAACATCGGCAAGGAAACATATTCGACCATCGGGGAACAGAAGAAATTCAACTACGCATTAAAAGATCAATCCCGGGAGGCTTTCGTTGAAGAGCTTACTTCCGGTATTCTTCCTCCTCCTCAATACTTCTTCGAGGACGCGAGGATTAACAAACAAGGATACGATCCAATCGATGAGGTAATCGATCGAAACAGCCGAGCGCTTACGTCAGACCAAGTAGAAAGCTTGGTGGCAAATGATGTGATGGTGCTCGACACGCGATCGGCAGACGAGTTTGAGAAAGGTTTTATTCCAGGAAGCATCAACATTGGACTCAACGGCCAGTTTGCGGTTTGGGTGGGTACGCTCATTCCGATCGATCAACCCGTTGTACTCGTGACTGCACCTGGGAAAGAGCGAGAGTCAGTCCTCCGTCTTGCACGGGTAGGCTATGAAAAGGTAGCTGGATACCTCGAAGGCGGTGTGGCATCATGGACGGGAAAGCTGGATCAAGTCAAGTCAATTGCGGCAGGCGAGTTAAAGAACTATACCCATTGCGAGGTGCTGGATGTACGCAAGCCAGGGGAGTGGAATGTTAGTCATTTGAAGGACGCAGAATTCGTTCCTTTGGCAGAGATGCCCAGCAACTTGGGATCGCTTGATAAATCTAAATGCTACATTGTTCATTGTGGAGGCGGGTATCGCTCAATGACAGCCATCTCAATCATGAAGCGGGAAGGCTTTACCAACCTGATCAACGTTTATGGTGGATTCAGTGCCATGGTCAATGCCGGGCTCGAAATGGTCACGGAAGAGGTAGCTGTTCGCTAACTGCGTTGACCGACTAAGCGCAAGTATTGTTCGTACGTGTCAATGTCCTCTTCACCTTTTTCGAGGTGAATGGACGAGATGCGATCGGATTTTTTCGCGATGATCGACCGTGCGCCTTCGCGATCGTTGATGGACGCCAACTCCCCAAACATTTTAGGAGCGAAAAACGCTGGTACTCCCCTTGTGCCACTATATTCCGATGCGACGATATCCACCGATTTAGCTCGATAGTCGGAAACTAGGTTCCTAAGGTGTTCGGCTGTCACGAAGGGCTGGTCGCACACCATGACAATGATCCCCTCAGAGTCGGTATTGATATTTTTCAGTCCGAATTTCAGTGACGAACCCATTCCCGCCTCCCAGTGTGGATTGAAAAGCGTCGACACGGGTAAATTTTCGAGAACTTTGAGATGTTCTACCGAGTTGCTTCCCAAAACCACTTGCACAGGTCCGAGCTGAGCTGCGAGGGCAGTCGCAACGGCATGCCTGAGCAACGTGTCGTTCTGCCAAGGCAACAACTGCTTAGATTGTCCCATTCGCGACGAGGAACCCGCGGCAAGAATGATGGTGGTGATGGTCGACATTTACATTGCGCTGGCAGCAAGGAAACTTTGTTCGTTAATCGTGTTGCCTTCCGACGAATCTGTGTCTACTAAGATTTTCCATTTACCGTTTTCTTTTCGGAGTACAACGTGAAAACGACCATAAGAACTGTTCACCTTGCCGTCTTTGTTGGTGTATGAAGTTTTGTAGACGCCCACGTCAATGGCTTGCCTTTCATTCCCAATTCGTTCTGTGAATCGGAGTTCGATGGATAACTGGGTTTGTCTCTTCGCGCGATTCTCGTTTCCTTTCTTGGTCTGTTCATAATATTGCTCCCAGTTCAGCACTTCTTTCGACTCCCGCCCGGATCGGATGAGGTCTTTTGAATGCACGCTCATAAAGAGCTCGGTGTCGCCGCTAGAGAAAGCCTTTATGAAAGGGGTCCAAACCTGTTCATTAATTTCGTTCTGAGTGCTTTGTGCGAATACCGGAAGAACAAAAAGAGAGAGCAAAACGATGCTACTTATTCTAATCATCGTCTGTTATTGAGTTTGAGTATCTAGATAGATTTGTTTGTAAACTTGGTCTGTGTCGGCATGACGTTCATGAATGGCGCTGGTTCGATTTTTAAGAAATCCGCCGCTGCGATTAGAGAACCGCGCTTGAATTTCGGAAATGATGGCGACTGCAATTTCATCCGGGGCCTCTGCTCCGATGTCGAGGCCAATGGGCGAATGGATTTTTCGAAGTTGTTCGTCGCTTAGGAAGAGCCCTTCTTTTGCGAAATCCGCGAGCATTTTTTCGAATCGCTTACGTGGACCCATGATGCCAATGTAGGGGGTTGAAGTGGTGACAAGCTTCCTCAGCACGTCGCGATCGTATTCATAATTATGTGACATCAGCACGCAAGCGGTGAATGGTGTGATGTTGAAATCACGATCAATGAATTGACGCTGACAAAGTGAGAGTTTGTCTGCTGTGGGAAAGAAAAGTGGTGCGATATGGGCAGCGCACTCGTCTGTAACGCTCACTTCCCAGGCGAGCGATTTTGCCAGTTGACTAACCGGGCGTGCGTCGAAGCCACCTCCGAAAATGATCAATGAAAATCCGGGTTGAACTAATTCCAAAAAGACTTCACATGTGTCATTGCCATGGGTGAACGTTTCGGCCTTCGACTGTCGAGATTGAAATATAGATTGGAGTTTTTCCTCGACCTGCCAGCTAATACCCGTGTGGCTCAAAGTCGTTTCGGGATGCTGTTTTTGAATCACCATCTTTTCGCCCACACACACATTACCTGCAAAAACGGTGGCTAGGGCGATGGGCTCGGTTGCTGTTACAAAGCGTTCGAATAGTGCGATGGCATTTTGAGGGTTGTGGACATCGACTGGTTCAATGAGTACATCGATAATGCCGTTGCACCCTAATCCGATCCCTAGATTTTGATTGCTCCCTTCGTTGGTGTCGTACACGACGGTGATGGGGCGGTTGTCCATCATCACCTGTCGCGCTTTTCGGAGGGCATCTCCTTCCAAGCATCCCCCGCTGATAGAGCCGACCCACCTTCCGTCGTCGGTAATCAGCATCCTTGCGCCCGGACTTCGATAGGAAGAACCTCGAACGCGAACGACTGTGGCGACGGCCGCCTTCCGGGTTGCTGTGTCAACCTTCCTGTATTCAGCGAGAATCGTTTTGAAGTCTTTCACGATTGTGCGTCGGTTTTCCCCGACAAGGTAATGGGTAGTTGATGAATCCGTTTGCCCGTAGCAGCAAAAATAGCGTTGCAAAGCGCCGCGGCCACAGGGGGTAAGGTCATTTCGCCTAGTCCCTCGGGCGGTTCTGGGCTTTCGACCAGTTCGACATCCAAGGTTGGCGCATCCTTCATTCGAAGTAACCGGTAAGCATCGAAATTGGTTTCTTTTACGCGACCATTTTCGATGTGAATAGCTTGATTCATGGCGGCGCTGAGGCCGTCGATGATCCCGCCTTCTAGCTGGTTCAGCGCGCCGCTTTTGTTGATGACAAGTCCACAATCCACGACGGCCGTCACATGTTCGACTTTGAATGATGTAGGTGTCGGCAATGAAATGGTAACGACTTCAGCCACGTAGGCTCCGAACATGAAGTGAGCGGCAAATCCACGATACATACCCTTTGGTGCAGGCTTTGACCATTCACTTTTCTCGACGGCTCGATTGATGACGTGTTTGAGTCGCGCGGTACTATACACCGGTCCTCCATGGTCGGAGTAGGGCATCAACTTATTTCCATCACCCAGAATCTCTAGTCGGAATGCAACGGGGTCTTTTCCAGCAAGCGTGGCCATTTCGTCGATGAAGGTTTGATCAATCCATGCTGTAACATTGTGACCAGGTGCACGCCACGCGCCGCGAGGGACCTTACTGACCACTTGAGTGTACTCCATCCTGAAAGAAGGGATAAAACCTGCGGGAAATCCGTCTGGAAAAACCTCAGTCTCATGGGGGTTTGTCGTTGCGCCAGAAAAGGCACGTCGCGATGTGCTTGTTCCTTTCAGATGCCAGGCCACTAGTTTGTTATTCGCATCGAGGCCAGCTTTTACTCGGTACATGCCTGCGGGGCGGAAGAAGTCATGTTTGATGTCGTCTTCGCGTGTCCACACGACTTGCACCGGTTTTCCAATAGCTTTCGACAAAGCGATCGCTTCCCATGCATAGTCGGCCATCAATCGTCGTCCGAAGCCACCGCCTACGCGAGTCATCCGTACTTTGATTTTGTTTGCGGGGAGCCCTGTGAGTTCCATCGCTGCTGCACGGACAGATCCCGGCACCTGTGTTGGACCCCAGACTTCAACACTGTCGGCTTTCACATCTGCGATGTAGTTCATCGGTTCCATCGACACATGCGCCAAAAATGGGGCTTCGTAAGTAGCTTCATGCACTTTCGCGCACGAGGCCAGGGTGGTGTCCACATTTCCGTCGTCTCTCAAAACGGTTCCAGCACTGTTGACATTTTTTTCAAACTGTGTCTTGAGATGTTCATCCGATTCTTGTTCTACATTCGACAAGTCCCACTCCACCTTTAAGAGTTTGCGAGCTTTCATTGCCGTCCAGGTATTTTTGGCAACAATCGCGATTCCGCCGATTACTTGGGTGGGGCTCTTGGTGGGTTCCAAAGTCAACACCTTTTCGACGCCTTCTATTTTCAACGCTTCGCTATCATCGAAGGATTTCACTTTTCCACCGAAGATGGGACAGCGTTCGATCATCGCGACGAGCATGCCGGCGGGTCTGGCATCTAATCCATACTCCATCTTGCCTGCTACAATCTTTGAGTTGTCTACGTTTGGGACCGACTTCCCGATGATTTTGTAGTCCTTTCTATCTTTTAAGACTGGATTTTCCCGGACGCCAAGTTTTGAAGCGGCAGTTGCAAGTTCACCGTAGCTGAACTTTAGATCAGTTCCGGTCTGGTACACGTAACCTTCGCTTGCGTAGCAAAGCTCAAGTGATGTCCTCCACTTCCGAGCGGCTGCCTCGACGAGCATCTCCTTTGCGCTCGCGCCAGCTTTTCGCAGCGTGTCGAAGTTAGACTTCACTCCGGTGCTGCCGCCGGCGAATTGAGCCCCGAATCGATTGTCTAGCAACCCTTGCTGTACTTCGACTTGGTTCCAGTTTACGTCCAGTTCTTCCGCAATGATTTGTGCAAACGAGGTCTTGATGCCCTGACCGATCTCCGGATTCTTTGAATAGATTGTTACTTTATTGTCGATGCCGATCTTGATGTACACGTTGGGTTCAAATGCAACTTCGTCGGCGGGTGCAAATCCGGCATTCGTGATCTGACCATGTGCCAGATCGACACCGATGAAAAGTCCGGCTGTCGACAGCCCAACAGATTTGAGAAAGTCACGACGTCGAACCGGGTTGGAAGGTTGATGATACTCGTCGTCGATGTTGAGTTGCTTGAGTTTACTACCGGGTTGTTTCATAACAGGAGTTGTTTTTGAGCTGAACGCCCGGAGTGCGAAGAGGAAGTCGTCCGTCAGTGGTCTTCGTAATGAGCGAAGTATCGAATGTGAAAAGTTTCGCCCTCGTATTTCTTGTACTTCAAGACATTGTGACTATTGCAATGTATTGTGGATTTCGTGCTACTACAATAGCATGATCCCCGACTTTTCTACCCTGGTAGGGGGTATAAGCCGCAACATTGCGTCCTTCGATGAAAAGTAATTCTTTAATGACTCCTTCTTGCGGAGTGGATTTCGAAGTTAAAATGTCCCATGTAATCCAAGCGACAATTCCCGTGACAACGAATAGTCCAACACCGTAGAACGCTGCTCGCATGATCTATTGGTTTCGGAGCAGTTTGACATCGTCGGGTTTCACAGCATCGCCTTTGTTGCCAAAAGAGTTTCTGATGTAGTTCAATACATCACTCACTTCTTGGTCAGTTAGGTCGAAGCTTGTCATGTCCGCGTTGTAAGTGACACCGTTCACTTTAATTTCCCCAGAGAGCCCCTTCAGCGTGATCATGATCGATCGCTTTTTTTCGGCCATTAAATAGTCTGCTTTCGCAAGCGGTGGGTACACCGATTCGATTCCTTCACCATTTTCCATGTGGCAGGTGATGCAATAGGTGGCGTAGACTTCCTTCCCTCGCGTGATGCTCGCCTTCAAGTCGAAAGAAGGCTTCTGACGAAAGGCCGAGAAAACGACAAAGGAAGCCGCAACGGCACCGAGCGCGATGAAAAGTTTCATGTGGTTGAAGAAGAAAAGTTAAGTAAAAATGAAAAAAAGGGGCACGGTTTGTACCCCTGTTATTTTTAAACAAAGATTGTGCCCCAGTGAGGCATTGGACAAGCGCGCGACCCTAGACTTTTTCAAGTTCAAAAGGCAAAGTACGGATTCGTTTCCCAGTGAGGTCGAAAATAGCATTGGTCAGAGCTGGAGAAAATGGAGGCAGCCCGGGTTCTCCTACACCACCAGCGGGTTCATCATTTTCCATGACGTGAACTTCAATTTCTGGTGTGTCTTGAATCCGTGGCATCTTGTACGTGTGGAAGTTTTGCTCTACGGCGCGACCATCTTTGAAATTCGTAGCATGCTTTGTCGCCGCACCGAGCGCCATGATAATACTTCCCTCGACTTGCGCGTGGATAATGTCCGGATTGACATACCATCCGCAGTCCATCACTGCCCAAACCTTGTCGATCTTCACGCCGCCTTCCGCGCGTTTTGATACTTTCACGACTTCACCCACGATGCTGTTGAAACACTCGGTGATAGCAACACCATAACCTTCATTCTTGCCACGATTCTTCCAACCAGAGACTTGCTCGAGCCTATTAATAAGAGCTTCGTATCGCTCTTTCCCACGAACGAGTGAGCGACGGTAGTCCAATGGGTCTTTGCCAGCAGCGAGTGCGAGTTCGTCCATGAAACTTTCGTACGCAAAACCGTTTGTGGAAGAGTATACTGAGCGCCACCACATCACCGGTACAGGCGATTCCAATGGAATATCTGCAAAGCTATAGTGTGGCATCGCTTCGAAGTAAGGTTCTAAGAATCCTTCTGTAGTGCTGCCGTTGTACGAGCTCTTATCAGCGCCAGGCCACTGGTGGTCCATGTTCTGACCCGCCATCTTGAACTTGAAGGCGGAGATTCTCCCATTGGGATTCAAGGCTGCTTCGAGTTTGTACATCATCCCAGGGCGGAACGGTCCTTGGTTGGTGTCATCCTCACGCGTCCACACCACTTGCACTGGCGCTTTCACTTCCTTGGATATGAGCGCAGCTTCTTGTGTATAGTCGGTGAATGCCTTCCTGCCGAAACCACCACCGAGGAATGTCATGTTCACCGTGATCTTTTCGCGTGGTAGGCCCAACACTCGGATGAGGTCGTCTTGGACCCAGCCCGGAGCTTGAATAGGTCCCCAAATTTCGCAAGAGTCTTCCTTCACCCACGCCGTGCAGTTTAATGGTTCCATTGCAGAGTGCGATTCGTACGGCGTCGAGTAGATGGCTTCCACCTTCTTTTCCGCTTTCGCGAGAATCGGTGACACGTTTCCCATCGTGCGGTACGAGATACCCTCTTTTGTTTTTAGATCATCTTCCATTTGAGCATACAACTGTGCGGTATCGTGGTAGGGAAAACCCGAATCATCCCACTCTACCTTCAATGCTTTGCGGCCTTGCAACGCCGCCCATAGGTTGTCGGCCACAACCGCTACGCCTTCACGTGTGGTCGAGAAGACCGCCATCTTCACTTTCATAACGTGTTTCACACCGGGGATCTTCTTTGCTTCAGTATCGTCGAAGCTTTTCACCTTCCCAAGGAAACGGGTGTTGCGTTCAACCACAGCGTACAGCATACCCGGAATCTTTTTGTCGATCCCGAACGTCGCAGTGCCGTTCGTCTTCATAGGAGTGTCCTGGCGGGGCATTGCTTTGCGAAGCACTTTGTACTCCGAAGACTTCTTTAGTGGAATGTTTTGAGGGATTTCCAGTTTAGATGCGTCTGCGACAAGTTCGCCATAGCCGAGTCTTTTTCCAGAAGGGCGATGGATCACGAATCCATCTTCAGCATAACAGGTGTTCACATCTACGCTCCACTTCTTCGCCGCTGCCTGCTTCAGCATCTCGCGTGCAGAGGCGCCCATCTGGCCGAGGTGTTTGTAGGAACCGCGAACGGTAGAACTTCCACCGGTGATCTGGCTCCCATATTTCTTCTCGTTGCCGACGCCGAACACAATGTTGACATCATTGAGATTGACCTCTAATTCTTCGGCAATAATTTGAGGGACCGCTTGGAACGAACCTTGGCCCATTTCGGCGCGGTGGTTGATGATTGTCACCTTACCGTTCGTGTCGATGGAAATCCATGCATTCAACTCGACGCCTAGGTTCTCAGCTTCCGCAGCTTTCACCCATTCGACGCCCTTTCCTGATGCTGACGAATAAAATCCCAGCGACAACGCTGCGCCGGTCAATGCCGAAACCTTGATGAAGTTTCTCCGGTTGATATTTTTTTCTGATGCGCTCATGATATTGTCGTTTTGGATCAATGGGTGCTCGCTTTTGCTGACATAAGTTTCGAAGCGGTCTTAATTGCTTTGCGAATTCTTGGGTAGGTCCCGCAACGGCATAAGTTTCCTTGCATGGCCGCGTCGATATCTTTGTCGGTAGGGTTCGGGTTCTTTTTCAACAAAGCAACGGCCGTCATGATTTGCCCACTTTGGCAATAGCCACACTGAGGCACTTGCTCTTGAATCCAAGCTTGCTGAACGATGTGTGTATTGTCTTCTGACACACCTTCAATCGTGGTAATTTTTCCGCTTGCCGCAGCCGACACTGGCACCGAACATGACCGAATCGGGTTGCCATTCAAGTGAACGGTGCAAGCCCCGCACTGAGCGATTCCGCAACCGTACTTGGTGCCGGTGAGCCCCACGAGATCGCGGATTGCCCACAGCAACGGCATCTTGGCATCTGCCTCGATGGTGTAACTTTTCTCGTTGATCTGAAGTGTGTATTTAGCCATAAGCCGGGATTTTAGATCATTAAAAATACGAATCGGGCACTGAAGAGTTATCCTAAATTAGTCAGATTGCGACTCCTCCGGTCGGGGGCTCGGGGAATACTTCCGAACTACCCATTCCTCGGGCTAGAAAGGTGACTTTTTGCCAACAACCCATCGGTTCAAACCAACAGTTCGGTAATTTGTTTAGTGTGGGCGGGGTGTCGACCCACGATGTTTGGGTCATCAACAAAAGAATCAACAGGATGAAAAAATTGATGACAGTGGTACTATTGCTAGCAGCCACGAGCGCATGGGCGCAAGCGCAACTCGAAGTAGTTGTCAAAAACGTGAAAGATGACAAGGGCAACATCCGCGTCGGAATTTTTAGAGACGACAAGACTTTCTTGAAAGACGCTTGGCTGGGGAAAGTCGTAAAAGCAGCCACGGGCGAGGTGAAGGTGGTATTCGACAGTGTGCCGGCGGGGACATACGCTGTCAGTATCATTCACGACGCAAACGAAAACGGCGAGCTTGATTCCAATGCCTTTGGTATTCCCAAGGAGGGTTTCGGCTTTAGCAACGACGCGATGGGACTTTTTGGCCCCCCCGGTTTTCAGAAGGCCTCTGTTTCGATTGGCACCGGGGCGCAAGCCATCACCATTTCGCTGCGGTATATGTAGGATTGGGTTTTCCGGCATTTTTAAGGTTTGGACGGGTGTGAGTTGGCGGTCGTCGTGTGTTATTATTGTGTATAACAAACACAATGATTTCAATGATGAAGCGAATGATCTTGATGGTGGCGATGGCTCTCTTGGTTGCCCCGCTGCTTACATCTGCCCAGAAGAGTGCTCCTTTGCCGCTGGTGACCGGCGAAAACGTGGCAGTTGTTCCCACTCAATCCGGGAAGGTTCGAGGCTACGTTCACGGGGGCACTTATATCTACAAGGGGATTCCCTATGCCACCGCGAAGCGATTCCAAGCGCCAGAGAAACCAAAGCCTTGGGACGGTGTGCGCAGCTCGATGACCTATGGTCCGGTGAGCCCGCTCATGAATCCAACGACGCAAGTAAATGATGAGACAGAATTTGTGTTTCACCACGACTGGGGTTATGCGAACGAAGATTGTTTGCGCCTGAACATTTGGACACCCGGCGTTAACGACGGGAAGAAGCGCCCTGTCATGTTTTGGATCCACGGCGGTGGCTATACTGCTGGCTCGTCGCAAGAACTTCCATCGTATGATGGAGAGGCGATCAGCAAGAAAGGTGATGTAGTCCTTGTGTCGATCAACCACCGATTGAATATCCTCGGGTTTTTAGACCTCTCTGAATACGGAGCGAAATATAAAGGATCTGCCAACGCAAGTTTTCTCGACTTGGTCATGGCGCTCGAATGGGTGCGTGACAACATTTCTAATTTCGGTGGCGACCCGGGTAATGTCACCATCTTTGGACAATCAGGCGGTGGTGGAAAAGTGACGACACTCATGAGCTCACCAGTTGCGAAGGGGTTGTTTCACAAAGCCATCGTACAAAGTGGTGTGTGGTCCGACTTTCAAGATCAAGAGATATCGAAGCGGATCGGGTCTGCCGTTTTGAATGAATTAGGGCTTATCCCCTCTAAGGTAGATTCTATCCAAAAGGTACCCTACGAGAAACTTGTCGCCGCGGGCAATAAGGCGCTCGCCAAGGTGCGCGAACAACTGGTCGCTGAAGGCAAGATGACGGGTAATGGCCTGCGGTTTGGGTGGACACCTACCATCGATGGTTCGTTCTTACAATATCACATGAGCGATCCTCGAGCGCTTGCGATTTCATCCAATGTCCCTTTGCTTATTGGCTCGACGAAGAATGAATTTATGTCTTCACTTCGTAATCCAGCCCTTCGAAAAGCAAATGCAACCGAAGTGCGAGAGTATCTCCAAAAGCAATGGGGCGATAAGACCGACGCGTACATCGCTGCGGTAAAGAAGGCATATCCCAACGACACGAGACCAAATGATCTGGCCGACATTGACGGGTTCTTCCGACCCGGTATGGTGGCTCAGGGTAATGCGAAATCCGCGGCCGGTGGTGCCCCTGTTTTTATGTATCTTTTTACCTGGCAGTCGCCCGTGATGGATGGAGCATACAAAGCCATTCACTGCATTGAGATTCCGTTCGTGATGAACAACATTGCGCGCTGCGAAGAAATGACCGGAGGAGGCAAAGACGCGTATGCGTTGGCTGACAAGATGAGCCAAGCTTGGATCGACTTTGCGCGGTTGGGTGACCCAAATCATAAAGGTTTACCGGCGTGGCCGAAATACACGAAGGAAGTGGGTGCGACGATGATGTTCGACAACAACTCAGCAGTACGCAACCATCCTGATAAAGAGATATTGGAATTTGGACCGCTGCCGTTGAGGTTTTGAACCGCCTTCGCTGAAGCTACGGCGGTTGAACCGACTACACCAAGGCTAAGGCGGTGTCCGCCGCAGAAGCTTTAGCGAAGGAGGTTGAATGAAATTAAAAGAAAGGAAAACAACTATGACAAACCGGAGGAAGTTTATCAGGAACATGGGCTTGAGCACTGCTGCGCTTGGGCTCGCCAGTGGAGCATCTGCCACCACGTGTAAGGACGACAAGGAACCCGTGGAAAAAGACGGACAAGTATTGCTCGTCGGTGACAATATTGCCGTTGCTTCCACTACGTATGGCAAAGTTCGAGGCTTTGTGCTCCGGGGTATCAACACCTTTTTGGGAATCCCTTATGGTGCCGATACGAGTGGATCTAATCGATTCATGCCTCCTCAAAAACCGAAAGCATGGGCTGATGTGTTACCCACAGTGTGGTGGGGGAACACAGCACCTCAAAATATGGAACGCAGGTACGCCAATGCGTATGCGTCGTTTGTCGACCATTGGAATTACGATGATGTGAGTGAGGATTGTTTGAAGCTCAACGTGTGGACTCCTGCAATAGCAGATGGCAAGAAACGCCCGGTCATGGTGTGGTTGCACGGCGGCGGTTACACCAATGGCAACGCAATCGAACAGGATGGTTATCACGGCGAGAACCTGTCGCGGCGCGGCGATGTGGTGTTTGTATCGATCAACCACCGACTGGGCCCATTGGGGTATGCACATTTTGGAGCGGCAGGTGAAAAGTTCGCCGCCTCAGGAAATGTGGGCATGCTGGATTGTGTTGCGGCACTTGAATGGGTACGCGACAACATCGCATCGTTTGGCGGCGACCCGAGTAATGTGACGATCATGGGGCAATCGGGCGGAGGAGCAAAAGTTTGTGTACTCACGGCGATGCCATCAGCAAAAGGATTGTTTCACAAAGCTGTCGCGCTCAGTGGGTCTGCACTCAAAGCTGTTGAGAAAGACCAGGCTGAGAAGCTCGCATCTTATGTGTTGAAGGAAGCAGGACTGACGTTTAACGACATGGACAAGCTTCAACAGATGCCGTGGAAACAGTACTACGAGTTCGCCACCCGGGCGCTGACGAAGTACCGCGAGGATATGAAGATGCCTATGTTCGGCGGCGGTGGAGGATTCGCGCCTGTTGTTGATGGCTTTTATCTGCCACAGCACCCTTACAATGGTGAACCAGCACCGACAGCTGCTGACGTCCCGATGTTGATTTGCACGACCACCAACGAGCAGTCGCCCAGCAGAACCGATGCCTCGCTCGAAAAGATCGACATCTCCGGTGTGAAGGAAAAGCTGAAGGATCGCTTTGGTGATAAAACCAGTAATATCGTCGACGCATACGCGAAGGCGTTTCCCGACAAACACCCCATTGAGATTTGGTCGATGGTGGTAAGCAATAGGACCAACGCCATCGCTCTTGCCGACACAAAGTCAAAGCAGAATGCTCCCGTCTATCTCGCTTGGTTTGGTTGGCAACCACCGATGTTCGACAACCGCATGCGTGCATTCCATTGCGTGGATATTTGTTTCTGGTACTATAATACCGACTTGATGTTGACGCATACCGGTGGTGGTGCGCGACCGAGAAAGCTATCTGCGAAAATGGCTGATGCGCTCGTCAACTTTATGCGGACGGGCAACCCCAACGGCGCAGGACTTCCTAATTGGCCGGCATATCAAAAGGCGAATGGTGAAACGATGGTGCTCGACGATGTGCCCGTGGTGAAGAATGATCCCGATCGCGACGCCCGGAAAGCATTCGTTTAACGGGCGGCGCTTTTGTATTCGTCGCGGTATTTCTTGGGAGAAATTCCCTTGAACTTGGCGAACTGGCGATAGAAAAACGGCAACGTCTCGAAGCCGGAAGCGAGTGCTACCTCAGAAATGGGAGCATCGTTTTCAATTAGTTCGCGGCAAGCGGCATTGATCCTGTATTCATTCAAAAAAGCGAAGAATGGTTTGTTCATCACTTTGCTGAAGAAACGAGAAAACGCCTCTTCACTCATGTGCACTTCCGAAGCAATTTGTGCTAGCGTGATTTTTTCTTGGTAGTTGGATCGAACGAATTGGTATACCGTGTTGATGCGCTCATGATTGTGATTGCGCAACGGTTCATTAAGTTCCGCCGTGGTAAGCGCCCGTGCTTCGGCAAAAGCCAGCATTTGAAGGATGGAGAGGAACTCAACCATGCGCTCAAACGGGGAGAGATTCAAAAGGTCAAGGAGTCGTTGGCGAGCCTCGTTCGACTTCTCCCCGCCGAATGCAAGACCTTGTTGTGATCGCTGAAACAAATCGTTGATCGATCGAAATTCTTTGGTGGCGAGCCAGTCTTTCCCAAGCAAATCGCCGCTCCAATGAACGACAATCGCAGACGACGGACCCAACTGTGTCCCAGTATTTCGCCAACAATGCGGGAGGTTTGGACCCACGAGCACAAGATCGTTTTCTTCGAAGTTCTCGAACCCGTGTCCGACATAACGAACACCACGACCGGAAAGGATGCACGTCAATTCGAATTCTGGATGGTAGTGCCAAGGAGAATCGAACTCGACCTTTTCGTAGGTATAAGCATTAAACGACCTGTCGTCGTGAGATTCAATTCTCTCGTAGTGAGCCTTCATACTTTGCCTTTTATGCCTAGGTATTCACCTTGAGTAGCAAGTATTATAGCAAAATAGGGTATTTATTCGGCAATATTGGCAAGCGTTTAACCTGTGATAACGAGTTTATTTGAATAGGTAATCCCCGACCAAATGAAATTCAGCCACCGTTTCATTCTTGTGCCATTATTGATGGCTCTTCTGTTAGTACAATGTCGGGAACCACGCCCATTCGATCCTTCCGCGCTCGTATTAAGTTGGGAACTCAACGCGAACAACTTCGATGGACACGGACATTTCTTAACGACGTTGACCATCAAGAATACGTCGGAGTCGTCGCTGCCTTCTTCCAATTGGAGGATTTTTTTCAACCTGCGATACCACTCGATCAATCTGAAGTCGCAAGACAGTGCTTTTCAGATCGAACAAGTCAATGGTGAGTTGTTTGCTATTACACCGACCAAGGCAATGAAACCTCTTGCGCCTGGTAGGTCTGTAGCGATTCCTTTCTCCGGCGAGCGAATGATTGCCAACTTCCAAGATGTGCCATCGGGATTTTTCTGGGTGAGCGACGACTCGATTCAAACAGCCATTGCACTTCAGCCACCTACGATTGTTACCGAAGGAGAAGGTCAACCTTTGCTATTGCCTGATGCCTCACGATTTGAAGAGAACGCGAAGATCATCGAGGTTCCAGAGGACAAACTCACGAAAGTTTTACCTACGCCATTTAGTTATCGTACACTGAACGGCACGTATACGATCGACGCTAAAACTATTATCGCAATTGATTCAGTATTTCTGCGAGAGGGCCGCTATTTACAAGCTGAATTGAAGAAGCTCATGGGCGTCAACTTGCCAGTCGTTGACTTAAGCGTGCCAAATGGGAGTTCGCGAATTTTGATTACACAGAATAAAGGTGTACCCGAAAAATATTCGTTAACAATATCTTCGACTGGCTGCAGTATTCAGGCGACCGATGCATCTGGAGCATTCTATGCTATTCAGAGCCTGAAGCAACTACTTCCTCCCGATACCTGGTCGAAGCAACAGCAGGCTTTAACACTCCCTGTCGTGGAATTGGTAGATCAACCCAGGTTTCCATATCGTGCTTTCATGCTCGACGTATCGAGGAATTTTGAAACCAAGGAAAATATTATGAGGCTCTTAGAGGTGATGTCTCTCTATAAGCTCAACGCCTTCCACTTTCATTTCAATGATGATGAAGGCTGGCGACTCGAGATTCCGGGCTTACCAGAATTGACCGATGTGGGTTCGGTCCGTGGCTATCCATTTGCTGGAAATGAAAGACTTCAACCTGCGTACGGGTCGGGCCCTACCGAGCAGAATCGGTTTGGAACTGGTTTTTATACCCGGAGTGACTTTATCGAAATCCTGAGGTTTGCAACGGAACGACATATTACCATTGTTCCTGAAATCGAGTCGCCAGGTCATGCACGTGCTGCGATCCGTTCGATGGAGTCGCGCTACAACCGACTGATGCGCGAAGGAAATGTGGATGAGGCGACCAGGTATTTGCTTCACAATCCAGACGACACTTCGAAGTATGTAGGAGCACAATACTTTCGCGATAACGTGATGGATGCTGCGTTGCCATCGACTTATACTTTTATAGATCACGTGGTGGGCGAACTTCAAAAGATGTATCAAGAGGCGGGTGCTTCATTGACGATGATCCACATGGGTGGCGACGAGGTTGCAGAAGGGGCGTGGGCGGGATCGCCGTCCATTCAGGAGCTCAAAAGGAAAATACCCTCGTTGAAAACTAACGCGGAGGTATACGAATACTTCTTCGATCGGGTGGCACCAATTCTTGACAAGTATCATGTGAAGATGACCGGTTGGGAAGAAATGGTGATGCGACACCTTCCAAATGGGCAACGACGACCGATCACGAACTCGAGATACCAGCAACAAGGATTGCAGTTCGATGCTTGGTGGGATATTTATGGCGGACAAAATGCAGCGTATGCAATGGCAAATGCAGGTTATGGAACCGTTTTAACTTGTTTCGACTATTATTACTTCGACTTATCGCAAGCGCCATCCTTTCAAGAGCCGGGCGATGCATGGATCGGCTACTTGCCATTAAAGAAGACGTTCGCATTCATGCCGTTCGATATCTATCACAGTTTTGACTTAGACCCGCAGTTCCGACCGATTGACCCTCACCGCTTCGATCAAAAGCCAAGACTGTCGACCGAAGGCCGTCGAAACATCAAAGGAATTCAAGCAGCCTTGTGGGCGGAGAACATGACTTACGATGGATACATGGAACATCAAGTGTTGCCACGGATGCTGGCATTGGCAGAACGGGCATGGTCGCCGGATCCATCTTGGGCCGATAGAACAGGAGATGCGCGTGCACTAGCTTTCGATGTCGACTGGTCTTCTTTTGCGAACCGTGTTGGCAAGCGCGAGTTGCCAAGGCTTGATCACTATTATGGAGGTTACAAGTACCGCATACCCACACCGTCGTACGAACGAACTGGTGGTAAGCTTGTCGTCAATTCGGAACTTCCTGGTTTTTCGATTCGATACACGACGGACGGTTCCGAACCTTCGGCGACCTCGGAGGTTTACGAGCATGCGATTGAAGCACATGCCGGAATTCGTTTCCGAGTCTTTAACACAGCAGGCCGCGGTGGGGCGACAGTGATCGTACACTAAACGAAAACGTTTGCAACCTGTGAAAAGGCGATAATCCAACCAATGTGTAGAGGTTATACGGCGGCTTTTGTTAGCTTGCCAGTTCCAAAACCTCTAACTGACTGCCGGATGATCCAACCTGGAGAGATTTTTCCTTACTCGTTTAATACCAAGTACCGCAAACCCGTTGCTTATTTCTCAATGGAGTTTGCGATCGACCAGCCACTCAAGATTTACAGCGGTGGTCTTGGCTTCTTGGCGGGCTCTCACCTGCGGAGTGCTTATGAACTTCAACAGAATTTGATCGGCATTGGCATTCTTTGGAAAAAGGGCTACTACGATCAAGAACGAAATCAAGATCAAACGCTGAAAGTCAGTTTCCGCGATAAGGATTACTCGTTCCTGACCGACACCGGGATCATGTTCCCAATCTCGATCCATGGCGCCCGGGTTTTTGTCAAAGCATTCTTATTAAAGGCGGATGTGTTCAAAAGTGCGCCATTGTTTTTGCTATCGACCGACGTCCCCGAGAACGACTACCTCGCGCAAACCATCAGTCATCGATTATACGATCCCAACGAAACCACACGCATCGCGCAGTCTATTCTGCTCGGAGCAGGTGGTGCAAAGTTGTTAGATATTCTTGGTCGTGAAACGGAAATCTATCACATGAATGAAGGGCACGCCCTCCCTTTGTGTTTCTACTTGCTCGACAAGTATAAAGACCTCAATGAGGTAAAGAAAAGGGTCGTGTTCACGACACATACGCCGGAGAAAGCAGGCAATGAAGAGCATAGCATGCCACTGTTGAACGCAATGGGTTTCTTCAATGGTATCACCCAGCGCGAAGTGGAAGACTTGGTCGCGCCAGAGAACGGCATTCTCAACTACACACTTACTGCCCTTCGTATGGCCAAGCGTGCGAATGGCGTATCGCAACTTCACGGTGAGGTGGCGCGCAAGATGTGGGCAGATTACCCTGGTATATGTGAGATCACAGCCATCACCAATGCGCAGAACCAAGCGTATTGGATTGATCCCGACTTGTCGATGGCACTGTTGAAGGACAACGATAAGGTATTAATCAGCCGAAAAAAGGAACTTAAGTTTAAACTATTCCGCACCGTTGCAAACCAGACGGGTAAGCTCTTTGATGAAAATGTGTTAACCATTGTGTGGGCACGGCGGTTTGCCGGGTACAAACGAGCAAATCTGTTGCTGCACGACTTCGAACGTTTTTTACGGATAGCAAACAACAAGAAATATCCTATCCAGGTGATTTGGGCTGGCAAACCTTACCCAGAGGACTTTTCGGCGATCAATATCTTCAATGAAATTTATTGGAAGACGAAGGAATTGCCCAACTGCACGGTGGTGACTGGATACGAGCTCTGGATGTCCGGCTACCTCAAGCGCGGCTCTGACGTGTGGTTGAACAACCCTCGCCTATACCACGAGGCATCGGGTACCTCTGGAATGACAGCTGCAATGAATGGGTCAATCAATTTATCGATCCCCGACGGCTGGGTGCCTGAGTTTGCCCAGGACGGCGAGAATAGTTTCTTGATTCCTACTGCCGACGACAAGTTGACGCCAGAACAAAAGGACCACATCGAAGCAGAAAATCTTCTCGACCTGTTGGAAAATAAGGTGATTCCGATGTACTACGATACTCCAGACAAGTGGTTGAAAATGATGAAAACCAGCATGAGGGGCGTAGTACCGCAGTTCGATTCGGCTCGAATGGCGAATGAGTACTACGAACGGATGTATCTCCCTGATTAAGATAAATCATCAAAATCCGTCGGCCAGGATGTGCAGGTAGTTGCTACCTTTGCAACTCACTTACCATCGATGGCGTTCCTCAAGGTCTCAGAGATTCACATTTACCCAGTTAAATCACTAGGTGGAATTTCATTGCCTAGTGCAAGGGTCATGGCCAAAGGACTGGAAAACGACCGGCGTTGGATGTTGGTCGACGAACAAAACACCTTCCTAACGCAGCGTGTGCACCACCGAATGGCGCTCTTCCGCACGGCGCTCACTGAAAATGGAATTCTGGTGTCGTTCGATGGGGAAACCGTCACGATCCCATTTGGAGTTGGTCACGGCGAGTTGCGTGCAGCAATTTGGGACGACCAGGTTTCTGTTCAGGAAGTCGACGAGCTACTGAGCAAATGGTTCACCTCGAAGCTCGGAATTTCCTGCCGACTTGTGGTATTTCCCGAACGCAATGCTCGGCCAATCGATGCTCGTTATAAAGTTGGCGACGATCACGTAAGTCTAGCTGACGGATATCCGATGTTAGCAGTGGGTCAAAGCAGCCTCGACGATTTAAACGCAAGGCTCTCGAAACCTGTATTGATGAATCGCTTTCGCCCGAGTGTGGTAATCACGGGCGGCGATCCATTCGAAGAAGACACGTGGAAACGTTTTACGATTGGATCCATGTCGTTTGCCGGAGTAAAGCCGTGCAAGCGTTGTGTGTTGATTACCGTGAACCAAGAAGATGCCAGCCGTGGTGCCGAACCGTTGGCTACCTTGTCGAAATTTCGAAACAAAGACAACGGTGTCTATTTTGGTCAAAATGTCATTCCCCTTGGAACCGGTTCGATCGCAGTTGGTGACTCTATTACCATTCATGAATATGCTCCTCAAATCATTCCAGTTTAAGTCGCTCAGTGCCGTGGCAGTCGTGCTGGCTATTGCCCTTGGCGCGTGCTCAAAAAAAAATGAAAAACTCCCGATTTTCGGTGAGCGAGAGATGAAGGGAACGGATACCCTCTTCCATACCATCGCACCATTTTCATTTGTCGATCAAGACAGTGTTGTGATCACGAATGAAACCTTCAAGGGAAAAATTTACGTAGCTGACTTCTTTTTTACGACGTGTCGGACCATTTGTCCAATCATGAAAACGCAAATGAAGCGCGTGTATGAGGCCACAGCTCAAGATCCAGATGTGGTGATTCTCAGCCATACGATCGACCCTGAATACGACACCGTGCAGTTGTTGCATGAGTACGCGAAGATGCTTGGTGTTACCAGCGACCGTTGGCATTTCGTTACAGGCGTCCGTGATTCGATCTATAAAATTGCTCAAACGAGTTACTTCGTGACAGCTGCGGAAGATAAAACGGAGCAAGATGGTTTTATCCATAGTGGCGCTTTCTTGCTTATCGATAAGAAGCAACGAATCCGGGGCAAGTATGATGGAACCAAGCAACCCGACGTTGACCGCTTAATCGCAGATATCGAGAAACTTCGTGCCGAGGGTGAATAAGAAAACGATCAGTGTCCTTTTTGTAGGGTTCACACTTATAGTGTTGATTCAATCGTGTAAATCACGCGCCCAGATTGAACTGGAACAGTATAAGACACAAGGCGAAACTCTATACAACCAATATTGCAGCAATTGCCATCAGACCGACGGGAGTGGTCTTGGCTTGTTGTTCCCTCCGCTCAATCAGTCTGATTTTGTTGATCGGAGCCTTGTGGAAGTGATCTGCATCATGCGAAATGGCAAGTCGACACCGACAGTAGTTAATGGAAAGACTTACCAGCAACCGATGAAAGGAATTCCGGCGCTGACCGATCTGGACGTCGCTGAGATCACAACGTATATCTACAATAATTGGGGACGCACGCGCGGTATGGTCACGGTAGACGAAGTGGCCAAGGCTACCGCGTCATGTAATCCATAAAAAAAGCCGGGTTATTCCGGCTTTCTATAACGTTCACGAGGTTTCTCCTGCCATTTTCCTAGGAACTGGTCGTAAAGTGCCCGGTACTTCACAGCATCTTTTTCTTTGATCTTGTGGCCGTTCACGGTGAAGGTTTTCCCATCGTCGTTGATGTTAATCTCCTTCAACTTTTCACCTTTTTTGATGTAGCCATCTTCGGCCAACATCTTGCTGAATTCCGCAGTGAATGCTTCGTTTGTGCGCTTCATATCTTCTGACATAGCGCGGTTTGCCTCTGCCATGCTACGAGCAAGTTCTGCGTCGCGGCGAAACTGGTCAGCTGAAATTCTTGGCATTTCATCCATTGCATCTAAAGTTGCCTTGAATGTTTCGAGAGCCGCCTTATCGCGAATGGTTATCTCGTACTTCATCTTCTCTGATTGACGCATGACCTCTTCCAACTCTTCTTTGGGGAACGACCGGTTTACCATGTCAGAGAGACGCGCCATCTCTTCTGCTTTAAACTCAGCTTTATTCCGCAACAGGTCCAAGTCTACGATCTCTGCTGCGTCGCGTTGACGCCTTCTAGCATCTTCAATAATCTGGTTGAGTTGTTCTTGGTTTTTTTCGTAGAAGTCTTTGAATTGTTCGTGGAAGCGTTTCATGAATTCTTCTTGGAACATGGCAAAGTCCTCGCCATCCAACCTCATCTTAAAGTGTTGTGAAGGAAGGCTGTCGGTCAGGTTCGGATCGAACGAGAATCTGAATCGTTCGAATGCCAAATCATCCAGCAGTCCATTCGGACCGGCAATCATGGGTATCGCCGGTTCGTCGAATGCCTCGGAATCCCAATCGGGAATTTCCGGAGTTTCATCAGGAATGATGACGACTTCACGAGTTGCGTCAACCTCTTCCTTGGGTTTGGTAGGCTCTGATTTCCTACGCTTTGACGAGTGTAGCGTTTGCATCTTGGGTTTGGCCGTATCTGCAGCCAATACTAAATGCTCCTCAGATGCATTCCGCTCGGATCCGATTGAAAGCCAAGAGGCACAAATGAATCCGACGAGCAACAGTGCGAGTGGTATGAAACGCCCTTTGCCCCAATTGTTCTCAGCCGACTTTTCCATAATTCTTTTAATTCGATTCAACAATTGATTCTTATTTGATGCAAATCCTACGGCAAGCAATGTAGAACTCCGACTTGCTTCTATTTGGGCAAGCGTCTTGACGTAGTCCATTGGGTTCGCCCCGTGGGCAATCACGACATCGTCGCAGCAATTCTCGCGTTCTTCTCGAATCTGGGCCGAAATCAACAACATGAAGGGATTGTAGAAAAACACAGATTCAACAAAAGCCTGGATCAAGTTGATCAGGTAGTCCTGGCGCCGGATGTGTGACAGCTCATGGACCAAGATGGTTTCAATTTGTACCGCGGTCAGACCTGTGAGCAACCCTACCGGGAAGAGAATCATTGGCTTGATAAAACCGACTACCATCGGCGAAGTGATTCCCGTTTCCGCAACCGAAACCGAACGTTGAATGTTGAGACGATCCAATAGGGATTCAATTAAATCCTGCCACTGTCGATCGACGGGAGCCGAGTTCTTTCGAAGATGGTCGATATACCATAGCCCCATTGCCACCCGTGCGAGGCTGATCACGAAGCCCACAAACCAGAATCGAATCAACCAGATCGTATTTGCATCTACCCAATAGGATACGGCCGCCAACCACGACGAAGAGGTCGCCGTTTCTGTGACAGGTGCTGTGATTGAAAGGGCTGTAAAGACGGAGTGACTTGACGGTACGTCATAAAGCAAAAAGAACGTAACGATAGGAGCGGCTACCGCTATCGCCATGGCAACCACGCTCAGTGCGTAACGAACCGTTGATTGAGCAACCGGAATCAAGCGCGTGGCTAGCTTCAGGATGGCGAAGACAACTAACACTTGCCAAATCGAGTGGACCAATGTCCAGCCCACACTTTGAACGAAATGAGGAGGGATTGATAGTGTATTCATTTTTCTCCTTTTTCAAGTTGGTCTAGGTATTCACGAATGGCCTGCAGTTCATCCTTCGACGACTTCCGGTTTCCAAGAGCACTCATCACCAAGTCCGCAGCCGAGCCGCTGAAGACAGTGTCAATCATCCTATCGAGCAATTGTTGCTGAGTATTTTCCTGCGAAACGACTGCTTTATATAGATGCAGCTTTCCGGCCTTTTGGCGTGCGAGGTGGCCTTTTTCGTGCATGATTTGCATCAATTTTAGGATCGTCGTGTATCCATTGGCTACGTCGCCACCCAGCAGTTCATGAACATCTTTTACACTGATCGGCCCTTTCTCCCACACGATCCGGAGGATCTCGAGCTCTTTCTCTGTGGGCTTGGGTAAGTTTTTATTCGGACTCATTGATACGAATTGTTTCGTAAGACAAGAATAGATTTTTGAACGTGGACTGCCAAGAAATTGTTACGAAAAAGTTCGTATGATAGAACACACCCCCATTATTGCTATATTTTCGACGATTTTGAGACCGGGCGGTGTGACGACCGGCCACCATACATGAAGCGCCCCAACTACCGCAATTTCTTGCTCACGGCAATTGCGCTTGTCCTTGTCTACGGAATCCTGCTGTTGCTGTTACTTCAATTTGAGGCGGAAGCGCCCAACGGGAAAATACACACGTTCCGGGATGGCATGTGGTATTTGCTGGAGACCTTGACCACGGTGGGGTATGGCGACATGCTTCCCGTGACGTATTGGGGTCGCGCCGTGGGGTTTTTATTTCTCCTTTCCAGTTTCGGGGTTTACGGTTTTATCATTGGCCAGATAACAAATTTTATGAGCACGTTGAAAGAACAGAGAGACTTGGGCTTAAACGGTACGGAGTTCAGCGACCACGTGGTGATGATTGGTTGGAACGACTTCGGGCAATCTGTCATTAGCCACTTGATCGGTGCGGGCCGCAAGGTTGCCGTTGTTACGAAGGATCGCGCCAGCATCGATATCATTCGCGAGTATTACACCACGGATCAAGTTTATACCCTGTTCTCCGATTACAACAACTTCGAGTTGCTCGAAAAGGCGCAAATCAAAAAAGCGTCGATCATCTTTATCAACTTGAATGATGATACCGAAAAATTGGTGTACATCATCAACATCAAAAAGCACTACGACAGTTTGAACTACGTCGTTACGCTCGACAACGGGAACTTGAAGAGTACGTTTCACAATGCGGGTGTCACGTACGCGATTTCTAAGAATGAAATCTCGTCGAAGCTGTTGGCGAGCTACATCTACGAACCAGACGTGGCGCTATTCAGTGAAGAGATTATCGCCTACGCCCACGAACAAGACGACTACGACATGAAGCAATTCTACGTGGCGGCGGATAATCCGCTTCGTGGTATGTATTATGAAACAGCCTTCTTCGACCTCAAGAAACAGTGCAACGTCGTGTTGATTGGAATCGTGAAGGAGAAGGATGGTCAACGGAAGTTGCTGAAAAATCCGGAATCGAATGTGACCATCGAATCGGGCGACTACCTAGTAATGCTGATGAACGGGAAAGGAATGGATCGCCTTAAGCGGGTATTCCACATCGAGGAAGGGGTATAATTCCAAAAAATAAGCGCCCCCATCCATCCGAACGGGAGCGCTCTACCCCAAAAACCAAACCCAAGAAAATCAACCCTTCTTACCCTGGTTTGTAAAGGATTAACAAGATTCCTGTGGTCAAGGTTCAAGATATTGAACGCGACTTTTTTAGGAATATTGCTTTCTTAGTTTTTGTTCATACTTTATTCTACGAACATCCATTTTGTGCCGACGATTCGTCGTTTACACGCCTTCTTCGTTCAACACTTTCCCCACGTTTTCGAAAATGAAGTCCGTGTCATTCTTCAAATCCACATAGATCACCGAGTCTTTTGAGACGGTACCGGCGAGGATCTGCTTGGAAAGTTCATTTAAGATCTCGCGTTGCAGCACCCGTTTTAAAGGACGAGCGCCATATTGCGGGTCGAAGCCAAGTCGTGCAAGACGCTCGCGTGCCGGTTCCGATATGTCGAGACTGACACCCGTTTCTTGCAGGCGTTTGACCACTAGGTCTACTTGTATGTCGACGATTTTTCGGATGTCCTTCCTGTTCAATGGACGGAACATGATGATCTCATCAATCCGGTTGATAAACTCTGGGCGCACCGCTTTCTTCAATTGATCCAACACCTGCTCACGAGTGGTTTCCAGGACCTCGAAATAATTTTGGTCGTTGATCGACGCGAAGTTTTCCTGAATGATCGCCGAACCAATGTTGGTGGTCATGATGATGATTGTGTTCTTGAAATTCGCGACACGACCCTTGTTATCGGTTAGCCTTCCATCGTCCAGCACTTGAAGCAGGATGTTGAAGACGTCTGGGTGCGCTTTCTCGATTTCATCTAGCAAAATAACCGAGTAAGGACGCCGGCGAATCGCTTCGGTCAACTGTCCACCTTCGTCGTAACCGACGTATCCGGGAGGAGCACCAATCAAGCGGCTTACGCTATGTCTTTCTTGGTATTCACTCATGTCAATCCGAACCATTGCGTGCTCATCGTTGAACAAGTAATCGGCCAGAGCCTTTGAAAGCTCAGTTTTGCCCACGCCGGTTGTACCCATGAAGATAAAGGAACCGATGGGACGCTTGGGATCTTGCAATCCTGCACGACTTCTGCGCACGGCATCGCTCAGCGCGGCGATTGCTTCTTCCTGCCCAGCTACGCGTTTCGACAATTCGGCTTCGAGGTGCAGCAGCTTTTCACGCTCGCTTTGCAACATTTTAGCCACGGGAATTCCCGTCCAGCGTGCGACAACTTCCGCAATGTCCTCGCTATCCACTTCTTCCTTCAAAAGGGACGGGCCGCTTTGTAAGTTCTTCATGTCGGCCTGCGCTTTCTTCAAACGCTTCTCGGCTTCCGTGATTTTTCCGTAACGGATTTCAGCAACTTTCCCATAGTCTCCAGCTTTTTCGGCTTGCTCGGCTTCGAACTTGAGCTTGTCGATGTTCTCTTTCTCGCGTTGGATACCTTGAACGATCTGTTTCTCAGTATCCCATTTCGCTTTGAGCGAATTTCGCGATTCTGAAAGTTCGGCAATCTCACGACTGAGTTCATTCTCTTTCTCTTTGTCCTTTTCGCGACGGATCGCCTCGCGCTCGATCTCCAACATCATGATCTTACGATTCAATTCGTCAAGTTCTTCGGGTAGCGAATCCATCTCGAGCCTGAGCTTCGACGCTGCTTCATCCATCAAGTCAATAGCCTTGTCTGGCAAGAAACGATCGGAGATATAGCGGCTCGACAGTTCTACCGAAGCAATTACTGCATCGTCTTTGATGCGCACGCCATGGTGCAACTCGTACTTGTCTTTGATTCCGCGAAGGATTGAAATGGAATCTTCCACTGAAGGCTCATCCACCATCACCGCTTGAAAGCGACGCTCGAGTGCCTTGTCTTTTTCGACATACTTTTGATACTCTTTCAAGGTTGTCGCGCCAATTGCGTGGAGTTCACCACGGGCGAGGGCGGGTTTCAAAAGATTGGCGGCATCCATCGCACCTTCGCCGCCGCCAGCGCCAATCAGCGTGTGAATTTCGTCGATGAATAGTATGATTTCACCATTTGAATCGGTGACTTCTTTAATGACCGATTTGAGGCGCTCTTCGAACTCGCCCTTGTATTTGGCGCCCGCCACGAGTAGACCCATATCGAGCGATACCAGAATCTTCGACTTCAGATTTTCCGGAACATCGCCATTGACGATGCGTTGGGCCATTCCTTCTACGATCGCTGTTTTTCCCACGCCGGGTTCGCCCAACAAAATGGGATTGTTCTTCGTGCGCCGCGAAAGAATCTGCAAAACGCGTCGAATTTCTTCGTCACGACCAATCACAGGGTCGATCTTTCCTGCTTTCGCCAACTCGTTTAGGTTCTTGGAGTAACGCTCTAGCGATTTGTACTTCGCTTCTGCATTTTGATCAGTTACTTTCGAACCACCTCTCAGTTCTTGAATGGCTTTTACGACCAGTTTCCGTTCGAAGCCGACGTCTTTCAAAAGGGTCGACACTTTGTCCTTCGATGCCAAGAGCGCCAGCAACAAGTGTTCGACAGCAATGTACTCATCCTTGAATTCGCGCAGTTCTTTATCCGCGTTTTGAAGGACGCCATTGGATGCCGACGACAAGTAAGGTTGCTGGCCGCTAACTACCGGATATGTACCGAGAAGGTCGTCCAATTTTGAATTTAGGTGGACACCATTAACGTTCAATTTCTTAAACAAGTAATCGGATACGTTTTCATCGGTTTCCAGGATTGCCTTCAGGATGTGCGCGGGTTCGATGGCTTGATGCTGTCGCGCCATTGCGATCTCTGCTGATTTCTGAAGTGCTTCCTGAGATTTTATCGTGAATTTTTCGAAGTTCATATTCGTCGTTTGGCTGCCCCCTGATCAAATGTTAAACCTCGTGAAAACTAGGGCTTGTTTTAGGAAATAATGGCATTTAAATTCGGACTAAAGGCCTGTTTTCCAGCCATTTTGGCTCCCAGAACTGCCAAACTTGCATCTACGGAAAAGGTTAAAACCACCCACTTCGACACGCTGGGATCGAGCGTCGGGACACACAATATACATGGCTAAGAAAACAGGGAGGAAACGGGCAGCGCATCACCCCGAACTGATCATAGAAGCAGCGTGGGAGGTATGCAACCAAGTGGGCGGAATTTATACTGTGATTCGGTCGAAGGCGCCGGCGATGGTCGAAATGTATGGAGGCTCTTATTGTATGGTTGGTCCTTACACGGGAAAGGCCATTCAGGCGGAACTCGAACTCAACGAAGCACCTAGCGACGTATTCGGACTTGCTGCCGCAGCATTGCGAAAGCGTGGCTATGACGTGTATGATGCAGTGTGGCTTGTGACTGGAAAACCTCGCGTCATCCTATTCAATCCCAACGTGATTGAAGCGAAAGCGTTGAATGTCGTGAAATACCTGTTGTGGAAGAACCACAACATTAGCATTCCCGGAGATAACGCCCTGATCAATCAAGTAGTAGCGTATGGGTATCTCACCCGCCTGTTTTTTGACGAGGTGCTCAAGTTGGTAAACGCCGACCAACCAATCGTTGGGCATTTTCATGAATGGATGGCCGCGCTGCCGATCCTTGACCTGAAACGAGAGAAACTTCCCGTTAAAACTGTATTCACGACGCACGCCACACAGTTGGGACGCCATTTGGCGATCAATTCGCCATTATTTTATGCACACTTACCTTTCTTTCGTCATGAGGAGGAAGCAAAGAAGTTTGGCGTACAGACAGAGGAAGCAATTGAGTTTGCATGTGCTCAATCTTGCGACGTATTCTCGACTGTGAGCGATGTTACGGCGCGCGAATGCAAACACCTATTGAAGAGAAATCCTGAGGCGATTTTGCCGAATGGATTGAACATCCAACGTTTCGAGGTCTTGCATGAGTTTCAGAACCTCCATGAAACGTACAAGCAGAAGATCCACGACTTCGTCATTGGGCACTTTTTTCATTCCTATTCTTTCGATCTCGACAAGACAATTTACTTTTTCACCTCGGGACGCTACGAGTATAAGAATAAAGGTTTTGACCTTACACTGGAAGCGCTGACGCACTTGAACGACCAACTAAAACGTGAGAAGGTAGATTTGAACGTGGTCATGTTTTTCGTGACGCGAAAGGACTACCTGGGGATTCACCCAGATGCGCTGCACTATCGGGCGATGATGGAGGAAATCCGAGAGGTTTGTGATGAGATCCAGAAGCAGGCAGGACGCAGGCTTTTTTACGAATCGACACGCCGACAAGAGAACAAGTTGCCGGACCTAAACGATTTCATAGACGAATATTGGAAGCTACGGTACCGGCGCACGATTCAATCGTGGAAGAGCAACAAGCTCCCGCTCACTGTTACGCATCGTTTGGTGGATGAGCAACGCGACGAGATCGTTCAATTTATGCAACGTCGCGGAATACAAAACAAAGCAGAAGACAAAGTCAAGGTCATTTACCATCCCGATTTCATCAACTCAACAAATCCGTTGTTTGGGTTGGACTATAACCAGTTTGTGCGGGGATGCCACTTGGGCATTTTTCCAAGCTACTACGAACCTTGGGGATACACGCCGTTGGAATGCATGGCGAGCGGCGTACCGAGTGTGACGAGTGACCTCAGCGGCTTTGGCGACTACCTTTTGAAACACTTTCCAGATCACAATAAGCATGGGATGTATGTGGTGGAGCGCGGGAAGCGCACCTTCGATTGGAGCGCCCGCCAATTATCTGGTTTCCTATACCAATTTTTGATGCAGTCGCGACGGGAAAGGGTCAACCAACGCAATCATGTCGAAACGTATTCGTCGTCATTTGATTGGGATCGGCTTATTGTTCATTATCGAAAGGCGTACGACCTCCTTTGGGATGATGTGCCGGCCGGAAAATAAGGTTGGCTAAAATACCTTGATTGGTTTCTGCCGTACTCAGTTGAATTGGAAGTGTAAAATTTACATCTTTAGAAAATATCGATCCTGTCGGTCGGTTTATAAATTTTCAATCGTAGATCATGAACTTAAATCTCCAAGCGCAGCAGCAGAACACCTTTGATGCTATTGTTGTCGGTACTGGCATCAGTGGCGGTTGGGCCGCGAAAGAACTGACCGAAAAAGGTTTGAAGACGCTCGTCCTCGATCGAGGGCGAGATGTGAGACATGTGGCTGATTATCCTACGATGTCAAAGGATCCGTGGGAACTCCCGCACGGTGGTCGGATGACAAATGAAGAGAAGAAAGATTATCCCGTACAAAGCCGCACAGGTTGGGTTGGGCAAGATAATAAGCACTGGTTCGTGAAGGATACCGAGCATCCTTACGGTGAAGTGAAGCCTTTCGATTGGATTCGAGGATATCACGTGGGAGGTCGTTCCATTACTTGGGGGAAACAAACCTATCGACTTTCGCCCATGGATTTTGAAGCGAATGCGAAGGAGGGAATTGGTGTCGACTGGCCGGTTCGTTATAATGAAATTGCGCCTTGGTACGACTACGTGGAAACTTTTATCGGCGTGAGCGGTCGCACGGAGGGATTGCCCCAGCTTCCCGACGGCAAGTTTCTTCCACCGATGGACCTGAACTGCGTGGAAGAGGTATTTAGAGACAAAGTCGCTGAAAAGTTTGGCGGTCGGAAAGTAACGATTGGTCGCGTGGCACATTTGACGGCGCCACTTCCCCACGACAGTACGCGCGGTGTATGTCAGTCCCGGAACTTATGTTCGAGAGGTTGTCCTTACGGAGCCTACTTCAGCAGCAATGCGTCCACCATTCCTGCCGCGATGAAGACGGGCAATATGACTTTGCGCCCTCATTCGATTGTGCACTCGGTGATCTACGACGAAAAGAAAGGCAAAGCAGTTGGTGTAAAAGTGATCGACGCTCAGACGAAGGAAGAAATAGACTTCTTCGCAAAAGTGATATTCCTAAATGCCTCGTCACTCGGTAGCACGTTCATACTCCTCAACTCGATTTCCTCGCGTTTCCCAAATGGGATGGGTAACGGAAGTGATCAGCTCGGACGAAACTTGATGGACCATCAGTATCGTGCTGGAGCTGAGGGCCAGTTCGAGGGATTTGACGATAAGTATTACATCGGAAGAAGACCCAACGGTATTTACATCCCTCGTTTCCGCAACGTGGGCAACGATCAACGCACTGATTACCTGCGTGGTTTTGGATATCAAGGTGCCGCGAGCCGAGGCAGTTGGGCACGAGGAGTAGCGGAACTTTCGGTTGGTGCCGACTTGAAAGAGTTGCTACAAGAACCGGGCGGGTGGTCGATGGGAATTACCGGATTCGGCGAATGCTTGCCGTACTCAGATAATCGTGTCTTCCTCAGCAAGGATGAAAAAGATCCGTGGGGCCTACCTTTGATGAAAGTCGATGCGGAATGGAAGCAGAACGAAAAAGTCATGCGCGAAGACATGAAAGTCGCCGCCGCTGAAATGTTAGAGGCTGCTGGCTTTAAGGATGTTCATACCTATGATGCGCCGAACAATATTGGATTGGGCATTCACGAGATGGGAACCGCGCGCATGGGTCGTGATCCAAAGACTTCAGTGTTGAACAAGTGGAACCAAGTACATGAAGCCCCGAACGTGTTTGTGACCGATGGAGCATTTATGACTTCGTCGGCGTGCCAAAACCCTTCCCTTACTTACATGGCCTTCACAGCGCGTGCGGCCAGCCATGCAGTGGAAGAATTAAAGAAACAGAATCTCTAACGACTACTCGGAATCGATTATGACTCGTCGCGAAATACTCCAGAGAGCCACCTTGACGCTCGGCTATGCCGTGTCGGCGCCCCTAGCAGCCGCAATTTTACAAGGGTGTAAGGCTAAACCTGGCCTCACATACGTTCCCACCTTCTTCACGGAAGATCAGGCACGGTTGGTGTCAGCCATTGTTGAAACAATTCTTCCAAAGACCGACACTCCGGGTGCGATTGAAGCCGGAGTGCCCGCGTTTATCGACGACTTGATTGGGAGGGTTTACGATGCTGGTCAACAAAAGCAGTTTGTTGGAGCCTTGACGAAGTTTGCCGCCGAGGCAAAAGAATCTATTGGCGATGACTTTGATGTCGCCACAGCTGAGCAGAAATTGACATTCATCAAGAAGGCGAACGAAGACGCGATCAAAGCTGGCCAAACAGCAGGCTCTGAAGGGTGGTGGGCAGCGGGTTCGAAACAAGAGCGCCCGTTTATCTTAACGATCAAGGAGTTGACCTTGCTTGGATTCTTTACTAGCGAACCGGGAGCGACACAAGTGTTGCAATACAAACAGGTTCCCGGCCCGTTCCGGGGATGCGTGCCATTGGCCGAGGTCGGAAAAGCGTGGGCTACGTAAATTAGAATTTCATCGTGAGGTAGATGACTGCAGGCAACACGAAGTTGTACGTGTTTACTTTCTCACCTGGATCGGCAGGCATGCCTGTGTTCGATGTTGTTTGTTTCTGCTCTTTGAACTTCATGTAAAATGACATCTCGGTGCCAACGAGAAAGCGATCATGAAACTGATAGTTAATCGTTGTACGCGGACCGAGACCCCAACCACCAAGTTTGTTCGTCACCGAGTTACTGAAACCGCTCGACTTCGTATCCGTAACACTTTTGTTAGACTCCATCAAGATATCCACCGCAAAGCTGGTCAGCCAACTGCGTGAGATGTATTTCTTTTTCTCCATCCCAAATCGGAAGGCAACGTCAGTAGTTGAGGAGATTACGCTGGTAAAACCATCATTCGAGCGATTTTGCTGATAGTTGTAGCCGAGTGCTGCAGCAAATCCCACACCGCTGGCATTGCCGTTCACCGAATAAGTAAGGAGATAGGGATTTGCGATGTTACCGCTACCACCTCCGAAGTTCAGGACCTGCCGAATGAGTTGGTTCGCTTGAATACCGACGTAAGTACTGTTACGTTTTTCTTTTGAAACGATTTCTGTCCCCTTGTCAGGTCGGGTTTGCGCGATAATAGTGTGCCCTATGATCAACAAGATCAGGCAAATGAGGATACGTATAATCATGGGCTACTTAAGCTTGAACGGATCGGAGAACCTAGGGTCTGTGATGACAGATTCATCACTCAAAGAACGAAGGAAGGCAATGATTGCTTGTTTTTCGTGAGCGGAAATATTCATTTCTCTCGGTTGCCCGTTGGCTTCGCGAAGTCGGGTGTCGAGGTTCGGATTATTCGCGATGCCTTCACTGTAATGATCAATCACGTCTTCCAAGGTGGCGAAACGGCCATCGTGCATGTAGGGAGCCGTGTACGCAACATTTCGAAGGGATGGAATTTTGAATTTCCCGGCGTC
The DNA here is from genome assembly GCA_044226945.1 of Cyclobacteriaceae bacterium. Classification (GTDB taxonomy): domain Bacteria; phylum Bacteroidota; class Bacteroidia; order Cytophagales; family Cyclobacteriaceae; genus ELB16-189. Next base: position 97,178 of record JBGAGB010000006.1, on the reverse strand, counting down.
TTGAGGGTTTCCAGTTTTTGCTTGGAGTCCTATGTCGATGGAGGTTTCATCTAAACCGATGTTTGCAAACGTACCAGCTAGCAAATAACCGTTGGGCATACTCACTTGGTGGCAGTTGTTGCATTGGTACTTGCTGACAAAGAGCGACGAGCCTTCTAATTCAAGTGCCGACAGTGGCGATTGAGAAAAGTCGTTCGTCAAACTTACCTTTTGCAAATGATCATCAAAGCGAGTATGAGTGGTGGTGATGCTGGAGATAAAAGTGGCAACTGCTTTTTCAATTTTCTCCGGAGTAATCTCGGGGCTTTGAAAAGCGTCCGTGAATAGGCTCTCATAGTATGGCAGTTTCGACAACTTGGTCGCGAGAGCTTGCGCATCGGTAATGCCCATTTCAATGTGATTGCCTACCGGTTGGAGGATGAGTTTTTCTAGATTTTGCTCACGACCGTCCCAGAAGAAGTGATTGCCCCCAAAGAATCCAAACTGACTTGCAGGTTTCATGTCGACGTTCTTCATTCCATCGAACGCGGCAAACTGAAAAGAAAAGGCGTTAAGGTTTTGAATGGGCATCGAGTTCCGGGTGGTAAGTCCTAACGCGAACCCCTTGCTGAATTTGACGTTGTCGGCGAACCCTGCAGATTGCTTGTGGCACGATGCACACGAAACGGAGTTGTTAATCGACATTTGTCGTTCATAAAAAAGAACCCGTCCCAGCGTGCTGATCGCGTTGGTCGTGTCTCCGAAGTTATTATACTGATATCGGGTGGTAGGAAGATCAAGTACTAACTCGCCGGTGGGGGTGAAGTCCGAGTTTTGGCAAGAGGCGAGTAACGCCAGCGTGAATATTGTTAGTAGCTTTCTCACGGGATTCGGGTTTAAACTACACATTAGACACCGTCCGAAACCAAAAGGTTGGTTTCGCCATGAGCCTAACGACACGCTCATTATCAGTAAGTTACGAAACTTTTTTACCGTTCGATAATGGCCGCCACACCCATGCCTCCAGCGGTACATACTGAGAGCAAACCGCGACCACTGCCTTTTTGGGCCAACATTTTGGCCATGTTCATCGTGACCCGGGTGCCGGTCGCTCCGAAAGGATGGCCAATGGCCACGCTGCCCCCTTTTACATTAAGTTTTGATCGGTCAATGGATCCCAGAGCTTTGGTCAGTCCGAGATCATTGCGACAATAGTCGTCGCTTTCCCATGCTTTAAGAGTACACAACACTTGTCCTGCGAAGGCTTCGTGGATTTCATAAAAGTCAAAGTCCTGAAGCGACAACTGATTTCTTTGGAGTAACCGGGCGACGGCCAACGTGGGTGCCATCAATAATCCAGCACCATGCACGTGGTCGACTGCTGCCGCTTCGCAATCGGTGAAATAGGCTTGTACTTCTAGGTTATTCTTGGTTGCGAAGTCCTCAGACGCTAAGAGAATCGATGCGGCGCCGTCGGTGAAAATCGTGCTGTTGCCCGCGGTGAGTGTTCCAGCGCCCGACTTATCGAATGCAGGTTTCAGTTTCGCCAGTTTCTCCATCGTGGTATCGGGGCGCACAATGGTGTCGCGCTTGACGCCCTTGAACTCCGCCAGCATATCCTGATAGAATCCTTCTTCATACGCTTTGGCTGCATGAATGTGGCTCTTATAAGAGAGCTCGTCTTGTTCCTCGCGCGAGATCTTCCACTGCTTCACCATGATTTCGGTATGCTCACCCATCGTTTTTCCAGTGCGCGGTTCGCGGATACCGGGAATCACAGGTTTCAAATCTGCAGGGCGAATCTTGAGGAGATTGCTGAGTTTAGACCCAAACGATTTGGAGTTCTGGATGTCGATGAGTTTCCAACCGAGCTGCTTAGGTCCAACCACGGGGAGATCGCTGTTTGTGTCACTGCCACCAGCGATGCCCGAGTCGATTTGTCCGGCGGCAATTTTAAGTGCAAGCAGATTCACTGTTTCGAGGCTCGTGCCACATGCCCGTTGCACGTTGAAACCAGGAGTGCGCGGATCTAGATCCGTACCGAGCACGACTTCGCGCGACATATTCCAATCGGAAGGATAGGTGAGGATCGCACCCAATGCCACGTCGCCGACCAGTTTGCCGTTCAATTTGTATTTCGAGACGGTTGCTTGAACGGAAGCCGTGAGCATCTCTTGATTCGACACGCGGCTATATTCCTTGAAAGAACGCACGAAAGGAATGCGGGCACCACCGATGATGGCAACTTTTCGAAGGGGTTTCATGGAGCAGGATTTTAAAGTAACAATGTAACGAATCGGCCCAGAACATTAGTTCCCCGAATCACAATCCTGAAGCCGTTTCATCGTCGCCTACTGTCGATTGCCTATAAATTAAATGTTAAATGCTGTGTCGTTCTGCACGTTGAAGGTTAAATTCAACCTTCGTAACGACCTAAAAACCCATGAAAATTTTATTCCTCGGCGCATCGCTCGCGTTGGCTTCGGCGGCGGTGGCACAACAAGGTCTCGACACCGTGCAGGTGCGACCGCAAAAAGTAACAGAACAGGTATTCTTGCTGAAAGGCGCGGGTGGAAATATCGGCTTGTTAAAAGGACCCGACGGACTTTTAATGATCGACGACCAATTTGCACCCTTGTCCGAAAAGATCAAGAACAGTGTTGCTTCAATCGACGGCAGCCCGATTCGATTTTTAGTGAATACCCATATCCACGGCGACCACACCGGTGGAAATGAAAACTTCAAGAAATGGGGTGTCACACTTGTTGCACACGACCTTGTCCGCGACCGTATGACGAAGGAATCGGTGAACTCGAGAACCAATCAGACGATTCCACCTCGCGATAAGGCGGCCTGGCCCGAGATCACTTTCGGAGATCGCATGAACTTTCATTTGAATAACGAGGACATAGAATTATATCACTTCACCAACGGCCACACCGACGGCGATATTTTCATTCGTTTTGTGAAGGCCAACGTGTATCACACCGGCGACTCGTTTACTCGGACAAGTTATCCGTTCATCGACGCTGGAAGTGGCGGAAGTTTTACCGGGTATCTCACCAACTTGGAAAAATTCCTCGCAATTGTTGATGATAACGCGAAAATCATTCCCGGACACGGTGAACTTGCCACGAAGGCCGACGTCAAGGCATTTTATGATATGCTCGTTGACATTCGGAATCAGGTCCTAGCGGCATTTAAAAAAGGAAAGAAGGTCGAAGACCTGCCCGCGCTCGATATCACTGCCAAGTATGATGGAGTCTGGGGCAAAGGGTTCGTGAAAGGAAAAGACTTTGTATTGATTGTGGGTCAAGCCCTTTCAAAAAAGTAGAGTGACCTTTTCGATTGCTACTCCTAAGGAGTTTTCTTATGAGTATAGCCTGGCATTCTTAAGTCGGTCTCCGAAGGAGGTCATGCACACCGTCGATGGAGTTCGAGTTCACAAACTCATCTCCGTCGACGGATCGCTTGTGTTCTTTTCCATCGAGCCTGGAGACAATCAATTGATTGTAACTCTAGACATTCAAGGGGCGAGTGCAACAGTGCAAGCAGCGGTTACGCAATACGTGCGAGAGTGGTTTGACTTGGAAACCGATCTTGCACCATTTTATTCGCTCGCGCGAAGAGATGCGATACTCAAACCGTTGATCAAGTCTTTTCATGGATACAGGATCATGGGCCAGCCCGATTTGTTTGAATCGATTGTGTGGGCTGTACTTGGTCAGCAGATTAATGTTGCGTTTGCCTATACAATCAAGCAACGATTTGTGGAGACGTTTGGGCAGCGGCATGAGCGCCATGGAAGAAACTATTTTTTGTTTCCCGCGCCTGAGAGGGTTGCTGCGCTGACAGTGGATGATTTGCTTCCGTTGCAATTTTCGCGACAGAAGGCAACCTATACCATCGGCATTGCTCAAGAGTTTTTGAGCGGTGCGCTTTCGCGCGAACAACTTGTGGGACTTTCACTTTCGGAAGCCAAGGAGCGGCTTGTAAAGATCAAAGGGATCGGAAACTGGACTGCGAACTATGCCTTAATGCGCACATTTCGGTACCCCGACGCGTTCCCCCTCGAAGACGTAGCACTCCACAAAGCGCTTCGGCTTCAGCATGGGCTTCGGAAGAAACCCTCGCTCGATCGAGTTAAAAAGTTGTTCAAGCCTTATCGCGGGTGGGAGGCTTATGCGACTATCTATTTATGGAAGAGCCTTTGAGGGTGTTCCGAAATGAACGGAGTTATCGGGGATGTGTAGGCGAATCACATCGCTGGTGTCACCGAGCACTTCATCAATCAGGCCGTAATCTTTTGCTTCAGGCGCGCTGAGATACTTATCACGTAGGAAATACTCTTCGATTTCTTTCCACGAGTGACCTGAGTTGTTACCGATGATGTGGAACAACTGCGCTTGAATTCTTTCTTGTTCTCTCGTTGCGATGCGGACGTCTTCAGTATACCCTTGCGAACCGCTTGAGGTAGGGTGCATGTGAATCGTGGCGTGGGGTAAGGCAAAGCGCTTCCCTTTTGTACCGGAGCAAAGCAGGGCAGTAGCCATACTTGCAGTCACGCCGACCGCTACGGTAGAAACTGGAGCTTGGATCATGCGCATGGCATCGTAGATCGCAAGACCAGCATACACGCTGCCTCCCGGGCTGTTGATGTAAAGACTGATCGTTTGTTTGGAATCCAAGCTATTGAGATATAGCAATTGGGCAACGACCAAGTTGGCACTTCCATCGTCGACTTTAGTCCCTAGGAAGATGATGCGCTCTTTCAACAATAGACTGAAGATGTCGTACGCTCGTTCGCCACGGCTGTTGCTGTCGATCACCATTGGGATCAGGTTCGAGGTTGGAACTGTCATTTCGTTTCAAATAGTTGAGTGATGGCGCCACGGAAGGATTGCTTCGTGGGATTTGTGAGAAGGACTTGATGAATGGATTCCAATTGGCGACGGAGTTTTCTTCTACCGAAGTATCGAGCGAGTCCGTGAATGGTTTGTTGAGATTCGACGTGCTGTGCAAAACTTGTATCCGTTAGGATCCGCGCTTCCACTACCAATCTTTCGGCGGGGTCTAACTTGTTGAGTAAGTAAGAGTCAATCGATTCGGTGTTACTCAGTGAAGTCGCCATGGTGTAAAGATTTGCTTTCGATTGTGGTACGTACCTTTTGAAGGCATTTGTGCTTGCGTACAGCGGCGGAATGCGTATTGGCGAACCCGAAGCGATCTGCTATTTTCTGAGGCGTTAGCTTTTCATAGTAATACGCCTGTAAGAGTTCCAAACAGGTTTGCCCGCTCCGTTCTAGGAGGGCCAAGAGGCGCGCCGGCAGTGGAGGCCGTTCTGGTTCAGGCACGATTAAACTTGATTCGAAGGCATCAAGTGCCACCAGTTTGTGGCCCCGTTTCCGCTGACGAAGCCAAAGGTGTTTTGCGATCCCTACAATATATGCCTCAGGCGAGTGTTCGACATGGACGGACTCTTGTTTTTCGAGGAAGATGATGAGAGCGTCGTGGAAGATGTCGCGCGCATCGTCTAACGTGCCGCCCATCTTCGCTACAAAACCTGCCACCGCGGGGAACGTTGCCTCATAGAGTTCAGGCAAGTCCTCCGCGATGTCAGGAACGATGATTGAATCGTGCGTTGATTGCATGGGTTAATCGGTTCTTGGATCCTTGCTACCGATATGTGCAACGCTAGAACCGAAAATCACCCAAGGATTGAGGAAATATTTTTATTCTCCGGCCATCGCGGCTTCGGGTTTTACCACGGGTTCATTGGTAGTAGGAACGTTCACCATTCGGTTGATCCGATACATGCAATATATGGACACAAGGATGAAGAATGCCACTACGAATCCCACGATATCGATGTTTTGAAGCGGGTTGAGGGGTATCGTTCCGTCTGCCAAAGGCGCGGGTTTGGGTGGTTGAATCACGATTAGACCAGCAATCACTGCTGCAAATCCGCCCGCAATCTGCTGGAGTGACGAGTTGATTGCCATGAACGCACCCCTGTCTTTCATCTGGGGTATCATTGAAATGAGAATGCTGGACGGCACCACACGACCCATGATTCCTACAAACATTAAAATGTTCGAGGTGATGACTAGCCACAGCGGAATCAATCCAAAATGTGTGTGTACAATCACAACCATCATGGCCCACAAAGAAGCAATTGTGAAAATGGTGAGCTTGTTGTATTTATCGCTGAGCCGCCCAATCAGGGGCATGCCAATCATGGACGCGAGACCAGTGGCCGCAAATACGAGGATCAGCGTGTTTCCTTCTGGAACTCCAAGATTGTTGATCGCGAAGGCAGTACCAAATGGCATGAGCATAAAACCACCGAGCGACAACAATGCGGTCGTGATGTAACCGGTTTGGTAGCGCTTCGTGCCCAAGGTGTTTGCTAAGTGTGGCAATGCATTGGCGCTGTGGCCAACCTGGTACTTAAGGTGCTCAGTCATCGGTTTCATTTTCAAGACGATCACGATACCCATGATGGTTGCGAACACCACGATCATGATAAATGGTGAGTTCCACCCCCATTGGTAAGCCATCAACAAGCTGATGGGAATACCAAGTACTTGACTCGCGCCGAATCCCATCTGCGTAACGCCCATTGCCCGACCGCGTTGGTTGACTTCAAACGTATCGGTGATGATGGCCATGGAAATGGCACCAATGACGCCACCGAAAAGGCCGGTGGTAATCCGGGCGGCTACCAAGAGTTCGTAAGTCGGCGCCAATGCGCAGAAAAGAGTTCCTACGACAAATCCGGTATAAAAGAAAAGTAAGAACTTCTTGCGATCAAATCGATCGGCAAGGCCAGCTGCGAGTATACCTGATATTCCGGCACTGAATGCATACGATGCGACCACGATCCCAAATTGTTGAGGCGTGATTGCCAACTTTTTCATGAGCAGGTCACCAAGGGGCGACATGACCATGAAGTCGAGCACGACGGTAAACTGAATCAACGCGACAATCGCGAGGACGAACTTCTGATACGAAGTAAATGGTTTGAGTTGATGTTGTTCCATGAGTAAGGTTTGAGCCGAGAGCGTTTCTTAATGTTGTTTAGTCTAGTTCTGAACACACGTAGCCATTTTCACGAACGAGCGCTTCAATGTCGGCCACGGTTAATTCGGATGTTACCACTCTAAGTACGTGGTCACAATCTTCGATGTCGATATTCCAGTGACGGATTCCGGGGTGCGTGTCGAGCGGATCCCGAACGCGAAGGAGGTCGGAATGCGACTCGATGTTTGATTTTAATATAAGTACCTTTTGCTCGTTCATATCTGTGCTAAGGTTTCACTGCTTTCAATACAAGTTCTAGCGCTTCGTACATCAGTTTCTTCGAGAACTGGAATTCCATCCCACCTTTTGAACGCCCTTCGAGGTGGAATTTCACCATCGTGTACAATGGCCCGAACGCCACACTCCAGTAAACTTCGAAGGGCATCTGACGAAGCTCTTTGTTAGCGATTGCATGACGAACAAACTCTTCCATGATGGGGCGGAAAGTTGCCGTCGTAGCTTGGGTGACGAAGTGGGCGTGTGGCGAATGGCGGATAACTTCGTATGCGTTCGCGTCCTTAGGATGCTCGAGCCAGAAGCGTGACCTGTTCTCCCATTGCTTTTTGAGCCCTTCAGCAAAGGACATTTTCGGATCGAACCCCTCGAGGGTTATTTGCGACATCTTATTGCCGAGTTCGACCCCTAGTTTCTTGATCAGGTCGTCTTTGTCTGCATAATATATATATAGTGTAGCCGGCGACACTTTTGCGGCCTTGGCCAGTTTGTGCATGCTGAACCCCTCAAAACCGTATTTCACCAGCAGTTCGATGGCTTTTTCCTTGACCAGGTGCTCTTTATGTTCGTCTCGAGTACGCATTCGCCGTAATTGAACGGCAAATATAAATGAATGTTTGTTTACTTATGAGAATTTTTCTGAAGTCTTAGCGGACGGAAGACCCAAGAACTGAGGTGAATCTAACCAGTTGCTTGTTGCTGTAAGAATTCGCGTGGTGACACGCCCGTCGCCTTTCGGAACGCATTGCTGAAATGCGACTGGTCAGCAAAGTTCAATTGGTGGGCGATGTCGCCGATGGGGCCATGGTTTCGGAGAATCATCTTCTTTGCTCGTTCGATTTTCAATTGGAGAATGAACTGGTAAGGGCTCAAACCTGAAGTTTGTTTGAACAAGCGACCAAAGTGGTAAGGGCTCAGGTGGACGAGTGAGGCCAGCTCGTGCAATCCTATATCGGCTTGCAACGACTCGTGCGCGAAGTCGATGACCTGCTTAAGCTGCCCTGCACAGAGTCGTCCTTTCAGCACGTACGACTCATTCGCAGACTGGAAGATCTTGCCTAAGTGTAAAACTGCAGCAGTCCCGAGACTTTCGGCATAGACGCGTTCGGCGAAGATTCCTTCGCAAGCTAGCTCTTGAAGTCGCGCCACGATGCCGACCAACAGAGGATCGTCGAATGAAAATCGGGGTGTCGGCTTGAAGTTGCGCGCGCCAAGGATGCTCGCGACGAGTTCCGAATCGATGCCAACTAGGACAAGCTTGGTATCTTCCAAACACCGCACCGTGGCAAAGCTTGCTGCTGGCAGAAAAGCGGCCACTTGGTTCACTTGTGTTTGACCACTGACTAGGTGACCGCTCAATTCGAAATGAACTCGGGCGTTCACTCCTTCGATGAGCACCATTGTGTGCTGTCGCAATGAAAATGTTGCGTGGACCCCACTAGAGACCGTTACTTGTTCCAACACGATTCCTTTCCACGCATTTCCGCTGGAATGCCCGAGCGTGTGCGGCCGTTGTTCATCAAAATGCAGAAGTGTCAACATAATCTCAGCGATTCAGTTTCAACGCAAAAGGTACGGTCATGGTCAACGAAGAGGTGGGAGTTTGCGGCGAATGAACGTTTCCGTGTGACGAAGGAATGACTTTCACGCAAGATGCGGCAGGCTGAAAGTGTTGGTAGACGTGTACTTCGCCTACTCAGTTGGCTTCAGCAAGTCTGCGACGACTTGGCGGTAGTTCCGCCCGATCGGTATCGATGTTTTCCCGATCAGAATCCGAACGGCTTCAAGTGCAGTGACCTTGCGCACGGCTACGATGTATGAACGATGCACTCTTAGAAAGAGTTGGGCGGGCAAAAACTGTTCGTAGTAACTAATTGTTTGCCGCGTGGACGCCTCTTGGCCACCGACAAGTTTTATTTTCACGTAGTCGCGCTGGCTTTCAATGTAGAGAATGTCATCGAAATACACTTTTTGCAGCTGCTTGTTTCCTTTCACGAAGACAAATGGCCGATCTGGCGCGATTGGCTCCGTGTCGGCGGGAATCGATCGGGGAAGGACTTTGCCGATCGCTTTGCGAAAGCGCTCGAATGAGATCGGCTTCAGCAGGTAGTCTACTACTTCGAGATCAAAGGCATCGATTGCATATTCGCGATAAGCGGATGTAATAATGACCTTCGGCGGGTGTAACAAGGATCGAAGAAAGTCAAGCCCATTCATCCGAGGCATCCGGATGTCGAGAAAGATCACGTGCGCCGTGTTGGCTTGCAGCCAGGCAGAAGCCTCGACCGCGTTCTTGAATTGCCCGAGAATTTCAAATGAGCCGTCCCGAAGTAGGTATGATCGAATGATCTCCTGCCCGATTGGTTCATCTTCGACAATGATGCATGTTGGCTTCATGCAATGGCTGGTTGCGTCATTCGACTGAGTGAAATTTTGAGGACCACTAAGTACGTGTCGTGACCATCGATGATGTCAATCGAGTGGTCGCCCTCGTAGGCCAACTCGAGCCGCCGTTTCACGTTGGTCAAACCAATTCCTCCGGGTCGATGGTTGGCCGTCGCATCGCACGTACGCGTATTCTCGATCTTAAAGACAAAATGAGATTTGTCGACAGTGAACTGGATATTTACCCAAGCCGATTCTATCGCTTCCGATGCGCCATGTTTGAAGCTGTTTTCGACAAGTGGAAATAGGAGTAATGGAACAATTTGTAGCTGCTCTGTTTCCGTGTCGTGATAGACCGATACTGACAAATTTCCCGAATATCGAATTTTCTCCAGTTCGACGTAGTCGCGGATGCAATCCATTTCCTTTTTCAGTTCGGTAGTGGGAAGATTGCTTTCGTATAGCATGTAATGCATGATTCTCGATAACCCAAGAATCATTTCCTGTGCATGTTTGGCATTTCTCTCGACCAATCCGTACATGTTATTGAGCGTATTGAAGAGGAAATGTGGATTGACCTGTTCGCGAAGCATCTTCAGTTCTGCCTCCAGACGGACACTTTGGAGTTCACCTACGCGAAGTTCATTCTGGTACCACATCTTCACCAATTTGATGATGACCGCGATGGCGGCGTTGGCAAACAAGTAGAATCCCCGTACGAGTAGTTTTGAAAAGCTAAAAAGCGGGACTTCTTTCGGGTAGTAGTTACTCAAATATAAGATCATTGCATGGACAGCGAACGAACAAACGAGAAAGGTGACAATGACGATCGCTGCGGCGGTCCAATATCTTTTTTGAAAGTATAGTGGGATCCCCGAGTACATGATTACGTATGCGAGGAGCATTTGGGCCGGCATTTCGAACAAAACCATCTTAAAGAACAATGGATAGTTCTGACTATCCCAGCCGAACACAAATACGTCGAAAAAGTAGATGACGATCCAAAAGAGGACGTGCTGGGCGAACCTATTCTTAGGAATCCAGCGGGGTGGGCGTTGTATTGACGTCGAGGGTTCCACGCAGAAAGGTATCATTTTCGTGTGAATTGACTCGATCGTGGAAACAGCAGCTTTTTGCAACATTCGCTATCTTTCGGGGTATGCCAGATTCCCAAAAAATTCTTGAGGCGATCGATTCGATCCGAATTGTACCGTTGTTTACACACGATCAGCCGGACGATGCGCTTGAGGTGGTGCGGACCGCTTACAATGCGGGGATTCGTGCATTCGAGTTCACGAACCGACGACCGAATTCCTTTGAGGTATTTCAGCACCTGATCTCTAAAAGAAATTTGTTTTCAGGTATTTACTTGGGCATCGGAACGATCATGGATGGTCCAACCACCACTAAGTTTATTAATGCGGGTGCGGACTTCATTATATCTCCGATTCTAAAACTCGAAATGGGTACCGTGTGTCGCGATCGAGGCATACCGTGGATACCTGGGTGTGGCACGCTCACCGAAGCGGCGACAGCACACGAACATGGTGCGAGTCTCATTAAGTTGTTTCCCGGTTCAGTGTTGGGGCCGGCGTTTGTACAAGCAGTCAAGCCCGTGGTTCCGGACATTAAGTGGATGATCACGGGTGGCGTAGAACCCACGCGTGAAAGTCTTTCATCGTGGTTTCAGGCTGGAGCGCATTGCGTTGGGATGGGTTCTCAACTTTTTTCGAAGGATATCCTGCAGAATCGCGACTGGAAACTGTTGGGTGAACGAATCTCCAAATGCCTCGCCATTGCGAAAGAGGTTCGAGGCAACCAAGCGTCATGACCGAACGGACGATTCAAATCGGGGACTTTTCGTTGGTGTATGACCAGGGATTTGTCCGTTATATTTCGATTGGTGATTCTGAAATAGTCCGGAAAGTATACTTCGCACTTCGCGACAAGAATTGGGATACTGCCGAATTAGTACGGTCCGATGAGCAAGTGGAAGTCGACGAACGAAGTTTCTCAATTCGATATACCGCGACGAGTCGGTTTGGCGCTGTCGATGTGATTCGTTGGACTGTTCATATCGAGGGTTTTGCGAATGGGGAATTTCAATTCTCGATCGACGGCACCGTGCTTACTCCATATTGGCGGAACAGGGTTGGAATTTGTGTGCTGCACCCGATCCGGGAGACTCTTGGACAACCTGCGAAAGTGACTCAGCCCGATGGCGTTGTGTACGAGCGTGATTTCCCTAATTTGATTGCACCACATCAACCGTTTCTGGAAATCCAAACGTTTGACTGGTCGCTGTCAAACGGTGTTCGAGCGACTCTTGCTTACGAGGGGGACATCTTTGAAATGGAAGACCAGCGTAATTGGTCCGATACGTCGTTTAAGACTTATAGCACACCACTTAGGATTCCATATCCCGTCGAACTTGAAGTTGGCCAAAGAATTACTCAAAAAGTGAAGTTGGTAGTTGACCGATCGAACGTCACTTTGAAAAAGCAACAAGGATCGCCAGTCGAGATAGACGTTGACTTCCACAAGCAGCTTCCTTTTCCGAAGGTGGGAACCAATTTTTCAGGGCGATCGACTGAGGATCGTGCCGCGATCGAAAAATTGAAACAACTCCAATTTGATCATCTTCGGATTGAGTTGCGATTATCAGATCCGTCGTGGGCACTGAGTTTCGACAAGGGGATGCAGGAGGCTGCGCGCATGGGTACAGCACCTTTCTTGCACCTTGTTTTTGGAACAAAGGCGGAGTTGGAATGGGATGCATTCGAATCAAAAATTCGTTCGAAAGGAAACTCGGATATTTCGCGAGTGGCCCTATCTCCACTAGATCGAAAAGCGGATGTCAATAAGTTGCTGCAACTTATTTTGTCGAAGGCAAGAAAGCTGTTTCCGACGAGTATGATTGGTGCTGGCTTTGTGAGCTACTTTACCGAATTGAACCGAAACCGATTTGACGTAACCGGAATTGACTTCTTAGTGTATTCGTTGAACCCGCAGGTTCATGCGACCGACACATTGACTGTGATAGAGAATCTTCCGGCGCAGGCCGATGCCGTTCGGAGTGCAAAGGCTATTTCTGGGCACGTAGAAGTGCACGCGGGACCGGTCTCATTGCGACCCCGTTTCAATCCAGATGCGATGGGCGATAATCTTATGGCGGAAACTAGCTTGCTGCCATCAAAATATGATTCTAGGCAAGCGACGCCTCTCGCTGCTGGTTGGTCGTTGGCGAGTTTGAAGTATTTAGCTGAATCGGGCGCGAACTCCATCACCATGTTTGAAGTGCATGGCATGGCTGGTTATCTGCTCGCAAATGACGACGATCGACACCCTTTGTTTGCGTTTGATAGCGACGTATTTCCTGTGTGGAAAGCCTGGAGCGCATTGCGAAGTTTGAAACCAAATTTTCTGATTAAATCCGAGAGCTACGATCCACTACGGGTTACCAGCCTGGTCGTGGGAAATGATGACGCGAGTTGGTTGTTTCTGATCAACCATCGTGATGCGCAAACGCCCGTGCGCGTTGTTGGTGAAGCCCATCTTCTGGCACCTTATGAAGTAAAAATTTCCCCCATCAAGTTCACGAAATGAGACTCGTCGGCATCGAAATCGGGGGAACAAAGCTGCAAATCGCTGTTGGGAACGAGCGTGGGGAGATTGACAGCATTGCGTCCAGGGCTGTGAATGTGGAGAACGGTGCAGTAGAGATCCGACGCGTAATTGAAAGCACCCTCGTGTCGTTGGGGACAGTGGATGGGGTGGGCGTTGGTTTCGGAGGGCCAGTGAATTGGGTGACTGGTGAGGTTTGGACTTCGTTCCAGGTTGCTGGATGGACTGGCGTGAATTTGCGTAGTTGGTTACAAGGACTTGTAAATGCCCCGGTCGCGATTGATAACGATGCGAATGTGGCGGCGTTGGCCGAGGCGACGGTCGGTGTTGCCCGTGGACAGCGTGTTGTTTTTTACACTACGCTTGGGAGTGGGGTTGGCGGTGGGTTGGTTGTGGAGGGTCGAGTCTACCACGGCGCGATTCCGGGAGAATTGGAGTTTGGCCATGTTCGGTTGGATATGGAAGGCAAGACCGTGGAGTCGAGTTGCTCTGGGTGGGCGGTGAATCGAAAGGTTGTTAATTATTCGAACTTGCATCCTGAAAGTCAACTTGCGATAGCAGCGTTACGGTACAAAGGGGTAGAGGCAATGGCGTTGATTCCGGCCATTGATGCGGGCGACGATGGTGCGCGGGCGATCGTCGAAGCAACCGCGCAAGATTTAGGATTTGGTCTTTCACACGTGCTACATTTGCTACATCCCGATATGATCGTTTTGGGAGGAGGACTTTCTTTGATGGGCGAATATTTTAGGAATTTGGTGTCGGTTGGATTGGAGCATCATTTAATGAAGGCTTTCAAAGGGACACCGGTTCGATTAGCGGAATTGAAGGCGGATGTGGTACCGGTGGGGGCGTTGTTGTTGATTGGACAAGAATTAACGAAGTAGAGCATAGCTATGGAAGATTTTGTGAAGCAATACGTGGGCGCCCAGATAAAGGCTTTGAATACCATTGATGGAGCTGCAGTTGAACGAATGATATCCGCTTTTAGGAAGGCATTGGATGAGAACCGCCAGATTTTTGTGTGTGGTAATGGTGGGAGTGCTGCGAATGCGTCGCATTTCATCACGGACCTAGGAAAGGGCTCGTCGGACAAAACGTATCGCCGATTTCGCTGCCAGTCGTTGAACGACAACGTGAGTTGGATGACTGCCCTTGGAAATGATTACGACTATTCCGAGGTATTTTCTAGACAGTTGATGAATTTGGCGCAGCCCGGTGATTTGTTGATGGTGATGAGTGTGAGTGGCAGTTCACCGAATTTGGTGAAGGCAGTTGAATGGGCAAATGCCAATGGTGTAGACACTATTGCGTTGGTAGGGGGCAAGCACGGCAAATTGGCAACGTTGGCGCGCCAGGTGTTGGTGGTTGACGACACTCATTACGGAAGGGTAGAGGATGCACACATGGGAATTTGCCACATGATTGCATATGCGTTTATGGAGATTCCTGCGCTTCAGACGAAGTAGATAGAATACCTGTTCATTTTTGCATTTAATCCTGTGAGTTAGCTCCTCCTGGAGTTATTTATAGTCAACGTGAATCACATGCGTTGGCTTTTCCCCACAATCCTGTTTTCGATCTTTTGCGTTGGGCAATTGTCTGCGCAGTCTGAGCCGCATGTTCGCTGGAACACGAGGAGCGAGCAAGTTGACGCTTCGACGTGGAGATTGGTATTTGAGGCAGAGTTGGAGGAGGGATGGCATTTATATTCTCAGAAGTTGCCGAAGTGGGGTCCTTTACCGACAAAGGTTTTCTTTGAGAAAGACGGTTCGTACCGACTGAAAGGAAAGACCGTCGAGGAGGGAAAGAGAATTGTGCATTTTGACGATACGTTTAGAGTGGAAGTTACTTGGTACGAGCAGACGGTTATGTTTTCGCAATTGGCAAAAGTATCTGGCGAGGCGACCGTTGTAGGTAGAGTGGAGTATCAAGTATGTTCGGATGAGATGTGCGTTCCCGGGTTTTTCAATTTTCGTTTGCCAATAGGTTCAAAAAAGTAGAGGTGTTTGAATGTCATTTCAGCATGGGGTCAGCGTTTCCTTTAATCAAATGCATAGGTTTAGGTTTGGGAACGGTGCGCCCCTTCGCTGATGGTTGTGCGCTAAACCGATAGCCTGCGTGACGTCATCATACCACAAGGAAATTCTGGGCCGGTTGGAGAACCGAAAATTGGAGAATCGTGTGCGGGTGTTGCTGGCGGAATTAGATTTAGTGTCGAGCGACATTGTTGTCAACCGAGAGATCGACAAGTTTTTCTACATGCAGAAGTTGGCTGAAATTCAGGTGTTGGACGATAAGTTGTGGGAGGTTGTGGACCGGTTGCGACTGATGGTGGAGGCACGCATGGCAGTTCGCACGCAGCTGTGGGAGCGATGGAAGAAGGATGTTCGCTGGATGGCCAATTACCAACGAAGCGCAAAGGAATCAATTATTTCTCCAACTCGCGGATGATAGAGGATGGACTTACGCCCAACGCTTTGGCGAGTTTAAATATGGTAGTAAGGGAAGGTTGACGTTCCCCGCGTTCGAGCAATGAAATGAAGGTTCGATCGAGGTCGCAATCAATCCCAAGTTGTGCTTGTGATAGTTTCTTCGATTTTCGCAACTCTGCGAGAACACCACCAAATCTTTCGACTAGACTCTTCATTCTTCGACGCGAAGTGAAACTGCAGAACTTTGGAAAAAAGAGTCGACGACTATAGTCGGAATATTCTCCTATGTCTTATCTTTGATTGAATACTACATGTGCAATCATGTACGTGTGATTGTACGATCAACGAAGATCATTTTTGGTGTCAGGAAAACACGATCGTTTGGTGTTGTTTTCCTCCACTTTTGACTTTTAAAAGGCAGGAGATTACTGATCCGTGCTCGAACTTTGAGAGGTCTCTCCTTTTGTTTTTTGAGACCACTACCCGAAGGTTTGGGAAGTACTATCGATTTGTACTTTCGTTCGGGTCGAGCCTAAAGCATTAGACATGAATTCGTACCGTTCGACGTCAGACCACGAGCTTATTGGTGCCCTTCGCAGAGACGACCGGGGAGCTTTCGAAGAGATATATCGAAGGTATGCTGCATTGTTGCATAGGTATGTGGCCGATAAAGTGTATGCGAAGGAGGACTGCGAAGAGATCGTGCAGGAGACGTTTGTTTGGTTGTGGTCTCGCCGGTCATCACTCGACCACGTGACCGAACTTCGGCCGTATTTATATGGCATCGTGAAACATAAAATTTTCAACTACATCCGCCATAACGTGATTCGCCGGGAATATGCAAGCCACTTCCTGAAGTTCAATTCGCCTGTCGACAATTCCAACGAGGAACTCACGAATCTGGCGGACGTACTCCGGATTTTGGATCAAACCATCGCGAATCTTCCTGAGCGCTGCCAGACGGCTTTCAAGCTGAGCCGGATGGAACACCAACCCATTGCCGTGATCGCAGAACAGATGAATATCTCAAGTAGAACGGTGGAAAACTACATTACGGCGGCTTTGAAGCAATTACGGGAAGCGTGTGCGGATTTCTATAACCAGCGAAAAGAACCTTAACTTCGCTATCAGGTTTTCCTGACACAGTTTATTGATCTAATAACTATGTGTTTCGGAAGGCAGGGGTTACCCTTTCGTGTGCTGGCCGAGGGAATGCTATGAAAAAAGAAGAATTTGAGCGGCTGTTAGAATTGTATGACAAGGGTCGGTTGTCTCCGAGCCAAAAGGCCGAGATGGATCGATGGATGGACGAATTCAGTACCCATCAGGACAGTGAATTAACGGCCGAGGGGCAAGACAAGATTTGGGCGAATATCGACCGGGTGACACAACCGCGCCAGAAGAACTGGCGGAAGTGGCTTTGGCTTGGGGCTGCTGCTATTGTCCTCGCCGCCAGTGCTACGACGCTTTGGTTCGTTTCAGCTTCCAATCAAGACGACAAACTCATTTTGCCCGATGGCACGCTGGTATGGTTAAAGTCGGGTGCTGAGCTTCTGCATCCGAACCAGTTCGCGATTGCCGAACGGCAGGTGGAGCTGGTAGGTGAAGCGCTTTTTGAAGTCGCGAGAGATCCGGGAAGGCCCTTTATCATTCATTGCGGCGATTTCACCGCCCGCGTATTGGGTACCAGTTTTAGCTTGAAGGCATCGACGGCAGGTGTAGAGTTGATTGTCCTCACCGGCACGGTAGAACTGTCGGGCGGAAGCATGAAGGAAGTGCTCCGGGTAAGTAGTAACGAACACGTGGTGATTAGTTCCAGCGGAAATCTCGACACGCAAGAGCCTGTCAAAGTAGAACAAGTGCGAGCTGCCGTTGCCAACACTCAATATGATATGAACTTTTCGGACACTTCGATGAAGGAAATCGTTCGCCGTGTCGAGGGGAAGTTCAACGTGAAAGTCGAAGTATCCAATTCCGATATTCTAAACTGCATGGTATCTGCAAATTTCACCGACCAGTCCTTGGTGGTGACCATGTCGATGATTTCTGAGGCCTTGGGCGTTACCCATCATATCCAAGATCGCACCGTGACGCTCACGGGTCGCGGTTGCCCCCGTTGATTTCTTTTTTCTTCTCTCCTTATGTGTTTGTCTTTCATGAAGTGACTATAGTCAGAGTCATCATTCTTTGTTGACTCAGAAAATTAAACTTCAACATGGAAGCGTGAGCGGTCTACGCGATGCGTGGGTTGCGTGCTTTCACTAAACTAATTGCTTATGGTTGAAAGACTTTTACGAACATGTTTTCTCATCGTTATGTTCGTGGGCGTGTCTCAGTGGCTTGAAGCTGCGCCGCGACAGAATGTGTTGGAGAAGGAGATTACGATTTCCTTGAAAGATGTGACGTTGCGACAGGCGCTTGTAGAGCTTGAAGCTCAGACGGGCGTGAAGTTCGTGTACAGCAGCAGCTACTTGCGGCTGGACGAACGTGTAACGATTGATGCGTCGAGTCGCAAGTTGGGGCAGCTCTTGTCGGAGCTTTTGACGCCGCTTGAGATTCGGTTTGCTGTACATGAGTCGGAGAACTTCGTGGTGTTGACGCAGGCCCGCACGCGTGGTTTGTCGGTGCCTTCCGAGACGGACTCATCCGCCCCGTTTTCTTACGCCACGTTGGTGACGGGTCGCGTCACCGACGAGCAAAACGCGCCGATGGCTGGTGTGAACGTGGTGGAAAAGGGCACAGCGAACGGTACGAGTACGGATGCTGATGGCAAGTTTGCGCTTGAGACACGCGACAACCCTACGTTGTTATTTTCTTTCATTGGGTTTAAGACGCAGGAGGTAGAAGTGGGGAGCCGCTCTGTGGTAGACATCGTGTTAGAGGAGGACCGGGCGGTATTGGAGACGGTGATGGTGAATGCCGGTTATTGGAAGGTGAGTGAGCGCGAGCAAACCGGTAGCATTTCGCGTGTCACCGCAAAGGAGATCCAGCAACAGCCGGTGGGCAACCCGATTGCGGCGATGATTGGGAGGATGCCAGGGGTAAATATTCAGCAAACATCTGGTCTGCCCGGGACTTCATTCCAGGTTCGGATCAGGGGACGAAATAGTTTGAGGTTGGATGGCAATGACCCCTTGTACGTGGTAGACGGCGTTCCGATTTCATCGCAGTCTATCTCTTCTGGAGCTTCACCTGTTGGTCTTTCGAATCCCCTTTCGGGCATCAATCCAGCGGACATTGAGAGCATCGAGATTCTGAAGGACGCCGATGCCACGGCGATTTATGGGACTCGAGGTGCCAATGGGGTGGTACTCATTACAACGAAAAAGGGGCATGCAGGTAAGACGACCCTTGATGTCAATGTGTACACGGGCGCTGGGCAGGTGGGAAAGTTCATGAAGCTGCTAAGTACCCAAGATTACATGACCATGCGTAGGGAGGCGCATAGGAATGATGGGATGCCTGTTCAAAGCTATGAATATGATTTGCTTCCAGGATGGGACACCACACGTTATACCGATTGGCAACGAGCGTTAATAGGTGGAACCGCAAATGTGACGAATGCCCAGCTTTCGGTTTCGGGTGGGTCGGAGATTATGAGTTTCAATATCGGCGGAGGCTTTTTTCAAGAAGGTACTGTCATGCCTGGAAATTTTTCAAACAAGAAGATCAATACTCATTATTCAATTTCACATCGCTCGAGCGATAAGAAGTTTGAAGTGAACATGAGCGGCACTTACGTTTTTGACGACAACACACTCCCGAACGTTGATCTGACGGGGACGGCGATCCGAATTCCGCCCTTAGCACAGTCTCTCTATAAGGACGACGGTTCGATCAACTGGGCAAACGGACGATGGCCAGGTTCATACAATCCAATTGGCTACACCAAATTGAAATACAGCGGTCTTTCCCATAATCTGGTTTCTAACTTAACAACCTCTTACGAGGTACTTCACGGCCTCCGCCTGAAGCTAAATCTGGGATATGTAACGAACCGATTTGATGAGAAGAACATAGCGCCTTTTTCAAGTTACGATCCTGATTGGGGGATCACGACTGCTTATGCCGAGTTTGGCATTAATCGTTACTCTAGTTGGATTGCAGAACCGCAAGTTGAATTTAACAAGCAACTAGGCGTAGGTCGAATCAACATCCTTGCTGGGACCACATTCCAGCAGAGTCTTCGACAAGGCATGTATCTAATCGCAGACGGATTTACAAATGATGCCTTGCTCGATAACATTCGAGCCGCTACATCTATTTTTCCCTCAAGCTCCACATATACTGAGTATAAATACAACGCTGCCTTTGCGAGATTGAACTATACCGTAAATGAAAAGTATCTTATCAATCTTACCGGAAGGCGCGACGGGTCGTCGAGATTTGGACCGGGTAAGCAGTTTGCAAACTTCGGTGCCATTGGGGCAGGTTGGATTTTTAGTAAAGAATCATTTGTGGAATCGCTCTCATTCTTGAGTTTTGGAAAGCTCCGCGCGAGCTATGGGTTGACAGGAAGCGACCAAATACCTGATTACGGATACTTAGATTCATACAATCCCACCACCTATCCTTACATGGGGAGAGGGGGCCTGATCCCTGCCCGTTTAGCTAATCCAGACTACCGATGGGAAAAGACATGGAAGGGTGAAGTTGCATTGGAGGTGGGGTTTCTGAATGATAAAATATTTGCAGTCGCATCGTATTATGACAACCGGTCTTCAAATCAATTGGTAGGGTATTCCCTGCCGCAAATGACCGGTTTCAATACCATTCAGTTCAATTTACCAGCGACGGTTCGGAATTATGGAGCGGAGGTTTCGATTCGGACGGTAAACGTCGACAACCAACGTATTCAATGGGAATCGAACATTACGCTCACGGCTCCTCGCAACGTTCTGTTGTCATACCAAGGATTGGAGACTTCATCCAACGCCAATCGCCTGACCATTGGCAGATCACTAAGCACACCAAAAGGGTATCATTTTACAGGTGTTGATCCTCAAACCGGTCTTTACACATTCGAGGATGTGAATAGAAATGGAGTAACGCTGGAAAGCTCTGGTGATAGGGTGGCAACAAAGGACATCGCGCAATTTTTGTTTGGCGGAATTTCAAATACGGTCCGTTTCTCAGGAGTCGAAATTAACGTCTTTGTTCAGGGAGTGAGACAAAATGGGCGTGATCCTTTAGCTAGATCCGCCTTCGGTACGCCCGGAAGCATGAGTAATCAACCTGTTGCCGTACTAGACCGCTGGCAACGACCGGGGGATGTCACCAATGTTCAGAAGTTTTCAACATCCTCCGCCGCCTCGACCACGCAGGTGGCAATGGGAGATTCCGATCGAAGCATCATTGACACTTCATTTATTCGACTTAAGTCATTGAGTGTCTCTTATTCGTTACCGTCAAGTTGGATTGCAAGGTCCAAGTTTAAAATGGCGAGGATCTACCTTCAAGGACAAAATCTTTGGACAGCTACAAGGGCGAACTTGCTTGACCCTGAGCAATCATTTGCAATCAATATGCCCGCTCTTAGAGTACTCACGGGCGGGATCCAATTCACCCTATAATCTCTTTTATCTATGAGGAATTTCTACAGTTATGCCGCATTAATATGCCTGTCAATTTTGTCTTCGTGTACCGACTTTGTCACACTCGACCATTCAGCTACACAAGTTTCTAAAAGTCAGGTTTTTTCAGATGAGCTAATGGTGAAGTCCGCATTGGCCGGAGTGTACAGTCAACTCACATTCGTTACGTCATTTGCAGCAGGGAACACTCAGACGGTTACCATGGTTGGGTCTTTACTATCTGATGAATTTGTTAACAGAACCACCTTTCAGGACTTCATAAGCCTAAATGAGAACACCGTCACGAGTGTTAATGGTCCTGTTCAAGGTATTTGGAACGACGTATTTGCTGCAATCTATCGTGCTAACGCGATTATCGAAGGTGTTGAAACTAGCAATAACCTCCGTGACGAATTCAAATTGGAATCGATTGGGCAATCGAAGTTTGTAAGAGCACTTGGCTATTTTTATTTGACAAACCTGTTTGGTGATGTTCCCTTGTTGTTGACGACGGACTTCCGGGTGAATCGCGTGGCAAGTCGCGCGAAACAGAGTGATGTATACGCCCAAATCGAACGAGACTTGATGGATGCTTCCAATTCTCTACCGAAGGATTTCTCACTTTCATCCGGCGAACGTACCATACCTAACCATTTCGCCGCTGAGGCTTTATTGGCAAGGGTTTATCTATATCAAGGGAAATGGGCTGAAGCGGAATCCCATGCGACGACAGTTATAGGCAATTCACTTTACAAACTTAGCCCCACCGCGGGAGTTTTCTTAAAGAATTCAACCGAAGCAATTTGGCAGCTGCGTACTGGAGATCCAGCCGTGAACACTAATGAGGCAAACGTGATGGTCGCGGTCAGTTCGAGTGGTCGGGTGACACTCACAAACGGTTTGTTGGCCGCCTTTGAATCCGGTGATTCGCGCCGGTCGACTTGGGTCGGGTTGTTTCAAAATGCATCAGTTACAATCAACTTTCCCTCGAAGTACAAGGTGAATCTTCGAAACCAGCCTATTACTGAGTACTATATGGTGATGCGTCTTGCCGAGCAGTTCTTGATTCGAGCTGAGGCTCGGGCGAAGCAAGGCAATATTGAGGGTGCGATTTCTGACTTAAACATGATCAGAGCACGAGCTAACCTTTCACTTCTAGTTTCCTCTGGACAGACGGCCGAACAAGTGTTCCAAAGCATCCATAAAGAGAGACGCGTCGAGCTTTTTGCGGAGTGGGGTCACCGATGGCTTGATTTGAAGCGGACCGGTGTAGCAAATGAAGCACTGAGCTACAAGACTGGCTGGGACGCTAAGGATGTCTGGTTGCCAATCCCTCAATCTGAAATTACTGTCAATCCAAACTTAAAGCAAAACGAATGAAAAAGTTACTGGTGATCATGTGTCTGTGGATGTTTGCTGCACAATTCAACTCGGTTGAGGGACAGGAACTTAAACCGCTGAGTGTTGGGGATGCGATGCCGTCGTATCCGTTCCGGAATGTACTCAACTACAAGAGTTCCACGATCAAGGCCAGTGATTTCCCTGGCAAGCTCGTGATTTTCGAATTCTGGAACACGGGGTGCACCAGCTGTGTCGAAGGTTGGCCGAAGACACTTAAGCTACAGGAGAAATTCAAGGATAGGATGCAGGTGATCCTAGTAAACAAAAGTGAATCGAAGAAGGTCGTGCAGGAGTTCGTTGCAAGGAGAAAAAGGTTGTTGGGGGTGGACATGAACCTGCCAATGATTTGTGACGACCCGAATATTAAGACGCTGTTCGAGTTGAACGGGGTACCGGCGTTCCT
This sequence comes from Cyclobacteriaceae bacterium, assembly GCA_044226945.1. GTDB lineage: Bacteria > Bacteroidota > Bacteroidia > Cytophagales > Cyclobacteriaceae > ELB16-189. The sequence continues at coordinate 74,061 of JBGAGB010000006.1, read as the reverse complement.
GTGGGTGGGTCAAGACGGCGTGATCGGCGCTCTCACGTCCGGGCGAGCATTCAAAGAGGAGAACATTTCACGTTGGTTGGCCAACGGTCCCTATAACGTCGAACAATCCATACCGAGAAAACTATGGCATCAGGTAAATCCATCTAAGCCGTTGTTTGTCGACAACAACGGGGGCTCGGAGCGCTCCGACAACTTCCTCTGGTCGTCCTCGCTGACGACCGGGGTGTATGACATTGCGGCGACTATAGCCCTCAGTGCCGAACCGGAGTACGGATACTACATCCTTTCGATTAGCTCAAACCCAATGCTACTTTATGCGACCGCTTACTGCGAGCGCAACCGCTTGCCTTCCAATGTCGTGGCGGATTTTGTTCACCTCGCACGTGTTGATTGGCAGGTGAAGGATTCAGCAGACATCGTGTACTCGGAATTCCTAGGGAAATTCGAGAAGCAGCGTTATAACTACCAACTCCTTGCTGGAAAACCTGTTACACGCGGTGAAATTGTGGATATGATGAAATCGGACTTGGACCGCTACTTCGGTTACTACGCACGGTTCGAAAAGCGGTTGCGGCAGAGTCTAGTGTTCAGGGTCGTGGACCAGAAAAAGGTCGACAAGCTCAGGACAAGCGAAGTATCGCTGGGAATCCCGGCGGCTTTACACGATGTGGACCTCTATATGAGAGGGGCAACTTTCGCGGACCTAATAGACGACATGGAAAATGCCTCAAGCTACTTTTTCTCACCTTACCCAATTGAAGATAAGACCGGCATTGACTTCCCAATCAAGCTGGAGGCGGAATGCAACTGCAACGACTACAGGTCCCTCGACAAGGCACTCCGCCAGTTTGGGATCAGCTTCACCTTGGAAGACGCGATGGTCGACGTCTTGGTGGTATCCGAAGTCCCTAAATCGGAAGGTACACGGTAGAGTTCGAGCGATTTTCGATAGATCACCACGAGCGTGTCGCTCAGTGCGAAGAGTCTCCGAGGCCGCTCGCCCCTTGGATGGAAGACGATTTTCGACATAATTTTCTGTGAGTCTGGATCTTCCCCATTTGCCAGAGCATTGCTTTCGATAAATAATGACTGATTCGAAACGGTCGATAGTCGGTTGACTGGCTTAGCCGGGGAAGCGAGCATCCTATTTCCGCGAATCTCCTCAACCTGCAAGTTTACTTGGGTGGTTGTATCTATCGTATTTCCAGTATCGAACGATTCGGCATCCTCACTTATCCGTAGATATTCATTTTTATAGAAAAAAACATATACGAAAGAGAAGAGTTTGGGGCAATAATGCATCATTCCGTCCGTACTAAAAATGCCGTCTGTTTGCGGTACAAGTATATCACTGTTAATTTGAAGAATCCCCGACTCGTTCGCCACCGCGATTACATGGCATTTTCTTAACGGGTCAATGCTTCGCAAGAGAACCCTTTTGCTTGCTGCAGCATACCCATTAAACCCAGATGTCGATATTTGGCCTTTTTTGCCTTCCCCTAGATGAGACAGGTTAGCAAAGCTGATTATTTCGGGTTGATCTAGGGTCGTCCAAAAAATCTTCCTTTCGGATAGCTGTATCTCGGAATAACGCGCAAGGAAGGGAGTACTGACCGAATCGAAACTCATCGATTGAAAGGACAATCGATAGACTTTTGTTCCGGTAGCATTTGAGAAATACAACTTTGAATCTGAAATGCCGATTGCGTGTAATGCATGATGTGGAAAATCAAATTCAAGGAGCCGGCTACTTGAGTCGATTGTGTTACGGTCGAAGCCGCCGCTACTTCGGTTTTTCTTGCTCTGAATGGCTAACCAGCAAAGGCTGGTGATTAAGAACGAAATTGTGACGAAGTGAATGATGAGCTTCATATCTATCGACTTTTTTTTTACGAGGCGTTTCGGTTCTGAACCAAACTAAGGGGCTGCCCTTTTGAGACAGCCCCAAGAAAGACTTACTGTGGAATTCTCCGGAGAGGCGTCGAGCAAGATCCGACTTCAAATGCCGGATACTCCTGATTGTCGACCCTCACTTTGCACTGAGTGTATTGGCCGTCGAAGCTTGGTTGACAATCGTCCTCAAGGGTCGTACCACCTGAGTGGCAGACAGCCCCGATTTTGTAGTTGGCAGATACCCCCGGCAGGAAGTCCGCCGCTACCGCACTGGCGATGGCCAAAACGAAGGCCAACACCGGCAACATGATTTTAATCTTGTTCATAATTGAAAAGTGAATTGTGTTAAACGCCTACTCTTTCCCAGGTTTTCGGCATTCCCCTGTCTCATTGCAATAGAGTTTCTTCTTCCGCGGCTTCTTTCGAATGCAACACGATCGCTACCACCGCCAAGGCCACGAATACCAGGTTGAAAACGAGGTGCTGGTTCCACGACAGTTTCTCCAAAACTCCTCCACAGGAGCAAGGCACATAGTCGCTGAACTGCGTAATCACCACGATGTACGCGCTGAAGGCAACCATCAGCGTGAACGATGCATACAAGGCGAGAAGCCTGAAACGGACAGTGATAAAAAGAACGACCGTCAACATCTCCACCGCTGGTACAAGCCAAGCAACCGTGGTGGCATACTGCGTCAGCAATGGCGATTGCCCCAGTTGCACGAGGAATGTCTTGTAATCCAAGAGCTTGCTGACCGCAGCGTAACCAAACAGGCCCACGAAAGCCGTACAAATTGTATCGATGATGAATCTCCTTCTCATACAGGATTGGTTAAGATTTTTGATTGATACCAAGACAGCCGCGAGACCTGCCCAGGCGTGACACCGTGAAATACATGAAAGGCATGTGTGAAGGCAGATATCCGCCTGTACCCTGCTTCGGCAGCAGCGGTTTTGATGTTAGTAGATGTATGTTCAAGTTGATACCGAGCGCGGAGCAAACGGCGCGTCCGCACGTAAGTCATGATGCCCATACCATAGCGAGCACGGAAGATCTTCTGCATCTTGTTCGCGTTCATTCCCGCTTGTCGCGCCAAGCATGCGACCGAAAGCTTCGAACGGAGATGGAGGTGCAACCAAAGATGGAGTGCACCAATCTTTTCTAGGTCGTCTGCATGAATGGGAGTAAGAGTGGCGATCGTTGTAGCGCTCATCGCCAGTGAAACTAGGATCGAGAATGAACCTCGATTGCAGCCTATAGTCGCCAGGATGCGTTGGGAAAGAAACTAGGTGCCGTTGGAAAAAAGATCAGGCGCTCCGAAAAGCGCCCGATTTAGAACGAATCAAAAAGCTTGACCTAGTGGAGGATGTTGAGCCGGTTCATTAATTCGGCGCGATGCTGCTCGCTCACCGGCAAACGATGGCCGTCCACAACAATTTCACTTCCTGTAAACTCACGCACCTTCCGAATGTTGACCACGAAAGAGCGGTGAATTTTTACAAATCGCTGCGGGTCGAGCTGCTCCAGAAGCGTCGCCATACTTGCGGCGACTACATGCGTTTTATCGGTACCATGCACACTGCAGTAAGCCCGTTCCGCTTCCAGAAATACGATGTTCTGGTAGTCCAAACGTGAATAGGTCTGCGGTCCGGTTTTCAAAAACACGAACTCGTCGTCCTCGTTGTTATGCTGGGCGCGAATCGCATTTGCATTAAAAATGGCGAGGTCAACTGCCCGTAATAGGTCTCTCTCCGTAAATGGTTTGGCGAGGTAGTTGACCGGATAAGCAGCCAAAGCTTTTTTCACGGTCACGTTGTCAGTAAAATCGGAGAGAAAGATCACTGGGATCCTCAATGTTTGGTGAAGCGCTTTTGCTGTTTGAATACCATCAAGCTTGCCTTGCAACTTGATGTCCATGATCACTAGGTCTGGAGGTCGCTGTTCGGCAAACGTCAGCGCTGCTTCGCCCGAGGTCACTGTTCCTAACACTTCCATTCCATGTCCTTTCACCATCGCCTCGATGCTCTGAGCAACAAGCAGCTGGTCTTCCACAATTAAGATGAGAGCTTTTTCCATGCAGCATGTAAGGGAAACTTGATGATGAATGTAGTTCCTTTTTCCATGAATGCCTCAAAGTTCCCATTAAGTTGTCGTGAGAGTGTCGCAATCAGCCCAAGTCCGTGGTCTTTTGCTATCGTGTTTTCACGAATTCCGGTACCATTATCACGTACAATCAACATGAAAGTACTGGATTCGACAATCGTGCTCTCGATCCCCAACTTGGGGGAGGGATGATTCAAGAATGCATATTTAACGGCATTGCAGAAGAGTTCATGAACAATAAGCCCCAAAGTCATCGCGGTATCGGCCGGCACGCGCAGACTTGTCAAGTCAAGCGAGAGTTGGAGGTTGGGTATTCGATCACCATAGATATCGGCAAGTGTATTTATTAAGTTGTTGAGGTATTCCCTTGTTTCAATTAATTCGTCCGGGTTGGCTTCCGACAGTCTCTCGTGCAAGAGGGACATGGCATGGACCCGGCTTTCGGATCGAGAGGCCTCGAGCGCCAAATCGGTGTCCTTGTATTGATGTGCTTGAAGACTGAAAATACTGACGAGCGTCTGAAGGTGGTTCTTGATGCGATGTCGGGTTTCAAAAAGTAGCGAAGCGATCTTATTTTCCGAACGGCGGGCATTTCTCCAGTTGACGTAAAGTAACAGAGTGACCACGGCGACGAGGAGAAACCCAATTGAGAGCGCCCAATTGATCACTTGATTTTTCTGGAGTTTTGACTGGGTGATCTGATCTTGTTGTTTGAGTTCTACAATTTCGTGTTCACGTCGTTCGGTTTCGTACTTCAGCTGTAAGGCCTGCAGGCTCCGTGCCTTTTCGATGTTCAGTAGACTATCGCGAATGACTAGCAATTCTTTTAAGTGTACAACCGCGGCGGGCGAATTGCCCAAAGTCTCGTCAATCTTAAGTTGGCGTTCTAGATTTGAACGGAGGTGTTCTGGAGTACCAGAGAGGCGGATTAGATTGTAACTCGACTCGAGCAGTCGTTGGGCAGCGAGCGGTTCGCCGCGTTGGATGAACCAATCGGCACGGTGGTGCATAAGTTCAATTCGCCCGACTGGATCGTCGCCGGTTGATTGAATTGCTTCTGCTTCGTCGAGTGTTTGTTGCGCGTCGTGCAGGCGGTTGAGCAAGATCGAGACTTGGGCGAGGTTTCCGAGCGAGCGTACCAGTCCCCTTGAATCGTGTGTGAGCCGCTTCAGTGCAATTGCTGTATTGAAGTTTTGAATGGCGCTGTCGTATTGTCGGGTCTGGATGAACAGCTCGCCGATGTTGTTGTAAACACGTGACAGTTCTAAAGGGATTTCCCGCAGTTCGGGGTTGGCCGCGGCCAGCCGATAGTGCTCGAGACCTTGCTGGAAGTTTCGGGTACGTGTGTATATCGAGCCAATATTGTTGTGTGTGGAGCCAATTAAGATCGATTGTTTATCGGGAGCCAGTGCGAGCACATCGAAGGAGGCGCTGAGGGACTCCAAGTAGAGACCGATGTTTTTGTACGCAGCAGCCAGATTAATACTCACGAACAATGCATTCGTCGAGTCCCCCCAGTCATGAAGCATGGTCAATGCTCGCCGACCTAGTAGAATGCTTGAATCGAATCGACCTTTTTGATGGTAGGCCGCGGCAATTCCTGTGAAGGTGTTCGCTTTGAGTGGTCCGTCGGGTTGATTACTTAGGACTGATCGTGCGATTGTATAGTACTTTAGGGCACTGTCAGGAATTTTTTTTTCGGCAAAATAGATCCATCCGATGTTGGCGGCCATAGACGCTTGTTCGCTTTCACTCAATTTGGCGCCCTCTAGTGCCAAAGAAGTTTTCAGACTGTCTAACGCACTCTGCGCGAGACATTCGCCAGAAAGTAATAGAAGCCACGATACAATGTAATTTTTCATTCGTCGTGGAATATCCAGAATGAAGTTACAAAAAAAGACGGCGCCCATTTCGGAGCGCCGTCGTCGCAGTTTTTCAGGAATTGACTTTTAAGGTTTCGGAGGTGGGGGAACGATGATAATATCCTCGTCTTGAAGCGGACCGATAGGTTCATCGACACAACTGATGGCAGCGAGCGCGACGGCTAGCACCAACGCATACTTGAGTAGTTTCATACTGGTTAGATGGATTTGTGGTGGAACATCGACTGCACCACACGGCGACACGCGTATCATTTGGTAAATGATGCTTGGTCGAACGTGAAGAGTGCAGAATAAACCACGGGAGCGGTGCAACCTCACAATGGGATCCATGCGCCCCGTGAAACGCGTGTGCCCAATTGTGACGTAAAGAACCGACGAGTCAACTCTCACATTAGTACCTTGATTGAGCGCCGACACACAGAAGAGAACGGAAAATGTTTTGGTGATTTTGCGAGAGGACTTGACAGGGCTGATTTGAAGATGTATATTTGTTGACCAAATTGGTCATGTTTAAATAGGTCAAATGAAATCATTCGCTGAAACCTTGAAAGAAATTCGTGAGTCGCGAGGGCTGCTGCTTAGGGAAGTGGCGGCGGGGCTTCGGGTCGATCCATCGTTCCTCAGCCGCGTCGAGAGCGGTGTAAAGAAACCAACGCGCGATCAAGTTGTCGAGCTAGCCGCGATCTTGGGTGTGGACCGGAGCGAGTTGTTGGTTCACTATTTGTCAGATCGAGTTCTCTATGAATTGAAAGATGAGAGCGCGCTTGCCATGGAGGTAATCATGGCTGCTGAGCGCAGAATTCGATATGAGCGCAAGGAACAAGTGCCGCGTCGCAGCCCAAGCAGGAACAAGCGATAAGTTCAAAGAGTATTTCTTTCGTCGTGCATCCACGCACGATCCCAGCGTTCAATATTTTCTCTATCCTTTAATCGCATCAGTGTATGAAGAGAATCAAGGAATCCGAAAAGACATCGAGGGTAATCGCCCACCCTCACGAAGAAGGGGCAACTGTCAGCGAGGGAAAGCCAGCGATAAGCAACGACTTGTTGGTGGCATTTGAGCGGTTTTATGAATTCCACCCGGCAAAGCGCCTAAGCAAGAATTTGCGCTCACTCCTGTTGGAGTTCCTGATGTATGATGGGTCGAACGAGGCTGCCTACCTGCGGGATTTAGTGTCCGACCTCGGTGGGCTGTTCTTGCTGCTCGATGCAATGGAAGAAGAGCGGGAGCGTATGGCCGCCCATGAGGCGTACTTCTAATGGGGATTTAAGCCCCGATGTGGATTTTTTTCAACAAATCCTCTGCATAATTCGTAAGGATAATCGTTATCCTCGGTAATTTAAATGTGGCGAGCGATTTGCCCGCACCAGGCATCGAATTGAACATCAAATTGAAAACAACGAAAACACGATGACACTCAGAACTGCAAAAGTCCACGTCATTTTGATGGTGTGCCTGCTCTTGCTTGGAGCGGGTTGCAAAAGCAAGAAAAAGGCAATGGAGGCCGCCAACGCGGAGAAGGCAAGGCTGGAGCAAGAAGCCGCTGATAAGAAGAAGCGCGAGGAAGAAGCTAGACGTAAGGCTGAAGACGAACGCGCAAAAGCCGCCGCTGAAGAAGAGGCCAAGCGGAAGGCCGCCGCTGCCGCCGCATCGACGCCCGCAGTGAAATTGGAGCAATTCTTCAACTCAATCGCTGGTTCCGGAAACGTGGCCTCGGCGAACAGCAGCATCAATGAAGCATTGACCCTGTTTGCTTCCCCCCAAACTCCAGTATTAATTGTGATAGCCGACGAAGGTGGGAGTAAAGACTACGATAAACCTACGACCATTCAAGCCTATCTCAACTATTTGAAGGACCAGAAGAAAAACCTCAACACGATTAGTGACCTGAAGTTCGATGCGAACGGTAAGATCTCAGAGGTGGAACTAACGAGAAAGAATTAACAAGCAAAACTCCAAACGAAAGGATATGTCGCGTTTCACGAACTTTATCGGCATGCTGCTCTTGGCCACAATCGCCCTCGAAGCCCATGCTCAATCAGCGGAAATCAGCCCTAAAAGGAAGCAAGCCATCGACTCACTCGCACTTGAAAAAGTGCGTGACCTGAGCAAATACATCAGCATTATTGGCAACAAAAAGACTCCTTATTCCGAGGCTACGCGTGTGATGGACCGGGCCGAGGAGCTATTTGTACCCGGAAGTGAGATGGGGGTTTCGTCGTTGACCACGAAAGATGTCAATTACTACAAGGTTAGAAAGTATTTCGAACGTTTGATGGCATTGAACTACGACCGCGTCAGCATTAAATGGTACGACATCCATTATATCAGCGATCTGGAACGTCAACCCGATGGACGTTATGTTGGCGTGGTGACGATTTACCAGCGATTTGAGGGAGAGTCGGACGACGGTCTGAAATACAAAGACACGACCAAGAAAGACATCACCATTTACGTGGAACGGAAGAAAACCCAGATCTCGGGCAGAACGATTGAATTTTGGGATGTACTTCTGGGAGACATACGTGTGACAGAGACAAGTGCATGAGACGTTTGCTTGTTTTTGGCCTCGTCGCATTCGCGGCTCTCCGGGTAAATGCCCAGCTCGCCGACGACATGAGCGATGAGACTAGGTTGTATGCCCAGACCAAGCAGGTAAACCAATTCTTCCATCGATTCAATGGCGAGGAGAATGAAAAGGGGGACCGCTACTATCCCGGCGACAAACAGTATCGGAACAACAAACTTCGCAAGAAGTACCTCGCGATATTATTTGATCAAGGGAACCCCGCTTTTTCAAACGAGCTCAAAGTTCAGTTTGCCAAGGATGTACTCGATAAATCACCCGCCGTAGTGCTGGATTTTCACGCACCAGGCTGGTTTGCCGAGGTGAAGACCACCTTCACAGCCAACGGTAAGGATCAAGATGTGACCCTTTTCATGCAGTTGGAACCTGACCACCTCGGATACAAGTGGGTCATCCAAAAGGTGTACAGCGAGGTGTTTGCAGCAAACTTTAAGCGCGACACGACCAAGGTTGGTCAGTTCTTACATCCCATGAGTCACGAATTGGATTTCATGAACTTGAGAAAGGCATTGATCTTGCCGGACAGCGTAGCTCAATTTGCGTCGAAGCGTTTTAACCCAGACCACCTCTCCCTTTTTCTCTACGAGGTTCGGAAAGGAAACCTTCGATTTAAATATGTCAATGAGGTGAAGTTTCATTTTTTTCAAGTGCCAGGTTGGTACTTCGAATTGGCAAACTTCAACCGTCCCGGTTACAACACGGGTTGGTTGATATCAAATTTGGTGAAGCTGGACACCGACCGCGACCGGGAGGCCCTTCGGAAATATATTTACCATGAGAGCAAGTAGGATCCATATCATTTTGTTCTTGCTCGTATGCTGGATTGGTTTCCATTCACCGGTGACTGCGCAATCAACCAAGAAGAAACCAGCGTCGACGCAGTCGAAAACTACCAATTCGAAGACTACCAAAACAAAAACACCTCCCAAGCAACAGGCCCCTGCTCCGAAGAAAACAGAATTGGCAAATGCCCCCCAAATCGACGCCTCACAAGGAGACGAGAAGAAAGTCAGGGATATGATTGGCTTTCTTGAGTTTGTGCTAAATACGCTCGGCGCGGCAGGCACACCCGCGAGCGACAAGGATGTGGTTGCGACCGAGAGTTACTCCAAAATATTTAGGGACGCCAAAGTACAAATTGAGGACGACCTGTTGGAAGACCGTGATGTGGTAACAAACAAGGATGTTACTGCCTATTTAAAAGACGTCGATTTCTTTTTCAAAGATGTAAAATTCACCTTCGATATTGAACGGATCGAAAGTGGTGAAGTCGAAGGAAAGAAGTTTTACAAAGTAACAATGACTCGCAGACTCGTGGGTACTTCATCGGAAGGTGAGGCGATCACGAATAATCAGCCGCGATTCGTCGAGTTGAACTATGACCCGAAGACGCAAGACCTGAAGATCGTGAGCATGTACACCAAGGGCGTCGACGAAAAACAAGGAATGCTCAATTGGTGGACGGAGATGTCATACGAGTGGCAGTCTATCTTTAGAAAGAGTATCGGCAAATCCGATAGCATTGTATTGGCGGACGTCCGGCAAATGATCGCGATCACCGAGCTCAACCTTCACGGTAACCCGTTTGTACAGGATATCGAGCCTCTGGCCAAATTGAGTAACCTTCAGCGGCTCGATATTTCCGGTACGTCGATCACAGACTTGTGGCCGGTAAGGAACCTGACCGAATTGCAAGAGGTGAATTTGTCGGGAGCAAAAATAACGGACGTGTCAGTGCTTCGGTTCGCAACGAAAATGACAAACCTCAATCTAGAATCGACGAGTATTCAAGATGTCAGCGTGGTAAGTAAGATGCCTGATTTGAAGGTCCTCAATGTGAGCAGAACGGTTGTTCAGGATTTGACACCCACAGCAGGACTATTGCAGTTAATCGACCTGAATGCCAGTCATACCAAAGTGGGTAGTTTGGCCCCCATTCAAAATTTGACGGCCCTCCAGAATATTGATCTTTCCAATACCCGTGTTTCTGATTTGGCGCCGTTGAGAAATCTTACCAATGTCACAGACCTCGCGATCGACAGCACTGCGGTTACTGACCTCACGCCACTTGGCAATGTCAAGTCACTCACCAATTTGAGTGCGAATTTTAGCCCGATCGCGTCGCTAGAACCATTGAAAACGCTCCCAAAAATTCAAAAGATTTATTGTGACCACACTCCAATCAGGCAAGACGCTGCCGATGCATTTAGGAGCGCCAAACCTGGAACGCTCGTTGTTTTTGACTCGCAAGACCTGCAGGTTTGGTGGGAGACGCTTTCATCCGAATGGAAGTCAGTGCTCTTTAGGGACTCTAGAATTGGAAAAGTTCCAACGAAGGAACAACTGGCGTTACTGGCAAACGTCGACTCGCTCAATCTCAGGGGAAACCAGTACATATCGGATTTGGAGCCGCTCCGTAGGTTAATCAAGTTAAAGAGGTTGAACGTCTCGGGCACGGGCATCCATGATCTTTCGCCCCTAAAAGACCATCGCGAAATTCAGATTCTAGATCTTTCTGGAACTGAAGTTGCCGACCTTTCCGTTGTTTCAAAGTTTCCGCAATTGACGACGTTGAGAGCGGATAGGACACGTATACAAGACATCGGCCAGCTTTCGTTTATTTCGTCACTGAAAAACCTTTATGTCGATGATACTGGTATACACGACATTCATGCCTCAGACTTTCTTGCCCGAAATTCGAAAGTGCTTTTGGTGTTCAAAACCTATCATGTAGAGCGGTGGTGGAGCAGACTTGAACCTCAGTGGAAGAGTATGTTTCAAAAAATGTTTGAGATTGGCGATGAACCATCAAAAGAACAACTGCATAGCCTGGTTGAAAAAGCGTCTATCCAACTAAAAGACTTTCCAATCCGCGATCTCTCACCGCTGAAAGAGTTCGTGCGATTGGAGGATCTACGTGTCTCGGGTTCTATGCTTGAGAACTTGAGTACGTTGTCAAATTTTTCACTCAAAACACTACATGTAACGAACAGCCCATTGCGGACGCTGGATGGAATTCTGGCAAACCCGGACCTTGTGGAGCTCGATATTTCAAACACACCCATTACAGATGTACGATCATTGTCGAAGTTGGTGAACTTGACCAAATTGAATTGCGCTGGAACTGAGGTCCGCAAGCTTGACTATTTAGAAACACTTACAGCTCTTGAGTTTTTCGATTGTTCCAATACCTCTGTTGGAAGACTCGATGGTATCTTAAATCTCCCGCTAAAAAACCTCAGGTGTTTCAACACGAAGTTGTCCGCTCGCCAAATGGAAAAGTACCGACAAGGGCACCCCGACTGCGAAGTTGTTTTTTATTAGCGGCGTTGTTTTGAGAATTCGATGTAATCAAAGTTCATGTTCCCGTTCTTCGTGGTTGTGACCGTGATCATGTGTTCTCCTTTTTTCAGCTTCATGCTACCGAGATTGACTTTATTCCAGTGATGCCATTGTCGCCACGGGATGTCCTCCGCTGGGTTTGCCGTGGAAGGGACAGTCGAGGTTAGCGCGACGTTGTCATCTACTGAAAGGGTCACTTCACCATCGCCGTTAGCGGTGTACATCAACTCTAGGTGGTATGTTCCAGTGGCTAGAACGTTCACTCGAATTTTAAACCATTCACCCACGACGGTCCAACCCACATAAAGCTGACCCATTTCTGGTGCAACCTTGTTAAATGGTGAGTCGTCGATACCCTTCGATTTTGTGTAGGAGATATCAACACCTTCACGCATCCGGAACTCATTCAAAAAACTGCCGTCGGCAGGGTTCAATTTTCCACTGCCGTTGTTCACCGAGTCTTGGTCGTGATAGGCAACGCCCTCGCCTCCCGAGGCATACCATTCGCACTGCACGCGACCAGGAATACTCTGTGCTGCCGCAAATTCAGTTTGCCCGAGCACGGCATGACCGTTCGCCAGTGTCCAGATCGCCGTGACGAGAATACAAGTGTTTAGTCGACCCATCGTACAAATTACAGGAATTTTGACTCTTTGTTTTTACGACAAATGCGAAACAAATAAATTATCTTACACCTATGAAAGGAACAAATCTTGGCGAATTAGAAGAGGTCGTGCTCCTCGTGGTCGGAATACTGTTCGATGATGCGTATGGCGTGGCGATACAAGATGAACTGGAGCGGCGATGCAATCGAAAGGCAACGCTGAGTACAATTCACGTGGCTTTGCACCGACTGGAGGAGAAAGGATTTCTCGAATCGCGACTTGACGGAGCGACGAATGAAAGGGGAGGACGCAGGAAACTCTTGTTTCGGGTAACAAAGGCGGGACAGAAGGCCCTAGCAAATGCGCGGGAAATGCGCAATGAATTGTGGAAAGCGGTGCCAAAAGCAGCCTTTAACATCAACATCAGTTGAAGCTTTGAATAGCGAGCGTTCACCAGAGCGAGATGGCCCGAGGTGGGTGAGGCGGTGGATGCAACGCTTGCTGGACCCTCGATTGGCGGAAGCAATCATTGGAGACCTTGACGAAAAGTTCTCGATGAATCTTGCTGATGGTGTGCCATTATGGCGAGCCAAGATGCTGTACATATCCGAGGCTGCCGGTTTTGTTCGGATGGCTAACTGGTGGAAGTCGGCTAACTCGCGTGGGTTCTCTCACTGGCGTCACACTTGGACTTTTTTCTGGCGCTTGTTTTCGCGCGACAAAGCATACTATAGCGTTGCAACGGTCGGGCTCGCGATTAGCTTAGCTGCTTTTATTCTGATTGGAGTTTTTATTCTAAATGAACTTTCGTACGATCGATTTCATCAAAATCATGACCGAATTTTCCGAGTAGCGACGCATCTCAAAATCAACGACGTTGACTTTGATTTAGCGACTTCACAGTTCCCCGCCGCAGCGGCGCTCGGTCTCGATTTTCCACAGATTGAAAGCGTTGCGCGACTTTATCCCGCTTCCCGCCTAATCGAGATCAACGATCGCACTTTCTTGGATCAAGTCCTGTTTGCGGATAACACATTTTTCGACGTGTTTTCTTTTCCTGTGCGCTATGGGAATATGAAGTCGGCGTTGTCGCATCCAGATAACATCGTACTAACGCGCGAGGCTGCCGAAAAGTGTTTTGGCCGCGACGATGTGGTCGGCGAAACGCTATTGGTTGAGGGCGAGGTGGTACGAGTGAGCGCCGTGCTCGAGACGATTCCGGAGCAATCGCATTTCAAGTTTGAATACTTACTGCCGATGCGTCGTCAATTCGCAGCTTGGCAACGACAAACTGGTTTTGAAGGACGCGAATACAAATGGTTTTGGGTCGGTGCCTATACGTATCTAAAACTCTGCGATGGAATTGACCCAAATGATTTATCGACGGGGATGAGAGATTTCGTGGATGCCCATTTTCCAGATCGACTACGTGGTGGGTACTTCGAACTTCAACCACTAAACGACATCCATTTAGGATCGCACTTAGATTCGGAATTGCAACCTAATGGCGACTTCCTATACATTCAATTATTTGGAACGCTCGGGCTCGTGATTGTTGTCATGTCGTCGATCAACCTTATTAACCTTTCATATTTTAAGCTGGGCGCGCGCGTACGTGAGGTTGGGATTCGAAAATTTCTTGGACAATCATCGTGGTGGGTTACTTCCCAGTTCCTTTCTGAGGCACTACTCTTTGGGGTGATATCCTTTTTGGTGGCATCTTCCATTGCTTTCGTGATTCTTCCACTGTTCAATGAACAAATGGACACCCATCTCACACTACTTTCCAGAGACGGATTTCAAATGTTGGTGACCACTTTTTTATTGGTGTTAGCTACTTCGGTGGTGTCAATCGCGAGACCAGCTATTTTTCTCTCTCACGCTAAGCTTGCGAATGCATTCCGGCACAGCGAGTCGAGGGACCTGAGAAATGTCTTTACGGGGATCCAAGTCGGGCTTTCGTTTGTGACACTGGCTTTTGCGTTTGTCATTCAACAACAACTTGACTTCTTCCAAAACACAGATTTAGGATTTAGTAGGGAGAACATTGTAGTGGTGGATTTGAACGACGACGTTGAGATCGAATCTCTGAAAGAGCAACTTCTCGGTCAACGAGATGTTGTGTCGGTATCCGTTGCTGAACCACCAGGGCGTGGATATAGTGGATGGAGATTCGTTCCTGAGGGTGGATCGCTCGAGAGACCGGTGATGCTTCCGTTTACAAATGCAGATGAGGATTTTCTCAAGACGCTAAAAATTGATTTGGAAATGGGTAGAGGTTTTAACTCTTCGATGAAGCAGGATTCACTCACACCGTTTTTGATTAATAAACGCGCCGCACTAGAACTTGGTTGGCTGGATGACGCATTAGGGAGGGAGTTGTCGGTTTTTGCACCGGGACGCACCGAGATAATGACAACGGGACGCGTGGTGGGTGTTGTGGATGATTTTCACTCTGAGTCTTTGCACGAGCCGCTGAAACCTTTAGTTATTGCATACGGTCAGTATTCTGGTTCTTTGCTCGTCCGAACTTCGAAATTAGGCAGCGAGACGATCGATTCTTTGGAGGAAATATGGAGGAAGTTCTCGGACCGACCCTTTCAATTTAGTATCCTCGATGAGGACATTCGCGCACTTTATAGGAACGAGGACAAACTGGCTGGCGTCGTGAAGGTCTTTACGTTGGTTGCACTATACCTTACAGGCTACGGACTTTTCGCAATGAGTTCACTGCTATTCTCTACGAGACTCAAAGAAGTAGCGATACGGAAAGTTTTTGGGGCAAATGAAGGAACAATCTTGGGACATTTCTACTGGCGCTACGTGCTCTTCAGTATCGGTGCGTTAGTTGCGGCCGTTCCTTTAGCGCTCTGGGTTAGCTCCGTATGGCTTCAAACGTTTCCTTACACATTCAAATTCACACCAACATTTCTTGTTCAACCGGCGCTCATAGTAATCGCTGTGGGGATGATTTCTGTGAGTTACTACCTCGCACGCGTAGCCTGGAGCAACCCGATCCGCTTCCTGAAGCACGACTAGCTAGATTGGTTGATTTTCGAGATACTTGAAAGTGTTTCGATAAAACAGCCAATAGACAATCGGAAATATTAGTAGCGTAAACAGCGTGGCAGTTCCAAGGCCGCCGATGATCACAACGGCTAACGGCTTTTGCGACTCGCTTCCAATTCCGCTCGAGATCGCCGCTGGAATAAGACCAATGGCGGCCATCATCGCCGTCATGACCACTGGCCGTGTTCTCACCTTCACAGCCTCGTATATCGAAGTGGTAAGCGACATTTTTTGCTTGAGGTTTTTATTGAATTGCAGAATCAAAATCACTCCATTCTGTATACATATCCCGAATAGAGCAATAAAGCCTACACCAGCTGAGATTCCGAAGTTGATGCCCGTGAGGTGAAGTGCGATAATCCCACCAATGATGGCGAACGGCACGTTAATTAGCACCAGCCCTGAGTCTTTTACATTTCCGAGGAGGATGAACAAAAGTATAAAGATGCCAACTAAGCATACTGGCACCACTTGCAGCAGGCGTTTTGTCGCTCGTACCTGATTTTCAAATTCGCCGGTCCATCCAAGTCTGTACCCATTGGGCAAATTGAGTTTGGCTTTAACTTTTGCCTGTGCCTCTGCGATCGTGCTGCCTAGGTCGCGTTCCCGGACGGAAAATTTGACGCCGATGAAGCGTTTCATATTGTCGCGATAAATGAACGCGGGTCCAGTGATTTTTGTGATGGTACTGATTTCACGCAAGGGAATATGTTGGCCGCGCATGGTTGGAACCATTAGGTTTCCGATGTCCTTCTCGTCTTTCCGATATTCGGGTTGATAGCGAACGCGTACGTCAAACTTCCACTCGTTTTCATACTTGACGGTCGCCGTCTTTCCCCCAATGGCCATTTCGATCAAGGCTTGCGCGTCTGTTTTGGTGATGCCATAGATGGCCATCTTTTGTTCATCCAACAACACGCTGATTTCAGGCTGGCCCATATTTCGGAGTATCCCTACATCCTTGATACCGGGAACGTCCTTGATGATATCGATCGTTTCGTTCGCAAGTTGGTCAAGAGTGTTCAGATCGTCGCCGAAGATTTTGATCGCGTTAGAAGCATTGATCCCAGCCACCGCTTCGGCCACGTTATCAATGATAGGTTGGGAGTAATTATAGACGATGCCTTGGTATTCGCGCAGCTTCAGGTCCATTTCATTTACCAGATCATCGATGGTGAGTCGCCTTTTCCATTCGTCCTTTGGCTTAAGATTAACTTGCATTTGAACGAAGTAAAAACCACTTGGGTCTGTTCCATCGTTGGAACGTCCTGTTTGGGACAACACGCCGTTGACTTCAGGAAACGTCAACAGTTCAGAACGGAGTTTGGTAACAGTCTTGATGGTTTCGGGAAGTGAACTGCTCATTGGGAGTTTCGCCGTTACCCACAGGGCACCTTCGTTAAGTTGCGGAAGAAATTCAGTCCCCATCCATTTCATCGACCCGACGGTTGCAAGGAGCACTCCCAATGCGATCGTGAGGCTGACTTTCTTGTGGAGAAAGGTCCAGTTGAAACCGCGAGAGACAATATTGTTAATGAAGTCTACAAACGTGTTGTGTTTCTCCGATACGTTTTTCTTCAGTAGAATTGAACACAGGAGCGGAACTAACGTGAGTGTAAATAACAAGGCGCCGAGGAGTGCAAACCCAAGTGTAAATGCAAGTGGCGAGAACATTTTACCTTCGACTTTTTGAAACGAGAAGATCGGAAGCAACGCGGTGATGATGATCAACTTAGAGAAGAAGACCGCTTTTCCCATTTGAACGCCGGTCTCTCTGATCAATCCAAGCTTGGCCAGCTTGTTGAATTTTTCCATGCCATGTTTTCGAGCCATGGCGTCCAAACTGACAAACAACCCCTCCACCATGACGACGGCGCCGTCGATGATGATACCGAAATCGACCGCTCCGAGAGAGAGTAAATTGGCACTCATGCCCTTGAGTTTAAGGCACATGAAGGCAAAGAGCAGCGAGAGTGGAATGATAATGGAGACGATCAAAGTCGTGCGCCAATCGGCCATGAAGATGAGCACGATTACCGTGACGAAAACAATCCCCTCCACTAAGTTATGGGTTACTGTTTTGGTGCAATAGCTGATGAGATTGTCACGATCATAGAAGGTTTCCATCCTGACATCGGGCGGGAGGAGACCATTGTTAAGCTCATCGATTTTTTCTTTCAGTCGCGCAAGCACTTCGCTCGGGTTTTCGCCTTTTCGTTGAATGACGATCCCTTCGACGACGTCGTCGTTGTCGTTCATGCCAACTTGACCTACCCTTGGTGAGCTTGATTCCGTGACAGTAGCAACATTCTGCACCAATACCGGGTTGCCATTGTAATTATCGACGATGATGTTTTCGATATCGGAGATTGAATTCAGGAGACCAATTCCGCGCACGACATAGGCCTGTCCATTTTTTTCGATTACATCCCCACCCACGTTCAAGTTACTCTTCGAAACTGCTTCGAAGACTTCGAGTGGTGTAAGCTCGAATTTCTGCAATCGGAATGGATCGACACTTATTTCGTAGATCTTGTTCTGACCACCAAAGGCGACGACGTCCGCGATCCCGGGAACTGCTCTCAATTGGCGATCGATGATCCAATTCTGGATGGTTAACAGGTCGCGCGTGTCACGTTTTTTGCTTTTTAGGACATAACGAAAGATCTCGCCGGTGGGCCCGTACGGAGGCTGTACTTCCGGGTCAACTCCATCGGGAAGCTGTACACTGCGGAGTTGGTTGTTGACTTGCTGCCGAGCCATAAAATCTTCCACCCCGTCGTCGAAGATAATCTTGATGACAGACAGCCCGAACATAGTTATTGAACGGACGTTTGTTTTTCCCTGGACTGGACTCATCGAAACTTCGATGGGTGTCGTGACAAAGCGCGCTACTTCTTCCGCGCTACGCCCGTTCCATTCCGTCACGATAATAATCTGGGTGTTCGTGACGTCTGGAAATGCTTCTAGTGGAATGGTGGAATAGCTATAGATCCCGGAAATAACAAGAAGACCGACCGCGAAAAACGTGAAGAATCTGTTCTTGAGAGAGAAGGAGATAATATTTCGGATGAATCGATTCATTCGTTAGTCGTTAATCGCGTCGTACATCAGTAATTGATTCTTGGTGAAGACTTTTTCACCAGCTTCCACGCCCGATAGGTAGGTGGTACCGCCGATCTCACGGAAGATTTCAACTTGGCGTGTTTCGATGTGTTCACGGTCCTTAAAAATCATCACCCAGTACTTACTTTTATCGAAGATGACAGCAGAGGATGGAACTGAAGCCATGGTGAAGGTTTCGTTGTATTTCAGTTTGACGGTGGCACTCATTTCGGGCTTCAATGCATGGTCTTTATTGGGCATCCTGATTCGGACTTTCATCGCCTTGGTGAGGGGATCTAGGATATTGAACGTCTTATCGACCTTGCCCTTGAACTCACGATCGGGATAGCTAATCGTATAGATTTCCGCGTCGATGCCAGGGCTAATCAACCCGATTTCGGACTCGTTCACGTTCGCGAGTACCCAAACTTCGTCGATCTGTGCAATGGCAAACACATTGTTTCCTTCGTCGCTCCGGATCAATTCATTTTGGTTGATGTTCTTTTCAATAATGAATCCACTGATCGGCGCAGTAATATTATAGAGTGCGCCCCCTTGCAGGTTGTAGATCCGGAATACCTCGCTGATGCGTTGAAGTTCGGCTTTTGCTTTTTCAAGCTCGCTTTGGGCAGCTAACAACTCCTTTTCAGAGGCCAGCTTACCCGCTAGGAGATCCTTGGCTACTTGGAGATTCTTTTCCGCCAGAGCGACGTCGTTGATTGCATCCATCCGTTCCCTTTCATATTCGGCAACTTCACTACTTCGAATGGTGGCGAGTACTTGCCCTTGAGTGACAGGGTCGCCAAGTTCGACTTGAATTTTGACCACGTTCCCACTTACAATGGGGAATACATGGGCAAGTCGGTTGTTGTCGGCGACGATTTTACCGAACAAGCGAATTTCATTCTTCACCGGCTCTACGGTCACCGATGCGAACGCACTTTCGGCGAGCATCTTCTCAGTAATCGTGAAGCCGACCGATTGTTTCTCTTCTTCTTTTGATTGACAACCGGTCAATGCGACAACACATGCGGTATATAGAATTAGTTTTCTCATGATCTTACTTGTAGACAGGATAAGCGACACTATAATTAAGCTGTTCGGCGGACAAGGCGACCTGTCTCTCGATGTGATTAATTTGGACAAGGGTCTCATTGTACGACTCGAAGAAATCGACAAACTCGAGTAGGGTGATATTTCTCCGCTGGAAGTTTTCCGATACTCCCCGGAAGACGCTGTCGAAATCTGCATTGTACATCTGACGCGCGCGGGTATACTCGGTGATGCTACGATCGAAAGCCTTCCACGCATTCAACACCTCTGTCTCGACGATCGACTTCGATTGATTAGACTGTACCTCAGCGATCTTGGCTTGGTGTTCCGCTGCTTTGATATTTCCTTGATTGCGGTTAGTGAGTGGTAATGGCATCGATAGGGTGAGCCCCACTTGGTTGTTGAATGCGCCGCCACGTTGGTCGTACGCAGCTCCTACATTCAAGTTAGGTACCGCGAGTTGCCGTTGGTACTTAAGATTGAGATTCGCGTAGTTGATGTTTGATTGAGATATTTTATAGTCTGGCCGTCGCTGAAGGGCCATTTCAATAAGTGAATCTGCGGGATGTGGTTCTTGGAATTTAGACCATGTAGTTAAGTCGAACTGTGGAACGACATAACTCTGCGTTTGAAGCAGGACTTGGAGTTTTTTTTGTTGGTCGAGGATATCTAATAGGAAGGTAGTTTTTTCATTGTTGATCCTGATGTAGACCGATTTGAGGCGGATCACTTCTTTATAGGGAATATTTCCTTTAAGTGCTTGGCGCTCGTAAGAAGCGATGATGCTATCGAGTAAGGTGAGTTGCTGGTTGAATTTAGCGACGACCCGCTCGTTGAAGTACACATCAATAAGATTGGAGTGCAATTCAAGGTAGAGTTGCCGTAGGAGTTCTTCGAACTCTAAGGTGGAGATCGCGGTATTTTGTCGGCTCATGGCAATTTCCGACTTGCGTTTCCCGCCCAATACAATCACTTGGTCGACTGAAAAGTATTTTTGTCCATCTTTCCCTGTATGGAAGTACTCCTTGTTTTGCGGGTCGACCATGTTCAGTTCGCTCGCGATTGTGGGGTTCGGGTAGAGTTTTGCTTGGATTTCAAATGCCCGGGCGACGTCGATTTGGTATTGCGATGCGAGGGCAGTTAAATTCCGTTTAGCAAACAGTGCTTCAGCTTCATCAACAGACACTTTCAAAGTATCTGACGGGGCAACTGAAAGGGTGAGGGCGCAACACAGTTCAAAAATCATGTTCAACTAAGTATTTGATGCCGGCGACGCTCAAGAGTATGTGCGACGGGAGGTCTGGGTGAGAGTGACAGCCGGCGGTGACTGCAATCAACGAATCGCCGCTAAACTCAACGTTAATCTGAAATTAAAATCTCCTTAATTGCAAAGGTATTGCTTTTCCAGTTCTAACTAGATATTAATTGAACGCATTTGCATGTGGTTCAACGATGACTATGCTACAACCGGATGCGCTGTAGGAAGGAAGATTGTTAGTACTGTTCCTTGATTTACTTGAGACCGGATATGAATATCGCCAAAGTGACTTTTCACAATCCTGTACGTAAGTGACAACCCGATCCCATTTCCTTTGTAACTCTCGGTATTATGGCCTCGGTAAAATGGCTCGAATAGGTGTGGAATGTCTTCTTCTGGTATTCCAATGCCATGATCGGTGAACTCAAGTACGGTATTCGGGCCGGCGCTTTTCAAGAGTACGGTAACTCTGTTGTTGACGGAATACTTACAACCGTTATCAAGCACGTTGATGATTGCGGCTTTCAATAGTTGTTCATCGCCGCTTACATTCATCTTCGAGTCGTCGTCGATCGAGGAGTCCATTTCTATGCTAATAGAATACTCTGGGTGTAACTTATTAAGCTCCGAGCGGCAGTCCCACAGTAGTTGATCAACGCGCAAGGTGATGAAACGCTTTTCAACATCTTCTACGCTAGCTTGTGCCAATAAGAGGAGCCGATTCGAGACGGTTTTCAGGTTGGTAATGTCTTCTCGTACTGATTGCAATACGCGAATGTATTCTGCCGAACTTCGTTCCGTGAGGAGACTCACGTCAATTTGCCCCAAGATCGCAGTCAACGGATTTCGAATTTCGTGTGATGCGTTGGCGATGAAGTTCTTTTGCGTGGTGAAAGCCTGTTCCAGGCGTTCGAGCATGTTGTTGAACGTGTTGGAAAGTTTAGAAAGTTCGTCTTTGCCTTGGCCACCACCTACCCGACGGTGGAGACTTGTGGCTGAAATATCGTCCACTTCGCGAATCACTTCCGAGATGGGTTGCAGCGCCCGACCAACATAGAAGTACGCGGATATGAAAATGATGAAGATGGCAGCTCCGAAAACGACGAGCAGAATTGTTCGAAGATTCTTCATTTTTTGGATGCCGTAAATATCCACGGCGGCGACAATCACCACGAAGCTTCCGAATTTGTCCGTGTAGAGTAAGCCGAGACCTTCGTATTCATCTAGCCGAAAGCGCACTTCCCGCTTTTTGCGAACGTTGTCGATCAGCTTCTGGTCGACGACTATCGCGTTCTCGTCATCGGAACTGTACAGGAGTTTGTTCTTGGAGTCGTATACACGCACTTCCTCTCGTGAGAGGTTCATCGGGTTGTCGACTTCGATTTTCCGGAGCACCTCGTGGGTTATTTCCTCTACTTCAATCACTAAGTGTGCTACTGCGCGTGCTTTGTTGTCTAGCCGAGTATAGAATTCGTCCTGTCGATAGTCTGCTGAAAAAAAGTAGACCGCAACGGAGGTGGCAAGCAGGATCAGCGCCACGATCGAAGCGAACAGGAGAATCAGTTTGTTCCTGATGTTCATGGGGCCTCCGTCAGAAGATATCCCAGCCCAATGCGTGTGTGCAAAAGTTTGACAGAGAAGTCTCGATCGATCTTCTTACGAAGGATGTTGATATACACTTCGACCACGTTGGTTCCTGTATCGAAGTTGATGCCCCACACTTTTTCGGATAACTCAGACTTAGAGATAACGCGACCAGGGTTGCGCATAAAGTATTCGAGTAGATCGAATTCTTTAGCGGTAAGCGTAATGGTTTTGCCCTCGCGGTTTGCCACCTTCTTTCCAAGGTCGAGGGTGAGATCGTGAACTTGTAGCGTTTCGCTGGTATGGACGTTGTTATATTCGGCTCGCTTGGTGAGCGCCCTGATCCGTGCCACTAGTTCCTCGAACTCGAAAGGTTTCACTAAGTAGTCGTCGGCACCGGAATCGAACCCGTGGACTTTATCCGACGTGGTTCCCAACGCGGTGAGCATCAATATTGGGAGGTGTGGTTTTTGCGCTTTGATCTTCTTGCACAGGTCCAACCCGTTGATGGATGGGATGATGATATCCATCAGGACCACATTATAGTTGCGTGTCAGGGCTAGTTTCTCACCGATAAAGCCGTCATACGCCAAATCGACTTCATATTGATTCTGCTCCAAGCCGCTTTTGATGAAAGCAGCTACCTTTTGCTCGTCTTCTATTACCAGGATCTTCATGTTGCGTACCAACGAATGTAGTAACAAAAGTGCTAAAGGTGATGGGGGCAATTTGGGTCCGAGACGCCAAATTAATGCGAATTTAAGGCAGAATGACTTGTTCTGACGGCGTTAGTCAAGCCTCGTCCTCGGTGACCACACGCGCCAATGAGCCCGCAACCCGACTTCGTGGGAATTTCACCATGGAATTTGACCGGTCGATTACTGTTCGGTCGAATCCATAATTCTCATGAATCGCTCTCGGGCGATTTATTCATTCCTCAATGAATCGACTGGATTAGATTGGGCTGCGCGAAGGGCTTGTGTAGAGACGATCAATAATGCAAAACTGAGGGCGATGCCGCCCGTGACAGGGAATATCCACCAATCTATCGAAGTCCGAATGGTGTATCGTTCCAGGTACATGTTCATGAACCACCAAGAAAGCGGTGCAAAGACCACGAATGCGATGACTACAAGGATTGTAAAGTCGCGGTTGATCAAGTTGACGATGCTGCCGACCGAAGCTCCCAACACTTTTCGGATTCCAATTTCCTTTGTGCGTTGCTCAGCTGTGAAGGCTGCTAGCCCGAACAAGCCCAGACCTGTGATCAAGACGGCCAAGATGGCAAAGATGCTGGCAAGCTTGCTCGTCAAATTGATATGGGTAAATTTCTTTTCAAAATCGACGTCGACAAAAGTGTACTCGAAAGGATATGCCGGAGCGTATTTTTCGAAGACTTTTTGCACTTGTGCCAAGGCGGTGGAGAGATCATCCTTCGAATTCAAACGTACTGTGATACGATCAATCCACCCAGGGTTATAGACAGCAAACATCGGCTTGACTTCTTCGTAAGGCGATCCCATTAACACATTGTCGGTAATGCCAATCAAGGTGCGCTTTCCACCCCACAGGTCGAGCTGTGTTCCAATCGGTTCTTTGAGGCCCATCAGGTCGAGTGCTGCCTTGTTCACGATAATAGCTGAGCTATCGCTCTTAAAATCCTCCGAAAAATCTCGCCCTTCAAGAATCTTTATACCCATCGTTTTGGCCCAGTCGTAGTCTGTCGCGATTGTTGTGAAGATCACCTTCAGCTCTTCGGGTTTTCCAGGCCATCCGAGGAAGTTGTTGGAATTGATTTCGGTGATGGCACTGTTCGAGCGGACAACTGATTCGGCGGCGCCTGATTGCAACAACTCAAGCTTGAGGGGGCGGAAGTTCTTCTCGGTCTCGTTGTTGTACGCGACCGTGATCAAGCGATTTTGATTGTAACCGACGTCACGACCTTTTACAAGTTGAATTTGATTGTAGATCACGAACATCGAAATGATCAAAACCATCGACACCCCAAATTGGATGGCAACAAGGACCTTGCGTGGTAAGCTTGCACCTCGGCCGACCGTTGGTTTTCCTTTGAGCACTTTTACTGGCTGGAATCCAGAAAGGTAGAATGCTGGATAACTTCCGGCTACAATGCCCGTGGTGAAGATCAGGGAGAGTGCAAAAGTCCAAAATGCCTGACCGGTATAGTCAATAAACAGTTTCTTTTCGACGAGGGAGTTGTACAACGGCAGTGTAATCTGGGCCAACACGACGGCGATGACGAATGCAATGGTCGAGATGATAATTGATTCGCCGACGAACTGGAAGACTAACTCATGTCGTCGCGAGCCGATGCTTTTTCGGATTCCGACCTCACGAGCGCGTCGTTCGCTGCGGGCCGTTGCGAGGTTCATGAAATTGATACACGCGATGACTAGGATAAAGATAGCGATGACCGTAAAAAGCTGCACGTAATCGATGAGGCCACCTTCTTCCACGCCGTCGTTGAAACTTGAGTGCAAACGCCAGCGCAGGAGGGGATAGAGGAAGAATTCGTGTTTGATTTCGTTGTCCTCCCCGTGTTCCGCCAACATGTTTCGAATGCTGTTTTCCACGTCTGCTTGTTTCGCCGGGTCGTTGAGTTCGACGAATACTTGGAACGAGTAATTTCCCCAGTTCGTCGTTTCGCGGCGCACCCAGTCGCTGATCTGGTATCTGAATTTCCAAGGGAGTAGGATGTCGAATTGAAAGGACGAATTGCTCGGAACGTCCTTCAAAATACCCGCCACCTTCAAGTCGTTTTGATTGTCAACTCGGATCGTTTTGCCCATGGCGTCTTGATCACCAAACAATGCCTTAGCAGTCGACTCACTAATGATAATATTGGCTGGATCGTCGAGAACTTGCTCCGGGTTACCCGCAATCAACGGAAACTCGAACATTTCGAGAAATTCTTCACTTACGTAAAAGCCACGCTTGTTAAGCCGCTTGTCGCCCTCTACTGTCAAGAGGTGGTCTCCTCCCCAGTCCGTCACCAACGACCTTTTGATATTGGCGTCGGCGGTCTTCATTGCTTCATGGGTAGGAAGAGGAACCGACGTCCAGGAGTTAATCCTACCGTCGAAGTGCGCCTTTACCCATACTTGATATAAACGGTCGGCTTTGGGATGGAATTTATCAAACGACGTTTCGTCGGCCACCCACAACATGATGAGGATTGTACACGCAATGCCAATCGCGAGGCCTGAGATGTTGATAAAGGAATAGAAGCCGTTCTTGAAAAGATTCCGGAAGGTGACGACGAAGTAGTTTTTGAGCATGGGTTCAAATTGGTAACGTAATTATACTGTGCTTCCACAAAAAGGTATCAGAACAGATGTAAAATCTTGTCAGGAAAGGACGGGGCGAATTTAAAAAGGTTGCACGAGAGTTATGAAACGGCGCTTTTAGTACTTGAATTAGACTAGCGACAATTTCTTACTAAGAAGTAGAACAAATCGGTCGAGTTGCTCGTATATTTGTTCTACAATCTGGTATCAAATGATCGAAACACGCCTGGGTGACTTCGAGGAAACCCTTCTGATAATATGCGGGATCTTAGGAGAGGAAGCTTACGCATTTCGTATCGCGGAAGAGTTTGAGCGGCAAGCGGGTAGGGGCGTTTCCATCGGTGCGGTCCACTCGACATTGGACCGACTTGAGGGAAAGGGATTTCTCAAGTCCGAAATGGGGAGTCCTACGGCCGAACGAGGTGGACGGCGGAAACGCATCTTCACGATCACTGCTTTGGGCAAGCGGGTCTTGAAGACGTCTTACGAGTTCAAGGCAAATTTGTGGAAGCAATACCCTGGTTTATCGGGTACCTAACAGGTAATCGATGAGTTGTGTGTAACGAATTACTGGAAATCGGGTAATACTTCACCATGCCGACAGAAAAGGAATTTGGACAACCTCCTCGCCTCGCCTTGAAGCTCCTGACGTTAATGGTGAAAGGCGACTTGATCGAAGAAGTGGAGGGTGATCTCGAGGAAAAATACCTCCATTTATTAACCAAGGGCTCGCGATGGCGGGCGCGTATGAATTATTGGTACCAGGTGTTTAACTACCTGCGACCTTTCGCATTAAAGAGATTTCGTAAGTCGAATCGTAAAACTACTGGCATGTTTTCAAACAATCTTAAGGTAGGATGGCGCCAGATGATGCGCCAAAAGATGTATTCTTCAATTAAGGTCGGTGGCTTTGCCCTTGGCATCGCGGCGAGTTTGCTGATTACATTATATATCATCGACGAGTTAAGTTTCGACCAGCAGTCGAAATATGCGGACCGCACCTATCGGATATACCAAACTTATCAAGACGAGAGACTTTATAAGTGGGTGTGGTTGCAAGCACCGTTCGCCAAGGTGATCAAACAAGATTTTCCCGAGATCGAAATGGTGGGGAGGTACAACAACAGCGAATTGTTTGGTGCTGGAAATGGTCAGTTCCGCAGAGACGATGAGGCGGATAACACTTATGAGGAAGGGATCACCTACATCGATCAGGATCTCTTAGAGATGTTTGGGGTGAAGATGGTTTATGGCGACATTAAACATTGTCTCGATGAACCAAACGAAATCGTGTTGACGAAGACAAAAGCGACGAAGTACTTCGGCGACGAGGATCCAATAGGGCGTTTGATGATTTGGAACAATTCTGAGTCCACGCCATTGAAAATAGGGGGTGTGATCGAGGACTTGCCGACAAACTCGCACTTTACCGGCTACTCAATTTTCATAGGCTTGGCAAGTCGGGAGATGTGGAAAGGTGAGAGCGACTATTGGGGAGCTACGAACTACCCAACATACGTCCGCTTGCGCGAGGGAACTGACCCGGTTGCGTTTGGCAAGAAACTCCTTCGAACGCTCGAAAATTATGCTGCCCCATTCGAACGCGCTAATGGCAACACGAAGTTTGAAGATTTCTTGAAGAAAACCGGTTTTGTATTGCAGCCTGTGCGCGACATCCATTTGTATTCCTCACGTGATGGAATCGAGGCTCCCGTTACGAACAACGGCGATATTCGATTCGTGTGGCTCTTTGGCGCAGTGGCGGTATTCATCGTCTTGATCGCGTGTGTAAACTTTGTGAACCTGTCGACAGCTAAATCGGCGAGTCGAGCGAAGGAAGTAGGTTTACGCAAGACAGTTGGTTCCGCGCGTGGGATGATCATTCGTCAATTCTTGATCGAATCGCTCTTGTATAGTGCGTTTTCGTTTGCGGCGGGAATCCTCATCGCGTTGCTGCTGTTACCCGCATTTAATAATCTAGCTGGGAAGACATTGGAATTTCCTTGGAGCGAAGGATGGTTCGTACCCGGAATTGTTATTTCGATGCTTACGATCGGACTCCTGGCAGGTATTTATCCAGCGTTTTATCTTTCGTCGTTCCGCCCCGCAGAAGTGCTGAAAGGAGCTTTTACCCGTGGCGCCAAGAGTTCGCGCATGCGCAGCACCCTCGTCGTTTTCCAGTTTACAACTTCAATCGTGTTGATTATCTCGACGGTGGTCATTTACAAGCAGATGAGTTTCCTGTTGAATACGGAAGTTGGATTTGATAAAGAACAAGTGCTTTTAATTCAAGGAACGAGCACGATCGAAAAGCAAATTCCTGCCTTCAAAGAAGAGTTGCTCAACCTCTCGGATGTTAAAGGCGTGACAGTGAGTGGTTACTTGCCGATTCGTGGCACACGTCGAAATGGAAACTCTTTTTCGAATGAGGGAAAACGAAACATTGACCGTGGTGCCGGTGGCCAGTTTTGGGTGATTGATCCGGACTATGCAAACACGCTTGGTTTGACTGTGGTCGACGGACGTTTCTTTGACAAGAATATGGCATCTGACTCGGACGCGGTTGTGATCAATCAGAAGATGGTAGATGAACTCAAGATCGAGAACCCCATAGGTAAGAAAATTGAGAACTACCGCAAGTGGACCATCGTCGGCGTGGTGGAAGATTTTCACTATGAGTCGATGCGATCTCGAATTGAACCGCTGGCAATGGTGATCGGGAACAGTCCCGAGACAATGGCGATTAAACTAAAGTCTTCAGATTTGCCCGCCACGTTGAAGGCGATCGATGAAATTTGGAAGAAGTTCACGCCGCACCAACCTATTCGTACCACATTTTTAGACGAGCGCTTTGCGAGCATGTACGATGATGTGAGTCGGATGCGCGATGTGTTGACAAGTTTCTCTGTCTTGGCCATTGCGGTAGCTTGTCTTGGTTTGTTTGCGCTCTCGGCTTACATGGTGGAACAACGGGGAAAGGAAATTTCCATTCGGCTCGTCCTTGGGGCGCCACTTCAAAACATTTTCAGGCTTTTGACCTTGAATTTTCTCATGCTGGTATTGATTTCAATTGCCATCGCAACTCCGCTAGCATGGTACTTGATGAACCAATGGCTTGATACCTTTATCTACAAGACCTCGATCGGTACGGGAGTATTTGTGATCGCGGGTGTGATCGCAGTTCTCGTGGCGATGTTTACCGTGTCGTATCAGGCGATACGAGCGGGTTTGGTGAATCCCGCAGATCGATTGAGAACAGAGTAAATCAGGACGTGATTGATGCAATAGAAAAGAGGGACCCAAGAAACGGGTCCCTCTGCTTTTTTTAGCTCTCGAGAATGCGCTTACAGAAGTCTACACATTTCGCAACCTCTTGTACAGCGTTCGATCCATCGGGAACTTGATATTCGAGTTCTATTGTGCCAGGAAACTTGTACTTATTTTTCTTCATGGTGGTCAGGATCGCAGGAAGCGGCGTATCGCCGGTACCCCACGCGAGATTTCCTTTTCCGTGTTCTGGATTTTGACGGTCTTTTAAGTGGGCACTCGCAATGCGGTCGTGCTTTGCTTGGATCAACTCGACGGCGTTGAAACCTGCGGCGGTATAGTGGCCAAGGTCGCAGTTGAGCGCGTTGTAAGGAGATTCGGCCAATGCTGCATCCCAAATGGTAGGCGTTTGCTGTTCGTGTCCGTGATATGCGACGAGCACTTTATGCTTGGCAGCAATGTCGGACAGTCGCTTGGTTTGACCTGCTTCGGCAGGGATTTCTAATGTGACGTGGGTAGCACCCAAAGCCTTTGCTGCTCGCATGCCATAGTCAACTTCAACGTCCGTGTTGTTCACACCAAAAGCATTCGGCTTGTAGGCGTAGATTGAGACGCCGGCACTCTTGTACATTTTCTTGAGCTGCTCGAACTTATCCATTTTCACGGAAGCACGCCATGCAGCAATTTCTTGGGCACGTTTCGCCCTTTCGGCCTTTTGCTCTTCGGTTAGTTCGGGGCGAGGTCCGGGCACAAAGGGCTTCATCGGTTCGGTAGAGGAGTGGGGGGCTCCGGCAAAAGCTTCGGCGGTGGTACCCATCAATTCGATGGCGCTTATACCCGCTTCAACACAATACTTTAACACCGCTTCCGCATCTGTTGGGAGACTCCGAAAGGAATACGTGATTGTTCCCAACTGCACTCCGCCAAATTTTGAATTCGGTTTTCCGTAGTTGTGGATAATTGAAGGGAAGCCCATGCTACTCTTGGCGAGTATCAGGCCTGTGGCGGCGAGGGCAGATTTGGCAAGGAAGCTCCTCCTCGAGTGGCTATCGTGTGTTGAATCGCTCATAGTCTTAGGTTTTCGATTACTGAAAGTAGGATGAAATTTCGAGATTTGCCGGACTTGCGTGATGAAAGGTTTGAAAGCCAAACTGCACGGGGAGTTTTAACAAATCGACAACAAATTCAAGATGCTGCTGGCGATAAAGGCAAAGCCGAATAGTAGGGAGAATCGGATCAAGCGCGAGGGGGAGAACTGGGTCGTGAAGGTGACGGCTGCTCCACACGACGGCGAAGCCAACGATGCGATCGTCCGGTTTCTGGCGGAAGTGTTCAAAATTCCGAAGTCACAAATTTCGATCGTAGGTGGTGCGACGTCGTCGTTCAAGCGTATCTCTATTCCAGATGAGTACTCGGAGAAAGTGAAAAAGGTGTTGGAGTTGGTTGGTAGTTGTTAGTTGTTAGTTGGTAGACTGCATCAATTGGTCATTGGGTATTGGTCATTCAATGTCATTAAGTTAAGGTAACAGTAACCGCAAGAGCCCCTGACCACCTTCACGCCAAAGGGCAACGGCGATCGTTGAGAAGGGGCGAGATATCCTCCTTTCCCCCTCTTAACTAAACGACATGGATTGGTCATTGGATATTATTTTAATCTATTGACGGATTGCGTTATATTTTTTCAATACCCAATACCCAATACCCAATACCCAATACCCAATACCCAATACCCAATACCCAATACCCAATACCCAAATCAATGTCGTTGAATTAAGGGGAACACAAGTCTCCTGGGTTGATAATAAGATTTCTGGTTGGCCGTGGTGCTATGCCGGTTCCCGCCAGTTGAACATTATGAAATTAATAATTGGTTCTTTTGTATTCAGTGCGCATTTTGGAAAATGCTCAAGAACCAATGGCAAAATATCAAATCAATGGACGTTAGCCGCAAGAAAGCCGATCCGGAAGTACGTGTACTGCAATTCCACGCATCATCTTCTGAAATGAAGTTACTCGGCAAAAAGCAACATCAAAAACCAACATTTAAATTGAAGCCTTGGTCATTGGGTATTGGTCATTGGATATTATTTTAATCTATTGACGGATTGCGTTGTATTTTTTTAATTCCCAATTCCCAATTCCCAATTCCCAATTCCCAATTCCCAATTCCCAATTCCCAATTCCCAATTCCCAATTCCCAATTCCCAATTCCCAATTCCCAATTCCCAATTCCCAATTCCCAATTCCCAATTCCCAATTCCCAATTCCCAATTCCCAATTCCCAATTCCCAATTCCCAATTCCCTGACTGTTCGTAACGTAAACGCATGGAGCACATCTCCAATCCTCCAAAATCTCCTTGCAAGTCGAGGCTCAAATGGTGAAATTGACCATTTGAGAAAGTAGCATGAAAAAACTTGGATTCATTGTACTCGCGTTGGTTCTCGTTCACGCCAGTTTTGCACAAAAGCAGGTCGACATTTGTGTGTATGGAGCCACGTCGGCAGGTGTCGTTGCAGCATACACAGCCAAGATGAATGGGAAGTCTGTGTTGCTCATCGAACCTGGGCTGCATGTAGGCGGCCTTTCGTCGGGAGGTCTTGGGTATACCGACATCGGAAACAAATATGCCGTGAGCGGTCTCGCCCGTGACTTCTATCGACGTGTCGGAGCTCATTACGGAAAATTCGAACAGTGGATTTTCGAACCTCATGTAGCCGAGGACATTTTCAAAGAGTACCTCAAAGCGGCAAACGTCGAGGTATGGTATCAAAACCGCATCAGCTCTGCCGACGTCGCCAATGGTCAAATTCAAAGCGTGGTATTGGAGTCGTCGGGCAGTGGGACTTCGCAAACGGTCAAAGCGAAGGTGTTCATCGATTGCTCGTACGAAGGCGACCTCATGGCTAAGGCGAACGTAAAATATCGCGTGGGGCGTGAAGGAAACAAGGAATTTAATGAGACATACAACGGTGTTCAACTCAGGGACAAGCACCAGTTTGTTGACGGCATAGATCCCTATCGCGTGAAGGGCAAACCCGAAAGTGGCCTTCTGTGGGGAATCAGCCCGACCGTTCTTCCCCCCAACGGCACTGGTGACACGAAGGTGCAGGCATACAACTATCGAATCTGTCTCACGGATAATCCAGCAAACAGAATCCCCATTACGCAGCCTCGCAACTATGACTCAACACGTTACGAATTACTGGTGCGCATGATGGAGAAAGAGCCCAGTCGCCCATTCAACCTGATTCTGAAACCGGATTTGATGCCGAACCGAAAGACAGACATCAACAACAATGGCCCTTTTTCGACCGACATGATCGGGATGAACTATCCATACCCAGAAGCCAGCTATGAGGAGCGTAAAAAAATCCTTGAAGAGCACGAAGACTACGTGAAGGGATTCTTGTACTTCATCGCGACAAGCAAACGATTGCCTGCACACTTGGGAAACGAAATGAGAAAGTGGGGGTATCCCAAAGATGAATACCAAGACAATGGAAATTGGTCGCCGCAAATTTACGTTCGAGAAGCTCGACGCATGGTCGGAGAATACGTGATGACACAGGCCAACTGCGAAGGGCGTGAAACGGTAGAAGATGGGGTGGGCATGGCAGCATATACCATGGACTCGCACAACATCCAACGCGTGGTCGTCAACGGCATGGTCAAGAACGAAGGAGACGTGCAAATAGGCGGCTTCCCTCCATATCCAATTTCCTATAGATCGCTTGTTCCTAAAAAGTCGGAATGTACAAACCTGTTGGTACCCGTTTGCTTATCGGCTACGCACATTGCTTATGGCTCGATTCGGATGGAGCCTGTATTCATGGTGCTTGCGCAGTCGTCGGCGGTGGCAGCCACGATGGCGATCGATAAAAAACTGGCGGTACAAGACATCAACGTGAAGCTCCTTCAGCAGAAGCTGAAATCTGATCCATTGGCAAATAAGCGAACTCCGGAAATATTGCTTGACAACGATGACCCTACCGGAGTAACGATCAGCGGAAGTTTTGTTCGCTTGACAAAAGCGCCTGGAGTCTACGGTCCGTCTTTGTTGGCCGATACCGTTTTGAACGAGTACAAATCATCGTCTGTCAAGTTCTCACCTTCGATTGTCAAAGCTGGGATGTATCAAGTGTATGTGTATTGTCCTAAGACTCCGGGAGGTACTTCTAAATTATCGGTGATTGTTTCAGATGGCAAGGCAGCAAAAGAGGTCGTGATTAGCCCAAATGAAGTAAAAGTCGAAGGTCAAACCAGTGGTGAGTGGATTGGAGTAGGGAAGTACTCGCTTGCCGTGGGAAAGAGTGCCTCAGTCACGATCAGCGATAAAGGCGGGGATGGAGTGATCGTTGCCGATGCAGTTCTTTTTGTGCCTGTTCAATAAATCAATCTCAATTTCATGAAAGTCTTGACATGTGTGGAACCCGGACGGTTCGCATTTTCTGAGGAAGAGCGTCCAGTGCTCACGGAGGGTTTCACTTTACTTCGAGTGGCCCGAATGGGAATTTGCGGTACCGACCTTCATGCCTTCGAAGGAACACAACCCTACTTTAATTACCCCAGGGTGCTTGGTCATGAGTTGAGTGGTGAAGTGATTGAGTCAGACGGGGAGTTTGACATTGGGGAGATCGTTGGCGTGATACCCTATTTTCATTGTGGTCATTGCATCGCTTGCCGAAGTGGAAAAACCAATTGCTGTGTTTCGCTGAAAGTCTTCGGTGTGCACATCGATGGTGGGATGAAGGAAGTTATTTCGGTTCCGACGAGTTCGCTTTTCCGTGGTCGAGGTTTACCTCCTGAGCTGTTGGCTTTGTGTGAACCGTTGGCTATTGGGGCGCACGCTGTCCGTCGTGGAGGTGTTCAGGTGGATGAGTGCGTCATGGTGGTGGGTGCTGGACCCATTGGATTGGGTGTGGCTGAGTTTGCGTTGGCGGCTGGAGCGCGTGTGTGGGTCCTCGACGTGAACGATAAGCGCATCGATTTCTGTCGGAATCTACTGCCGAAAGCGAAGGTGATCGACGGATCGAAGGGGGGAGT
Organism: Cyclobacteriaceae bacterium; assembly: GCA_044226945.1. Lineage (GTDB taxonomy): Bacteria > Bacteroidota > Bacteroidia > Cytophagales > Cyclobacteriaceae > ELB16-189. The sequence goes on along the minus strand of JBGAGB010000006.1, from coordinate 39,957 downwards.
TGTGGATGTGTTGCGCGAAGCCACGAATGGGGAAATGGCTTCAGTTGTTTTTGATGCTACTGGTAACCTTCACGCGATCAATGACTCGTTCCAGTTCATGGCGCATGCCGGTCGGTATGTCTTGGTCGGCTTGCAAAAGGGAAACGTCAGTTTTAGTCACCCGGAGTTTCATAAGCGTGAGGGTACGCTCATGAGCAGCCGCAATGCCACTCGGGCGGATTTTGATCACGTGATTGCGTCGGTGCTAGCGGGGAAAGTCAACCCGGAGAAGTACATCACGCATCGAGTATCTTTTGGGCGATTGGCGGGAGTATTCGAACAATGGCTCAATCCGGCCGCCGGGGTCGTGAAAGCGATGGTGGAATTTTAGAAAAAGGGACAAGGAATTTTCGATTCAGCAATCACTCAAGTCAAGCAGTTCGTTTTTTTGTGACCAAAAATCTGGGAAATGGAATCAATGATCTACCAGCTATTGAAGGACAGAAAGACCACTGAGCTAATCGCTGAAATCGAGCGGGAACCTGAGATGCTTGATTTTGTCGATAGTCGCGGGGCAACGCTTCTTATGCTCAGCTACTATTTTCGCAATGATGAGTTGAGCAATTACGTGCGCTCTCGGAAGAAACCTCGATCAATTTACGAGGCTGTAATCACTGGAGATTTGGCGATGACGGAAGGTTTTTTGGCATCGGAGCCGAGCCTTCTGAATCGACATTCGCCCGATGGATTTACCCCGTTGGGATTTGCCGCGTACTTTGGCCGCGAAGAAGTTGCCAGGCTGTTGGTTGCTCGTGGTGCAGATGTAAACTTGGCTTCGAGCAACGGGTTCAATGTGGCGCCTCTTCACTCGGCTGTGGCTGCTGGCAACGTCGCGATTACGGAGTTGTTGTTGCAGGGGGGCGCTCACGTCGATGCACGCCAACAACAGGATGTGACTCCGCTCCACTCTGCCGCTCATAATAAAAATCTGGTCCTCGTGTCGATGTTGCTGGCGGCGGGTGCGGATAAAAACCTTGTTTCTCAAGACGGAAAGTCGGCCTGGCACTATGCCCAAGAGGCGGGCTCACGGGAAGTGATGGATTTATTGGCTTAGCGCTGTAAGGAATCGGCCGCCTTGATCACCTACACTTCATATCAATGGCTGTCGATTTAGCGCAGGAGTTTTCGGAACTGGTTTCCAAACATGTGGGAATTCTCCACAAGATCTGCCGCACCTATAAACGGGATGCCGACGATCGCGACGATCTATTTCAAGAGATCGTGTACAACGCCTGGCGTTCCTATCCAAAGTTCGAAGGACGGTCTAAGTTTTCGACTTGGCTTTATCGGGTTGCCCTAAACACTGCGTTGTATCAAAACAGGAAGGATCGATTCTTCGGGAAGAAAGTAGGGATCGAATTAATACACCACGTGCCTGAAGAGCCCACGTCGGATGACGCTGCCTTGCTTTGGCTTGCCATCAATCGCTTGGATGAGATGGAAAAGTCGATCGTTGTCTTATATCTCGATGAGCTACCCTATAAAGAGATCTCTGAAATTACTGGACTGACAGAAGGAAATGTGGCGGTGAAATTGAATCGAATTAAAACAAAGATGAGGAAAATCTTATCGGAGTATGGAGCTAGATGATTTGAAGCATAGTTGGAAGTCGACCCATGATTCTGCCACATCTGACGCAGTGCGTCAATTGTTGGAGCAGAAACTGCCATCCTTGGCGTCTTCCGGTCGTGGTATTCGGCGGGCGTTCGTGATCGAAATGTCGGTTGTGCTGGTGATGTACATCGTATTCTTTTTTCTGATTAGGGAGATGAGCGATCGACTGATGTCTTTTATGTATAAGATAGTGGGGTTAACCACTGTTGTGGCAATCCCGATTTCATGGAGGCTTTATAAATCCCAACGTTTGGCCAACACGCTCGACTTCGGAAAAGATATTAGAACAAATGTGATTCAGTTTCTCACCTACTACGAGAAGTCGCTAAAGATGTATAAGTGGGGAACGTATGGCATGGTGATCCTCATGTTTTTTGTCTTCTATTTTGATTCGGATTTTTCGAGTCTTCCGCTGAGTTTGAAACTTCTTGTTTTTGGTTATTTAACGGTGGTGATCCTCGTCACCGCGCCATACGTGAATTGGGTGTATGGCCGGAAGATGAAGGCATTTCAACGCTTTTTGGAGGAGTGACAAGCTTATCTTTAAGCCCTTTTTAACGCCCACTTAAGTGGTTCTTCATTCTGGCGCCGTTAATTCGTCATGTGAACGGCAGTGAGTGTTTGCCAATTGTAGAAAGAGAAAACTGTCGATTTCCGTAAGATTTTTGGCTCGGTCGGCCCCAGCTGTCGTAATGGATGGTATTCTGGTGAGGGTGGCCACCCAGGACGAAATGCTTGCGTCGCAGGCTGTTGGGGTAACAGTTTATCGACGCGCCGGCCGGCCTTAAATTTACTTGAGACTGATCACGCATACGAATAGGGTTGAGAATGAAGGATGGGTTTCCACCTTCAGACTTAGATGAGGAAAACAAAGTTAGGTTTCTTTGTTCCCTCGAACTGGAAAGACCGGCTAATAACCGGTCTTTTCTATTTTTTGGAGTGCGAACTTGATTAAAAGCTTTCGGGTACTCGACTCACCAACTAGATGTCGCTCCTCCTCCACCGCTGCTCCCGCCACCCCAACTTCCACCCGAAGAAGAAGACGAGCTGCCTCCACTCGAATCGCTGCTGGAAGACGAGGTAAGTTGGGCGATCGTATAAGTCGAACGTTTCGAGTGCCCACAAGCCTTGCAACTGTGGACCTCTTCGCCTGTTCCAGAGCTTGAATATGTGGCAGCTACCAGCGTCCGGTTACTAACCCGATACCAAGCCTTTGCTTTGCACTTTGGACAAGAGGTGTATTTCGACCAACGATTCACAAAATGCCACGACTCCGTTGCTTGACACGAGGTACACTTCCACACATCATAGTCGACAGAGTGAATCGATTCCTCTACTTGTTGCGGTTTAGTAAGATATTGATCATCCTCTACTTCATTCAACTTTGTCATCGGCGCATTGCAAAGCTTACAATTCCGTGCATGGTTTCTGTAATGACGTTTCCTCGCAAAGTGAATCGGTAAGTAAGCAAGGAGCGGGAGAGGGAAAATCAAGGTCATGAATATCCAGAAGCCGACACTGCGCCTGAAGTACTCGGTGATTTCAAAGTAGCGTCGCTTTTCGATTAACCTACCGATCATAACCTGCTCTCGCCAAACGCGGTGGAGAAGTGTGGCGCCTAAGTACAGGTATAATGTCAATGCAGACCACCATATCGCGTCTGGCGATGCGTCGAATGAATACGCGATCAAGATGATCAATGGGATCAGGCCAAATTCGATCAGCCACGTAGCGCGTGACAAGCGCATTTGTGGGTAGTCCGTAGGGGCAGGGTTTTTCGAGTTCGAAAATCGCCTTCGCTTCACGGCCCACACAATTAAAAACACCGGACCGAGTGTGATTGCAACCAAGATCAACCAGCCGGTATAATCACTGATCAGGTCTGGCTTCTGTGTCGTAGCAAAAATCTCCTCGGCGTTATCTGGATTCTCGAGAAGGTTTGCCACGGCTTTGACTCCTTGCAAAATAGCGTAGTCATAGTCTCCTTCTTTAAAGGATGGGACCATGTACTCGCGTTGAATCGCCTTGCACCGCGCATCGGGAAGTACACCTTCCAAGCCGTACCCGGTGTGAAATCGGACTTGACGTTGTTCTTGGGCAACAAGGATTAGGAGTCCATTGTCGTTTTGTTTCTTTCCAATGCCCCAAAGTGTGAAAAGCTCCTGGGCGTAGTCCTCAATGGTTTCATCGCCGATCGACTTCAACACCACCACCGCGATTTCGGCGGTTGTCTTTTTTTCGAGGTCGGTAAGGACCGTGTCGATGTCAGCTACTGTGTTCTCGGAGATGACTCCGTCGGGATTGGATACATAACTCCCGGTGACGAGCTTCCTGTTCGGGACGTCTGCTGGTTTGGTTTGTGAAAATGCGACACACGCAAAGAGCACGAACAAGGGTATAAGCCCCCGACGCCATTGTATCGCCTTTACCATAGTCTATCCAAGTTTCAAGATTCGTGAGGTCCGCTCTCTGGTGGCACGCACCAGCTTCTCATCTTTTGACAACGCCACGCCAAGCGAAGGAGCCATTTCTTTTAGCTTGCTCTTCCACTTTTCGGTTGCGCTCTCTTTCGGGAAGCATCTTGGCAGCAGTCCCATCATAATGGCAGCTGCGGTGGAGGCGCCAGGAGATGCACCGAGCAAGGCTGCCACGGTCCCGTCTTCGGAGACGACTACTTCGGTTCCAAATTCCAGCACACCGCCTTCCTTCTTGTCTTTTTTGATGACCTGCACACGCTGCCCTGCTTCTTTAAGCTCCCAGTCTTCGAGCCGCGCCTGAGGTACATACTGTTGTAGTTCTTCAATTCGGTCTTCTGGCTTCAATCGAAGTTGCTCGATCAAGTACTTCGTCAATGGAATATTCTTGAGACCTGCAAAGATCATCGGCAACGCGTTGTCGGGGCGAATCGATGAAGGAAGGTCTAACAAAGATCCGTTCTTTAGGAACTTCGTTGAAAATCCAGCGAACGGTCCGAAGAGTAACTCCTTGCGGCCGTTGATGATGCGTGTGTCGACGTGTGGTACTGACATCGGTGGCGCGCCGACGGTAGCCTTGCCATAGACTTTCGCCTGATGATCGCGAATTAAATCGTCGTTGAGACATTTCAACCACAAACCACTTACGGGAAATCCACCGTAACCTTTTCGTTCTTTAATTTCTGCGCGCTTCAACAAGTGCAATGTCGCCCCACCGGCGCCGATAAATACAAACCTCGCATTGCATTGATCCTTCTCTTCATTAAGCAAGTTCCGGACAAACACGTCCCAGCCACCTTTACCATCGGGATCGAGATCGAGACATTCCACATTGTAGTGTACGGTAACACCGGGCATTTTGCGAAGTTTCTCGAACAGTTGGCGCGTGAGCGTTCCGAAATCAACATCGGTTCCTGCATCCATTCGTGTGGCCGCGATCGGTTGCTTGGTATCGCGACCGCGCATGATGATCGGCGCCCAGCTGGAGATCTCGTCGCGATCCTCGGACCACTTCATGTCGGAAAATAGTGGACAGCTGCTCATCGCTTGGTAACGCGCTCGGAGGTACGCCACGTTGGTATCGCCCCACACGAAACTCATGTGTGGAATAGGCGAGATAAATTCTTTTGGATTGGAGATGTATCCTTTCTCGACCAAGTAAGCCCAAAACTCACGCGACACTTCGAACTGTTCGGAGATCTTGACTGCCTTATCGACGCTGATCTTACCTTCCTTTTCAGGTGTGTAGTTTAGTTCGCAAAAGGCGGCATGTCCGGTGCCTGCGTTGTTCCATGCGTCCGAGCTTTCGGTACCTGCTTCGTCGAGACGCTCAAATATTTGGATGGTAATATCGGGGTTAAGCTCCTTGAGGATGATCCCCAATGTGGCGCTCATGATACCCGCTCCCATTAGGACGACGTCCGTTTTTTTAACAAGCGGGATAATCGATTTTGTCATAAAAGAAAGAGTGTTCTAAACTTTACAAAATGAATTCTTGCTCACCGTAGCACCGCCTTCAAAACACGTTCGGCGTTACCACCTGCAATTTTCTTTACCTCGCTTTCGCTGAATCCTTTCGCCTTTAAAGCGCCATGCCACTTGTTCAACTCAAGGTAAGAGGATAAAACTGGTTTGAAGTTGCCATCCATGTCGGTGCCAAGGCCAACGTGATCGACGCCGACGAGGTCGACCATCTTCTTAATGTTATCGATGAAGTCGTCGAAGCTCGTGTTGTACCCAGATGGCCACGCACCGATGACACCCTTCGTCTTTGCGATCAACTTGGCATGTTCGGGAGAAATGGTTCTCTTCGCGAGGGGCCGGTTGTTGTCTACGTTCAACACGCTGTGTGAAAGAATGATCGGTTGATCCGTGATATCTACCACAGCCTTTACAGTTGACCCCGCTGCGTGGGCTACGTCTACCACCATCCCCATTCTGTTCATTTTCTTCACGACTTCTTTTCCTGCATCTGAGAGGCCTTGGTACTGGGCAGGCTCGGTCTGGAGGTTTCCTAATTCGTTTGGGTGATAGTGCACCAATTGGATGGAGCGCACACCATCGGCATACATTTCGTCGAGCAAGCTGGGATTACCCTCCAAGAAGTCGCCGCCTTCGATCGAAAGATAAGCCGCGGTTTTTCCTGCCTTTAGGGCTTTCGCCATGTCGTTGCCTTTGGTGGCGAACGCGCCCACGTATTCTTTTAGTATCGACAACTGTCGCTTGTATTCTTTCCATGCTTGCCCCGACTCATAGTTGCCTTTGGGAGTGACGCCCGTGGGTCCGATCTGGAGAATAGGCGCGTCGGCAACCAAGCTAAAAAACGCGCCGGTAAGGCCGCCTTCGATGCCTTCCCTGAGTGTCTTGGCAGCCGCCGCGTCTACGTCGTTCGTCGTCGCACCCTTGGAATAAAATGCTCCAGGATGCGAGTGGAAATCAAACGTTGCAAAGGCCGGCGGTGCAGCATAGAGTGAATCAAGGTCCAACATCGACCAAGCGCCCAGCGCGCCGGCGGTACGAGCGAGAAACTTCCTTCGAGAGGTCATGGGCAGAGGTAAGACTATAAAGATATAGAAATCCCGAACACGAATAAATTGACAAAAAATTAGCAGCTCCGTCGAACTTCGGAGGTGTAAGGGAACGAGTAACGAGGGGAACGACTTATTGCCCCAGCGCCTGTTCTAGGTCCTCGAGTAGATCGTTCACGTCTTCGATTCCCACCGAGTAACGCACAAGCCCTTCCGGGATCCCGAGAAGCGCGCGTTGTTGTTCGGTCAACTCCACATGACTCGTAGTTCGAGGAGGTCCGGCCAAAGTGCTGATGCTTCCCAAGCTTGCTGCGAGGTGCGTGAATCGAAGTTTGGGTAAGAACTTTCTTACGGGATCGAAGCCACCTTTGAGCGAGAAGCTCATGATGCCTCCGAAGCCTCGCATTTGCGATTTCGCGATGGAGTGCCCAAGGTGTGATTCAAGGCCTGGATAGAATACGTTCTCAATCTTGGGATGTGACTTCAAGTATTGAGCAATCTTCAGCGCCGAAGCATTCTGGCGTTCGATTCGAAGCTCGAGTGTTTTCATGCCGCGCGCGATCATGTACGCGGGCGTCGATTGAAGGCTGGCACCGTTGATCTCGCGGAACTCGTACACTTTCTTGACGAGTTCTTTCTTTCCTGCGAGTACTCCGCCCATGGCGTCGGAATGGCCGCATAGAAATTTGGTCGCACTATGAACAACCAAGTCAGCGCCCAACGCCAATGGGTTCTGGTTGATCGGAGTGGCAAACGTGTTGTCAACTACGGTGATGGCACCCACTTTCTTGGCGGCGGCAGCGAGTCGCTTGATGTCTACGACTTTGAGCGTCGGGTTGGTTGGAGTTTCGAGGTACAGCACCGTGCAACCCTTGGCAACTTCTGCTTCGATTTGGTCGTGGTCTGTGGTGTCGCAAAGTTTCACGTCGACTTTGTAGTGTGGCAGGAAGTCCAGGAAGATTTTGCTTGTACCACCGTATGTATCTTTTAGCGACACGACGCGGGTTCCCGAAGTGAGGAATGCAAACAACGTGTTCGAGATTGCCGCCATGCCGGTTGAGAATGAGGTCGCGGCTTCGGCACCTTCGAGCACTCGAATCTTTTCTTCGAGCGCGGCTACCGTCGGATTCGTGTTGCGGCTGTAGATAAAACCTTCGCGCTTTCCGAGCGACACGTCTTGCCATTCGTCTAAGTCGGTATAAGAAAACGCCACACTGTTGACAATTGGCGTGGTGACCGCGCCTTTTACGTTGATGTCTCCTTCGCCGGCCCACACGGCGGCCGTTCCTTTTCTCATGTTAGAGTGTTCCATTGGGTAAGTATTTTCGTCGGTGTTAAGTTATCGAAATGGGAGGGTAAAATTGGTAGGGAGTGACGAATGGCGATGGCGCTACTTTTTTGTGGGGGTAAACACCAGCCCTTCGAAACTCAGATCGCAGTCCGGGTCGATCACCTTTAAAGTTACTTGGGAGATTTTGCCGCTCTCGTCGAGTGCGAAGTTCACGTACGCGTCCGCCTTAAGATCCGAATTGCGAAAGTGTGCTACATACGAATCGTATTGGTGATGGACCACGTCGGCTACCAACTGTGGCGTGTGTGCAAAACGCAACACCCACCTGTCGCCTTCTTCTTCGATTTTTAGATCGCCGTAAAACTTGTCATGATAGGTACCGAGGTATTGTTGTTTAGAAAGTGATGGCTTGGTACCGGGTGTAGGGAGAACCAACGCCTTTTCGTAAGAAAGGTGTTGATCGGCCAACGCGATGTCCAACTGTTTGCGATAGCCGGCAACCCATTCGAAGTTCGGGTTCTTCATAAAATGATCCATCAACCGGTAGATGATCGACCAATACGCACCGGTCGATTCTTGGTTCGTGAGCACTGCGATACCTAGACCAAGTTGCGGCACCATGGCGACTTGTGAAACGAATCCGTCGAGCTTACCACCGTGACCCAAGACTTTGTATTTGCCATAATTATAACTTCGGATACCAAGGGCATACCCACGAAAGTCTGTCTGCGAGGGCTTCAACCAGTCTGGTACTTTATCATATCCTATCGGCACCACCATTCTCCAGAGTTCGTTTGTGGTGTTGGGGCTAAAAATTCTTGCGTGTTGATCGGGTGTGCGACCGGAATCTAATTGCGTGAGCAGCCACTTGGCCATGTCGACCGCGTTTGAACCGATGCCGCCGGCTGGATCCCCCGCATCTCCAATCGCTTGCTCGAAGGCGAGTTCAACGGGTTCGACTTTGCCATGCACACGCGTATGGGCGCCCGACACATTGGTAGCTGATTTTAACTTGGAGAACTGCGCCACACTTTCATTCATACCAGCAGGTTGAAAGATGCGCGTTCGGATGTATTCTTCCCACTCCATGCCTGAGACCTGTTTGACAATTTCACCGGCCACCAGATATAGGATGTTGTCATAAGCATAAGAAGAGCGAAACCCACGAACGATGGGGAGAAGCTCCACTTTTTCAATAAGCTCTTTTCTCGAATATGAGCTTGGTGGAAAGATCAACACGTCGCCGCCGTATGCAGGAATTCCGCTATTGTGTACGAGGATATCGCGGATCGTGATCTCACTTGTGATCCATGGATCGGACATCCGGAAGTAGGGGAGATGATCGACAACTGGGTCATCAAGTTTCAGTTTTCCTTCTTCGGCCAACATGCAAAGGGCTGTGGCTGTAAAGAGTTTCGTGTTCGACGCGATGGCAAAAAGACTGTGTTCATCAATCGCTTCGGAGCTTCCCATCTTCTTGACGCCGTACCCTTTCGCTAGGATCACCTTGCCATTTTGAACCACCGCGATGCTCACGCCGGGTACTTCAAACGTCTTCAAAACATGTGCAACGTATTGATCGAAATCTTTCGGAAGACCAGTCTGCGCGAAGCAAAACGACGGAAGGAAACAAACTAAGAAAATCAGCCTGCGGAACATAGATTAACCAATAAACGTCAAGATAGCGTTTTCTTTGCCTTCGGTCTTGCATCCGGGTGCTCAAAGGGACATTACCAAAAACTAGGTCGCGTGGTGGTGCCGCCTTGTCTCCGGCAGTCGGCGCAGTCGTTGTTCGTTTTTTGGTAGCCAATAAGGGAGGGACCTTGAAAGATTTCGGCCACAATCATTTCTGTTTCCGGGAGATTTTCGAGGTCGATCGAGCACTTGATTGGACTCCTCACAGCCGGAAAAAGGCACACGGTGTCGAGTGCACAGGTTCCTTTTGAAGGAGGCACCATCAAGTAGGAAGGAAGGTCGTAGAACCCGATGAAGATTCGTTTCTGATCGTACGATCCGCCGCTGAAGTAGCCGATCGCTTCGCCGCCATTTTCGCTCACACGTTTGATGTTACCATAGACTTGCGACGGTTGTGGGTCGAATAGACTGCCAAGCGATTCCGTCGTCTTCTGGAGTTGGGTAAGATAGGTGTACTCGCGATCGCTCATCGCGCGTTGTTTCACTAAAATGCTATAACGAACAGAAGTCTTTTGAGAGGCCACCGGAATGGACACCAACAAACGCCTACTCACAAGATCCTCGTCGAGTTGCGTGGTTGAAGTAATGTAGATGCGGGTAGAAGGCACGGTCTTCCAGCATCGATACACCCGGTCTGCCGGTTGGCGAGGAACGACTTGTCGGTTTACCAACTTGAAATTTGATTCGAAGGGTGCGCCGTATTCATAGGTCTCCTCGAAATTCCATTGGTAGTATCGAGTCTTCTTCGACGCGTCGTGTGTGTCCACCAGTACTTCGAGGCCATCTTGTTTGTAATGAAAGTAGACACTGTCAATAGGAGGTGATTTTTTCAATACGACTTCTTCTGATTGATATTCGGAACCCGAAATTAGTTTCACTTTTAATTGACATGCGGTTCCATCAGTCAGGTCCACTCCGACAACTTGGTAGTATCCGGGTTTTGTCTCTGGGAGGAGATAGGTCTTTCCACTTTCTGTGATGATTGATACCGACGCATTTCGTTCTGCCTTCAACGAGTCTTTGCTGTTCACGACGACTGGGCGCGTGATGCGGACCGAAGCGGTGTGGTCTGTGGTATTGACATTCCCGTCGACGACAATCAGATCGGCGGCTGCTGGCACACTGGGAGGACTGTACGATTCCACGCAGGCTGCGAGCGCCAAAAACCACAGGAATTGAAATACGCGCATCATGTAATTACAGCAACTTCGGGCGACGTGACAACTGAGACGTGTCGTGCGGTCGCGAACTACCCATTAACGGGGAAAGCTGGAATAGATACAGGACTTTACTTGGAAAGGTGTTTTCGAAAGCAGACGCTGTTTTCGATGCCCACATATTGACCGTAGTTCTCGGTAATGGCGAATCCCAATTTTAAGTATAGCGCGATGGCTTCGGGTTGCCGCTTGCCGGTCTCCAGCACACAGGTTCGATAGCCTAGCTCCTTCGCCCATTGTTCGAGTGCTTCCACGATCTGGGCGGCGATTCCAGCTCGCCGGAAGGCAGGCTTCACATACATGCGTTTTACCTCGGTTGCGTCGGTCGAAAAAGGTTTGATGGCACCGATCCCAGCTGGTTCTCCATCGACGTAGGCGACCAGGGTGTGGCGGAGGCTCCCGGTTTTGTTGAACTGGGCGTAAAACTCGTGCTGATCCCCGTCGAGGAACGCGAGTTCGGCGTCGAGGAGCGCCACCAAGGCCTGGAAATCGGGATTTGTCGAGTCGGTACGGACGAGTTTCATGGCTGCAATTGTCGCTGTGAAGATACCGAAAACGTGGTTTTCAAACAGGTGACAATTCGTGAGGCGTTAGTTGTACTGTGATCAACAAACAAGAACACCAAAAGACAAAAAATATGAAAACGAGATTAAGCATCATCGCGGGTTTGGTGGTAGCCATGTCCGCCATCGCAGTAGTGAGCAACGCGCAGTCGAGTGCCACCATCAAAGTTCTTCCCACCACAAAAGAAGGGATTGTGAAGTTGCTGGTAGTAGGCGCCCCTGAGGAAACAGTTCAAGTAAAATTTTACAGCATCGACGGACTCGTTGAGACAGATGCGGTGAAGGCCACAGGCAATGGGTTCAACAAAAAGTACGACGTGCGCCGAATCATGGCACGTGACTTCTCGATGGAGGTGACTTCCGGGGGTTCGACGGTGACTTACACGTTGGCGAAGTCAGGTTCAAAGTTGACGCCCTTTCTAGTGAAAGAGAGTTATACCTACCCGCTCGTTGCTTCGAAGTGAGGTAGTACAGATAACGGTGATCAGTGGTTTTCATCATACTGGTGAAAGTTTGGGTGATCACAAGTCCGCTAGCTAAGCTTGGCGCGGCGAGCCCGGGTAAAGATGAGTACCCGGGCATTTTTTTTGGTTGGTTGGGAGTTGGGAGTAACTGGTTGGTAGTTGATAGTTGGTAGACTGCAGTTCGTGAACAATGGAAACAGACCAACAACTACCAACTAACGACGAGTTGTCAACTTAGAATTGAAATTTCCAATGACCAATGACCAATACCCAATGAACAATGGAGCGAAGACCAAGCGAGTCGTTGGTGTCTAACAACTAACAACTACCAACTACCAACTAACGACGAGTTGTCAACTTCGAATTGAAATCTCCAATTTCCAATGACCAATGACCAATACCCAATGAACAATGGAGCGAAGACCAAGCGAGTCGTTGGTGTCTAACAACCAACAACTACCAACTAGCAACTGACGACGAGTTGCCAACTTCGAATTGAAATTTCCAATGACCAATACCCAATAACCAATGACCAATATCCAATGAACAATGGAGCGAAGACCAAGCGAGTCGTTGGTGTCTAACAACTAACAACTAACAACTAACAACGAGTTGTCAACTTCGAATTGAAATTTCCAATACCCAATATCCAATGACCAATATCCAATGAACAATGGAGCGAAGACCAAGCGAGTCGTTGGTGTCTAACAACTACCAACTCGCAACTAACGACGAGTTGTCAACTTCGAATTGAAATCTCCAATACCCAATGACCAATACCCAATGACCAATGGAGCGAAGACCAAGCGAGTCGCTGGTGTCTAACAACTAACAACTACCAACTAACAACTAACGACGAGTTGTCAACTTCGAATTGAAATTTCCAATACCCAATACCCAATACCCAATGACCAATACCCAATGAACAATGGAGCGAAGACCAAGCGAGTCTTTGGTGTCTAACAACTAACAACGAGTTACTAACAACTACCAACTAACAACTAATTCCCAACAGGAGGAGGACCATCAGGGATCAACGCCTTGTACACGTGGTCGCCTTTCGTCTTCGCCAAAATTTTCGAAGCGTGAAGCATTCCCTTGTGGCCAATAGACATACCGCCGCACGCTACCACCGCCCAACTGTGCCAAGGAGTACCGATCGGCGCCGTCGCTGCCGAGAGTCGGATCGTAGGCACCACCCAACTTACGTCGCCCACGTCGGTGGAACCACCACCCGCGTTGTCGTCAGTTTCTTCAAGGGGCTCCACCTTGCTGTGCAAACCGATCTGAGGTTTGCCCGTCGCTTCTTGAATCTTCTTGGCAAACTCGATTTCTGAATCGGTATACGAGATCGCGGGAAGCATCTCCAAGTTCTTTTGCATGTAGCCGCTGCCAGTCCTGTTCACCATCACTTCATAAATACCAGACACGAGGTTGATCTTGTAATCGACGTTGGCCATGATGGCAGCACCCTTGGCCATCTCCATAATTCTGTTGTAGACCACCATCACGCCATCGCGGTTCACATCGCGGACACGCACCCAGATGCGTGAATAGTCAGGAACCACGTTCACTACTTGACCTGCGTCTTGAATATGATAATGGACACGCACCGTTGGCTTGATGTGCTCACGGTAGTAGTTAATTCCAGCAGCATAGAGTTCCAACGCATCCGATGCACTCCGCCCATTCCACGGATCGGCAGCCGCGTGAGCAGCTTGTCCGGTAAACTCCACTGTGAAGTCGACAAGCGACAGCCCTCGTTGTACGGCGGTCTTCGTTTCGGCGCCCGGGTGCCAGTCCATCACCACGTCTACATCGTCGAACAATCCTGCACGAATCATCCACAGCTTGCCAAAGAATTTCTCCTCAGCCGGTGTGCCGAAGAATTTGATTGTCCCTTTTAGTTTGCCTTGTGCGATTAATTCTTTGATTGCGATCGCTGCCCCCAAGCTCGCCGTCCCGAAAAGGTTATGACCGCAACCATGGCCGGGCTGACCGACGTGAACTGGGTCTTTGGTGGGAACTGCTTTTTGTGAAAGACCAGGGAGTGCGTCGAACTCACCCAAGATGCCGATGACAGGCTTACCACTTCCATAAGTTGCCACGAAAGCGGTGGGGATGCCGGCCACCCCGCGTTCGACGGTGAAACCGTTCGCTTCGGCGTATGCTTCGAGTGTCTTCGATGATTCGGCTTCCTTAAATGCCGTCTCGGCCGCCGCCCAAATTTTGTCGCTCACCCCTGTCATTTCAGATGCATGGGTTTCGACCGACTGGATCACGCTCTTTTTGTTGGGAGAAATTTTAGGCGCGGTCGGCTTTTGGGCAAATGCAAACGTGGTCACTAGTGCGACCAGGAGCAGGGTAAGTTTTCTCATGGATTCTTCTTGGTTAGGATTCCCTAATCAAGAAAGAAAAGTGGAGAAATCAAACGAAAGTTATGAGAGGAGATCTTTGAAAGAAGGGTGGACCTGCGAGGTTTGAAACTCGGTGATCGTGAATTCCGCCAAACGGTGGATGTAGAACGGATCTTCGGCGACGATCCGTTCCACTTCCTCTTTAGATTTGGCCACCGCCAAGATGATGCCGCCCGTGCGAGGCACTTTTCTACCCGACGCAACGAACGCGTTCAGCTTATAATATTTGCGAAGGAACTTCATGTGTTCCCCCATGTGCGCGTCGATTTGTTCGAGTGGCACAACATATTTCAAGTCGACGACGAACATTATCCGACGGTCGGTTTGTTCGCTTCTTCGTAGTACTTGTGGTAGTAGAAATATGAAAGGAACAAGAAACCGAGGAACACGCCCATGAATAGCGTCTGGGGCATGAAGCCGTACACTGCGATGCTGGCGTACGTGGCACCAGCAAGGTCGAAGAAGAGTCCGGCGTATGCCCACTCCTTGATTCTTGGGAAACCGGGTACCAAGATGGCGATCACACCAAGCAATTTCGCCCATCCAAGCATGGGTATGAAATATACGGGGAACTGCAACGCGGTCGAGATCAAATCGATCGAGTCTTGGTTGACGACGATGTTGCCATACGCAGTCCACGCCATGAAGAGTCCGAAGAAGCCAGTGACAGACCAGTAGATGATCTTAGTCTTTTTCATTTGGTTTTTGAGTTAGTTTGTCTTTGCTATACAAACTTAACACTTCGACCGGTTTGTGCCGATGGGAGTTTGCGACAAATTAGAGGGTGGGTTCCGACACCGTTTCTGACTGCATGATGCGTTTGCGGTGTTCCAGCCCCCAGCGCATGATTTCACAAATCAGGTTGCTGAGCGTAAGGCCGTATTCGGTCATCTCGTATTCTACGGTGATGGGCTTGGTTTGCTTCACCGTACGGGTGATGAGCTTGTTCGCTTCAAGGTCTTGCAACTCTTTCGATAACATTTTGGCCCCAATCCCCTCGACATTACGGAGTAGCTCGGTGAATCGCATTTTGCCCTTGAAAGTGAGCACGCCGACAATCGGGATTTTCCACTTGCCGCCGAGCACATCCATGGCGTCGCGCATCGCCCGATGGTGTTGATCACGGTCGTTACACGCCGCCTCCACCTCGGGAGAGAGTTGTTGAGGGATCAAGAATTGGCGATCTGAGAGTGCTGCCGTCGTCATAGTCATTTCGATTTATCGCTTAACATACAACAAGAGCCAATAGTTTCCTCGTGGGAAGCGGTTTCCTCGAGGAAACCCACGAACGTATTCGCCTCAGTCGTTGTCAATTTGGGTACGAAAACAAAAAATTATGAAAAGAGACAAGATCATTTATTGGACCGCCACTGGACTCCTCGCCGCAGGAATGTTGATGAGCGCCTTCATGTACCTATCAAAAAACCCTGAGTTGGTATCCAACTTCCAGACGCTCGGGTTTCCGCTTTACTTCGTATCGATCTTAGGCGTTGCCAAACTGCTTGGCGCGATCGTCCTGTTGATCCCGATCGCCAAGTGGCTCAAAGAATGGGCATACGCTGGATTTATCTTCGTGTTTCTCGGAGCGGTATGGACCCATTTGGCTACTGGTACTCCTTTCGTGATGCCGCTCGTGTTCTTGGCGGTGCTGGCCGTCTCGTACTTGTTCTGGAAAAAACTATTGGTAATTGAGAATTGAGAATTAAGAATTGGGAATTTAGAGAGAGTTGGGGATAAGTGAAGGTTAACTGAGCATCGAAAGTTTTCGAATGAGTTTTGAAGGAAAGCAACTTGTCAAGTTCCGATTTCAGGCTTGAAGCACTGCGCCATCAAATACCAGACAATTCTCAATTCTCAACTCTTAATTCTAATGGAGAATTTAAAGAGAGTTGGGGATAAGTGAAGGTGAATTTAAAACCCTAGAGGTTTCGAATTGATTTTTGACGAAGGACACTGTCAAGTTCTGAATCGAGAAGTACAGCGTCACGCCATCAAATACCAGACAATTCTCAATTCTCAACTCTCAATTCTTAATTCTAATGGAGAATTTAGAGAGAGTTGGGGATAAGTGAAGGTTAACTGAGCATCGAAAGTTTTCGAATGAGTTTTTAAGGAAAGCAATTGTCAAGTTCCGATTTCAGGCTTGAAGCACTGCGCCATCAAATACCAGACAATTCTCAATTTTCAACTCTTAATTCTAATGGAGAATTTAGAGAGGGTTGGGGATAAGGTGAATGTAAAACGCTAGAGGCCTCGAATTGATTTTTGACGAAGGATACTGTCAAGTTCTGAATCAAGAAGTACAGCGTCACGCCATCAAATACCAGACAATTCTTAATTTTCAATTCTCAATTCTAAATTCTCAATCATTTGATCGAGTTGATGAGACGTTGTCAGTTCTTTGGCTTTGGAATAGTAGATGGAAGCCGCAATGTGGTCGTTGAGGCGACGGCAGGCAACGATCGCGTGGGTGTAGCTCGCGAGAAGGTTGCGCGCGATGTTCTTACGTTGAGGCATCAGTCGCGCAGCCTTTTCGAAATAATTTGCAGCCGCTAAATATTCATGCCTTTCAAAACGGTGTATTCCTACGAAAAACTCCGGTGGATATTTCTTCTGCGTGAGGAGTAGCTTGAGCGTATACCCATCATTGTAAAATAGTTTTCGCTCGACAAGAGCAAGTGGTCGTTCGATGGGGATAAGGTTGACACAGACGTCAGCCACCGCGACGGCGACGAACATCTGCGTGGCGAACACCCAACCTTCGCTCCACGAAAGTGAGGAGGCGGCGATCCAGGTGGTTACCGCGACCAAAATCGGTACAATGGGACCGATCAAAACGTAGAGTATCTTGGCGTTGATCCTCCACCCTGTGTCGTCGTGCACGCAAAGACCGGTTTGCCAAAGGAGGGGATTGACAGTGAACCATATTTCGAAGCGCCCGACAGAGACCGACGCACTTCGATCTTGATCGCCATGTGACCCGATGAACACGGAGATCTTTTCATTGGAATAATACGCTGCGATCCACGCGTGCGCCCAAACGTGAATGAGGACTACCAAAGGCCGTAATGCCAATGCGAGTAAGGCGCCTGCAATCCATGGATGCGTGTGTAGCATAATCAAGTGTTGCTTCACACAAGTTACCCATTGGCCCCACGATAAACGAGGTCATTCGACGGCTGTTATGCCCTCCTGTCGACCCTTGTTAAAAGGAAGTTTACTTGAATAGCTTCTGGTCGAGGGACCACTTCACGGGACCCGCGAAAAAGAACACGAGGGCAAGCAACGCGAAAAGGAATGGGTGCTGGTCTTCATAGTAGAACTTTCCGTCGGCAATGTAGAAGCAGATCACGAGCATATTGCCAGCCATCAGCACGGCAGCAATGCGCGTGAATAGCCCGAAGGTGAAGCAAATGCCGGTGACCAACTCGAGTCCTTTTCCGAGGTAAGCCATGAACAGCGGTGCGGGCAAGACTTTGATCTTGTCCCATTCCGCATAGCTCGCGATGGTGTCGGGTGAAAACACTTCCCATCCATGGTACGCCATCATCAATCCCACGAGGATCCGGATGGCACCCATCGCAGGTTCGTAATAGAGGGGTTTAGGTGAAAGGATGGAGTTTGCCATGAGGGGTTGAGTTTATTGTTTCGAAAGTACAAGTATCGAGTGACACGTTTTGTTAATGGTTATGGTTTACACGCCTTCGCCGGGGGCTACGGCGAGAGAACCCACCTTCGCCAAGGCTACGGCGGGAGAACCCGCTTTCGCCAAGGCTCCGGCGAGCGAACGCGCTTTTCGCCAAGGCTACGGCGAGAGAACCCGCCTTCGCCAAGGCTACGGCGGGAGAACCCGCTTTTCGCCAAGGCTTCGGCGGGAGAACCTTCTTTCGCCAAGGCTTCGGCGGGTAAAGGCTACGGCTGGTAAAGTGTGGATTCGATTTTGGCGAGGAGGTCGGGGGTGATGTCAACGCGTCCTTCGAAAATTCTCCTGAGTTCGCTGGGGCGTTTGCCCACCCGTGAGGCGAGGTCTTTGATGGTCCATCCACGCAGTTCCATGTCGATGCTGATCTGGCTGATCAATCGCAGGCGCTTGTCGATTTTTTTCTGGTCTTCGATGATGTATTTCCTGATCATCTTTTGAATGGTCCTGCTCACATAAGGGCGACCGAATTTACTTTTACGCATAGCTATATTGGTTTTGGTGGATCCGCCTTCGCCAGAGGCTACGGCGGACGAGTACCACCTTCGCCAAAGGCTACGGCGGACGAGTACCACCTTCGCCAAAGGCTACGGTGGACGAGTACTGCCTTCGCGAGAGGCTGCGGCGGACGAATGCCAATGTAGACTATAGTATGAGTGATAGGTTGTTTAGTGGCAGATTGAGAGTAAAATGATCAGGAAAACCTGATGAATAATACAATTATGTTGACGATTCACCCCAGCCACGTTGGTGGTTGGAAAAATGGGAGTTGGAAAATTTGACTTTGATTTCCAATGCGGCAAAAAGCAACGTCAAAAACCAACAGTTCAATTGAAACCTTGGTCATTGGGTATTGGTCATTGGTCATTGGATATTTTTGAGATCTATTGACGGATTGCGTAATATTTTTTTAATACCCAATACCCAATACCCAATACCCAATACCCAATACCCAATACCCAATACCCAATACCCAATACCCAATACCCAATACCCAATACCCAATACCCAATGAAACAAATGAGAACACCGAACAACCAGAAACGATAATTATTCACAGCTTGCCTTCCACCGAACGGCGCCACACGGTGCTCACCGCAGCAGGAACGAAACCGGAATCGAGGTTCGTGAGGAATGAACGATACTTTTCGTGAGTCGATAGCGCCTTCGTCACACTCTCGTGTGTCACCACCTTGCGTGCCTCGTCGATGGAGGTAACACCACTCTTGTAAGCCACATCCATCTGTGTTCTTAACTCTTCAAACAACGCGATCAGAAAATCGAGGTAAGCAGTCCCCTGCAACACGTCGCCATGACCGGGCAACAGCACGCTGGCATCGAAACTCTTGAGTTTCTTCATGGTCGTTACCCACTCACCGGAAAATGCACCCGATTCGTAAGGCGAAGGATACACGACTAAATCACCGGTGATCAACATCTTTTCTTTCGGTAAGAACACCACGATGTCGCCAACCGTGTTGCCGATGCCGAGGTAGTGTAGTTGCATCTCGCGGCTGCCCTCGCGCAACACGAGCGATTGATCGAAGGTGATCGTCGGATAAGTAGGCTTCAACTTTTTCAATTCCTCGATGTCCGCACGCACGTCGACGATATCGCGCTTCAGTTGCTTTTTACCCGCCTCATCGAACCGCGTCCCGTCGTCGTCGACGCCCGTTGAATCGTTCTTGAGGAAACCGTTCAAGTACAACGACCAATACTTCTGGTAGAACTTGGTCGCCCACACCATGCCATTGCGTTGGATGGACTCAAGCCCTCGTGCCGAAGCGATGAACTCGGCGTCGGGGTACCGCCTGCGAAAGACCTCGTTCCCTTGCCAGTGGTCACCATGCCAGTGGGTGTTGATGACATACTTCACGGGTTTCGAACTGAGCTTCTTGATTTCTTCCAACGCCGCCTCGGCAGCCGAAGGGAGCAAACCGGTGTCGACGATCGTGAGTGACTTCTCGTTGGCGATCACGATGATGTTGGAAGTGACCCAGCGCCGGTCGCTGATGGTCGGTTTCAAAAGCCACACGTCATGACCTGCCGGCTCGACCTGGTAGGTGTAACGCGGTTGGGCTGCGACGGTCGAGATCGCAAAAATGAGGGTGAAGAATAGAGTGTTTCGCATCGAGCGGTAGTTTTAGCGCAAGAAAACGCACGCCGCCTCGCGAATCCCTCACTCAAAAAAGGGTATACATGTTTTGAACGTACTTGAACACGATGTCCAACACGTTGGTCTACACAAAACCGGCCTCGATCGGGCGAGTATGCCGACGAGTTTCGACTTTTGCGTTACTTCCAGGATGGAGGCGGTGATTACCTGGCCGATTCGCGCAAGTGCACGGAGAACGTTCAAACGTTATTTCGTTAATTCGTTATCCGTCTCTGCGGAACTAGATCGGGTTGGTTTGCTGTTCGCGTCTTCGAAGTAGCAATGTTTCGAAGAAGATGCTGTTCGACGTATCTCTGATTGCTTCGTAAGGTCCTCATTAACGAATAACGGAGAACGTTGAAACGTTAGTTCGTTAATTCGTTCTCCGTCGCTGCGGAACTAGATCGTGCTTGGTGTGCGGTTCCTGTCTTCGAAGTATTGATGTTTCGAAGAAGATGCTGTTCGATGTATCTCTAATTGCTTCGTAAGGTCCTCGTCAACGAATAACGGAAAACGTTGAAACGTTAGTTCGTTAATTCGTTCTCCGTCGCTTCGGAAACAGATCGGGTTGGTTTGTAGTTCTTGTCTTCGAAGTAGCAATGTTTCGAAGAAGATGCTGTTCGACGTATCTCTGATTGCTTCGTAAGGTCCTCGTCAACGAATAACGGAAAACGTTGAAACGTTAGTTCGTTAATTCGTTATCCGTCGCTTCAGAACTAGATCGTGTTGGTTTGTAGTTCTTGTCTTCGAAGTAGCAATGTTTCGAAGAAGATGCTGTTCGACGTATCTCTAATTGCTTCGTAAGGCCTCATTAACGAATAACGAATAACGATCTAACGAATAACGACCTAACGACCTAACGAACAACTAACACCTGATTCTCCCTCACCCACGCTTCATCTCCCTTCCAACTTACCTTCACCCAGGCATCGTGGTGGCCGGTGACGGCGAGGCGGTTGCCTTCGGTGACGACGCCGACGACGTTGGCTCCGGGCGAGGGTCCGCTCATGAGGTAGGCGGGTGCGTGGAGGGTGATGCCGTTGACGGGTTGGAAGTTCCAGTTGGCGCCGACGACGATGGTGGCGACGACGAGCACGAAGAAAGAAAGCGACACGTACGGACGGCGCCCGTGTTGACGCACGGTGAAGACCATGATGGCGAGCAGGAGGATGGCGAGGGCGCTGGCGACGGTAAGGAACTCCACTTTATATTTTAGGAAGAACTCGAGGGGAGGGTTTGGGTCGAGGTCGTAGCCGGAGAGCCGGTACTTGGTCGCCATTTCTTCCATTTTGGTGAGGGCGGCGGGGTCGCCGGTGGATTTATGGTAGGCCGATATATAGTAGAGTGCGAGGGCGGTATTTCCGAGGCCTTCTTCGATGTATGCCATTTTGAGGAGCATGGCGGGCGTGGAGGCGCCGCCTTCGAAGATTTGTTGGTAGAGTTTGAGTGACTGGGTGAACTGTTTTTTACTGTAGAGGGAGTCGGCGGTTTGGAGCCGGTAACCGAACTGTGGATTTTGGGCGTGGGTGTTGGGGGAGGCGAGGAAAATGACGCCCAGGGCCACTAATTTCAAAACCCATTTTTGGTAATTTTTCATATTCGGCTACCTTTGTGGCCCCGAAAGGGGCAGACCTTGAAAATCTGCTGTTTTTGGGCCGCGCCGCAAGTACGGAAATGGCGGGAGAACGGACAAACCGCGGGTATTTTTACCCCTTTTGTCACCCAGCATTTCTAGTTACCGAGCGGACAGCGGGCGACTTGAGGGTAGCTCATGACGCAAAGGACCGATCTCGTAGCTCAGTTGGTAGAGCAATACACTTTTAATGTATGGGTCCTGGGTTCGAATCCCAGCGGGATCACAGATAAGTAGAAAAACCCCTTGAGAACAGGCAGCCAAAGCCCTTTTTCAAGGGGTTCTCTTTTTGGGTTAAACGAAGGGTTAAACATTAGCTGAAAACGGAGACGATAATCCTAGGGTTTTTGATTATAAAAAATTACAAAACAGAAATTTCGAAAACGAAAAATGGTGGCAATTTTTTCATGCACCGCCTGCATAGGCATAGGGGGGCCACCTTCCCCCGGGCGTACTAAAATCAGGATACTAAATTCTCGTTAGACGGGCGTATTTGAACGATTGAAGGTTCATGAAGGTTTCGAAATTTCGAATTAAGGAACGAGATACATCGCATATCAAAGTTTTTAAACCGGCTTGAACAAATAATCTATCACTTCATCCATGACGATTTTAAAATTGCTCAACACAGCCCCCTTCTCCTCATCGCTTAATTTCAAAACTGATTTACAAAAATCTTCTTTGTGAAAGAGCTTCACCTTTTGCAAATAAATCGACTCGTTCTTTTCAAAATTAAGAGAAAGCAAATGGTCTTTGCGCGACATAAGGTCTTTGTCCCATCCTTTTGGGTCGTCTATCACCTTAGGTTCAAGCCATCGCTGTGCCTCAGCTTCCAATAAGACCTCTGCTGGAAATAAGTCCTCCATGTTGATGTGAATCGCTACACCTTTTTTGAATAATGGCACAGTCGCCTTTGCATATTGTGTGCTCAGTTGAAATATCTTGCAAAGTTTATACCCAACGTGCTCCGTATTAACGTGCTTGTAAAACTCTCCCTTGGCTTCCTCAGAGGCTTTGTCTCCATCCAACAAACCGATTGCCTTCACGTATTGACCACCTGAATCCCGGGAAAGACTAAACGCCCAAACAATTAATTTCTTTATCACCAAATTAGCTCCTCCTTCAAATTGGATACGAAGCTTATTAACCAATTCGGGAAAGAAAATTCGCAGAGTCTCCTCCAAGATCAACGCGTCTGTTTTCCCTTCGACATAGATGGTTGGTAAATGTGGTTGATCGATGTCGGCCTTTGATTGACTCGCTTTATCAATATGATGAATTATCTCCTTCAGAGATTCTCTCCATTCATTCTTAGAAGGAGAGTATATCAAAACATTCCACATTGAAGGAAACTTCGTTCGAAACTCCTCATATTGAGTTACTCCAATTATAAAGTTCGGAGATTTGAGGCTTTTGTTTCGGTTGATTTCCTGAACCAACCTCGATCCACCTTGTTCATCGGGGGTCTGGCCAGCTCTTACAGGTAGCAATAAATCAACAATTAGTAAATCAAACTTAGTTTGAGAAACTCTTTTGATAGCCCCGGTAATATCAATTTCAGTTTCAATTTGAAGGTCTTCGTACGCGCCACGAATCTCTGAAACTATATGAGCGATCTTACTGTTATCATCATCAACAATCAATATTTTCATTTGAGTTCTATCTTATCCAAAAGATGCCTCAATTCATCCCTCCACTTATTCTCTCGTGAATTGTAGTAAACAACTCCCTTATAGAACTCCGAAAACTCAGAGCTAAGAATTCTATTAATTTCTTTAAGATCAATTGAGTTGTCACTTTCACCAAAGTTGTCAAACATGGTCATTAATATTGTCGGCAGTTGCTTTTTTTTTCGCACGAGCTCCTTTAAAATGTTGTAACCCCCAAACTTCTCGAAATGTCCACTCAACTCATTTGGTGATTTGTCCCAAGTAGGTAGGCTCATGTCAAGTAACAGAAGTGCATACTTATCGCTGTTCGCCAGAAGTTCTCGCAAACCACTTTGGTATGATTCTTTAATTACAACATTCTCCATTTTCTGACCTGAAAGATAGTCCTTTATGTCTCCTATCTTTTTCTTGTCATCTTCAATAATCAGTACTGGCTTCATTTTCAAATCTAATGTTAAATCCTATCGAAATTGTTACACTCTTGTTTTCAATTTTGAAATCAAAATAGAGCTTTTCATGTGCCATATCAAAGAGAAGTATTTTTACAATTTTATCAAATCCACTTCCTCCCTCGATGTTAATCTTTTCAAGAGCAATTGTTTGATTTTCCCACCTTTCCTTAATTCCTTGAAGTTTGCCCGCCAGTTCATCTAAATTCACCGTGTCGGCTAAATTGTTTGTAAAACTTAATCGAAGTATTTTATCAATTACAGAATCAGAAGAGATATGGACGTCCAAGTCATCAGAATTTAGGCCTGAGTGGTTAATAATATTATTAAGCAATATTCTAATAATGTCGTAGATGTGAATGACTCCTCTAAGTCGATAGTTATCTTTTACTTTTATCTGTGGATGGATTTGCTTGTTCGGATAAATACTATTCGTAATCTGAACACCGGTATGAATTAGAGTTTCAACATCGAGAACAAGATTACTCGAAACGTCAGAAAGAGAAAACCATTCTGAAATGCCAACCAATTCATTCTGAATATTTGTCGTGCATTTAGTTATCGAAAATGTCAAGTCCCCGAATGCATTTTCATCAATGATATTTCTTACTTCTTTCTCGAAATCCATGATAATAGTGTCATACTGATTTTTTACCTCTGAATTGAAATAGCCCCTAACCGCGTTTAGAATTTCTTTCGTACGATTTTCCAACTCACTGATTACGAAATCAAAGAAGGTATTATAATCTTTTATTTTCTCGCGGATGAATGCAAATAGATAAGCCAGCTCTTTTTGATCAAAGCTGTAGTCAAAAAGAGCCATTTGCTTTTCAGCTTTTGCTTCAGTTTTAACTTGAATGAGGTCTCGAATTATTGATTCAGTGTAATCATCTACTCTCTTAGAAAAAGATTTAATGGCGTTTTGCAATTCCTTTCGTTTGGAAATTAATGATGGGGGTATTCTCTCATTCCAGTAATCATTGTCAACATAGGCCCCGGTAGATTCCTTTTGAGATGTGAGGTTTAGAGATTCAAATACACTTCTTATCTGATTCAACAGCGTCCCATGCCTAATTCTTGTGCTTAGGTATCCATCTAAACCATATTCTTTACTGTAAATGTATTTGTCCCTAATTTCCACAAACATCAACTTGAAGGTAACGAACGCTGGATCACCTATATGGACAACTTTTATTTTCTCGTCTGTTAGACCAGTTAGAGATGCATTTAAAGATTTTGAGGTTAAGTCAAGGCTCACCCAATCCTTGTTCTTAGAATAAAGCTCTACCTCCTGATACCGAACAAATCCTTCCTTAATATTCGTGGCCTCGGATTTCTTTAAACCCTGAACATTGATAGTAATTCTTCCTTTATTAACCTCCCGTATTACGTTGCGAATTGCAATACTTTGCGTCAACTCTGTAAGTTCATTGATGTAGGCTGATTCATTTGTCTTATCAATGTTGATGAGATATTTCAATATTTCAATCCGTTCTTTTTCAACTTCTTCCGCGTTATCAAAATAAATTGAGTAGTTCAAAACATCAGTCTTACACACATCCCTGAGAAAAAAAATAAGCTTTGATTTTTCAATTCCACCAACAAGGGCCGCCTCCTTTGGTGAATTAAGAGCATGCTTCCCCATGAAAACATCATATGCAACATATAGCTGGTATGTATCAGTGTTCGCAAGCTGAAAAAAGATTGGCAAATCGATCAAATCTTCCAAAAGACTGAAACCAGTTTTCAAAACAGCTTCAAGTAGGTGATCTTTTTTCAACTTCAGGACTAAATACCGATTCGATAAGTAACTTGCGACATATAGTTGAATAGCTTCTCTTATATCCCCAACGTTTAAGTACGACACGAAAAGTGATGTGATAGCCTCTTCATGTAGAATAATTGAATAATCATCTTTCTTGGCAATTTTTTCATAGTGAGATATAACTCCTTTAAAGTCTCCACTTTTCATTAAAAGTCGCCCTATGTACGAAGACTTTTTTTGCGGGAAAATTTCAGGTTCCAATTTGAGCCGCTCTATGTTCAGAGAATTAATCCAATAAAGTATTTCGGTTGCCTTACTTTTGAACACTTCATCAAATTTTTCAAACGTAGCTTTGAATCTTGAACTACCCGGCTTCAGGAGGTTAAGTATTCTTGGGTTGTTAAACGAAGAATTAATTAAGAACAAAACCGCATGAGAATCATAAACTGAACTAAGGTTCGATTGATGGCTGATGACACTACACAACTGTTTACCCCAATTGCTGAAAAAATACGACTGGCTAATTTTGAATAGCTCTTCTGTTGACTCACTATTTGATTCGTTTCTTGAATAGACATTGTACAAATTCGATAACACATGATCAATTAAATTTGATGCTTCGGTCGGTTTAAAAGGCATCCCGAGCTCAATGAGAGATTTGGTATAGATTTCATATAATTCAATCGATGCTGGATATTTCTTGATAGTTGAGGGTACTTGCTCTATGCAGGCTGAGAAGTCACCCTTAGAATACTGATCAAATAAGTTTAACAGATTGAATGAGTCATCTAATACATCTAAGTGATCAGGATTTAAGATATTACTTATTTGCGTTAGTCTGAGGTCATTGGGGACAAGGCCCCGCAAATTATTTATTAGCGTTGATAGGAACTCATTTTTACCCGACTTCAGTTCTTCGGCTACCAATTCATTTAACATCTGAACTAACAGTTCATATCTATCGATGATTGAACAGTTGCTCTCTATATGAAGAAAAAAAGTAAACGCATTGTATGAAGTGTAAGATGGATAGTCCAAATGAAAAAAAAGGTACTCCCTGATAACCGGGGAGATATCATTCAGTTGATTTTCGATAAGCGTTCTGAATCTGAAATATGAAATCTTCTTTTCTGCTCTTTTACTGAAATGCTCCGATAGAAAAAGAACATATGGGTCTTTTAAGGTTTTTGAAAGAATACTAAGGAAGCTCCAATTCTCCTCTACGCCACCTTTTATTTCTTTTAGGAGAAACTGTGTGTTTATTCCCCAAAGAGATTTCGAAAGAGATTCAATCTTGGCTAAGGACTTCTCTGCTTCTTGGTAATCCTCAAGAAGAAGAGACTTTTCGAATACCATTCTCTCCGCGATGAAGGTTCTTATTAATTCCTTGTGCTTCTTAATCACGTGAAGAAACCAAGCAATTTCTCCTTCAATGTTCTCCGTATAGAGTGTTGCTTTACTCTGCCTTAAGTTGGTATACTCTTTTGCAATTGCCGTTGCATCAACAATCTTTTCAATTATGGGATGAGCCAGCAAAGGTTTTAGGTTTTTCTCGAAAGTGAACAAATTGCTTTTAAGCTTCAATTGAGCAAGCAACTCATACTTGTCAATTTTTGAACTAAAAAGGTTTTGCTTTAAAGCTGATTGCATTTATGTCACATTTAACCGGCCACCTTATGACTCAATTCAAATCCAATTTTACGCTCCCTATGAAGGATTTAGAGGTGAATTTAACAAATCGCGTCCGATCTGTAGGAAAATCATTCAGAGGTAGCAACTACTCGTCCCCCTCCCCAGTAAGTCAGGATTTCCGTACATTCGGTATTTAAGGATTTCCAGATCGATCTTTAGTATCCCTTGGTTATGTCAGAAATAGAAGAACTCACGCAGGCGGCCGTTGCTTTTCGAGACGAAAGGGACTGGGCGCAGTTCCATGATTCAAAGAACTTGGCCGCGGCAATTTCGATCGAAGCCGCGGAGCTCAATGAGCTTTTCTTGTGGAAGAAAACGGACCAATCCCAGGACGTTTCTGTCGACCGTCTCAAGGAGGAATTGGCGGATGTCTTTATCTACGTCCTCTTACTAGCGAATAAACACGGGATCTCCATTCGAGAAGCCGTCCTCATGAAGATGAAAATCAATGGTGATAAGTACCCCGTCGATAAGTCCAGGGGGAATTCGAAGAAATACACTGAGTTAAAATGATCATCTACCAAGCAACAAAAGCACAATTTAGCGCTGATGTACTTGATGACGTAATTGAGGTTAAAATCCTCAACGAATTTCAAGAGAAACTACACCGTCGGGTAGCGAAGACAGAGATTGCGTCGCATCGTAATTCACTCCAGTATATGGAAAGAGTCATCAATGATCCGAGGATTCCAGATGACTGCGGGATTGCAATCGAGTATCACCTCCCCCGCTCATCGAAACGAGTAGATTTTATTATAACTGGTACAAATGAGGAGGATGTTGAATCAGTGGTGCTAGTTGAATTGAAGCAATGGTCGGAAGCCACCCGATCGGATAAGGATGGAGTGGTGAATACTTATGTCGGACGAAGCGAACGGGAGTTGTTACACCCGTCTTATCAGGCGTGGTCGTATGCGTCACTCCTTCAGAATTTCAATGAAACCATTGAAAAGGAATCCATCAATTTAGTTCCATGTGCGTACCTGCACAATTATTTGGCCGACGATGTAATGACCCATGAGCACTATCGCGATTATATCGAGAAAGCGCCAGTGTTCCTGAGAGGAGAAGCAACGAGACTCAGAGAGTTTGTGAAACGCCATATCAAGTATGGCGACAAGAAGAATGTACTGTATCGAATTGAGAAAGGTAGATTTCGCCCATCTAAGTTCTTGGCGGACAGTATCGATTCAATGATCAAAGGTAATGAGGAGTTTGTCCTCATCGACGATCAGAAATTGGTATTGGAGGAGGCCATTGCGCTAAATGCGAAAGCATCAGATTCAAAGAAAAAAGTGTTGATCGTGAATGGCGGTCCAGGAACCGGTAAGTCGGTTGTTGCGGTTAATATTCTGGCGAAGCTTACAAAACAGAGTTTCACAGCCAAATATGTGTCAAAGAATGCTGCACCTCGGAGTGTGTATGAGGTAAAACTAACAGGATCGCACAAAAAGTCATATATCTCGAATCTTTTTGGTGGTTCCGGTGAATATCACAATTCGGAAAGAAGGAATGAGTTTGATGCGCTAATCGTCGATGAGGCCCACCGTCTAAATTTGTTTTCGGGTCTATACAAGAATCTCGGTGAAAATCAGGTTAAAGAAATAATGAATGCCGCTAGGCTCAGTGTCTTCTTTGTTGACGAGGACCAAAGGGTCACACTAGAGGACATTGGAACCAATGCGGAAGTTCGAAGGATAGCCGCCACACTTGATGCTGAGGTCGTCGAGATGAAATTGGAATCACAGTTCAGATGTGGGGGATCGGATGGTTATCTCTCTTGGCTAGATAACACACTTGGAATCCGCACGACTGCAAATCAAGACCTTGCTGGTATTGATTTCGATTTTCGCGTAATTGATTCGCCGGTCGAACTTTGGAATCTCGTGTATCAGCGGAATCTGGTTAATAACAAATCGAGGGTTGTCGCTGGATACTGTTGGGATTGGAAGAGCAAGAATGATCCGGAGGCTTACGATGTAATTATTCCGGAGTTCGATTTCAAGATGCGCTGGAATTTGGCGTCAGACGGGAGCAAGTGGATTATGGCAGAGAATTCGATTAATGAAATTGGATGTATCCATACATGTCAAGGCCTTGAGGTTGACTATGTGGGGGTCATCATCGGAAAGGATTTATCTTTTTCCGAAGGGCAAGTTAAGACCAATGTCGCAGCACGCTCTAGATTTGACAGTACTGTAAAAGGCTACAAGAGATTACTCGAAACCCAGCCCGTCGAGACGAAGAAAAGACTTGATGCGATTGTGAAGAATACATACAAAACCTTGATGACGCGCGGGATGAAGGGTTGCTACGTCTACTGCGAAGACAAGGATCTTGCAGCCTACTTGAAACAATGTGCCAGCCGGTAGAATACGTCAGATTTACCCACCTATCCTCGCGCGGAAGTAGTCAAGTTCTTTGGCCGATATTCCGCCCAGATATTAAAATCATGATTCTTCATTATGGCAGTAAACTCCTTGCAAGTCCTCCACATCATAGAAACTATGGAGGCGTTTCTGGAGCGGGAACGTCCGCCAGAACACATCCGGCCCAAACTCGACATCACGTATAAGATCGAAGGGCAGAGTGTGGTCATATACACCTTATCCCCGCAGTGGAACAATCCTTCACGAACAACTGAAAGCGCCGTTGCCAAGGCTACTTTCGTAAAATCGAAGAATCAATGGAAGGTGTTTTGGCTTCGTGCTAACTTAAAATGGGATCCCTATAATCCCAAGCCAACAGTAAAAACCCTTAAAAGCTTTGTCAAGCTGGTCGAGGAGGATAAATATGGCTGTTTTTGGGGCTGACTTGGGAATCGGTAAGTGACTGCCCGACCTGAATAACTCGCCTTGTCCTGCCTTCCACAGCATGAAAAACTTGTAAGACCACAGCAGAATAAACTTGTTTGTCCACGGCACGAAAAACTTGTAACTTCACAGCACAAAAGACTTGTAACTCCACGGAAAATGCCCATTGCGCGTGAAAAACTGGCCGGATCGCTGGAAGTCCTCAGGGAACTCCAACATGAAAGTGGAGCAGCTGCTATTCGCTCGAGGGATATTTCACGGACTCATCGCGATCGGTTAGTACGGAGTGACTTCCTGGTCGAGATCTTGAAAGGATGGTATATTCCAAGCCAACCAAATATGGCGCAGGGAGATAGCACATCGTGGTATGCCTCTTACTGGCGATTCTGCGCAGCGTATCTGAACGCGCGATTCAAAACCAAATGGTGCTTGTCGCCGGACCAATCGCTCATCATACATAGCGGCAACTGGACCGTACCACAACAGCTACTCGTGCGGTCACCCCTGGGAAGGAATAACACCATCAATCTACCGTTCGACACGTCCCTTTACGATCTGAAAGGAACCCTTCCAGCTAGATCGGACATCGAGAAGAAAGATGGATTGCAAGTATACACGATCGCCGCATCTTTGATCAATTGCTCACCGGCGTTGTTTAGGAGCAATCCAACCGATGCTCGCACCGCTTTGATGTTAATTCAAGATGCCTCCGAAGTTTTAACAATCTTATTGGAAAACGGACACTCGGCTATTGCCGGTCGGCTCGCGGGTGCATTTCGGAATGTTGGCAGACACCGAATCGCAAACGAAATTCTGGCAACGATGCAAAGTGCTGGGTACGATGTTCGAGAGGTTGATCCTTTTCAAGATAAAATTGACACAGGCGGCACGGACCGTCCGAGATCACCCTATGTTGTTCGCGTCAGGTTGATGTGGCAGGCAATGCGGGAGATGGTTATTGCGAAATTCCCTGAACCTTCGGGTTTACCGAGAAATAGGACTCAACTTCTAAAGCATGTTGCGGAGGTATATGTCACAGACGCCTATCACTCATTGTCAATAGAAGGTTACAGGGTAACGCCTGAACTCATTGAACGTGTGCGTGCTGGAAAATGGAATCCCGAAAGTGATTCAAAAGATGCCGAGCAGCGTAATGCATTGGCGGCGCGGGGATACTGGTTGACGTATCAATCCGTCTTGAAAAGCCTTGAGAAAATTCTTGCAGCACATAATCCAGGTCAGGTTGTGGAGGACGATCACAGCGGATGGTATAGGGAGTTGTTCTCACCAAGTGTATTGGTAGGATTTCTAAAAACTCGCGATCTGGCCGGTTACCGCAATGGCCCTGTGTACATTCGAAACTCGATGCATGTCCCTTTAAATCGGGACGCAGTGCTCGATGCTATGCCTGAGTTCTTTGATCTTTTGAAGCGAGAAGAACACGCGGCCGTACGCGCAGTGTTAGGCCATTTCTTATTTGTTTACATCCACCCTTACTTTGATGGCAATGGAAGGATCGGGCGATTTATCATGAATGCCATGCTGATCGCAGGCGGATACCCATGGACCATCATCCCAGTTGCAAAAAGAAGACAGTATATGGAAGCGCTTGAGCAAGCAAGTGTGTATCAAAACATTGAACCTTTCACTCTTTTCCTAGCCACATTGGTTGAAAGCGGCATCAAAGGAGGGTCGCTACCAGCAATTCCCAAGTAGAATACAATGAACGGCAGGACATCTACGCATATAGATTCAAAATTCGGTTTTAGGATACATCACTCACTCCGCAAACTCTTCACCGGGTTCGTCAATACCACCTTGATGGATTGCATGCTCACCGTGAACAAGGTGACCGCGATCATGGCAACACTGGGTACAAGGTATACCTGTGTGGGGATCTCAATTCGATAGTCGTATTGGAGTAGCCAACTGCTCATGAAATAGTAGGCAAACGGTATTGCCAGGAGACACGCCAAGGCAACCAACAGTAAAAATTCGCGTGTGATCAGTTCCCAGAGGTTGAGGGCGGATGCTCCCAACACTTTTCTGATCCCAAATTCTTTGGCGCGTCGCTCTGCCGAAAAAGCTGCGAGCCCCACCAAGCCCAGCGTGCTGATCAAGACCGCGAAAAAGGTGAACACGGTGGCCAAGTCCTCAATGCGCTCTTCACTTTTGAATTTTGCGTCGTATTCAGCATCCGCAAATTTGAAATCAAACGGAGCCGATGGCACAACTTCTTCGAACACCGTGGCGATTTGTTGGATGGCGGTGTGTGGATTGGCGGTCGAGTTCAACCTCACGTACAGCCAAAAAAGATCTGCCTTGGTTGGAAAGATGATAGATGGGACCGTGGGCGCGTACGGCGATCCTTTCACCATGTCTTTAACGACGCCCAAGATTTTGAAATTCGCAGGGCCATTTCGATAATATTTGTATTGCAACGTTTCCCCCACCGGGTCAGGTATTCCCAATACTCGCCAAGCCGATTCATTGAGGATTATGCCCGCCGAGTCGCTCGCAATGTCTCGTGAAAAGTCGCGGCCCGCAATAAGTTCCCAGTCAACAGTCCTGCCGTATTCCGGCGTTACCGTGATGGTGTTGAAAGATTGATCGTAGATGTTTCCCTGCCATGAAAAACCATCATTTGATCCAAGTGTTTCGGTGATCGCATAGTTCGCCTCCGCCATCTCTTCCACCACTCCTGTGGCCTTGAGTTTATTGCGAAGGACATCGTATTTCCCCCTGAACTCCGGAGAGGCAGCCCTCAGGCTGAGCAGGTGTTCGCGCGAATAACCGATGGGGCGTTCTTTGGCGTGTTTGATTTGCAGGTACACGACAAGGGTGCATATCGTGAGCACGACGGAAATGGTGAACTGAAAAACAACCAACACGCGTCGTGATGAAAGTGCAAACTTCCCTGGATGATGTTGTCCCTTCAACGCAATGACGGGTTTGAAGGACGACAAGTAGAGCATCGGATAACTTCCCGCGAGCAGACTCGTGACAATGACAAATCCGAAACCGACGAGCCAGAAAAGGGGGTTAGACCACGGCATGGAAATATCCTTGCCAGCGATCGACCCAAACCATGGCAAACTTAGGTACGCCAAGAGCAGCGCGACGACAAATGCCAACAGCGAAACAATAAGCGATTCACTATAAAATTGCTGAACCAATTGACTCCGGAAGGATCCAATCGTTTTGCGTATGCCCACTTCCTTCGCCCGTTTTCCGCTTCGCGCAGTGCTCAGGTTCATGAAGTTGATACACGCGAGGATGAGAACAAAAACTCCAATCAAGCCATAATACCAAACTGCCAATAGACTGCTGCTCGTTACCTCCACGCCATTTTTGAATTCAGAACTCAAATGCCATTTGCTCATCGGGTGGAGGAACAGTTCCTGCTGCTGGCCCGGGAGGAGGTGGGACCTGGAAGCCGTCTTAATAAGGGACGATGTCGCCTCGGGCGTGTGACCGTCTTTCATCTGCACATAAATCCGCACGTTATAGTTGTCCCAGGTGTCTAGGTTGCCTGTGTAGATTTCTATCGGTGCAAAAAATGTGGCATCCTTAAATTCTGAATTCCCAGGCAAGTCTTCATACACGCCCGCTACTTTTAGATCGCGGCGCGCATCCATGGACACGACTTGATTAATGGGATCTTGATCTCCAAAAATTTTGTTGGCCAATGTCCGCGAAAGCAGGATGGAATTCTTGTTCTTCAATTCACGGCCATCTCCCGAAAGGATTTTGACGCTGAACATGTCCACGCCATCGGGCTGGGTAAAGTATCCGACTTGTGTAAACTTGTTGTCACCCGAAGCGAGGACGACCTCTTGTGTTCGAGTGTTCATGACGACCACCCGCTCGAAATAGGAACTATAATCTGTCTTCAACAAGGTAGCGAGTCCTGTTGTTTGAAAGATGCTCGTGAATGTTTCTGTCTTCTTGGTCTCTTTGCGATAGACCTGTGCAATGGTGGAGAAGTTGGCGTGATGGTGGTTGAAAGACAGTTCATCGGAAATCCACAAGCCGATCAGGAGGGCGATCGTCATGCCTAGGGAGAGTCCACCAATGTTGATAAGGGAATAGCCCTTATTCTTGATCAAGTTTCTCCACCCAAGTTTAAAATAACTCCTGACCATGATGCTGTTGTTTAAGGTTGTCGATTTTCGTTTGATGGCGAAGGGTTGAACGAAGCTCAAGATGTTCCACAAGAAGAGGAGGTCGGCTCGTCGTTTACTCATCTTCATCCGCCGTCGTTCGTACATTTCGATTAGGTCGCCGAGCACCGCTTCCGACAGGTGGTCGTTGCAGTACCATTGAAAGAGTCGGGTGATCCACCTTGGGGGCGTAAGTTTGTCCTTTTGTTTCATCAGTTTCCTTCCCACACCATTTTAGGAACTTGCTTGTACATTGTGTTGCGCAGTTCGCGTGATTGATTCAACACGTTGATGCCTGCGCGGGTGAGTTTGTAGAGTCGTTTGTCGCGGCCGCCGCGTTTGTCCGTGGCGCCGCCCATGTGCGATTTCAGGTAGCCCTTTTCTTCTAAGCGGACCAAAGCTTTGTGCACGGAGCTGATCATGACAGTACGGTCCGTTTGTTTCTCGAGCTCATCGACGATTGCCAGCCCGTAGGCGTCGTCAAACAGGATGCCCACCGTGAGCAGCACCAATTCTTCAAATTCGCCGAGGTATGTTCCCTTCATAGAGCGGTATTTGTTTCACCTTTGCCTAAGTACAGCGAGATCGACGGAAGGTTGCACGACTGCGGAGAAAATATTTTGGATGACTAAAGAGTCGGTTTCGGTGTGAGGATTTTTCGCGAGGGTAGGAGCGTGGATGGTGTTCTCGGCGTGGCGGAGGTACTCGGGGGGTGAAATCCATTGGCTCGTCTGCCCTAAGTCGCCACTAGTTTAAAATGAATCCTCTTTTTTACGACTTTTGCCCGCCAATTCACGTTTTGAGACACATCAAGTCGACCCGTATGGAAAAGGAACTCTTTGACTTTATCGCTCGGTATATGCCCCTTTCCGATGAGGAGAAGAAGGTCATAACCGATTTCAGTCTATTGCGGAGCTATGAAAAAGGGACCGTCCTTTTGAAGGAGGGAGAGATCCCAAAAGCTGGTTATTTCGTCGTGAAAGGCTGCCTGCGCACCTATTATATTATTGACGGCGAGGAAAAAACAACGCGTTTCTACACGGAGACCGAAATTATTTCTCCCCCCGATGTTTTTAAGGGCTCGCCATCCACGTACTTCCTATCGTGTGTAGAGGACTCGATCGTCTCGGAGTCAAAACCTGAGATGGAAGCCTTTATTTTTGAAAAGTTCCCCCGGATGGAAACCTTGTGCCGGATTTTGTCGGAGGAGCTGTTGGCGAAAAATCAAGTGTCGTTCGATGACTTCAAGACTTCTTCACCGGAGGAACGGTACCTGAACCTCTTGAACGATCGCCCGGATCTCGTGCGGCGCGTTCCTCAACATCAGTTGGCGAGCTATCTCGGGATGACACCGCAGTCGTTGAGCCGGATTAGAAAACGACTTGCCTCTCAGAAGTCATTAAAGACATAGGTGACATTTCTTTGAGAGAGCTTCAATTCTTTTTCCAAACGTGAAATTTCATGCTGCTCTCTATGAGTAAGGGTACCCCGACAGAGACAGGGGCGGGATATGAATCCCCTTCGAACATGGCGTCACGAAAGGAAAGACCTCTCATCGAAATCAATCCCATGTTCTGAGTGGAAATCCCGATACTCCTCTTCGAAACTTTTTTTGCGATGGTGCTCATGTTGGTTTTCGATGTAGCGAACGACACGATCAACTTGGTTGGGACTGACTGAAAATGCACCATATCCATCTTGCCAATAAAAGTTGCGGAATTGTGACCCTTTAGTCTTTGCCCAACGGGATGAATGTGCCTTCATCTCCTCGAGCAAGTCCCGTAGCGCCACATTCTGGGAAAGTTTGCACAATACGTGAACATGGTCAACGTAGCCACCAACTTTAATTGCTTGACAACCCATTTCATTGCAAATACCGCCGAGGTACCGGTACAACTCTTCTTCCAAGGGAGGAACGATAAGTCTATCCCTGTACTTGGTACTGTAAATAATATGGATATAGTTTTTTACTAATGAATTTGGCATCGACGAATCTACAAATCTGTGGATCATTGGCCTTGATAGGTTCGCATCACAGTCAGGAATTCCTGATGGTAGGGAAACGAGGAAGGCAGATATCTCGCCCCCTTTCATTGATTGCCGTCGCCGTGGCGTGAGTGAGCATTGACCGCCATTGCCATTAGACGGACGTGGTCGGGGGCTTATTGGCGTCGTGTTGTCCACTTGCTATGGTATTACGCCCCTTTGCGTTGATCGCCGCAGCCGAGTGGCGAAGGTGGTCAGGGGCTCTTGCGGTTACTGTGCGCTTAACGTAACGACATTGAATATTCCCAATACCGAGTCCATGTCATTAAGTTAAGATCATTGTCGCTAAAAGAACCCCATTTTCTCGTCTACCCACATTCCATCGAAACTTCGACATCAAGATTTCATTTTGTTTAGCCCCGGACAAACCACCCTGCAATCTAACTCAAGCGATGAAGAGGGGCGCAATACCACAGCTAGGTCGCAACACGCGAATAATAAGCCCCTAAAAACCTCCGCCTCGAGGCTACGGCGGTCAAAGTAAGGGGCGGGATACCCATCATCCCCCTTTATTTAATGACATGGATTGGTCATTACGTATTGACGAAGAGCGTTTCTTTTTAAAAACCAGCAATAAGTAGCAGGTTGGTCGTGGTGTTGTCGTAGGTACCACTACCCTCCAATTCTCAACACAACATTTCCTTTCTTTCTCCCCATATCCACATAACGATGCGCGTCCACAATCTTCGCCATCGGAAATGTTCGATCTACCACGGCCTTTAACTTTCCTAGTTCAAAGAGCTCCTTCAATTGCTGAAGTTGATGGATGGTTTCGGATGCATAACCGGAGCTCACAGATTGATAACGCCCACCTTTCTTCAACAGACTGTCGCGTAGGCTGTCATCTAATTGCCCGTGTGCATCGAAAATAATGTCGAACTTCTCAGTTCCGGTGGAGAGGTCTCGATCGTAGAGAAATGCTTTCTCCACCCCGAGCTCATTGACAAGCCTTTGTCCTTGTGAGCTGCAGATCGCACTTACGTCCGCCTTGTGATGTTTTGCGATCTGTATGGCAGCGCTCCCGACCGATCCCGTTGCGCCGGCAATTAAGACCTTGAGGTCTCGCTTCTCACAAATCCGGGCCTTTTCTAAAAAATGTAGGGCCGTCTGACCGCCAAAGACGATGGCCGCAGCTTCTTCGAATGTTGCGTTTGTCGGCATTTCCATTACGTTGGAGTTTTCGTTGACTGCCACATATTCCGCGTACGTTCCGCATTGAAACCCTGTCATCCCGAAAACTCTGTCTCCTAACTTGAACTTCGTAACTCGATTTCCGACGCCTTCAACGACCCCAGCGAACACGTTGCCCAAAATTGGCTGTCTCGGTTTTGAAACTCCCAAGACCAATCGCATGATCACTTTCATGAACCCAGTCACCCGAAGGCTTCTGATCCTTGCGTCGCCGGAATTGACACCGGCGGCCATGATCCTGACAAGAATTTCATGACGACGGGGTGAAGGTGTAGGTACCTCCTGAATTTCCAACACTTCAGGAGGCCCGTACTTGGTGCAGATCGCTGCTTTCATTGAATCACTTCCGATTGAACTTATACCCAAAGTGTAATCCCGGTTGCCAATAGAAGAAACGTGGCCATTTGTCGTCAACTTGTTTGAACGAGTCTGGCATTTTGGATTGATAGGGACGGTGCGTGATCGCGATCGAGGGATCGATGAAGAATCTGTCCTTGAAAAGTTTAATGTGATAGCCCACCGAGTACGTGTTGAAGATTTGAAATCCTTTGTCAAACTTTTTCCCGCTGTCGTTGACGAAGGTTTGGAACGCAGGCATCACGTCAACCTGTGCGAAAAGACCTTTCCAAAAGAAACGTTGGTAGTTGATTGAAACTCCATGTTCACGGATGTGGCCTGGGAAACCTTCGCCTTCAGCTTCGAATGACTTTCCATAGGGAATTCCAATCGGCCATCCATACTTCCAAGTTTTGAATTCGAGAGAGATGACATCCTTGCCGGTGATCCGGTAGCCCAAGTTGAGGTAAAACATCCCTGGCGGATTGTTATCGGGCACTAGATTGGCCAGCATGAATAGCGTACTGCCGACGAAGAATTTCCGGTACGTCGTGTCTTGCTTGGAGTATTGAGCTTTGAGTTGAACTGCACTTGTCATCAGGACGACAAGAACGATGAGTGAGAGTGTTCTTTGCATGTTGTGTTAATTGATCACACAAAAGTCGAGGGGCTGCCCACCACAAGTCGTTCACTTAAGTTAAAAAAACGCCCTTTAAGGCATCTTTTCAGCGATTTCTTTTCGAAGATCGGTTTGTTGGTCCTCTGGCGTTTCGGTCTCAGTTCGATTGCCAGGAAAAGTCCTGTTTTTCAAGGATTGACGTGGTGCGCACCACTGGCGAGTTTTACTCCACAAATCTTGCAACTAATCATGTTAAATATGGAGCGATTTCTCATCAAGCCTGTCTGCATTGTGGCGGTTGTGATCTTAGGTTTTCTCGGAGGATCATCGTGTTCTGATCAAAAGAAGGATACTCCTCAACCTACTCAACCGCAACCGGAGCCTGAACCGCCGAAGGATCTGACCTTGAAGATCACGTCGATTTCATCTGCAACAGTTCACTATGGTGATACGGTGACGGTGAATGGAAACAATTTCTCTACTACGGCAAGTGAGGATAAAGTCACGATTAATGACGTGGCAGCGACGGTGATCTCTGCCACCGCGTCGGTACTGAAGATCGTTGTTCCGGTGCTCACCCGTTCGAGTAACGAGTTGAAGTTACAAGTGGGCACCAGCACGGTGTCGGGTGGGACCATCACCTACCAACCTGACGTGTTTGTCGCAGGTTCGTTGAATAACACTGCTTCTTCCTTGGCGACGTATTGGAAAAATGGGAAAGCTGTCAACATCAGTCAGAATGAATCGGGCTTGAATGCCATCAGTGTGAACACAACTGGAATTTATGTGGCGGGGTGGGAGAGAGTGAACAACCTGCAATTGGCCAACTATTGGAAGAATGGGGTGAAGACGACGCTGGGTACGGATGCTTCTGCTGTCTATGCCATGGCGGTAAACGGAACCGATGTGTATACTGGCGGTTTCGAAGTGATCAACGGGTTTGACGTTCCACGGTACTGGCAGAATACGACCGGGAAGACAGTCCAAGTTTTCGACCCGATCGTTTCGCATGATGTTCTCGGCAATGGTGCTTGCGGAGGTCTCTATTTTGCGAACAACAACGCCTACGCCGTAGGTAACTATCGCAACTCGCAGGGAAGGTTTTCTCCGTGGGAGACTAAGAATGGTGTGGTTCCAGCCAACACGATCCCGAACAACGACAAGCACTCTTTTGCGAATGCCGTTTTCGTAAATGGAAGTGACGAATATATCGCGGGCACGCAAAACAGTCCTGTCACGGGCTTGGCGATGGCGACGGTGTGGAAGAACGGCGAACCAACGCTACTGACGGATGGTACCAATTCGGTTGGGATTGCTCGCGCGATTGTGGTGGTGGGAGGCGATGTGTATGTGGCTGGATATGAACAAGAGAACTATTTTGGTGGAGGAGGGACTTATGCGAAGTATTGGAAGAACGGAACGG
>JBGAGB010000050.1:0-22483 GCA_044226945.1 Cyclobacteriaceae bacterium | reverse complement strand
CATAGCGTTTAACCACCCATGCTCGTCCTACGCCTTGTCTACGAAAGCTTCCAGTTCGCCTGGTCCGCCCTAAAAGCCAACTTACTCCGAACCATCCTTTCGCTCTTGGGCGTCACCATCGGGATTTTCGCGATCATCGCCGTGCTCACACTCGTCGACTCGCTTGAAAAGAACATCAAAGATGGGTTTGCCTTTCTGGGAACAGATGTGATCTATGTCGACAAGTGGCCATTCCTCGCCACCGACGGAGAATTCAAATGGTGGGAGTTCCTACGCCGTCCAAATCCGAGCTTCTCAGAGTACAAAGCCCTGTCAGCTAACCTTCAACACAATTCGGCCATCTGCATTCTCGCCCGTCGAGGAAACCAGGTATTGAGATATGGTGCTAACAGCATCGGCCAAATTACCCTCATCGGCGGCTCCGAAGGGTATGACAAAATCTACGAAGTGAACGTTGAGAAAGGACGTTACTTCACGGGTGACGAGGTGTTGGGGGGTCGAAAAGTGACAGTATTGGGCTATGAGGTCGCTAACTCTTTGTTTCCAAACAGCGACCCCATCGGAAAAGAGGTAAAGATCAAAAACTTGAAGTATAAGATTGTGGGCGTGATCAAAAAGGAGGGACAAGGGTTCCTCGGTCTGCCTACGATGGACTACGTGGCGTTAATTCCTTACCAGTCTTTTCGTGGTCTTTATCAAACAGGATCGGGCCGTTGGAATGAAATCGGATCAACCATTGGGTTGAAAGGGTATCCTTCCGACTTCGGCCTAGTGGAATTGGAAAACGAGGCCAAGGGTTTTATTCGAGCACGTCGCGGACTGCGGCCTGGAGAGAAAGACAACTTCGCACTCAATCGCCCGGAAGCCATTGCCAACGCAATCGGTAACTTGTTCGACGTGGTCGGCGTTGCAGGCTGGATCATCGGCGGCTTCTCCATGTTGATTGGGGGCTTTGGTATTGCGAACATCATGTTCGTGTCCGTGAAAGAACGAACCAGTATCATCGGGTTGCAGAAGTCCCTTGGCGCGAAAAACTACTTCATCCTGTTCCAGTTCCTTTTCGAGGCAATTTTCTTGAGCTTGATCGGAGGGCTTGCCGGTTTGTTGTTGGTCTACCTACTCACGCTGGCACCTATTTTTGGATCGATGGAGGTTGCGCTCACCATCAAGAACATTGTCTTGGGGCTCACGGTGTCGACCGTCATCGGTGTGATTTCAGGTATTGTGCCGGCGGCTGTCGCTGCGCGGATGGATCCTGTGGCTGCGATAAGAGCCAATTGAAATTAAGAATTGGGAATTCTGAATTGAGAATTGGTTCGGACCCAATTGAAAATCGGGGTTTGTTTGTGGCGAGGGTTTGAGTTGATCGTTAGGTGATCGGTTATTTATGCTTTAAGCTGCAACCACCTTTACATTGAAAGTTCTGAATTGAGAATTCAAGGGCGTTTCGAAATCCAAACGCGAATCTTTGCACTTACTCACATTTGACTCAGGCTCGGCGCTTCTCGAAACGCCCACTCAAAATTTGGAATTGAGAATTCTGAAATTAGAATTTTGGGAGGGTTGGGATTAGGGTTCTGACCTTGATTACTATTCAGGGTTTGTTCGTAATGGTCGAAACCCATCAGATGAGGAACACCTTTTTACCTGAAGTTCGGGATAATTCTGAATTGAGAATTTGATGGCGTTTCGAAATCCTATCTCACATCTTTCACCGAATTAAGCTTGACCTACGCTCGGCGCTTCTCGAAACTCCCACTAAATTCCCAATTCCGAATTCTCAATTCTAACTTCTATTCTTTTTCTTCTTTGACGGCGGCTTCCCCAGTCATCAACTTCTCCTTGATCTTCTTCTCGAGTTCGTCCGCGAGTTCTGGATTATCCTCAATCAACTGTTTCACGGAGTCGCGTCCCTGTCCAAGTTTGTTGCCATTGTAAGAGAACCAAGAACCTGATTTTTGAATCACGTTCAACTCGACGCCAATGTCGATGATTTCTCCGGACTTGCTGATGCCACGGCCGTACATGATGTCGAACTCGATCACCTTGAAAGGAGGCGCTACCTTGTTTTTCACCACTTTCACCTTCACGCGGTTACCCACCACGTCGTCGGCACCTTCCTTGATTTGTCCAATGCGTCGGATATCCAGACGCACAGATGCGTAGAACTTCAGGGCGTTCCCACCCGTGGTCGTTTCAGGGTTCCCGAACATCACGCCGATTTTTTCACGGAGCTGGTTGATGAAAACACATGCGCAACCTGTCTTGCTGATCGTTCCCGTCAACTTACGCAGCGCTTGCGACATGAGGCGAGCTTGCAAGCCCATCTTGCTCTCACCCATCTCACCTTCGAGTTCACCTTTCGGTACCAGTGCCGCTACCGAGTCGATAACAATGATGTCGATCGCACCCGAGCGAATCAAATGTTCTGCAATTTCCAATGCCTGTTCGCCGTTGTCGGGCTGCGAGATGAGGAGGTTCTCCGTATCAATCCCAAGTTTTTCGGCGTACGACTTGTCGAACGCGTGTTCCGCGTCGATGAACGCAGCCAATCCGCCTTTTTTCTGTGCTTCAGCAATGCAGTGCATCGTGAGTGTGGTCTTACCAGAGGATTCCGGTCCATAGATCTCGGTGACACGACCCCGGGGAATCCCACCGATGCCAAGTGCCACGTCGAGTCCCAACGAACCCGTTGAGATGGCAGGAATGTCAGTCACGCGCTCGTCGCTGAGCTTCATCACCGCGCCTTTGCCGTAGGTCTTCTCCAACTTATCGATGGTCAACTGGAGTGCCTTCAATTTTTCCTTTGCGTCTTTGTTTTCTTTTACGTCGCTCATATGTGGTTGTTTTTATTTACACCTGTTGATTGGAATTGACCACCTGCCCTCACACGTCCTTCGCATTTTGAGGCCGAATCCTGCCCCGAGTTACGGCTAGGTTTTGACAGGTAGTGTCAAAA
This sequence comes from Cyclobacteriaceae bacterium, assembly GCA_044226945.1. Classification (GTDB taxonomy): domain Bacteria; phylum Bacteroidota; class Bacteroidia; order Cytophagales; family Cyclobacteriaceae; genus ELB16-189. Next base: position 19,524 of record JBGAGB010000050.1, on the reverse strand, counting down.
GAAATCAAGCGGGCTGAAATTAGTATTTCGACCCAAATGCGGAAAGGAAGTCTCATTTGTTATGTTCGGAAATCCTGACCTATTTTCACAAGTCATTTACCTCTAGCCACTAAGGCGCCCATGGATCATTTGGCAGTTGAAGGATGAAAAGCAGCAGGCGGAAAATATGGAAGTGGACGGGCCTTGGTTTCCTCGGCGTGGTCGCCGTTCTGGTCCTCGTTTTCCATGCTCTGATCGGCTATGGAATCGAACAGGGACTTGGCCAAATTAGGATAATCCGCGAGGCGAGGCCCGTGTCCGAAGTCATGAGCGACCCGGCCTTTCCCGACTCGTTGAAGCAAAAACTCGCGCTCATCGACGAGATCCGGCGTTTTGCCATCGACTCGCTAGGGCTGAACGATACCGACAACTACAAAACCCTTTACGACCAAAAAGGAGAAGAGGTGATGTGGGTGGTTACAGCTTGCGAACCGTACCACCTCCGACCAAAAACGTGGAGCTTTCCCGTCGTGGGCACAGTTCCTTACAAGGGATACTTCAATAAGGAAAAGGCAATCGCTGAAGCAAAACAGTTGAAGGACGCAGGGTTCGACGTGGCCGTCCGCAACCCGGGTGGATGGTCGACCCTCGGTTGGTTCACCGACCCGATCCTCTCCGGAATGCTTAGCCGTGGTGATGGCGACTTGGCAAGCTTGATCATTCACGAAATGGTGCACGCGACGTTGTGGGTGCCCGATAGCGTGACGTTCAACGAGAACTTGGCTTCGTTTATCGCCGACACGGCCGCCTACGATTTCTTAAGATACAAGTATGGGAAGCCCTCGAAACAGTACGACCAATACTTGTTTGAAGACCGCGACTATCGAAAGTTCTCGAAACATATCTTACGGGCAGCGAACTACTTGGACAGCACCTACGAGTCGATGGAGGAGACAACTCCGCCCGAGAAGAAGAAACAAGTGAAAGACTCAGCCATTCATCGAATCATCTCGACGATGGATACGTTGCATCTCATGCTCAACAAGCAACCTTCAAAACGTTACGAGGGACGATTACCCAACAACACTTACTTCATGATGTACCGCCAGTATCAAGTTCAACAACCGAAGTTCAAGGATGAGTTCGGAAAAAAGTTCAACGGGAACCTGAAGTCATACATAGAATATCTCAGTAAAAAGTATCCTGTCCTTTAAACTCGTGTTACGCGAAAAAGAAGTGACAATTACTGAATGTTACTTCAATTAAGGAATTGTTAAGAACGTAACGCTGGTTTTTAATTGGGTTAATTTCTGGCTACTTTTGAATCGCATAAAAATCTCTCACTATGGGCACCAAGCCTGCGCAAAAAGTGCTTGTCGTCGATGACGAAGAACCCATTCTCGAACTGCTCAAGTACAATTTAGAAAAGCAAGGTTACGAGGTGCGCACTGCGACCGACGGGCAGATCGCCGTGGATATTGCGAAGAAATTTCATCCAGAGCTGGTGCTGCTGGATATCATGATGCCAAAAATGGATGGCGTGGAAGCGTGCCGCCAGATTCGGGCCATTCCAGAACTCACCAATACATTTATCGTTTTCCTCACCGCACGATCGGAAGAGTATTCCGAAGTGGCTGCGTTCGATGTGGGTGCCGACGACTACATCACCAAGCCGATTAAACCCCGTGCTTTGATGAGTCGAATTAGCGCGTTATTCCGCCGTGATTCTAAAAAGAAGAGCTCTTCGAATCAGATCAAGATTGGCGACCTGCTCATCGACCGAACCAGCTATACGATCAAAGTAAAAGGACGCGAAATAAGTCTTCCTAAAAAGGAATTCGAGTTGCTTTTTTTCTTGGCCCAGAATCCAAATAAAGTGTTCAGCCGCGACGACTTACTCCAAAATATTTGGGGTTCCGACGTGTATGTGCTCGCGCGTACCGTCGACGTCCACATCCGGAAAGTCCGCGAAAAGATTGGAGATGATTATATTACCACGGTCAAAGGCGTGGGGTATAAATTCAATCTCAGTTAACAATGGTCTATAGCGCTAGAACACTTGCGCTGCTGCTCGCGGCCTCTGTGGCCCTCATCACCACCTTGTTCCTGTCGCTGATCGAAAGCGTGGGAGGAACTGCCATGGCCGTCGCCGCCGCCATTAGCTTCTCTGCCACGTACTTGCTCAGCTTCGTCACTTTCGAGTTCCTCTTCTTCCGGGAAATCAACAAGATTTATAAGATGATGGAGAAACTCCGGCGCAAGGAGTTGTCCGGACTCGCAAAGGAAAAGACTGGGACATTCAACCCACTCGGAAAAATCAATGAAGAGATTCACTCTTTTGCGACTCTCAAGCAAAAGGAGATTGACGAGTTGATCAAGCTTGAAAACTTTCGTCGCGAGTTTGTCGCCGACGTGTCGCATGAGTTGAAGACACCCATCTTCGCCGCGCAAGGCTTTGTCCATACTTTGCTCGACGGCGCCGTGAACGACAAGAATGTGCGCACAAAGTTCTTGAAGAAGGCGGCCAAAAGCCTCGATGGATTGGATGCTTTGGTGCAAGATCTACTGACACTGTCGCAGATCGAGACAGGCGACATCAAGATGCACTTCGAAAACTTCGATTTGTATCGTCTTTGTGTGGATGTCGTCGACCAGTTCGAGGAGAAAGCCGAGAAAAAGAAAATTAGACTCTGGTTGAACTCGGAACAGCATAAGATCACGGTATACGCGGATCGCCAGCGCATTTCCCAAGTCGTCACGAATTTCGTGTCCAACGCGATCAACTACACCCCAGAAGGTGGCAGCGTTTCGATCCATTTCGACGTTGGAAAAAAGAATGTGACGACGTTTGTCACCGACAACGGGGAGGGGATACCCGCCGACCACATCGACCGCATCTTCGAACGATTTTATCGCGTCGACAAGAGCCGCAGCCGCGAAAAGGGTGGTACGGGACTGGGACTCGCCATCGTGAAGCACATCTTGGAGGGCCACCATTCGCGACCCGAGGTCGTCTCGGAAGTGGGCAAGGGCTCGACCTTCAGTTTCAAACTCCCGCGCGGCGACTAGCACAATCCAAATTCTGGAGGGGGAATCCTTGAATTTTGAGTGGGGGGTGCTCAACTCTGAATTCCCAATTCTATTTTCGCGTGATGAAAAACCGGTTTGATTTCGAGAGGTCGATTCTTTTCGAGGATGGCGACTATGTATTGGTGAACAAGCCACCCTACCTATCGACGCTCGAAGACCGGAACGACCCGACGAACCTGCTGCAAGTGGCGCGGGAGTACCTGGGTGACGCGCAGGTATGCCACCGCTTGGATAAGGACACATCGGGGGTATTAGCCATTGCCAAGAATCCAGAGGCATACCGCCATTTGGCGATCCAGCTCGAGGACAGGGAGGTGGACAAAGTGTACCACGCGGTGGTGGACGGGGTTCATGACTTCCAGCAAAAGTTGGTCGACGCCCCAATTCTGAAAATGAACGATGGGACGGTGAAGATTTCGAAAATGGGCAAAAGTGCCCAGACTTGGTTTTCGACCCTGGAGGTAGTTTCGGGCTACACGCTCGTGGAGTGCCACCCGGTGACGGGCAGGATGCACCAAATCCGGATTCATTTGTCGACCCTGGGGGCGGCGATTGCCGGCGACGAATTGTACGGGGGGAAACCGGTCTTTTTGTCAAAAATCAAGCGCGGGTTTAACCTGAAAAAATTTACAGAAGAGGAGCCCTTGATGAAAAGGATGGCCCTTCACGCATTTTCCATTGAATTTCTTGACCTGGCTGGAAAAAAGGTCAAAGTGGAGGCTCCTTACCCTAAGGATTTCAGGGTTTTACTGAAACAATTAAGGGAGAACAGCCGGTAGTCCTCGCTCAAAAAAGAGGATTTGGAGTGAGTCTCTGTTTGGAGAATATCAATTTTGCACCTACTTTTGTGTCCCTTTTTGAAGGGGTAAAAGTGCATTTTTAAAGGTATTAACAGATAATAAAGTGGATCAGAACAGTTACAAAACGGTCTTCACCAACGCGGCAACGGCCGAAAAGGGGTGGGTGATCGTTGACGCCAAAGACCAGGTTTTGGGCCGGGTTGCCAGCCAAGTGGCGAAGGTATTGCGCGGGAAGCACAAGCCTAGCTATACGCCCAACACCGACATGGGTGATCATGTGATCGTGATCAATGCCGACAAAGTCCGGATGACGGGTAAGAAGTGGACTAACCGCGTGATTTTCACCTATTCGGGTTATCCCGGAGGTCAGCGTGAGTTGACACCCACCATGATCCGCCAAAAGAACCCAGCTCGTTTGATCGAGTTTTCTGTTCGTGGCATGTTGCCTAAGAACACGATGGGTCGCCAACTGTTCCGTAGCCTGCACGTGTACGCTGGCACCGAGCATCCTCACGAAGCACAACAACCTAAAGAAATCAAGTTCTGATCATGGAAATAATCAAGACCATCGGAAGAAGGAAGACGTCGATCGCACGGGTATACATGCAACCCGGCAAAGGACAGATCAAGATTAACGATCGTGATCTGAACGATTATTTCAAATCAGAAATCCTGCAGAGCACGGTGAAGCAGGCCCTCTCGATCACCAAGACCGACGGGAACTACGATGTAACCGTGAACGTAGAAGGTGGCGGCGTAAAAGGCCAAGCCGAAGCCATCCGCCTCGGCATCGCTCGCGCGATGGTGAAAGTGAGCGACGAAAACAGGTCGCCCCTCCGCAAGGAAGGCCTCCTCACTCGCGACTCACGCATGGTAGAACGGAAGAAACCAGGTCGCCGCAAAGCAAGAAGGAGATTCCAGTTCAGCAAGCGTTAATCTTAACATCAAGGATCACAACAACATGGCAGATAAACTGACAACACAGGATTTGATGGATGCAGGTGTTCACTTCGGGCACTTGACCCGCAAGTGGAATCCAAGGATGGCTGAGTACATCTTTATGGAGAACAACGGCATCCACATCATCGACCTGAACAAGACGCTGAAGTGCCTAGAAGAGGCTGCTTTCGCCCTGAAGAACATCGTTCGTTCAGGTAGGAAGATCATGTTCGTCGCCACCAAGAAACAGGCGAAGGACATCATCACCGACGAAGCGACTCGCCTCAACATGCCTTACGTAACAGAACGCTGGTTGGGCGGTATGCTCACCAACTTCGCTACGATCCGCAAGCAGTTGAAGCGCCTCCAGCAAATCGAAAAGATGATGAAGGATGAAACCTTCGAAAACTTGACGAAAAAAGAGCGTCTGATGATGACTCGCGAGAAAGCCAAGTTGACAAAACAACTCGGTGGTATCGCAGACCTCAACCGCCTGCCCGCAGCGCTGTTCGTCATCGACGTGAAACGCGAACACATCGCCGTAGCAGAAGCTCTTAAATTGAATATCCCCGTTTTCGCGATGGTGGACACGAACTCCGATCCTTCGGATATCGACTTCCCCATCCCGGCAAACGACGACGCGTTCAAGTCGATCTCGATCGTAACCAAACATATTGGCAAGTGGATCGAAGAAGGACTTGCAGAACGTAAGAAAGACAAGGAAGAAGCAGGCCAGAAGAAAGACGAAGACGAGAAGAGAAGAATCGACGAGGCCGTGCAAGAAGCCTGACCAGTGTATCACTAGTTGGTTGGTAACTCACTAAGTTAAACATCGGTCAAAAGCCGGTGTTTAATTTTTTAAACACACCACCAGCGAACCAAATCAAATTTTCGAACCAACAACAAAGAATAGCAATGGCTGAAATTACCGCACAAGACGTAAACAAGCTCCGCACCATGACCGGCGCGGGTATGATGGACTGTAAGAAAGCGCTGACCGAAGCGAACGGCGACTTCGAAAAGGCCATTGAAATCCTCCGTAAGAAAGGTCAAAAAGTATCGGCTTCCCGCTCCGACAAGGATGCCAAAGAAGGGTCGGTATTCGTGAAGACTTCTGATGATAAAAAAGAAGCGGTGTTGATTGCCCTCAACTGCGAAACCGATTTCGTGGCGAAGAACGACGAGTTTCAAAACCTCGGTAAGCTGATCGCCGAAACCGCGTTTGCGAAGAAGCCTGCCACCAAAGAAGACCTGCTCGCTGAAAAAGTCGGCGGCCTCTCTCTCAATGAAAAAATCGTTGAGTTGGTAGGTAAGATCGGCGAGAAAATCGAAGTGAAAGAATACGTTCGCATGACCGGCGAAGCAGTTGTTCCCTACATCCATGCAGGCAGCAAGTTAGGCGTGCTCGTGTCGCTGAAAGGTGTGAATGGCAAAGACGTAACCGATGCTGGTAAAGATGTGGGCATGCAAATCGCCGCAATGAACCCAGTCGCGATCGACGAGAAATCAGTTGACAAAGCGACCATCGAAAAAGAACTCGAGATTGCCAAAGCACAAGTGATCGCCGAAGGGAAACCTGAGAACATGGTGGAGAAAATTGCTCAAGGCAAACTCAACAAGTTCTTCAAAGAAAGCACTTTGGTGCACCAAGCCTTCGTGAAAGACAATTCGAAGACGGTAGGTCAATACCTCGAGAGCGTATCGAAAGGATTGTCAGTAGCCGAATTCAAGCGCGTGACCATCGCGTAGTCGGTAGGAATTGAGAATTTAGACCCGATCTCTTTCGGGCGTGGTATCTCTCGATTGGCAAGAGTAACTTACTTGCCAAGATGAGTCCCGCCCGAAGGAATCGGGTTTAATTTTTAATGACCTACACGATGATCTTTTACCAACTAGAACCTAATCTTTCCCCGCAGGAATTTCGCGATGTCCTAGTGCGTTCGACCCTTGGCTTGCGTCGACCGGTGGACGACCCTGATCGCATCGCAAAAATGGTCGAGCATGCGAACTTGATCGTGACCGCCCGCCATGACGGAAAGCTGATTGGCGTTTCCCGCGCCCTGACAGATTTTGCCTTTTGTACGTACCTGTCCGATTTAGCCGTCGATGAGGCTTACCAAAAGCAGGGCATTGGGGTCGAGCTGATTCGCCAAACCAAGTTGGCATCGCCGATGGCGAAACTTATACTTTTGGCGGCACCCGCGGCCATCAACTACTATCCCAAAATTGGGATGACCCAGTTTGAGCATTGCTTCTACCTCGATGATGAAAAGAAACTAGTTTCCTGATCCGAGTCTGCCGTGATTGTAGGCTCTTTCCTTAGCGGCTGATTTAGTCCTCATTTCTTCCGATCAACCTTTTGAGGCGTAGACATTTCCTTCACCAACTGGTATAGGAACTCCTGCCCTTCGTAAAATGATTTTACGCCGATGCGTTCGTCTTTTCCATGTGCCCTCACGTCGGAAATATCTGCAAAGAGCCCCGACACACCGTAGGTTGGTATACCCGCATTGCGGAGATGGGCGCCGTCTGTTGCGCCAGTCGACATGATAGGCACCACCGGCACGTTCCACATCTGCTTCGTGATCTTTTCGATGGGACCAAAAACTTCGGGATCAAGCGGGGAAGGTGCACTCTTGTTGGCCGTGTTTTTTTCGGTCACAATCACACCTGGGTCATTGAATACCGAAATCAAAGTTTCCTTGATCTTCGCAGGATCTTCGCCAGGTAGAATCCTACAGTTGATCGTCGCTGTCGCAGTTTGTGGCAACGCGTTGTCGGCATGACCACCATTGATCAGTGTGGCCACGCATGTTGTCCTCATCATCGCGTTGTAATTTGGATAGACCGAAAGCCGACGAATTGCCTCTGCATCGGGACTGGCGCTTACTAGCGATTTCATGTCTTCCGCTAACTGACCGGTTTCTTGTTTGGCAGTTTTTTCAAAATACACACGTGTGCCTTCATTCAGGTTCACCGGGAAATCGAATTTGGAGAGATTATCGAGCGCGTGTGCAAGTCGATAAATCGCGTTGTCTTTGCGGGGCTGCGAACTATGCCCACCTCGATTGCGCACTTCTAACTTGAAACTCTGGTACACCTTCTCACTTAGCTGGACTGAGTTTTGAACCTTGACACCATCGCGTTCTTGTCCGCCACCACCCTCGTTGAGTGCATACTGAGCGTCGATCAGGTTCTTATGATTTGCGAGTAACCATTGCACGCCGTTCGAGTCGCCACCTTCCTCATCATCGGTGAGTGCCACAATGATGTCGCGATCCGGCGTGAGTTTTTCCTTTTTCATCCTGATCAGGTTTGCCACAAAGATGGCAGCCATCGCTTTGTCGTCGCGCGACCCGCGTGCATAGTAAAACCCGTCGATCTCTTCGAACTTGAATGGATCGGTGGTCCAATCTTCGCGCAATGCTTCCACTACGTCCAAGTGCGCCAAGAGGAGAATTGGTTTGCGCTTACCCGTTCCGTGCAAGCGCACGACAAGGTTGCCACTTCGGTCGTTCGGGCCGCCAATGAAAATATCCGAATCGCTGAAACCGGCGGCTTTCAATCTCTTGGCCATCGCTTCAGCAGCTACAGTAGTGCTACCAGTTGAGTTAGTTGTGTTGATTTCGATCAACTCTTTGAATATTTCGCGGGTGAGTGCCGGATCAGCTTGTGCATAGGTTTCAGTTGGTGCGATCAGGGTCGCGGCGACGATCGCGAGGGCGAAGGTGAGATAAGGTTTCATCGAGTAGGTTTAGGTTCCAACCAAAATAGGAAATTCTATTGCAAAATATTGCTCTCTCGGACCGTAGCGGATACTGAGTCTACTTTTCTGTTCAATTATTCAAGGCACTTTGCCAACTTTTCGGCATCTTTACCGTGTAACACATTCTATCCTTAGAAAGATGTCCCTGGTATTCTGATCCGGCTTTTCAAAAGGCCCGCCGCATAGGCGGAACAGCCGGGCAATTTTTGGCTACGCACCAAAGCCTCAAGGTCTCACGTTGGGACCATTAAATCCAGGTATTCACTTTATATTCGTTTTCTCATGAAAGCCAAAGAAGCTTCCATATTCACTTTACTTAAACAAGCCATTTTAGGTACTGAGCTCAATTTTACCGAGGGCAGTATCAACCGCGCGATTTTCTTATTGTCGATACCGATGATCCTTGAGATGGGGATGGAATCGGTCTTCGCCGTTGTCGATATTTTATTTGTCGGGATGTTGAACGACGGTCGAGCAGTTGCTGCCGTAGGCCTCACCGAGTTGAGCCTGACCATCGTCTATTCCGTCGCGATGGGTGTAGCGATGGGTGCCACTGCAATGGTCGGCCGTAGGATTGGAGAGAAGGACCCACGCGGCGCCGAGGTAGCGGGAGTACAGGCGATTTATATCGGTCTCTTCTTCGCGGCGACCTTCACTGTGGTTGGAATCATTTGGCACCGGGAACTACTCACCATCATGGGTGCATCTCCAGAAGTCGTCGAGATCGGCGCAGGCTATATTCAATGGATGCTGTGCGGGAACCTCTCCATCATGATGCTGTTCTTGATCAACGGTATTTTCCGCGGCGCTGGAAACGCTAGCATTGCCATGTGGTCCTTAATCATTGCCAATGGCCTGAACATGATCCTCGACCCGATCTTCATTTTTGGTTGGGGACCAATTCCCGCCATGGGTGTGACTGGCGCTGCGGTGGCGACCAACATCGGTCGTTCCATTGGTGTACTGTACCAAGTGGTCTGCCTCGTGAGAGGTACTGGCTTGATTCGAATCACGATGGCAAACGTTCGTGCCGATTGGGAGATCATCATTCGAATGATCAAAGTATCTGCAGGAGGCACGGGACAGTTTTTGATCTCCTCGGCCAGCTGGATGTTTCTTGGTAGCCTCATTGCTCGCTTCGGCGACAATGCCGTTGCGGGATACACATTCGGAACACGTATGATCGTATTCACGATTCTGCCATCCTTCGGTCTCGCCAATGCAGCTGCAACGCTCGTTAGTCAAAACTTAGGTGCCGGTAAACCCGATCGAGCGGAAGCATCCGTCTGGAAGGCCGGTCTTTATAACATGATCTTCCTCGCCATGGTAATGGTGTTGTTCTTGGTGTGGTCGCCTGCCATCCTCGGATTCTTCACGAAGGACGCCGAAGTGATCGCGTATGGCGTGGAGTGCTTACAAATTGTAGCACTGGGCTACGTGTTCTACGGCTATGGCATGGTGGTGAACCAATCGTTCAATGGAGCCGGAGACACGGTGACCCCCACGCTCATCAGCTTGTTCGGATTCTGGTTCTTTCAAATACCCTTCGCTTACTTCCTCGCGGTGCAGTGGGGGTTTGGAACGACGGGCGTATACATCGCCATTTCTGTTGCTGAGTCGCTGATGGCGATTGTCGGGATCATCATCTTCCGAAAAGGAAAATGGAAGACGGTTAAGGTATAGTTGGACAATGTGATGGGTTGATTCGAGCGTATCAACCTATCACATTATTTTTGTTCTCTTTTCTTGAATGCGGCTTTGAATGTTTTTTCCAATTCGTCACCGGCACGACGCAGTCCATCTTCCACTTCTTTCCAGCGTTCCTTGTTCTCAGCTTCTTTTTTCAGTCGCTCGGCAGAGGTTTTCAACTCTTCATATTTCTTTTGGAGGTCGGACTCCATCCGAGTTCCTGCATCCTTCAATTCTTCGATGAAAAGGTCCATTTTGCGACCGAACTCCTTGAAAAACTTCTCGCTTTTTCCTTCCTGATTTGCTTCCATGGCCTACATTTTTTGGTGAATTTACAAATCCAAAATGAAACCCCATGGCCGAAGAGAACGATCCTCTTGAGCACATCAAACTGTTGTTGGAAAGCAAATCGACCGCTAAACAAATTACATATAAGCGGCTCCTGTTGGCGTTCGGTGCCCTTCGAAAAGAATCGAAGCGCATTGTGACCGAGCTGTCGCAACGTGCAAAACCCGACGACCAGGATGTCACACTTTACTTTCGTGAAGTGAACGAGCACGAGTTCGAAGTGAAACTGGCTGGCGACCTGATCTCTTTTGTGCTGCATACCAATGTTGTCACCTTCGACCCGAATAGTCCCGTCATGCAAGACCCATATATCAAGTCGAGCACGGTGAATCGGTACTTCGGTCAGATTATGATCTATAACTTCATGGCAGACTCGCTGAAGTTCAACCGGATCAACGACCCGGGCTATTTGTTGGCGCGGTTGCTCATCAACCACGAAGGTCGTTACGTGATCGAGGGGGACGGGCGTCTGGCTGAACTTGCCAACAAGGTTTCTCCCGCCCCGATTTCGGAGGAAGAACTCGCGATCCTGGTGAAGATTGTGATGACCCTCGCGATTGAGAATGATTTGATGGCGCCGCCGTTTACCGATGTGCGTTTCATCACCGTCCACCAGAAGATAGAGAAAACACAAGAACTGGGCGCCGGTCAGAAAATCGGGTTCAGGATGAGCTACCAGGAGCAGATTAATTAACATGTTGGGCGTTTTTCGGTCGGCTTCGCTCGAGGAGAAATTGTAAATTTGCTGAGTTACCCTAAGTCCTTTGAAAAAGATATCGCTGATTTTGTTGATCGTCGTGTTGGCCGCATGCGGATCGCACAAGCACAAACCCAACGGAAAGTTGAAGCCCGGGAAACCTATTCCCTGTCCTTTAAAAGACTGTTGACATGGACTTGCGGCAGATCACCATTGCCATCGACGGCTTTTCGGCATGTGGTAAAAGCACTACCGCCAAGCGGGTCGCCGCTATACTGGGTTACAGATACATCGACTCTGGGGCTATGTACCGCGCGGTCACGCTGTACTTTCTCGAAAATCACGTCGCGATCACCAATCCAAAAGAGGTTTCACGCGCGTTGGAGTCCATCCGGATTTCCTTTCGAGTGAATGCTGCCGGCCACTCCGAGACTTTCCTGAACGGTCTAAACGTTGAGTCTGAAATTCGAGAGATGCGCATATCCGAGAGTGTCAGCCAGGTAAGTGCCATCCGCGACGTACGTCTTGCCATGGTCGATCAGCAGCGCAAGCTTGGAAAGCACAAAGGGGTGGTGATGGACGGTCGCGACATCGGAACGGTGGTTTTCCCGGATGCGGAACTCAAAGTCTTCTTGGTGGCCGACATGCAGGTGAGGGCCTACCGCCGTCAGCAGGAGCTGCTCCAAAAAGGAGAGCTCGTCGAGTTCGATGCCATCGTTGAAAACCTCACCAAGCGCGACAAGATCGACAGCACCCGGACGGAGAGCCCCCTCGTGAAAGCTGAGGGCGCGATCGAGTTCGACACCACACACGTCACCATCGAAGAGCAGGTCGACGAAGTCGTTCAAATGGCGATTGGCCGCATCGCAGTCCTACACAAACCTGCGCTCGCCTGAGCGCATTTCTTGGCATTAATTCCACGTTAAAAAAGTCCAAGTTCTGGCGACAAAAAGCTGTGTCCAGAAACCCCTTTCGAGGGATCGAAAACCGTCTGAAACGACTCTCTTTCTTTGATTTTATATTCCTTTCCTGGGAACATTTAATTGCTAATTTTGCCCCGTTCCAAAAAAAATATATTGCCACACATGGGCAAATTCATCCGTCTCAAGAAAGGTTTTGACATCAAGATTACAGGGAAATCAGAACCGAAGATTGTAGAGCCAGAGCCGGCAGAAACCTACGTCGTTAAGCCAACCGATTTTCAGGGTTTATACATGCCCAAGCCGCTGGTGAAAGAGGGCGATCCGGTAAAGGCTGGTACTCCATTGTTCCAAGACAAGAAGCACGACAACATCGTTTTCGCGTCGCCTGTAAGCGGCGAGGTGGTGGAAGTGAAGCGTGGCGAAAAGCGGAAGCTTCTCGAAATCAAGATACTGGCCGACCGAAAGGTAGAGTTTGAAAATTTCAAAAAGTACACCGTTTCAGATATCAACAATTTGTCGGTGGACGAAGTGAAGGACCAGATCCTTCGTTCAGGCGCATGGCCGAATTTTGTCCAACGTCCTTTTGGCGTGTTGGCAGATCCGGCGTCCACCCCAAAGGCCATCCATGTGTCGGCGTTCGACACCCATCCTCTCGCACCAGATTACTCCATCCTTTTCAAGGGTCAAGACCACTACTTCCAAGTGGGAGTCGACATTTTGAAAAAGTTGACCTCTGGCGCAGTGAATGTGAACATCCACTCGACCAGCGAGATTGCCACTACCTTCTCTCAGGTAAAAGGTGTAGAGGTGAACAAGTTCTCCGGTCCACACCCAGCAGGTTGCGTGGGCGTGCAAATCCACCACATCGATCCGATCAACAAGGGTGATGTCGTTTGGACGATCAATCCGTTCGGAGTCATCCAAATTGCAAAGCTCTTCCTCAATGGCGTATACGATACTTCGAAAATCGTGAACGTCGCAGGCCCAGAAGTGAAGACACCGCAGTATTACAAGGTCCACACCGGCGTGTCGATCGGTAAATTGATCAAGAACAATTTGAACAGCGACCACGTCCGATTCATTTCCGGTAACGTGCTCACTGGTGAGAGAATCGCAGCGGATGGACACCTCGGTTTTTACGATCACCAACTCACCGTACTAAAAGAAGGCGATGACTACGAGTTCCTCGGCTGGATTTTGCCTACCACGAACAAGGTTAGCATCCAACGTTCTTTCGGACTCTTGTCTTTCTTGACACCGAACAAGGAATTCAACCTCGATACCAATATGCACGGCGAACATCGCGCGTTTGTTCAAACCGGCGTGTTCGAAAGAGTTGTTCCGATGGATGTGTTGCCGACGCACCTCATCAAGTCGATCCTCGCCGAGGACATCGACGAAATGGAGGCACTCGGTATCTACGAGGTCATCGAAGAGGACTTCGCCTTGTGCGAATTCGTCGACGTGTCGAAAAACAATATTCAAGAGATCTTGCGCGACGGTCTCGAATTGGTCCGCAATAGTTAAGACTACCGCATTATTTTCGTCCCATGCAGTTTTTGAGAAAACAGTTAGATAAGGTAAAACACAACTTCGAGAAGGGAGGGAAGCTCGAGAAGTATTACTACGCGTTCGAAGCCTTCGATACATTCTTGTTTGCACCAAATACGACTACGCTTCCTAAGGGTGCACAAGTTCGAGACGCCATCGATTTGAAGCGCTTGATGATGACTGTCATCATCGCGATGGTACCTTGCTTGTTGTTCGGAATTTGGAACGTGGGTCACCAACACTTCATGGCGATTGGTCAGACGTCGGCTTCGTTCGGAGAAAAGATCGGCGTCGGTTTGATCCAAGTACTCCCCATCATCGTCGTATCGTACGGCGTCGGTTTGGGCATCGAGTTCATCTTCGCCATCATGCGCAAGCACCCAGTAAACGAGGGGTTCCTCGTGACCGGGATGCTGATTCCGTTGGTGATGCCTCCTGATGTTCCGCTCTGGCAAGTAGCACTCGGTACAGCTTTCGCGGTCGTCATCGGCAAGGAAGCTTTTGGTGGCACTGGTATGAACGTGGTTAACGTAGCGCTCACCGCTCGTGCATTTCTATACTTTGCTTACCCGACCAAAATTTCGGGTGAAGTTTGGACGTATATCGGCGATGGAACCAAAGTGGCTGGATATTCTGGCGCAACACCCCTCGCGGTAGCTGCCGAGTCGACTTCGAATGTTGTTCAAAACCTTGACAAGTTCGGGACAGGATGGTACGATGGAATTTATAGTCTCAAGAATTTGTTCTTGGGTGCGATGCCCGGCAGTATCGGTGAAACATCGACGCTCATGTGCTTGATCGGAGCTGCAATTTTGATCATCACAGGCGCTGGTAGCTGGAAGATTATCGTGAGTGTATTTGCGGGTGCTTTTGGAATGGGTCTTTTCCTCAACGCAGTGGGAACAACTCCATTCACCCAGCTTCCTGCATACTACCACCTCGTGATTGGCGGCCTCGCGTTCGGTGCTGTCTTCATGGCAACTGACCCAGTGACTGCCGCCCACACCGAAACTGGAAAATGGATTTATGGAATTTTGATCGGAATATTCACTGTACTCATCCGTGTGTTTAACCCGGCGTATCCAGAAGGGATCATGCTGGCGATCTTGCTGATGAACGTGTTTGCTCCACTGATCGATTACTTTGTAGTACAAGCCAACAAAAAACGCAGATTGAGCCGTGCGACAGTCTAACTTATACATCATTCTCTACGCTTCCGCGATCACTATTGTGTGCGGTGGCCTTTTGGCATTTGCATCCATTAGCCTCAAGGATGCTCAAGAAGCGAACATTGCGCTCGAGCAAAAGAAGAATATCCTTGGATCGGTCCTGACACTTGATGAGACCGTCAACATCACGGAAGTGTACAACAAGAGGGTGAAGCCTTTTGTCATCGACTTCAATGGTAACGTGAAGGAAGGCATGACTCCCGAGCAAGTGGTCGTAGCCGCAGAATACAAGAAGGCACCAAAAGATCGTCTCTTGCCGGTATACGAGTTCGCCAGCGAAACCGACCCAAACAAAGTTGAATATGCCGTGCTTCCTGTCTATGGCTACGGTTTGTGGAACAATATCTGGGGCTTTGTCGCCGTGAAATCAGATTTCAACACGATACAGGGTGTGAAGTTCCAGCATGCAGGTGAAACACCCGGTCTCGGTGCCCGCATTGAGTCGGAAGAGGTGCAAGATCGTTTCAAAGGCAAACAGATATTCGACAATGGAAACTTGGCATCCGTACGCATCCAAAAAGGAGAGGGGCTTGATTACTCGAACGATGCGCATAAGGTTGACGGCATGTCCGGAGCAACGCTCACTGGAAAAGGAGTGAACAATATGCTCGCCGATTATCTCGCCTGCTACGAGAAGTATTTGAAGAATAAGGCCGCTGCAGGCGCTCAATAAAATTTCAATCACTGACTACTATCAGTTATGGCAACAGAAACAGCAGTTGTAGAGGAAGTAAAGAAAGCAGAACCGCTTTTTTCCAAGAAGAATCGGAAGCTCATCAGCAATCCCTTGGATTTGGATAACCCAGTGACGGTTCAGGTGTTGGGTGTGTGTTCTGCCTTAGCGGTGACCACGCAAATGAAACCTGCATTTGTGATGTCACTCGGTCTCACGATCGTAACGGCAAGTTCGAACGTGGTGATTTCCTGGCTTCGCAATACCATTCCTTCGCGCATCCGGATCATCGTGCAACTCGCAATCGTGTCGCTGTGGGTGATTCTTGTGGACCAGGTCTTGAAAGCGTATGTATATGAAGTATCGAAGCAGCTTTCTGTATTCGTTGGTTTGATTATCACGAACTGTATCGTGATGGGCCGCTTGGAGGCATTCGCTATGGGAAATAAGCCTTGGCCTTCATTCTTAGATGGACTGGGCAACGGCTTTGGCTACGGTTTAATTCTTATGACGGTGGCGCTTGTGCGCGAGCTCTTTGGTAGCGGCGCTATTTGGGGATTCAAAGTCTTTAACGCCCTGGGAATTCCTTATCAGGGAAATGGTTTGCTGCTGTTACCTGCTGGTGCCTGTATCCTGATCGGCATCGTCATTTGGGTACAACGCACATTGAATGGACATCGCGAGGCTCATTAATCGATAGACATGGAAAACTTAATTAACATAGGTGTACGGTCGATCTTTATCGACAACATGATATTTGCCTATTTCTTGGGCATGTGCTCATTTCTTGCCATTTCTAAGAAAGTGAGCACCGCCTTTGGTCTGGGTGTGGCAGTCGTCTTTGTGCTCGGAATAACCGTGCCGATCAATTGGATTATTCAAAATAAGGTGCTCAACCCGGGAGCTTTGGCATGGGTTTCGGAAGATTTTGCCAATGTCGATCTATCATTTCTACAATTCATTGTATTCATTTCTGTAATCGCGGCGTTTGTACAATTGACAGAAATGGTGGTTGAAAAATTCTCACCCGCTTTGTACGGCACACTCGGTATCTTCTTGCCTTTGATTGCGGTGAATTGTTCCGTGCTGGGAGCCGCACTTTTCATGGTCGGCCGCCCGTACAACCTCGGTGAAGCGACCGTGTTTGGACTTGGATCGGGCATTGGCTGGTTGCTAGCCATTGTTGCCCTCGCCGGTGTACGCGAAAAAATGAAATATTCAAACGTTCCCGGTCCGCTCAAAGGCCTAGGAATCACGTTTATCTTGGTGGGATTGATGTCGCTCGGGTTCTTGAGCTTCCTCGGGTTCTCCCTGTAAACCTGTTCAATACAATTTAGAGGCTCCCGGGAAGAAATGACCGGGAGCCTTTCTATTTTTGGCCTACCTATGAAAGACTTCCTCCGCCGCATCCTTCGATATTTCTTTGGGGGAACCTTACTCATCGTGCCCATCGTGGCCACGGTCTACTTCATCGTAAATTCGTTGCTCTGGCTCGACAGTTTGCTCATGCTCCCTTATCGGGGAATGGGTGTCGTCATCATTCTGGCGGCGATCACCACCGTAGGTTGGCTCACGTCGATCTATGTGTTCAAAACCGCCACGGATTGGTTCGATCACTTGGTCAACCGGATCCCTTTCGTCAAGCTGATTTATTCTTCCATCAAGGACTTGCTGAGTGCGTTTGTCGGCGACAAAAAGAAGTTCGACAAGCCAGTGCTGGTCACCATCAACAAGGACAACCAGCTTTTTCGTATTGGGTTCATTACCCAGAACGACCTCACCGAGCTAGGTCTTCACGAGATGGTCGTTGTCTATTTCCCACAATCCTACGCGGTTGCTGGCGACCACTATGTTGTTCCCAAAACGAGCGTGAAGCCACTCAATGTACCTGGCCCTGTGGCCATGAAATTTATCGTGTCGGGCGGAGTGTCTGGATTCAAGGAAGCTCAATGACGAGACTGTGAAACGAGTCGTTATCATCGTCGTATTCGTTTTTGTCGCCCTGTCGATCCTGATCAACTTATTCGAAGAGACCGAGCAACACGAAAGCGAGTATAACGACGTATGCGAAGAATACTCGGAAGAAGACTCGATCAATTTCGTGGTGACTCACCATCGTTCGTGGGATGAATACTATGCCTCCACGACGTTTTGTTCGAAGTATACTGCTGGTCTCAACGATGCGCAGGCAGCTTCAAATGCGCGCATTGCGTTCGCGGTCGGATCTTGGTTCGATGATAACGACTACTGGCGTCAAGTGTACCTTCAGCTTTATTTGAACGATCGCGATCGCCTTCAATCGCTCCAAGATTCCCTGAAGCGGGTAGGGGACCTGCGTGGCCTCGACCGGGAGGAGTTTGCTCGAATGGTGGTGTCGCTGGTACAAGATATTCCATATCAATACGTGCTGCCAGATCCATGTACGGGCAACGAAGCGTCGCCCTGCAATGGCGAAGTGGCGTTTGGACTTTACTCACCGGCCGAGTTCGTGTACTCGATGCGTGGCGACTGCGACACGCGTACTGTCCTCTTGTTCACCTTACTGAAGAACTTTGGCTACGACCCGTTGATCATCAACTCCGGAGAATACCTACATTCGATGCTGGCGTTGGACATTCCATCGTCGGGCGAAGACTTTGAATACAAGGGAAAGAAATATGCCTATTGGGAAACGACCAACACAGGTTGGCTTCCAGGTATGTTGCCACCCGATATGAATAACGAAGATTACTGGTCTGTCATCCTAGATTATGAATTCCAAAACGGCGCTTCTGGCGGTCATTGAAATTTTGTCCGCAATTTCGATCGGGGTTTTTATCCTCGCACTTGAAATTTTGTCCGCAATTTCGATCGGGGTTTTTATCCTCGCACTTACGTACCAGTTGGTCAAGTACGTAGGGAAAAAGAAGTACGACATCCAATCGGGTAATCTCGCCTTCAGCATCTTCACAGCGTCCATCTTGTTCTCTGTGGGATACATGGTGTCGAGTGTGATTCAACCGCTGCTTTCGTTGTTTCGTCTTTTGGCGGCTGCGGAGGACGACTCAATCAAACTGACGCTTTCATTTATCGGTAACGGTGCGGGATACATCGCGTTGGCATTTGCTGCGGGCGTGATCATTTGTTTCCTGAGCGTGTTCATCTACACGTCGATTACGCCGCTAGATGAGTTTGCGGAGCTTCGAAATAATAACGTCGGCGTAGCATTGATCGTGGGTACGATCACCATCACGCTCGCCCTTCTCACGCGCGACGGCGTGTCGCTTCTCATCGAATCGCTGATCCCATACCCTCAGCAGTTTCCCAAATAGAAATTAAGAATTTGGAATTTAGAATTTAGAATTATGGTGTGCTAGCGCACTTTGAGAATTAAGAATTAAGAATTTTTAATTTAGAATCTTGGTGTGCTAGCGCACTTTGAGAATTAAGAATTAAGAATTTTTAATTTAGAATCTTGGTGTGCTTCGCACGTTAAATAATTTGGGGTCCAGTTTGAATTTTGAACTATTGCCTACGAATCATTAACGTGCGCAGCACACCAAAATTTAAAATTCCAAATTCTTCATTCTCAATTAAAAGTACTCTCTTGAATATGGGATCTAGAAATTTTCGATTCTCCAAATAGGAATCGTAGCTCTAAAATCATTAACGTGCGCAGCACACCTTAATTCAAAATTCCAAATTCTTCATTCTCAATTAAAGGTACTCTTGAATATGGGATCTAGAAATTTTCGATTCTCCAAATAAAAATCGTAGCCCTAAAATCATTAACGTGCGCAGCACACCTTAATTCTAAATTCCAAATTCTCCATTCTCAATTAAAGGCACTCTCTTGAATAG
>JBGAGB010000005.1:0-213898 GCA_044226945.1 Cyclobacteriaceae bacterium | reverse complement strand
GTCGTAGATAAAGGAACTCTGGTACGCAGGGCAAATCATCTTCTGGGTGCACGAAGACCCCAGCAGGATGAAGAAAGCGGTAAACAGGGTAAGTGCTTTGGTCATCAGCACGCGTACAATCAACAAAAATAACGAAATTGTGCTAAGAATATTCTAATTAGTATAACAATCTGATTTACAGATAATTATGTAACTAATATTAAAGTAATTTTGTAATTAAATCGCCGATTTACGCCGGATTTCCTTACCCGGGGAAATCTATTTGAGAAGCTTGGCTTGCTCCTTTTTAGGCAGACCCGCCACCACGAGCGCATAAGAATCGTCAATCCATTTCTTGACGAGCTTGTCAGGAATAGTACCATCCATAAGCACGTTGATCCAATGCATCTTGTTCATGTGATAGGCAGGCACCACCGCTGAAAACTCTTCTCGCAGCGTTGCCCCCACTTCTGGATCCACCTTCAGGCTTATTCGCTCGAAGTCGTCGAGTCCGGTTAATGCAAACATCTTCCCACTTACTTTGAACACGAGGGTATCAGGCCCAAAAGGAAGCTCTTCGGTAACACCTTTCTTTGAAAGGCAGTGGGAACGAAAAGAATCCAGAGTCAATCTTAAAGTTAAGAGTTTAGAATTTGGACTTTAGAATGTTAGGAGAACAGCCACGGGCGGATCACGAGTTTGAAGACCAAGTACAGCACGCCCAACAGGAACACGACGATGGATATCTTGTTGACGCCATGCATCATCCGAATGTTAATGTTAGTTGGGCGATCGGGATCTTTTCTACGGAAGAAATACTCACCCACTTCCCCAAGCGAGAAGAACTCTCGCAACGAATTTTTTTTCTTTTCCATGGTCCCAATATTCTAATTATAACTTCAATTCCGACGCTTCGATCCACACCCCATCTTCCTTGATGAGTCCGATGAGTTCATCTACGGCCTGCGCCGAGGGAACGTTGCGCTTCACCACTTCCTTACCGCGATACAACGTAATGCGTCCAGGACCCGAGCCCACATAGCCATAATCTGCGTCAGCCATCTCACCGGGACCGTTCACGATACAACCCATGATCCCGATCTTGATGCCTTTCAGATGATTGGTCCGCACCCGGATCTTGGCGGTCGTTTCCTGCAAGTCGAACAGTGTACGACCGCACGATGGGCATGAAATGTACTCTGTCTTCGAAATGCGTGTCCTCGTAGCTTGAAGGATGTTGAAAGCGGTTTCATTTGCCAACTTATCGCCTCCACAATTGTGCGTCGATAGGAATACCCCGTCGCCGAGTCCATCGAGGAGCAATCCACCGACATCGGTCGCGGCATACAGTTGCAACTGCTCCGTTGTCAAGTCGGCGTATGATCGTCTCACGATGACGGGTACGTCGCATTTATGGTGGAGTAATTCCACAAACATGCGTCGTTGTTCAGCCATCCCATGCGCATTGCTGGTGTGAATGACCAACACGGCCGTCGGGTCTGCGTTCAAATGAGCGATCAATGTTGGATCAAGGTCGGCAAGCGAGGCACTCACAAAGTTCAAATGTTCTGACTTATGTGGATGCAAGCGATACGCGTCGTGATCGATCAGGGGAAATGTCCTTGGCTTTTCCTTTTGTTGCATCCAAGTGGCGTGGTCATAGATTAGACCCAACGTACCGGGAATCTCAAAATCTGCAGTGTTCTCACCTAAGTACACATAGTCGCACGCCATATCGGCGATGTGCCATTTGTCGGTGGGGACAGAGTATTGGTAGCCAAGCGCAAAAAAAGCCGCGGGTGTTACCTTCTCACGACGTGAAAGATCGGCTACAACCCTCGGTACTTGGTGCCCACCGATATTCGCCACCTCCCTCGCTGTGCGTTTCGTGTAGGCGAAAGGGTCGATCGGGTAGTGAACGATTTCTGGGATTGGCGCATGGTGCATACGATGCGTGTAGCGTGCAGCAAGTGTCTGCGCAACCGGTACCTCTGCCTCCGGTTCTTCGGTCAGCGACACGCGAATGGTATCCCCAAGGCCGTCCTCCAATAGTGTCCCTATTCCAACCGAAGATTTAATACGTCCGTCTTCCCCATCGCCTGCCTCGGTTACCCCGAGGTGCAACGGATACGGTTGAAATCCTTCTTCGTCGAGTTTCTGCACGAGCAACCGATAGGCTTGTACCATCACCTGCGGGTTGCTCGACTTCATCGATAATACGATGTTATAGTACTGCAAGTCTTCGCAAATCCGTAAGAATTCGAGGGCCGACTCGACCATGCCGAGCGGGGTATCGCCATAGCGGCTCATGATGCGATCCGAGAGCGAACCATGGTTGGTTCCAATGCGCATCGCCGTTCCGTACTCTTTACAAATCTTGACGAGGGGTGTGAACTTGTCGCGAATGCGGTCCAACTCCGCCTCGTAGGCCGCATCGGTATAGTCAATTGTTTCGAAGCGCTTTTTGTCGGCGTAGTTGCCGGGATTGACGCGGACTTTTTCTACGAGGCGAGCCGCGAGTTCGGCAGCGTTGGGTGTGAAGTGAATATCCGCGATCAACGGGACTTGATAGCCGCGTTCACGCAGCCCTTTGCGGATGGCTTCGAGGTTTTGTGCTTCTTTGATGCTGGGTGCCGTGATGCGAACGTACTCGCAGCCAGCATCCACCATCCGAATCGTTTGCTCGATCGACCCTTGGGTATCCATTGTATCGATGGTAGTCATCGATTGGATGCGAATGGGGTAATCACCACCCATCGGAACACCTCCGATATCGACCACACGGGTCTTGCGGCGGCTGTATTTGACAAGGCTATCGCAGTACTGGCGGAGGCTTTGGACGGTAGATTTCAAAGGCTTGGAATTCAATTCAAAGATAACAAAAATGGGGGCCGGAAGGTTTTGGTAAAAACGGCCGGGCTAGCCTTGAAAAACGGCTATTTGCCCTTCAGGGCACGCATCACCTTGTTGCTGAAAACAAAGTCGTCGAGTTCGCGAACCCCAGACTGGGTAATGCTTGCGTTGGATCCCTCCCACAGTTTCGAGCCCTTGTATAAGAACATGATCTTTTCCCCAATTCCCATTACCGAGTTCATATCATGGGTCACGACTACCGTGGTGATATCATACTCGTGTGTGATCTCAAGGATTAACTCGTCGATCAAAATTGAAGTTTGCGGATCGAGACCAGAGTTGGGTTCGTCGCAGAACAGGTAGTTCGGGTTGTTGACAATCGCCCGGGCGATCCCCACACGTTTTTTCATCCCTCCCGATATCTCGGAAGGCATTTTCTTGTTGACCGACTCAAGCCCCACGCGCTTCAGGCAGAAGTTGACTCTCTCCAATTTTTCCGCCATCGGCATGCGAGTGAGTACATTCAGTGGGAACATCACGTTTTCTTCGACATTCTTGGAATCGAATAAGGCACCGCCTTGGAAGAGCATCCCAATTTCACGACGGATCTCAGCTTTCATCTCCTTGTCGGCCTCCGTGAAGTTTCGTAGGTCGTAATACACGTTTCCTTGGTCGGGATGAATGAGCCCCACGATGCATTTCAGCAGCACGCTTTTTCCAGTACCGCTGGAACCGATGATTAGATTACACTTGCCCTTCTCGAACTCGCCACCGATGTCCGAAAGGACGGTCTTGCCGTTGAACGACTTCGATATGTGGTTGATCTTGATCATGGACTATTCGAAGAACAATTCTGCCAGGAAATAATCTGCCAACAAAACGGCGATGATGCTATTGGTCACGGCGGAGGTGGTAGAGATTCCCACTTCGAGTGCTCCTCCTTGCGTGAAGTACCCTTTGAACGACGACACCGAGGCGATGAGGAAGGCAAACACAAATGATTTTGTTAGGGCAAACGCAATCATCTCGGGATTAAACGAATATCGGATACCCTGAATATATTCAGTGGGCGTGACGATTCCTGTAAAGACGCCTACCAGGTACCCTCCCGCCAAGGCACAAACTCCGGCAATGATTACCAGCAAGGGGTACATGATCATCGAGGCGACGATCTTGGGCAACACGAGGTAGGAAGAAGAATTGATGCCCATTACTTCGAGGGCGTCAATTTGTTCGGTGATGCGCATTGTACCCAGTCCACCGGCCATGCTCGATCCGACCTTTCCTGCGAAGATGATCGCGATGATGGTGGGTGCCAACTCGAGGACGGTCATTTCCCGGACAACTTGGGAAATCACAAAACGCGGGACGAAAGGGCTGACCAAGTTGCCGGCGATCTGCACGGTCGTTACCGCGCCCATGAACGACGCCACCATGGCAATCATGAGCGCAGACTTAATCCCAATCTGGATGGCTTCTTCGAGCGTCAGCTTGTAGTACGTTGCAAACGTTTCACGGCGCACGAAGAGTGAACCCATGAACATCACATACCGCCCAAATTCCTTCATTTTATTCTTCTAAATTGCCCAAATATAACAAAAACGGTATGGCGAAACTCTTGGTCGTAACAGGTGCCGGAAAAGGAATTGGACGTGCCATCGCGACACGTTTTGCCTCGTCTGGGTTCGATGTGGTACTGTGCGCCCGAACGCAATCGGACTTGGAAAAACTTGCCTTGGAACTGAAACAAGAATATGGGATACAAGCTTATGCATTTGCTGCCGATGTGTCGGTGCCACAACAGGTAGACGGATTTACGAAGCAAGTATTGCAACTCGGACGACCGATTGATGTGCTCGTCAACAATGCAGGATTTTTCCTTCCCGGTGAAGTCTTGAATGAACCTGACGGGGCCCTTGAGAAGACGATCGAAGCCAATCTCTACAGCGCCTACCGGGTGACCCGCGCACTTGTTCCGACCATGAAGTCCACGCGCAGTGGCCACATCTTCAATATGTGCTCGATTGCCAGCATCAAGGCATATCCCAATGGTGGTTCGTACACCATTTCTAAGTTCGCGATGTTGGGATTTAGCAAAGTCTTGAGGGAGGAACTAAAAGAATTCAACGTGCGTGTGACTGCCATTTTACCGGGTGCCACAAGAACCGCCAGTTGGGACGGAACAACGTTCCCCGACGAGCGGTTCATGCCGGCTGAAGACATCGCCGAAACAGTCTGGGCCGCATGGTCGCTCGGTCCACGTTCGGTGGTCGAGGAAGTAGTCATAAGACCACAACTTGGAGATTTGTGAATTCAGAATTTGAAATTTAGAATTCAGTTGGGGTTAAAGTAAAATTATACTGGGCGTTAAATGTGGGATAATTTATACCGAGAGTTTGGTCAGAACCCAAATTAACCCTACATCCATTCGAAGCCCAATTCTAAATTTTAAATTCTCAATTCTCAATCCAGGTTGGGGTTAAAGTAAAACTATGACTGGACGTTGAATGTGGGATAACCGATACTGAGAGTTTGGTGGGCAACCAAATTAACCCAACATCCATTCGAAGCCCAATTCTAAATTTTAAATTCTCAATTCTCAATCCAGGTTGGGGTTAAAGTAAAACTATGACTGGACGTTGAATGTGGGATAACCTATACTGAGAGTTTGGTGGGCAACCAAATTAACCCAACATCCATTCGAAGCCCAATTCTAAATTTTAAATTCTCAATTCTCAATTTCCAATCATTCATATCTGAGCGACACGGCGGGGTTCGTCATCGTGGCACGAAGGGAATGGTATAAGATTGTCGCTAGCGACACGATGAGGCACACGAGTGTCGCGAAAACAAGCGTGGCCCAACCGACGTTCACATGAAAAGCATAATTCTTTAGCCACCCAGTCATAAAGTACCAACTCACGGGACAACCCACTGCTGCCGCAATTGCCACCAGGATGGTAAATTCGCGCGCCATCAGGTTCAGCAAACCCGGTACTGTTGCTCCTAGCACTTTACGAATTCCTAGTTCTTTGATTCTCCGCTCCGCAGAGAAAGCGGAAAGTCCGAATAGCCCGAGGCACGAGATTAAGATCGACAACGTAGATAGTGCATTGAACACCTTTCCGCGCTGCCGCTCTGCTTTATAGTACTCATCCCAATCCTGGTTAAGGAAAGAATACCTGTAAGGATAGGCAGGTATATATTCTTTCCACAGTTTCTCTACCGATGCAATTGCTTCAGAGGTTTCATCAGGCTTCGCACGCACGAGTAGGCAGCCCCATTGTACCTTCGGGATCACGCGCAAAATTAGTGGCTCGATCGGCGCATGCAGGGATCCAAAATTGAAATCTTTCACGACGCCCACTATTTTCCCTTTGCGACCCCACATCGTTAGGTCCTTGTTGACCGTTCCGCCTTCAAAGTTGAATTTTTCGGCGCCCTTCTCATTTACGATGTATCCCACCGTATCTGAAACGATCGAGCGATCGAATGCACGCCCTTCAACCATCGTCATCTTCATAGACTGGATGAAGTCGTAGTCAACGTCTAGGTTCGCGAAGAGCACAGATTCATTTGGATCTTTTCCCTCCCACTCGATTCCCATGGTAGAATTTCCGATGTCAATCGGCGATTGAAAGGACATCGTTACCGACTCGACCCCTGGTGACTGCAACAACCGAGTCCGGACCGTTTCGTATTTCGAGGCCATCCCGCCTTCCATCCAAACATAAAATACGTTGTCACGAACGAAACCGATATCACGATTTTGCATGAACTCCATCTGGCGATACACCACAATCGTACTCACGATTAAAAAGATCGACAGGAAAAACTGGACAACAACAAGCGTCTTTCGGAATATGGCTGCCTGACGCCCACTCTTGAGTTGACCCTTCAATACCTGGACAGGTTTGAAGTCGGCAATAAACAGAGCTGGGTAAACGCCGGCCAAAACTGAGGTAAATGCTATTAATCCAAGGAAAATGAAGATCATTTTACGATCCAGCAAGCTAAGTGAGAGTTCTTTCCCCGTGAGTTCGTTGAACAACGGTAGGACGAGCGCAGCGATTCCAATGGCCGCCAGTGCGGACAATGAAACCGTTAAGAAAGATTCTCCCATAAATTGCCGAAACAATTGGCGCGGCTGGGCCCCAATGACCTTCCTCAACCCAACTTCCTTAGCTCGTTTGCTGGCTTGGGCAGTGGACAAGTTCATGAAATTGATGCACGCAATTACGAGGACAAAAATAGCCACAACGGAAAATACTCGAACGTACTCGATCCGACCACCATTCTGTTTACCCTCCGAGAAATCACTGTAAAGATAAGATTCACGTAAGGATTGGATGAATAGTTTGACGTTAGTCTCCTTGTTGTGATCTTTTACCTCATCCACGAACTTGCTTTGGAAGGCGACTGGATCGGTGCCCTTTGCTAAGAGGATAAAGGTGCGGATATTGTTATTTCCCCAAGAATCAATCCATCCTTTGTTTTCATTAAAAAAGGTCTCAAAAGGCAGTAAGTATTCGAAAGTGAGGGTTGAATTCTTAGGAACATCTTTCACGATACCTGTGACTTGATAAGAGTCCTTCGTGTTCATGACGAGAAGTTTCCCCATAGGATCTTGATCGCCGAAGAATTTCTTGGCCAGCGTTTCTGTTAGGATGATCGATTTGCTCCCGCTCAATGCGGTCTTCGGGTCGCCCGCAAGCAAGGGAAAATCGAACATGAAAAGGAAATCCGGATCGACCCATCGTCCACCTTCTTTGAAGGAACGGTCTTCGAATTGAAGGAGGTTGCTGGACACCCAGGTCCACCGACTGGCCATCTCTATTTCGGGATACTTCTCTTTGATCACAGGCGCCATCGGACCCGGGGTCGCTTCAAACGTGTATGTCTTCCCACCAGTGTACGTTTGGTTTTCCATTACGCGGTACAGGCGATCGACTTTGGAATGAAACTGATTGACTTGCAACTCGTCATTGACCCACAAAAAAATGAGCAGCGCACTGCTCATTCCAAAACTCAAACCCAAAATATTGACTACTGAAAAAAGTCTGCTTCGAAAGATGTTCCGAAAAGCAACAGTCAGGTAACTTTTTAGCATTGTGGGTAATTTTTTGGTTTAATCGCCGTTGGTCTAAATAATGACATGGCTGGTTACTTGATGGTTGCAGAAAGGTTACAGAATTCGACCAAGGGAAAACAGGTTCCAATACTGCTGGCCGCTCTATTTGTCTCGGCGACGCTCGATTTATTGGCGACACCGGTCTATCTCGCGTCTGTTCGGACAGTCGAGTCGAGGACCTGGATTACGGGATTTCTCTACCAAGTAAACGACAGCAGCATTGTCATCGCTCCCGGTGTGTTGAAAAACCAAGTTAAGGGGATCGGATCTCAGCCAATGATTACCATTCCGCTTCGATTGATCAGATCGGTCTCCATCCGCCGTGTGAAAACCTTGGCGCGAACGTTAGCCGAAACAACGCTGGTATATACAGCGTCCGCCATAGTTACGGTCTCACTAATCCCTCGTTCACCAAAGATTGCAGTGACGGCTGGCATCATCACGGGGCTCGGAAGCTTGATCGGGTACAGCGTGCTCACCGTCCGAGTATTCTCGTCATCCGATCATTTTTTCCGAGAGAAGCTCGAGGAATACTCCCTTGTAAAAGACGCGAGGTCCATTTCCAGTGCTATGGCACGAGCGGAAAAGAGATAAAGAAATCAGTTCCTTGCGGAGATGTCTCGAACCAGATAGAGCCACCGCTTTGCTCGACGCCTTGCCTAGAGATTGCCAGCCCTAGACCCGATCCAGACTTCTTGGTCGTGAAATGGGGCATGAACACCTTGTCGCGCAGGGACTCGTCAATCCCGGGTCCGTTGTCGCTGAAAGACACAACAACCTGGTTGCCGCGAACCTCCATTGCCACCTGTACCTCGACCTTTCCATGTTCACCAGATGATTGAAGCGCATTCAGGATAAGGTTCGAAAATACGCGCGACAGCAATTGATCATCTCCCATCACAAACACGGAGGCGCGTGGAGTGACAAGCCTTACTTTACCTAATGGATGTGCATAATAAAGTGCGACGGACTTTTCCAACGATGCATATAAATCCGTTCTAAGAAGAATCGGTGCAGGCATCCTTGCGAACGAACTAAATGAAGTGGCGATCTCATTCAGGATGTCCAATTGAGTAAGTAAGTTCTTGACAGCAGAAGTCGCCCTCTCCTTTTCGATTGTCCCATCACGCAACAACATCTGCATTTGCTGGAGTGTGAGTTTCATGGGCGTCAACGGATTCTTGATCTCGTGTGCTACTTGCTGTGCCATCTCGCGCCAAGCATTCTCCTTTTGGTTTCGAGCCAATTCGACTTTACTCTTCTCCAGGTTGCGGACCATCCGGTTATATTCTTGCACCATCCATCCGATCTCGTCATCGGACTGCCAGTCAAGCGGTTGGTTTTCGTTTTTCAAGGTTGTTGTACTGAGCGACTTCGTAATCATCCGAAGGGGAAATGTAAACCACCGTGTGATCACAAAAGAAAGGACCGTGAACAAAATAAAAATGATCATGAACACGATGAGAACGTTCGACAAAATAACGGTGCGACTCCGATCAAGTGAATCGCCTGAGTTAAAGAAAGGAATACTCAGAACCCCGAGCACGTCGCCGGTAGACTCCGATCGGAGCAGTCGATACGAGTTATTGTAGCGTAGTCGACCAATATTCTCCTCCAGGATAAAGGCAGTACTCTTGTTGAGAATCCGGATCATTGCTTCAGGATTGATCAAGTTCGACAGGATCAGGTTATCGAAAATTTGGACTTGATTGGTCGCGATCAAATGACCTTTGGGAGAATAAATCGTCGCATCGACTCCGGACAAGCGCGCCGTTTCAATCAGCGATTGTTGTAATGGGGCTGCATCCGTTTCACGCGCCAGGAACTGTGCGAGGTAGGGTGTTACCTGGTCGGCAATCTTACGCGCCTTGTCAGAGAATTCCGTTTTGAGATTCTCTTCAGCTGATTGACTTGTCCAATACAACGTGGTGACACTGACCGCAACGAGCGGGATCATAAACGCCAGGAAAACATACAGTTGAATTCGAGTCGCGTAGTTCAGCACCAGCAGTTGTCTGAAATTGACAACTAACCTCACGAGTAGCCCGAACGTGATGGCACCGATTCCAATGAGGCACCAAAACGCGATGTTCGACATCAGGTAAAACGTTGGATAGGCCTTCGATGTGATCAGGGCTTTATAACCGGTTTCGCCTTCGATCAAGATGTGGCGGAACCCATCGGACACGATGCCGGTTGGCCCCACAGGAATCGAGCGAAGTTCCGACGGGCCAATTCGCGAGTCGTAGGGGAACGAACCAAAGGAACTGACGATTGTGTCGTTTTGGAAAATCGCGTAGCTGTATTCGGTGGCCTTGAAATTTTCAGCAAACCGGTTGTCAACCAACAGTTCTGGGTAGACCGACTCGGGAACGATCTTCTTAAGGCTCAGCTCCAGTGCCACGAATCCTGCAGTACGACCTTGGCGAGCGATCCGGGTAATGACGACGTATCGCTTCGCCGAACTGACGTCGGCCCGATTGACGAAGAAAATACCGCGATAGGATGTCTGACCCGTATCGTTCTTGTATTGTTCTACAAATGATGCTAGGTCAGCGCGAGACAAATTATCGAGTGGATCACCGACAGGGCTGTACAAATGAATTTGCACGTCATATCGATTGAAATAGGAACTTAGGTGCATCTGCCGAATCTTTTGTCGGAGTGTACCTTTGCTAATGAACGGGTTGGTGATACCCGTTTGGATAAATGGATCGTTCGCGATGCGGGAGGTTCCTTCATTCAATAAATACTCCCCCAACACATCGCGCTCCACGAGAAAGTTACTTCCAAAGCGATATTGAAACTCGGCTGTCCGCTCATCGGTGAATCGTTGATCGCAAAAACTTGCCTGCAACGCAAAGCACAACGTGGCACATGTCAAGTATAAGAAAGTCACGAACGTGGTGCGTTGAAGACCACGGCTCCAACCTGTCAAGTACACCGTGCTAAAATAAATCGTTCCAACCGACAGGGTGATCAGATAATGTCGATCGGTGGCGAGGTAATAAGTAGTGAACAGGACGATCGCACCCGCGAGTGCAAGAAAGAAGCGAACGTTGTCTTTAGCCCCTAGGAGTGTTCTAGCGTATCCCAACCAGGTGTGACAAAACATGAAGCTGGCTAACGAGCCAAGGATGACTGATAAGAATGCATATACGCGAGGCTCGTCGAAATAGAGTGACTGAGTCCAGTCGAGAGTAATTGAAGAATTATGAAAGATGCTTTCGAAGTAGAGGAATGGGAATAAGAATCCAAAGAAGGCGATCGTCATGCATCCGATGGCCCAGCCGAGCCTCCGTGATGGAGCCAAGCGAATCCACCGCTTCAAGAAGGAGAACCGATAGTAGATGAACAACCAGTATCCGCAGATACCCACGACAGCGATCGAGTTCAGGAACAAGTCGAAGATGGTGGCATTGATGGACGACGATGCAAACGCGGATGGGTCGAACGAAGGAGCTTGGATCCAAGCGGCGGGGAACCCTCCGAAAATCATGGCTATGCGAATAGATACAAGCGAGGCTACTAACATTGCCAGCGCCCAACCATACTTCTTAGCTCGGTGCAGCCGGACCACAGTGAGGAGTGCCCCGATCAAAGCAAATGCACCGCCAATGCCGATGTACCACGCTTGCCACCATGGACGGAGCACGTCGCCATCGCGAGGTCTTACGTGCACGGGATCACCCATATTGCCCATGACAATCTCCGTTGTTCGCAATCGTGGAAACACATGTTCGTTCAGGGCTGGTGCCAAGTATCGATTCGTAATTCGGTAACGCTCGAAGAGGGGCACCAAACCCAGCAGTTTTTTGCCACCCGGTAGTTCCCAAGTTTGGGCGGAAAATGCGCCCCTAAGCGATCGAACAATTCGAGGTTGATTTGACTGACCTGTGGAATCGGTAAACCATGCCTGTTCAGGCTCATAAAAGTTGTCGGACCACGCAATGATGCTGGACCCATCGAAGAGGTAAAACGGGTATTGTGAGGTCGTCCAAATCGTGGACGGATCTGAGATAATCGATTGTGCCAGTTGGGTAGCTTTCGCCTGCTCTGCTTGTAAAAGCCGACTCGATTGGAGGTCTAAGTCCACAGGTACAGAGCGTGGCGATACGGTCCAATAGACCGCTGCTACGATCAATAGGACTGCTGAGAGCGCAAAATACGGGAGCGGCCTTCGAAGCATTCGGTTACGACCTGGATGCCGCGGTCGTCCTTAAAAATAGGGAAAATATGCTACAGGGACGGATCGTAACGGTGCCCACCAAACCAGTAGAGCCAAACCAGTCGCGAGAAGCGAAAGTTGAATGGGGCAACCAACGCCGACGCGACGACCACCACGATCATGTAGGTCGTGAGTGTGGGATTGAACAAAACGCCAAGCGCAATCCAGCAAGCCACAAATACGGCGACGGTGACCGCATAGCTGACAAACATGGCTCCATAGTAAAAGCCGGGCTCATTCAGAAAGTCGGCGCTGCAATGAGGGCATGTAGGGTTCATCTGCGCAAACTTCCAACTGAATGGGGAATGTGCGAAGACTTTGCCTTGGTGGCAACGAGGGCATTTACCCTGCAACAGGGCCTTGGTCGAGCTTTCTTGCGTCATTCTTTTTGCTTGTTCGGTACCACATGAAGGCGATGATACCGATGGCCAAATAGGGCGTCACGAAGAGATACAGGATCCCGAAGTTGATTCCTGCGGCAATCCCAATGTCACCATTGCTCACGTTGTTTTCGAGCGTTGCACGGCACATCGCACATTGCGCAAACGAAATCGAACTACCCGCGAGGGTGAGCGCCAACACCAACACTATTTTCTGCATCCAACCTTTCATGCGTAGTACGGGCTAATCATTAAATATACGATTACGCCGGTCACGGCTACATAGAGCCAAATCGGAAAGGTAAATTTAGCCAACCTTCGATGCCTTTCAAAATCACTCGAAAGGGCCTTCCAAAACGTAAACAACACAAGCGGTGTGATCGCGACGGAGAGTAGAATGTGCGAAATCAAAATAAAATAATACACGTACCGAAGGATGCCCTCTCCGCCGTACGGAGTTGGCTCGCTCGTCATGTGGTAGGCGACATACATCACCAAAAATGCCGCAGAAAGCCCGATGCACACCTTCATGATCGCTTCGTGGCGCTTGCGGTTACCCTTCTTGATGGCCATCACGGCCAGCACAAGCAACAGGGCGGTCAAACCGTTGATCGTCGCATAGATGGGCGGAAGAAATGACAGGTCGTAACCGGGAATCTGAACTCGGAAAAGGATTGCGACTACGACCGGGATGGCAATCGAAAGTGTGATAATCAGTGCGCGCATCGGATTTAAATTCTTTGCTTCTAAAAGGCTATTGTGCTCAATATTGTTTCAATAAAATCCGGATTTCGACGGCGAGCCGGTCCGTTTCCTTGGTATCTAGAGGAGTGTAATAGCCGCGAATCCGTCGCTGTCCATCGATCAATACGACTTGCGAAGTATCCCCCGCCAACAGTATGCAGTCGCGGATCTGACGCGACGTGTCGGCCAACGTGATCGATTGGTAGTCACCCTTGTCGAACAGGTCTTGCACGCGTGCGAGGTTCTTGCTGATACCGTTTGGGTTCACGATTAACACGGTCGCGTCCTGCCCATTCCAGCCCCACGTCTTAAGCAGGGTGTCCGGAAGTGCGTACGGGCCGCTGGGTATCTGGCATCCTTGGATATTTCTCCCAATCCCTTGCTGATAATACACTGGCACTTGAAACTCGTTCTTCCCGAAGAATTTGAGGAAAAGGAACACGAGTACCGGGAGTGGTAGCGCAATAAAGAGTATGATCTTCTTTAACATATCTGGATTAGTGCTTTCGAAAGACATGCTCGCCTCGATTTTGGCATATCCATGCGGTGTGCAAAGTTGGGACAGAAAAGCCTACCAAAAAAGAAGCGCTGTCTCAAAGGGCTATTTTTCGACAAAGCAGTTTCAATTTCATACCAAAACAGGCTAAAAAAGAAGGGGCTGCCTACTTGAGACAGCCCCTGTAAATCTTTAACTGAAGTCGAGTCCGTCAACCTATCCTCCGAAATTGAGGAAGTTGACGTCCGAGAACTTCATGCCCTCGTAAACAAATGCGACCAGCATCCACACGACGAACACCATCGGGAGGATAATTGACCACATCAGGACCTTTACTTCATGGCGGAGGTGCATGAACTCGCCGACGATGTAGGCAGCTTTCACAATTGTCATCGCCACGAAGATTGCCGTTTTCAACGGACCATGTCCCATCATAAACGCAATCAAGAACTCAAATGCGGTGATGATACCAAGGATCAGCGCAACTTTCCAGAGTTGTTTGATTTTCTCCTTATCGGGAGGAAGGACGATAACTTCCGGTTCGTGAGAATGGTGTGCCATAGTTCGTTAATTCGTTTATTCGTTGCTTCGTAGTTTCGTTAATTCGCTGTTGATTGGTTCTACTACACGAGGTAGAAGAATGTGAAGACAAACACCCACACGAGATCGACAAAGTGCCAGTACAAACCGACCTTTTCAACCATTTCATAGCTTCCACGGCGGTTGTAGAGCCCAGTTACTGTGTTGAAGTAGATCAAGAAGTTCAACAGCACCCCGCTAAATACGTGGAAGCCGTGGAACCCGGTGATGAAGAAGAAGAAGTCGGCAAAGTCTTGAGGGCCGTATTGGTTGACGTGCAGGTTGGCCCCATAGATGGGCACTTGCGTACTTAACCCAGTGGCTGCGTCGTAAACAGTCTTCATGGTGGGCGCATCGGCACCTACGATGAAGTGGGTCCATTCCCAAGCTTGGCAACCCAAGAAGGTCAGGCCACCGACGATGGTCCAAAGCATCCACTTTTGGACGGCAATTTTATCCATGCGGTGACCGGCTTCTACGGCCAACACCATGGTCACGCTACTCATGATCAAAATGAATGTCATCAAGCCCACGAATACGAGCGGCGCTTCGAAACCGTGGAAGAACGGGATGGCATCAAATACTTTTTCAGGGATCGGCCAATGCATCGTCGAGAATGCGAACGCCGATGGGTCGCCAGTATACGCTGGGTGCATCGAGCGCACCATCCCGTAGGTGATCAGGAGTCCGGAGAATGTGAATGCATCCGACAAGAGGAAGATCCACATCATCAATTTACCATAGCTAACACCTAGCGGAGAAGAACCGCCATCCCAAACGGAGGCTTGTGGACCGTGGGTGGTGGCGGAAGCGTGTGACGACATAGTCTGGTTTTTATTAACGGGTCAATAATAAGAAGACGAACAAATATAGCCAAAGTCCGCCCAAAAAATGCCAATAGGTGGCACACATTTCTAGGCCGGCGAGGTTGCCGGAGTGGACTTTCAAGCGGTGAACGGACACGAGCATGACGCCCACGTAGATCACGGCGCTCACGATGTGCATGGCGTGTAGCCAAGTGAGCACGTAGACAAACGACCCGGAGGGATTGCCCAAGAGGTAGACGTGCTGTTCGATCATTTGCGACCACCCCAAAATTTGACCGACCAAAAAGGCCAAACCCAGGCCGAAGGTGAGCCACATCATGAGGCGGGTCGTTGAATGGTTGTCTTTTTTGGCTGCGAAATATGCCCATTGCATCGTAATGCTGCTCAGCAGGATCACGACGGTAGTTGCGTAGAACATGCTGGGCAACTCGAAGTACGTCCAGTTTCCATACGCTTGCCGAACGATGTAGGCCGAGGTCAACGAGGCAAACAACATCACCACCGTTGCCATGAACAGCCACATCGCGAACTTTCTCGGATGCATGGCCATCGGCTTGCGAGGCTCTTCTACAATCTTAAATTCTATCTGCTCCACGGTTAAATTCCTTTAAAATTTCTGCTCACAAAACACCTTCCTCTCTCCTATTGTTACAACTTGTCGAGCAAGTATGCGATTTGTACGATCGGCAAATACAAGAAAGAACCGAACATGATTCTTTTCGCCGATTGTTGGCTGCCTGTTTTCATCAACGAAAAGGTTTGCGCCAAGAAACCAACTCCACAAAGCGTGACTACCACGGCAGAATCGATCCCTGTCATTCCAAACTTCGCTGGCAGCAAACCGAGCGGTAGCAAGAACAGGGTATAAATCGCGATTTGTATCGATGTGTTGTGATCTTTACCTCCGCCACTGGGCAAGAGCTTGAAGCCTGCCTTTTTGTAATCGTCGTCGCACACCCACGCAATCGCCCAAAAGTGTGGGAACTGCCAAATGAATTGAAT
The DNA here is from genome assembly GCA_044226945.1 of Cyclobacteriaceae bacterium. Taxonomy (GTDB): domain Bacteria; phylum Bacteroidota; class Bacteroidia; order Cytophagales; family Cyclobacteriaceae; genus ELB16-189. The sequence goes on along the minus strand of JBGAGB010000005.1, from coordinate 197,679 downwards.
TCCGAAAATGATCAACGCCTCGTGCGTGATTTGATTAGTCGCGGCGATCCAACCGAGCAATGGCGGCAACGCTCCTGGAATAGCACCCACGAATACAGCGATGGGTCCCACCCTCTTCAAAGGTGTGTACACAAAACTGTACAGGATCATCGAGATCACCGATAAGATTACCGTCAAGGGGTTCGTGTAGATCCAAAGTATGACGACACTTGCCAGTAAGGTGATTAAGGCGAAGACCATTGCTTCGTTTACCGTAAGTCTCTCAGAGGGAAGTGGCCGGTTGCGCGTACGTGTCATCAATTTGTCGAGATCCTTTTCCATGATCTGGTTGACACAAACCGATGCGCCGGATAGCAAGAAGCCACCGAACGTGAGCATCGCCAGCACACCCCATTTCACATTACCTTGAACTGCAAGGGCATAACCGAAGGCGCATGAAAACGCCACGAGCATCGACAGGCGCGGCTTCAACAACTCCACGTATGCGCGTGTCTTCGATCCTTGGATCGGGAGGGCGGTTGTGTTCACGTCGACTGCTTCCATTTTTATGATATCGCTTGACTGGCTTCGCGGTTTGAGTCTAACAACCTGAAGAGCAACAATGCTTGCGTCCCGATCGCCATCGTGGCCAACAAGAGATGAAGCGGTTGAAGCATCGAGGGCACAGCGAGATAGGCCATCCCGACACCGGTCAAAAACGAGCCCAAAATTAAGACTATTAGGGGTGTCGTTAAAGCATTCGACGACCCAGTTTTCCGGATTTTTACGATCAGGAAGGCGTTTACTGCAAGGACAGCCCAAGAGAAGGTTCTGTGAGTCAAAAACACGCCTCCAAGGGCTTGTATCCACTCCTCTCGCGGAAGCGAAGCAGAAATACGGTCTATGCCTGCACGCACCTCAGTGCCTAGAAATAGCTGTGCAAACAACACCACCATTGCCAGAACAAGCAGCCACACCAACGGTCTAGAGGCCCCCTCTACGCGAGGTCTGCTCCCCGAACGGTTGAGCAAGAACACCAGGGTCAACACGATGGCGAGGGCCAGCAGCATGTGGGCGGTGATCGTCCAAGTGGTGAGGTTGGTGGACACCACGATAGATCCGAACCAACCCTGAAAAATAACAGCAGCCAACGTCAGCAAGGAAAGGCGAAAAACAATGGGGTCCAGGTGTCTAATCCGGATCGATCGCCACGCCAAAAACACGATCAGTATACCAATGGCGACGCCCACGAGTCGATTCACGTACTCGATCCATGTTTTGGTTGGGTTAAAGTCGGCTTCCACCAAGATTGACGGATCGTTGAGGATCTTGTCAGCAGTTTCGTGGGCACCGATCGCCGTCAAATACTTGGCAAATCGAACATTCTTCTTTTCACGAAGGGCTGCGTACGTCTCTTTGTAATTAGAGGGAAGTTGGTCGACAGACGTCGGCGGAACGAAACTGCCGAAGCACTTAGGCCAATCCGGACAGCCCATGCCCGACCCGGTGGTTCGCACGACAGATCCTACGAACACGAGGAAGTAAACTGCAACTAGCGTTGCAAAGCACAGTCTATGGAACCGCTTCAAAGTCGAGTATCCGTTATGCGTAGTCGATGGGTTGTTCCATCGACTACGGTTAACGTCAGCTTAGTGCTGGGTATGTCCTTTCGAGTGATCGATCGGATTGCCTTCCAGCTTGATGAGTTCATTCTCATGCGGGAAGTTAGATTCCGGCGTTTCAGAGTACGGCACTGTCTGAGGGATGAAGTCATCCTTCGCGCCAGGTTTGCTGTAGTCGTATGGCCAACGATACACTGTTGGGATTTCGCCGGGCCAGTTGCCGTGTTGAGGGAAACGAGGTGTTGTCCACTCCAAGGTTGTTGAATTCCAAGGGTTCGCCGGCGCCAAACGTCCTCGGAAAATGCTGTAGATGAAGTTGAACAGGAAGATAAACTGTGCAGCCAATGTGATGATGGCAAACACGCTCACCAACATGTTCAAGTCCGCGAAACCGCTGAATGTCTCGAAGTTCGTCCAAGAGTAGTAACGGCGAGGGAAACCTGTGATACCGATATAGTGCATCGGGAAGAACACGAGGTTCACTCCGACGAATGTTACCCAGAAGTGAATCGCACCAAGGCGTTCGTTCATCATGCGACCGAACATCTTAGGGAACCAGTGGTACACACCGGCAATCATCCCGAAGAAAGAAGCGCTACCCATTACCAAGTGGAAGTGGGCAACAACGAAATAAGTGTCGTGCAACTGGATATCGACGGCGGAGTTACCGAGGAAGATACCTGTGATACCACCTGTCAAGAAGAACGACACCAGACCGATCGAGAACAACATGGCGGATGTGAATCGGATGTTCCCTCCCCAGAGAGTGGTTACATAGTTAAATATCTTCACCGCGGAAGGCACCGCGATAATCAAAGTCAGGATTGTGAATACCGAACCTAAGAAAGGGTTCATACCTGTTACAAACATGTGGTGCGCCCACACAACGAAGGACAGGATCGCGATGAATAGCATTGAACCAACCATGGCTTTGTAACCGAAGATCGGTTTACGGGCGTTGGTTGCAATAATTTCTGATGTGATCCCCAAAGCAGGTAGAAGCACGAAGATCGGTTTACGGGCGTTGGTTGCAATAATTTCTGATGTGATCCCCAAAGCAGGTAGAAGCACGATATATACCTCAGGGTGGCCGAGGAACCAGAACAAGTGCTGGAACAACACAGGGCTACCACCTTCGTGCGCCAAAGCTTGGCCTCCGATGTAGATGTCTGATAGAAAGAAAGATGTCCCGAAGCTCCGGTCGAAGATCAACAACAGGGCTGCTGCGAAAAGCACAGGGAATGAGAGGATACCGATGATAGCTGTGAAGAAGAACGCCCAGATGGTGAGGGGCAATCTTGAGAACGACATGCCTTGCGTTCTCATGTTAATGACTGTAGACACGTAGTTGATACCACCCAGAAGCGTACTCACGATGAACAACGCCATCGCGATTAACCACAAGGTCATACCAGTTCCCGAACCTTCGATCGCCTGAGGAAGGGCGCTGAGCGGAGGATAGATTGTCCATCCACCGGACGCGGGGCCAGTCGGCAAGAAAAGTGATGCCAGCATCACGCAGCTTGACAGGAAAAAGAACCAGTAAGAGAGCATGTTCATGAACCCGGAGGCCATGTCGCGTGCACCCACTTGCAATGGAATGAGGAAGTTGCTGAATGTACCGCTCAAGCCTGCTGTCAACACGAAGAACACCATGATGGTACCGTGCATGGTTACCAACGAGAGGTAGAATTCGGTGTGGAGCTTTCCTTCTGGTGTGATCCATCCACCGAGGACAGGGCGCAACCACTCGAGGTTGGCATCGGGGAATCCGAGTTGGAGGCGGAATAATACCGACAAAATACCGCCGATCAGCGCCCAAGCCATCCCTGTGATCAGGAATTGCTTTGCGATTACCTTGTGATCTTGCGAAAAGACGTAGCTCGTCCAGAAGTTGCCTTCGTGGTGTTCATGCTCATCGTGTGCGTCGTGATGAGCGTGCTCTACTTGACTATGTGCGGTTGCTGTTGCCATCTCTTTTAAAAATCTTAGTTCAATACTGAATTCGACTCATTGCTCACGGACGCTTGATCGCTGCCGGCGTTGTCGATCGGCAGGCCAGCTTTGATTTGCGCTACTTCGCGCAAGTTTGCTGGAACACGTTTCAGGTAGTCGGGGTTCTGCTTCAACCACGGTGTTTGAGCCGCTTTCCACTTTTCATAGTCCTCTTGGGTATCTACTACCACCAAAAGGCGCATGGAGAAGTGACCTTGACCGCAGATTTCGGTGCAAGCCATTTCGTAGTTGAAGTTCGGGTTGCTTGTTTCGTCGCGCATTTGAGCCGTGGTCTTCGTGGGCTTGAATTTGAACGTTGTTTGAATGCCTGGTACAGCGTCCATCTTCACACGGAAGTGAGGAAGGAATACGCTATGGAGAACATCCTTTGCGCGGATTTTCAATGAAACTTCCTTGCCCACCGGAAGGTGCAGTTCGAGTGCCTTGAAGTCGTCGAAGGTAGCGGGATCGGATAGGTCAAGCCCAAATTCATTCCCGACGTTGTCGATCAATTTGTAGTTCTGACGTCCGAGAGTCTTGTCTTTCACGCCGGGATAGCGCACGGTCCACGCAAATTGTTGACCTACGAGTTCGATCACTTCAGCATCTGCCGAAGCGGGTGCGGTGATGTCGCTCCAAGCGCGCAGACCTCCAAAAATCAGGAGAGCAAGTACGATAGCAGGGATGATCGTCCACACCATTTCAAGAATGTGGTTGTCTGCTAAGAATGTTGCTTTACGAGTTTTGCTGTAGCGAAACTTAAAAGTGAACCAGAAGAGTCCAACGAAAATGATCGTGAATGACACGACGACCACCCACATGGTTAACCAGAACAAGTTGTCGGTTACCACGCCGTGCTCGCTCGCGATTGGAAGTTCGAATTCTTTGATGTGCGCGAAGCTATACCAGTAGAATCCGACCAAGCTAGAGATCAAGAATGCGAGGAACAGCCAACCGTGAATCGGTTTGCCATCATCTTCATCTTCGGCGTCCGAGCCTTTTGCTACGCGCATCAGGTTCCCGATACGGAAGATCATGTACAAGATGGCTAGCACCAGTACGATTCCAATTCCGACAATCAGGCTCATCATATTTTTACTCGATTAAAAGGTCTAAAAAATTCCAATTCTTAAATGTGATGGTTGAGGGCCTCTCCCATCATCGGGTCGTTCTTCGCCACCAGCGGATATCTCGCCAGTGCGTTCAACACAACGAAGAGGAATGCGGCACCAAACACGAGGGCCAATCCGATTTCAAGCAACCCGAAAGCTCCATGAGTCTTCATCACACCTGGGGTCACCATGTTGTAAAAGTCGAACCAGTGTCCTACGATCACGATCGGGCAAACCAACTTCAAGGTTGCGATATGTCGCTTGGCGTCTCTTGTCATAAATAACAAGAAAGGAAGTACAAAGTTTAGGATCAGGTTCGCAAAGAAAATCCAGCTGAAGGGAGCCGTCTTCATCCTTGTAATGAAGTACACGGTTTCTTCAGGAATGTTTGCGTAGTAGATCAGCATGAATTGGCTGAACCAGATGTAAGTCCAGAACACGCTGAACGCAAATACAAACTTACCAAGGTCGTGGAGGTGGTTGGCGTTTACCATCTTCAGGTAGCCAGCGTCTTTCAACGAGGCTACGATGAGGGTAATTACAGCCAAACCAGTTACCCACCAGCTTGCAAACACATACCATCCCATCATGGTACTAAACCAGTGTGGGTCGATGCTCATTACCCAGTCCCAAGCCGACACGGACGAGCTCACGGCGAAGATCACGAGGAAAATCGCGGAGAGTTTGCGGGCTTTCAACCAGTGTCCCGTGCCACCGTTCAGATCTTCTGCCAACATTTCGCGGCGGATCCACACGAGGAACATATACCAAAGAGAGAAGAACAATACCATTCGGAAGATGTAGAAAATCGGGAACGTGCCACCGGCGAGGGGCCAGTACCAAAGAGCCGATTTACCCTGAATGATCTTGTCGCCGCCTTCAGCAGCATATAATGACGCGTGTGTCCAATGGAACACGTCTGACTTTACTACGAACCAAAGAACGAGCATGGCGATTCCAGCTACCGGAATCCAAGAGCCCATGGCTAATGGAATGCGGTTGATCGGTGCGGACCAGCCCGCTTGTGCGGCATACTGCACGGCTACGAAGAACAAACCAATGATTCCAATTCCTGCAAAGAACAAGTTGTTTTGCCAGAGTGATGCGTATATGCGCTTCAACCAAGGAGCGCTACCGTGGTGCTCTTCCCCACCTTCAGCCGCCTCAGCATGTTCGCCACCGGCTTCATGTCCCTTGTCGTTCATCGCTGAGAACACGCCGATGAGGAAAAGGACAATACCAACAGCGCCTACGATGAGAATCCTAGTCTTCGCTTTGGCTGAAAAAACAAACTGTTCGACTTCAAGAGTTGCCATTAGTGACAATTTATCGGTAGATCTACTTCGTTACTTCTTTTGCAAGGTCGTCTTCACGTACCGAGCGATTTTCCAACGGTCTTCAGGGCTAACCTGTGAACCGTGCGCACCCATCAAACCAGCTCCGTAGGTGATCACATGGAAAATGTGGCCTTCGGTGATTTGGTCGTAAGCGCCGCCCGACAAGTTGGCTACGCCGGGATACTTGTCTGCCACTTTACCATCGGCTGCACCTTTCGCGCCGTGGCAATGTTTGCAATAGGTCTCATACAAGAACTTCCCGTCGGCTTCTACATACGAAGCAGAATCCAGGGGGCTTTTCAAGTTTGCGGTCACTCCGGGGATTTGATCCTTGGGAACATTCTGACTGCGATAAGGCAACCAACCATTCGCGGTACGCTTCACCGTGTTGGGAGCGGGCTCGCGCATGTTCATCCCGTAAGGGTTGTAGCGATTGGAGTTGAAGTACTCACCCTTGCGCGTGTCGAGCGAGTTGACCCAAGCACCGGCGAGTGTGTCGGTAATTTGGGTGAGGGGCTCGTATGCCACGGAGTGATACATGTTGGGCGCGTATTCGCGGCCGGGGTTGTCGCCACCTGCCGCACAGCCGAACATTACAGCGGCTACGCCAACGCCCAAGAGTATGGTTCCTATTTTAGTCTTCGCCATGTCCTTAAAAGTTCTTTTCATTTACTTCTTCTGCTCCGTTCTCTTTGAGCAATTGTGACAGTTCGCCTTTCGAAAGCTTGTTTTTTGCTAAGTCGATCGCCATGATGTGCTTATCGTTGGTGCTGCGATTGTCGAATTGACGGGGCCACTTGTATGGTTTCATATCGCTCACGATGAGGAAGGTGATGACCATCCCAAAAGCGGCGCAGAGCACGGTAAACTCGAATGTCACAGGAATGAAGGGAGGCAACGAAGCGTGGTTCTTACCGCCGATGATCATTGGCCAGTCGTAGCCCAACATCCAAATTTGGGTGAACAAGGCGAGCGACGTTCCAGTCATACCAAAGAGAAACGCTGCAATGGGCAAGCGGCTGCGCTTGTACCCAAGTACCTCGTCGAGGCCGTGGACTGGGAACGGTGTGTACACCTCGTGGATTTTCACGCCTTTGTCGCGCACGTTGCCGACAGCGTCGAGGAGCACGTCTTCGTCGTTGAATACACCTACAACAAAATTCTTATTGCTTTCCATGATCAGTGCTTTCTTTCAGATGAGGATTTAACAATGCTCTTCACTTCCGCCATGTTGATTACTGGGAAGAACTTGGCAAACAAGAGGAAGCAGGTAAAGAACAAACCGAATGTCATCAAGTACTCTCCGACATCGTAGAAAGTCGGGTAGAACATTGTCCAGCTTGAAGGCAGGTAATCCCTGTGGATCGATGTGACGATGATCACGAAGCGCTCGAACCACATGCCGATGTTCACGATGATTGACAATACGAAGGTGGCTGACAAGCTCGTGCGGATTTTCTTCACCCAGAACAGCTGGGGAGAAATCACGTTACAGGTCATCATACTCCAGTATGCCCACCAGTAAGGGCCGAACATCCTGTTCAAGAATGCATATTGTTCTGCAGGAACTTGACCGTACCAAGCGATGAAGAACTCGGTGATATAAGCGATACCTACGATCGAGCCTGTGATGATGATGACAATGTTCATCAACTCGATGTGGTAGATCGTGATGTAGTCGTCTAGTTTGAACACCTTGCGGGTGATCAACAGGAGCGTCAACACCATCGCGAAGCCGGAGAAGATGGCACCAGCCACAAAGTATGGCGGGAAGATTGTCGTATGCCAGCCGGGCACAATGGATGTTGCGAAGTCGAATGACACGATCGTGTGAACCGACAATACGAGAGGTGTCGAGAGACCTGCGAGGATCAAGGCGACAGATTCATAGCGCATCCAAGTTTTTGCGGCGCCGTCCCAGCCAAAGCTGAGGGCGTTGTAAATCGCTGCCCGGGTGTTGTTACCTGCACGTACCGCTCTGTCGCGGATCACAGCGAAGTCAGGGATAAGCCCGATGTACCAGAACACTAATGAAACTGAGAAGTATGTCGAGATCGCGAACACGTCCCAGAGGAGTGGCGAGTTGAAGTTCACCCAAAGAGAACCCCATGTGTTAGGCAACGGCAAGCACCAGTAGAAGCCGAGCCAGAGGCGACCCATGTGCATCAGCGGGAAGCTGGCGGCACAAATCACGGCGAAGATCGTCATCGCTTCCGCGGCGCGGTTGATCGACATTCTCCACTTCTGACGGAACAATAACAAGATCGCAGAGATCAGCGTACCGGCGTGACCGATACCGACCCACCATACGAAGTTGGTAATGTCCCAAGCCCAACCTACAGTTTTATTTAGACCCCACACCCCTACTCCATTCCAGAGCAGGTAGGCCATACAGTACACACCAAATAGCAGCACAATCGCCGAGACGGCAAAGGATACCAACCAAAGGCTCGTGGGTTTGCCTTCTACCTGCCGGCTGATGTCTTCGGATACGTCTCCAACGGTTTTGCCACCTGTGACGAGCGTCTCGCGGAGGGATGAGGTCACTTGCATAATTTCTAGTTATCCTGTCTAAAGTTCTCGAATACGACTATCGTTCTTAATTAAGCGTGAACTGGTTTCTTGTTCCTGATCTTGCTCAGGTAGTAGATGTTCGGTTTCACGCCGATTTCTTCCAACACGCGGTAAGCACGTGGGTTGCCTGTCTTCTTGTCAATCGGAGATGCACCTTTTTCATCCACGCTGATTTGGAGCAACTTCGAGATACGGCTCTCAGAGTCGTTCAAATCACCAAACACGATCGCGCCGGTCGAACATGCAGCAGCGCATGCTGTCACGATTTCGCCATCCTTCACCGCACGGCGTTCTTTCTTGGCGTTCAACTTACCGTACTGGATGCGTTGCGCACACATCGAGCATTTCTCCATCACACCGCGTGAACGAACAGTTACGTCAGGGTTCAATACCATGCGACCGAGGTCAGTGTTCATGACAGGGTTTGCTTGGGCAAACTTGTTGTTGTCGTGGTATTTGAACCAGTTGAAGCGGCGTACTTTATAAGGGCAGTTGTTCGCGCAATAGCGAGTACCGATGCAACGGTTGTAAGTCATCTGATTGAGACCTTCCGTGCTGTGCGTGGTAGCAGCCACAGGACACACCGTTTCGCAAGGTGCGTTGTTGCAATGCTGGCACATCATCGGTTGGAAAGTCACCTCGGGATTCTCCGCAGCTTTTTCAAGGCCGTCCAAATCCTCCACGCTGGCATCGCTGCTGTAGTAGCGGTCGATGCGCAACCAGTGCATTTCACGGCGACGAACTACTTCGTCTTTACCCACGATCGCGACGTTGTTCTCCACGTTACAAGCCACCACGCAAGCGCCGCAACCTGTACACGAGTTCATGTCGATCGCCATACCCCAATGATGGTTCTGATACTTATGGCCTTTCCACATGCTCAACGAGCTTGGCGCCACTTCTTCGTCCCACTTGGTCACTTTAGGCATCTCTTCGCGAAGTGCGAGAGGATTCTCTTTGAACTCGTCCAGCGTCGTCTCTTGGATGACGTTTGAACGGTTCATGGCTGTATGGTGAATCTGGGTTTGAGCCAGTTGGAAATCTTCCGAAGTCGGTTGAACGGTGACACCGGAAGTGACACTGAAATTCAACGAGCCGTTGAGCATCCCTACAAAAGCGTATGCATTAGCTCCGAGGTTCTCGGCTACCTTACCCACTTTCGTGCGACCATAACCCAGGGCGATACCGATGGTGCCAGGTGCCTGTCCCGGTTGAATCAACGCAGCGATGTTGGCCGATGCGCCGTTGGCTGACACAGTTACAAGCTTCGTTCTGCCTTCTGCATCATCTTTCAAGCCCAACGCTGTGGCATCTTTCAATGAAATGGTGATGTAGTGATCCCATACCGCTTTGGTGATTGGATCGGGAAGTTCTTGCAACAGCGGGTTGTTTGCTTGCGCGCCAGTACCCACACCACAAGACTCATATACCACTAATTCGAAACCTTCGTTCGATGCTTTATAATTCGAGGCGATCGCTGCCCCTGCTGACGTCACGTCCGCACTGAATGTTAGGGCGGCAGCTTCGCTAGGCATTTCAAGAACGCCATCATACAAGCACTTATCCCAGAATGTTTGAGCATCCCAGCCATTACCAGCTTTTCCATAGAACCAGTTGGTCCAATTCTCTTTCACAAAAGCGAAGTAATCGGGGCTTTGAATGCCTGCCCATACCAAGAAACTTTCTTGAGCTTGACGGGTCGAGAATATCTTGGTAATCGCGGGTTGCGACAAGCTATAAGACCCTTTTGCAGGCTCGAAGTCGTTCCACGATTCTAAGTAATGATGATCGGGCGCCTTGTAAGCCGAAGCCGATGATGTTTCGTCGGGTGTAGAAGAAGTCGAAACTGTCAAAGCTACGTTCTTCAATGCAGCACCCAACTTGGCTCCTTTCGGATGATCGTACACTGGGTTGGCGTTGTAGAAGATCACGGCGTCAACTTTGCCGCCTTCGACATCGGCGATGAACTGATCCATTGCCTCATCATTTCCTTGACGGAAGTTGAGAGGTTTGTTAGGAAGGATCGTTGTGCCATAGTTGCCCAACAAGTTATTGATGGCGTTCACCACCACTTGCACGGCCTTGTCATTCGAACCAGCGACTACCAATGACTTGCCCCTGTTCTCCCAGAGGTCGTTCGCTGCGTCTTCGAGGTTCGCGATGCCTTCGATAGAAGCTGACAGAGCAGCTTGTCCAGCCTTCGCGGCGATGAGGTTATACAATTGAGCGACCACCAAGCCTTCTTGCGAAGCTTTGATCATCGTGCGGTAATCGGCATTCGCACCAGTAATGCTGAGGTTCGACTCGAACTGGTAGTGACGCGACATCACAGGGTTTTCGACAGACACTGTGCGGTTAACCGCGTACTGCTTCGTGAAAATGATCGGCGCTACCCATGTTCCGATGAAGTCAGCTGCCACGCTCACGATGGTCATTGCCTTGCTGAAGTCATAAGAAGGGATAAAGCCAGCACCGAAAGTTTGTTCATTGGCTTTCCAAATTCCGTACGCCGAAGATGGATCGTACTGGATATGTTGGGTTGAAGGATATTTTGCTTTGAATGTGTCGATGGCGGCCTTGGTTGAAGGGCTTAGGACGGTATTGCTGACGATGCGAACTTCCTTTGCGGCGCCAAGTTTTTCGATCACCTGCGCGTCGAGGTCTTCCCAACGTGCTTTTGTCTCACCAATAAAGGGAGCGCGGAGACGGTAAGAATCGTACAACGACAACACGGAAGCTTCTACCTGTGCGCTGGTACCACCGAGCGTCACTTTCGAAAGGGCGTTTCCTTCTACTTTAATCGGGCGACCTTCGCGGGTCTTCACGACGATGCTACAGTAGTCACCACCGCTCACATAAGAGGAAGCGTAGTAGTTGGGAATACCAGGATCGACATCAATCGGTTTGTTTACATAAGGAATTGCCTTGCGGATCGGAGTTTCGCAAGCGGCCAAGGAGGCAGCTGCTACGCTGAAACCCATCAGCTTGAGGAAGTCCCTTCTGGAGTGGCCGCTTTCGTCGGCGGATGGCGCTTGACCGAATTCGTTCGAAGCGTTTTTGATAACCGCCTCGTCGTTCTTCAGTTCGGGAAGTCCTTTCCAGTATGTTTTATTCTTCGTCATACAATACCTATGTCAAAAGATCTTTTGATTCTAACTGATATTAATAGTGGCATTTGCCGCATTCCAAACCGCCGATGTCGACCACTTTCATGTCTTGGCCAGATTTCGTCGCGTTGTGGAGTTCGAGCAACTTGTCGTAGTACGCGTTGCCTTTCGTTGCCACGTTGGTTTGACGGTGGCAGTTCACGCACCATCCCATTGTGAGCAGCGAGTATTGTTTCACCACTTCCATCTCCTTGATCGGGCCATGGCAAGTTTCGCATTGTACACCACCCACATTCACGTGTTGCGAGTGGTTGAAGTATGCAAGGTCTGGCAAGTTGTGGATCCTGATCCATTGGATCGGCTTGGTGACGCCAGTGTATTGGCCCTTGTCGGGGTCATAACCAACGGCAGCATAGATCTTTGCAATCTCCCCTTCGCCGGTCAAAGTGCCTGAGCGAATTTGAGAGTGACAGTTCATACAGATGTTGGGCGACGGGATGTTCGCTTGCTTCGACTTCATGACTGTGGTGTGACAGTATTTACAGTCAATTTCGAACTGGCCGGCGTGAATCTTGTGCGAGAATGCGATAGGTTGCTTAGGCTGGTAGTTGATTTGAACGCCAACCGAGTAGAGGCCATCTATCACCGTCTTAAAGGTGACACCTGCTACAATGAACACGACGATGAAGATGAATCCAGAGCTTGACAAAACGCTCTTGACAGTGTAAGGAGAGTTCACTACTTCGGCGTCCTCTTCGTTCAACGAGCGCTGGTTCAGGGACGCCTTCAACACGCGCGCTACAATCACGAGGGTGACGAGAAGCAGGATCAAAATTACGCCCATACCAACTGCAATGGCGGTGAGGTATTCTGAGGGAACACCCTTCTCGCCGTCGGTCTGAACTTTTGGTTTATTAGGATCTTCGGCCACCACGATCGGAGCTTCCACGTACGCCAAGATCTGCATGATCTGGTCGTCGGTGAGCGACGTGAAAGCCGTCATCTGGCTCTTGTTGTATTCTTCGAAAATCTTCACGGCATATTCATCGCCGCTAGCGATCACTTTCGATGAGTTGTGAATCCAGTCCTTCAACCATTGAATGGAAGGCGCGCGGTTGGTAACACCTGCAAGCGCAGGACCGATCAATTTCCTGTCAAGCCTATGGCAACTCTTACAGTTCGCATTGAACAAAGCCTCGCCAGCCTTTATTTCGGCGGGTTCTTTAGAGACTTGACCAAATGAGAAAAACGAACAAAAGACGAGTAGGAGTGTGACCAGGAAGAAAGCCGAGGATCGATGCTTCGTCATGATGATTAGGAACTCCGGTTTTATACGAAGTGCACAAATGTAAGTGCGAAACGCATTATTTCAAACAAAATCGCAACGTCGTCGGGTAAGAAAATCAACATTTGGCGTACAACACCTTCCACGAAAATGCACTTGGATTTTTCAGCCCGACTACCCAGGAAAAGCGTCGAGAAAACCCTATTTAGAATGGTTTTAAATTGAGTGAAATGCGCCTTTCCCGTCGATTTACTAAGTAGTTTGCCATCAGCGCATTGTGCCATTCGAAATGAGTCCATTCGAATACATCTCCGTCCTAATTTCCATCGTGCTTGGCCTGGGTATCACTCAGATTGTGGCGGGCATCGCTGAGGTCATCCATCATTGGAACCGGGTTAAATTGTATTGGCCACACCTCCTGTGGATCGTACTCGTGTTCTTTTTACACTTTCAAGAATGGTGGTGGCTCTACGAACTTCGTGATCATGAACGTTGGCGGCTGCCGGTCGTGCTGTTCATCATCCTCTACCCGGTCGATCTCTTCATCCTCGCACGTGTCCTCTTCCCGTTCAGCCAACAAGATTCGTCTACCGAACCAGTCGACATGCGCGCGTTTTATTTCCGCGACGCCCGCAAGTTCTTCCTGTTGATTGCGATCCTCGCCCTCCTAGCCATCCTCGACGACGTGTTTCTGCAGGACTATCGGCTCGTCGATGAATTTGTCCAAGTCTCCATCCTCCTCGCCTCCTCCTTCATTGCGTGGCGACGCATCGAAAATGAACGCGTACACCAAGTGTTCGTGGTGGTCTTAGTCTTGGTAATGCTGGCGACGTTCGCAGTGCAATGGAATAATTGGTTGGTGGGCCTTCCTTGAACCAGCCATGGATTTAAAATTCAGAATAAAGTGACGAATACATTTGCCCCTTCTTCGATCGCCAGCCAGTTCCTCGCGGGCCGCGGAGTTTTGAAAAAAGGAGACGAGGTGATCGTCGTGGGCGCGGGGGCTTTCGGCGGTTGGACTGCCCTCTTCCTTTTACGCGCCGGGCTTCGAGTGACACTAGTGGATGCGTGGGGTGCTGGAAACTCACGATCTAGCTCGGGTGATGAAACGCGCGTCATCCGTTCGACATACGGGGCGAACGAATTCTACTTCGACCTTAACGTGCGGGCGCTGACCCTTTGGAAAGAACACCAAGCGGCGTGGCAGCGTCAAGTCTTCTTCAACGTGGGAGTTCTGTGGATGTGCCATGAGCCAACTTGCGACATCGTCGACGACTCGATGCCTTACGCCCAAAAACATGGGATGGAATATGAATTCCTACCGAAACACGAACTCGGGAACCGGTTCTCCATTATCAACACTTCCGACCTGCACCACGGGTGGTTCGATCCCTACGGCGGCTACCTTAAGGCGCGAGAAAGCACACAACTAGTCGCCGAAACCTTCGTCCGTGAGGGCGGAACCTTCGTGCAAGGTGTTGCAACGCCCACCGCAACTGGAAAACCGCAACTCTTGTTGCAGGACGGTACCCAACTTGGGGCTGACTCTATAATATATGCATGCGGATCGTGGCTCGGAACCCTGTTTCCAAGCGAAATCGGCAACCGCATCACTTGCAGTAAACAAGAGGCGTACTACTTCGGAGCACCTGCCGACCATGCCCTCTCGTACGAGAAGTTCCCAGCGTGGGTGGACGCGGATGGGCGGGATTACTACTACGGCATCCCGGGAAACGCGAACCGCGGCTTTAAAGTCGGGGTGGATCGCAGAGGCCAACCTTTCGACCCAACCCATGGGGAGCGGGCCCTCGAACTGGCGGTGCTTACACACGCACGAGCTTTTCTGGGTCGCCGTTTTCCGGGATTGGCGAACGCACCCCTTGTAGAAAATCGTGTATGCCCCTACGAAAACTCACCCGACGGCAACTTCATCTTTGAACCACATCCAACCTCAAACCGGGTGTGGTTCTTGGGCGGCGGCTCTGGACACGGTTTCAAACACGGCCCGGCGTTGGGTGAACTTGTTGCTCGTTCCCTAGTTCGCCACTGATTCGTCCCAAGAGCTGCGCATGGCAAAGACCGTCCACGTGGCCAACCCAGTCCCTTGACGCTCAACACGTTGCACAAGGGTCGATTCTGAAGTCGGGAAAATTTGGTCCGTAATCACGGCCTCCCCATCATTGATGAACACTTCGACAATTGATTGATCGACGTAAATAGACAACTTCACTTTGCCGTCTACCAACCGTGCAGGTGCCCTTTCAATGCTCGAGAACTTAGGGTGGAACGACACATTGCCCGAGTGCGTGCGATCAAAAAACACCTCCCCTTTCGAGGCATCATAGCCAATGACCGTTTCTTCATCGCCCGACTTAAACAATGACACTCCCGCAATGTAGTCGCCACTCGACGGTGTAATCACCGCCTCAATCACGAAGGAGCGAGTGTTTAGAGGCTCTTCATCGAGCAATGCCCCACTCTTCAACTGTTGGATTCCAACAACGGGACGTTGGCGTAACCTAGTCCCTTCTGGAGTTTGGTACAGAGACAACATGCGAGGCATGGCCATGGCTCCGCGCCAAGGGTTCGTGGGAATGTCTTGTCCGTACGCCCAGTTATTGGCCCATCCAAAAAGAACTTGATTTCCCTCGCCGGGGATGTTATTGAAGGTGACACCAGCGTAGTAGTCCTTTCCGTAATCCAGGTAAATCGGATACCGGCTTGGATCGTCGGGAGTGAACCGCGTGCCATCGAAATCACCCACGAAATATTGCATGCCGACATAGTCCGGACCCTGCGGATGGCTGTTCGAAACGATCAGCACCCACTTGCTCGGTTGACCGTCCTCTTCCGAAGGAACCTGAATGAGGTCGGGGCACTCCCAGATTTTCGCGGTGTCCCCTAAAGGTCCGAACTCGCTTAAGAACTTCCACTCCTTCAGGTTAGACGATTCATACAAATGGGTTTTGAACTCATCTGGTATCACGGCGATCATGATCCATTTCTTGGTGGGTTCGTACCAAAAAACTTTTGGGTCGCGAAAGTCTTTTCGTTGAATGTCGAGCACCGGGTTGCCCGCGAATCGTTCGTAGGTGTTCGCATCACGTGTTGAATAGGCGATACTCTGATGCTGGCGCAATTGCTCGCCGCCCTTGTGAACGTGCGAGGTATAAATCGTGACGATCCCACCGGTGCCGCGTTGGAAGAATCCCGATGTGTTGTCCTGATCGACCACCGCGCTCCCGGAAAAGATCATCACGCTGTCGCCAGCCGCGTCGGTGTATTCGGTGATGGCCACTGGCTGATGGCTCCAATGCACCAGATCGGGCGAGGTGGCGTGGCCCCAACTCATGTGACCCCATCTAATACCGTAAGGATTGTATTGATAGAAAATATGGAAAGCACCATTATAATAGACTAAGCCATTAGGGTCGTTGGTCCAGTTGTGATCGGGCGAAAAGTGATATTGGGGCCTGTACTTTTCCGGGTGGGCGTAGTACTTGACTTCCGGGTTGTTGTTGGAACTGGTGCAGGCGATCATCCAGACCGTCAGCAACAAGAAAGAATACTTCATACTTGAGGGTGAATACCTCAAGATATGAAATCCTGAATTACGGATTCAACCCGTTTAACTATTTCGCGAAGAAGCGATAGATGGTGGTGGATCTAAACTCTTCGCCCGGCTTCAATGTCGTAGAAGGGAAAGTTGGTTGGTTGGGGGAATCGGGAAAGTGCTGCGTTTCGAGGCAGAACGCGCCTCGATAATTGTATTTCTTGCCACCCTTACCGACACCTCCATTGAGGAAGTTCCCCGTGTAGAATTGTACGGCGGGTTCTGTGGTCCACACTTCCATTCTCCGGCCAGAGGTAGGGTCGGTAACACGAGCAGCGAGCGACAGCTCACCCGGGGCCTTTTTGTTTAGCACGAAGCAATGGTCGTAACCGCCACCCGTTTTCACTTGCTCCTCGTCTGCATCGATGCGTTCCCCGATCTTGTGCGGTTGCGTGAAGTCGAACGGTGTTCCCTTCACTTGTCGTAATTCTCCTGTAGGGATGAGGCCTTTGTCTACTGGCAGGAACTTATCGGCGTTGATCATTATCTCATGGTTGAGGATTTCGCCAGAGCCTTCGCCCGACAAATTGAAATACGAGTGGTTGGTTAAGTTGAGCACAGTAGCTTTATCGGTCGTTGCCTCGTAGTCGATTCGCAGCTCACTAGAGTCGTTGAGTGAAAAGACGACTTTCGTTGATAGGTTCCCCGGGTAGCCTTCTTCGCCGTCTTTGCTGAGATAGGTGATCTCGACCGCTTTGCCGTTGGGTGTGTCGATCTCGCGTCCGTTCCACATCACGTTATGAAATCCGTTGGGCCCGCCGTGTAACGCATTTTCACCGTTATTGGTGGCAAGTTGATATTCCTTTCCGTCGAGCGAGAATTTCCCCTTGGCGATTCGGTTGCCGTACCTGCCGATGGTGGAACCATAATATCCTTTCGCCCCCACGTATTCTTTTGCCGAATCATAGCCCAGCACGACATCGACGAGTTTGCCATCTTTGTCCGGCACTAAGATCGATACTATGTTTCCGCCAAAAGGAGTGATCGTCACCGTCACCCCGGATTTGTTCTTGAGTGTAAACAATTGTGACAGGCTATCCGCCTTTCCCTGGGCTGGCATTTCTGACGTAGGTTTTGAGTTGCAACTGGCGATGACTAGCGCGATAAGGAGAACAAGCGGTGTCAGTCTTTGGAAGTTCATGGTCTGCGTTGTATTTGTTATCGGCGTAACAGTTTTGACCTCTAAATATGCCCATTTTTCGTGTGTACTACCTAACATTTGTTAAACGAGCCGAGGAAAATTTTCTTCCAACGGCGGCTGGAAACTCAGAATTTTTCGTCCATCTTGCGTGACCTTCAGTTAGAAAAAGACGTGAATCGGATAAATTCCATATTGAATTTGCGGAGACTTGCAGGAGTTGCGTCTTTGACTGTGGTCCTTACTGTCGTCATTATTCTGCCGTGTGCGGGGCGATGGTAATTGATTAATAAGTTTGAATCTACCAGCCGCCCCGACTTAGTCGGGGCGGTTTTGTTTTTATAAGGTCCGAACAAACTAACGATTGTTTAAACTCGATATGTACTACAACGATAACACGATCCTTTTCTTAGATGGCCAGTTTGTCAAGGCCAAAGACGCCAAGATGGATCTGTTTGGGCAAACCCTCCACTTTGGCTACGGCGTTTTCGAGGGGATCCGCTCTTATCGCACGGTAAATGGGACGAAAATTTTTAAGGCGAATGAACACTACGAACGCCTCCGTCGCAGCGCTGCCCTGATGAACATACCGCTTCATTACAGTGTGAACGAATTGATCCAGATCACTTACCACATTATCGAGAAGAATAAACTCTCGGACGCCTATATCCGGCCCTTAGTATTCTGCAGCCCCAACATGTCGCTCACGGCCCCTAAGGAAGTTTCCTTGATGATCACCGCATGGGAATGGGACAAGTACCTTGGAAACCAGGAGCTCAGGATTTGCATTTCGTCTTACCAACGCCCGAACCCTAAATCAGTTAAGATCGAAGCAAAAGTGTGTGGCCACTATGTCAATAGCATCCTAGCGACCACCGAGGCAAAAGAGCGAGGCTACGACGAAGGTCTCATGCTTGACATGAATGGCAATGTGGCCGAAGGTCCGGGTGCCAACTTCTTCATGGAGAAAGATAACGTGTTGTATACGCCTGCAACGGGTAGCATCCTCCCCGGCATCACGCGCAAGACGGTGTTGGAAATCTGTAAGGAACTCGACATCACGGTGCGTGAGCGCGGCATCCGTCCTGAAGAACTTCTCGAAGCCGACAGCGCTTTCTTGTGCGGCACTGCTGCCGAAGTGGTGGGCATCTCCTCTGTGGAAGGACACCCGATGAAAAAAGAATGGAAGAACTCGCTCGGATCGATTATCCAAGAGGCATATCGATGCCTGGTGTTGGATAAGAGCTACAGCTACGTGATCGTGTGAGTGACGATAGATGAAGAATTGACCGAATGGAACTAAAGAAATACAGTAAGACAATTACACTGGATCCCACCCTTCCGGCGTCGCAAGCGATGTTGCATGGAACGGGTTTGACAGATCACGACCTTCAAAAACCACTCGTGGGTATTGCGAGCACTGGATACGATGGGAACACGTGCAACATGCACTTGAACGGACTCGCTGCTGACGTGAAGCAGGGCGTGTGGGACCAAGAACTCGTGGGTCTCGTGTTCAACACGATCGGAGTAAGCGACGGAATCTCGAACGGTACGGAGGGAATGCGCTATTCACTTGTCAGTCGCGAGGTGATCGCCGACTCGATTGAAACCATCTCTGGCGCACACTATTACGATGGATTGATCGCGGTGGTTGGTTGTGATAAGAACATGCCCGGTGCCTTGATGGCCATGGGGCGTCTGAACCGGCCAGCGTTGATGGTCTACGGTGGAACCATTGCGGGTGGGCACTGGAAGGGTCGCGAACTTAACATCATCTCTGCTTTTGAAGCACTTGGGGAGCGCCTCGCCGACAAGCTTTCGGAAGAGGACTACAAGGGAATCATCCACAACGCATGTCCCGGAGCGGGCGCTTGCGGTGGCATGTACACGGCGAACACGATGGCGTCGGCGATTGAGGCGCTTGGAATGGCGCTGCCTTACAGCTCATCGAATCCAGCGGTCAGCAAAGAGAAGCGCGACGAGTGCAAGCAAGCTGGGATTGCCATGCGCGGTCTCCTCGAGCGCGACCTGAAACCTCGCGACATCATGACTTTCAAAGCATTTGAGAATGCGATGACGATGGTGATGGCACTGGGTGGATCTACGAACGCCGTTTTGCATTTGATCGCAATGGCAAAAGCCGTTGGTCTCCAATTGACACAAGAAGACTTCCAACGCATCAGCGACAAGACTCCCCTGCTTGCCGACCTCAAGCCTAGTGGTAAGTATCTCATGCACGAGCTGCACAAGATTGGCGGCGTTCCTCTGGTGATGAAGTATCTGCTGAAGAATGGCTATCTGCACGGCGACTGCATGACAGTCACAGGAAAAACAATCGCGGAAAATCTCGCGTCGGTTCCAGACATCAGTTTCGAAAACCAAGATGTGATCTACCCGCTCGATCGTCCTTTAAAGAAAACAGCGCACTTGCAGATCCTGTATGGCAACTTGGCCACCAAAGGATCGGTAGCCAAAATCACCGGTAAGGAAGGAGAGAAATTCAAGGGTCAAGCCCGCGTGTTCAACGGCGAGTTCGAACTCACGGAAGGTGTACGCTCAGGTAGAATTAAACAGGGCGATGTGGTGGTGATCCGCTATGTAGGGCCAAAGGGTGCGCCCGGTATGCCCGAAATGCTGAAGCCCACGAGCTTGATCATGGGTGCTGGACTCGGTAAGAGCGTGGCACTTATCACCGACGGTCGTTTCAGCGGAGGTACGCACGGCTTCGTGGTGGGGCACATTACCCCGGAAGCTTTCGACGGCGGCCTGATCGCGCTGGTGGAAGACAACGACTGGATCGAAATCGATATTAAAAAACATCAAATCAATTTGCTCGTCGACGAAAAGACATTGGCCATTCGTCGCTCGAACTATAAACCCCAAGCTTTGAAGGTGAAGAACGGGGTACTTTTTAAGTATGCCAAACAAGTAAAGACAGCTGCCGATGGATGCGTTACAGACGAAGACTAAGTTGAAGAGCAAGCCAGTTGCCGACGAAGCAACTGCGACCAAAACTCGTATCACAGGATCTGAGGTCCTTTTGCGAAGCTTGGTGCGCGAAGGTGTGACCACGCTTTTTGGTTACCCGGGGGGTGCAATCATGCCCGTGTATGATGCGTTGTACCACTATGCCGACCAACTTCAACACGTGCTCGTCCGTCACGAACAAGGCGCCGTCCACGCTGCGCAAGGATTTGCCCGGGCAACCGGTAAGGTCGGTGTCGCACTTGCAACATCCGGACCTGGCGCCACCAACCTCGTCACAGGTCTGGCAGATGCGTTGATCGATTCAACTCCAATCGTGTGCATCACAGGTCAAGTGTTTGCCCACTTATTGGGTACCGATGCTTTTCAAGAGACTGATGTCGTGAATACCACCATTCCTGTAACCAAGTGGAACGTGCAGGTGGCAGAAGCAAAAGACATCGCGCAAGCAGTAGCCAAGGCATTTTACATTGCAAAGACAGGACGGCCAGGACCTGTGCTCATTGATATCACCAAGAATGCGCAGAACGAACTCATTGAAGAAGAGGAATACAAAAAGTGCGAGAGCATCCGCACCTATCGGCCAAAGCCTGTGCTATCAATGGCTCAGGTAGAATCCGCGGCTGCGTTGATCAACAAAGCCTCTCGCCCGTACATCTTGGCAGGTCAGGGTGTGCTCCTTTCGGGTGCTTCCAAGGAGTTGGTTGCGTTTTCTGAAAAGACAGGAATTCCAGTGGCGTGTACCTTGCTGGGCCTTGGTGCTTTTCCTACCGACCATCCTAACTATGCGGGTTTCCTCGGCATGCATGGAAACTACGCGCCGAACATCAACACCAACGAATGCGACTTACTGATCGGTCTGGGTATGCGGTTCGACGACCGTGTGACGGGCAACGTTGCCAAATACGCCAAGCAAGCGAAGATCATTCACATTGACATTGACAAAGCAGAGATCAATAAAATCATCAAGGCCGATGTGGCTGTTCACGCCGACGCGAAAGAAGCGTTGACCGCGCTTATCGCGAAGTGCGAACAAAGGTCCCACCCGTTGTGGATGAAGAGTTTTCAACACCTGAACTCGATCGAAAACGAAAAGGTGATTCAAAAGGAGATCCACCCTACTGGTCAAATCACGATGGCTGAGGTGATCAATCGCATTTCGGATTTGACGAAAGGTGAGGCAATCCTTGTCACAGACGTGGGTCAGCATCAGATGGTCGCCTCTCGCTACTATAAGTTCAAGAGTCCCCTTACCCAAGTCACTTCGGGTGGTGCCGGTACGATGGGTTTTGCATTACCCGCTGCTATGGGCGCAAAGATGGGTCAGCCCTCCAAGCCCGTGATTGCTGTAATTGGCGACGGCGGCTTTCAAATGACATTGCAAGAATTGGGAACGATCATGCAATACAAGATCCCGGTGAAGATCCTGGTCTTGAATAACAACTTCCTGGGAATGGTGCGTCAGTGGCAGCAGCTCTTTCACGGAAAACGGTATTCGTTCACCGAAATGACGAATCCGGATTTCGTGACGATCAACAAAGCCTACGGCATTCCGGCGGAACGAGTGAACGAACGTGCAGAGTTGGATGCCGCATTAGACCGGTTCCTCAACTCTGAAACAGCAACGTTCTTGGAAGTTGTCGTTGGCAAGGAAGATAACGTGTTCCCGATGGTACCTGCGGGCTCGGGTGTATCGGAAGTATTGCTGGAAGCGCCAGCTGGAACCAAATGAATTAGCCTCCATGCTGAAACAAGAATTTACTCTAGAAATTATAGCCGACAACGAGTTTTCGATTCTCAATAGGATCGTGAATGTGTTGAACCGGCGCCGGGTGCGCATCAAACGTTTGTTGGCACACGAAGACGAAGATGACTTTAGAAGTGGCCGAGCAACGTTGTTGTTGTACACCACTCCTGATATGATCGAAAAGGTGAAACATCAACTAGAAAAGTTGATTGAGGTGGAGGAAGCAGTTTACACACCTGGCAGTCACATCTTTTTCGAAGCACTTGAAAAGTTGACTTCGGAGGCGAAGGACTAGGACAAACTCAGGGTCATCGAGAGCTAGCACAAACAAACCTTAAATAGAACAATCAAAACAAACAGAAGTATATGGCAAAGATCAATTTTGGCGGAGTCGTAGAAGAAGTAGTGACTCGCGAGGAGTTTCCGATGGAGAAGGCACAACAAGTCCTGAAGAACGAAGTCATTGCAATTATCGGCTACGGCGTACAAGGTCCCGCACAAGCTCTGAACTTGCGCGACAACGGATTCAACGTCATCGTTGGCCAACGCAAGGGCACGAAGACTTGGGACAAAGCTGTCGAACACGGATGGGTTCCTGGTAAAACCTTGTTCGATGTGGAGGAAGCCGCTAAAAAAGGTACGATCGTGCAATTCCTTCTGTCGGATGCCGGTCAAATTTCGTTGTGGCCTACCTTGAAGCCGCACATGACCAAAGGCAAAGCCCTTTACTTCTCTCACGGATTTGGCATCACCTTCAAAGAACAAACGGGCATCATCCCTCCGGCCGATATCGATGTGATCTTGGCAGCACCCAAAGGTTCGGGTACTTCTGTGCGCCGTCTCTTCTTGCAGGGCAAGGGTATCAACTCGAGCTACGCGGTATATCAAGATGCAACGGGTCACGCACGTGAACGCGCCATTGCACTTGGCATCGGCATTGGATCGGGTTATTTGTTCGAAACCGATTTTAAGCGTGAAGTATACTCTGACTTAACCGGTGAACGCGGTACTTTGATGGGCGCCATCGCCGGCATTTTCGAAGCTCAATATGAAGTACTCCGTTCGAAGGGACACACACCGTCGGAAGCTTTCAATGAAACCGTTGAAGAGCTGACTCAAAGCTTGATGCCGCTTGTAGCCGAGAACGGCATGGATTGGATGTATGCCAACTGTTCGACGACTGCTCAACGCGGTGCGCTCGATTGGAAAAAGAAGTTCAAAGCCGCCACGTTGCCCGTGTTCAAAGAACTATATGAAAGCGTCGCGACAGGTGCTGAGGCGAAGCGCACGATCGACACTTGCAGCAAACCTGATTACCGCGAAAAACTTGCTGAAGAATTGAAAGAACTCCGCGAAAGCGAGTTGTGGCAAGCTGGCGCGGCCGTGCGTTCATTGCGTCCGGAAAAAGACAAGGTAGAAGCGAGCATGATCAACTAAAGGATCGCGGTACGCCTAAAGAAAATAGTACCGTTCTGATGAAGACAGCCGTAAATCAACATATAGATATCCCAGCAGCCTACGAATCCCTCAAGAATGTAGTGCTCAAGACCCCGTTGCAGTTCCATCGGAAACTTTCCGAGCGGTTCGAATGCGAGGTTTACCTCAAGCGCGAAGATCTGCAAGTAGTGCGCTCCTATAAAATTAGGGGCGCCTACAACCTGATCAACAGCTTGAGCGAAGCACAACGTCGCCAAGGTGTGGTTTGCGCGAGCGCAGGAAACCATGCCCAAGGAGTCGCATTCTCCTGTCGGCAGTTGAATATCCATGCGTGGATTTACATGCCTTCTATCACACCCAAACAAAAGATCAACCAGGTGAGGATGTTTGGCGGCGATCACATCGAGATCGTGCTGATCGGCGACACATTCGACGAGTGCCAGCAACATGCACTCACGTTCGCCGCTGAGAACAGCCTCACCTTTATCCCACCTTTCGATAATCCAAAGGTGATTGAAGGGCAAGGAACAGTCGGAAAGGAAATCCTCGATGAATTGTCGGGAATCGATTACTTATTTCTACCGATCGGTGGCGGCGGCCTTTGCGCCGGAGTGGGTACTTATTTTCAGACTTACTCGCCACAAACAAAAATTATCGGCGTGGAGCCTGCGGGTGCCCCCTCGATGAAAGAAGCTTTGAAAGCAGGTCATCCTGTCCGGCTAGAAAAGATTCAGCGCTTCGTCGATGGTGCTTCGGTTCAAAAGGTGGGCGAACTCACATTTTCGATCTGCAAGGAATTCCTCAGTGACATGCTCCTCGTTCCCGAAGGCAAGGTAAGCTCGACGATTTTGCAACTCTACAACGAAGATGCGATCGTAGCTGAGCCTGCCGGCGCGTTGTCTATTGCCGCACTTTCTCAATACGCTTCACACCTGAAAGGCAAACGGGTCGTCTGTGTGGTCAGTGGCGGCAACAACGACATCGACCGGATGCAAGAGATCAAAGAGCGGTCGCTGTTGTACGAAGGATTGAAGCATTACTTCATCGTACGATTTGCTCAACGGCCAGGAGCCTTGAAAGAGTTTGTCAATGAAATTCTTGGGCCGACCGACGACATTGTCCGCTTCGAATTTATCCAGAAACATAACAAGGAAACTGGACCTGCCCTCATCGGTATCGAGGTCAAGTCGCGAGAAGACTTTCACGTGTTGATCGAACGCATGGATGCACACAAGCTTAACTACACGCTTGTGAATCAGAACGAAAACTTGTTCGAGTACTTGGTGTAACCGTGTTTTGGAAAACCAAACGCTCGTAAGCCAACTTGAAAATAAATACCCAAAAGGTTGATCGCCTTTTCAAGATTTCACAAATTGCATCGTGCGGGAAAAGGTATCTTTTACCTCATAAACCAAACCTAACTCGTTTAGAAACCGCCTCGACTACCTCGGGGCGGTTTCATTTTTATTAGGCCAGTCCAAACTAACGCTTGTTGTGAGTTCAGAGGCAAAAACAATTTTCGAAAAGATTTGGGATGGGCACGTTGTCAAACGCGTTGCCGGTTATCCCGATGCAGTATTCATCGATCGTCATTTTATTCACGAGGTTACTAGCCCTCAAGCCTTCGATGGGCTCCGGAAACGCGGCATCCCGGTCTTCAACACCAAGCGGACCACTGCCACCGCCGACCACAACGTGCCCACGAAAGACCAACACCTCCCTATCAAGGAGGCTCTGTCGCGCCACCAAGTGGAAACTCTTAGGAAAAACTGCCAAGAGTTCGGAGTGGAGCTCTACGACCTGGGACACCCGTACCAAGGAATTGTGCACATCATTGGACCCGAATTGGGTCTGACCCTCCCTGGCATGACGATCGTCTGCGGCGACAGCCATACTTCAACCCACGGGGCTTTCGGCAACGTAGCCTTCGGCATCGGAACTTCCGAAGTGGAACAAGTATTAGCAACCCAGTGCATCCTTCAAAGCAAGCCCAAGACGATGAAGATCGAAATCAACGGCAAGCTGGGTAAAGGAGTCGTCAGCAAAGACATTATCTTATATATCATCTCGAAGATTTCAGCCAGTGGAGCCACTGGCTATTTTGTTGAATACGCAGGCGATGCAATCCGTTCTCTGTCGATGGAAGCTCGAATGACGATTTGCAACATGAGCATCGAGATGGGTGCCCGTGGCGGTTTGATTGCCCCCGACGACACCACCTTCAACTACATCCGTGGACGCAAGTTCGCCCCACAAGGTGCAGACTTCGATCAGGCGGTCGAACGTTGGAAGAAGCTCGCCTCCGATGCCGGCGCGAAATACGACGCAGTCCTCACCTTCCAAGCAGAAGACATCGCTCCGATGATTACCTACGGCACCAACCCAGGCATGGGAATGAAGGTAACAGACCGGATCCCAACCGTAGCTGAACTCAAAGAGATCAGCGAGGCGAATTCTTTCACCAAGTCGCTCGAATACATGGGGCTCGAACAGGGTTCTCCCCTTCTCGGCAAACCGGTCGATTATGTTTTCATCGGGAGCTGTACCAATGCCCGCATTGAAGACCTAAGATCGGTGGCCCAAATTGTAAAAGGAAAGAAGAAAGCCGCCAACGTGGAAGTGTGGGTTATTCCTGGTTCCAAACAAGTTGAAGCCCAAGCAAAAGAGGAAGGACTCGATCGAGTATTTGCTGAAGCAGGATTTGAGTTGCGCAGCCCGGGATGCTCTGCATGTCTTGGCATGAACGAAGACAAAGTTCCTCCAGGCAAGTACTGCATCTCGACTTCGAATCGAAACTTCGAAGGACGCCAAGGACCACGGTCGAGAACATTTTTGGCGAGTCCACTGAGCGCAGCGGCGGCAGCGATTACCGGGAAGGTGTCGGACGTTAGGGAAATGATTTAGAATTAAGAATTAAGAATTTAGAATTAAGAATTTAGAATTTAGAATTAGGGAGTCTTGAAAGAGAAATTTACCAAGTTGACAAGCAGTGCTGTTCCTGTGGCAACCGAGAACATCGACACTGATCAAATTATTCCAGCGCGTTTTCTCAAAGCGACGACGCGCGAGGGGTTTGGCGATAACCTTTTTCGCGATTGGCGATACGATGCCAACAACCAGCCGATTGCCAGCTTCGTGTTGAACAATCCCAAGTATTCCGGGAAGGTGCTTGTGGGTGGAAAAAATTTCGGGTGCGGTAGTAGCCGCGAGCATGCTGCCTGGGCTATCTACGATCACGGCTTTCGCGTAGTCGTGTCTAGTTTCTTTGCCGACATCTTCAAGAACAATGCGTTGAACAACGGCCTACTCCCCGTGGTCGTGTCCGATTCTTTCCTAAGGAAATTGTTCGAAGCGATCGAGCAAGATCCCAACACACAAGTTGACGTGAACCTCCCCAACCAAACCATCTCTTTTGGAAAAGAAAAAGAGAAGTTCGATATCAACGTGTACAAGAAAGAATGTTTGATCAATGGGTACGACGACATCGACTACTTGATCAGCCTCAATAAAGAAATCAAAGCCTACGACCTTGCGCATGCATAAGAAGATACTCATACTTCCAGGTGACGGAATTGGCAAGGAAGTGACGGCCGAAGGCAAACGCGTGCTCGGCAAGATTGCCGCGCTCTTTGGTCACACGTTCGATTATGATACCGCCATCATTGGCCACGATGCCATTGAAGCGACCGGCGACGCGCTGCCGGCCGAGACCTTGACCAAGTTGAAAGCTTCAGACGCTGTGCTCTTCGGCGCAGTGGGCCACCCGAAATACGACAACGACCCAACCTTGAAAGTACGTCCCGAACAAGGACTGCTGAAGATGCGGAAGGAATTAGGACTATATGCCAACCTACGCCCGATCAAGTTGTTCGACGAACTTTTGGGTGCTTCCAGCATTCGACCCGAAATCCTGAAGGGCTCCGATATCCTTTTCTTTCGTGAATTGACGGGTGACGTATACTTCGGAGAAAAGGGCCGCAAAGACGAAGGCAACACAGCATTCGACTTGATGATCTACCAACGGTATGAAGTTGAGCGCATCGCACACAAGGCATTTCAAGCGGCTCGTACCCGCAGAAAAAAAGTCATGAGTGTGGACAAGGCCAACGTCCTTGAAAGCTCGAGGTTGTGGAGAGAGACCGTCAACATTGTGGCGAAGCAATACCCAGATGTTCAGCTCGAACATCAGTTTGTCGATTCGGCCGCGATGCTGCTGATTAAGAATCCACGAAACTTCGACGTGGTCCTCACCGGAAACTTGTTCGGCGACATCCTCACCGATGAAGCATCTCAAATAGCAGGATCGATGGGAATGCTTGCGTCGGCTTCTGTGGGCGACAAGATCGGCTTGTATGAACCCATCCACGGCAGTGCGCACGACATCACTGGAAAAGGAATCGCCAACCCATTGGCGTCGATCCTCTCCGCCGCGCTGCTGTTAGACATCTCCTTTGGATTGACGAACGAGGCGAATGCAGTGATCAAAGCTGTGGAAGTAACGTTGAAGCAAGGCTTCAGAACCGCGGACATCGCGGACAGCGCCACACCGAAAGAAAAGCTATTGAACACCCAGGCGATGGGCCAAAAAGTAGTCGATCACCTGGTTAAGTAGGACCTATTTTTTCACTCAAACGAAAAAACTCGATATGGCAGAGAAAATTCAAATCTTCGACACCACCCTCCGCGATGGCGAACAAGTTCCCGGTTGTCAATTGTCGACCGACGAAAAGATTGTTGTTGCCCGCGAACTCGAAGCACTCGGCGTAGACGTAATCGAAGCTGGGTTTCCCATATCGAGTCCTGGCGACTTCTTATCGGTCGTAGAAATCTCCAAAGCGGTTTCTGAACCGGTGATCTGCGGATTGACACGATCGAAAAAAGAAGACATCGACGTGGCCGCCGAGGCGTTGCAGCACGCTAAACGCAAACGCATCCATACCGGCATTGGATCGTCCGACATGCACATCAAGCATAAGTTCCGCAGCACGCGCGAACAGGTGCTCGAGCAAGGCGTGTGGGCCGTGCAGTACGCCAAGAGCAAAGGCGTGGAAGTAGAGTTCTATGCCGAAGACGCTGGACGCGCCGACCTCGCCTTCTTGGCGCAAATGACAGAAGCGGTCATTGCTGCTGGAGCCGATGTCGTCAACATCCCCGACACGACAGGCTATTGTCTCCCCCACCTTTACGGCAAACGGATCGAGTACCTGTTCAATAACGTGAAGAACATCGACAAGGCGATTATTTCTGTTCACTGCCACAACGATTTGGGCATGGCTACAGCCAATACCATTTCGGGAATTATCAATGGAGCTCGTCAAGTCGAAGTTACGATCAACGGCATTGGCGAACGCGCAGGTAATACGTCGTTGGAAGAAGTGGTGATGATTCTGAAGACTCACAAAGATCTTAACCTGTATACCGACATCGTCACAGAGAAGCTCTACGGGATGAGCCAACTGATCAGCAACATGATGCGGATGCCTGTACAGCCGAACAAGGCCATCGTGGGACGCAACGCATTTGCGCATTCGTCGGGCATTCACCAAGACGGGTTCTTGAAACATGCCGAGAACTACGAGATCATCAACCCTGCGGACGTGGGCGTTGGCGCGTCGTCGATTGTGCTCACTGCGCGAAGTGGTCGCGCTGCACTCAAGCATCGCTTGGAACTCCTTGGGTTCAAGATCGCAGGCACCGACTTAGACGTTGTTTACGAAAACTTCTTGGTGGTAGCCGACGAGAAGAAAAACGTTGAAGACAAAGACTTGATCACGCTAGCCACGAACTTGCCTTTGTTGATCGCAAAGTGAGATGCCTGCGCGAAGGGACGACAGCCACGTCCCACCGCAGCGGCATCCTTCGGTTTGTCAGGACCCGATGAACGGTGAAAAAGCGTTTGGTCTATGCCAAAATCACTCGTTTTTACCTAAGTGGCATCGAGGAAACGCGCAAAAATCCGTCGAAAACCGTGAGGGGGAAACGAACACATCGTTCGTCGTGCTGACGGTTCACCGAATCAAATTTTCCGAAGCGTTCGTTTTCAAAATCATCCTCTCGTTAGTCCCTCGTTCTTCATTTTACTGCCCGTTTCGGCCCGCACACGTTTCCAACCAGCGTCACACTTAAATGACGTCTTAATTTCATCCGGGCCCAAAATCCGGTTAATTTTACGTATTATTATAAGTTACCCACGCAACAATAGACCCCCGTTCGTTGTTGCTTTGTCAAACTATGGAGAACGGCTTGGCTCAATATATTCCGATCGCCTTGATGTTCGCTTTCGCGATGGGTTTCGTGGTTGTCACCATGGTAGCCACTCACACTTTAGGTCCCAAGCGGAAGACGAAAACGAAACTCGATCCTTTTGAATGTGGTATTGAATCCGAAGGCAATGCAAGGGTTCCATTCAACATCAAGTATTTCCTCGTCGCCATTCTCTTTGTGCTCTTCGACGTCGAAGTCATCTTCATGTATCCGTGGGCTGTGAACTTCAAGGATCTGAAACTCACGGGTTTCATTGAAATGCTGGTGTTCATTACGCTCTTAATGGTTGGTTTCTTTATATCAAGAAAAAGGGAAAGTGGGAGGATTAAAAGCAAAGCATGGAAAAGGCCGCCACGACATCTGGAAAAATTCTCGTCGCCGAAAAACCTGATGGCTACGAAGGCGCCGGTTTTTTCGCCACCAGCCTCGAGAAAGTTGTTGGCCTTGCCCGTAAGAACTCTATTTGGCCTCTGCCGTTCGCCACTTCATGCTGTGGGATCGAGTTTATGGCAACCATGGGCGCTCATTACGATTTGGCCCGGTTTGGCTCCGAACGCCTCAGTTTCTCGCCCCGTCAGGCGGATCTGCTTATGGTAATGGGTACCATCGCGAAGAAGATGGGGCCTGTGCTACGCCAAGTCTACGAGCAAATGAAAAAGTAGTCGATCACCTGGTTAAGTAGGACCTATTTTTTCACTCAAACGAAAAAACTCGATATGGCAGAGAAAATTCAAATCTTCGACACCACCCTCCGCGATGGCGAACAAGTTCCCGGTTGTCAATTGTCGACCGACGAAAAGATTGTTGTTGCCCGCGAACTCGAAGCACTCGGCGTAGACGTAATCGAAGCTGGGTTTCCCATATCGAGTCCTGGCGACTTCTTGTCGGTCGTAGAAATCTCCAAAGCGGTTTCAGAACCGGTAATCTGCGGATTGACAAGGTCGAAAAAGGAAGACATCGACGTCGCTGCCGAGGCGTTGCAGCACGCCAAACGCAAACGCATCCACACCGGCATTGGATCGTCCGATATGCACATCAAACATAAGTTCCGCAGCACGCGCGAACAGGTGCTCGAGCAAGGCGTCTGGGCCGTGCAATACGCCAAGAGCAAAGGCGTGGAAGTGGAGTTCTATGCCGAAGACGCTGGACGCGCCGACCTCGCCTTCTTGGCACAAATGACGGAGGCGGTCATTGCTGCTGGAGCCGATGTCGTCAACATCCCCGACACAACAGGCTATTGTCTCCCCCACCTTTACGGCAAGCGGATCGAGTATCTGTTCAACAACGTAAAGAACATCGACAAGGCAATTATTTCTGTTCACTGCCACAACGATTTGGGCATGGCTACAGCCAACACCATTTCGGGAATCATCAATGGAGCTCGTCAAGTCGAAGTAACGATCAACGGCATTGGCGAACGCGCAGGTAATACGTCGTTGGAAGAAGTGGTGATGATTCTGAAGACTCACAAAGATCTTAACCTGTATACCGACATCGTCACAGAGAAGCTCTACGGGATGAGCCAACTGATCAGCAACATGATGCGGATGCCTGTACAGCCGAACAAGGCCATCGTGGGACGCAACGCATTTGCGCATTCGTCGGGCATTCACCAAGACGGGTTCTTGAAACATGCCGAGAACTACGAGATCATCAACCCTGCGGACGTGGGCGTTGGCGCGTCGTCGATTGTGCTCACTGCGCGAAGTGGTCGCGCTGCACTCAAGCATCGCTTGGAACTCCTTGGGTTCAAGATCGCAGGCACCGACTTAGACGTTGTTTACGAAAACTTCTTGGTGGTAGCCGACGAGAAGAAAAACGTTGAAGACAAAGACTTGATCACGCTAGCCACGAACTTGCCTTTGTTGATCGCAAAGTGAGATGCCTGCGCGAAGGGACGACAGCCACGTCCCACCGCAGCGGCATCCTTCGGTTTGTCAGGACCCGATGAACGGTGAAAAAGCGTTTGGTCTATGCCAAAATCACTCGTTTTTACCTAAGTGGCATCGAGGAAACGCGCAAAAATCCGTCGAAAACCGTGAGGGGGAAACGAACACATCGTTCGTCGTGCTGACGGTTCACCGAATCAAATTTTCCGAAGCGTTCGTTTTCAAAATCATCCTCTCGTTAGTCCCTCGTTCTTCATTTTACTGCCCGTTTCGGCCCGCACACGTTTCCAACCAGCGTCACACTTAAATGACGTCTTAATTTCATCCGGGCCCAAAATCCGGTTAATTTTACGTATTATTATAAGTTACCCACGCAACAATAGACCCCCGTTCGTTGTTGCTTTGTCAAACTATGGAGAACGGCTTGGCTCAATATATTCCGATCGCCTTGATGTTCGCTTTCGCGATGGGTTTCGTGGTTGTCACCATGGTAGCCACTCACACTTTAGGTCCCAAGCGGAAGACGAAAACGAAACTCGATCCTTTTGAATGTGGTATTGAATCCGAAGGCAATGCAAGGGTTCCATTCAACATCAAGTATTTCCTCGTCGCCATTCTCTTTGTGCTCTTCGACGTCGAAGTCATCTTCATGTATCCGTGGGCTGTGAACTTCAAGGATCTGAAACTCACGGGTTTCATTGAAATGCTGGTGTTCATTACGCTCTTAATGGTTGGTTTCTTTTATATCAAGAAAAAGGGAGCCCTTAAGTGGGAGGATTAAAAGCAAAGCATGGAAAAGGCCGCCACGACATCTGGAAAAATTCTCGTCGCCGAAAAACCTGATGGCTACGAAGGCGCTCATTACGATTTGGCCCGGTTTGGCTCCGAACGCCTCAGTTTCTCGCCCCGTCAGGCGGATCTGCTGATGGTAATGGGTACCATCGCGAAGAAGATGGGGCCTGTGCTACGCCAAGTCTACGAGCAAATGGCAGAACCACGGTGGGTGTTGTCGGTAGGTGCATGCGCCAGTAGCGGCGGGATTTTCGACACTTATAGCGTGCTGCAAGGCATTGACCGCATTATTCCCGTAGACGTCTACGTACCCGGATGTCCACCGCGCCCCGAACAAATCATCGATGGCGTGATGAAGATTCAACACTTAGTGGAATCAGAGTCTCTTAGACGTCGTGATTCACCTGAGTATAAAGCGATGCTGAATAAATACGGCATCGAATAAGCATGGCAGAAGCAACCGAAGAACGCGTTGTCACGATCCTGAAAGAGAAGTACGAAGACCAAATCGTACGCACAGAACAACTATACGATTTTTTGGTAATCACCCTTCGCAAAGAAAAGGTGGTCGACATCATTCGCTTCTTGTACCAAAACGCTGAAACCAAATACCAGTTCTTGACCACGATCGCATGTATCCATTATCCCGATACTCACGAGATCGCAGTCATGTATCAACTGCACAACCTATACGACAATAAGCGCCTCCGTTTGAAGGTATATCTCCCCGAAGAAAACCCAGTACTCCCCACCCTTACCAGCGTTTTCGCTGGAGCAAATTGGATGGAGCGCGAGGCTTACGACTTTTACGGAGTCACATTCGAAGGGCATCCGGATTTGAAAAGGATTCTCAACGTAGAAGACATGATCATCTTCCCACTTCGGAAAGAATATCCGTTGGAAGATCAAACCAGAGACGATAAAAACGACTTGATGTTCGGAAGATGATGGAAAACAAACCACTCGATACCGATCGCCCGTTACCCATTGAAAAGCAGTACCAAACGCTGAACCTCGGGCCTACGCACCCGGCCACGCATGGTATCTTCCAGAATATCTTGAAGATGGACGGAGAAATCATTGTCGACTCACAGCCCACCATCGGCTACATTCACCGTGCTTTCGAAAAGCTCGCAGAACGTAGGCCTTATAACCAGATCACGCCGATCACCGACCGCCTTAATTATTGCTCCGCACCGATTAACAACATCGGTTGGCACATGACGGTCGAAAAACTGCTGCAAGTCGAAATTCCAAAACGGGTGCAATACTTGCGCGTCATCATCATGGAGTTGGCTCGTATTACAGACCACCTCATTTGCAACGCCGTCATCGGCGTCGACACTGGTGCGTTGACCGGCTTTGTGTACATGTTCCAACAACGCGAGCTTGTGTATGAGATCTATGAAGAAATCTGTGGTGCGCGATTGACCACCAACATCGGGAGAATCGGCGGCTTCGAACGCGACTTCTCGCCGAAGGCTTGGGATAAGATTCATAAATTTCTAAACGAGTTCCCCGTCGTCCTCAAAGAGTTCGAGAACCTCCTCAAGAGAAATCGAATCTTTATGGACCGTACCATCGGCTGCGGTGGAATCAATGCGGAACGAGCGCTCAACTATAGTTTCACCGGACCCAACCTGAGGGCGACAGGAGTCGACTACGATGTTCGCGTTGCGAAACCCTATTCTTCATACGAAGATTTCGACTTCACGATTCCTGTTGGCCTCAACGGCGATGTGTACGACCGCTTCATGGTTCGACAAGAAGAGATGTGGCAAAGCCTCAGCATCATCAAGCAGGCAATCGCCAAGCTACCCGAAGGACCGTTCCACGCGGAAGTCCCGGAATTCTATCTGCCTCCCAAAGAAGAAGTGTATCATAACATGGAGGCCTTGATCTATCAGTTCAAGATCGTGATGGGCGAAACAGACGTCCCGAAGGGGGAAGTATACCATTGTGTCGAAGGGGGAAATGGAGAATTGGGATTTTATTTGATCAGCGATGGAGGACGTACTCCGTTCCGCCTCCATTTCAGAAGACCGTGTTTTATTTATTACCAAGCATATCCTGAAATCATCAAAGGCAGCATGCTCTCAGACGCCATCTTGACTATGAGTAGCATGAATGTGATTGCAGGGGAACTCGACGCTTAAAAAAGTACGTGACGTTGATCGCATTGCGGCTCGTCACGATACCAAACGAAATAGTACTATGAAGGAATTTAGTCCAGAAACACTCGCGCTTGCCAAACGGATCATCCAACGATATCCGGAAGGCAAACAAAAGTCGGCCTTGTTGCCGCTTCTGCACTTGGCCCAGTCGGAATTTGACGGATGGCTGAGCACCGAGACAATGGACTACGTTGCTTCCCTGCTGTCGATTAAACCCATTGAAGTGTATGAAGTAGCCACTTTCTACACGATGTTCAATGTGAAACCAGTGGGCAAACGCCTGATAGAAGTATGCCGGACGGGTCCTTGCTGGTTGCGAGGCTCAGAGGACATTATCTCGCACCTAGAAAGCAAGTTAGGAATCACCGAAGGCGAAACAACGCCAGATGGGATGTTTACACTCAAGACAGTCGAGTGCCTCGGCTCTTGTGGTACTGCCCCGATGCTGCAGTGCGGTGCTACCTATCACGAAAACTTGACAAACGATAAAGTTGACTCTCTCATCGAAAAATGGAAGGCTTCGGATAAGAGGAGCAGCTACATGAGGGATGAATAGCAGTCGTTGCCAGCAAATAGAACCAAAGGGAAGAATAAGGAACAAACGTTTATAAAAAGTGAGCCGCCAGTTGCTATTGGAACATGTGAACGAACCGGGCATTGAGACCTTTGCCGTTTATCGAAGCAAAGGGGGCTACGCGTCGGTGGAAAAGGCACTGAAATCGATGTCGCCAGACGCAGTGATGGAGGAAGTGAAAAAATCTGGACTACGCGGCCGTGGTGGTGCAGGTTTTCCCGCGGGGATGAAGTGGAGTTTCCTGGATCGCAAATCGACGAAGCCACGGTATCTTGTTTGCAATGCAGACGAAAGTGAACCTGGTACTTTCAAAGATCGCTACTTGATGGAAAAGATCCCTCACATTTTGATCGAGGGAATGATCACATCGAGTTACGCCTTGGGGGCGAATACGTCCTACATCTATGTGCGTGGCGAGTACATGTACATCGTGCGCATTCTTGAAAAAGCTATTGCAGAAGCTTACGCGAACGGGTTCCTCGGGAATAACATTCTAGGCACCGACTATTCCTTGAATCTTTATGTACAACCAGGAGGCGGTGCCTACATCTGTGGCGAGGAAACTGCATTGCTGGAGTCGCTTGAAGGCAAGCGAGGCAATCCGAGGTTAAAGCCTCCGTTTCCGGCCGTTGCCGGATTGTATGCCTCTCCTACCGTCGTCAACAATGTGGAAACGATCGCGGCGGTTTGCTCGATCGTGAATATGGGTGGCGACGAGTACGCCAAGATTGGAGTAGGTAAAAGCACCGGCACGAAACTAATCTCGGCAAGTGGACACATCAACAAGCCAGGTGTGTACGAGATTGAACTTGGGTTACCCGTCGAGGAGTTCATCTACTCTGATCAATATTGTGGTGGTGTCTGGAAAGGTCGAAAACTAAAAGCTGTCGTAGCTGGAGGTTCGTCCGTCCCGATTCTTCCGGCACACTTAATCTTAAAGACCGCGAAAGGTGAAAGTCGGTTAATGACCTACGAGTCGCTGGCCGATGGTGGGTTCGTCAGTGGAACCATGTTGGGTTCGGGAGGCTTCATCGTGATGGATGAGACAAGCTGCATCGTTCGAAATACTTGGACGTACGCACGCTTCTATCACCACGAGTCGTGCGGTCAATGTAGCCCCTGCCGCGAAGGCACAGGATGGATGGAAAAGGTACTCCACCGAATCGAGCACGGTCATGGCCACTCGAGTGACATCGACTTGCTGGTGGACGTAGCTAAGAAAATTGAGGGTAACACGATTTGTCCGTTGGGAGATGCCGCCGCCTGGCCCGTGGCCGCCGCTGTGCGACACTTCCGCGACGAGTTCGAATACCATGTCAAGTATCCAGAAAAGGTGAAGAACCCGAAACACTTTGAGTTGGAACCTTTTGTTCGTGAAAATGAAGCTGTGACGATATAACGCTATGGCCAAGGTAACAATAGACGGAATCGAGATCGAGGTACCAGACGGCACCACCATCTTAAATGCTGCGCGGATGATTGGTGGCGAGGTCGTACCGCCCGCAATGTGCTACTATTCTTCATTGAAAGATTCGGGAGGAAAATGCCGGGTGTGTCTTGTCAAGGTAGCACAGGGCTCGGCAAAAGACCCACGTCCCATGCCCAAGCTGGTGGCCTCGTGCCGTACCAACGTCATGGATGGAATGGTGGTTCAGAACATTACCTCGCCAGAAGTGCTCGAGGCGCGTAAAGGCGTGGTCGAATTCTTGTTGATCAATCATCCCCTCGATTGCCCTATTTGCGATCAAGCCGGAGAATGCGACTTGCAAAACCTGGCGTACGAACACGGTGCTTCAACGACCCGCTATGAAGAAGATCGTCGCACATTTG
Source organism: Cyclobacteriaceae bacterium (assembly GCA_044226945.1). Classification (GTDB taxonomy): domain Bacteria; phylum Bacteroidota; class Bacteroidia; order Cytophagales; family Cyclobacteriaceae; genus ELB16-189. Next base: position 160,222 of record JBGAGB010000005.1, on the reverse strand, counting down.
AAAAGATCGACATCGGCGATAAGATCAAGTTGCACATGACCCGCTGCATCCTTTGTTATCGATGCACATTTGTCGCCAACCAACTGACAGATAATCGTGTGCACGGCGTGTTGAACCGTGGCGATGCATCCGAGATTAGTACATACATCGAGAAAGCGATCGACAACGACTTTTCGGGTAACATGATCGACGTATGCCCAGTAGGTGCACTGACCGACAAAACTTTTCGGTTCAAAAGCCGGGTGTGGTTTACGAAACCACTCGACGCGCACCGCGACTGTCCGAAATGCTCAGGTAAGGTCGTCCTGTGGACCAAGGGCGACGAAGTGCTCCGGGTTTCTGCCCGGAAAGACCAGTACGGCGAGGTAAAAGAATATATTTGCAACGAGTGCCGGTACGAGCACAAAAAGCTCGAAGATTGGGTGGTGGAAGGGCCCCGACACATCGAAAGAAACTCGGTGATCGCCCAAAACCACTACGAGTATCTCGACATGAAGAACTTGAAGAAGGAGATCGAACGACAAATAACCTTCCAGAAAGGCAAACAACTTCCGGAAACAGGAACGACCACCACGGCATGAGTGCTTTCTTGATATATAAACTGATCATCGTTGGCGTTGTTTTCGGACTGACGCTTTTCGTCGCAGCCTATTCGACATATGCCGAACGAAAAGTGGCAGCCTTCCTGCAAGATCGGATTGGGCCAGATCGCGCCGGGCCGTGGGGCATTTTGCAACCATTGGCCGATGGTCTAAAGTTCATCATGAAGGAGGAGATCATCCCGGTAGTTTCCAATAGATTTCTTTTTGTCCTCGGTCCATGCATCGCGATGCTCACGGCATTGATGGCAGGGGTACTCATTCCCTGGGGAGACACGATTATCATCAACGGAGAAGCGTACCCACTTCAAATCGCCGACCTGAACATCGGAATCCTATATGTGTTCGGTATAGTGTCAATTGGCGTGTACGGCATTATGATCGGAGGCTGGGCGTCGAACAACAAGTTCTCTTTACTTGGCGCGATCCGAGCTTCGGCTCAAATGATCAGTTATGAAATCGCGATGGGACTCGCCATCATCGCATTGGTATTAATGACGGGCACACTTAGCCTTCAAGAACTCAGTTCTCAACAAGCAGGTGGTATTGGCGGTCACTGGAACTTTTGGAACGTCGTGTACCAACCTGTCGGGTTTCTCATCTTCTTGGTGTGCGCTTTCGCGGAAACCAACCGGACTCCATTCGACTTGCCTGAATGCGAAACGGAATTGGTCGGTGGCTACCATACCGAGTACAGCAGCATGAAACTCGGGTTCTACCTGTTCGCCGAATACATCAACATGTTTGTATCATCGGCCGTCATCGCGACACTTTACTTCGGCGGATACAACTTTCCATTCATGAACGACCTCGGACTCCCACACAACGTGTTGACAACACTCGGAACCGTGGCACTGTTCGCAAAGATTACTTTCTTCATCTTCTTTTTCATGTGGATCCGTTGGACCATCCCACGCTTCCGCTACGACCAGTTGATGAACTTAGGTTGGAAGATCTTGATCCCGTTGGCAGTCGTCAACATTGTCGTGACGGGTGGTTTAGTCCTTTTGAATTCGTAAGATTTTGATTTGATCTAAAAGATATAGAACTGTGTTAACGAACCGATCCAAGCTGGTTGTAAAGAAAGAGATGACGTGGGTAGAACGCATGTATCTGCCTGCCATCTTGGGTGGAATCGCGATCACTTTTAAACACTTGTTCAAACGTGCCGCGACCGTGCGTTTCCCGGAGAAAACCCGCGAGATCAGCGCGGTCTGGCGTGGTCAACACGTACTTAAGCGCGACGAGCACGGTGCAGAAAGATGTACCGCATGCGGCCTTTGCGCAGTAGCGTGCCCTGCGGAAGCCATCACCATGACCGCTGCCGAGCGGAAGAAGGGCGAGGAGAATCTGTATCGTGAAGAAAAGTACGCCGCTACCTACGAGATCAACATGCTGCGTTGCATTTTCTGTGGTTTGTGCGAAGAAGCGTGTCCCAAAGAAGCAATTTTCTTGACCGATCGCTTGGTTGAAACTGACTACAGCCGCCGCGAATTTGTGTATGGCAAAGACAAGCTGGTTGAAGGTGTGAACGAACGCGTGGATGTATCGAAAAGACAAACGCCCCAAGTGCTTGCATTCAAACAATTAAAGCAATACAGCCACAATAAATAGGAAGCATGCTCAATCTTTTTTACTTCCTGTCATTTGTCGCGATCCTTACCGCTGTAATGGTGGTGGTCTCTAAAAACCCCATCCACAGTGTCTTATATCTCATTCTTACATTCTGCTCGATCACGGGTCTGTACCTATTCATGCTCGATACACCCTTTTTGGGAATCGTGAATCTAATTGTGTACGCCGGCGCCATCATGGTGTTGTTTCTTTACGTGATCATGTTCCTCAACCTGAACGAAGAGACGGAGCCTCACAAAAAAAATATCCTGAAAATTTCTGCCACCATTTGTGGAGGCATGATGCTGATCATTCTCATTGGATCGCTGAAGGGGACGGAAATGATCCCACAAGCGCCGCATCAAGGCGAAAGTATCGGCTTGGTGAAAAACTTAGGTAAAGTGATGTTTAACGAGTTCCTGGTTCCATTCGAAATCACATCGGTTTTGTTGCTGGCCGCAATGGTCGGCGCCGTGATGTTGACGAAATCAGATCCCGCTGACACGAAGTAACCTTTGAAAGGTCGCCCGAGGGTGGCTTGAACTGAACGCATATTTATGATCAATAGCGTACCGATCGATTATTACATTTGGCTATCAGCCATTCTATTTAGTATTGGGGTAGTTGGAGTGCTGTACCGCCGCAACGGGATCATCATCTTCATGTGCATCGAACTCATGCTCAATGCAGTGAACCTGTTGCTTGTCGCCTTTTCGAACTACCTGAACGATGCAGCCGGTCAAGTATTCGTGTTCTTTATCATGGCGGTCGCTGCGGCCGAAGTCGCCGTGGGCCTCGCCATACTTGTTGTCATGTATCGGGGCACTCGCACGATCGACATCAACATCCTTAATCGCTTGAAATGGTAGGCAACAGTTTCATCGTACACCTGATTCCGCTGCTGCCCCTCATCGGCTTCATCGTAATTTCACTCAACGTCAATCGACTTTCAAAGAACATTGCCGCTGCCATCGCCTGCGGAGTCATGGCACTGTCGTTCATCGCCTCCGTTTTGGTGTTCATCCAACTTTCATCGCTGCCGGAAAACATGCGGTTCATTTTCGTCCAGTGGTTCACTTGGTTTTCATCTGGCGACCTGACGGTGTCTTTTGGATATTGGCTGGATCCCCTCTCGTCCTTATTCACACTCGTGATTACAGGTGTGGGCTTCCTCATCCACGTGTATTCCATCGGGTATATGCACGATGACGAAGGCCAGAATCGATTCTTCTCGTACCTCAACCTGTTCGTTTTCTTCATGCTCTTGCTCGTGATGGGACAGAGCTACCTCATCATGTTCGTGGGCTGGGAAGGTGTTGGCCTATGCTCCTACCTGTTGATCGGATTCTGGTTCAAGAACCAAGATTACACCGCTGCTGCGAATAAAGCCTTCATCATGAACCGGATCGGCGATCTGGGGATGCTCGTGGGCATTGTCCTCATTTTCTCGCAATTCGGGTCGCTCGACTACAAAGATGTATTGGCGGGTGACTTTCAAATTGCTCCCGAAACCGCCACGCTCATCACGATCTTACTATTCGTTGGCGCCATGGGTAAGAGCGCCCAAATTCCCTTGTACACTTGGTTACCGGATGCGATGGCTGGTCCCACGCCCGTGTCAGCACTCATCCACGCAGCCACGATGGTGACTGCCGGTATTTACATGGTCGCACGGAACTACGTCCTCTACCTCCAATCGCCCGTCGCGATGGAATTGGTTGCCTACATCGGTGTTGCCACCGCGCTCTTTGCCGCGACGATTGCCATCGCTCAAAACGACATCAAAAAAGTTCTAGCTTATTCAACTGTCAGCCAACTGGGATTGATTTTCGTTGCGCTCGGAGTGGGAGCGTTTACGGCAGGCATCTTTCACGTTGTCACGCACGCTTTTTTCAAAGCGCTGCTCTTCCTCGGCGCCGGAAGCGTCATTCATGCATTGGGTGGCGAACAAGACCTGCGCAATATGGGTGGACTGAAGAAGCATCTCAGCATCACGTTTATCACCTTCTTGATCGGGGTGCTGGCAATTTCTGGGATCCCACCGTTTGCCGGATTCTTCTCGAAAGACGAAATCCTAGCCGCAGCATTCGAACACAACAAGCTGGTGTGGGTGCTGTCGCTGCTGGCATCTCTACTCACAGCCTTCTACATGTTTCGTCTACTTTTCCTTGCCTTCTACGGAAAGGAAAGGGCTAGTGCCGAAACAATAAGTCACATCCACGAGTCACCTAAGTCCATCACTGTTCCGTTGATGGTATTGGCGGCTTTGAGTGTCGTCGGTGGTTTCTTGAATGTTCCCGCAGCACTCGGCGGCGGTCATTGGCTGGAACACTTCTTGGCTCCGGTATTTACTCATGTCCCCAAACATGAATCGTCGCCTGCAACCGAACTGATGTTAATGGGTGTAGTCATTGTCCTCACTGCCGTCATGATCGCTATTGCTTGGGTCATCTTTTTGAAGAAAGGTACCGTGCCAAAGGAGCCTGCCCAGGTAACTGGCGTCTCCCGCATATTGGCAAACAAGTATTATATCGACGAACTATACGACACCCTGATCGTTCGACCCTTGCATGGGTTGGGCGGGTTGTTGGATCGCGTGGTCGATCGCCACATCGTCGACGGAATCGTCAATGGAACGGGCAAGTTGGTGTATTATAGCAGCCGTGGATTTCGCTTCTTCCAAGACGGAAGCATCGGTTACTACTTGTTTGTCATGGTCATCGGCGTGATCATCATTCTGAGTCTCACATTAAAAGGGTAACATGCTGACGGCATTCTTAGTTTTCTTCCCCATGTTCATGTTCCTCCTCTTGGTGGGCATGAAACACAAGAACCCAAAGTGGCTATCGCTCGGCGGCGCCGTTCTAGAATTAATTCTCACGATATACGCTTGGACAAAATTCAATGGAACCGGTGAGGTTCTCTTCGACTTCCAACGTCCTTGGTTGAATTCCATCGGGATGAATTTCATGACGTTGCATCTCGCCATCGATGGAATCAGCCTCCCACTTTTGCTGTTGACGAATGTACTCGTACCATTCATCATCTTGTCTTCAACGGATCGGTATTTCAACAAACCATCGCTTTTCTACGGCCTAGTATTACTCATGCAAGCGGCACTCGTCGGCGTGTTCGTAGCTCGCGATGTGATCCTGTTTTACCTTTTCTGGGAACTTGCATTGCTACCTATCTTCTTGATTTGCATCATTTGGACTACCGCGCAGTCAAACCAGGTGTTTATCAAGTTTTTCATTTACACCTTGGCTGGCAGTCTCTTCATGTTGGCGGGCATCATCTACGTGTACATTGTGAGCCCTTTCGAAGCACCGAGTTTCGACATGGCGAACTTCTACGAAATGGGTCGTCATCTTCCCGCAAAGGATCAATCAATCGTCTTCTGGGCAATCTTCCTCGCGTTCGCGATCAAAATGCCCGTGTTCCCATTCCACACATGGCAGCCACTGACGTACTCAAGTGCACCCGCTCAAGGATCGATGTTGCTGGCCGGCATCATGTTGAAGATGGGTATCTTCGGTGCCATTCGTTGGCTGTTGCCAGTCGTGCCTCTCGGCGTCGCTGAATGGGGTACCACCGCCGTGGTGATCTCCGTCATCGGAATCGTCTACGCATCAGCAATTGCCATTGCTCAGGGCGCGTGGAAACTGTTGATTGCCTATTCGTCCATTGCTCACGTGGGGCTCATCGCCGCCGGCGTCTTCACCGGGTCCGTTATCGGCGTGCAAGGTGCCATGATCCAAATGCTGAGTCACGGATTGGTTGTTTTTGGTTTGTTCTATTGTGTCGAGCTCATGTCGCGACGGCTGGGGAGTGTCCACATGAAAGACCTGGGTGGACTCCGAAACCTGATGCCCACCTTCTCCACGGTGTTCTTGATCATCATCTTGGCAAGTGTCGCCCTTCCACTCACGAGCGGTTTTGTCGGTGAATTCATGCTCATCAACTCGCTCGTGCAATACAACATTTGGATTGGGGCAATTGCAGGCCTCACCATCATTCTGGGTGCGGTCTATATGCTTGCCGCTTTTCGACGTACCATGCTCGGCGAAGTCTTGGTGAAATCCGACGGGCTCAACGACGAGCCACTCACGGACCTTACCGCGAAGGAAAAGGTCGTGCTTTACCCAGTAGTGGCGCTGATCTTGGTGATAGGCGTGTATCCCAACCCATTGCTGCATGTGTCCGAACAGACCGTGACCTCGCTCCTACAATCTATTGTTGAATTAACCGCTTCGATCAAGCCATGAATGCCATCTTCGTAATCGCCGGTGTGGGCGTGGCTGCCTTGATCGCCGAAATCGTTAACCTAAAACGATGGTTAACCGTATTCGTGATCATTGGATTGCTAGGTGCACTCTACTTCCTTCCCTTGTACACAAACTTGACCGGTGAAGCCTTGTCATATCACTCGATGGTGATCTTCGACATGCCTGCCGTTGCGTTTAGCTGGCTCATCATTATCATTGCTGCTTTGTGGTTTTGGATGGCACGCAGTTTCTTTAAAAGCGAACATCAAACCGATAAGACCTCGCTCGTGATCTTCGCGGTGTTGGGAGCCGTACTGATGGCATCATTCAACAACATGGCGATCTTGTTTTTGGGCATTGAAATACTCTCGTTGTCACTTTATGCCCTTGCTGGAAGTCGACGCGATAGCCTCGCCTCACTCGAGGCAGCATTCAAGTATTTCCTCATGGGATCCTTTGCGACGGGCTTTTTGCTCTTCGGAATTGCGCTCGTATACGGCGCCACCCGGACGTTCGACGTCGGGAGGATCTTCCAGTTCCTCATTGCCAACGGTGACCACATGCCGGGGTTCTTCTATGCCGGTTTACTTCTAATGTTGGTAGGTGTTTCCTTCAAGATCTCAGCTGTCCCCTTTCATTTTTGGGCACCCGACGTCTACGATGGTTCGCCGACAGCAGTCACTGCCCTCATGGCCACTGTCGTAAAGATTGCAGCCATCGCCGTATTCTGGCGTTTGTTCGGCGTTTGCTTCAGCGTGGTCGCCGAACGTTGGATGATCGTGGTTACCGGATTGGTCGTGCTCACCCTCGTAATCCCCAACATTACAGCGGTCTTCCAAACCTCCGTGAAACGGACCCTTGCGTATTCAAGCGTTGGACATGTGGGCTACATTCTCCTGGGGTTCCTCAGTTCACTCGAAGTGAACAACTACGCCACCCCTACCGTCACCATCTTTTACCTGGGTGCGTATTCGATCGCCTCGTTGGCCGCCTTCAGCGTGCTGATGAAAGTGGAAAGTTCCGATGGCTCGTTCACGGGTCTTTTCTACCGAAATCCCATGCTGGCCGTCACGATGACGCTCGCGTTGTTCTCCATGGCGGGGATCCCTCCTCTGGCGGGATTTGCGGGCAAGTACTTCATTTTCGTCAGCGCCGCTTCCGCAGGAGAATACGGACTCCTGATTCTGGCGATCCTCACCTCGCTCGTGAGCGTGTACTACTACTTCAGGATCATCGTGGCGATGTTCAACCGCCGTGTCGACTTGGTACCAGTCACCGTTACGTGGGGTGGCAGGATTTTCCATGCCCTGATGATTTTGCTCCTGCTGGCGCTGGGACTTTTCCCGTCCATCGGCTCCCTGGCGCAGATCCTGGAGATGTGACGAAAATCAACGCAATTCCCTTTTGTGGTTTTCTCCGAAAGCCCTATTTTCAATCGATTGAAATTTTAAAGGGTCATGGGAAAAGTTCGTAACATTTTAGAATCCAAGGGCAGCTCGATTTTTTCAGTTGAGCCATCCACAATCGTGTACCATGCCATCGAAATGATGGCCCAGAAAAACATCGGCGGTCTTTTGATCTGCGAAGGCGGAAAACTCGTCGGAATCTTCACCGAGCGCGATTACGCCCGAAAACTAATCTTGAAAGGAAAGTCTTCGAAGGAAACGCCGATCGGCGATCTGATGACTAAGAACCCCTTCACCGTCTCCCCCGACAGCAGCATTGAAGAGTGCATGCAACTCATGTCCAATCGTCGCATCCGTCACTTACCCGTGATTGACAACGGAAACTTGGTTGGAGTGATCTCGATTGGCGACGTGGTGCGATTTATCATAGAGGAACAAAAATCGATCATCGCTCACCTCGAAAGCTATATTGCTGGCCAATAAGCTCGTCCCTGCTTTCTTGCTTCCACCCCTTTAAGAGTCATCTCCACCATGACTTTTGTAGGGTAAAATGCGTACAGCAACTTGACGAGGTCGCGGTTCTGTAACTCATTGGCCAGATCGAAACAGAATTGGAAGCCCGGTTCTTTTGCACCAAGCAGCTCCACCACATTCCAAATGGTGTCGGCATCACCCGTTTGTGAAAGAAGATCGAACATCTTCCCTGAAACAAACTTTGGATCAACGTACTCAAGTCCTCGAATAGAGATGGCGGCGCGGATCACCTCTCCGTCAATTTCCACCTCGCGAAGTAATCCCTTGCGCAACAAATTGGTGGCCTCCTCACGAGCGTTTACCTCGCGCCAGGACATCACGTTGTAGAGTCTGTTGGAATCCTCCTTGTAACATTCAGCAAGCTGCTTCAGCATCGGGTTGAGCTTATGTTTGTATCAAAAAAAGGTCGCCAACACCGAAGTATTGGCGACCGTGCCATCCAATTTTTGGAATCTTTACGGGCGAGATTTACGACAATCCTGCCTCGGCAAGTGGCTTGTTCCTGTTGGCAATCTTGGTGATTACCACGAACAACACGGGTACCACGAATATAGCCAAAGAACTGGCGGCCACCATACCTCCCGCCACCGTCCACCCGATCGTCTTGCGGGCTTCGGCACCGGCGCCCACGGCAAATGCGAGCGGCAGCACACCAAAGATGAACGCCAACGATGTCATAATGATAGGACGTAAACGCAGTTGAACTGCTTCAAGCGTCGCGGCAACAACTTCCATTCCTCTGTCGACACGTTCTTTTGCGAACTCTACGATCAAAATGGCATTCTTTGCCGACAACCCGATCAACGTGATCAAACCAATCTGCGCGTAGATGTTGTTCGTAAGATTGGGCAAGAATGTAAGTGTCAGGATGGAACCGAAAGCTCCGATCGGAACGGCAAACAACACCGAAAATGGAACGGACCAACTTTCGTAGAGTGCTGCGAGGAACAGGAAGACAAACACGATCGAGATCGCAAAAATCAACCCGGTTGCATTACCCGCTTTAATTTCTTCACGGCTCATGGCAGAAAAATCGTAGCTATATCCAGCCGGCAACGTCTCTGCAGCCACTTGGCGCAACGCCTCGATCGCATCACCACTACTATACCCTGGTTTCGAACTTCCATTGATTTCGGCGGATCGAAACAAGTTATAGTGGCTCACGACCGCCGGGGTATTAATTCCCTTGCTGGTGATGAGCGCACTCAACGGCACCATCGTTCCCACGTTGTTGCGGACACGGTACTTGCCAATGTCTTCCAAGTTCCGACGGAATAAGGTATCCGCTTGCGCCACCACCCTGAAATTGCGGCCATACAAGTTGAAGTCGTTGACGTAACTACTTCCCAACAGGGTCGACAACGTCGCGTACGCATCGTTGATGTTCACACCCAACTTCTTCGCTTTCTCGCGATCTACGTCAATTTGATAACTCGGCGTACGGGTGTTGAAGAATGAAAATGCGACGGCGATTTCTGGTCGTTTGTTTGCTGCACCGAGAAACTTCCGCATGACTTCTTCGAACTTCCGGATATCGTCGGTGCTCGTAGTCTGCAACAACTCGAACGTGAACCCGGACGACTGGCCCAAACCGGGAATGGCAGGCGGCGAAATGACCCGGATGTTCGCCTCCTTGATATCGGCAGTCCGGCGTTGAATTTCAGCGATCACATGCGGAACGTCTTCCGTCTTCAGATCGCGGTCATCCCAGTGCTTCAGGTTCACGAAAATCGTTCCCACATTCGACTTGGTGGAAAAGGTAAGGACGTTTAGACCCGCCAAACCACCGGCCGTACGAACGGCGTTCATCGAGCTGATGCGCTTCTGCAATTCCAGCATCATATCGATGTTGCGGGTCGTCGACGTACCTTCCGCCATCTCGTAAGTAACGAATACCCGTTTCTCATCCTCGGTAGGCAAGAATCCGGTGGGTTTCATCTTGAATAAGAAGAAGAGTCCCACGAACAAACAGACCATCATGACCACGACATAGGGCGTGCGTTTGATCCATTTGTGCACCCCGTTCGTATAGCGATTGGTCACGCGACCGAACCAGTCATTGAAGCGATCAAAAAAGCGATCCATGAAGTTCTTCTCTTGATCGGTCTTTGCAGGTTTCAGGAGCATCATCGAGAGCGCAGGCGTCAAGGAAAGCGCCACGAAGGCAGAAATCATTACCGACACAGCGATCGTGATTGCGAACTGTTGATAAAGTTTTCCTACAATGCCAGGCACGAACCCGACCGGTACAAATACGGCGGCCAAGATCAACGCAATGGCAATTACAGGTGCCGAAATTTCTTTCATGGCTTTGATGGTGGCATCCTTCGCCGACAACTTGAAATGATCCATGTTGTGCTGAATCGCCTCGACCACCACGATCGCATCATCTACCACGATTCCAATCGCCAACACAAAAGCAAACATCGTGAGTGTGTTGATCGTAAATCCAAAGGGGATAAAGAAAATGAAAGTTCCAATCAATGAAACCGGAATAGCCAACACCGGAATTAACGTAGCACGCCAATTTTGGAGGAATAGGAACACGACGATGATCACCAGGATCAACGCTTCCACCAAGGTTTTCACGACCTCTTTGATCGAGGTGGTGATCACGGATGTCGTTTCGACGGGAACCACGTAATCAACATCCTTCGGGAAACTCTTCTTGAGTTCGTCTAAGGTGCTCATCACGCCGTCATAGGTGTCAATGGCATTCGCGCCGGGCGCCAAGTACAATAGCATGAAGGCAGAGCGTCGGCCCATGGCGAAGGGGTTGTTACCATAATTGAAACGCGCCAACTCGACCCGAGCAATGTCCTTGAGGTACACCATGCTCCCTTGTGCTGGATTCGATCGAACGATGATATTCTCGAAGTCTTGGACCTTATTCAACCTGCTATTCGTGAGCACGTTGTATTCAAAAGCTTGCACACTGGTTTGCGGGTATCCACCTACTGAGCCAGCCGCAATTTGCAAGTTCTGTTCGGCCAAGGCCGCGGTCACCTCTTGGGGTGTCATCGACAAGCTGGTAAGTTTGTCTGGGTTTAACCAAATCCGCATCCCGAACTCATCGCCAACCGACACAATATCACCCACACCCTTCACCCGGAGGAGCGGATCTTTGAGATAGATATTCGCGAAGTTGCCAAGGAAAGTACCGTCATGCGTACCATTCGGGGATACTAATGCAAGGGCGAGGAAGATGGAAGGATTTCGTTTGCGCACCGTCACCCCAAGGCGACGCACTACTTCCGGCAACGAAGGTTCCGCCACACTCACCCTGTTTTGAACATCCAACGTCGCGATGTTGATGTCGGTACCCACCTCGAACGTTACGGTCACCGCGCTTTGCCCGCTCGCGGTACTATTGCTCGACATATAAGCCATGCCGGGCGTTCCGTTAACCTGTGTTTCGATGGCGGTGGTCGTCGTCTGCTCAACGGTCTGAGCGTCGGCACCAATGTAAGTTCCTTGAATCTGCACCGTTGGTGGTGTGATATCGGGATATTGCGCGATGGGCAGTGTGCTCATCGAAATAAGACCCACCAACACGATCACGACTGAAATCACGATCGAGGTTACGGGTCGTTTTATAAATACATCTGCTATCATTTCAAATATTTTAAGTCAACTAGATTCGACTACTGCGGTTTGGGTAACGCGACCATTGAACCTTCCCTGAGATTTTGAACGCCTTCGACGGCAATCTGTTCATCGTTGGAGAGACCTTCGCGCACGATTACATTTGTGCCCACTTGTTTTCCAAGCATCACCCGACGTTGTGTCGCCTTCTCACCCTCAATCACATATACGAAGTACTCACCGAGCATTTCGGTAATGGCTTTCATGGGAATCACGATCGAACCACCCACAGCCTTCGTCTTCACGCGAACTTTTGCGCTCATCCCGGCACGGAGCACGAGTTCATGATTCGGGAATGTCAAACGAGCACGGATTGAACCGGTCTGGGCATCAACCGCGCGATCGAGCGCAGCCACTTGGCCTACACCATTATAGATTTGATTGCCAACCATCAACGTAAAAACAGAATCTTGTGGGCGGGCTTTCTGCAAGTCGGAGAAGCGCAGGATCTCGCGCTGGTCAATCGCGATATCTGCAGCAATCGGATCGTCGGCGGAGATCGTGTTCAGGACGGTTTGTCCCGCACTCACGGCTGCACCCATCCGTACATTTGAAATTCCTATCCTCCCTTCGAATGGAGCGACGATCGTGCTATACCGCACGTTGGTCTGCACGTTTTGAACGGTGGCCTTCGCGGCATCGACTTGCTTGAGAGCGGCAGCATAAGTGGCTTCCGCATAATCGACCTGTTGTTTGGCGATCGCATCGCGTTTGCTCAACTCGCGGTATCGTTCCACATCTTTTTCCGCTCGGAGCAAATTCGCCTGCTGTACTTCCAAGTTGGCCACCGCCTGCTGATATGCGGCTTCATAAGACTGCTGGTCGATCGAATAGAGCTTCTGCCCTTTCGCAACCTTTGTCCCTTCTTGAAAATGGATACCCGTGATGTACCCGTTTACTTGGGGTCGTAGCTCCACTTCATTAATCGATCGCAGCACGGCTGGGTATTCGTCGAAATATGTGGTTGCCACTGTCTTCACGCTGAAAGTCGTGATCTGCACAGGTGGCGGGCCTGCGGGGGGTCCACCTGCTTGTTTTTGGCCACAACCGGCTATCAACAGCACGAAAGTGATGAGCGCAAAAATCTTGGTAATGAGAGATGCCATATCGGTTTTGGTAGTTTTTCGTTTAGTAAATAGTTTCACCCTTCGCCCTCAACACGTCCATTTTACTGGCAAGCACGGCATACAGGGCGCTGAAATAGTTAATGCGGGCCGTACGTAAATCGGTTTCGGCCACCGTCACATCCAGGAATGGCCGAACTCCAGCTGTATATTGAAGTCGAATCACTTCGTACACCTCCTCCGCCAACGTCAAGTTCTCTTTTAAGGCTTGGTAAGTCGCCAAGTTACTTTTGTACGATGCAAGGGCTCGGGTATACTCTGTGTCGATGTTGCTCTTAAGCTTGGTCAATTCCCAATCCATTCTCTTGAGGGCCCATCGCTGTTCTTGCACCTTCAGGTTTCGCTTGCCACCTTGAAAGATGGGCAGCGAAAACGTGGCGCCAGCAAATGCGTAAGGGTACTTCTTAGTATACAGTTCGCTCAATGCATTGTTCTGGAAATTGAAGATGTACGAGCCAAACAAATTAACCGATGGTACAAACGCCCAAGTGCTGTATTTTACATTCGAGCTCTGCAACTCTCGGTTGATATACATGATTCGGTAGTCAACATTGCTGTTGTAGTCGATTTGGTTCGTAGTATCGAGCGCAATCTCGTTCTCCATCTGAAGGGTGTCGTAACGAATTGATAGATCGGCGTTGGGTGGGTACCCAATCTGGGCCTTCAGGAATTCCTCCTTAAACTTAACTGCTTCTCGAAACGACGTCAACGAAGCATTCGCGTTGGCCAACAAGATGGTCGCTCGCTTATAGTCAGTTTTGTCCGCGATCCCGGCATCGTAACGGCTCTGGGCGTCTTGCAGACTGCGCTTCAGTCTTACAATGTCCTCCTCTCCGATCCGAATTTGCTGCATGGTGGCGAGCAGATCATAAAAAGCCTTGGTCACATTCACAACCAGGTCGAGCTTGCCTCTGCTTTCGGCGTGCTCCGCCTGCGTACGAACGCTCGACGCTGTCTGGCTCGCCAATACCACGTCGCGGTTGAACAGGTTCTGAGTCGCATTCAGTTGGGCCGCCGAGATGTTGTTCGCGCCAAACTTGATTACGTTCCCACCGATCACACTTTGCTGCAAAATAAAATTCCGTTGATAGTTATACACGAAATTGAGTTGGGGGTACCAATCGGCAAGTTTACCAGCCACCTGCTTATCAATAATCTTACGATCAATTTGAGCCTGGTTCAATGCAGGTTGGTGTTTCACCGCGTAAGCAACAACATCGTCCAATGAGGCGTCGTGGAGTAGGCTGTCGCCCGCGACCTGCTGCCCCAGCACAGGAATCGCTAGTAAAATCGCCGCGAACGACCACAACTTCCGTCCAGCGGTGAAGAGAGTAAACTTCAAACTCATGATAAGATTGATTTTAGTTCGGGGTTAAGTTCCACCTCGGGCATGTCCTCCTGGAAGATGGCCCGGTAAATGATTTTTTTTCTGTCTTGTAAAAACTTGCGGTAGCCTTGGTCGCTCATGCCATGCACCGACTTCAAAATAGACTTTGCCAACAACGGGTAATTGCACATCGCCGACAGGTTGACCATAAAGTGCTCTGGCTCAATGGGCTTCAACTTTCCTTTCTTGATTTCCGCGGCAAGCTCATCACGGATTAGATCGACGGTTTTGACACGTCCTGGTGAACACAGCAAATTCACGCGATCTGGCGTCCGTGCCGTTTCGGAAATGATGAAATTCTCCAGGTACGGGTACAAGAGCCCCTGGTCCACGATCGCTTCGATGTACACAGCAATCTTTTCCCGGAACGAAAGCGGAGACGTGAAAATCGCCAACACACGTTGCCGTTTTTTCAACACGGCTTCTTCGAGAATCGCATCGAGCAGGTGTTCCCGCGACCGGAAATAATAATGAATCAGCGCCCGGTTCACACCCGCTTCGTCGGCAATCTCTTGCGTCGTGGCGTCCAAAAAGCCCTTTTGGAAGAACAGGAGCCTCGCCTTCTCCTTGATCAGGTCCTCCGTGGCTTGGTCTTTTACCATTGTCAGAATTGTTTAACAAAATTGTTAAACTGATCTGCTAACCCAGAAGTTCACGTTTCAGGATAAATTTTATGGAAATTTAATTCGGGTCGGCGACCCTCCCAAAATGATCGACCCATCAGTCGATCAAACCCAAGCTCTTCATCAGGAAGGTGGCATTGGTCGAAGCCGAAACTCCACGTCGCAACTTGTAATCGAATTGCAACGTCGATCCTTCGAGCCTGCTCTCAAAGCAGTAGTTTGAAAAATCTTGCGGGAATTGGTCTTCCAGTTTGCCAATCTCGAGGTCGTGGGTGGCGAGGATAGCCAGACAACCAAAGTCCCTCAATCGTTTGTAAAATGCCAAGGTACCCATCCGCTTGTCATCAGAATTGGTTCCGCGCATAATCTCATCGAGCAAGACCAAATAAGGTTCTCCTGTTTTAACAAGTTGTACAACCTGCTCAAGTCGCATCAGCTCGGCCCGGAAGTATGATGAATGTTCCTCTAGACTGTCCGTGATCCGGATGCACGACGCGATGGACATGATGCCACACCGGAACGACTGTGCACAGACCGGCAATCCATTCAAGGCAAGCACAACGTTCAATCCCACGGCCCTGATGAAGGTGCTCTTGCCCGCCATGTTGGACCCCGTCACAATGTGCGCCCGCGTTGTGACGCCAAGTTCATAATCGTTCTTCACCGATTCGTCGAACGGTAATAACGGATGACCCATTGCTTTGGCTCGAATCATCACCGCACCAGGCTCGACAACACTGTCGGAGAACTTGGGGTGGTTGTACCGGTAGTTGGCCAAACTTGAAAGCTCGTCGATGGCAGCGAGTGCCCCCACCCAACCGTCGACGCGGTTCCCGTACTTTTCACGCCATTGCTCAATGGAACGGATACACCAAATGTCATATAGAAAAAACGCATTCATGAATGGACCGACCAACCCATTGAGGCGTTGGTCCGCCCGATTCGACAATTGGGACAACTCTAAAAAAGCCACCGACGCTTCCTCGATACGTGAATGGTGCTTCTTTAAAAGACTTGAGTCAAACTCCGCCGAAGAAACCAAGCGGAACAATTCAGAAAATTTCTGAAACAGTTTCGTTCGACTTCCAAACTGCAGGAAGTAGCTATCAATACCCGTTGCGAAAGCACTTCGAATAAAATAATTGAACCCAGCTAATAAGAGGAAGAGTAACGGGTAAAACTGGTTGAAGATGGTCCATACGATCAAGCCGACGGAAAGCGCTGAGCAACTCCACGCAGCGCCCACTGCCCAGGTGTTCTTTTTCACGAACTGCTCCTGTGCAAGCCACAGGCGAACCTTCGACATATCGGTAGAACTTTCCCCGGTCAGTTGTCCTACCGCATACAACCGCTGCCGCCAATCGATCCGGTTGGAAAGCTCTTTCACAGCCTCACGCTTTGCGTCGATCTCACCCGCATCCTTTGAAAGATTCAACAATGCCGACGCTACCCGCTGACTTCCTTCCCAAGTTGCAGTTCGGTGGATAGACTGAAAAAGCGACCCTTTGCCAAAAATATCGAGGTCGGCAGCATAGATATGCCCTTCGGGTATGCCCGGAATTGAACCCGCAAAAACCGATTTATCGCCCTCAAGAAATGCTTGCTCTTTCCGATTGAGCTCAAGTATTTTCGATTCGATTTCCGACTCGCGAAACTCAGCTGCGTAACGGCGAACCAAAATGAGAAAGCCAACTACACACGGAACACCCAACCATGCCAAGAGTGGAAGCGTAGTAGCGCCTAAGACGAAGAACAGCACGGCACCAGCAAATAGCAAGAGCCGTTGCATGGCAATGTTCTTTAGTTTTTTCTGCGTTCGCCCGTGGCGCCCCTCCCAGTCGGCAATTCTTTCCTTGTACATACTTCGGTGTTATATCGATAGCCGATCAAACGGCATTGGCGCGTCGAAGTTAGGAACTTTCGCGCCATCGCCATCTGTGTCATAATGCCTATAATTGTGAGACTCAAGTCCCGAATGCCCCGATTAAGGACCATCGCTATCGCACTCACCTACTCGCTGTTGCCTCCTGTGCTCGGGTGGCAACTGGATGACCTTTCGAAAGTTGTCAACAAGATCGATTTGGGTGATTGGAAAGGGGCGCGACAAGAGATAAACAAGGTTCTGTTCGACGGGCGCAAACTGGAAGTACAATCACTTGCCCTCGCGCTTTCCGGGCAGATATTTGAAGAAGAGGGCTACCTCGATTCCGCACAACGCGACTACGAACAAGCCCTTGCAACTGCACAGAAGAGCCGGTCACCGCGTGCTTTGGCGAGTGCGTTGAATGGAGTTTCTTCCGTCTACCTGACGATCGGTCGGTATGATTCGATCGAAAGCTGGCTGGCCACCAGTCGCACGCTGAATCCTGAACCTGCGAACAAGATCCGCTCGCTGTTGATTGAAGCAAGGTTTCGCCAGACTCAAAACGACTACGATGGTGCGTTGCAATCGCTGCAAGCGGCGTTGCCGATCGCAGAGGAATTGAAAGATCAGAGGCATATCCCGATCCTTCTCAGCAACATCGGCGGAATCTATTTTAGCCACAATCCCGATATGAAGTTCGCGATTGACTACTTTCAAAAAGCGATTGTAGCATGCGACTCAGCTCACCAGGCTATCACCCTCGCGCGAACATTGGGGCGGATGGCAAATGCTTACATGGTGAAGGGCGACGGACGTCAAGCGGAACGTTATTTGAAAAGGGCGCTCGCGATTGTTTCGAAGCTCGATAACCTTCCGGTGCGCGCTTATGTCCTTTCGTCTCAAGCAACGTGGCTTCATGAGGAAGGTCGATACGAAGAGTCGGTTTCGTTCTTGGAAGAACCTATCCGCATCAAGCGTACCTTGGGACAGCGCCGGCAACTGCAGAATGATCTACTAAACATAGCGGAAACATACACCAAGCTGAAAAAATTCGATCAAGCCGACCGCGCACTCAGTGAAGCTCAACAGATTGCACTTTCTTTGCACGATGTGGTATACTTGAAATACCTGTTTGACCGGAGGGCGACCCTAGATTCGGCGCGTGGCGACTACGCGGCAGCGTACGTTCACTTGCGCATGGCAATTGCGTACAAAGACAGCACTTTCTCCGCGCAACATTTCCGGGATGTACGTGAAATACAAGAAAAGTATGAAGCAGAACAAAAAGAAAAACTTATCGCAGAGAAAGAACTCGAGTTAGAGCAACACCGAAATCGTCAAGTACTAATGATCGCGGTCGCTTCTGTCGTCGCCCTTGCGGCTGTCATTGTACTACTGTGGTTTCGCGCTCGTAGTAAAAGTCGCCTCCAGCAACTCCGTTTGCAAACCATCGTCAAAACACAAGAAGAAGTGCAGCAGAGAATCGCGCGCGACCTTCACGATGGGCTCGTTCAGGTACTGGGAGCAGCGAAACTTTCGTTGCAGTCGATCGCCCCTGGCAGCGACGCTCAATCTATCCAGACACAGGTGCGTAGTGCATCTGAGATCATCGACGAAGCGGTAGACGAAGCGCGGTCGATTTCACACCAGACGCTGCCGTATTCTCTTTTGAAAGAGGGACTCGTATCGGCATTGGACGAGCTGTTCCTGAGGGGTTTGTCGTCATACACATTTCATCGACCCGAAGAATTAAAAATCGAAGCGGAGAAAGCAGTGCATGTTTACCGAATCGCACAGGAAGTAGTAAACAACATTCGCAAGCATGCCGACGCACAAAACATCGATGTCCGGCTCAGTGTCAATGGCACTCAACTAATCCTATTGTTTGTCGACGATGGGAAGGGGTTCGATCCATCGCTAGCAGCAGGAGGCGCAGGTCTTTCGAATATGAGTACACGTGCCGAGTTGATCGGCGGCTCAATTCATATGACATCAACCCCGGGAAAAGGAACAACAACCGAACTTGTGGTGCCCCTATGAAAAAGAACGTCCGCATCTTCATAGCCGACGACCACCGACTGATGTTGGATGGGCTGGCATCTCTCATCTCGAGCATCGAAGGCTTCGAACTGACGGGAAAGTTTGCCTCTGGCACAGAACTGCTAAAAGCGTTGGAGAGTGCAAAATCAAGACCCGACATTTGTATCGTCGATATTGAAATGCCCGGGATGGATGGCGTCGAAACGGTGCGACGGATCCGCCAACACGACCCTTTACAAAAAGTACTCGCACTCACAATGCACAACGAATGGCACTTCGTAAACCGAATGGTGGCCGCAGGTGCAAACGGATATATTCTTAAAAACGTAGAACGCGACGTGTTCATTCAAACGATTGAACGTATCATCGCCGGTTCAACTTTTGTTACCGAAGGCATGAATGCCACCCGACCGACCGATGGCGTCGAACTCTCGGAACGGGAGGCGGAAATCCTAAGGAAAATTGTGCAAGGAAAGTCCAACAAGGAGATTGGTGACGAACTTTTCATCAGTGCACGCACGGTGGATACCCACCGGACCAATATCAAGCGAAAGCTAAAAATGACCACCTTATCGCAGTTGATTCAATATGCGAAAGAGCGCGGGGTGTCTTAGTACTATTGGACTACGGTAATCACCGTATTGTTCATCCAATCTCTCCGATTTAGCAGATCAAACGTCACCTTTGCGGCCCCAAAACAGTTAAGACGGGCAGGCAAAAATCATAAATCATGAGAAAGGTATTTCTTGCAACAAGCATTATAGCATTCCTCGCAGGTTGCGATCGCGACCTTGCGGATACACCGGAACAGAATTCGGGAAGCATCACGTTCTTGGTTCCAGCATCGGCACCGGGTGCGGGGAAAACATTCACGAGCACGCCTGAGAAACTGGTTGTAAGCGTAGAAGACAACGATGGCAAATCGATCTTAGAAGGGAAAATCCTCACCCTATCTGCTACCGACCGAGGTTACTCGACCGAGGCCATTCCACTTCCAAAGGGTGAATACACGATCACCAAGTTCTTGGTGCTTTCGAGCGACCGTGTCACGTATGCGTCGCCTAAGAGTGGAGCGGTCAAAGCCAAATTAATCGTCGACCCCCTTCCCATCCCATTCGCGGTGAATGGAGGAGTTAAGACCGAGGTTGTCCCTAACATCGTAGGTGTTTCATCCGACGATGCACCTCAAGCGTTCGGCTACTCAGACTTCGGCTATCGACTTCCCGACGCCACCGAGGAAGAATTCTTGAGTGTTCGCGTGAAGTTGGAACTATACCTCGGGATGTACTTTTATCCAAACATCGATGCGCCGGTGACAATCAGAGCATTCGACCAAAATAATTCGGTGACATGGGAAAATCAGATCGAGTACATCGGCCCCGAAGCAAACGACCTGAAAGTTAAAAACGGATTTCATCACTACACGATCGAGTTCAACAAGTGGGGCGCCCAACTGACGCAAACATTCACCCGCGAAACGCTGTGGGAAGGACGTGTGAGAGAAGGTGTCGTTCCCACGACGTATGTTTTCCAGCGCACCCTTCAGCCAAAACGATTGGCAGAGCAAGTGACCAAGTGGGCAAAAAAAATAAACGGAGCAATCGTGATGGTACCGATGAATAAGACCACGTATACGTATGTAGGTTCCCAGCTATCTAGCACACAGAATTTCACTTTCGTTGAAAACACAGGGGACTATACGTTGGATTCATATAGTACGTTTAGCTACGAAAACGGCCGGGTGAATAAGATCAAAACTTGGTTGGCAAATCAAGAAAGTCAGTATAGTGAAATTACCTACAACTACGACGATCAAGGTCGCGCGACGGCGATACAGCACAAGGCCCTGCCGAATGGAATCACCACAGATGTTTCATTGAAATACGAATACACCGACCGGGTGATGACAGCTACCTACCGCCTTTCGAATGGAACCGGATTCGAATACCAATTCGTCAGTCGTTATGGAAGTGTGAAAAGTGACAGGACTACTCGGGCGTCGCAGCTTTGCAGCGAAGGTGAGTTTACTCACGACAAGAATGTGAATCCGATGAAGCACTTGGGTTACTTGGACTACTTGCTCCGAAACTACTCGGTCAGTAACCGTTTGACCGAGAACGTGAGTTACACGGGCTGTTCATTCCCCTCAATGGCACCAGAATCGTACGCGTACACCTACGACGAGGATGGTTACCCTCTGACCTCGACGACTTCGTTTAAGGGGACGTGGGCCCAGAACCTGGTAGAGTACACATACAATCGTTAATCATAACCTGAGTGTGTTTGGGCGCGGCTGGTAGAGGCTGCGCCTTTTTTTATATCACCACGTTTGCCATCGATGAAAACCCGTTGGTCACATTTCGTAACCGGAAAAAAAAAGGAGACTCATCGTCATCCTTTTTGGACTAATCGTCGCCGTTGTTGCTTACTGCATCGCCCCAAAACCGACTGTTTTTTACCCGAATCTCTTCGCCAACTGGTAGCCATTGGGTAAATTGTTACCTGTGCGGCAGCCGCTTCAAAAATCACCTATATCCTCCGACCACGCCTTTGTGATTCGGCATTTGAAGGAAAACCTCTTCGACGCCAATTGGCATTTCCACCCAGAGTATCAAATCTTTACTGTACTCAAGGGTACCGGGACACGCTTTGTCGGCGATCACGTGAGCCCATTCAAACCTGGCGAGGTGATCATCACCGGGCCAAACCTTCCACACCTTTGGCGAAGTGATCATGAATATTTCGACAACAAAGAAATGGATGCCGAGGGTATCGTTATCTATTTCCAGGAAAACTTCCTCGGCGACGACTTCTTGCAAAAATCAGAAATGCATCGAATCCGGCAGCTGCTGGCAAAAGCCGGTCGTGGAATGGAAATCGTCGGACAAACTCGAACGCGAGTCGTCGAAATGATGACTGCACTCACTGAATTAAAAGAGTTCGACGCCGTCCTTGGATTGCTGCAATTACTCCACGTCCTGTCGCAGTCGCAGGAATTTGCCTTGTTGTCGTCGAGTGGGTACTCGAACACCTTGCGCGAAAGCGATACCGAACGAATGAATCGAGTTCATGAATTTGTGATGAAGAAGTTTCGAGAGAAGATCTCCCTTACAGAGGCCGCATCTCACGCCAACATGTCGCCCACATCATTTTCACGCTACTTCAAGAATCACGCAAACAAGACCTTCTCTCACTTTCTGGCTGAAATTAGGATCGGATATAGTTGTAAGTTGCTGCAAGAAACCGAGGCATCTGTTTCCGAGGTCTGCTACGCAAGCGGCTTCAACACTCTGTCTAATTTCAATCGGCAGTTCAAGAGTGTGACCCACTATACACCCCTCGAGTATAAAAAGATCTACTTTAAACAAACGTAACACTGAGGCATACACAAATGAGAATCGTATCGACCCATCTTCTCCTGCTTGCGTTGCTGACGGCAGCATGTCAACAACCGACGCGAGAGTCTACATTGAACACGACTGTCTACACCAACTTCACGCTAATTGACGGAAGTGGAAAATTGCCGATCCCCAACGCAGTCATGATGGTAGTCAACGGTCGCATCGCTGCTGTTGGACCTGCCAGCATCATCACTTTTCCTTCCGACACCAAGACTGTTGATCTACAAGGGCGCTTTGTGATTCCGGGCCTGATCAATGCGCACGGGCACGTCGGTGATGTTGTCGGGATCGAAGGCGGCCATTATTCTAAACAAAACGTGATCGCTAACCTGGCGACGTACGCGCGCTATGGCATCACCACGGTCGTCAGCTTGGGCAACGATCGGCGTGAGGCCGAAGAAGTTCGAGCTGTGAACGACAGCATGCCTGACCACGCTCGGCTTTTTATCGCAGGCGACGTGATCACCGGTAAGACCGTGGCCGAAGCTGTCGCGCGGGTCGATAGCAACCGCGCGATGGGCGTAGATTGGATGAAGATCCGCGTCGACGACAATCTTGGCACAGCGCCCAAGATGTCGGAAGAAATGTATCGGGCGGTGATTGCTCGATCGCACGAGCTCGGTTACAAGATTGCCACCCACATGTACTACCTCGATGATGCCAAGAAGCTGTTAGATGCTGGTTCCGACTTGATGGCTCACAGTGTACGCGACCAACCCGTGGACGCGGCATTCATCGAAACCATGAAAGCAAAGAAAGTATGCTACTGCCCCACACTCACGCGCGAGCTGTCGACGTTCGCGTACGGCGAGACACCCCTATTTTTCAACGATCCCTTCTTTCAAAAAGAGTATGATAGTTCGGTAGTGGCTCCGCTCCTCGACGTAGCACGTCAAGAGTCTGTTAGGAAAAGTCCAAGCGCCCAAACTTACCGCAAACAACTTCCCATTGCGATGGCAAATTTGAAAACGCTGTCCGACTCTGGTATCCCCATCGCGTTTGGAACCGACAGCGGTATCCCCACCAGGTTCATGGGCTATTTTGAACACCTTGAGATGGCTATGATGGCAGAGGCCGGCCTCTCGCCGATGCAGATCCTGGTGTCCGCCACTCGAGGCGCTGCCGAGTGCATGGGCCTGAAGGACCTAGGGCTGCTGACCGCCGGAAAGTGGGCTGATTTTGTAGTTCTGGAATCCGATCCCCTCGAAAACATCGGGAACGCGAGGAAAATAGAATCTGTCTGGATCGCCGGCCAACCGCTTAAACTGAATTAAGGAATCCGCACCCGGGTCGACACTTTCGACCCGGCTGTCTACACGTTTCGGAAGGGGTGCAATACGAAAGCTTTACTGCCGTATTTATGTCAAAAAAACACTGGATATGAGCAGACTGAAATTCTCCCGGCTCTCGTTAGGCATCCTGATCGCGGCATGGGCATGTAGTAATCAGGACCTAGGAATCAGCTCTTCGAAAGTTCAACAACTCGTCATCGACGTAGCCCAAACTTCGGGTCAACTTGCGAGCGGAACCAGCTTCGCAATCTCTGGATCAAGTACTGACAGCACCATGGATCAACCACCACACGGTGGACCCGGTCCTAAAGGGCACGGCAAACCAGGTGGACCACATCCAGGGATTTTGGACGGTCTTAACTTGCTTGCACCCACCAACGACCTCCTCGCGATCGTAGATGCAGAATCTGCCAGCGACCTTCGAGGATTGCGGATGTCGAAGAACGGTGGCGCGACGATCACCAACTATGACGCCAATGGCGCAGTGGTAAACGTTCCGCTTCCGGGTAAGGATGGTCCCCAAGGATGTAGCTTCAGCGGCAAGCAATTTCCAGAATACGATGCATTGCTCTCAAGCATTGTAAAAACGGAGATAGACTTCGGCAGCGGCGTCACGTTTAAGCGCGACACAGTTGAGATCACTCGTGCCGGTAAAATCATCATTACACGCTCTATCAGCGGAAGTACGGTCACTGAGACAACGACGTTCGACAACTACAGCGTGAACGGCGCCAAAATCGCTGGAACAAAAACACGCGTGTCGACATTAGACACTACAACAGGCAAAGGCACTTCTACGACAACTGTCACGGGCGGCTCGATCACTTTTGCTGATGGTACCGTAGCGACATGGACTTCCGATCGTTCGCGTGTGTCGGACATCACCGCCGACGACCATGGACGTCCTGAGAGCGGTACGATCACCACGGAAGTTAATACGCAAGTCACTGCCAATGGCACCGTGATCTACTCACACAAAACAACGACACCTTTAATCGAGAACCTTGCATGCGAAGGTCGGAGAAGAGGTCCGGTGAGTGGCGTGGTGGAAACCATCTACAAGTCGGATAACATCTCTGTCGACTACGGCGACGGCACTTGCACCAATCGCACAGTGACGATCACGTTCAACGGAACGACGACGACTAAGACGATCGGAGGGTAATTGAGTTGAGAATTTAGAATTCGGAATTGAGAATTGAGCGGCGGTTTAGTTGAAGTGGTGACGCGGGTTGAATGGAGGATAAACCATGGTGAGGGTCTAAGTTAAGTGCAGGATTCGGTAACGAAAACCAAACTCACCTTCCTTCGAAGCCCAATTCTCAATTCCTAATTCCCAATTCCAAATTTTAAATCTGTCGCTTGAAGGGTAGTTGAGTTGAGAATTTAGAATTCGGAATTGAGAATTGAGCGGCGGTTTAGTTGAAGTGGTGACGTGCGGTGAATAGCAGGTAAACCATCGTGAGGGTTTGAGAATTGAGAATTTAGAATTGGGAATTTAGGGGCAGTTTGCGTCGAGGGTGTTATGTGGGTTGAATAGCAGGTAAACCATGGTAAGAGTTTGAGTTGGGTGAAAGTCACAATACTAACTCACCTATCTTCGAAGTTCTATTCTCAATTCCGAATTCTGAATTCTCAATTCAAAGGCAGGATCAGTTCTGCTTTCGCGCCCCGCCTCTACCCTTCCTGCAAAACGATAGTCAATCGAAGTGCCTACCACCCGAACCGAGAAGTCGTACCATCCATCGCTCTTGGCCAAAGATACCGGCACCGTAGTCAAAATTCCCTTCTTTGTTTTGATCAACATGGGTTGCTGACCGTAGGAATGGTCAACAATTTGAACCTCGCCACCATCTGCGTCGAGCACGTTCACGCCGAGTTCACCAGTTGGTGACTTACTCTTTGAATTGATTCCCAAGTCGATTGAGACCATTCTTTCGGACGCTCCCTTGAACTCTCGGTAGAACCCATTTGGGCCATCGATCCGAAAGTGATACGCCCCTGAAGTAAAATAATCCCCAAGCACCCAACTGTCGCTCACTGTTTCGCCAGCGGCAACGGCATAGTTGCGACTTGCCCATGTTGAGCCTAGAGTATACACAATGAAAGGCGCACCCGCAGCACGGTTTCCAAAGCGCTTTTTCTCTGCCTGAAAAGTGAAATTGAAAGTTTTTCCGTCATTCGACAGGTTGCCCGTGGCGGTTAGTTCATAAGGAAGTGCCGACGACCGACGTTGACCCGGCTCTTGCGACACATTCACAAACTTCCCACCCCGCCACGCTTCTTCCGTTACAGGGTTGGGTACATCCGGAAGCTTCTTAAACTGCGCACGGTGAATCCCTTCGTAGAATGGTACCCTATCCACCGGTTTCGGCAACTCAATTTTCTCACCCTGATACTCTTGAAACACCGACGTCAGGTCACCACACACTGCCCGTCGCCAACTGCTAATATTCGACTCCACAATCTTCTTACCGGTCTTCACGGAAAGGAAGTTCTCGAGAAACATCAAGATTGAAGTGTGATCGAACACTTGCGAATTGACGACACCACCACGCGTCCAGGGTGAAGCGATCACAAGCGGCACGCGGTACCCTAGACCAATCGCGCTTTCCCGTGCACTGCTGGCGGGCTTCCTTTTTAAATCCATCTCCAACGGAACATATTCTTGGCTTACGTCGATAGATTTCGACACACGCCCCGACTTTTCGTTGCCGGGAGTTGGGGGCACGAAGGGAGGCACGTGGTCGAAATAACCATCGTTCTCGTCGTAACACAAGATGAAAATGGTCTTCTTCCACACTTCCGGATTTTTTGTCAGGATGTCGAAGGCTTCAGACAAGTACCACGCCCCGTACCACGGCGCTCCGGGATGGTCAGAGAAATTTTCCGGAGCTACCAGCCAAGACACTGTCGGGAGTTTACCCTCGTCAACATCCTTTCGAAACTGAAAAAGGACATCCCCTTTTGGAACACGCATGCTCCGGCGAGTGCCATCATCATCATACTCGATTGAAGCGAGTTCATGGTAATCGGGGTCGTTCCTGTTCGTCGTGAACGCCTTTTCGTGCAAAGCCCGTTGTGTCGGGCTCAATTGCTTCCAACTTTCGTCGTTGTACGTCGCGATATAGTTTTTCACTCGTTGCTGCTCTTGCGTCAGCGTATCTCGACGGCGCGTCAGCTTTTGAACCTCCTCCAGGGAGTTGGTTGTCTTCAGTTTACTTTCAAGATCAGTTACCTCGCGGGTGATTTCGTCCAATCGCTTCGGCAAGTTCCGAATGAATGCCGGATGGAACCGAACCCGATATTGACTGAACCACTCGATCGGGTTGTCAGTAAAGTTCGACAGCCACGCATCGTGTTCACCATCGAACCCCACTCCCACGCTGATCTCGTTTTGATAAATCTTCCATGAGATTCCGTTTTCCTCCAGTCGCTCTGGGAAGGTTTTCCATTGCGCTTCAACGCCATAGTCGGTCTCTTCATTCCGAATGCGGGCAGGTGCTTGTGCGTTTTCACGTACGGTACCAGTCCACAAATGGAGTCGATTCGGAGTAGTGCCTGTGAGCGAAGAGCAAAAGTTCTGGTCGCAAATCGTAAACGCATCGGCGAGGGAATAGTAGAACGGGAGATCTTCGCGATTGTAGTAGCCCAACGTCAACGGCATCTCTTTGTATTTCGGATGGCCGGATCTCTTTGCTTCAAGCCATTGGTCGTGACGGCCTCCATTGCGTGCGTCTACTTGATCGGTCCATCCATGAGGAAGGGATCCCATCCAAGTGGCGTTAGTGTCTTTGATGTTCAACCGAAAAGGAGGATACGACTCGCCTTTGCTGTTGGTTTGTAACCAAACAGGTTTTCCATTGGGCAGGGTTACGGCGCGTGGGTCATTAAAACCCCGCACACCATTCAAGGTCCCATAACAATGATCGAATGAGCGGTTCTCCTGCATGAGGATCACCACATGCTCGGCATCACGAAAAGAAGTTCCGACGGCAGGGTCGATTGCAAACGCCCTGGCAATTGAAGAGGGGAAGACACTGGCGGCCGCTCCAGCACCCGACAAAAGTGCTGCCTTCTTGATAAACTCTCTTCGAGACTCCATGACGAATTGGGTAAGTGTTTTCGGTAGGAGTAAAAATATAACAATTCTGAACTGGCACCACAGTTTGTTCCTTCACTTAAAGAAATGATAACACCTACAGCAAAATGGTAAACTCCGTGCCTTCGCCCACCTCACTTTTGATTGAGATTCGACCGCCGAGTGCCTCCACTTGCGTCTTCGTCATGAATAAACCCATGCCCTTCCCTTCGGCATGGTCTGGGTGAAATCGCTTGTACAAACCAAAGACCTTTGACCCTTGACTCTCCAAGTCGATACCCATTCCATTATCCGACACGGTGACGATGCAACGGTCACCGAACTTTCTGCTCTGAATTTTGACCAAGCATGGCACATCTGGCTTTTTGTACTTAATACTATTGCTAATGAGATTGTAAAAAATACTATACAAGTAAGACTTCACGGTGGTGATCGTGGGGTAGCCGGAAAAATCGGTTTGGATCTCGCACGCTCCCTCTGGCAGCATGGCCAAAGCGGTTGCACTTACATCGCGAACCAACTCCTCGAAATTAACCACCTCGTTCTTCTCGTGAATACCTTGTTGCATTTGCAAGATCAGGTTCAAATCTCGGATCACTTCGTCCAACCTACGGGCAGAATTGAAAAGGTGTGTGAGAGAGGACTGCATATCTCTCTGCGTCACACCTCCGAGCTCAAGCAAATTGGAGATCCCAAGAATATTTGCAACCGGCGCCCTTAGATTATGGGAAACGATGTACGCATACTGCTCCAAGTTTTGATTGCGTTCTATTAGGTCTTGAGTCATTTGTTCGCGCTGGATTTCTGCCTCCTTCCGCTCGGTGACATCATGAAAATTTGACACGAGCCCTTGTACACTTTCATTATTAAGCATATTCGTAATCAAGCCCTCAATCCAAATAAAGTCGCCAATCCGTCTTTTGACACGCATTTGAATTGGTGATGCCATCCCAGGGTTTTGAAGCACATGAAGATGCATTCGTTGTTGATAGTCTTCGTCGTCCGGATGCACTTCCACCACTGTTGGAAGGGTACTCCATTCAGTAGGGCTGTATCCAAGCATCCGGCAAGCAGAGGGGCTCGCGTAGGTGATCTTAAGGTTCTCATCTCGGACGATGATGGCATCGAAGTTATTTTCAATCAATGCACGGAAGCGCGCCTCGCTCCTACTCACCTTAAGTGTCGCCTCCTTCTGCAGGGTGATATCCCACGCAAAACAGGAGAGTCCAGTGACCTGGTGCCCTTCAACAATTGGGTTAATCGAAAACGCAGTGAAAGCGTGAATCTTTCCAAAACGCGTCTCTCTCTCAAACTCAAGAGACTGACCCTTGAAGGCGTCGGAATATATCTTACGCCAGTCGACGACCTCCTGCGGGGCCAGCTTTTCCAAAAAATGAAAAACTTGATCACCCACTCGGACATCAATCCCGTACACCTGCTTCACCTGATTTTTGAGATGGGTATTGAACGACAGATATCGAAAATCGCGGTCGATTGAATAGATCACCACGTTCGAGTTCTCGATCAGGGACCGGATATGGGCCTGCGACTTGCGCAGTGATTCCTCGGCCGTACGTCGAGCGGTCACATCTCGCAGGTTGAAAATAATTCCAGCGATCGATTCCTCACGAAGCATATTTACAACGGTGCCTTCCACCCAGATGTAGTGTCCATCGCTATGCTTCAGCCGAAATGAGATCGGAAAATAAACGCCGGGTTCACGCACAACCCGATCGAGGGTAAGGTAGTAGTAATCTTTTCGGTCTTCCGGATGAACAATGTCGCTGCTTTGAGTTTGACGCGACTGCAGCGTCCTGCCAGTGATGCGGCTGTAACTCGAACTAGCAAAAACGGGTTGAAAATGTTCATCGGTTACGATGATCATGTCGTGGCTATTCTCAATCAAGCCTCGAAACCTTTTTTCGTTTTTAATCAACAATTGCAGCGACCTGTGACGTTCCTTCTCCGCTTGGGCACGCTCAATCGCGTTCATGACGGCCGCAGGCAACCGTTGCAGGCGGTCTTTCAACAGGTAGTCGGCGATCCCTTCGTGCATCATCTTCACGGCAAATTCTTCAGAAACAGTTGACGTGACAAGAATAAACGGAATGCTATGATTTGTTGCCTGCAGCATTTGAAATGCCTCCTCCGAACCGAACCCAGGAATTGAGTGGTCGGAAATCACGATATCCAAAGTTATTTCACGCAACGAGTTTTGATACTCTTGCTTGGTCTTAACCCAATGAAGGTCGAAGCTAAGTCCACCCTTTGTCAATACTCGACGCACGATATCGGCATCCGCTTGCAAGTCTTCGACATGTAGGATTCGAATGGGTTGATTCAATGCCATAAAAACTAGATGATACTTGAATCTAGTGTCTCGGTTGGGAGGGTGAAGTAAAACGTCGCGCCCTTATCTTCTTCCGCTTCCGCCCAAATGCGTCCACCGTGGCGAAACACAATCCGTTGCACAATAGCCAACCCCACTCCATTGCCATCAAATTCATTGGCGGCATGCATTCTTTGAAACACGCCAAAGAGTTTATCGGCGTATTTCATATTGAAACCTGCGCCATTGTCTTTGATGACGATTGTCGACCAACCACCGGTACTTGAACCTGTTACTGAAATTTCAGGGTTCTTCCGCTTGGCCGAGTACTTCACCGCGTTGCTGAGCAGGTTTGTCAACGCGACTTTAACCAAAGATGTATCCGCAACCACAGTGGGTAACGGCCCTACTTTTATGGTCACATGGCCTTTAAACAAGTCCTTCAACACATCGCCCACTATTTCATTCAACGGACAACTTTGAACACGCATCCCCTTTCTTCCAAGCCTCGAAAACGCCAACAAATCTTCAATCAAGTTGTCCATTTTTGTTGCGTTGTTCTGGATCTCGGCGAGGTAGCGTTGCCCTTCCGCATCCAATTTTTCGTGGTAGTCCTCCAACAACATTCCCGCGTATCCCGACATGGCGCGCACCGGCGCTCGCAAATCGTGCGCAACCGAATAAGAAAATGACTCAAGCTCCTTATTGGTCAACTCCAATAATTTTGTTCGTTCTGCTATTCTCGTTTCAAGACTGGCATTGACCTCAATCACCTTGCGCTCCGTCTCCTTCAAATGAGTAATATCTATAGACACCGTCATGATCGCATATATTTGATTTTGCTGGTTGCGTAGAGGAACAAATCGGTTCAGCAGGTCAATGTTCCCACGGCTCAGCTCAGAGGTAATTGTTTCCCCAGCCATCGCACGTTCGAAGTATCCTACCAACTCCGCGTACCATTCTGGCAACAAAACATCGATCGCGCGCTTACCCAAAATTGCTTCTCGGTTGTACCCAAGCCTTTTAATCAGGTCTCCTTCGATTAGGAAATAACGGAAGTCGGTATCAAGGAGGCAGATCACCGAGTCCGGAATATTTGATGCGATCGTGCGATAAAGTTTCTCGCTCTCATTCAATCGCCGCTCAGTACGCTTCTCCAAGGTCACATCGCGAATAAAAACAGATAATCCTTTTTCCGAGGGATGGATTCGATTCTCTTGCCAGAGATCTAGTGGCTCAAAATAATCAAGGTGTTCGATGTACTGTTGCGTGCGCAACGCTTTATGCATCGCATGATAAGTAGCAGACCCCACTGCTTCGGGGAAGAGGCCCCACACGCTTTTGCCAATCATTTCTTTTGGATCCATCCTCACCATTTCACCAACCTTGCTATTGGCATACAGGTAATGAAAGTCTCGATCGAGTACGATAAACCCTTCAGTGATCCGCTCCAGAACATCCGCCAACTCAAGCTTCTTCGCTTGTACTTCCTCCTGAAGGGCGACGTTCGCAGTTCGAACTTCCTCTGCCTTTTTCTTCTCGGTGATATCAAATCGGATCGCGAGGTACTGGCACGGCTTACCCATTTCATCAAGAAATGGAACGATGCAGGTATACAGCCAGTAAATGGTCCCGTCTTTTGCGCGGTTGCGCAACTCACCCTTCCAAGTTTTGCCTTGGGCGATTGTTCGCCACAAATCTTGAAAGTATTCCTTCGGATGATAGCCCGAATTCACAATCCTGTGGTCGTTACCAATGAGTTCCTCGCGGCTGTATTTAGAAATGGATACGAAATAATCATTGACGTATTGAATCTTCCCGGTACGATCTGTGATTGCAACAATGGCAGCTTGATCCAACGCGTACTGATAGTCGCTCACTTGCCGTATGCTTCGATTCAGGTTTACATGATCATCCTTAAGCTTCCGCCGAAGAACATCGGAGTTGCGGACTCCGGCCACCAAAAGCAACAACAACACACCCACCAACACCATCATGGACACCATCGATTTCTTAAAACGACTTGCACTCCTTTCATACTGAAATGCCTGCCTGGCAATGTGATCTCTCAGTACTTGCAGGGAGTTGTCGTATCGACCCAACAGCTTCGATACGGTGATGGTGTCGCCGCGGGAACTTGCATTCGGTACATGACCGCGCTCATGCATCCGGTAATCATTCCAAAGACTATCCAAATGCGTAGTGTCAAGGCCGATGGCCGAGAAATCGTCTTTCAATTGATTCCATCCATGATCCAAGCC
The DNA here is from genome assembly GCA_044226945.1 of Cyclobacteriaceae bacterium. Taxonomy (GTDB): domain Bacteria; phylum Bacteroidota; class Bacteroidia; order Cytophagales; family Cyclobacteriaceae; genus ELB16-189. The sequence goes on along the minus strand of JBGAGB010000005.1, from coordinate 127,736 downwards.
GATCCGATCGTTCAATGAAGGTTTAAACTGATGAGGGAAATGAAAAGCCGATTCGTGCTGCCTTAACCCGATCCCAAACTCCGCACCTGACAGGAGTGCGCGTTGACCAAAGGATACACTCGTCCCAGCATCCATCAAACTTCGACTCGCTTGGTAGACGAATACTGAGACAGCAAATAAGATGACTACAGCACTTGTTAATAAAATGCCGAGCCTGTTTCGAGCAAGAAATGGTTCCATTCGTGACTATGTACTGACCGTCATCAAATCTTTTCAGAAGCGGTGCGGGGAGGTGCAGCAATAGGACAAAAAAACTAAAGCGTCACCCGGCCAGGCGACGATTTGGGCTCAATAGAAATTTAATAATTATGTTTAATGTGTGCCAATTAAATTCGCTTGAAATAGAGACAAATGCTTTACTCAGTTAAACAAAGCATGATCCTGCTGAACTTTTCAACAACCGTGAGTCACGCGATTGACCCGCTCATCAAACCCATCGGTGGTGAGATATTTGCTCCAAGCCGCACATGAAAGAAATTATCATGGACACCTGGGGAAGTATCTCCCCTACTATCTGGAACCTAGTCGTAGTTACAACATCCATTGGAATTGGACTCTTGATCAAATGGATTCTTCACTCAGTTTTCAACTTCTATCAAAAAAGACACGATCACTACCTTGCCAAAGCCGTCACTAGGCATCTGCAAGCACCTGCCAACATCCTCATTCCACTACTCACGCTCAATGCATCCTTACATTTGTTGGAACAAATCAACACAAGTTCGATTGCTAAAGGATTGGAACTGGGTCTCATTGCTTCATTTGCCTTCCTGCTGATCCGCTTGGTGGTTCTTGCCGAGGACTTGATCAACCACCGGTACGACATTACCGTATCCGACAACCTAAAAGCCCGGAAAATTCGGACTCAGATTCGTTTTATCTCGCGTATGGGGATCGTGTTGATTGTTGTGTTGGCGGTGGCAGCCATCCTCCTCAGTTTCGACAACTTGCGGAAGGTTGGGACTGGCCTTTTGGCGGGGGTTGGTGTGGGTTCCGTGATCATCGGATTTGCTGCGCAATCAACCCTTAGCAACTTACTGGCAGGATTTCAGATTGCCTTCACACAACCGATCCGGATCGATGATGTCGTGATCGTGGAAAACGAATGGGGACGCATCGAGGACATTACCCTCACCTACGTCGTGGTTCGAATTTGGGACCAACGACGGCTGGTTCTCCCAATCAATTACTTCATCCAGAAACCATTCCAGAATTGGACCCGGGCTAACTCCGAACTGCTCGGTACGGTCTTCTTGTATTTCGATTACACCGTGCCACTCGATCAGCTTCGGACCCGCTTCACCCAACTCTTACAAGAGAACAACCTATGGGATGGGAAGGTATCCGTCATTCAAGTGACAGATTGCAAGGAGCGGACGATCGAAGTCCGTGCACTGATGAGCGCACGAAATTCGAGCGACGCGTTCGACCTTCGATGCCTCGTCCGGGAAAAACTGATTGAGTTTGTCCGCGAGAAATTCCCACAAAGCCTCCCGAAAACCCGGGTAGAAGGAATTCCGCCCGTACCGACACCATAAAATTACTGCCATCATTCACACAAAATCACCATCTTTCCAACCTCTAAATTCCTAGAACCAACAAGTATGAAAATGAGACTCACATGGATGTTGCTCGTGATCTTTGGCATCACCATAGCATCGTACGGGCAAGACACAAAAGTATTGGAAGGTCATTGGGACTTAGTAGTCTCAAAAGATGGTAAGAACTTGCCGTCGTGGCTCGAAGTCAGGCACTCGGGAAATCACACCTTGGTGGGACGATTTGTGTACGCGTTTGGCAGTGCTCGCCCGATATCTGAAGTAAAATTTAAGGACGGCAAATTCTCGTTTGCGATTCCTCCACAATGGGAACCCGGAGATCAATACATGCAATTCGAAGGTACCGTGAGTGCGACCGGGCTTTCCGGCACAATGGTATACACAGATGGCAAGAGCTACTCGTTCACGGGCACACGTGCACCTTCGTTGAAGCGCACCACTGCCCCCACGTGGGACAAAACGGTCGCCCTATTTAACGGCAAAGACCTTTCTGGATGGCACACCGACGGAGCGAATCAATGGGTCGTTGAAAATGGTGCCTTAAAGAGCCCGAAGAGTGGATCCAATTTAGTTTCAGACGAAAAGTTTGGCGACTTCAAATTGCACCTTGAATTGCGCTGCCCGAAAGGAAGCAACAGCGGCGTTTACCTCCGTGGACGATATGAAGTGCAAATTGTAGATAGTAAAGGGCAAGAACCTGAAGACGGCCTCTTTGCGGGAATTTATGGATTCATCACTCCCAACGAAATGGCTGCAAAAGATCCGGGTGAATGGCAAACATTTGACATCACGCTCGTGGGCCGCACAGTAACTGTCTTGGCAAACGGCGTGTCCGTCATCACGACCCAGTTGATTCCTGGGATTACTGGCGGTGCCCTCGATAGCAACGAAGGTGAACCGGGCCCCATCATGTTTCAAGGTGACCATGGTCCCATCGAATTCCGGAACATCACCATTACGAAAGCCAAATAATCTAATTCCGCTCCGGTACGCCGGGGCGGAACCTAATTTCTCTTAAGTCCCAAAAAATGAAGAGCACGCTTACCCTATTGTGCGCTGTCCTACTTGTAAGTTGTCAGTCACGGATAAGTCAAGCTCCTTCGCTTGGAAATCTCACCTTGGTCGACTTGCAGGGAAAATCTGTTCACCTCGACGACTTCCGTGGCAAGAAAGCTCTATTCGTGAACTTTTGGGCAACCTGGTGCGGACCATGTGTGCGCGAAATGCCTTCCATTGCACGTGCGAAAGAGCAACTCAACGACCAAGTGGAGTTTCTGTTCGTAACCGACGAGCCGGCAGAGCGCATTCAACAGTTCGCCGACAAGCAGCACCTCGACCTGAGATTTGTCCACGCCGAAAACCTAGATCAGTTAGCACTGGACGCACTGCCAACCACGTACATGATCAACAAGGCGGGCGATGTCGCTCATATCGAAATCGGGTTCCGCGAGTGGGATCTGCCGGAGAACTTGAAAATGATCCAGGAACTGGCTCAATAGGTTTGACTGATAATATTGTCGACCTGAGTCGTAACTTAAACCTCTGCTAAACGTCTTCTTGCAGCCAAGTTTCGAACGAGGGTATTATATAGAACACCAATTCCACATGCGAATCCTGATTGCTAGTATTGTTCTAATCTCTTGCGTGGTATTGGGTTCAATCGTTTATCGATCGGAAACTGCAAAGCGGGAGATGAAGGAGGATTTGGTTGAGCTCTTGAAGGTCAAATACGGCCTCTTCAACGTGGATGGTTGGAAACGTATACTTACCGACCTCATTCGGAAAAAAGTCGATGAGTTGGAGGTGACGGGCGTGAATCGAGAGGAAATGCGTCAAGATGTGAGTCGCTTTCTGAACCGTGCCGTGAACGACTTCGAGGCAGCCTTTCACCGAGAAAAATCTCAAACGCTGCAGGGATCTATCCAAAGCATGTTGGCCAAACAACTCGATGTGTTTTCGCAAGTGCGAAACTATATTCCGACGTTGACCGAACAGGTGCTGGATTTTCTCAACGACCCCTCCAATCGAGATAAGGTGAAGACCTTTATCCTCGAAAAATTGGACGAGTACACAGCAAAGACATTCGCTGAAACCGACTATACAGTTCATAATCAAATTTTGGCCAAACACGGGTTTACCACGCGCGACGTAGCAATACCTGCGCTCCAAAAGCAAATCGATGATATCAATGCAGGAACGCTTAAATATTTGCTGCTGGGAATCATCATCGCATACTTGCTTTGGACGTTATTCTCTTCAACCCCAAGCAAGGTCGAATTCGTGGTCCTCATCACCGTTTGCTTTGCGCTGCTGCTCTTTGGTGTCCTTCTACCCATGATCGAAATCGATGCCCGTATTTCGTCTATTTCCTTTCAACTACTCGGTGAGCGTATCTCGTTCACGGATCAAGTCCTTTATTATAAAAGCAAAAGCATTTTAGAAGTCGTACGGCTCATGCTCACACAAGGAAGAACAGATGTATTCCTAGTTGGCATCTTGGTGCTCATTTTCAGTGTGTTGTTTCCCGTTTCGAAACTCGTGTGCTCGGTGATCTACCAATATGCGCCAACTTTACAATCGACCAAGTGGTTGAACTTTATCGTTTTCAAAACCGGTAAGTGGTCGATGGCTGACGTAATGGTGGTCGCGATCTTCATGGCCTACATTGGGTTTGGCGGGATCATCAGCGAACAACTGCGTCAATTGAGTAGCATTGGAGCCAATATCGACATCCTGACAACGAATCAATCGAGCCTACAGATCGGCTTCTTCCTCTTTACGTCATTTACCATTCTCAGCCTCGTCGCGACGAGCAAGCTGCCGGCCAAGTCGTAGGTGCTCGCCAATGGCTATGCGCCGATCTTGACTTTTTCACGCAATGGACGTTACCCTCTTCTGACGGTGGTTCTTCAAAAAGAAGCGAAGGCTTAATATTTAACCAAACGGTGGGGATTCACAAATCTATGTCGTTGAGTGAAAGCATGTTCATTGGATATTTTGATATTGGGTATCTCATGTCGTTGAGTTAAGAGAAAAGGAGGATATCTCGCCCCTTTCGTTGTTCGCCGTAGCCCTTAGGCGGAGGTGGTCAGGGGCTTAACAGCGTGGTGCGATTCGTTTGCTATGGTATTGCGCCCCTTTGCGTGACCACCGTAGCTTTTTGGCGAAGGTGGTCAGGGGCTCTTGTAACGGCAGTGATCTTAATTTTATGACATGGATTTGGATATTCAATGTCGTTGAATTAAGAGCGGTGCGACCATTATCGCTATCACCGCGCCAAGGACTACCTCTTTCGCCAAGGCTACGGACGTCAATGACCTAATGCGTCAAGGCTACCTCCTTCGCCAAGGCTACGGAGGTCAATGACATGCTACCCAAGAACCTAGATTGGATTTTTAGATATTGGTTCTTGGATGTTTTCGAGCCTCAGACGGAATACAAAAGAACCAACTTTCAATGTCAGAATGTTCAACTGGTGGGAACCAGCGACAACACCACGACTAACCTGAAATCTTACTTTAGCCCGGAACACTACCCCCTTAATTCAACGACATGGATTGGGTATTGGGTATTTTCGGGCCTAGAACAGAATACAAAGGAACCAATTATCAATTTCATAATGCAAAACGGGCGGGAACCTGCCACAAACAACGCGGCCAACCAGAAATCTTACTGTTAACCCAGGATAATTGTGTTACCTTTTAATTCAGGCGACATTGATTCACAAATACCCCGTCTTACATGATGAAAGACACCTATGAATGCCTTTATATTTATCGCCAGTTAGCCTAAGCGATTTGAAGAGACTTCTACCCCTTGCCTTCTTATTCACCACTGTTGCCGTTTCGGGGCAATCTATTTTATCGTTAGAACTGAGAGGCCGCGAAAGAGGTCGAGAGGTGGTGGCGGTGATCGATTCACTTGAGCAAGCTACCCCCATCAAGTTTTTCTTTCTACCAGAATGGCTTAACGGAATCCGTTTCGCGGTTGACGTCCCGGATCAATCCTTCGGCCGCTCCTTGCAAGACCTTTTAGAATCGCACGAGATGAGTTGGGTGGAGATGTACCCCGGTCGCGTGGTGATCCTGAAGGATCCAACACGTGAATTGCAACGGCAAAACGCCATGGACTACGCGCGTCGGGAGAAGAAAAAGATTGCGCGCCTCGAATTTGGATCACGCGAAGGGCCGAGGAAAAAGAGCGTAGCCCTTACCGGACGAGTAACCGAGACAAAGACCGGCGATGCCCTAGCTGGAGCGTCTATTCAATTGAGTGATTCAACATCTACGACCACAAACGGAGACGGGCGCTTTCAAGTCAAGATTATGCCGGGCGAATACATCATGACGATACGGTACGTCAACTACGATGATATGGTCATCGACATCAGCGCCTATGCCGATGGCGTGGTCAACGCGAAACTCGAGGAAGTGCCTACCGTGTTAGATGAAATCATCGTTCAAGACCGGGCAACTCGCGAGATTACTCAAAGCCGGTTGGGCCAGGTACAAATCAACCTTGTAGACATGAAGCGCGGGCCGATGATGCTGGGCGAAGCCGATGTCGTGAAGCAAGTTCAGACTTTACCCGGTGTGACCACCGTAGGCGAGGCGGCGGCGGGATTCAACGTCCGAGGTGGAAGCGTCGATCAGAACCTAATCTTGTATGACGGAATGCCAGTCTTCAATTCCTCTCACGCCTTTGGGTTTCTCTCCGCTTTCAACTCATACTCCATTCAGGATGTGTCGTTCTATCGGGGCGGTATTCCGGCAGAATACGGGGGTCGAGCATCTTCCGTCCTCGACATCCGATCGAAAGAGGGCAACTATGAAACTTGGGGAGGTAACGTGGGTATCGGAATCATCGCGAGCCATGCGATGTTGAGCGGCCCGATTCGCCGAGATCGAAGCTCAATCAGCGCGTCTATCAGATCCACGTACTCGGATTGGTTGGTTCACTCGGTTAAATCGACTTTTGCCGATCTGAGCAAAACCACCGTTCGATTCTTCGACGGAACTATTAAGTATACGGAAAGCTTTTCCCAAAAAACAAAGCTTGCTGTTACGGCATACGCGAGTAGCGACGCGTTTCGCCTTCAAGGCGACTCGTCCTATCATTGGTTCAATCGATTGGCAACGGCGCGCCTCGACCATCGCATCTCAGAGACTATGAGTTTGGACGTCACGGCCGGGATCAGTCATTATTCCTATAGCGTGACGAATGAGGACCCGAATTCGGCGTTTGATTTATCCTATCGCATCAACACCCCAATTGTAAAGGGAAATCTTCATTGGCAACGCGGGAGGCACCGCACCCTCACAGGGTTACAACTCCAATATTACAACTTTGATCCAGGTTGGCTCAAGCCCTCCGGAAATTCGACCTACGTGGAGAAGCACATGGATAAACAAAAGTCTTTTGAGAACGCTTGGTATGTGAACGACATTTTCACCGTAAATGAACAACTGAGCATCGAAGCCGGCGTCAGGGTCCCTGTATTCACATCTCTAGGCCTCGATGGAAGCGTAGCCGCAAATTACACGGGGATAGAACCTCGTGGGTCGGTGCGCTTCATGTTAAATCGAAGCTCATCCATCAAAGCTGGCTTCACGCGGATGTACCAATACTTGCATCTGATTAGCAACACGGCTGCCATCACGCCAGTCGATATTTGGCAGCCGAGCAACCAATACTTTAAGCCACAACGCGCGGACCAGGTATCGCTAGGAATCTTCAAGAACTTCAAGGAGGGGAAAATAGAAACCTCGATCGAGGGGTTCTATAAATACACGTCAAACATTCTAGACTTCCGAAATGGAGCCAAGTTGATCCTCAACGACAACCTACAACGAGACCTGTTGCGCGGAAATTCGACCGCTTATGGTGTCGAGACCTCTGCAGGAATCGTCAGTGGGCGCCTGACGGGAACCGTGAATTATACGTACGCTCGCGCGCTTCGACAAGTTGCTGGGCCTACGGATCAAGAATCAATTAACCATGGGAAAATATATCCCGCAAACTTCGACCAACCCAACATCGTCAACTTGACGTGGCGCTACGCAATTTCGCGACGATATTACTTTACAGGGAACTTCACGTACCACACCGGCCGACCGATCTCCATCCCCCTATCCGGATACTATTTCGAAGGAACTGCCGTTTCAAATTTCTCGGAGCGAAATCAGTTCCGGGTGAAGGACTACCACCGACTTGACATCGGATTTGTGATGGAAGGGAACCATAAACGGAAAAAACTCGGCGATGGAACTTGGGTGCTCGCGTTCTACAATGTGTACGCGCGAAGGAATCCGTATTCAGTTTACTATAAGCCATCTGCGACGGGAACGCTTCGCCCCTATCAGCTATCCATTATTGGAACGATTCTACCCTCACTGTCCTACAATTTTACTTTCTAGCCATGGTTAGGAACACGAGCACGGAATTTCAATTCAAACGCATGCTTCGATGGGCGGTCGTCTTCATTCTATTGACTGCATGTGTTGACAGGATCAGTTTCGACATCCCGCGCACCGATCCTCAGTTGGTCGTGGAAGGAATGATCACCGACCAACCAGGCCCCTACACTGTTAAAGTTTCAAGAACGTTTAGCACGCGTGAACCAGCGTTCAACAACGGCGTCGCAGGAAAATCGAAGGTACTACTATTTGCTGACGACGTATTCTTGGAGGAGCTGAGGGAGACCGAGAGTGGTGTGTTTCAGACATCACCCGGGACGCGCGGCATCATCGGAAAAAGCTATTTCATCACGATCGATACTGAGGACGGGAAACACTTCATCTCCGAGCCTGAGACACTGCGGCCCGTGGGTGCTGTCACCGACATCCGATTCAAATTTGAATCACAAATCAGTCAGACTGCGAACGGAGCTGTGAATGCCGATCATTTCAACATTTATGCGGACGGCGCGAAGACAAGCGACCCCGAATCGTACTCACGGTGGCGCTTCACGGGAACGTATCATCTCCACACCAACCCGGAACTGGCTTTTCAAATTGGACCTGAGGGACGTTTCATTCCAACCCCCTTTGAATGTTCGGGGTTTATTTCAGATGGAACAAATCTAATTTACGATCGCCCTTGCGAGTGCTGCGACTGCTGGGTGACCGAACCAGACAAATCCTGGGTGGTGAGCAATCCGCGCGACGTCACAGATTCGGGTTATAAAAGTGTATTTGTAGGTCAAGTGGCGATTAATTCAGAAACATTTTATGAAAAATACCATGTAAAAGTCGAGCAATTGAGTTTGTCGCCGAAAGCGTATGAATTCTACCGACTGCTCGCCGCGCAGGTGGAAGGTGTCAAGAGCTTGTTTCAACCTTCTATCGGCGAAATTACGGGCAATATCGTGGCGGTCGGCTCCGACGATCGAGCGATGGGCTATTTTTCAGCTAGTGCTATCCAGACCCACACGATCGTGATCGGCCGTTCCGATGTACCGTATGTCATCGCCGAGAGAACATCGCCTCTGAGGGTTCCATGTACGTACACGAAAGGAGCATCCACCACCAAACCCAGCTTCTGGTAATGCGCCCCATCTTCGCCTTTATCATCATTATTTTCCTCGGCCACGCGTCATTGGGTCAGGACGTTGGAAACAACCTAGTCAAGAAGTTCGCATCCTACCAGCAAAAGATATCATCGGCAAAAACCTTCTTGATCCTCCCGAAAGAAAAGTATGCACCTGGCGATACCGTCTACTTTACAGGGTATTTCCTCACAGAGGGAGGAAAACACATATCTGGATTTCAAATCCTTCACGTGCACGTCATTGATTCGAATGGAAAGACGGTGATTCGGGAAACCGCGTCGTTACAAGATGGTGTGACTACAAATCAATTTGTTCTTCCGTCCAACTTGACACAAGGAATTTATCGAATCGTGGCGTACAACGACTACATGAAGCCTTTCAGCATGAGCTACTTCGCTATGAAGGACATCAAGGTTGTCACGCATGGCTCAATCGAACAGGATTCAAACAGGACACCTCCGATAATAGCAGTCGAAGGTGGCCACTTGGTCGAAGGAATGCCCAATCAGGTTGCTGTCATCACGGCCGCGGGTAAATCAGTTGCTGTCAAAACTGCAACAGGGCTTAACGTGACATCTTTCCAAACCAACCAGCATGGCACGGGCAAATTCTTGATCACACCGTCTCTCGGCGAACATTATGTTGTCGCAATTGACGGAGTAAGTGTTTCATTGCCCGATGTTGAAAAGGACGGTTGCGCGCTACGGATGATTCCATCGCTTAACGGCGCTCCACCACGGTTTTCTGTGGACTTCCCAGAGTCTTCTTCTTGGCGCGACGTAGACTTAGTCGCAGCGGTCACCACGAATGGTGAACTTGCGTTTAGCGCAGCATTCAAAAGTAAAAAGCGCGGCCCCACCCTCATTCAATTGCCCACGGCCAATCTCTCGGGCGGGCTGTCGCAAATTTCCATTGTGACGAGCACTGGTATCGAACTGGCACATAGGAGCTTCTACACACCTCCGAAACAACGAATTGTTTGCCATGTGGAAACTTCTCGAGGAGAAGATGGCCGGATCCAAACGGCTGTTCAACTCAAGGACCAAGACGGAAACCCGGTTCAGGGTCAATTCACGGTCGCCGCCATTCAGTCGGAACACATCGAAAGTGCATCGCCGACAATACCGGCGGGTCTTAACCTAGTAACGCAAATTGACCACTTGAACAGCCAAAATTCTGGCGATCCAACCTGGACGACGAGCATCGATCACCTCCTGATGGCACAGGAAAGTCGCCTTAAATGGAACTGGATCATGGCGGAAAAACTACCACAGGTATCGCCACCTCCCAAGTTTATCGCAGCAAAGGGACGGATGACATTTGTATCCAACAACAAACCTGTACCCGACTCGACCGACGTAGTTGGTTATGTCAAGAACAACCGGTACGCCTTCGGTTGCAAAACTGGGAAAGATGGAATGTTCGACATCGCATTCATCGCACTTGAAGAACACGACGAATTGTTCTTTTATGCAGAACGAAACGGAGAGCCAATGGATGCAGTGCGCATCGAATGGCAATTTGATTCCATTCCGACGCGCGCACCTGAATGGAAAACGACTAATCAACCAGATCCATTCGTGGACTTCATGACGAAGAAAAGAACGATCGACCGTTCTTACAATTTCTTCACCTCGAAAACCGAACAATCCAATTCCGTGGAACGAAAACAGTTTGATGGTGTGTTAGAAGCCGATCTTCGAAACACAGGTACGACCGTGTTGATCCAAGAATACCGGGTATTCCCAGACATGGTAGAGCTATTGCGTGAAATTATTCCACGGCTTTACCATCGTCGTTACGGAAACCGCGAGATTGTTCGAGTCGCTTTTAATGATGGCTACCTCCAGCCAACCTCGTCACCACTTTACGTAATCGATGGTGTGATGACCAAACGGACCGATTACTTCTTAGCTCTTTCACCTGCTGACCTAATTTCGGTGAAGGTTATTTTCGACCCAAAAGAATTGTCGAGACTCAACGAGTTAGGAAAGAATGGCATCGTGATCGTGAAAACTAAAAAGGGAAATGGTGGAGACGCCTTGGCGAGCCAGTCTACGGTTGAACTCAACGGATTCTCGAAAGAAATTCCGTTCAAGGAAACGAGGACAACACCAAGTACCTTCCGCCGAAAGCCTGACTTTCGCTCCACCATTTTCTGGAACGGAGCAGTAAAAGCAGACGCATCCGGAAACGCGACTATTACATTTGCTCCGTCCGATGATTTACCTCCATTCGTCATTAGAGTTCAAGGTGTGGCAGGAGGTCAATATTTTGAGACATCAACGACCGTCAAGTAAAACGAAGGCTTTAACGCCCGGCTAACCTTTTTTCCGCATTCGCCTTAAGCGACTTCTCGAAGTCATTCAAATTGTTCTTTGTTGCCAGCAAGTCAACTGTGAGCTTCGCGTAGTAACGCATCTTCTCGACATCACCCTTCGCTTCATACACCTCAGTAAGGCTATCGATCCAATTCACGTCAGTCGGATGCATATATACGTTCATACCAAATACAGCGATTGCATCGTCGTATTTCTTCTCGGCCATCAAGGCATATCCGAAGCGATTTAATCCGAATCCGTTCCAAATGCTAGAGGTCGAGTCGTTGCGCAAATTTGGTTGAACCTTGGCCACTGCGGTCGATCCGCCAAGTTTGCGCGTGAGCCACTCGAATTCAGCGACGCTCGCGGCACGCCCAATCGGCATCAGCGTCTCGACGTCCCACAGTTTCTGCGGAACCTTTGTTGACGTGGGTTTAGCCGATAGAAATGAAGCCGACATTGCGTCGCCACGCAGATGGGTATTAAAGAACTTCAACAAGTATTCGTTTGCAATCACAAACGACCCCCGGATGTTATCCTGTTCAACCCCACGGTTCTTAAATATCGTACAAGAAAAATATCCTTCGCTCGCCACGTTCCAATGATGCCAGCCAGTTTGATTCAACACCACGTGGTAGCGTTTGGAAAACTTCATTTTATTGAACTCAGAAAAATGGGTATCTCGTTGGGCCAATTCCTTATTGTAGATATGCAAAAAGGGGATCGTGAAACGAAGGGAATAAAAATCTGAATCGCGCACATCGATGGCGAAGATTGCGCTCTCCATATCCGCCATCGCGTTTACCCGTGGGTCGTTCATTCCAAAAAGAATAGGTATAAAGCCCGAACCACTAAATCCCCACGTCCCCACGTTGTCCGGATCTATATTCAGATGGCGGCCTGCCCAAGAAGTTGCCACCTTCATGTCCGGCACTTGATCGACGGCTGCCTCCCTGAAGCTACCAAATTCGCTATTCCAAATCATCAACACGGTATACCCATTCGAAGCGAGCATTTCACACGTCACAGTCGTTGAAAACGGGCGCAACGAACCGATCAGCAGAACGCCACGCTCTGCGATTGGTTCAGCCTCGGGTTTTGCGAGTAGTGTTTGACCCAGGAAACGTTGCCAGACATCGTCGGTCACTTTTCCAAAAAAATTCTCGATGTTTCCACGCCTACTTCGGATTTCGGCCTCGGCAATCTGAGGTGCAACATTTTGAAACGTCGACTTCTGGACGTTATGGAGGATGTAATCCCGAACCTGAAGTCGAGGTTTCGCCGATCCCTTCTTAGCGGGGTACCAAATGTGCATCACAATTGGGCGCAGGCGGTTTCCCTCGACAGGGATACCAAAGCTGTTCAACGGCCCGGAAGTCACCCGCGAAGAATCGTAGATCGTGACGATCTTAAACCCTACGTCGTGGTTGCCTTTTGGCAAATCAGAATATAGGTCCTGACCAAAGGCGACGCTTGCGCCCAATAGCCCCAGTAAGAGGAAGAATTTCATGTTCTTTTTCTCACGAAGAACTGAAAGGATCGGCCGTGGGTCTCGTGATCCGGTCGGGCCGGAAAAAAATCTATGTCAGGCTATCGTCTCGGTTGGGGTATTTAGCACGACTGACCTCGTTTTTCGACTTCGGCTAAAGCGTTGCTAGCGGGCGTCGTCTCCCTCGCCATATTTCTTTGCCTTGGCGAAATCCTTTTCGGCGGACGATGTTTTTCCTTTTGACTGAAAAATCTTACCCCGTTCGAGGTATGCCTTACCATTGGTTTTGTCTAAGTCAATTGCGCGGTTCAATGCCTCCATTGCCGCATCGGGCTTATTTTGTCGCGACAGCCCAGTGCCGATCGCGTAATAAAAAAAGGAATTCACCTCGGGTAAATACGAACTAATGGGTTTCTCGCCTATGTAAGGAGATGGAACCATCCCATTTTCAATTGCGGCCGTTGATTCCGAGATCGCTCGATCCCAATCTTTTGATTTTAGCCTCAGCGTTACGAGGTATGTATAATTCTTTGGGTTGCGTCGATCCCCTGCGATAAACTTATTCAACCATGAAATGACCTTTGAAGTATCGCCTTTTGCAAGTAGCTTATCCAATTCGCCCTTCACTTGATCAAAGGGTGGAGCGTCGCGACTGTCGTCACCTTTTAGTAAATCGGCCGTTGCCTCCAGCACACGACCCGACTTCTTGTACGCCATTCCTCGCGCAATCAAGGTCTCCCTTTCCAAACTATCTGCTGCTAGGTATTTATCAAAGTCCGCGATGGCATCCACAAACCGATCCCGATGAAACTTGGTCAGGCCACGAAAGCGATACGCAACTACATCCTCAGAGTTCAGTCGAAGCATCTCGGTAAAGTCCTTCTCAGCACCAACATAATCTCGCAATTCCATTCTATAAATACCTCGCTTTTTATGGGCATCTGGAATATCATTGTCCAAATACAAGGCTCGTTCATATAGTTGGTAAGCCTTATTATGATTACCCCCATGCTCATTGGCAATGGCTTCAAGCAAGGTGCATAGCGGCGATGTTGGAAAATCGACGATCTCATGAATCGCCCTTAACGCGGGTTCGTATGACCCAACTAGCATGAGACAAAATGCTTTCTTAATCTTTACCGCTTGATCTTCGGGGAGACTGTAGATGTGCGACATCACGTAAAAACCAGCATACTCAATGTCTAGCCTTCTGTCTGTCTGAGATTGCTGCCCTGAATACAAACGCACGTTTCCGCTCGTGGCTTCTAAGACGCGACGCATATCTGCAAATGCCCCTTCGAAATCCTCTGTTTCAATTCGTAGCAGCCCACGAATGAGTCGCATCATTGCGTTTCCGGGGTTGAGTCTAACCAATACATCAAAATCATGTAGACTTGACTTTGGATTTTCCTTCGCCCCAAGTAAGCCGTGGAAAATGAGCGCTTGCTGGTGAGTTGAGTCTTTCTTTAACACATCAGCCAAAATCTTGATGGCAGCATCACCTCGATCCTTTGCAACGGCCTCGATCTGCGCGATTTTAACCTCCCCATCAAGAAAACTCGGATCAGTCTTATTCGCTTCTCGATACGAGCGCTCGGCCCGTTGCAATTCTCGCAGTCCCAAATACACATTCCCTTTCATGTAGTGAGGGAGTGGACTCTTAGCCTGTTCGGATGCAGCATTGTCATAACATCGAATCGCATCGGTGGTCATATTGAGCATTTCATAACACTTCCCCATCTCCATGTCCACATAAAAATTGGTCGCGTTTAACCCTCTGGCGGTACCCAGAAGTCTGATGGCAGCCTGTGGTGATTTCGTCTGCTTGTATGCAACCCCCAAATAATAGTAGATGATCCACTCCTTAGGGGCCAATAAAGAGGCCTTACTTAACTCAGTAATGGCAAGTCTTGGCTTTTCTTCGTCTAAAAGATTAATTCCTTCATTCAACGACGCCTGTGCTTTCCCGTCCATCTTCCACTTAAAATCCGGTTTCTGATAGCCCATGAGGTCAAGTCCACGCGACGACTCGCGAGCTAAGTCCTCAAATTGCGATTGGCCAAAAGCCGATACGCAAGTCAAAACAAACATGATGACAATCCAGGCGCGCATATCGAAAGATACGAACCGGCAAAATTTCACGCGAGCAGTGGTAAAAATATGAGGGGTAGACGAGGAGGATTTTCCCTTTTTTAATATCCAATTTCCAATGACCAATACCCAATGACCAAAGTTCCGCAAAATGTGCACGGTTCATATATAGATATAGTCTTCGCCTGAATGAAAATTGGTTATTGAATATTATCAAAATCTCGAGAAGAATTCCCCTGACTCGACATCAAGATCACCTCGTGAATAGATTCTCTTTTTTCAATACCCAATTTCCAATGACCAATATCCAATCCATGTCGTTAAGTTAAGGTTATAGTAACTGCAAGAGCCCCTGACCACCTTCGCCTGAAGGCTACGGCGATCAACGCAAAGGGGCGCAATACCATAGCAAACGAACAGCACCGCGCTGTTAAGCCCCTGACCACCTCCGCCAAACGGCTACGGCGATCAATGAAAAGGGGCGAGATATCCTCCATTCCCCATCTTAATTTAATGACATGGAATATCCAATGACCAAAATTCCGCAAAATGTGCACGGTTCATATATAGATATAGTCTTCGCCCGAATGAAAATTGGTTATTGAGTATTATTAAAATCTCTTGAAGGATTCCCCTGGCTCGACATTAGGATCACCTCGTGGATAGATTCTCTTTTTTCAATACCCAATTTCCAAAGACCAATATCCAATAACCAAGGTTCTGCAAAAATGTGCACGGTTCACGCGTAGATATAATCTTCCTCCAATGGATATTCGTCATTTAATGTCGTTGAATCAAAGCGAGTTCATTGGATATTCTGACATTGGTTCTTGTTTATTTTGAGGCGTCGAACGGAATACAAAAAGAACCAATTATCAATTTCATAATGTACAACTGGCGGGAACCTGCCATAGCAGCAGGGCCAACTGGAAATCCTGTTGTTAACCCAGGATAACTGTGTTCCCTCTTAATTCAACGACGTTGATTCGTCATTGGATATTATTAAAATCTACCGTCGACACAACGCTTTATACAAACAATACTGACAGCTCTTTTCATTCGTAGTTTGAACGAACGGCACCGTAGGGTCGAAGAGCTCCTCGACCATCGAAGATAGCCGTTGGCCAAACTCAGGGAGCAAACCGCGAACATCATCCATCGGTTCCTTGTTGCGCCCGATCCTAAAACCAAACTTGAAGTCAACGCCAAACAAATTATTACGATTCATCAGTCCTGGCTGAATTCGCTCTTGCGGGGACCCGTGGCGAAGACTGTATACGTATGAATATAGGAGCGTTTGAAATGCAGCCTTGTTATGTCTCCCAGAACCATCAAACAAAGACTCGACATTTTCGAATCCCAAGTCATCTTTGCCTGTTTTATAATCGATCACTCGAACTCTTCCCTCTTTAATGTCTGCTCGGTCAATCTTACCCCCTATCCGAACCTTCTTTCCGGACTTCAGCACGATGGACTCATTGAAAGACTCCTCCAGCATCGTCAGTTCAAAAGGCGCATACTCCGAATCGCGTTCCAGCACCTTGCGAACAAAGGTTCTCACAACTTCCTTGACTACTACCCTTTTTCCTTCGTAAGACACAGACTCGTGCTCATTGAGCTTATACAACTTCCTGAACGCCCGATCGACCCATGAATCGATTTGCTCGTCGGAAACCGCAAGGTCTTCGGCTAGAACCAATCCATTTCGCTTAGGTCTCAGTCCATCGTAGAGCCAGAAAACCACATCGTGAAGAATGTTTCCAAAGATTCGTGCATCGACATCATCCTCCACCTCTTCGGCCTCACGTAAGTTGGCAATGTGTTTTAAATAAAAGCGCAGTGTACATTCTACGTAGTCGTTCAAGCTCGATGGCGTCAAATGATAAGGTCGTTCATCCCCGTCGCGAACGTATTTATCCAACTGTATTTGAATTTCCTCTGACTTGAATACCGAAATCTCTTTGACGGCATGAACATGAATGGGGTTATGAAGGACGCGTTGTTCAACCGGCAACTTAGATTCAAGCAGCACTTGCTGGAGGTATCGACTTGCTTCGCCGTTCCCAACAATGTCAGGTTCCGTACTATAATAAAATGAAATGTGAGACGCTCGTTGAAGGACCCGATAAAACAGGTAGGCATAAATCGAGTCCAACTGCTCAAACGTGGGCAAGCCATACGCTCGACGGATAGAATGAGGCACATACGAACCTTGTTTTGGAGCCGACGGAAGTTGTCCTTCATTCAGCGACAGAATAATCACATGGTCAAAATCCAAGTTCCGTGTCTCGAGTACACCCATGATCTGTAAACCACGGAGCGGTTCACCTGTAAATGGGATCTTTTGGGTCATTGTCACTTGCCGGAACAATTTTTGAAAACCCCGCCAATCGGGGGGAGCTTCAGCGTTGCCGAAAATGGCATGCAGTCGCGAAAGATGCTGGTGGAAATGGTAGGCATACTCGCGGTCGAAACTCTTTCGATCACCGACCCGCGAACCGAGTTGCTCGACGATTCCCAATAAGTACGAGGTTGCATCCTTCGATTCTATCGGACGAAATACTAGGTCGAAAAGCGGGTCTTCTCCGGTCAAGTCTACGATCGGAACCTGTACACGATTATTGCGCACAATATGCACCATCTTCTTTTGGGCTTCCCGTTCGACCAAGGCGAGAAAGTAGGCGTGGCCCAGAATGGCAGTCACTTCACGATGGTTGAATGAATCTTTACGTCTCCGAACCTGCATCTCTATAACCTGGTCGAGCAGCGCAAACATGGGCGTATCTCGAAGCGGGAAACCCATCGTGACGTTGATGTCCTGAAGCTCCGATGGAAGCGAATGCATCACGGGGAGGAGCATCCCTTCGTCTGGGAGTACCACTACCGTCTTACTCAGTTCCATGGGCAAATCCACTTTGGGTAATCCTGATAAAATCTCCCCCACTTCCAAACCTGCTAACTTTGCTTGGCCGATGCGCTGCGGAACCGCCGTGACAGTAATCACCTTCTTCGCCTCTAGGAAGTGGGACGGCATTTTTTCGAACGTGGGCGCAAATCGATCGCTCCGTCGAT
Organism: Cyclobacteriaceae bacterium; assembly: GCA_044226945.1. Taxonomy (GTDB): domain Bacteria; phylum Bacteroidota; class Bacteroidia; order Cytophagales; family Cyclobacteriaceae; genus ELB16-189. Next base: position 109,595 of record JBGAGB010000005.1, on the reverse strand, counting down.
ATTCACGCATGAACTGACCCGCCTCTTGCACCGGATTATCGACATAATATGTATCTCCATCCCACACCACTCTCGCTCCATGCTCGGCCATCGTTCCTATGACAGACTCTTCGGCTGCTGTCAGTGCATTAAAACCTGCAAACACAAATTTGACAGGATCAAGCCCAGTCGGAATCTTCTTTTTGAACTTCTCGGCAACATCGCGATGGATCATTCCCTCATACCCCAACGACTCCTTCCTCAGTGACTTTCCAAATTCGCTGTAAACCTTCGGAAGCTTCCGCCACATGAACAAGAATTGCTCTTTTGTACTCGTTGGCTTGTCACTGAAATGCGACCAAAACTCTTGCAGGAATTTGCGCTGCTCTTCAGTGAGGTAGTCGAAAGTCTCATCCAACTCCTTGATTTTACTCAAGTCTTTAAACAACTGTGGTGCTTGGACAAGGTATTTATCAATCTCGTCGAAATCTCGCAAAAGCATTTCGCCCCAGAAGTAAAATTTATCGAACGACTCCTGATTCTTCAGGACATTAGCATATACTTGATGAAGTCGATACACTAGCGTGAGATGGTCGGGTTCCTTTAGTTCTGAATGAACCTTGAAGAACTGCTCGATACTTAGTAAGCTTGGTGCCCATTTTGGTTTGTCCAAAGCACGACCCAGATAGTTTTCAAAATATAAAGCAGCGCGCCGGTTGGGAAACACGAACGTCAGATCGTCCAAACGCTGTTGGTCCTTGATGGTTTGTTCCGCGAGTTCCTTCAAAAACGGCGTCATACCTAAAATAAACTCAAGTTAGATTTGCTAATCACCTCCTCTACCGTAAAATCCCTCAAGTAGACTAAGTAAGCTTGCACGTTAGGGTAACCCATGGTTGCCAAGACCGAGGCATACATCTCAACTTGCTCCTTGTCGGAGGACTGACGCGCGCCCGTCTTATAATCGACGATCACGGTCCGAGTTTTTCCCAACATGATTCTGTCAATACGCTTTTGATGGCCCCCCGGCAACAGCACGAGCGCTTCATTCTTGATCTTCCAATCTTTCGAAAACCAATTCGACATGCGCGGGTGCTCCATTACTTTATTTACGTCGCGTCGTACGGCTTCGGCCTCTTCGACAGGAAGGGCATGTTCCAAGAAAAACTCCTCCAATCGATCGGAAGCATCTTGCTTGTATTCGATTCGCGACAACACACTGTGAATCAAAATGCCACGGTTAATTTTACTCCTTCGTTCTGACGGTTCGTCATCAAAAAATTCAGCTCCCTCTCGTTTGATCACCAACTTTTCTCTCCAATCTGCTGAATGATACTTCTCCAATTGGCGTTCGTTCCAATCGACCTGTCGAGGACGCTCCGGCATAGCAGATATTTGACCAAGTTCGAATTTCGTTCCATCGAAAGTACCGCCATAGCTCTGCGTTAATACATGATGAACCAGTTGCCCCACGTGGCTGACGCTGTTGGGCTTTGTCCCCGGCGCGGAAACGATCAACCCCCACTCTGCACGGGTGAACGCCACGTAAAGCAAGTTCAAATTATCCAAATATGATTTCGTGTATTCCTCCCGGTACTCCTCGGCAAACTGGGTTCCTTGGAGCTCGGAGGTGTACCTCACTGCCACCGCTCCCAACTTGTTGAATGGTGGATCCTTGGGAACGATCCACATCAACGGGCCAGAGTCGTGGTTGAGGCCCCAGTTACAAAAAGGTACCATCACGTATTTGTACTGGAGGCCCTTCGAGCCATGAATGGTTACAATGCTTGCCGCGTCTATGCTCGAAGATACTTTGATCGACTTTTTCGATTTATACATTTCCCACCATTCGAGGAAAGAAGCGATATCGGTACGCTCACGCGCAGAGAACTCTAATATTTGATCTTGAAACGCCTGCAAATAAGCAAGCTCTTCGGGCCGCTCACCGAGTTTGAAAATCCTGACAAGTTCCTCTGTGAGCTCAAAGAGAGAAAGTCTCTTAAAGTGCTTCATGCGGCTCAAAAAAGCCTGAGGTAATATCGCATCCGCTTCGCCACGACCCGCCTTGGCAAACAGCCCTTCCACGTCGCCACTTGCAATCTCATACGCCAACTGTGCGCGGGCAATCTTGTCGTCCGGATTCTTTAAAACCTGCAGCGCAGAAATGATCACGTTTACAGAAAGGGATGTATCCAAACGCAAAGATTCATTGGATACCACCTCGTAACTGTACTTCGACTTTGCAGCGGTAGTGTTCCGGAAATTCAACAGATAAGAAGCGATGCGCTGACCTTCGTCGTTGGTGCGCACCAAAATGGCCATGTCCCGGGGTCGCGCGCCCTGATCTTGCAATTGCTCCATCCATGTGGGGATCGAGCGGAGTGCCTGTTCATCCCAACCGCCTTGGTCACTCGACCTTTCAAAGAAATTGATTCGCACGAATCCACCGTCTGGCCATCGTGACACTTTTTGAGCCGCCTCGGAAAAGACCTCCATGGGAAGCGAATCTTTGACGTCGCGGCTCACGACTTCGGCAGCACTGATAAAGAGCTTATTGTTGAATTCTACCACCGTGCCTGCGCTCCGGTAGTTAGTGTCCAATGGCACGACTTCTACCCGGTCCGACCCAAAATCTTGTGAGACATGGCGTTGAAGGATCTCCAGATCGCCACTTCGCCAGCGATAGATCGACTGCTTCACGTCGCCTACAATCAAATTGAAATGTCCTTGGTCGCCGGCTTCACGCAACAATGGGGTAAAATTCTTCCATTGATACCACGATGTATCTTGGAATTCGTCAATCAAGTAGTGCCGGAACCACGACCCAACCTTCTCATACACAAACGGCGTGTCGCTTTCATTAATTATTCCATGCAAGAACTTTGAGGCATCGGCCAGCATCATCACGTTGTTCTCTTCCCGATAGGCCTTCAACTTTTGTGTGATGTCTGCGATCAGGCCAAATGCATAAAAATTCTTTTGGACTTGTCGCGCCGTCTGAAACGACCTCTCATGTTCCTTGTCGTACTCGACCATTTCCCTTAGAATCGGGAGCAAATACTCATCGGCGATCGCCCGTAATTTGTTCCGATTTAGGTTCTTAGCACCAAACCAATCAGTGGTCCCCAAAATACCTGCTTGAATCCTCTTTCCTTCGGGCGACTTATATCTTCCCAGCGAAAAATCACGGAAGTAGCTATACACGGTTCCCATATCGCCATAGTTGAAATCGTTCACGCGAATTCCGTGGCGCTCCATGGTGTTCATGGCACGGCGTCCGTGATCCGTCATGTAATCCATGAACCGACTGATCTCGCCATTAATTAACGCGAGCATTCGTCGGTTGTCCTCTTGTAGATTCTCCGACTGAAGGATATGGTCCTCTACAGACTTGAACTGTTCCTTAAATATCTCTCTCGCAAAATTCTTGAGAGACCACTCCACGTTCCAATTCTCACCTTCGTTCAGGCGCTCGCGCGCAAACTGGACAACCCAGTCCGTCAAGTCTTTTCGGTCGGGACCAAGATCGTCCATCAACGCTGCAATCACTTCATCCAGCACGAAGTCGGTATCGACCTCAAGCCGAAAGTTTCCCATAAGGCCCGCCTCTCGAGTGAACGATCGAATCACTCGTTGGAAAAATGCATCGATCGTGCTGATTGAAAATTGTGAATACTTGTGAAGGATCATCGCCAAGAGGTCGTGACTCTTGGTTTGGAGGTCGTGGTCGTCGAGGTGTAACTCCTCCTGGATTTCAGCGGTCAGGTTGTTGAGGCGGCCATTCGCAAAGTCGTCGAGGTACTCGATAATCCGCGACTTCATTTCTTGGGTGGCTTTGTTGGCAAACGTCACAGCCAGCACATATCGAAAATATTCGGGCTGACGAGCCAGCGCCAGCAGGATGAAGCGTTTCGCCAGGGTCCTGGTCTTCCCAGAACCAGCCGACGACCTATATATATAAAGGGTCTTGGTCAAATCTTTAAAGTGTCCGCCAAAAATGGACTTTGCGCGGTCCAAATCCAAGCCCAGAAACGCGTTCAAACGATTACATTCATCCCAATTAGTTATATTGCTTCCACCCCCCGGACCTCTATGCTTCGCAGGCTGTACTTTTTTGTTCCAAAGATCGTCTACTCCTTTCCGGTACAGCTATTCTTGAACAACCTGAAACGCAACCAGGTCCTACTACTCTGCTGGATCGTTCTATTTGCGATGATTACCGGAAGCTTCGGAAAGTACCTCGGTGTTCCATACCTCTTTCTCGATCCCGAATACTTGAACCAGGTGAACTTCCGGAGCTTCTTCATCATGGGAATGGTGATTGCCGGTTTCTCGACTGCTTTTCACATTACTTGCTATATCAACGACGGACATCGATTCTCTTTTGTGGGAACATTGCCGCGTCCCTTTGCCAAGTTTGTCGTCAACAATAGTTTCATTCCGTTCACTTTCTTGGTCACCTATTTAATTGAGGTGATCTCCTTCCAACAAAATAACCAGTATATCACAGGGCAAGGTCTCTTGATGAACGTCGGCGGTGTACTGGTCGGTTACGCGGCCATGACGGGCTTCTTTTTCGTGTATTTCCGCCTGACCAACAAGGACATTTTCAAATACGTAGTTTGTCGCATCGACGAGCGCATCAAATCCAGTGTGAAGGTGACACGGGCGAGCGCCATGAAAAAACTCGACATCGCCCGCAAACGGCAGGAACGCGTTGATTACTATCTCGATGGCAAACTTCGATTTCGCAAGGTTGAAGACACCAATTTCTACGATAAGGGAACCATTCTGCAAGTCTTCGATCAAAACCAATTCAATTTGGTAGTGATTGAAATCCTGATCTTTGTACTCATTGTAATATTGGGCATCTTCAAAGACATGCCTGTATTTCAATTACCGGCGGCCGCAAGTTTCGTGATCTTCCTCACAGTATTCGTGATGCTTGCGGGAGCTTTCGAATACTGGTTCGGCAACTGGTCATCTACCACCGCCCTCGCGATATTCTTGTTTGTCAACTATCTCGTCGGCGAGGGTGTCTTCTCAAAACCGTATCGTGCATTCGGCCTTGACTACCAAAGTCCACCCGTGGAGTACTCGGTGAACACGCTGAAAAAATTAGCCGACACAACCGCTATCGCCGAAGACAAGGTCGCCAGCCTCACGATGTTGAACAACTGGAGAAAAAAATTCGACCATCCACCCAAAGCAGTCTTCGTGTGCGTCAGTGGTGGTGGGAAACGAGCGGCACTGTGGGCGCTCAATTCTTTGCAAACGGCCGATAGCCTCACACATGGCGATTTTTTCAAACAAAGCGTGCTCATCACAGGTGCTTCCGGTGGCCTCATCGGAGCTAGTTACTTCCGCGAACTCAAGCTCCGTGACGTGCAGGGAGAAAAGGTGTTTCCCTATTCACGTCAACATCGCGACAAAATCTCGACGGACAACCTGAACCCACTCATCTTTAGCCTACTTGCCAATGATTTGTTTGTTGGTTTTACGCAATTCGAGTACGGCGGAAATTTTTACGAAAAAGATCGAGCGTACACCTTCGAAGAACAACTCAACCAGATCACGGAAGGAATGATGGATAAGCCCATCACCGCTTACCGTGAGCCAGAAGATGCAGGTTTAATACCGATGGTCGTGCTCACTCCTACTGTCGTCAACGACGGGCGCAAGGTATACATCGCCTCCAGGCCCGTTAGCTATTTTAATTCAGATGCGCACGACCTTCCCGGGTATGAAGCGGATAAAATCGCGGGCACCGACTTTCATCGCGCTTTCGTCGACCATGGCGCCGATAGCCTGCGCTTCTTAAGCGCACTTCGAATGAGCGCGACGTTCCCCTACATCACCCCAAACACGACCTTACCCACCGATCCACCCATCCAGATCATGGACGCAGGGATATCTGATAACTTCGGAATGAATGATGCAGTACGCTTCTTGTATTCTTTCCGCGATTGGTTTGCAGCCAATACCAGTGGCGTCATCTTCGTTTCAGTCCGCGACTCTCCGAAGCTCAGTAAGATCGCACCACGAACTGGTCAAACAATTGTGGATGACCTCACACAACCCATCAGCAGCGTGTATAACAACTTCGAAAATTTTCAGGATATCAACGCGGATCTCTTGCTTGCCCAAGCACGAAACTGGTTCTCACAACCAATTACACGCATAGACTTGCAATATCAAGCCGACAGCTACGTGCCGATCTTGCAAAAAATGGATAGCATCCGACAGAACAGCGCACGTGCCTCGTTGAGTTGGCGCCTGACGACCCGCGAAAAAGAAGGGATCGTAAACGCCATTAGATCCGATGCAAACCAGGCGGAACTAAAGAAATTGGGCGCATCGCTCAAGTAAGATCACTTGCTCCCCTGCCCCTTGAGGACCGCTCCAGCCCTAGCTCCCGTGTGCTTTCCCTCGTCGACCGTCACAACTCCATTCACCAGCACATATTGGAACCCGATCGCATACTGGTGCGGTTTCTCGAACGTAGCCTTGTCGGCAACAATCGCAGGATCGAAGACCACTATATCAGCAGCCATCCCAGGTCGTAGCAAGCCACGATCGAGTAGTTGAAATTTCTGAGCAGGCAATGAAGACATTCGGCGAATGGCTTCCTCCAGACGAACTACCTTCATTTCACGCACGTAACGACCTAGAACTCGGGCATTGGTGCCATATCCTCGGGGATGCGGAACGCCAGAGCCAAAGGTATTGATGCCAGCGTCGGATGCGATCATGTTGAAAGGATATTGCATGATGGTTTTCAAATCGCCCTCGTCCATGCTGAAGAACACCATCGCAGCTCCTCCTTTCTCTACCATCTTGAGAATGGTTTCAATTTCGTTGTCAGCCGTGGGCTTGTTTCCCCACCTCTCGTTCACCTGCGAAATGTTCAACCCGTTGATAGTAGTATCTGCACCATAGCGAGCCACTAGGCAGTAACTATAATTCTTCACCAGCTTCTCCTTCAAATCGGCATGCATCGCTTTCTTGATGCGTGCGCGAGTCGCTGGATCACCTAAGCGCCACAACAACGAGTCGCGGCCGCCGGAGAACGCCCAGCTCGGCAATCGCGTATTAAGCGACGTACTGCTCGCGATGTACGGATATTGATCGACCGTTACCTCGATTCCTTCGTGGCGGGCCTTCTCCACTTGTTCCACCATACTAGTGGAGCGTCCCCAATTCGGTTTATAGGTTGTCTTAAAATGCGAAATCTCAACGGGGATACCGGCCTGTCGTCCGATATTGATCGCTTCTTCAACAGCAGCAGTCATTCCGTCTGCTTCGTCGCGAATGTGCGAAGCATAAACTCCATAATGTCTAGCAGCCGCCTTAGCTAAACCGACCACTTCCGGTGTTTTGGAATAGGTACCGGGCACGTAGATCAATCCCGTCGAAAAGCCGACCGCCCCATCTTTCATTGCCTGCTCCACCAAGTCTTCCATCTTCCTTTGCTCCTCGGCGGTCGGGTCGCGCTGGCTTTCACCCATGATCGCCTCTCGCACATCATTGTGCCCCACCAACGTGGCCACATTTATCGAAATCCTCGCGCTGTCTAGTTGTCGAAAATATCGAGCAATGTCGGTGTTGGAACTCCCGCAATTACCGGTAACGACCGACGTCACACCATCGTAGATAAAATTCGGTGCCATGGGAACATTCCACTCATTGCCCTCGATATGGGTATGGACGTCAATAAAACCCGGCGCAACGACCAAACCCTTCGCGTCAATGACACGCGACGCCGTCCCTGCCACATGACCCACCGCCACTACCTTACCTTTGGCTATCGCAATGTCGCCGTGGAACCATGGATTGCCCGATCCGTCGACGATCCGACCATTCCGGATGATGACGTCGTAGGTTTGTCCGTAAACCGAAAACGAAAGGAGGAAAATGAGAAAGGTCAGGCTGCGCATGGTGCTGGTTCAGGTTAGGTCGACGAGAGGGAAAAGTAGTAAAAATCTCTCGCCGATTTTCAATCTATATTGCGACTGGTTTTATCATGACATCACTCGACGACCTTCGAAATAATCTTGAACTCATCCGGCTAGAACGCCAGGCGGATTTGGAATACTACCGGCAGAAAGTACTGCTCCGTTCGCTGCACCAACGAACCGAAGACGGCGTCACGTGGTACCCCGTTCGGCTCAAACGCGACTACATCGGAACGGGCGAGCGTCTCACTTTGGAAGTCGAGCGAACCAATCACCTGGATCAATCGCATGCTTTTCAAAGCGGCAAATCAGTGAGCGTATTCTCCAACGCTTCGGGAAAACCCGAGAAAGAGCATGTCAACGGCGTTGTCAATTTCGTGCGCGACAACACGATGATCGTCACCATCCACGGAGATGAGTTCCCCGAGTGGCTAGCCGACGGAGCACTTGGCGTCGATGTGATGTTCGACGAAATGACCTACAAAGAAATGGAGTTTGCCCTGCGGGAGGTCATCAAAGCCGACGGAGATCGCTTGGCCGAACTGCGCGAAATCCTCCTCGGTTCCGCACCCACGAAACTCCGCCATGCCACACCCATCGACGTCAGCAGTCCGCAGTTCTCCATGCTCAACGAAAGTCAAATCGAAGCTTGGAAAAAAGTGAATGAATGCGAAGATGTCGCCTTTGTTCACGGCCCGCCCGGCACGGGAAAAACGACGACCCTCGTTCAAGCAATCTCGTTAACCGTGAAAGAAGAAGGTCAAGTATTGGTGTGCGCACCCAGCAACGCGGCGGTCGACCTCTTGGCAGAACGCCTCGGGGAAGTCGGCCTGAATGTTTTGCGCATCGGCCACCCAGCACGCGTGACGGAACAGGCATTGAGTAAAACGCTCGATGCCAAAATCGCAGCGCATAGTAACTACCCAGAACTCAAGAGCTTGCGAAAGCGGATGGAACAGACCAAGTCTGCCGCCCTGAAATTCAAGCGGAACTTTGGCTACCACGAAAAGCAAGAACGCCGGATGCTCCTTCAAGAAGCAAAGATTTTGAAAGCAGACGCTGATATGCTGGAGTTCTATATCGTCAACGACTTGCTCAACAAAAGTGATGTCATCTGCTCCACTTTGGTTGGCGCGTCGCACCCTGTATTGAAGGGTCGCCGATACAAGACGGCATTCATCGACGAGGCTGCCCAGGCCCTCGAAGCCGCATGTTGGATTCCTATCATGCGAACGCAGCGGGTCGTCTTTGCCGGCGATCACTGCCAACTCCCACCAACGATCAAGTCAGCCGAAGCCGCTAAAGCAGGATTGGCGACAACGCTTTTTGAGAAGGGCATTGAAAAACATCCCGATCATGCATCGCTCCTTCAGGTGCAGTATCGGATGAATGAAAACATTATGACGTTTCCATCAACATGGTTCTACGATGGAAAACTGGTGGCACACGAGTCGGTGAAACTCGGTGTTCTGCGACCTTACGAGTCGCCTTTCGAGTTTATCGACACCGCTGGCGCCGGATACGATGAGGGTCAAGATACCGAAACACTGAGCCGCTTCAATGAGGAAGAAGCTGCGTTAACAATCAAGTTGGTCGAAAAGCTTGTCGCGGAAATCGGTGAAGACAACTGGATTCACGAAAAGATCTCGCTTGGAATCATTACCCCTTATCGAGCACAAGTTGAACGCCTGCAGCACCTCGTCGACGTATCCCCCACATTGCTGCCCGTCCAGCGGCTCATCACAATCAACACAGTCGACGCGTTCCAAGGTCAAGAGCGAGACGTCATTGCGATTAGTCTCGTGCGCAGCAACAACAAAGGAGAGGTTGGTTTCCTCGCCGACATTCGTCGCACCAATGTGGCCATGACACGCGCTCGGAAGAAACTGATCATGGTAGGCGACAGCGCGACCCTCGGCTCACATCCTTTTTACCTTGCATTGATTGACTTCGTGCAGGAAAAGGGCTTCTATAAAAGTTGCTTCGGGCTGTTATAATTCGGTTCACGATTGCCTCGAAATTTTATACCTTCAATGCTATGAAAAACATATCATTCCTCGCGGTAACGGCCATGCTATTGGGCGCTTGCTCCACCAAGCCCAAACCAGAATTTTCTAAAGATATTTTCGAAAGCCATATCGCGAAACTCGCTTCAGACGACTTCCAAGGACGACTTCCATTTTCAGAGGGCGAAAAGAAAACGCTTGCCTACCTTGAGGAGCAATATCAAACAATCGGGTTAGAACCTGCCAACGGCGACACCTACCGCCAAGAAGTGCCCATGGTCGAGATCACGGCAACGGTCGATCCCGAAATGATCATCCGAAAGGGAAAGAATGAAACTTTAATCAAAGGCCGCGACGGCTTCGTACTCTGGACCGAACGCCCGGATAGTGTCATTGAACTGAAAAATGAGGAGATCGTGTTTGCCGGCTTTGGAGCAGTGGCGCCCGAATACAACTGGAATGACTACGAGGGGCTTGATGTGAAGGGCAAAGTCGTTCTCGTACTGGTAAACGATCCAGGCTTCGGCGGAAACGACACCACATTTTTTAAAGGAAGCACCATGACTTACTACGGTCGTTGGACCTATAAATTCGAAGAAGCCGCGCGTCAAGGCGCAAAAGCATGCTTCGTGATTCACAACACCGTTCCTGCAGGGTATGCATTCAACGTTCCCCAGAATAACTGGAACAGTCCACACCTATACCTCGACAATCAAGACGGATCGTATAAGTGCGCCGGTATTGGGTGGATTCCAATGACCACCGCCGAACAACTCTTTGCACTCGCAGGTTTAAACTTTGGCGAAGCACAAACCGCCGCTCGCAAACCTGGCTTTAAAGGGATGTCGCTGGGGCTCACGGCGTCGGTCGGAATGACCGTGCGGACCAAGTACGACAAGAGCTATAACCTCATCGGTAAGATCACAGGAAAGACTCATCCTGACGAATACATTCTTTACACCGCTCATTGGGACCACATTGGTACCGGCAACCCCGACGACACAGGCGACAACATTAACAATGGTGCTGAAGACAACGCAAGTGGAACAGCGGGCCTCCTAGAACTCGCCCGCGCGTTTAAGAGTGGCGACCAACCGGAGCGTACAATTTTGTTCTTGGCCGTCACCGCCGAAGAGCAAGGGCTCCAAGGTTCAGCCTACTACGCGCAGCATCCAATCTATCCAGTGAACCAGACGGTGGCAAATATCAACATCGACGGACTAGGCTCGTACGGGCTGATGAAAGACATCGTAGTCATTGGGAACGGTCAATCGCAACTCGAAGACTACTTGTCGGAGGAGGCTAAAAAAATCGGTAGATACGTTGCGCGTGAACCCAACCCAGTTGCTGGATATTACTTCAGATCCGATCATTTCAATTTTGCCAAAGTTGGTATTCCAGCCTTGTTCACAGCAACCGGAATCGACCACGCCGAGAAGGGACGAGAATACGGCAAACAGCTACAAGACGAGTTCCTAGTAAAACACTACCATCAACCGTCCGACGAATACGATCCGTCCACATGGAATTCAACGGGAGGCTTGTCAGATCTTGGACTGCTTTATCAAGTGGGTCATCGCTTGGCATTCGGCAGCGAATGGCCCGCATGGAAGGATGCTTCGGAATTCAAGCAGCTTCGTCAACGGTAAATGCTCGATCAGTCCATCGTCAAATTCTTACAGGAACTCAAAATTCACGCACGGCTGCCGAAGGGAATCGTCGTGTTGGAACCATATTCGCAGCCGGAAACAATTGAATTGTGTCGGCTATTCTACCAGCGATACTACCACGACCGGCAACCTCGAGTGTTGGCGCTCGGCATCAACCCTGGTAGATTTGGCTCCGGCACAACCGGAATCTCCTTTACCGACCCTATCAAACTCGAGTCTGTTTGCGGGATACCGAACGAACTTCCGAAGAAGGCCGAGTTGTCGGCAGACTTCATCTACGAGATGATTCGCGCGTTTGGTGGACCCGACAAGTTCTATTCAAAATTCTTCATCTCGGCGATGTCACCACTTGGCTTCACCCAAGACGGCAAGAATATCAACTATTACGATCTGCCCACGCTGCAAAAAGCGATCACTCCGTTTATCGTCCAGTCGATTCAACAACTGGTCGACATGGGAATGTCGCGCGCAACCTGCTATTGCATTGGTGAAGGAAAAAATCTTAAGGTGCTGAATGAGCTCAACGCGAAATACAAGTGGTTCCAGACCGTCGTTCCCCTTCCCCATCCACGGTTCATCATGCAATACCGCCGTAAAAAGCTTGGTGAATACGTCAAACTCTACTTAGAGGCACTCCAACGCGCCTAAACACTATGAATGTGCCCTTCGAACACCACGAACTGCTTTGGCCGTCCATGGGTCTTCGGGCCATGAGTGCTTCGGGTATCGCCGGAACAACTCTTTGCGAACCTCGTGGTAGGTATTTTGCCAAAAACTTCGCAGGTCTTGTGTCACCTGAACCGGTTTGTAACCAGGTGATAAAAGGTGCATCAAGATTCTATTGCGACCTTCGTTCACCGCAGGGGTTTCAAGCAACCCAAAAACCTCTTGCAAGCGTACTTCCATCACCGGTGCAGATCCATCCCTTGAATAATGCACTTTGATCATCGAGCCGCTCGGGACTTCAATTCGGTCGGGCGCCCAATCCGCTAGTTTCCGCTGCAATTCCCATGGGACAAGCGTCAACAAGATCGATTTCCAGTCCAATCGCAGGAGCTCCGATTTCTTATTGATTTCAACTAAGAACGGCGTCAACCACTGGTCTAGGTTTTCGATCAAAGCTGTGTCTGAGACATCGGGCCATTCTGTTCCGCGCCATAACCGCAAGCTCATCACACGCGCTTGCCACTCACGCACATCGTCCTCCCAACCAAAAAAAGTTCCCAATTCTCTTGTCCTTCGATGCGACAATCGCTTCGCGTTCTCGATCCCACCGCACCGACTCGTGCTCGGTTGCCAGGTGTTCCAAGTCACCTTCGTCGAGGGGCGCTGCGAGGAACACCTTACCTGAACCCGAGTCAAGATGAGCAACAGCAATCCAAGGCTCACGCGTGAGTGCGTCGTGAGTTGGAAGCGTGACACCACGACCATTCGCCAACTTGTATCGCTCGCCGTGCTTTGACTCCTGTCGGGCAACTCGTTCGGGATATGCTGCAGCCACCAACTCGCCGACTTCACTTCCAGTAGTGATCCCTTCTGTGGGCTTCACACCTAAGAGTTTTCTCCAGGAGGCAGCCGTCGTTTCGATGCGTTCCAACACATGGCGATCTGCCAAGACACGTTCGCCAGCGCGGTACTTACGCACCTCATCGACACGAAGCGATAAATCAGCACCAGCGTCTCGCAAAGGGTCTCGTTCTTCCAACAGCGCCGCCACATCGGTCGACAAGGAAAGTACACTCGCGCCCAACTCTTTCGCGATCAACATCATGTGGGCAATCCGTGGATGTGCTGGGAGCTTCAGCATCTCGCGACCACGTGGTGTAATCACACCGCCCTCCACTGCATCCAGCTGCGACAGCAATTCATTGGCTTGCGCTACCGCACCTTTAGGTGGTGCCGTGATCCAATTCAACTCTAGGATATCCTTCACACCCCACTGATACAACTCGAGCATCATCGGCGCTAGGTCTGCCTCTTCAATTTCTGGCTTCCGCATGGGTTGAAGATGGTGGTGAGAAGCTTCGGACCAGAGTCGGTAGCAGACGCCCGGACCTAAGCGACCTGCACGTCCAGCGCGTTGGTCTGCTGCATCACGCGTCACACGAACGGTTTCTAATCGCGTGAGACCGCTTCGAACGTCGTAACGCGGCACGCGCGAATAGCCGCTGTCGACCACAGCCTTCACGCCCTCAATGGTGAGTGATGTTTCCGCAATCGACGTTGCCAGAATGACTTTTCGAACTCCCTTGGATGCAGGAAGAATGGCCGCCTGCTGTTGGCGAAACGGAAGGTCGCCGTAAAGGACATGAAGCTCGGCACCGACCCCGGCACCTTCAAGAAGATCGCGGGTGCGGAGTATTTCACCCGCGCCTGGTAAAAAGGCAAGAACATCGCCGTCCGTTTCTGTCAGTGCTTTCATCACCCCGCGACAAACTCGCGATGCAATTGGCGCATCCCCGTCGCCTGCCACGTATCGTCTTTCCACTGGATATTGCCGACCTAAACTCGTCACTACAGGCGCTTTCAACTGCGATGCGAGTGTCTCACTGTCAAGAGTCGCCGACATGATCAATAATCGAAGGTCCGGCCTGAGCACCTGTTGGACTTGGAGCGACAAGGCAAGGGCTAAATCTGCCTGTAAGCTTCGCTCGTGGAACTCATCGAAAATGACAAGGCCTATATCCTCAAGCGAATTGTCACTTTGAAGCATCCGGGTGAGTATCCCCTCTGTCACCACATGAAGTTGCGTGGCGGCCGAGACTTTTGATTCGAACCGCACCGTGTATCCAACGCGAGCACCCAAATTCACTTCTGCCAGTTGCGCGAGACGTGTCGCCACCGACTTCGCCGCAATGCGCCGTGGTTCCAACATGACTACCTTCTTCCCGCCGAGCCACGGTTCGTCCAGCAAATGGAGCGGCAGCACCGTCGATTTCCCGGCACCGGGTGGCGCTTGTAAGATGACCACCGGTTCACTGCCCAGCTTCTGCTTCAGTTCAGGGACGACTTCTAGTACGGGAAAATCCATTCGGCCCGCAAGGTGCAAAAAAACCTACTATGGGTCTTCCACTAATCCCATTATGGGAAAAAACAGGCCAATTTGGGAGGAAGTTCTCCTATAGACTAAAGAAAAATATCGATTTTGACCCTTTTTGAGGGGGGTACGTGCTTTGCACTAAGGGACCGCATTATAAAAAATCATGAAAACGATCTTCATTTTAGGTAGCGATTCAGGTCATCAAAAGACGATGGAGCAACACCTGAAAACGCTGGGTTATGTAGTTGAGGCCTTCGCTACCACTGCCGACTTCGAGAAGTCTGCATCGAAACCCTTCCTTGTTGTTGTGGACGAAACGATCGTAAAAAACACCGCTTCGATGGCACAAGCGATCCGCTCGCTGGTGAGGAAAAAATCTAACGTTCCGGTGGTCTTCACGATGGAAAAATACCTCCCAGAAATAGCAGCTGAAGTGACGCGCGTAGGTGTATACGAAGTAATCGAAAAGAACTCCGCTGTGTTTGTGAACTTGAGAACTGTACTCGATCGCTTGTCTGTCAGCCCTCCAAAAATGAACTGGTTCAGCAGGTTATTTTCAAAGAAGCAAGGTCAAAACTTGCCAGCACTCACTGTATAAAAGCGGGCGATGAGGAAGCGTCTACTTCCTCCCGACCGACACGTCTGTCAAAGAGTTGGTTTTGTCGTGGGGCCAGATGTACGTAGCACCTGGCACTTTTATTTCCGTGAAGTCGCTGCTCACCGTTCCGTTCGTAAGCACAATGTTGTAGGCATAGACCGCCTTGGCATCGTTGGCATTGATCCGGATTGAACCGATCGCCGGCGGGTTAATGCCAGACGCTTGTACCTCTGCATTGTAGGTGGTGCCATCCACCCGGATCACTGGGCTGGCGACAGTCCAGGAAGACCCTGACTTTGCTAGCGTAAAGTCAACACCAATTTTTCCGTCAGGCGTGGTGTACGTCCAAGTGCCTTCGGCGGAGGAAAACTTGGGGCTGTCCTTTCCGCAACCTGATGCGATGAAAACCAACAACGTGGCTGCAAACAATATCCGTTTCATGCAGGTGAAGGTCGGCAATCTGCAACTCAAGGTCAAACCCGAAGATTGGGGGGTTAAATTCTCGCTTGATAGGTATACAATTCGAAGTAGCGCCCTTTCCTTTCGATGAGTTCCTCGTGACGGCCGCGTTCCACGATATTTCCTTGTTCAACCACCAAGATCTGATCTGCTTGGCGAATCGTGCTCAACCTGTGCGCGATCACAAATGTGGTTCGGTTCGCCATCAGTTTACGCAAACTCTCTTGGATGTAAGCCTCGCTCTCTGTATCCAAATTCGAGGTCGCTTCGTCTAAAATTAAGACACGTGGATTGGCTAGGATCGCCCTGGCAATGGCGATTCGCTGGCGTTGCCCACCCGAAAGTTTTACACCGCGTTCCCCGATTACGGTATCGAGGCCTTTTTCAAAGCGCGTCGTAAACTCGTCGACGTGCGCCGCCCTCACTGCCTCCATCAACTGGTCTTCGGTAGCATCCGGGCGGGGAAAAAGAATGTTCTCGCGAATCGTGCCCTCGTACAAAAAGTCGTCTTGGAGAACGACGCCAAGCTGCGCGCGGTAACTCTGAAGCGTCACCTTCGAAAGGTCTTGGCCATCAACGGTAATAGTACCTGAGTCGGGATTCATGAACGTGGCGACGAGGCCCGCGATCGTCGTTTTACCCGAACCGGACGTACCAACCAATGCTGTCACGGAGCCCGCTTTCGCTGAAAAGCTAATGTTGTTCAACACTGGTTTGTTTGGCTCATACGCGAACGACACTTGATTGAACTCGATATCACCATGAATTCTGTCGATCACCGTCGTCCGATCTTTCAAGTTATCTTCGGTCTCGGTCGACATCAGTTCTTCGGTCCGATCGAGCCCCGCAAAAGCTTCCGTCAACTGGCTTCCGATGTTACTCATTTGAATAATCGGCGCAATCATGAAACCCAGGAACAGGGTGAAAGACAAGAAGTCCCCAGTCGTCATAGTCGAGTTGACGATTTTGTATGCCCCGATACCCATGATGGCACAACTGGCAGCCCCTAGCAAGAAGGATCCAGCGCTGGTGACGAACGAAGTTGCCGTTAAACTTTTCTTGACATTTTGAAAGAGACGATCGACGCCTTTTTCGAAAATATTCGTCTCAGATTTCTCTGCATTGAAGCCCTTAATGACACGTACGCCATTCAACGTTTCAGTCAATCTCCCGATCACCTCCGCGTTTATTGCACCTCGTTCTCGAAAAATGGGCCTTATGGACGAGAAAGCGCGCATGGCGATGAAGCCAAAGATGGCTACCGGCACCAGCACGGTCGCTGTCATGAGTGGACTGATTCGAATGAGCAGAATCAAACTGATGACGGCGGTGAGGATACCACCGAAGAGTTGCACCAACCCTGTGCCCACCAAGTTGCGCACTCCCTCCACATCGGCCATGATCCGGCTCACCAATGCACCGGATTTCGTGTTGTCAAAAAAACGGACTGGAAGGCGTAGCACGTGGCTCTGCACTTGGGCTCTAAGTTTTGAAATGAGCAGTTGGGCTTCCACACTGAGAAGTTGAGTGAGCCAATAGGACGTGACGGCTTGAATGGCGATGGCCGCCATGACGGCAATGAGAAGTGTGCGCAACATGTCCAGGTCGCCCTTTGCGATTACGTCGTCCATCAGGTACTTGGTGGACGCCGGTACGACGAGGCTTGCCAGCCGGCTCACGATGATGAGAAACAACCCGAGGAGCAGAATCCTCCAGCGGGGTAACACGATAGTCTTGAATACTTTAGCGAGGCTGACTTTTTGCTTGGCCATGGAGTTTTGAGCAGGTTTAGGGCGTTCGGCAGTAAAGACGAAAACCGTGCATTTTTAGTTCGTACCGGGAAAAAAAGGTCAGTTTTACCGTTCGCCGATAAACTGTAAATTAACAGCATATACTTTAACCAAACTTTGTTCTTCCTCAAAATCACGTATCATGAAAACTTCACGTAGAGAATTCTTGAAGAAGGGTGCATTGACCGTCGCCACCTTATCGGTGATGTCGGAATCGGTTTTTGGCATGGCCAAAGGCGAGCTCACGGGCATCCAACTATACTCCATCCGCGACGATATGAAAAAAGATCCACTCGCGACGTTGAAGGCACTGGCATCGTTTGGCTACAAACATGTAGAACATGCGAACTATGTTGACCGCAAATTCTATGGCTGGTCTGCCAAAGACTTCCGCAAGGTGTTGGACGACCTTGGTATGAAAATGCCCAGCGGACACACCGTGCTCGGAAAACAACACTGGGACGAATCGAAAAACGATTTCACCGATGCATGGAAGTATACGGTAGAAGATGCGGCGGTCTTGGGACAGCAGTTCGTGATCAGTCCGTCGATGCACAACGACTTTAGGAAATCTCAAAGTGACCTGAAACGTTTGTGCGACATTTTCAACAAGAGCGGCGAACTCTGTCAGAAGTCGGGAATGAAATTTGGCTACCATAACCACGATTTTGAGTTCGCGGAAAAACTCGATGGCATTAGTGTATACGACATCATCCTCAAAAACACCGATGCGAAACTTGTGATTCAACAACTTGATATCGGCAACCTCTACAACGGTGGGGCAAAGGCACTCGACATCATGAAAGCGTGGCCGGGTCGCTTCAGTTCGATGCACGTAAAGGATGAGATCGCCGGTACCGGTGGAGAACGTTTCGAGAGCACGATCCTTGGTAAAGGCATTGTCCCTGTCAAGGAAGTGATAGACCTGGGTCGCAAAAACGGCACCATCCACTTCATTATCGAACAAGAGTCCTACCAAGGAAAAACCCCGCTCGAATGCGCCAAGGAAGACTTGGCCATCATGAAAAAGTGGGGCTACTAGTCAAAAAGTATTACTTTCAAACAAAGAATCGCCTAGTTAAGACTTAAAGGGAGCGACGGAACGGTGAATAAACCCTACCGAATCGTTGCTCCTTTTCCATAACTGTGCGACACTTGCACAGGATTACCTATACCAAATCTTTCACATGGCAAAAGTTGTCATCAACAGCTTCGCAGACTTCGAAAAACATGTGGGTCAGGAGTTGGGCGTGTCTGAATATCTCAAGATTTCGCAACAACAAGTCAATCTCTTTGCCGACGCGACGCTCGACCATCAGTGGATTCACCTGGACGCGAAACGTGCCGAGCGCGAAAGCCCATTTGGAAAAACAATCGCGCATGGCTACCTCACCCTCTCTGTCATTCCTTACCTCTGGGACCAAGTCGCAGAGGTGAATAACATTAAGATGTTGGTGAACTATGGCATCGACTCGCTGAAGTTTAACCAGCCGGTCGCTGTCGACAGTGAAGTGCGATTGCGAGTAAGTTTGCTCTCGATTGTGAACTTGCGTGGTATCGCAAAGGCTTCCTTGAACGCGGTGCTCGAAATTAAAGACAATCCAAAACCTGCCTTTACGGCAACGATCATCTTCCTCTATCACTTCAAATAAAAAATGCAGCCTCTTTCGAAGCTGCATTTTCATCTCAGTCTCTCCGTCGTTACATCTTAGAACCAACTGTGAGTGGTTGAAGTGCGATCGGCAACTTTCTCAGCCGTTGGCCCGTCGCAGCGAATATGGCATTTGAAACGGCGGCGGCAATCGGTGGCAAGCATGGTTCACCCAAACCCTGCGGACTCGCGTCGGTATTGATAAACTTCACTTCAATCTCCGGAGCGTCGACCATGCGGATCAGTTTGTAGGTGTTGAAGTTCTTCTGCTTGGCTGTTCCCTTATCGAATGTCAATTCGCCATAAAGGGCATGACCGAGGCCGTCGATGATCCCGCCTTCAATTTGGTTTTCTGCACCAGCATAATTGATTACGCGACCACAGTCAACTGCGCAGTAGACCTTGTGAACCTTCACTTTCCCGTCGGTGATTGAAATGTCGGCCACTTGCGCCACATAAGTCCCAAAAGAGAAGTGGGCGCCGAAGCCCTTATATATCTTATTGACACCCTGGGTTCCCCACTTACCCATGTCTGCTGCGGTCTTCACCACAGCTTTGTAACGCTCAACGTCGTAGTCAACTTTCCCAAAGGTGTTTGCCTTCGCTCGATCGAGCAACTCCAACCGGAATGCGACTGGATCCTTCTTTAGCGCGTGAGCAATTTCATCAATGAAACTTTCCTCCGTAAATGCGATGAAGTTGTGGTTAGGCGCACGCCACGGTCCAACCGTAATTTTCGATTCGAGATTGTGGCTATCGACTTGAAAGTTCTTCACCGCCCCGGCCGGGAAACTATTCTCGCGCGAGGCGTTCCCCTGGTTGACACCTGAGGCTATCAAGTACCACGCGGTAAAGTCGTTGTTGCTGTCGATTGCTGCCCTGTACCGATACATACCTGCAGGTCGATAGAACCCGCCTTGTTGATCGTCCTCTCGAGTCCAGATCACTTGGACAGGCGCCTTCGCGATCGACGAGATCATCGCTGCTTCAAGGGAGTAGTCGGCTTGCAGGCGTCGGCCGAAGCCTCCACCTTGTCGAGTCATGCCGACGAAGACTTTATCTTCGGCGATGTTCAATGCCTTCGCCACGTCGGCGCGGGTTCTGGCTGGCGTTTGGGTTGGGCCCGTCATCCACACACTGCCGTCGTCCTTCACGTGCGCGAAGAAATTCATCGGCTCCATGGGAGCATGAGACAGGAACGGAGCTTCGAACACGCTCTCCACCACTTTCGAGGCCGAGGTGAGCGCGGCGTCTACGTCACCATCTTTTCTTTTGGGCTGGTCGTGTTTCTTTTGGACGAGGTCTTTGAACATGGCACTGATTTCTTCGGTGCTGTCGAGCCGACCGTCGTCCTCCCACTCAATCTTGAGCGCATCTCTACCTTTCTTAGCAACCCAGGTAGACGTTGCCAACACGGCCACTCGATTCTCCCAGGTCACTACGTTCTTCACTCCGGGAATCGCCCGTGCTGCCGTGTCATCGACGCTCTTTAATTTCTTTCCAAATGCCGGGGGCCGCGCCACCATCGTATACAACATCCCTTCAATCTTGGTGTCGATCCCGTATAGTGGCTTCCCTGTCACAATTGACTTGGTGTCTACATTGCGAATGCGTGAACCAATAAGTTTGTAATCTTTCGCGTCTTTCAATTTGACATCGGTGGGGACAGCAACCGAGGCGGCTTTCGAGGCCAACTCGCCATACCCAAGTTTCTTTCCGCTGGACCTATGAACGATAAAGCCCTTTTCGGCGTAACACTCGTCTACAGAAACACCCCATGTTTGTGCACCCGCCTCAATCAGCATTTGTCGGGCAGTTGCACCTGCCTTGCGGAACGAATCCCAACTGCTTCGAATGGATCCACTGCCACCAGCAACTTGTCGAGTGAAGTCTTTGGTGTTGAGGGGTGCTTGAATGATCACAACCTTGGCCCAATCGACTTCAAGTTCTTCGGCCACGAGCATGGGCAAGGCAGTCTTAATTCCTTGGCCGACTTCCGGGTTCGGCGCCATCAAAGAGACAATGCCCGAGCCGTCAATCTTCAAGAACGCGTTGGGGGCGAACACTTCATCGGCGGGGAGGTCGCTCATCCCTTTTGCGAGGGCTTGAAATCCCAGCATGAATCCACCGCCGGCAAGGGCCGAGACTTTAAGAAACGACCTTCTGGAAACTGTTGATGCACTCATGATTTTTCAGCGGCTAGGTGAATGGCGTGACGTATCCTCTTGTATGTACCGCAACGGCAGATATGTCCAGCCATGGCGGTATCAATATCTTTATCTGTCGGTTTGGGATTCTTTCGCAGCAGAGCAGTAGCCGTCATGATTTGACCAGCTTGGCAATAACCGCATTGTGGGACGTCTGCTTCGTCCCAAGCCTGCTGGACAGGATGGTCGCCATGTTCACTCAGCCCTTCTATGGTTACGACCTTTTTAGACCCGATCGCAGACACAGGCAATGAACACGACCGCACGGGTGTGTCGTTGAGGTGGACAGTGCACGCGCCGCATTGGGCGATGCCACATCCATACTTGGTTCCTACGAGGTTCAACTCGTCGCGAAGCACCCACAACAAGGGTGTGTCGGGCAACACGTCAACGGTGACCGACTTACCGTTTACTTGTAGATTGAATTTTGCCATCATTCTAAATTTTGGGACAGAGAAAGATACGCAATCACGCGCAAAAAAACGCGTCGTTGTGGGCGACGGCAGCTGCGAAGTGTAACCGGCAGTAGCTCGCGTCCTGAGGCTTACAAGCTGTTGACGATCGCGAGTGCGCGGTCGATCTCTTGCTCACTGTTGAAGATGTGGGTGCAATGGCGCACCCCAAACTCGGGTCCCGACGAGCGAGGTCTCATTTTGGCCCGGTTCCAGTACTCATCTTGGAGCTGCTTCCCGGTAAGCCCTTCCACATTGTACACGGTAATGCCGGCACACATGCGTTCATCTTTCGGCGAAAAGATTTTGACCTTCTTATTCGCCCGCAACCCTGTTCTCAGTCGCAATCCCAAGTACTTGATCCGATCATACACCCGCTCAGGTCCAATCTCGAAGTGGAAGTCTCGCGCAGCCTCCAGCCCCTTCAACACTGGAAAGTTTCCGGTACCGCGTTGTGTAAATCTAAATCCTTCGTCATCGTGATTGTCCCAACGTGCGCTGGCCACCGTGGTCCACACATCGGCGACACGGTCGGGTCGGATATACATGAAACCCGTTCCACCCGGTGCACCCATCCATTTATGGAAGCAACCGGTATAAGCATCACAGCCAATGTCGGCGACATCGACTTTGATATGCCCGATTGTTTGTGCACCGTCCAGAATAGTAAAGATCCCTCGCCTTCTCGCTTCAGCGCAAATCTCTTTTACGGGTAACACGGCACCGCTCCCAGAAATCATGTGCGAAAGCATCAGCACTTTAGTATTAGGCGCGATGGCGCTTATAATTGTGTGATAAGCTTCGTCTGCATCGGTCAGTGGCTTTGGAACCTGAATAGTTCTGAATCCTGTACCGTATCTCTTCTGCTTCAGCAAGAATCCACTTTGACCGCCTGGATGTTCTTGGTTCGTTGTGAGCACTTCCTCACCCGCTTGAAGGGTGATCCCGTTTGCGAGGTAACTCATTCCATGCGTCACATTGTCGGTCATCGCAATGGTGGCCGGAGCGGCGTTGATGAGTTTACCGACCTTTGTTCGAATTCCCATCAAGTTATTGTACCCGCTGATAAACTCTTCTTTGTTGTCGTCGACGTATGCCCAATCGGCGACATTCGCAGCGATGTATTGAAGATGTGCAATCATGGCATCGACTACCACTCGCGGCATGGCACCTACAGTTCCGGGATTGAAAAACACCTTGTCTTTCGCAAGAGAAAATTGGTCGCGGATTTTCTTCCAGTATTCAGCGTCGCCAGCTTCTGGCATCGCTGTTGGGTTGGAGACGGCGGCACCTAGCGCAGGTAACGCAAGAGCTGTGAGACCGAGGGTCTTAAGTGCAGTTCTTCTCGACTTCATTTGTTTAGGTTCGGTAAGGCTCTCAAGATAACGTTTCAGTTCCGAATTTTTCTTTGCAAACGGTGTAGGTGGTCATGCCAGCAGATAATCTTACAAATGACGGCCGCGATCGGTTGCCCGCCGTTATCTTTGCAACAACATTTTTTAAAGCTATGAATATTGTACAAGTATTGGGCTTAACTGCTGGCTCCCTCACCACGGTAGCATTCCTTCCCCAGGTCATTAAGACATGGAAATCGGGATCGGCAAAAGACCTTTCGCTCGGCATGTTTTCATTTTTCTGCTTAGGGGTTTTGCTGTGGTTGGTCTACGGCCTCATGGTCCAGGACATCCCCGTGATCGCCGCCAACTTTGTGACGTTGATGTTGGCTTCGACATTGCTTTATTTTAAACTGAGGTTTAGGGAGTAAATAGTTGGTAGTTGGTGGTTTCACCGAACTTGAGTTTCGAATGACTCTCGCTAACGTAGAACGATTTAACGGCTAACGACCTCCGTTATACGTTAGTCCGTTATTCGTTTCACCGAACTCAGGTTTAGATATGACTCTCACTAACGTAAAACGATTTAACGGCTAACGACCTAACGACCCCGTTATACGTTAGTCCGTTATTCGTTTCACCGAACTCAGGTTTAGATATGACTCTCACTAACGTAAAACGATCTAACGGCTAACGACCTAACGATCCCCATTAGGCGACCTCCACTTCTTCTTCTCCGAGTTCCTTTTCTTTTCCGACAGGCGTTTCTCCACCGACGATTTTCCTGGCTTGGTTGCCTTTCGCTTCCTGCGGTCAGTAAATGCCTTGGCAAGTAGTTCGTTGAATTTCGTGATCACTCGATCCTTATTCTGGAGTTGCGAACGATCTTCTTGCGCTTGAACCTGCAATACACCATCGTTGTTGATGTACGATTTGAGCCTTTGAAAGATTCGCGCTTTTTCTTCTTCATTCACGACGCGTGATCGCCCAACATTCCACTGCAAGATTACTTTGCTGTTCACCTTGTTCACATTCTGACCACCCGGTCCTCCACTGCGTGCCGTCGCAAAGGCAACTTCGCTTCGAAGTAAATCGTAGTTGGGTTTTCTCATGCCCGCAAAGTTAGTCGAACCGTTGATTTGAAATGCGGTAGTTGTCAATTCGTGATTATCCACTAGATTAGTCTTATGAGCCAACAAGTTTCACGACGCGCGTTCCTCAGGCAAAGCAGCCTTGCCGCGCTTGGATTTACGATCCTCCCCTCTTTCTTGAAGTCTGCCCCAAGCGACCGTGTACGCATCGCGCACATTGGTCTTGGCGGGATGGGCAACCAACACATGCAATGGTTCGCCGGGTTGCCAGATGCAGAGATCGTAGCCCTGTGCGACGTCGATGAAGACCACTTGACTAGTACAGCCAAGAAGTTGCAGGAAATGAAGCCTGATGCCAAACCAGAGCTTTTTGGAGACTTCCGTCGGATACTCGACCGCAAAGATATTGACGCCATCACCGTTGCCACCCCCGATCATTGGCATGCCCCCATCGCCACGCTCGCTTTCCAGGCGGGGAAGGATGTGTATGGCGAAAAGCCCTTGTCTTACTCCGTGCGCGAAGGTCAGATCATGTTGAAGAACTTGAACAGGTACGATCGCATCTTCCAACTCGGTACACAAATCCATGCAGGCAACAACTACCACCGCGTGGTTGAAATCATTCGATCGGGTGCGATCGGGAAAGTGCACACCGTGAGGCTATGGAAAACGGGCTTCTCGCCTGGTCTTGGCAACCCCACTCCAACCAATCCTCCCAAGTCGCTCAACTGGGACATGTGGCTTGGCCCCGCACCGTATCGTGAGTATTTCCCCGAGCGCTGCCACTTCACCTATCGCTATTTCCTCGATTACTCAGGTGGTGTGTTCGCGGATTTCTGGTGTCACATCGCCGACGTAGTCTGGTGGTCGATTCAACCGAAAGGACTGAAGAGTGTGACGGCGCACGGCGAGAAAACTGATGGCATCGCGGACGCGCCGAAATGGCTAGATGCCGATTTCGAATTCGAAGGACTGAACCTGCATTGGACTTCGAACCCGCCCGACGTGCCGGGAGCTGCGGGCAAAGGAATCGGCGCGTATTTCGAAGGCGACAAAGGAACGTTGCTGTGCGACTACGGCACCACGTTGATTACGATCGGGGGGCAAACCGTGGAAGACTTAAGTTCGGTGCCGCTGTCGATTCCAAGGTCGCCGGGACATCAACAAAACTTTATTGATTCGGTGCGCTCGCGCAAACAGCCAGAATCGAACTTGGCCTACGCCCGTGAAATGACGATGCCGATGCATCTTGCGCTCACCTCGTGGCGCCTCAATCGGAAGTTGGAATGGAACGCGAAGAAGGAAAAGTTCCGCGGCGACAAGGAAGCAAATACGTACCTGAACCGTGAGGCCAGAAAAGAGTGGAAATTGATTTAGCGTGATATTAGAGCGCGCGAGGAGAGAACCTCCCGTTTCAACGCTATTCTACTGAAAGACTCAAGAGGTCAGCCAACGCCACACTTTTCCGAGCACGGTTTTGGGTGGTTCTTTTGTGGTGAGGTCTTCAACAACCAGTGGTTCCTCCACCCGACGGACCGATTTGGTCGGTACGGATTTTACTTTTTTGTAGTAGTGGTTGGCGCGTTGTTCCTTCTGGCGTTCAATTTCCTCTTGCTTCTTCCTTTCGGCTTCTTCGGCTTCGCGACGGCGTTGCGCTTCGAGCGGATTCTTCCAGGGACGTGATTCCCGCCGGCGCGACTCACGCGAGCGCTCGTAGTTTGACGTCCTTTGTTCGGCGGTGGTCTCTTCTCCCGTGGGCTCCAATTTCTTTTTTGACTCGGGGAGGTCGATCTTTCCTAGCACCTTGAGGCCTTGCAACTCAACTTTTGACACGCGGATCACTTCCACCTCTTCGGGCTTCGGTTCTTCGAGTTGGGTACTCACCGGTTCTTGTTCTGTGGGCACGTCGACGGTGTCGATTTGTTCAACAACAGGCTCAGGAACTGGTGTTGGCGGAGGTGCCTCGATCGTGGGTTCGACTTCAGCGACGGGCGATGCCAAAATCTCGTCGAGTCGCGCAGGTGCAAAGTGGAGCACGATCGCTTGTGTTTGGCCGTCGGTAAGCCGCGAGTTCGCATTGGCTTCGGCGTCCAAATTCTGTGATGAGAGAAAGGTGATGAGGTCCGTCGTCGTGAGTCCCAACCGTCGTGCTAGTTGCCCGATCCGCATGGCTGAATGAATTTGGATGGCAAAGGTAGAAAAAATACAAAAACCGCCATCCCGCCAATGAGGTACGTGCCTCACAAAGCCGCCATAATCCCAGGTAGGTCGGCCGCCACCACCATCCACTGGCCTGCTTGCACGTCTTTTGCGACGTGAACGACGCATGATCCAAGCCTCGAAGACACCTTTTCGTCGTCGTGCAGCCGCGCATCGTACCGAAGACTGACCTTTAAATAGCCTTTTGTTTCGGATGGATCGAGGAAAATGTCGTCCACTGTAATTTCATCAATTTCAATCATGGCATGACGCCGTTGGAACTCCAAGATGATCGAGTTAAATCGATCGAAGTCACAATCAACACCATTGCAGGCGATCTTTTGTGCAATCCAGAGCGCATCGTATTCTGGCCGCCATTCATGGTGGTAGATGCTTTTAACAAGGTTGACCGCAATTCTCTCTACTTCATGTCGATTGTTCATATGAAATTCTTCATAGGTAAAATGGTGCACCATCCCAGGCATGCGGAGATTGTCGACTTCAACCTCGAACAGCTCAGTTGTCACGAAACGATATAAAACCGCATCTTCATATTGGCATATCCATTCGAAGATGACGCTATGGGTGACAAGCAGGGCACACAACCTTCCCAGTTCGGCTGCAACCATGTTGGGATCGAGTTGCTCCAAAGGGACGAACTCTGGCCGCCCGATGAAGTCGTATAACTTGATCACACCACACGTTCGACGTGCCTGTGCGTGCTCATAGATGAAACGCAGCCAAATATTCTCTATAGCAGGGCCAACCTCTCCAGTGTTCTGTGTTTTCACGCCGAGTTCGGTCTCAAGCCTCAACCGCAACACTTCGTTGTCTGCTTTCAAATTTTCGTGGTGGGTCATGCCGGGAAAAAGTGGTTCCATGATGGTCATAAATTTTGATTGATGTCAAAACTAGACAACCAAGGAACCTCCAAGTCGAATCACGGCATAATCACCCCCACATAGTCAGGAAAACCTGACTATCAATGAAGACTATAGTCACATATACCTACTGTCGTAACTTGAGGAGGTGCAAAGGCACGGTCGAAAATGAAAAAAAAGGATCTTTTTTTGAGAGACTACTCTTTGGCGTCATTCACCTCGATCCAATAACCGTCAGGATCGCGAAGCCAAACCTGCTTCACGCCGTCGACACGGTTGGTGATCTTGTTCTGCGCTCCGGCCACATCTTCGAAGGAAATGTTGTTTTTCTTAAGCAACGCCGTAAAGGCCTCGACCGAAGGCACCGTAAAACAAGTGTGCTGATTCTTATAGTATTCCTTCTTGGCCGGCGCACCCTCGATAATATGGAGAGAGATGTTTGGCCCCGTCTTCATCCACACGTGCTTTCCATCGTGGAACGGTTCGGGAATGGTATCTAATCCAATAATGTCGTGGTAGAACGCTGCACTCACCTTGCAGTTCACCACGAATATGGCCGTGTGGTTGATAGACGCCTTCGCTCGCGCTTGGGCCGATGCTGTGGTAGCCGAAAAAACGACGGCCGCTACCACCAATAAAATTGGCGCCAAAGGCATGATCAAGATCTTTCTCATAAAGGGGGATTAGAATTCAATCAAATATAGATGTTGTGTGTAAATTCGGAAATTACTTTTCCGCGCGTGCAACCTCTCATTTCCCCTTCCATCGTTTGGCCCACTTGGCGTAAAATATCTTTCCGGTTCGCGTTCATCTACCTTGCCCTTTATACGGCCCCTTGGAACCTTCTGGGAAGTATCCCCGGCACACAGTACGTGCTAAAATATTACGACCAAGGTTGGGATTGGGTCGTCCGATGGGCAAACGGGCTCATCTTCCACGTCGCCGATCCACTGGTTCCGATGGCTGGGAGCGGCGACACCTCATTCGGTTGGGCTCAGCTCTGGTTTACACTCTCAATTGCAGCACTTGGAGCCATCACGTGGAGTGCGATCGACAGGAAACGTCCACACTATGAAGTCCTCGACTATTGGCTGCGCATCGTGGTGCGCTATTATATCGCCTACTACTGCTTTACGTACGGACTAATCAAGGTGTTTGCTTTGCAAATGCCATTTCCAAATACCAGCCAGTTGGCAACTCCTCTCGGTGACTTCCTCCCGATGCGATTGTCGTGGATGTTCATCGGATACTCCTCACCCTACCAAGTGTTCTCGGGTTTCATGGAGACCCTGGCCGGGATCTTGTTGATACCACGTCGCACGGTCACGCTCGGACTGCTTGCCAGCATCGGCGTGTTCATCAATGTCGTGGTCCTCAACCTGGCATACGACATTCCAGTGAAACTATTCTCCGCACACTTGTTATTATTCTGTCTCTTTCTTCTTTCCTACGACACTCGTCGTCTCTTCAATTTTTTCGTGCTGAATAAGCCCACGCCACCTTCACACTTGTACGAACTCGAGTTCTCGAAACCCTGGCAGCGCTATACCCACATCATTGCTAAAGGCGCATTTGTCGTAATCGCGGCGTTATTGCCCACGTACGAGAACTTGGAATATTACAGGATGGTCAATCATCGGCCCGAGACAAAACCCATCCGATCGGGGCTCTACGACGTCGAGCTATTCGTTTGGAACCAAAGCGACACAGTACCCGCCCTCGTCACCGACTCACTACGCTGGCAAGACATGGTGTTCGAGAAAGACGGCGGAGGAAGCGTAAAAACACTTGATCCCCTGTTTCGACAACGCTATCGCCGGGGGTACTTTGGATACAAAGCGGACACGACGAGGAACATCTTGGAACTTCGGTATTTCCCGCAAGACTCCTTACCGATCCTGTCGATGGCTTATAAGATCGCCCAAGACGAATCGATCGAACTCCGGACCAAAGTAAAAGAAGACTCGCTTTACGTTCGCTTGAAGAAAAGTAAACGGCATTTCCAGTTGGCTGAAAGACAGTTTCACTGGTTGTCGGAAGCCAACCGCTAACACACATGAAGCATATCACGGGTACCGTTCAATGGGGCATTATCGGCTGCGGCGACGTCTGCGAAGTGAAAAGCGGCCCTGCCTTTGGTCGCGTGCCTCATTCAAAGTTGGTCGCAGTGATGCGCCGCAATGAGGCCTTGGCGGCGGACTTTGCCCGTCGACACAACGTACCAAAGTTCTATTCCGATGCAGCCCGTCTCGTGAACGACCCGGACGTGAATGCTATATACGTGGCTACGCCCCCAGCTTCGCACGCCGAATTCATGGAGCTAGCTTTGAAGGCCGGAAAGCCAGTGTATGTCGAAAAACCGGTTACCACGAGTGCCCATTCATGCCAAGCAATGATTGACGTCAAGAACCAACTTGATGGCCACGTTTCCGTCGCGCATTACCGGAGAGCACTCCCTCTTTTCCTGAGAGTGAAAGAGCTTGTTTCCGAGGGGGCGATTGGGAAACCAACGCTGGCCCGCCTCACCACATGGCAACCCAAAGCGAGCAAAATAATCAACCAGACTGCCGACCAATGGCGTGTGAATCCCGAACTAAGTGGTGGTGGTTTATTCCATGACCTTTCGCCCCATCAGCTAGACATTTTCTATTGGTTGTTTGGGAAACCGAGCGCGGTTCGTGGTCATTCTGCAAACCAATTAAAGCTCTACCCTGCTCCCGATGTGGCCACGGTGGAAGCGACTTTTTCCAATGGTCTGTTATTGCAAGGACTCTGGGCTTTCAACATTGGCGAACCGGCGACCACCGACAGCTGCGAGATCGTCGGAACGGAAGGTTTGATTCGTTTTTCGTTTTTTCGAAAATCGACAATCGAAGTCCTGAACCACGCAGGGCGACAGGTGATGGAAATGGATTACCCCACGCACATCCAAGAACCTATGATCGAAAAAGTTGTGGATTATTTCCGAGGCTCTGGACCGAATCCTTGTAGCCTTGAAGAATCTTTGAACGTCATGGAAATGATTGACTCTACGAATACCGATTAGAAATATGGAACCGACCGAAGAACAGAAGGCGCAAATTGATTTCTTGCTCGCCACCGACGAAAAGATAGAAGCGATCCGCTACGCTCAAAAAGAGTTCAACTTGGACGCCGAGCAAGCCATCTCGTTCATTGAAAGGTGGGAAAAAGAAGTTGAGGCGGAAGACGAGGCGGCGTTCGAACAAGCGACAAAGGAAGTCAAAGTGCAGTCTACTAAAGTGACCGGTTTGATCGGAAATATCTTCGGAGGAATTGGCGTCCTGCTGCTGGTGTTAGGTGCCTACTTCGGTTATCGGAGCTATTCATTTATCCAACGCGCTGTCAAAGCTGAAGGTAGAGTAGTCGAGCTGGTGCGGTCGATGTCTCACAATTCGGAGGACAACACCGATTACGAGGTGTGGTCGCCGGTGGTAGAATACCAATATCAGGGTAAAACACACAGGTTTAAAAGTCCGATCGCGAGCTCCCAACCCGATTACGAGGTGGGTGACCCCATGCCCTTGTTGGTAGACCCAGACCGTCCAGGCACTGCGGAAGAAGACTCCTTTTTCGGACATTGGTTCGTGGCAGTATTGTTGAGTGGGATGGGCATCATTTTCACCGGCGTGGGTTTCGCGGTCTCCCGCATCTTCGCACGTTAAGCAGTTAAGACACAAAACGCATTAGCCAAAATGCCGCCGTAATATTTCACCATGTTTCGCGCGGGCTATATTCTCTTGGCAGTCATCGCATCGGGCTGCAAAATGTTTGTTCCCATTGTCCAGGATTCAAGAGGCAATGTCAAGCCAGTCGGAGTTGCCGAATCTCCATCGGCGGCAGTTTTTGCCGAGCACATCGACATCAAGTACGATCATTACGTGATCGATCTTGAGGTGATCAACAAACTTGATGTCCCGATCTATTTTAACCCATCTGAGGTCTGCTACTTTGCAGCCAACACCCGATTCGACCCGGTCAATAGTGATGCAATCGATGATTCCTGGCAACACTCAAGGACACAGCCTGCCCTCACCCGCGCACGCAATCACGACGCGGTGCTCGACTTAATTGAAAGTGAATACGTGCTAATCCGAACTCAACTTGGCAACCAAGAGCTGTCCGAGTCATGGATTGCAAGCCTCGCGAACGACGCTACCGACGCTCTTGAAAACCTGAAATGGCTACCTGGCGAATTCTTTCCGTCAGGAACAATTGACAAGAAAAGCTCGAAGCGCGGCAAAGTGTTCCTTCCGATCACCCCAGTGCCTTTCAAGTATATCCGTTTAGTTGTGCCCGTGGGTTCAACCGACTACATCATCGATTTGAAAAGGCGTGGCGCCCAGGGATACCCACACGAGGTGAGTTGGCCCTCATACGTGGCGCGGGTGAACTAGACTTTACTTCACCGAGTTCGCCTCAAAATCTACAACGAAAGGTTCCTCCAGGATTTGAAGGCGACCGAGCAACTCGCCAAATTTCTTGTGTTCGGGGTGTGGCAGGTAGGCGTCGCGTGAAGCGGCATCCTTGAACGTCAAGAGGTACACATGTGTGAATCCCTTGTTCAAGTTTTCTGGACTGTTATTGGTGCCGTATTCGAAAGAGACAATCCCCGGTATCTTTCCCTTCAACGCCTTGAAAGCTTCTGTCACTTCCTGGATTTGTTCGGGCGTGGCTGACGCTTTGTATTTGAAAACCACGACATGCTTGACGGGAGTAGGCGCATAATAAGAAAAGGCGAATAGCCCCACACTTGCCAACATCGAGACGATAGCGATCAGTTTCATGAATAATGATTTTTTGTTTTAATCTTCGAAGATAATCCAACCAATCGAATCTCCACCGTTGTACCCGAACCAAATTCCGACTTGAGATCGAGCGTGGCGTTGAGGCGTTCCGCCATCTTTCTGACCAGGAACAGCCCGAGGCCAGTTCCATCGGAGCTCTCGTTTGCACGATAGAACATGTCGAACACCTTTTGGAGGTGCTCACGGCGGATGCCCTGACCGTTGTCCTCCACCATGATGAAAAATGCATCGCCTTGAAATCCAGCTTTCACCCGAATCGTAGGCGGTTGTTTATGTGGGTCATGATACTTGACTGCATTTGAGATCAGATTATTCAAAATCATCCGCCATTGTTCGCGGTCCGACTCGATTACAACTCCATCGCCAACATCCAAACGAAACTGTATTCGTCTGGATGAATCCAGAAACTCCAGAGATTCCCAGACAGACCGGACCAACTCCTTCACTTGGATCGTTGTGAGAATCGAGTCGCGCTTGGCGTTCCTCACATATAGGTTAATCTCCTGCAAGATGCTCTCGAGGCGTGTAATTCGATCTTCCATCAAACTGACATACAGCTGCTGATCACCATCCGACAGTCTCATCAACGAAATGAGGCCTTTGATCGACTTGACGGGAGAAACCAGATCGTGCGATGAGCGGTACAGGAACGTGTCGAGTTCTTCGTTGGTCTGCATCAGACTTTGGTTGATAGAGATCAACTCTTTTTCCCTGGCCTCGATCTCACGAGTTTTTTCACTGACCAACCGTGTGAGTGTTCTTTTTGAATGGCGAAGTCGGTACGTGTACCCAAACAAAATGATTCCGAATGCACCCAAACCTCCGACAATGAAAATGGATGCTTCGAGTACCGGCACGTACCAAGGTTCATCAATAATCACGACTAAGGTTGCTTCTGGCACCGAAGCAACCTTTGTTCGTGCTTGAGCTCTCAATACATAGGTTCCGTTGGGTAAGTCTCGAAAGTCACGCGAATTCGCACCCCGCGGCAGCGTCCAGTCCGAGTCGAAACCCTCGAGTTTCGTCCGATACTGGTGATCGGAGAAGTATTCGATTCCAGGCATCGCAAAATGGAACTCGAGCACTTCGGGCTTTTGGTGGTAATAGAGCGTGTCTCCCGCTGCGAGATATAATGTGGAATCACGATTGAGCGTCACGCTCGTGATCAAAGTGGGAGATGGCCGATGTTCTGGGTACGTAAACTGTGGGATCGCTTTACGCACATCGATGAGGCAGGTTCCGTACTCGGTCCCACCCCAAATCCGACCGTAGCAGTCGACTTCTAAGTCGTAGAAACCGTTCGAAGCAACTCCTCCCTCGCGATCAAATTTTGCTCCCACGCGCCCAGTAATATCAGTGACAAAAATTCCGGTGCTGTAGGTACCGATGGCAAACACGCTATCGCTCAACTGTGCCGCGCAGTACATGGTATTCTTTCGCATGATATCGTCGAGTGGACGATACACCGATATTTGATTAGTGGATAGGTTGCGTACAAAAGCGCCCTGATTGGGATAAATGATTAGGTGCTGATTCCCTGGTATCGCATAAACCGCGAAAGCCGACTCCTTCTTTGCCGCGTTCTGATCCCACACGAGAACAGTATCGTCACCTCGCTTCACAATCAAGTCTCCTTCTTTCTTGGTGAAGTAGTCCTCGTCACCCACCGAGTAGTGATAGGTATCTAACAGAGGAACATATTCAACCTGATCACCGCGCACCCGATAGTGACCCTCGTGAGATTGAAGGATGACCACATCCTCTTTGACATTGATCAACCACACTTGTCGAAAAGGGTGTGTGGTCGAAATTGAATCAGAAAGCGGCACATACACGAAACGCTTGGTTGGATCCTTTTTGAAGTATCCAAAAGTACCCACACCGCCAACCCATACTCGATCGCGGTAGGCATCGTACTCTACCGAACGAGCATCGCCATTTCCATTCATCGAATAGATTTCCCAGCGCTCGCCATCGTACACCATCAAACCTTTGGCGATCGAAAAATATAAAATGCCATCGCGGTCGCTCGCGATGGCATAAATGGTTTCTCCCGACTTATTGACTTCCGGACCGTAATTGACGATATACTTGGAGGACTGACCCAGGGCGATGGAAACGGTCACAAGAAGACCGAATACCAGGAAGAGGGCGGTGCGCATCGATGAAGCAAACTCCAAAATTAGCGATTTGCGCCTTACCGTCTCCCTCGACCGGTTCAGCTTCTCTTACTCCGCGTTCGCCGAGGCGTACGACTGTGCCATCTCCACAACCGTGTTGATGTCCACCTTGGTCGTTTTCACTGCGTACAACAAGAGGCGTACTTCCTTGACGTGGATTACTCCGTCGATCATGGCCATCTGGTACATTTTTACAAAGGCCCTAAGTTTTTCAGCTTCGGTACACGCGTTGATCGCGTTTATCCCAATTTGATACACTTCACGCTCAGGTTTTCCCAAAATGGAACTTCGGATATGGTCAAATAAGGTATCGGGGATCCCCTCTGACTGTCGGATTTTTTCGATGTAATCGACCTCATTTTCACTGATTTCCCCATCAGAATTGATCAAAACCGTGATCAGTGCCAATAAACCAGTCGAATACTCATTCAAGTTTTTCATAGGATTTTGGGCTTTATGCCCGCGCTCCTTTTCCAAACGGCGGGCCAACTCCAAAGCGTTGGTTTCTTACTTATGGAATCAGGGTAGCGACTGCATCTTACCCCAGATTTAGGGCTGAGGGAGCTCCGTAGAAACCAGCGGAACGCTTCCAATGAGAGGGGGTTACTCGATGAGCGGGCGGGTGGCAATTGCCATGTCGCCCGCTCTGATTTTATGGGAAACCGATGTTTTTCGGAAACCCCGGGTTATTTTCATCCTATGAAAAAACGGACCTTCCTCAAGCTATCTTCGGCGTTGATCACTACCGCCGCGGTGGCGCCCCTCGAATCCTGCGTGACACAACCCTCCTCACATAGAACCAACTGGGCTGGAAACCTGACTTACTCATCAGATGAGTTGGATGAACCAGCAACTATCGACGAGTTGGCTGCACTCGTGAAGCAAGCTTCGAAGCTCAAAGTTCAAGGCACCTGTCATTCCTTTAACACGATTGCCGACAGCCGTGTGGGATTTGTCAAACTGGGAAAGTTGAACCAAGTCGTGTCGCTTGACGAGACCAATATGACGGTAACGGTTCAATCGGGCATGCGCTACGGTGAACTGGGAAGGTATCTGGAGAGTAAGGGCTATGCCTTGCATAACTTAGCATCGCTCCCCCACATTTCAATTGCAGGCGCCATTGCTACGTCCACCCATGGTTCTGGCGATCAAAATGGAAGTCTAGCATCGGCAGTGCGCGGGTTACGTGTTATGAAATCGAATGGCGAATTGGTCGACGTTGGGGAGGACTTAGCTGGTACAGTGGTCAACCTCGGAGCAACTGGGATTGTGACCGAGGTGACGCTTGCGATTCAACCCACCTTCCAAGTACGACAACGCGTGTTTCAATACATGCCGATGGTGTCTCTTCAGGTGCATTTCGACGAAATCTTCTCGGCGGGTTACAGCGTCAGTTTGTTCACAGACTGGAGTGATGACACCATCGACCAAGTTTGGGTAAAGCGACTGGCTTCCCAACCAGACATCGGCGCAGTGGAATGGTTCGGCGCCAAACCTGCCACGCGCGACCTCCACCCCATTGAATCAATTTCGGCTGTCAACTGCACGCCCCAGTTAGGTGTGGCGGGACCTTGGCATGAACGCCTGCCTCACTTCAAAATGGATTTCACCCCTAGTAGTGGTGAGGAACTGCAGGCCGAGTACTTCGTTCCAAGAAAGTTTGGTTTCGATGCGATCATGGCAGTACACAACCTTCGTGCACGAGTCAATCCACTAATACAAATCTCTGAGGTTCGTTCGATTGCCGCCGACCAATTATTGATGAGCCCTTTTCGAAACCAAGATTCCATTGCTATCCATTTTACATGGAAGAAGGATTGGGAAGGCGTTCGCCAGGTGTTGCCTTTGATCGAAGAAGCATTGGCACCTTACGGCGTTCGCCCCCACTGGGCTAAGTTGTTTACAATTGATCCGGGCGTGTTGAAGAGTCGATACGAAACGATGGATGAGTTCAAGGATATGATGAAGAAGTACGATCCAGAAGGGAAGTTCGTCAACGAGTTTTTGTCACAGTATATCGTGTGAGACGATGTAGGTTGGTTGAATCTTTTGGAATACCGTGTTACAGGTTACCGCCTGCATTTGGAAAATACTCAACCCATGTCATTAAGTTAAGATGGGGAATGGAGGATATCTCGCCCCTTTCTTTGATCGCCGTAGACTCTTGGCGTAGGTGGTCAGGGGCTTAACGGCGCGGTGCCTGTTCGTTTGCTATGGTACTCTTGCGGTAACTGTTACCTTAACTTAATGAAATGGAATACTCAAGAACCAATATCAGAATATCCAGTTAGGTCATTTCGCGTAGTTACAGGAACAATCGTGACTGCACTGCTCTTAACGCAGTGACATGAAATTTCCAGCGAACTGTTTTTGGGAATGGCCAACCGATCGGCTGATGAAAAACGGCAAGTTCGTTAGCGGCTCAAAACCCGGAAAGGGAACATCAAAACAGCGCTGACAAATTTGAAAAGGAGTTCTAAGGTGAATCCCACAATTCGGAATGGAAGTAAGATCAACCAAATGATTGGCAGTAAGAATACCAGCACCAACGCGAGGGGCCAGCACATCACCAACAGGATACACCAGAGGAGGATTGCAATAATTGATCTCATGTCGGCCCACCTAACAAATCACCGACCAAAGCGAGACATGCCTTTTTTGCTCTTTGTTTGAAGGCAGGACTCGGTGCTTGGTACGGGCGTGAACAGCAGTGTGATCAAAATCGTACATCTAGATTTTTGAATTATCTTTCACGGACAAAGCCTTACCTACACCTTATGTTAGACATTCAAAAGATACGGGCGCAATTCCCGTCGCTCGCGCGTGTACACAACCAAATGGCCCTCACCTACCTCGACGCCCCGGCAGGCACACAAGTTCCTCGCTCGGTGATCGACGCCACGGTGAACTACTATACCACGAGCAACGCCAACACACACGGGGAGTTTCTGACGACGAACGAAACCGATGCAGTCGTCTCCAACATGCGGAAGGCGGTGGCCACCTTTTTGGGCGCAGAGGGCCCAGAAACAATCTCGATTGGGCAGAACATGACCACGCTGAACTTTGCTTTGGCCAGGGGCATCGCTCGAAGTCTACAACCTGGCGACGAAGTGCTGATCACCCAGCTCGATCATGAAGGGAACCGCGGACCATGGTTGATGTTGCGTGAGTTTGGTATCCATGTACGGGAGGTGAAACTGTTGCCGAACGGAACCTTGGACTACGAAGATTTCGCGGCGAAAGCCAACGAACGTACTCGCGTGATCGCGGTTGGGATGGCTTCGAATGCACTGGGAACCGTGAATGATTTGAAACTCGCTCGTGAAATTGCCTACCGTTGTGGAGCATGGTTGGTATTTGATGCCGTCGCTTATGCCCCGCACTTTTCCATCGATGTACGTGCGCTGGGTTGTGATTTTCTCCTTTGCTCGGCGTACAAGTTTTATGGACCACATGTCGGATTGCTCTACAGTCGTCCTGGTTTGCTCGACCGAATTAAAACAGATCGCTTACGGACAGCAGGACAGGCAGCTCCAGACAAGATCGAAACAGGAACCTTGAATCACGCTGCGATTGCCGCGGTCACAGCCTCAGTCGAGTTCATCGCCTCACTCGGACAAGGAACGAACCAAAGAGAAAAGTTGGTCGACGCGTACAGGGAGATTGGAAAGCATGAGCGCAAACTGGCCACCAAACTTTACAAAGGTGTAAACTCGATGAAAGGTTTCAACGTGGTGGGTCTTGATTTCGCATTGGAACATCGGGCGCCGACTGTTTCTTTTACGGTGGAAGGAAAGACTCCGACTGAAGTGTGCCGGCACTTGGGGAAACAACAGGTATTCGCGTGGGATGGTCACTTCTACGCACAGCGTGCTATCGAAGCTTTAGGGTTGTATGAAAGAGGCGGTGTCACGCGCATTGGAATGGCCGTCTACAATACGGAGGAAGAAATTGATCGCACCTTGAAGTTGCTCTCCGAACTTGAGTAAGGACCTATGAACAAAAAAAAGGGCTGCTCATTTTTGGGCAGCCCTTTCTATTGAGTAGTTCTAAAAGGTTTTACGCGGCGCTATCGAGCAAACGCATGCGTGCCACTTTCTTCTTTTCGTCTTCGGTAAATTCCTCGTTGTTCAAACGCTCGATAAATTGTTCGAGAGATTCGAAGAATCCCAGTCGGTACTTGAACACATTTTTAGCTCCGATAGCAAGTTTCAGCTCACGGAGAGTCATTTGTTCGGGTACCCAAATCAATTCGTGCGCTTCGGTGGACTGGTCGGAGTCGTAACCGGCCATAAATTCGAGTCCAGAGCGGCTCAAGTTCTTCATGACCTCGTCACCAAAACCTTCTTTTCCAACAATGTAAATAGTCTTCCAATTCATAAAAATATCGTTCAAGCGCCATTCAGCGCTATCGTGTCAAATCCTAATAAAGTTCTGCGATCCCTTGCCTTGCTTATCGAACGGGGCACTTCCATGGACGGAAGTGAAATAATCATCTCCCGAAAGGCGTCCGCTCCAAATTCGATGCGGTGGATACTTGCAACATACTCGTTGAAAAAACTTTAAAACACTTACTACAACGCAAATGAATACATTGGGTTGCACGAAAAGTAACTACGTCGACGAATGTTTTTTTAGGACCCGTCGACCGGGTTTTTGGGTAGGCGAATCAACGTAGTTGAATTACACGGAAACACAAGTACTCTGGATTAACAATAAGATTTCTGGTTGGCCATGGTGTTGTGGCAGACTCCCGCCAGTTGCACCTTATAGAAATTGAAAATAGCTTGGTATTCCGTTCGAGGTCTCAAAATACCCAAGAACCAATATCAAAATATCCAATGAATGGATCT
The DNA here is from genome assembly GCA_044226945.1 of Cyclobacteriaceae bacterium. Lineage (GTDB taxonomy): Bacteria > Bacteroidota > Bacteroidia > Cytophagales > Cyclobacteriaceae > ELB16-189. Next base: position 70,421 of record JBGAGB010000005.1, on the reverse strand, counting down.
TAACTCAACGATATGGGTAGGCGAATGGTGAAAGTTGTGCCTACGTCGAGAGCTGTTTCGACATCGATTTCGCCGCCCAATTTGATCACGGTTTCGCGTAAGATATATAGGCCGAGACCTGAGCCTTGAACGTGGTCGTTTGCTCGAAAGAACATGTCGAAGATCCGGTTTTTGAATTCCGGATGAATACCCGAGCCATTGTCGATCACACGGAATACGAAGTTCTCACCATCTTCGTCGGCGGTCACTGAGACGAAGGGTGTTTCGCCCCGGTCGGTAAAGTGAAACTTGATGGCATTGGAGATTAGGTTGTTAAAAATAATTCTCAACCGCATCTCGTCGGATCGAATTGGAGTGGTCGTTCGATCTTCCACCGTGAATCGAATCTTACCATAGTTGGGCGCATACTGATGATCGTCGAGCAATTGTTGGATGAACGGACCGAAGTTGATCACCGAAAGCTGGACGGGTGCCCGCGTGTTTCTTGAATAGTTGATCACATCGGCAATGAAAGCCTCCAGCTTCCGAACGCTACGTTCCATCATCTCCAGATATGCGAGCAATGAATGAGGCGGCTTTTCCATCTTCGCCACAGAGATCAAGCCACGGATGGACTTTAGTGGAGCGCTAAGGTCGTGCGATGTGCTGTAGACAAATCGGTCGAGTTCAGAGTTCCGCATCGAAAGTTCCTCGTTGATTCGTTTCAACTCAAGCGTGCGTTGGTTGACGATGTCTTCGAGCAATTGGCGCCTCTTCCGGTTGATGTAGGCTGCCAATGCGAATGAAATCCAAGCGATGAAGGCGACCAATAGGACTGCCGACGCAGTAAACCAACTCTGCTCCCAGAATGGGTGTTCAACTTGGAACTCCATCCGGCTGGTTTCACTCCAACGAAATCCTCCATTCTTCTTAGCGCGCGCTTCGACCAGGTATCGACCGGCCCTTAAATCGGTGAACGTGATCCTGTTTTCAGAAACGGTTCGCCAAGTTGTATCGAGGGATGGAATGCGATATTGAATTTGGATGTGGTCGGCGGGAAATGAAATGCACGAAAGGTTAAGCGAGAAATAGGCACCGAATGGAACTTTGAGCCCATCGAGGTAACGACGTGGAGATCCATTCACTTCTAGTCCTACGAATCGAGGAAACTGGGTCGGTTGATCATTGATGAGCGCACGGCTTGAGACACCGAGACCAAAGGAAGTCCCGGTCCACACGCGCCCGTGGTGGTCAACATAAATCCCGCGCGTGGTGATGGTGTTGGAAGGAAGTCCATTTGCTTCGTCGTAGCGCCAATACTCCGATGTCTCCACGTCGTACCGGAAGATGCCGAACGAGTTGTCGAACACCAGGTATCGCGACTGCAACACTTTTACAGTTTTCACGGGGAGGGCGCTGTACATGTCTCCGATGTCGATGCGACGCCCCTTCTTCCCATCGAAGCGAATGAGTCCTTCCGAAGTTGCGAGCCATGCAATGGAGTCTAGCACAGCAATATCGGTCACATTGAAATCACCATGAGGTTCGAAACCAAGCGGCACACTAATGTTTCGAAATGCGCTATCGGTCTCTGACTTGAAAAAAAGATAGTCTTGGTTGCCATTCGACGCAACGTATAACCCATGATGACCTTCACGTACGCAATTAACGATTCCCTCTTGATGCAGCGGGACAGGATAACGTCTCATCTTAAAATTCGAATCGATGCGCGTCACATAGGTGTTGCCTGCTTGGCTCAACCAAAGGTATCCCTTCCGGTCGAGGAAGATATCGTGAACAAAGCGCCCGTCGGCTCCAAAATCCCATCGACGGTTCAGTCGATCGTTCTTAAATAGGAATAGCGAGAAGGCGTTAGATGCCCAAAGTCGTTCTTCGCTGTAAGCGATCGACTGAAAGTATCCGTTGGGGACAGAAAATACCCGCGTTGCTACCAAGTTTGGATCGGGCCCATGCGGCGCATTCACTTTATAAAGCGAAGTCATGGTCCCATAGTAAATGGAATGTGTAGCGGTATCTTCCGTGATGGATTCAACGAACGTGACAGGATCGGGACTTCTGACAGCGAAGAAGAGATTCTTTTGAAGAAGGACTGCGCCATCATTGGATGCCATCCACAGGTCGCCTTCTTGACTTAAATAACTGCTGTTCACATCATTGACTTCAAACGGCAGTTCCTCCCAAGTTTGATCAAGATCCGTGAGGTATTGCGCTCGATCGAACGTCGTCACCAGCCAACGAGCAGAGTCCATCTTCAGGATGTGAGAGGCACCCATCGGCCAATTGGGAGGAGATAGTAAAATAGGTTTTGAAAATCCTCCTTGTGACAAAAGTTCGGAACGGTAGACGCCATTGGCAGCTGCAATCAAGAGCTGGTTGCCTTCTATCTTAACGTGGTTGACACCGCTTGGAAATTGAATTGGTTCCTTGATGAAAGTGTATTCATCGGGGTCGAACATGAAAGCATTGCCTGAGAATGATACCGTATAGAGAAACCCAAGCTTGTCTTCAAAAAAAATAAATGATCGTAAGAATTGTGGTGACCGATCTTCGATGCCGAATCGGAAGCGATGAAGTACACCTTTTCGATACATCGCGACAGATTGAGGTTCTGCGACCCAAAGTGAACCGTCCCGATCTTCGTACATCGCTTTGGGGAACCACAGGGTGGAATCGGTTGGATTGCGCGTTCCTCTGAGCACCTGTTTGAAAACGGCTGAGTCGCCTAAATTTTTCACTTCAATTAGGTCGAGGTCGCCGTATGCATACATTTTTCCAGAGCGCGAATGAAGGAACCCCTTTACATATTGGTTGTGCATTGCGCTCTTGTACGTGGTGAAGCGAAGGCCATCGAACTGCACGAGCCCCTCATCGGTGGCGATCCAGAAATAGCCGAGCGAATCTTGAGTGATTGCTTTTATGACGTTGGCGGGAAGCCCATGTTCGACACGAAACTGTCGCAGCTGATATTCCTGGGCGACGACGGATGCTGGCAGCAAAAAGGCAAACCAAGCGAACATCTGTCGCCAACCACGCAAGCCGAAAGGGCGGCTAAGCAGAGTCAGGAATCGCATAACAAAAAACGGGATGCAAATAAAGTGAAACGGCGCTTCAATATAAAGGAGGCATCGTCCTAACCAGCGTTAGCTTAATCCTTCCATTCTGCCTAATTTTAGGTTTTTAAAGGATATTCATGAGTTTGGCAACCACGAAAGAAAAAAAAGCTAGTACGGAAGTGTCGCACCAGGTCCCTGCGCCTTACCAACCTAAGAACAAGGTTCGGATTGTGACGGCCGCGAGCCTGTTTGATGGTCACGATGCCGCGATCAACATCATGCGTCGAATCATTCAAGCGACTGGTTGCGAGGTGATCCATCTCGGGCACGACCGGAGCGTGCAAGACGTGGTGAACACCGCTATTCAGGAAGGGGCTCAAGCCATTGCGCTCACGAGCTATCAAGGTGGCCACAACGAGTACTTCAAGTACATGTACGATCTCTTACGTGAGAAAGGTGCCGGACATATTCGCATCTTCGGTGGTGGTGGCGGTGTGATCCTTCCAGAAGAGATCAAAGATTTGATGGCCTACGGTATCACGCGAATCTATTCTCCCGACGATGGTCGCGCGATGGGCCTTCAAGGAATGATCAACGACCTCGTTGAAAAAAGTGACTTCGCCACAGGTGAAGCGCTCACGGCACCGGGCGAATTGAACACGCAAAACCATTTGAAGATCGCGGAACTCATCTCCGCTGCCGAAAATTATTACGACAAGCACACCGGCACGTGGACCGCGATTGCGAACGCAGCTGCGACCTCTCAAGCACCTGTTTTGGGAATTACGGGCACCGGTGGTGCGGGCAAATCGTCGATGGTCGATGAGATCGTTCGCCGTTTCTTGCTCGACTTCCGCGACAAAACCATTGGGATTATTTCCGTCGACCCATCTAAACGAAAAACTGGAGGTGCGTTGTTGGGCGATCGGATTCGGATGAACGCCATCAACCATCCACGCGTGTACATGCGCTCACTTGCGACTCGGCAAAGCAATCTCGCGTTGTCAGCTTATGTGAAAGAAGCGGTGATGATCTTGAAGGCTGCCGGTTTCGACTTGATCATTTTGGAAACATCCGGGATTGGGCAAAGCGATACAGAAATCCTCGACCACAGCGACGTGTCGCTTTACGTGATGACGCCCGAGTACGGAGCTGCTACCCAGCTCGAAAAGATCGACATGCTCGACTTCGCGGACGTCATTGCCTTGAACAAATTCGACAAGCGTGGAGCGTTGGATGCCTTGCGTGATGTGAAAAAACAATACCAACGAAACCACCAGCTGTGGGATCAAAAACCTGAAGACATGCCGGTGTTTGGGACCATTGCATCTCAATTCAACGACCCCGGGACCAATGCCCTATACCACGAGGTGATGGCGCGCATCGTGACAAAGACCGGTGCGAAGCTGCAGTCGTCGCTCGGGCGTAGTGGAGAAATGTCGGAAAAGGTGTTCGTGATCCCTCCCAACCGCACTAGGTATCTGAGCGAGATCACAGAAAATAATCGGAAGTACGACTTGTGGACAAATGACCAAGCATCGATTGCCCAGCAATTGTTTGCGTTGGATCAAACCATTCGTTTGATGGAGTCGTCGGAACAACGCGACTTAGTGCCTGCATTAAAGGCGCAATTCGAAAAACTACAGTTGAACTTCGACCCAAAGAACCGGAAACTCATCGAAGACTGGCCCGCGAAGAAGAATATGTACCGCGAGCCGTTGTTCAAGTTTAAAGTCCGCGACAAGGAACTCGCGATCGCCACGCACACCGAATCGTTGTCGCATACACAGGTGCCCAAAGTGGCGTTACCCCGATACGAAGCGTGGGGCGATCTTTTGAAATGGATGTTGCAAGAAAACGTACCGGGCGAGTTTCCATACGCATCTGGTATTTACCCATTCAAGCGCGAAGGTGAAGATCCGACTCGGATGTTCGCGGGCGAAGGTGGTCCGGAACGCACCAACCGCCGGTTTCACTACGTGAGCCTTTCGATGCCAGCGAAACGATTGTCTACTGCATTCGACTCGGTTACTTTATATGGCCATGATCCAGACTATCGTCCAGACATCTACGGCAAGATTGGAAATTCAGGTGTTTCGATTTGTTGCCTCGACGATGCAAAGAAGTTGTATTCAGGGTTCAACTTGATCGACCCGAAAACCAGCGTGTCGATGACCATCAATGGTCCGGCGCCGTTGATCCTTGCCTTCTTTATGAATGCGGCAATCGATCAACAATGTGAAGTGTTCATCAAAAAAAATGGACTGGAGAAAGAAGTATCGGACAAGATCGATCGGATTTACCAACAGAAGAAACAACCACGCCCCCAATATCAAGGCAATCTACCGAAAGGTCACGACGGGCTTGGCTTGCTTTTACTTGGCGTGACAGGAGATCAAGTTTTACCCCAAGACGTATACTCGAAGATCAAGGAGGAAACACTTGGTCAGGTGCGAGGTACTGTACAAGCCGACATCTTGAAGGAAGACCAGGCGCAGAACACGTGCATTTTTTCGACCGAGTTTGCGCTTCGCCTAATGGGTGACGTGCAGCAGTATTTTATCGACCACGACGTGAGGAACTTCTATTCGGTGTCGATCAGTGGGTATCATATTGCGGAAGCGGGCGCAAATCCAATCACCCAACTGGCGTTCACGCTGGCGAATGGTTTCACTTACGTGGAATATTACCTCAGCCGCGGCATGAACATCAACGATTTTGCACCCAACCTTTCCTTCTTCTTTAGCAACGGTGTGGATCCTGAATATTCAGTGATCGGTCGGGTGGCGCGAAAGATTTGGGCGAAAGCCATGAAATTGAAATACGGCGCCAATGCACGGAGTCAAATGATGAAGTACCACATCCAGACGTCGGGGCGTTCGCTCCACGCACAGGAAATCGACTTTAACGACATCCGCACGACACTGCAGGCTCTTTACGCGATATACGACAACTGCAATTCGCTCCACACCAACGCGTACGACGAGGCGATCACGACGCCTACCGAAGAATCGGTTCGCCGCGCAATGGCGATCCAGTTGATCATCAACCGTGAGTTGGGGCTGGCGAAAAATGAAAATCCGCTTCAGGGCTCTTTCATCATCGAAGAACTCACCGACCTGGTCGAAGAAGCTGTCTTGGCCGAATTCGATCGAATCACAGAACGCGGTGGGGTGTTGGGCGCCATGGAAACGATGTACCAGAGAGGAAAAATCCAGGAGGAAAGTCTCTACTACGAAACTCTGAAACATACCGGAGAGTATCCAATCATCGGGGTGAATACATTCTTGAGTTCGAAAGGATCACCCACGATCATTCCACAAGAGGTCATTCGTGCTACGACCGATGAAAAAGAATATCAGATCGCGATGTTGCGCGAATTGCACAAGTTTCATGCAGATCAAGCGCCTATTCAACTCCAGTCGGTGCAGAAAGCGGCGATCGAGAACAGGAACATTTTCGAAGCGCTGATGGAAGCAACCAAGGCGTGTTCGTTGGGGCAAATCACGCAGGCGTTGTTCGAGGTTGGAGGACAGTACCGACGGAATATGTAGGGTTGGTTGGTGGTTGGTAGTTGGTGGTTGTTGGTTGGTAGTTGGTAGTCAAGTCGGTTTGGTATTGGGTATTGGGTATTGGGTATTGGGTATTGGGTATTGGGTATTGGGTATTGGGTATTGGGTATTGGGTATTAAAAAAATACACCGCAATCCGTCAATAAATCTCAATAATATCCAATGACCAATGACCAATACCCAATGACCAAGGTTTCAACTGAAATGTTGGTTTTTGATGTTACTTCTTGCCGAAGATGATGCCCCGAATCGAAACACGTGTCTTTCGGATAAATTTCTTGCTGCTAAGGCGACCTTAACTTAACGACATGGATTGCGTATCTGAAAAAATACAACGCAATCCGTCAATAAATCTCAATAATATCAATGACCAATCCATGTCATTAAGTTAACGTCCATTGATTTGGTATTTGCCATTGGTTCTTGAGTATTTTCCAAAATGCGCATGGAATAAAAAAGAACCAATTATCAATTTCATAATGCTCAACTGTTTGGGACCAGCGACAACACCACGACCAACCAAAAATCTTATTATTAACCACAGATAGTTATGTTCTCGCTTAACTTAATGATGTGAAATGACCAATCCATGTCATTAAGTTAAAGGGGATGAAGGGTATCCCGCCCCTTTCTTTGATCGCCGTAGCCTCGGCGTAGGTGATCTTGATCGCCGTATCCTTGAGGTGGAGGTGGTCAGGGGCTTATTTTTCGCGTGTTACGACCTAGCTGTGGTATTGCGCCCCTCGTCACCGCCAGAGTCGGATTGCAGGGTGGTTTATCCGGGGCTAAATGACCAATGACCAAAGACCAATACCCAATCAGCGATAGAAATCGGAAGGTGATTACCCTTTCCTCCATCACCAAAAAAAATAGTCCCACGACACACAGGCGCGTCGTGGAACCAGGTTTTTAACTCTAAGTTATCGGCGGAAGTCGCTTAGTAGCGAACTACTTTCGTGTTACCGGCGGCATCCGTTACTTCGAAGGTGGGAGTTCCTTCAACAGCTTTCAGATTGTACACCAAACCGATCATACCTTCGACGTTCAAAGTTTGATCGTGGACGATATTGTTAGAACCATCGATGATTTTGACGTTGATAGCGCCTTGGTTCGCAACTGAAAGGAGATACTTGTTTGCTTCGTTGGTTAAACGTGCAACATGCACACGTTGCGCCGCTGCAGGCAAACCGTACACTACTTTCTGAACTTGCTTTGAAGTTCCATCCACCACTTCAATAGAATATTCGCCAGGCTTCATTCCCCTGAAATTGACAGGAAGGATGAATCCATCAGCAACTTTCAACGACTCTGTAAAGAGGGTTAAACAAACCAGCTTCCTTCTGGCTTACTACAACCAACTTGGAAGTTGCCGGTTCGTCAGCAAATGCTACAGCGCTTACCAGCACCATCGCTACGAAGAGAATCGATTTTGTTTTCATACTGCTTTTGTTTTTTGTTTTCACGTTCAATTACAGTACGAATGTACGCGTGCACGACACGCGAGGACGCAAGTTGTAAGTAAAGTTGATTTTTAAAGTGAAATAACGTTTGCGAAAAAACGTTCGGAACATTCACCTAAAATTCTGTAAAAACCGGGGTGATAACTTGTGTTTAATATCGATCTGAAGTTCGTCAACGATTGCGACTTATAATTAAGAATGGAGAATTGAGAATTAAGAATTTTGGTGTGAGCTGGGGAAAGCGCGGTGGGGAACTTAATGCCCGAGTTTACCTTAACCTTTACGGTAATTGCTGCAACCACCTAAAATAGAACAAGCTCTGACCGAAGCCAGAGCTTGTCGTGATTGCCTGCCTTGCCCCTTCGCTCCTACCTAAAGCGAATCGCGTAGCTGGCGATCAAGTGAACTAGTAAGCGACTGTCTTGGTGTCGCCGCTCTCGTTCGTGATTTCAAAGGTGACGTGACCTTTGATCGACTTCAAGTTGTACAACTGCGCAAAGTTACCAGTGGTTATCTTGGTATCGTGATGGATGAGGCGGTTGTTTTCGTCGTAGATGTTAACCGCGATTGTCTCGGTGCCCGAACCCGCTGCTGTGAGGACGTATTTGCCTTCATCGCTGTTGACACGGATCACATTTAGCGCCTTGGGAGACTTTTCGGCGCGGTACACCACTCGTTCGATAAGCATACCCGAAGCATCTTCAACAGCGATGGTGTATTCGCCATGCTTCAGACTTGAGAAATTGTAAGGGCGGGTGAAGCCATCGGTCTTCGACACTTTTTCAACGAAGACGACCTTGTTGCGCTCATCGAGAATCGAAACTTTGACATCGGATTCCTTTTCAGACTTGTAGATGACTCGAAATGTCGATTCACCATTCTTGATTACCGCCGCACCTGAGGTGCTCGCTGCCGGATTCTTTTCATCCGTACCGTTTGCAAACATGATTGTGCTCGCGAGCACAAAAGAGAGTGTGAGAATTTTTTTCATAACCTAAACCGTTTGCACCTTATGACGTCGACGTGTTTTGAAAAGTTGCACACCTCCTGTTAAATAACTTTTACCAATGTTTCTGTCGACGATCACGTAACCTTCTCTCCTATGTTCCGTTGGGTACGCCTTGCTCAACTCACAACCATTAATTGAAAGCCGATTCCCACAATGTGCTGTTCGGTCGGTGTTCGCTGTTCGCCACGAGTGAACAGTCGGCAAAAAAGTGCAGCCGACACGAAACATGGCGAGTCGAGTCGTCGTTAGGGTAAGGTTCTAATCTTAATTCAAATGGAAAACGTCGCGCGCCTTTTGAGCTTGGTGCAGGAGGGTTGACTGATACCGGACGCGCGTGGATAAGAAATTAACCCTTTTGTCTTCGGGCAAGGCCACGAACTTCATTTTATCTTCAATGCTCATCGACAATTCGTTGGCAATAGTCCACAAAGTGACGTTGTCGGAAGGCTTGTTAATATTCAAAAGCTGCAAGAACTCTTTAAACTCGTTCGCAAGCGGGTCATCGACCACCGACTCGGTGTCCACATTCCACATGGTGACGTCGCCCCCAGGGTAAAGCTTGTCCCCGAACGTGCGGTACAGCATTCCCATCGTAAAGATGTCGTGGCATTTCACAATGATATCGGACTCGCCGGTGGGGTACCTTTTGATCACGCTCTCGAGCTTGACAAGGGAGCCTAATTTGGACGTGTTGGCGACGTGGTTCAGGTAAATTCCAAACGAGATATCACGCGACTCGGCATCGCGCAACAACTGGCGATACCTCGGTTCAAAGATGTGCAACGGCACCAGTTCACCCGGTAAGGGAAAAATTGCCAAGGGGAACATGGGGATCTTTGTCGCGTCCATTAACTGCTATAACAACGGCACTCCTGAAAAGTTTAACAAACGGGTTTGGGGTGACCAGGTCAATATTCTACCACCGAAAACGGCTTCACGTTGAAATTTTGGAGGATTTTTTCCTCTCCAGGGAGGAAAGTAAGGTTGATCAGAAACGAAAACCCAGCGACCACGCCACCAGATTTACGGACGAGTTGGCCCGCTGCGTTGGCGGTGCCGCCCGTCGCCAACAAGTCGTCGTGGATGAGGATCCTGTCCCCCGATTTAACCGCATCTTCATGCATCTCGATGGCTGCCGTGCCATACTCCAACGCATACTCTTCTTTAATAGACCGGTACGGCAACTTGCCCGACTTCCTGATCGGGATAAATGGCAACTCCAACTCTTGCGCAATCAGTGATCCGAGGATGAACCCCCGGGCCTCGATGCCAGCCACCGCTTTGATCTGTTTGTCTTTGAAATTGTTGGCAATCACTAAGACGATCTCGCGGCGGACGACAGGATCGGCCAACACCGGCGTGATGTCCTTGAACATGATCCCTGGTTTCGGAAAATCTTTTACATCACGGACCAGTGCTTTGATCGAATTCGCTAACAACATGCGGCAAATTACTTTTAAATTCCAACTTTAGGCCCACCATACGAAAATTGTTGGACGGCTTTTCCGTATAAGCACAACGTCATGCTGCAGTTCAAGAATTTCTCCAAGAGTTACAACAACCGCCTCATCATTTCTGTACCGGACTTACACTTAGAGGCAGGGACTTATTGGGTCCGGGGCGAAAATGGCTCGGGAAAATCCACACTTTTCAAATCGCTCGCGGGCATGATTCCCTTCGAAGGCACGATTACGCTCGACGGTACGCTCGACTTGCGGGCGCACCCGATCGAATTCCGGAGACGGGTCCATTTCGCCGAAGCGGAACCTGTCTTCCCCGGATTCCTGACCGCGCACGACTTGATCCAGTTCATGGCCGCTACTCGAGGGGCGCCGGACGCACAGGTCGACCATATCGTCACTCATTTTGGGATCGATCGTTTCCTCCATCAACGCTGTGAGACTTTCTCGAGCGGCATGTTGAAAAAGGTGTCTCTGGCGATGGCGTTCGTGGGCATGCCCCAAGTGTTGATCCTCGATGAACCATTGATCACGCTCGACGATCAAGCACGTGCGGCACTGGTTCGGTTGACCCTCGACACACAACGAGATCATCCAATGATCACCCTCGTGTCGTCGCACCAAACAGCTGAGCTTCCGACACTCGACATCAAGACTACGTTTCGCATCATCGACCGCCAACTCGTTGCCGAATGAAGCCCGAACTTTCGATCGTGCCCCGAGTATTGACGGCAGAGTTCTATCGCGCCAACACTGCATTTTTTCTGATGATCCTTGGCATAGCGGCCGGTTTCATGCGGGCACCGGAGCACCTCGCGCTCGCAGGGTTTTTCGTGAGCTCGCCCGTGGCGATGCTCATTCCCATCGGGGTTTGGCTCATGTACACTTTTAAAATCGTTCTTTTCAATACACGTGAACTTGACCTGCCACGCAACCAATTTGTTCACACACTTCCGTTGCTTGGTTTTAGTCGGAAATGGCGCGTGTACATCTCCGTGGCGCTGGGTGAGATGGCCCCGGCAATTGGTTACGGAGTGTTCATCGCTTCGGTGGGTGTGCAACTTGGGCAATTGCCGGTGGCGATGATCGCTGTGGTCTCACCATTTATTCTAACCTCGTTGATTGCCTTTCTACTTGCGCGCACGCTTGAAAGACCAGCGCCCGACAATGGGTTGAACGCGCTGAGTTTATGGCTCGACCGTCGTTTCGCTAAACCTTTGGTCTGGGTTTTTACACAAGGTGTGCTGCGGTTGCAACCCGGACTGTTTTACGCGACCAAGGTTTTCACAATCTTACTCATACTCGGAACATCGCGACTTTATTTGTTCGACGACTACGACGGACGGCTTTACGCGATGGGTGGATGCTTCGCCTTTGGTGCAAACCTAACCTGGGTGTTCCAATATCAACGTTTCGAACTTGCGATGTTCCCGTTGCTACGATCGCTACCCATCAGACCCATGACGAGAATTTTGACTTTTGTCGCGACGATGACCCTCTTATGCTTTCCTGAAATCGCGATGTTGGCTACCTACCTGCCCACACAGCTTTCTTGGCAAGAGTATTTAATGATAGTAGTCTTTGGGATTGCATTGATTGTTCTCGGTGGTGGCGCATTATACCAACGACCCATGTCGTTTGATACCTATACACGATGGGTGTTTTTCGCGACGATGGGCTGCTTCCTCGCGATTCTGTTCACGCTGCCGGTGTGGATACTGACGATCGTGTGTGGCGCAATCGGAACCTACTGGCTCATGACGAGGTACTACGGTTTTGAGCCAGTTCCCGATGAACCCTAACCGAGAACTTGCCTTCCGTTTAGGATTACCTTGTCGATCATGTTCGAACCGAAAGAATATGGAAGGTACGCGATCGAAGGCATTGGCTTGGTAATAAACACGTTGGCCACCTTTCCTTTCGTGATGCTTCCGTGTGTCGACAGCACATCCATCGCGTAAGCCGAATTGATGGTGGCAGCGTTGATTGCTTCTTCGGGCGTCATCCTCATTTTGATGCACGCCAACGACAACATCAGCGGCATATTTCCCGAAGGTGCACTTCCCGGATTGTAGTCACTCGCAATCGCCAACGGCAAGCCAGACTGGATCATCTTCCTTGCCGGAGGAAATGGGAGGTTCAGGAAGAACGCGGCACCGGGTAATGCCGTGGGCATGGTCTTACGTCCCTTCAACAAATTGATTTCTTCGTCGCCCACATTCTCCAAGTGATCGACACTGAGCGCACCTGTCTTTACACCCACTTGAACACCACCTGATCGATGCAACTGGTTCGCGTGCACCTTGGGTTTCATACCGGCTTTAACGCCAGCTTCCAATATCTTTTCAGATTCCTCTGGAGTAAAAAATCCCTCTTCGCAAAACACGTCGATGTAGTCGGCAAGTTTTTGACTGGCCACGGCCGGAATCATCTCGTGAATTACTTGATGAATGTAATCGGTCTTGCTGATGCCTGCAGGAACTGCATGTGCCCCTAAGAAAGTAGTGCGTACTTTCAACGGCGTTTCGCGCTCGATGCGGCGGGCAACTTTGAGCATTTTTAACTCGTCGCGTAGTGTGAGCCCATAGCCACTCTTGATTTCAACCGCGCCGGTTCCGGAACGAATAATCTCCCAAGCGCGCGGCAATGATAATTCGAGCAATCGATCCTCGTTGACCGTACTGAGGATCTTAGCCGAATTCAGAATGCCCCCACCCTTTGCGGCGATCTCTTCGTAAGAAGATCCGCGAATTTTTTGAACAAATTCTTGTTCGCGACTTGCGGCATAGACCAAGTGCGTATGTGAGTCAGCAAAACTTGGAAAGACATAACAACCTGATGCATCGATCGATGGCGCGTTTGAAGGCGGCAAGTCAGACATCGAACCAAAATCCTCAATGAGACCATCGCGAATCAACAAGTATGCATCTGGGAGTATCGGTAACTCCGACATTGCGAGTCCCGCAAGGAAGGAAGGAGTTGATTGACGCACCTGAACAAGTCCCCTAATGTTCAGGATCAAAATCTCATTGGTCATAGGTCGGAAAAGGTGCTCACAAGTAAAGCAAATGACTGTTAGGAAAAAACCTCGTGTAGGGATAAAAGTGAATCCACCCATCATCCAAAATGCGGTAGTCACTTGTATGTGCGTGTGAACAGATTTGAACGAAGTTGTCAATGACAACTCTCTCTACGATCAACGATCTTTTGTAAACAAAGAAGAGCTTACAATCAATCAACTGGCGAAAACCTCAATTTTCGCACAACGATTATTTCCCGAAAGACTCGACTTTGTTCTCGAGGTTGGTCCCAAACATGGGCAATGAAATGCGGAACATGGTGAAGAATGATCGTCCCTTGATCGAAGGACGGTAACCGAATTCACCACCATACCCCCAACTGAGGGATCGATTGAATTTACCGTCGATGCCAAGGCGGAAGCCCAGCTTGTTCATCTTCAAGATACCGGTGGAATAGTTGACATCTTGATACTTCACGTCATCGAGTTTCAACATGGGCGCGAAGATCAAGTCAGCATATAAGTTCAAGATGTGATCGTCGACACCACCTTCGAAATTGTCGAAGTTGACGGCCACGTTGCGAATGCGCGTCATCGACGCTCCGAGATACACGGCAGCTGAGTGCACATTGCTGAATACCTCGAAATCGACCGGGTTGTTATTCACCAATTTGGTTAGCGGCAGGCCTTCGCCATTTTGATTCACGACATCGGCGTTGGTAAAGCCTTGCTTGGCGAGTGCTTGCTTGAGGCCGGTGGCGCTGTTCCAAACGATGGTACCCAGTCGCGCGCCATAAATGCGACGCAACTTTGCTGGCACTTCGGTCTGCAGCGGTACACGCGATGCCCACTTGTTGCCCTTGTAGCTGTTTTTATAGAGCGTCATTTTGGTCTTACCCGACGACTCAAAATCTTTGAAATGATACGTGCCTCCAAGTTCGAAGTACTGATAGGCAGTGGGTGCAGTTTGGACATCACTATTGTCGAGGGCGAGGGAGCGGGCAAAGTCGAAGAATCGCGATCCGTAGGTCATCCGGAACTGTGCCTGAACGTTGAATTTATCTCGATAATAAAACTGGGCCATTCCACCGAAGCCTGCGTTTGTATTGGTTGCAAATGCTTCGGCGTAGAGAGGCTGGAACCCGACAAAAAGCTTGTTGACGGCGTATGGTTCGTCGTAAAGTTCCTCGTAGGTAACGGCGTTTTTGTCGTCTTGCGCGAGGGCAGAGCTCGCAGCTAGGAACATCGCGAAAAAGGTCAAAAAATGGGTCCTCTTCATGGGGTCAGGTGGCGCGGGGCGATCTTAAAAGAATAAAGGTACGGAAATTTGGCCTTTACCGGGAGGCGGAAAAAGGGCTAAAACTTACATGCCGCTGCTTGGAGTCGAGGCCGGTTTGGGCTTTTTCTTCATGGGGAACTCGAACCCCATCCGGACGTTGAGCCGTTCGGAATATGGGCTGTTGTTGTGGTCGTCGTAGATATTATAGAGCACCTGCACGTTGCCCCTCACAGTACCGACAAAGGTGTACTCGCGCTTGAAGCCTACGAAAGCACTCCACAGCCAGTGTCGCGAGCCGTCGCCACCGAGGGCTGAGGTCGGTACCACGGCGTTCATTTTTTCGACTTCGGCCTTTACAGAAAACCCTTTCTTAAAGGAGAAACTACCGCCTGCCCTTGGGCCGAAGACTCGGTCATTGGCAATGGTCCGGTTCCACTTCGCGAAGCCCACGCGCTCGTTCCATCCACCACCGACAGTCCAACGTCCCGTCAGTCGATACGAGAGCATCGGGTTGAAGTCGATATCCAGATTCGGCATTTTCTGAATCTGCAGAGTGATGCCAGGTACGAGCCGCTCGATGAAGGGTTTTCCTTTCATGGCGTTGGGAACGCGTTTGGGAAGGTCTTTGATGCTCGACACTTCCGAATACTTTTGTTTCAGTTTCGACATCTTGTCCATGGCGGCTTGCAGTGCAGCCATATTGCCGGCGAAATGGTCCTTCGCTTCTTGGATCACCATCTGTTGCGCCTGTTCTTTGAGCGCTTCCGGGTTGTTGGCACGATCGGCGAGGTCTTTCACCTGTTGCATGTCACCGAGCCCTTGGTGTTTCTGCAAATCCTGGATCTCGTCCAACTTCGACACTTTGCTTTCTACTGCGTCGGGTATAGACTTCACCTCGCCGATATTTCCTTCTGCGACTTTCTTCACGTCGTCGCCGTATCCTTGAACCTTGTCAGTGACTTGGTTGAGTTGTCCCATTTTATCTTTGGCAAGCTGCAACTGTTCTGTTGACTTGAGTTCTTTGATTTTATCTTGACCAACCTTGGTGAGGTCCTGCGTCTTTTGCTGGAGTTCATTCAGGTTGGGGGTCTGACCGTTGAGTGGGTTGTTGACATCGGGAAGATTGAGCTTGTCACTGGTAGGAAAGTTGGACCCGACGTTTAAGTTTCCTGTATTCACATTGGCAGGAAGCGATGCATTGCCGGTGGAAGGTGTGTTGATGTCCAGGTTTCCTGGGATGTTTGCTCCTGTCCCACCTTCTTGGCGCAGCGTATTAAGTTTCTCGTTGAGTCCATTTTGGACTTTGGAGATCGGCTGGCTGATCTTGCTTTCGACCTGATTGATTGATGAATTGATCTTTTGATTGGTGCTTGCGATGGGTTGTCCGATTTTTTGTTCGAGTTCGCGTTGGCGGTTTTGCGCCATGGCGATGTAGCGGTCGGGCCCAATTTGATTAAGGCTATCGAGTTGTGCGTTGAGTTTGTGCGTGGGCAGTTGGAGTTTTTCGAGGCTATCGATCTTGTGTGTGACCCCGCGCTTGATGGAGTCGAGTTCGTGTACGGCTTCGAGTGAATCGGGGACGGGCTTTTGGAGACGCTTCTTCGTGAACCATTTCCTCAGGTCGGGATTGGCGAGTGCGTTGAGTTTGGTTTGGATGGAGTCGATTCGTTGGTTGACGCGTGAAGTGGAAGAATCGATGGACTGTGTGCGTGTCTTCCAAAGGGAGTCGTAGTGGTGACGTGCGGAATCGACCGATTGTGCATAGCTCGTGGCTATGGCAAAGCAGAGGACGGCGGCGAAGGCGACTCGCATGAGACCAACTATTGACAAGGGCTGATGACCTTCTAAAATGCCTGAAATCGAATCAATATGCAACCCGCAAATGGGGTAGCCTCCCTGAAAAGAGGTATCGTGAAAACACGATATTTGAGTTGTAAGTGGTTGGTTTATTGGGTGTTACAAATGTGGAGGAAAAATCATACTCGACAAAAATATTGGGGGTAGTTGGTGGTTTGGAAGAGATAGGTGAACGTTAACTGGGAGTGTGTGAGGCGTTCACATTGGTGTGCGCAGGTCTTTGAACACAACAGAAATTTGCCGAGTAGCAGGCAGGTGCCTCAGACCTTGCTCTCACTCAAGTGTCGTTGGCAAAACCTAATTCCAAAATTTGCATTCGATTCTTAAATCCTATCTATTGAGCTGCAAAGGGCAGGAAGTAACTTCATCATATGGCCGCTCACCCCTAGTGACGCTTTCTTTCTACTGGCAATATTTGAGTTTTGGCGTACATAAATTGAAGTTGCTCAGGATCTAATTTTGATTTCAACGTTAAGTTCACATCCGCTATCGCGATCAATTTATAGAAATTATAACGCACACACCATTTTACTGAGACGGACAAGAGCCATAGTTCTTTCATGTAACACTTGATAATTTCGCCATCACTCTTCACAAAACTCATGATTAACAATCGATTGTCCCCAATGTCCAAATCGATTGCTTGGATTTCACTCCAGAAAATTGTGGAGGTTTTTCTGAATCGCTCTTGCAATTCAATCTTTTCATGATCAAAAGTGATGTGGGTAGAAGGAAAAAATAAAAGATACGATTTAAAGAATTGCAGTAACACGACACAAAGCATAGCCAAAAGTGCAGCAAACGAAAGCACATTGTGTGAAATAGAATCGTACACTTCTTGGATTCCAAGTATTTGAGGTTCTCTTAATGCTAGAAAGCAGTAAAGAAACAGAATTGAAGCTCCCGGCAGGAATCTAATGCCATGTGAAATAATACCCTTATATACATATACTTTAATCATATTGGTCTGCGCAGGTTACTTGCATGCGTTATTCAAAGGCTTTGTACTCACTAACTTTCCTTCTTCCCATCGAGGGAAGTGTTGCCGTTATGCAAGGGTAGTTGTGCTGGCTAAACAGAATATACCTCAACTCGCCGCGAGAGATTACGCTAAGGGCAACCTCCTAACGTAAGTGTACCGTGGGTTCGAATCCCACCCTCTCCGCAAGAAAGCCTCGGTAACAGGGGGCTTTTCCCATTTAAGCTGCTTCTTCTATAACTGTCCTTATCAATTCAATGATCCAACCAATGCCAATCAGCAAAAAACAAATTCCAAAAATTCGGTGCACCAGATGGTGAAATTTCAGGCTAAGGAAAATTCCGAGAAGTACTAAAATAGGCCCGCTAAAAAAAACTCTGATGATAACAAACGCGTCATCTGCCGCAGGATTAAAGCCGAGCCTAAAAAAGAATACATATCTAAGTATTGCAAATAAAAAGAATGCAGCTAGTGCGTATAGTCCGATCACAAATGCGTTATTTTTTCTTCTCATCCTTATTTTGAAGTTTGGTCAAAATTGCTTGAATAAATTCCGTTGCTGACTGTTCATCAATAACGGAATGACTCATGCTTCGCTTTTTACCTTTGTCATCAACGTAAGACACTTTAACTCTATTGGTAATCCCTTTCTTTGAACCATCAGACCTCTTATTTTCATCGCCTCTGGAACCTATGCTTGAAGGAGTTTTTTGATAGATGTTTAGGTTTTCGTCTGTATTGTTGGAAACCGTTCTATCAACTTGATTGCTTTGAAAACCCGCTGCGGCATCTACCGTTACCAAAAAATTTACTTTGACCTTGTTTTCTGCTAATCGTTTCTCAAGATGAGATGCTAGAACTCCCCCATAGCTATATCCATAAACAACAACCCTTCCACCTTCAGCATAATTTTTCATCACGTAATCATATGCCGCTTGTGTCGCATCATTTAGTTGACCTTCAGTCAGAGTATTAGAAAGCCCCGTGACCGGTCCATACTGTCCAACATATGTCGTTGAACTCCAATAATCAGATGCGAAATTTTGACTAGCTCCACCTCTATCATTAAAGTATTGATTTCTTAAGGCGGAAACTATGTCGCCGGTTGAACCTAGACCTCCATTAGACGACAAATCAGCGCCAGCAAAAATTACAACGACATCTCCGGGATCACTTCCTTTTATATCGATAAATCGAACAGGATTGCCAAAGGCATATGCATAGGGAGAAATTGACTCATACCTTTCAACACTTGGATCAACTGCATTCCACCTTCCGATCTCAGCTAAATACATCCGCTTCCTGTAATCCAACCAATCAAGTCCGAGTTCATCTTGTTTTTCTTTCCCGTTATACTGATACACACTGGGAGTTGTATTCTCCCTCGAATACGAGTTAAACGTTAGTCCAAACGGATAATAATCTTGCGAACTCACTACCGGTGATTTCACATGTTCAACTCTAAAATCATCCCAATACACCTCCACCTCCCCTCCTCCCAAACTCACGTTATCATTACTTATATATAAATATACATACCCCGGCTCAGTTATCACAAGTTCCTTCGCCAGCTCCTCGTGCGGGGCGTCTTGCCCGTATTCCCTCGCGGCGGTGGTTACCCTAATATAAGCGCCGTCCTTGAAGTTGAAATCGCGGTCGAAATAATGTAATTGAAATATGCACTTCGCCTACACTGAAGATCAGCCGAACGAGGTAAGGGTAGGCTAATGAACTATGAATAGCTCAACTCTATCGGCAAAAACTCTTATATATTCTCCGTACAAGAAACGAAAAATAAAATGCTCATCACCGCTGAAGTGATCCTCGCTCAATAACCAATCATAGTCACGATCAGTGGGAGCCTTATACCCAAGCTCATCAATAGTTGACGGCCGGTCAATAAAAAATAGCTTGCTGAACTCTAAATACTTCACATCCAGAAAGACGAAGGCTATTTTACCCGGATCACTTTCCTTGATCCATTCGCCTTCCATCTTTTCAAAGAATATCTTAACACAGCTCTCAGTGGCTGCCTCAAGTACTATCCCATTGAACTTATAAGAGTTGTGAATATCGTAAATACTCTGATTGGTGTCGATGATCTCAACGGACGTATAGCGAATTTTGAAATCCTTTTTCATGGCCCATTACTTCTTCAGTAGTGATTCAATATATTTTCTTATCATGCTAATGTCTTTTTGAGTCATTGCTATGGGTTCAGTTTTCGCGGTATTATAGGCTGGCTGATTCGGTGCATTCAAATTTCTCGGCGATTTCTTTATATGTGGTGTTTCGACATATTTCTTTTGGACCTTACTAAAGTGAGCATCACCCGCAAGATCCGCGTCAATTCTCAGCTTTTCGGAACGCAAGGTAACACGATTACCATTGTTAAGTTTTGCCAAATCAGCGGCCTGATCCTTGAGCGTTTTTCCTAGCGTTACCTTTATCGCCCCGCCAACGCCAGTTTTTGCAAAAAAACCTGCATTGGAGCTCGCAGGGAATAAAGACATTGCTTGCAAACCATTGCCTAAATTTTTTGAAAGAGACTCACCAAAAGTTTTGGGAGCTTCCCGTTCTTGAACTTCAAATCCCTCGGATGAAATCTCTTTGTTGAATGGCGCAAGTGCAATATTCGCCAAACCCTTTATCGCTTCGTACGCTGTCCCTGCGACTGCAACAATTGCCTGCTCCTCAGGTGACTCAGAACAAAGTTCATCGGGAGGGCAATCACCTCTCGGGTCGTTGTATCTTATTGGATTGTTAAACGCAAATTGGTAATTAGACCAACTTTCTTGTCCAGCTTTATCTCCTTTAGAATCGGCCTGCCACCATTTTCCGGTGATAAAATCAAGGGTTCTATATTGTGATTGATCAACATTTAGGTCGAGCTCAATGATTCGTTCGGTGTTGAACTTCTTGTCACCACCACCTTGATTGTATAAATATCGATTCGTGGGCGAGTTCTCACGAGAGAAATTATCGAAGGTGAGCCCGAACGGATAGTAATCCTGGCTTTGTACTACTGGTGATTTAATATGCTCCACTCTAAAATCATCCCAATACACCTCCACCTCTCCTCCACCCAAACTCACGTTATCATTACTTATATATAAATATACATACCCCGGCTCAGTTATCACAAGTTCCTTCGCCAACTTCTCGTGCGCGGCGTCTTGCCCGTATTCACGGCCGGCGGTCGTTATTCGCACGTAACCGCCATCTTTGAAGTTGAAATCTCGGTCGAAGACTATATAGTTTAGAAAAGCCTTTGGTGCGGATCCCGTTTCACTAGCCTTGTCCAGCGCACCTGCATAAGGTATCGCTACACCCCCAGTACTTCCCGGCAGTCCACCATCGATAAACGTCCCACCTGGCGCAGTCCCGTTTCCGATCGAGGTGATCAGAGAATTCAAAGCGGCTGTCCAATTTGAACTATTTGGATCCAAGTATTTTGCATAGACCTCCGCCCTAACGGTGTCGCCGGGCATGACGCTAAGCGATTTCGCCAACCCAAACCGCTCGTTCGTCGAACCATTCAAGCGTGTCGAGTACCACGTAGTCCCAACATCGGTGTGGTCGAAGATCGTCGAGTTCACCTTCACCGCCTCGTCGTAGTACAGGAACTGCCCCTGCTCGGTGTTGCTGTTCGCCGTCTCCATCGTCGCCTTCGAAATATCCTTTTCGTCTTTCGTCGTGAAGGTCAAGCGCACGTTGCCGAGGTGGTCTTTTAAATGATACTGGTACGTGAAGCTGCCATTCTGCGCAAACACCATGTTGCCCTGGCCGCCGTTGTACTCGTACAACTCCATGCGGTTGAGGAAAAACTGGTCGCCAACCGCTGGACTGTACACCAGCACGCCAACCTTGATGTAGGTCGCCGTGAAGTACACCGAGATCCAACCTTCTGCCGTCGGTAATACGGGGCCGGGCTCCACCAGCGAGCCAGATTTTTGAACAGATCAAAACCCCATCTCACTTAACTTATCAACTAGGCCTTCAAGTACGTTCCCAATATTTGTAAGTTCATAATGAATGTCAAAGCCCTGTGCAACATAAGCACCCATTACCTGGCGAAAGTATCACAGCGTAGGATTCATCTAAGGTAAGATCATAAAGACCATCTACACGTCGACGTAATGACTGAACTTTTTCCGGCAGTAGAAACGCGCTGCAGCTCTTCTTCGGTTGGTAATTCAAAAACTCTGTATTCAACTTGGTGAAGATGGTAAGGATATTAACAAAAACATTGGTAGTCCGGCAAAGAAGGTCTTACCTCCCGCAGTTCAAAAGGCATTGGACATTGTTCGAGTTATAGGTAATGAATCTGTGCATCCTGGTCAGATCGATCTCAACGATGACCCTAATATCACTTCCAAGTTAGTTGAACTCGTTAATATCATTGCCTCTAGGACGGATTGCCTTCAGGAAAAAAAGAAGCCATCCAAAAAGGGATGGCCAATAGTTCATCTACTCTCTAAAGAAGATCTTTCTTATCAAAAAACCTCCAACGGCCATTATTAAGAGACCAAGTAAAATTGATTTAATACTGTATGCCCTTCCTGCTATAACAAGGCAGGCAATCACCAGTGAAATATAAGCTATGTTCTCCGGGCGTTTAATCCAGGACTCTATTTTACTCCACATACCTATTTCTTTTTCCTATCCTTATCGTCTATTGCTTCCACTATTGTAGATGCTGCGCCAGAAGATGCCGTGCCTGTCGATATCGCTTTCTTCTCAACAAAATTGTCCAATTTCTTTTGAGCACCAGCAACGTCGGCTTTACTTTTTGGAGTAGTGTTTGATTTCCCTTTAGATATATTCACCTGATGATTTACCTCTGCTTGTAATGCTTTGCCCTTCTGGGAGTTTACCGCATTGTTCTTTGCCACATTTCCTAGTGTCTTTCCAATTGTTTGACTGCCTACAATGTCAACAACAGTTTTTGTTACCGAAACTTCTCCATCGCGAACCACCTGACCAGCAACACTCGCTGAAGCATCTACTGCTACATCCACAGCCAACTTGGTCAAGTTAGCCGCACTCTTCAATTTGGATATGGTAGAAAGTCCGCCACTAACAGCCCCGGCACCAGCGGAAACCAGGATAGAACCAACATCCACATCTGTCAATGAACTGCTCAAATCCTTTCCTTGAGCTAGATTTGTTGTTACCTGTAAACCATAATCAACGGCTGCACCGAATAATGCGCCAACGCACCAAGGACAATCACCGTCAGGGTCATTGTAGCGAATAGGATCGTTACCGCTATAGTTATACGGAGTTAATGAGACTAGGGTACCCTCATCGGCCAAAGGATCCGACTGCCACCACCGGCCCATTGCCGGGTCATAAGCACGAAATTTAGTAAGATCTATTTCAAGGCCAAGTTCATCTTGCCGCTCCGCGCCTTTATTAAACAAGTACTGGTTGCGTAAGCTGCTCTCTCTGTTGTACGAATTGAAACTCAATCCAAACGGATAATAGTCCTGCGAACCTACAACTAGCGATTTCACATGTTCCACCCTAAAATCATCCCAATACACCTCCACCTCCCCTCCTCCCAAACTCACGTTATCATTACTGATATATAAATATACATACCCCGGCTCAGTTATCACAAGCTCTTTTGCCAACTCCTCGTGAGGAGCGTCTTGCCCGTATTCCCTCGCGGCAGTGGTCACCCTTACGTAACCGCCGTCCTTGAAGTTGAAATCTCGGTCGAAGACGACGTAATTAAGGTAGGCTTTTGGCGCAGATCCCGTTTCACTGGATTTGTTAAGCGCCCCAGCAAACGGTATCGTCACTCCTCCGGTGCTACCCAGGAGTCCGCCATCGATAAATGCCCCTGCGGGAGCACCACTCCCAAACGAGTTGATGAAAGCGGCCAACGCGGCTGTCCAATTCGAACTGATGGGGTCTAGTAGAGTATTACCGAATAAGAATTTATTTGAACTATAATAGCACCGGTTTCAGCCTAAATTTAGAGGAGTCTATTGGAGACAGTTTTTGGTCACGCATATATTTTAATCCGTGAGTTTTCATTTCATTGACCCACTTATTGAAAGTGGCTTCCAAGTCTTTGGAACCATCATCATCCGCCTTGACGTAACCCAGTTTATCAAAAAAATTCTTGCGGTTGGTCGGTGATGCGAGTACTACTTTGTAGTAATACGCTTTTTGTTCTTCATTCATATCGTAGTAATCCCAAATTATTCTATCAGAAGAATCAACAAAATTGAAAAATTCCTTTTTTGTAGAAGACTTATAATTCGAATCAAAAATCCTCACAACCCAATACAATACCTGTAGTCGTCTTGAGGCATAACCACTTGTCTTGATAAGTTGTCCCGCTTGGCTACGGTGCCAAATGAAGTCCTTATCTGTATTATAAAAAGTATCTGGAATCGAAAATTCCATCAATTCTTTAATTGCCAGTTCTTCTGAACCAGCTATACGCACAAATTTTCTGAGATCATTCTTCGTTAACAATTTAAGCTTCTCTTTTTCAGACATAGAAGTCTCAAAATCTTGTTGAAATGATGCACAACAAATAATGCAGGCTGATAACAAAAATAACTTCATAGCTAAAATTCTAATTCGATTGTCTCTCCTCTTTTCTGATCTGGCGTTGCTCTCTTTTTTTCGTGAACCATCCTGATTTCCAATTCAGACTTGAGATTAATGATGCGATCAAAAGATTACAGGAGATTTAAGACTTCCTGATAACGATCGTGACCACCTTTTCCACGTGGTCGACAACGTCCCGCAAAATGTAAAAGTAAAAAGGCATTCGCGGCTTAAGCTTGTTTTATCACTCGGTGATTCAAGCTTATTCTCTCACTTGATCCATCGTATCCCCTCAGTCAAAGAACCGAACAAAAACGTCACCGGGATCCACTAGCGCTAAAACCAGCCAGCAAACAATACTTACCGTAATAAAAGCAATATGCATCCTGAAGGTCATTTTTTGTCGAGCGATTACCAGTACAACAAGCACCAAAGCACAGCCACCAACCGAGTATAAACTCACAGTCATAAGATATGCAGATATTTCCCTTAAAATAGAAATGGTCTCGGGGGAAATCAGAGAGGTTGTCGCCAACATATAGCTTAAATAAAAGAATGGAAAAAACAGCAACGACAGGATCGACAATACTTTGAAAATTTTGATCAAATTTTTCACGATTAGCTCGTTATTTAGGATTTGAATTTGCAAGGTTATTGAAACTAGCATCGGGTGGTTTTACATTTCCATAGCTGGGGTGTAACCTTATCAGGTCTCCAACTCCGTTAAACTCCATGTCAGGATTTCCCTTTTTGTCAACTTGAATAGTCGCTCCAGTAGGGACTTTAAATACTTGACCTGCAGGTGTTGCTGTAGTCTTAATACCATCCACTGGCGCGTATAAGTCTGTGCCAGGCGATATAGGATAAGCCCCATCATTCTCTTTGCCCAAACTCACGTTATCATTACTTATATATAAATATACATACCCCGGCTCAGTTATCACAAGCTCCTTGGCCAACTCCTAGTGCGGAACGTCTTGCCCGTATTCCCTCGCGGCAGTGGTCACCCTTACGTAACCACCGTCCTTGAAGTTGAAATCGCGGTCGAAATAATGTAATTGAAATATGCACTTCGCCTACACTGAAGATCAGCCGAACGAGGTAAGGGTAGGCTAATGAACTATGAATAGCTCAACTCTATCGGCAAAAACTCTAATATATTCTCCGTACAAGAAACGAAAAATAAAATGCTCATCACCGCTGAAGTGATCCTCGCTCAATAACCAATCATAGTCACGATCAGTGGGAGCCTTATACCCAAGCTCATCGATAGTTGACGGCCGCTCAATAAAAAATAGCTTGCTGAACTCTAAATACTTCACATCCAGAAAAACGAAGGCTATTTCACCCGGATCACTTTCCTTGATCCATTCGCCTTCCATCTTTTCAAAGAATATCTTAACACAGCTCTCCGTTGCTGCCTCAAGTACTATCCCATTGAACTTATAAGAGTTGTGAATATCGTAAACGCGATGATTATTGTCTATGATCTCAACGGACGTATGCTTAATTATGAAGTCTTTCTTCATGGTCGACTATTCCCCGGCAAGGGGCATTCACTGGACGCTTTCATTTTCGCGGAACCACCTCTTTTGTAAAGCAGGATTACCAAAGAACAAATCACTCCAGACATATTTAATCGGACACCAAACACAGCCCCTTCAAGTTCTTTACAACTGCGAGTTCCGTATCGGCATCCCTACAAAAAACTGTTCTCTCATCAAATGAAAAACATTCAACCTCCGGTCCGCCCAAAGACTTTACCCTCGAAAGAACAAATGGATAGCTCCCGCCTTTCCTTACCCTTAAACAACAAGCATTAGGCTCCTTCTTAGAAATAATTTTGTAAGTTGAATCACCTTTCATTACATATATTAAGTAATAGCCATGGCGTTTCTTAATCTTATTGACCTTGTACGGAGTAGTCTGCGCATTTAACCCCAAACTAAACGCCATTAATAAAAGACTAGTAAAAGCGATTTTAAACATCATGCTTTTATACTTGAGAATCTAGTGGTCAACATAACTACTGAATAACTAACAAACAGTTTCGTAAATTCAACGAAAGGGTCTTGGTGCCCTAAGAACAATACACAAAAGCAAGTTGCAGATTGCACAATTAGCAACCAAATAATTACATAACTGCAAGAAAATTATTAGCGTGATGCAAGGTCAGGTCCAAAAGAACACTTTAATTCCTTCCGCTCTCGTTTCCGAAAAAATTGATGTCAGTCAAGAACACCAGTGAAGAGCACCGAAGGTTCCTTCATTAAGCTTTTTATAAAAACATATTAATGACGTACAGTAGATTCTTCCCTGCCTTTTTCTCTCAGTTCTCTCAGTGGGCTTACCACAGAGTCACGCAGAAGAACAGAATATTCCTTCCATTTTTCTACCATGGGTCCATCATTAAACTTTTAGTTTTACCTCTCCGAGTAACCAGAAAGCTGCGCAGCCATGACATTCACTTTCAGCCACATCTGCTATTCCGTTTGAGATGGATTGATGACCTCTGTCAAGTTAACTATTGAAATTGGCCAATTGCTTGACGACTCCGCAAAAATTCTTCTATTTTAAGGCACTTCGTGTGAAACGTACGCAGACAACGCAAATATCCGCATCTACAATTTTAGCATCACTGGGCTGGCAATCTTACTTTTCGCATGCAGACACGCTTGGTCCTATCATAGAATTCTCCAGCTATTACTTAACTTATCCATTGGCTGGACTCGACGCATTGAAATCCAAATAGCAATTCAAGTGACGAGAAATTAAATTTACCCATGAACATTTCCATTTACTCGGAAGCAGCGCGACGATCGAGTGCATTTCATTGCAGGAATTAAGTCCGAGAAGCGATCGTAGGTGGACTTCAATATCTAACGGAATTAAAGGTTTGAGATCCCGATTGGGAAAACCATCATTGAGAATCTCGATTAATAACCATATGTACGACTATATTTATTTCTTCTTTTATTCCCTATTTACAAGACTACGCACAATTGATCCAAAAGAAAATGCTACCTCGGTACTCCTCTTGGCGGTGTTCGGCCACATATTCTTGATCCTGATGGGAATAAAATTCTATTTTGGTCTAAACCTAATTACCGCAGCCTACGGAGAAGGGCACAGCAAATACTTGTGGTTACCCGTGATTATTCTAATCATGTTTTTGGTCTATAGGATTTACAAAAAACGATTTGAAATTGTAGCTGCAAAGTACGCCGATAGAAGCAATTTGGTTTCCACCAAAAACTCAATCGTGATCGCAATTTTGGTATTAGGTCCATATCTCTTAGCTATCTATTTCTTGAATCATAGTTGAGCAAACCAGGAAAAGTCAAAAATATCAACACCCCCCCATTAACTGTATCCAAACCATAAAACAGCATGAAAATCCTGATATTGTTTGTTCTACTT
The DNA here is from genome assembly GCA_044226945.1 of Cyclobacteriaceae bacterium. Lineage (GTDB taxonomy): Bacteria > Bacteroidota > Bacteroidia > Cytophagales > Cyclobacteriaceae > ELB16-189. Next base: position 42,740 of record JBGAGB010000005.1, on the reverse strand, counting down.
ACTACACTAGTTGACTTCAGTAGTAATGCTCAGAGTATTTCAAATGGTATAGTGAACAAAAGATGCAAATGCGAAGCAACTTCATTAGATTCGATTCTTGCGAAATACAAATTGATTGTAAGGAAATCAACAAATGACTATAAGATAGATGATCGTCATGTTGACACAGTAGTTAAAAGCGTAAACTTTCTCAATAGCGACTTTAAAACGACTGTGTTTTCTCAGGTATGCAAATTCAGGTCAGTTGATTTCAGAGTAAACGGAGGTGCTCACCTAGGTATTTTTGATATGGGGTTTCAGTCCAATGATCTAAGTCGGTGCTTAAAGGCTGTCAAAGCAACTAATCGGCAAAATTTCGAAACGAAAGTCTTGACAAGATTTAAAATTATTGAAAGACAAAATGAACTTATAATAATCTATACAGAAACTCCTTACGACGAGATAACTCAGGAATTTTTCAATCAAGTTAACTAAACAAATTGGGCTTTTAAAGTGTCAATAGGTGCAGGCGTTGGAATAGGTTATGGTATTGCCCAAGTTGCCGGTATAGACGGCTGGATTGATAGAAATTGGGGGTTTAACAATAAGGACACTGTCCATTTAAGTGTGTAAGTGTCGCGTCTAAGCAACTGCGTAAAGGGCTTTATAATTTGCACCGCTCTCCGAAGATGTTAATAAACTGATTTACTATCAAGCTCCAGTTTCTCACCGGGAAGGTCCACTTGCGTGTGATCTCACGCAAAGCCAGGAACACCGACTTCAGAACTGAGGCGTCATCAGGGAATGACATCTTCGCCTTGGTGTACTTCCTGATCTTGCCGTTGAGATTTTCGATGATGTTGGTCGTGTAGATCAACGTTCTGATCTCTAAAGGAAAATCGAAGAAGTGCGACAACTCGGTCCAGTTGGCCTTCCATGATTTTATGGCGTGTGGATATTTTTTACCCCACGTAGCTTCCAGAGCCTGGAGTGCTTCCCAGCCCAGGTCCTTGCTGGCTGCTGTATAAACGGGTTTCAGGTCGGCAGCAAACTGTTTTTTATCTTTCCAGACAACATATCGCGAAGCATTTCGGATCTGATGAACCACGCAGATCTGTGTGACCGATTGAGGGAAGATAGCGACGATAGCCTCGGTAAAGCCCTTCAAATTATCCGTGCTGGTGATCAGAATGTCTTCAACACCTCGCGCCCGAAGGTCAGTCATAACGCTCATCCAGAATGAAGCACTTTCGCTTTCACCAAGCCACATGCCCAGCATCTCTTTGTGACCTTCTGAGTTAAGGCCCACAGCCAGATAGACGGTTTTGTTGATGACTTTTCCGTTCTGCCTCACCTTGCACACGATGCCATCCATCTGAAAGCTTCCCCTAGTTTGTCACATTCGAAAGTAAAGATTTCCAGTTGTAGTTGCGATCCTGTTGGAATGTGGGAAACTCGGCGCGTTGCTTTTGCGGGTGGTGGAGTTTTCCATATTTCAACAGGAATTCCGTTGGAGTTAGGTAGTTGAGAGAGCTGTGCGGTCGCTCGTTGTTGTACACCCACATCCACGCCTGCGTGAACTGGCGAGCCTGCTGCAGACTCTCAAAGGCAAACTGGTTGAGTACCTCATCGCGGAGCGTCCGGTTAAAGCGTTCGATAAATCCGTTCTGTTGCGGCTTTCCCTTCTGGATAAAAACGAGTTCTATTCCGTTTTCCTTGCACCAGTCGGCCATGACCTGTGCGATAAACTCAGGGCCGTTGTCCACCCGCAAACGCTCGGGTTTACCCCGACACTCGATCAACTTGTCAAGCTCACGCTTCACCCGCTCACTGGTCAGGCTTGTATCTATGCTGATTGTAAGAACTTCACGATTGAAGTCATCGATCACGTTGAAGCACCTGAAGTTCTTACCCTGAAATAATCCGTCGTGGACGAAATCCATTGACCAGGTAAGGTTATGGTGCAGCGGCTGTAGCAAAGGCATCTTCTCGCGCACAGGAAGGCGGGCCTTGTATTTGCGTCGCAGGTTGAGTTTCATTTCAGTGTATATCCGGTAAACACGTTTGCTGTTGTCTTTGAAATCCAGCGCTCGCAGGCGGCTGAACATCATCCAGAAACCCCAGGCAGTGTACAGTTGAGCAAACTCGCGGAGCTGCGCACGAATTGGTTCATCATCTTTTGATTTTGGATGGTAACAAACCAGCGAAGGCGTGGTTCCGACTGGCTTGCAGGCCCTGCGAAGGCTGATCGCATAGCTCTCTCGAGTATAGGCGACCGCCTGTAGTTTCTCGCAGGGCCCTAGAATTTTTTTGAGTTCAGATCTTTCAGTATCCGGTTATCAAGCGTCAGCTCCGCCACCAGCTTCTTGTACTGGGAAACTTCCGTCTCGAGTTCCTTTACCCGCTTGAGTTGCGGAACGTCCATCCCCGAATACTTACTCTTCCACTGATAAAACGTAGGCTGGCTGATCCCATGCTCCCGGCAAAGATCAACCACTTTCTTCCCCTGTTCTTGTTCCTTTAGAGTGCCGATAATTTGGCTCTCCGCGAATTTTGACTTTTTCATACTCCCTTAAGTTTAACGATTAATTTCTATTTTTAATCGTAACAAATTTCGGGGAAGCTTTCACTTTCACGCGAAGCACATACGTTCTTCCCGGTACAACATCCACAAACCCCGCCGAATAAAATCCCGGCGTGCTGGTCGACTGGTTGCTGACCACCTTCAGGTACGTGTTGCTATTCTGTGTCACCGTGCTGAGCGTGACATTGGTAGAAAGATAACCAGAAAAGTTCGCAGTTGTATTCATGTCAGGGTCCGGAAGAAGCTGGAACGCCGCCGACCACGTGCCCTCCGTCACAGCTCTGCCCTCTTCAAGATTGACAAACCGCAGCGTGTCGTTTTCAAAGAACCATTCACCACGATAGTCGCTCCTCTTCTTCAACAAGCCCGCACTGGTGTAAACATCCTGCGCAAGTTTTCTTCCAGAAGCTTCATACCGGTACAACACATACTAAGGCCTGCGCAAGAAGAAAGGCTTTTCGCAGGCTGAACTCGGCAAGCTTATCGGACCGTGAGGCGACGTATTGGGCCGTTATGAACGTGGGGGTATATCTTCTTCTATCGAAGCCGTTGCAAAAATTGCTGACGCCTTGGACGTATTTATCGATTACCTGATCGGTAAAACTAAAATGGAGCTCGATGCCGACGCGCGTCGAAGACTCGAAGACATCGCTGATCTCTAAGAAGAGAATAAGAAGTTTGTTTACCACTTGATCGATATGGCGCTGAGGGATTTCAAAACGAAAAAAAACCTAAGCGAAGTGATTAAAATTGCTTAGCAGAGATTTCATTCAACACCCTGCTGGCTTCATTATAAAGAGTAGAGTTCTTCTCTCTTAATTCAAAGCCTTTCGCCACACACTCGAACATGTTATCATGAAACGTCAAAACGTAATGCTTATACTCTTTCCACTTTGAATTATTGTGATACGGATGAGCGCTATCAATAATCATTAGTTGCCGGATAAAATCTGAGTTCCTTACTTCATAAAAGGCATAAGATTCAAGTCCGAACTTATTGTAAGGATGCCCACTAAGAGTCTCATCATTAGGGAAGCCAAATGTATATTTGATATACGAATTAAATTTTAAGGTAATAACTCCTTCATCGTAGACAATATTCCGCTCCTGGAGTTCACTCACAGAATGAACTTTGTTAGCATAAAAACTGATGAATAACTCGTTATCATTTGATAACACAAGCGGTGATGGAGCACCAGCATCCATTTGAAAAAGTCCCTTGATCTCTACTAATTCCATCTACAAGACAATTAAATACTCCGAGGGTACAAAATCAGCTAACCAAATTTTCCCTTCTCTGTAAAATATCTTTCCGTCGTTATGCGCCCGTGCCGCTTCAACTTGAATGATCACAATCTCGCCATTTCTACGTCGAGCTACTTCTTTAGCTGTGTTTATATCTTCTGAAAGATGTACATACTGCCTTTGCATTGGCCGCAACCCATCACCGAGAATGCTAGAGAGTTTATCTGCGTTTGTTCCATGATAAAGAATTCCGGGGGGAGCACAACTTTGCTTCACAATCTTATTATCAAGCGAGTGTCCATATAACGCTCTTATCTTTCCATCTAAAACCTGGTGCCTTTTCTTTTCGGATTGATCAATCATTGAAAGAATATGTTTCTCCTCAATACTCATCCATCCTTTATGCTTAAGCGCATCAACCAAGTCAGAGAGTTCAACCCAGCCTTCATCGTCCGGATTAAGATTATATTCTTTTGGCTCATGCCGCAAAGCATGAGATACTGTTTTACTTAACTGAACTAAATCCGACATACTAATATGTGATAACTATGTTAGTTCCTGTTTGCTTAATGACATTTGTCCCTGTTGTTAAATTATTCCTGGTCAACTGACCGGTAAGCATCTTCTCAAAAGAAGCATTACCTGTTTGATTTACTACGTTCCATCCCGAACGAGGTATTCCAGCTTGTGTAAGGGCCGCCGAAGATCGAGTATTTAAAATAAAAGTCTGCCCATTTCTTACAACAACATTTACCGGGACTTGTGCGGCTGTCATGCTTCCATTTCGTAATGATTCAACCACACCACTTACGGTTTTACCTGACAGTGTTCCACTCTCACTAAAGGTAGAGCTAAATGTCTTTTGAGACCATACTGCGTTCTCGATGTTGACTCCATTTGATGATGATGCCGGTGCCGATGTTGGGGCCATTGCTCCCGAAAATAATCCCATCTGCATTTCTCCGGAAGCAATCGCCACCTGAGCCATTCCCTTCATCCACTGAGCTCTTCCCGATGATTGCTCATTCTGATATCCAGCAAGCACTTTCTGAGGACTTCCTCCTTCATTTACAGCATCCTGAATTTTCTGTCCACCGTTAAGAGCTTGGTCAACTTTAGAGCCCGCTTCTCTTTGAATACCCTGATTGATATTCTGTAGCCCTTGCCCTGTTTGTGTTGAATTGAAAGTATTTACCGGATGAGTGATTGCGTTCCAAATAGTCATTGCTGCACCGACAATGTCGAATGCTTCCAAGCCTTCTAACTCGACGTGCCGTGTGACTTTGTTCTCGCTAAAGGCATACGAAGAGTTATAATAGAACTTCTCAGAGAGCGGATCGACATTAAAGAACCTACCAATTTCGGGCTGATGATTTCTCCACTTGAATGAGTCCCAATTCAATCCAAGTTCATCGGCATGCTCTTGCCCCTGAAACAATTTCGCCTTGTTGCTTAATGAGTTTTCCCTGGAGTAGCTATCATATCGTAGACCGAAGGGATAGTAGCTATCTGACTGAATTACCGGCGATTTCACATGTTCCACCTTAAAATCATCCCAATACACCTCCACCTCCCCTCCTCCCAAACTCACGTTATCGTTACTTATATATAAATATACATACCCCGGCTCAGTTATCACAAGTTCCTTCGCCAGTTCCTCGTGCGGACCCTTCCGCCCGTATTCCCTCGCGGCAGTGGTCACCCTTACGTAACCGCCGTCCTTGAAGTTGAAATCGCGGTCGAACACTATGTAATTAAGGTACGCTTTTGGCGCAGATCCCGTTTCATTGGATTTGTTAAGCGCCCCAGCAAACGGTATCGTCACTCCTCCGGTGCTACCCAGGAGTCCGCCATCGATAAATGTCCCTGCGGGAGCACCATTCCCAAACGAGTGGATGAAACCGGCCAGTTCGACTGTCCAATTCGAGCTGTCGGGGTCTAGGTACTTCGCGTAAACCGCTGCACGCACAGTGTCACCAGGCATCACGCTTAAAGACTTGGCCAGCCCAAACCGCTCGTTCGTCGAGCCATTCAAGCGTGTCGAGTACCACGTAGGCCCAACATCGGTGTGGTCGAAGATTTTCGAGTTCACCTTCACGGCCTCGTCGTAGTACAGGAACTGCCCCTGCTCGGTGTTGCTGTTCGCCGTCTCCATCGTCGCCTTAGAAATATCCTTCTCGTCTTTCGTCGTGAAGGTCAAGCGCACGTTGCCGAGGTGGTCTTTTAAATGGTATTGGTACGTGAAGTTGCCATTTTGTGCAAACACCATGTTGCCCTGGCCGCCGTTGTACTCGTACAACTCCATGCGGTTGAGGAAAAACTGGTCGCCAACCGCTGGACTGTACACCAGCACGCCAACCTTGATGTAGGTGGCCGTGCTCGGCGCCGTAAACGTCACCGAGATCCAACCTTCTGCCGTCGGTAATACGGGGCCAGGCTCCACCAGCGAACCAGACACAGAACCTACCGATTGCACGTATATCTTCGCGAGCGCGGCCGACGTGCGGTAACCCTTCACCTTCAAGGTGTACTGGCGCATCGGCGTGGTGGTCACCGGCGGCGATAGGTACCCGCTTGCGCTGTTTGCCTGGTTCGCCGTCGAGCGGATGTAGGTTTCACCGTTAAGCGTCACCGCCGCCAGCGTCGCCGGACCAAACGCGTACGCCGCGTTCGCATTCGTCATATCAGGATCAACCAGCAACTGCGGCGCCGGGCTCCACGTGCCTTCGGCGATCGCGCGTCCCTCCTCGGTGTTAAGGAACTTGAGCGTGTCGTTCTCGAAAAACATCTCGCCGTTGTACTCGCTCCGTTTCGTGCGCGCCCACGCCGAGGTCACCACGTCCTGCATCAACTTGCGACCGGTCGCGTCGTAGTAGTAACGCACCGCGTCACCCGTGGACTTGGTCACCACCGTCGGCAGGTTCAAGTGGTTATATGAAATCGAGGCGATCGACTTGTTCTTGTCGGCAACCATGTTGCCGTTGACATCGTAGCTGTAGTCGTCGTCGGTGTTCGCACCGTCTATGAACCCTGTCGACTTGTTGCCGCTGTCGGTCACGCGCAGCAAGCGGTTCGAGCGCACCGACAGGTCGCCGTAAGAATAACTCATGTTGTCCATCTGCGCCCCAGCCTTGTCGTTGCGCACGAGGCCGAGGATGTTCCCGTTCAGGTCGTAGCTGTAACCCGTCTCCGAGTACGATGCCGAGGCCGTCCAACCCGCTGCCTTCTGCTTGAATGCAGCCGCCGTAATCCTATTCATCGGGTCGTAGCTATACTTGTACGCGTTCTGCTTCACGGTGTCCAGCCCCTGGTTCTTGCTCCACCGCATTGCCGAAATATTCCCGTTGTACAAGCCGGCACCGTCGTTCAGGCCCGACACTTCTCCATTATATAAAAGGTCCATCCCGAACAGGTCGCGTCGCTGGCCCGTAGCATCGTTGTTGCGGCTGTCTTGCACCAGCTCTGCCCCGTTGATCGACGTGAGCCAGCCCCGGATGTTGTAGCGGTAGTCGATGCTCTGGCGGCTGGTGGCCCCGTTGTCGGTCGAGTGTAAATTCTTGTCGATCAACTGCCCGAGCTCGTTGTACTTGTTGTCGACCATCAGTACCCTTGCTCCACTGCCGATGGTGTGGTACTCTCTCATCATTCTTCCTGCGTGGTCGTAGACGAATTCACGTAGCACCGAGATCGATTGTCCACTCATCGAAGGTGAAACCCGGATCGGGCCGGCGGTGCCGCCAATTGCGTACAGTTCCACGTCGGTCATCAATGCCCCTGTGCTCGCGTTCGTCACGGGATTCGGTGAGCCAGTACCTGCAAACGTGGTGGTGACGACCAACGGTTGGCCGTTGCGCGAGAAAGTAACGGTCGAACCCGTGCGCGTGATGCGGATCACGTCGCCACGTTTCGTGACGCCTGCCACGTTCGACTTGTTCACACCCTTCGCGATGATCGTTGCTCCCCCGGTGGTCACCTCGATCCCGTAGTCCATCTCGACCAGGTTATAGGCGTTGACTGTAAACGGGTTGAACCCGAAACGCGTGGCAAACCCGTCGACTACCATCTCGATCCAACCATCCGTGTTGGCTGGCAGGGATTGCTGCGATACCATCCCGCAGTACTGGAAACCTGGTGACGCAGAAATGTTCTTGAAAAGGCGGCCCTGCTCGGCGATGAACTGTTTCTCGCGCCACGCGAGGTCGGCGGTAGATTGCACGGACTTCGACTTCATCACCTTGCCGGTGAAATCCAGGATATTCGTCACGCGGTCTATCCCCATCTTGAAATTGTCGGACACGGTTTGAACCACCCTGCCCTTGTCATCGTAGTACGGTGCCGAGACCAAGTACATCGGCCCGCCGTCTAGCACGCGTGTCTTCGACCCGGTCGCTAGGCCCAGCGTCATCGTCGTCGCTGGCGCTTCTGCCTCGCCAGGGAATTCATCCGGCGAAAACTGGTAGAGTGACCCGCTGTTCACCGTGGCCAGCCAGTCGTAGCTGTCGTAGTACGATAGCGTCAATGCCCAGAACACGTCGGTGACCTTCGGGTAACTCGCGTTCGAGTAACCGTGGACATTTCCCGTCGCCGACCCGATGTATGTCTCACCCCATTTCGAAGAGGGCTTGGTGTAGTGCGCATCCACCACCGCCTGCATCTGTTGCTGGGTAAGTGCCAACGTCGTGTCGCGGATACCGGTCATGATGGGCCGGTTCAACACGTCGTATTTCGTGAACAGCCACTGGTTCAACGCCCTTTGGTTGCCGTCTTGCGTGAGCACGAGCCGGTCGCGGTTGTCGTACACCATGTACACCCAGTCTGCGCCGGGTACTTTCTTGGCAGTCATGCGCTTGCGACCGTCGTACTGGTACTGGAATCCCCAGTTGTCGATGGCCACCGCCAGGTCATCGATTTCGAAAGAAGACATGACGGGTGTCGCTGTCCCGGTGTTGACCGAGGTCTTGACCCGCAGCGCGATGTTCTTGTTCACGGTCAACGTCCGCAGCGGCGTGGCTAGGTTGTTCTTCCAGTACTTGATGCTCGTCCCCGCGCGTTCGATCCGGATCCTGTCACCGGGTTGGAACCCGCACAGGTATGTGCCGCCGGCTCCTTCGCGTGCCGTGAGTGAAGACGTCGAGGGATCGACGAGGACCCCGTAGGTGAAACCGTTGAGAGAATAGTCGGTGATGTTGGTGGCGAACCCGGTGACAAACGTGCTCACGCTATCGGGGATCACGAACTCGATCCATCCATCGGCTCCTGAGGCGAGCGGCGGCAGCGTGTAGGCACCCCCGTTCCAACCGGCGGCTCCGGTCCTTACCAGCGTTTTCGTCGGAGTCATCGTGACGCTTGAAAGGTTACCCCACGTCGGCCGCTTGCCAAGCCTGTGTGTAACAGCTACCTGCCGTTGGTCGGCATCCGTGACATTGATCGTGTATTCGCCTCCTGTTTTTCCGGAGACACCCGGTGTAGTCTCACCGGACAACCATGAATAAGTGTAAGGAGGCTTGCCCCCGTATGCTTTCGTGGTAATGCTGCCGTCGTTACCGTTGACGCCGGTACCGACGATGGCAGTCGAAAGTTTCAACTGCGTATCGAACTCGGTCGCGACAGATGGCGACGAAAGGTAGTACACCGCCACCTTGACCGAGAGATCCCCGACCGTAGCCGGAGCACTCCATATCTGGATTCCGTTACGGTAGTAGTAAACCGTGGAACCAGTGCGTGCGATGCGCAGTACGTCGCCGACCTGGATCCCGTTGCTATAGGAAGTTGGAGACGTTTGATTGTAAATCGTCAGGGTACCATAAAGACTATGCACGTAAAGGGAATGGTAAAAGTCAGTAACGTCGAGTCCACCAAGCTTTTTTCCGAACCCGACGGCGTAAATAGACTTCTGGTCGGTGACCACCCACTCGATAAAGCCATCGGTCCCTGCGGGTAAGGTGTTGACCGAGTTAGCACCCATGCCCCACCCCGAACCGAAAATCCTGTCAAGGCCATTGACTGAATTTTCCGTTGCGCCCTTTCGCGAAGTATAATGCTGCTTGTACCCGATCGAATAATTCTTCACAATAGTCCGTCCCAACGCGTCGGTAACGGTGACTTGGTATGACCCACGCGACCTGCTTGTAAGAGTCCTCGTCGTGTCACTCATACCTGTCCACGCGTAAGAATATGGAGGAGTTCCGCCCATGGTAGAAAGGCTAATCGCGCCCGTGTTATCGGTCTGCTCCGTGTTCGTGATCGCCGCCACGGGGAACAGCCGCGCTGGATGCGAGTACATGATCGGAGGTGTGGAGCCTGTATAGAGGATGACTTTCCCCTTAAGTTCGACGCCGGCATTTCTCGTCACCGAGGAAAGGACGGTTCCATTCTTCGTGTACGTGATGTTCCCGTTGGCACGCGTGATCCTGAACACGTCACCGACCGTGAAATTTCCTGCGTTTGTTCCAACCGACTGTTCATACAAGGTTACTGCACCGTTGCTGCTGATCAAGATACCGTACTTGAACGCAGATGGAGGGTCTGTCGCGTTATCTTGCCAGCTGAAGCCGACCCCGTAGGTTGACTTCGAACTGTTCACGACGAACTCGACCCACGCATCCTCGTTCGCGGGCACGAGGTTGGAACTGTTCACGCCCTGGTCATAACCTTGGCCAGCGCGGGTCAACCCGTTGCCGGTCCCGGTAGGTGTTAAACCGCTGGTCGCGTTCATCCAGCTACCGGCATACTTGATCTCGTAGCTGCGGGTGGTTTGACGGCCTGCTGCATCTGTAACAGTGACGTTGTAACTACCTCTTGGCTTTCCGCTAATGGAAGAGCCGGTGCCGCCTCCACCCGTCCACGAGTAGGTATACGGGGGAGTTCCACCGATCACGCTGGTCGTGATAGAACCTGTATTGTCCGCGACGGCCGTACCGATCACGTCGGCCGACACGAGGACCTTCGTGTCGAATGAAGATTGAATACGAGGAGCCATGCCTTGTCCCACGCTTGACCGCAAGCGGATGTCGCCTATAAAATTTGTCAGGGTTCTAATCGGCGTTCCATTTACCGAGTACGTCAACGTGGTACCGGACCGTTCGATGCGCAGGACATCCCCTGGTTCATACGTACCGCCAGAGCTGGATGTGCTATACTCGTAAACACCGATTTGTGCTACCGCCGGACTGGCCGCCACATAGAAAGCGTTTCGAAAATCCGTTGTTGTCCAACCATCTTCAGAACCTTGTGCCCCTATCATGAAACTATTTGCGGATCCTGGCGCAGTACCGGCAATCGTTGGGATGACGAACTCGAACCAGCCATTTACACCCATCGGTAGCACGTTCGCAGTCGCACCGCCCCCGATCCACCCTGTAGTAGGCCGCGAGATGACCCCATCGCTTTCAGTCGCGTTCACGATGCTCGTGTAGACTTGGTTGTACCCGATCGAGTACGTACGCGCCATCGTCCGACCTTCAGCATCGGTGATGGTCAGGGCGTATGCACCTCGATCGAGGTTGTTCAGCTGGCTTGTCGTTCCGATCGTCGTGTTGCTGCTGTTCTTCCACAGGTATGTATATGGAGCTAGACCGCCGGAGGGGCTCACCGAAATGGACCCGGTCCCGTTGGTGAGGCCGGTTCCTTTTACATCGGCCGTGCTCACGATCCTCGCATCCTGTGAAGATACGATCGGAGGTGTCGATCCCTGGTAGATCGAGACCTTTGGAAAAACGAACGTCGCAGACGCTGACGCGGTTTGGCGGGATAGGTCTTGCCCGTTTTTCGAGAACTTAAGAACTGTTCCCTGCCTGTATACCTTGAACACATCACCCACCCGGTAGGCACCAACCGTCACTAAGCTACCTAGTTCGAGTATAGCAAATGTCCGGTTCGTGTTGATCATGATACCTCCACGGAAGGATGCTCCGCTGTAATCCGCGTAAGCTCCGAAACCAATCGCGTAAAAAGAAGTGTAGTCGGTGACCGTAAATTCAATGTAAGTACCATCTGAAAACGAAAGATTGCTGCCATCGCCGCCCGAGCTCCAACCAGTACCTCCATTCCTTGTAAGGATACCATTCGCGTCGTTTGCGGTAAAGAGTGTTTTATACAAGACCTTGTAAGCGATATTCACTGTGGATGTCGCAGTGCGTCCGTCTGCATCGGTGACAGTCACCGTTCGCGTGCCTAGTCCTAGCCCTCCAATTGAATCAACTGTTTGTCCAGTATTCCATGAAAATGTATATGGTGCCTTTCCGCCCTCTGCCTTAACCTTTACACTGCCCGTGCTGGCGCCATTTCTCGTGCCGATCACTCGCGGAAAGATCAATACTCTTGCGTCGAACGTTGCAGTTACGGCTGGCGACGTTGCCAGGTTGTTATAAATATTAAGTCGTACCCAGAGTTGGAGAGCCGGGTTGACAGTCACTGTCCTGATCGTTGTTCCGTTTCTCCGGTAGTTGACCTGCGACCCTACTCTTTCAATTTTGAATACATCTCCGGAAGCGTAATTGCCAAACGTGCTTGTGAAGGTCGTCCCCTCATAGGTCCAAATCGCATCGTTTGCCCCAACTCCCATTGCATTAGCAAAAACGCTTGTGTTTGGGTCACCGAAATTGTTGGTAATAAATCCTACTTGCACTTGCTTTTGAGTGGTGATCGTGAACTGTATCGAACCGTCTGTATTAGGTGCAAGGTAATTTGAACTCGTGGCGCTCATGTTGATCCATGACCCACTTGCCGACGTCTTGGTGACGATCCCGTTGTTGTCGGTGGTGGCCCCGATGAGGTCGGTGAAGCGTACGGTGTATTGGGCGAAGGTTGAAGTGGCAACAATCGCGAAGATGGTCGTGATAATTAATCTTCTCATGATTATTGCTGGTTAAGAATTGAGATAATTTCCTTGACGCCCTCGGGCTGCACCACGATCGCCAGATTTCCAAAATCGTTGTACAAATAATAAGTCTGCGCATAGGTATTCCCCGTTGCTTTTACCTTTTTGCAGACTACACGCCCTTGCATATCCTTGAACTCGAGTACTTCGTTTGATTCCTCATCAGTTGTTTTTGTGCAGTTCAGTGTGTTTGCCGCATAGTAAGAACCAGCACCTGGGGTCAACGATAAGCTTCCATCCTGATTAAGAAAGATTTGAAGGACTTCATTTACGTCATTGGTTCTGTACTCGATCACAGTCTTATGATTTCCTTCCGGTTGCCAATCGGCGCCAGGTGCACCTTGCTGCAACGGTCTACCAACGGGCGATGCCTCTAGGACCGAAACTGAATAAGGCTTAGAATCGACAGCAACTGCAGTTGAAGCCGCGTTATAAAACTGCGCGTGGACCGAGTTACTGTATCCACTTGTTCCTAGCACATTTAACCTTAACCAACCTGTTGATTGCTGGTCGCTGTAAGGCAAATATTTCATCACTTCACGACTAAGGGCATCGTAAACTATAGGCTGAATAATATCTTTTTGGGATGGTGAACTCTCCTTGGAAATAGATTGCCAAAGTCGGCCCAGACCATCCACATAGCTGAGTGTCGTCATTTTTCGACTTGCGGGTAGACCTGCGACCTCAGCTTCGGTGATCTGCGTGCCTGATTGATTCACATCTGACGTTAGTACGTGCTTCTTGATTACGTTGTAGCCGCCCTCAAAAACGACAGTCACCGGGTCTGAGCCGCTAACACAACCATGCGTGTCAGTTACTATCAAGTTGTATTCGCCCGATGCCTTAATATCAATTGCTCCACCCGAACCCAACAGCATGTATCCTGAATACCATTGATAGCTATTTCCTCCGACAACCGTCGTTTCGAGTGTCGTGTAGTTAGTGCCAAAAGAAACGTTCACAAGAGAACTTCCTTGAATGGAAGCCTCTGGATGTGTGAAAACCGTTAACATCGGCGATGCCGACAATTGGGAAGTAGATTGTGAGCATCCATGCGCCGTCACGGTCACATTCAAGGGACCGGTGAATGTTGGATCGAACAGGATTTCTTGAGAAGCGGTCGACCCACCGGTAATGATTCCGATTTGCTCCGGCTGCTTTCCGGGAGAGGTGACGTTCCATGTATAATACGAAACATTTTCACCGGAAAGTGAAAGTTTAACTTTATCAACTTTTCCGCTGCAGAAACTAGCAGGGGTCGATGTCCATTGCAAACCGCTGATGTTTGGCACAATGGTAATCGTGATTGAGTTTCCGTCTTTCCAGTTCCCACAATTGTCCACCCCTCGTACGTAGTATGTTCCGTTCAGTGTGGGTCTGAAACTTGCCGATTCGCTGTCTGGTATAGCCTTGTTCGGATCGCCAATTCGCCACTGATATATACCTGCCAAGCTCCCCGATCCGTTCAGCCGCACTGCGGCGTCATTTGCGCAAATGTCAGTTGGAACTAATCCATTGGGTGTGAGCGTGGCTCCAATATTCGAACCTGGATCAAGAGTAAAAGTGACGGGAAGTCGCGTACCAGTCGCGTTGCATGCGCACTGTGGTTCCACCCAGTATGTGGTCGTTTGGGTAAACGACTGAGACGGTAACTTCGAGATTAATGCACCGAATTGGGTTTCGTGGGTAATGCCGCTGATCTCGGTCCCGCCGGTTTGGGTTGTGAACCATTTATGGCTTGTCACGTCGGCGGACGTCGATTGTGCGCTCATGATGTACGACCCAGCACATGCGGTAACACTGCTAGTCGTCGCGATCGAGCATTGAGTCGGTAAAGGGGTTATGCTCACAGTTTTAGTTGCCACGGACGTGGTGCCATTGCAACCATAAGCAGTCAATGTGAGTGTTGCCGCACCTGCAATCCCGTTCCAAGTAACGTTGGCTGAAGTCGCCACCCCATTTCCGTCTGGCACCGCAGCGATTGTGGCATTGTTGTTCGGATCCGTATCACTGATTGCCCACGAATAGGACTTTACGTTAAATCCGGTGACTGAAAAACTCGTCGCGGCAATGTCTGCACAAACAGACGAAAGTCCGGAGATACCAACACCGGAAAGAACCGGATTAAACCTTACCTCTTGCGAAAACTCCTGAGTAAAGTTGCATGAATTGACGGCTTGCACTTTATAAATACCAGAAGACGAGACGGAGATACTTGAATTACTAGTATTCACGGTGATTTCGTCGGTCGTACCTCCAACAGTCTTGAACCACCTGAATGGTGCAACGGCATTTGAAGCGGTGAGGGTAACAGACTGCCCCTCGCAATAGTCCAATGGATTCGTCGTGGAAGGAGTCATCGTGAAGGCTACCGACGGACCGTTTTGCCCAATGATTGTAATAGTCAAGATCGTACTTGACGAGCAACTTGGGTACACGGTGTACTGAGTTGTCCCTGCTGAGACTGTAATGGTTCGTTTGCTCATGTAAGCGCAGGTACCTGGATACAACGTTACTGTTCCATCTATCGGATCGCTTCCGCTTCGTGCAACAGACCAAGTATGACCCGTCACGGAAGCAGACTGGGAGGTAGCTGAAAGTTGAACCTCGCTTCCAACACATGCATAAATCGTTGACCCCGCCTGCGCGGAGTAGATCACACACCCTGTTTCCGCATACGAGCAACTCTGTGCCGATAAAGGACTGTTTAAAACCAACAATCCTCCCGCAAGAAAAATACATAGCAATAGTTTTCTCATGATTGCTCAGCGTTTGAAGGTGTACGAGTATGTCTCAAGAACTTTTCCGAGATGATCGACCACCGATCGCAACCGTCCCCGGTTATCATAATTGTAGTACATCACCAATCCGTTCGGCTTCGAGATAGAGGTTAGCCCATACACTTTATGGAAGGTGTAAGACGTCATTTGAGACCCAATCGGATACGCGCGGACGTCGTCGATGGCCGTTCCGGAAGTGGTGAAGGATGCCTGATAAGGGATTTCGCCGCTAAAGTTCCACTTGTTATTGCTCCAATACCAATAGCTCATTCGCATGTTGGCGCCAGGAGTAAAAGTCGCTGGAAAGGAAAATCCAGATGCAGCGCGGACGAGCGTGCCCGTGTGGGCTGCATTTATTCCGCTTGGATCAGCAAAAGTAGTTCCATCCTCCTCAAAAGAGGTAAAGTACACTTGCTGATTCGTAGCATTAGTCGCTTCCGCAATCACATGCTCTCCGCCATACCCCCAAATGAAACTTACAGGTGTATCCGAATCCTTTTGGATTCTGGAAACATTATTGTTGGCGTCGTAGTCCAAATCGTAAATCTTCGTAAATGTATCGACCGCGTCCACATCTGATGCTGGGTTATACGAATGAACGGTGGAAGGATGAAACACGCCGGGGCTTTCAAATGCATACACCTGCGAAGGCAGTGTTTTTGTTCCATTGAAGATCCCAAATTTAGTTACAGACCGGTGCAACAACTTCGCCGCACTAGGGTGATCAGGCACTTCCTCGACGATCGAAGTTTCAAGAGGAATCGCGTGCTGGAAGTTATCAATCATCATGTTGACAACTGAATTCCTCTGGGCTGACGGAAAATCAAGTGGGTACTTATAAACGGTAGTCAACAGCTTTCCATCACTTTTGGAGGTTTGCTTCATTGTCACCTGTAAATGCGTACTGTTCTCGTAGCTAAATTTAGTGGTGGTTTTTACCCCAGAGGTTCCAATAGTGTTGTATATCGTCTCCTTGGTCTCAGATACATAAGGGAAGGCAGATTCAATCGCGCGGTAGGATATGGCCATAAACATGTCGGCGGTTGTACCAAATCGCATGGAACCAGAGATGCGACGAATCTCCATTCCCCAGTACGTCTCGCTAGGACCTAGAAGTACGTTACAATTCTCAATTTTCCTGACAAGGGTATTAGTCGATGTATAGGTTGCCTGACTTTTCAGCATGCCGTTAAACGGATTCGAGCTTCCAGCGACAACGGGAGGTCGCAATGTGATCGCCTCGCCTGTAAGAATCCCATAGTATTGCACGATGCTGTCCTCCTTATTTTCGTATTCATAAATGTTGTACCCGAATTCCCCTTGTTCTCCAAAGGTTTCTTTCACTCGATCGTAGCCAATGGATGTCCCACTTGCGTTTGCCAAGGGAATATTACTATCGGAACTCCGGACTAAGTAGATACATTGAGCGCAATAATCGTCTCCAGAGCTCTGGTGATTTAAATCGTAAGCTGAGTAATTTGGCGCGACCATTCGTCGCCCATACGAATAGACCTCCATAATACCATCATTGTTTGAATCTTCCTGCCTGTGATAGTCGTATTTTCTGACATTCAGCAACTGGTTTGTTTCCGGATCGTAGTCTTCGATCCTTGCAATTCGAAGTCCGCCAGCCAGTCGATACCGTCGATCGGTATTGTCAATTTGTTCTGCAGGCCTTTTGATAGGATCGACCCACCATGTGGCTTGAGTTGAAATATCAACGATTTGAGATTCATTAGAACCCATCCATGCCTTCCAGGTATAATGTCCAGACGGGAGCGTAATCATCTTTGAAATTTTAAACACATCCATCTGACTATACGCACCTTTGTCGCAATACAAGCACTCAAGGTCATCTTTAGTCGGACATTGGTTTGATCCGAGTGTTACCCTCATCAGAGGTGACGAGGCATTCTCAGCATAAATCTCAAAGTACACGTTCGGCACTCCTGTCACATTCTTACAAAGACCTGAAGTTCTAAAGGCAGCCCTCAGCTCGACGGGAAGGGTGTGGTGGTCAAGGGTCTGATACTGGTCCGTTAAGTCGAATTCGAGCGAGGTAACCTGACCCTTGTGACCAACAGATGCATCGTATAAAAATGACGTTGTGGTTTTGTACGCCTCAGGAACGCCACCTTGAGGGCCACCGCTACTACCCTGAACACCAAAATCATTGGCGGAGTAATAGAACATCGTTCTTCCCTGGGTGGGATAAACGACCGACGCAAGAGAAAACGCGCTCATGTGCGCTTCTGAAGGATCACGTTCCGAACCCATAATACCCATTCGCTCGACCCAATTTGATGCACCGGGAATACTGGAAAATGAGGGTATTAGAGAGGTATTGCCATGTTTTCCGTTGTAGTAACCCCAGTGATCACGAGCAAACGAATTTTTTGGAGGCAACTTAATTGACTCGTAGTAATAGAATTTGTGAACCTCATCTTGGTTATTGGGATTCGGTGGTAAGGTCCGCCGTGTAATCGAATTAAGACGCAACCTAAGCTTGGCCCTTTCCGGCGCGTCCACGTCCGTCACTGAATATTCAAACGGAAAACCGATCGCGTCACTTTGGAAATATCCTTGATCAAAGATCACCTCTTCGTATGGCTCAGACGATGTTTTTGAGTCAAACATCTGCATCGACGTCACCCGTACATCTCCCTCAACATCTCGACGCGTATCAACGTTGAATGTAAGTTTTCCGCCATCCCATTCAACTTTCTGCAAATAAAGGTTTGAATAAATCCTCTTGCCTATAGGGTTTCGAACTGGAGGTTGTGGCTTGCAGAGACTCACTTCATTACAACCAAGTTGTAGATCCGAACTCATCTCGTAGAAAGAACCTAAAGAGCCCACCATCTGCTGCCCAAGAGCGGCGTAGGTGAAAGTTACGTGCACACCTTGCGGTGATATCAACTCAGTCAAGTACCAGGAAGACTTCTGAGCGCCTCCGGTGGAACCGTTGTCGACCACAGTCTCTACCGCCGCAAAGTAGTAAATAAACCCTTGGTCGTCTGTAATCTTGATCGCCGTCGCCAACTGCCCAACGATTTCAATTTTGATGTTCTCTTTTTTAGCAATAATGGGTGTTCGATCACGTCGTAAAAGAAACCGACCTGAATGGTTATTGAAATTATAGTTGAAAACATCTGGCTGGAAATCGTATGGATGATCAACGCTCCAAACCCACGGCGAAAGGTCGTACAAAGTCGTCTGCGCGGTGATCCTGTTCAAAAATCCTGTCATCGGCGAGCCCTGAACGGCTTGTTTAGGCGAGAAATTTGGACCCATTGGAAATTCAGGAACACCGGATGTCCCGGCAAGGAAACCTGCGGGTTCATCGGCAAAATCATCCATGCCTACCACGTTTCTACTGACAACACCCCCGCAATTCAAAACCCATCCCAGTCCCACACGACTAGCTTCCTCGCCAACACGAATACCCGATGCATGGTAGCTCAATGATACGGGCAAACTGACGTCTCGATATCTTATCTGGTATAAAGGAATGGAAATCGACGGAACACCGGTATAAGCGGATACAGGGATATTACCATACTTCTCAAATGCCGCAGCATTCGGAGATGGCGGCGTCAGTTTTGGCGGCGCAAGTAAGTCCTGACCAACGACATTGGCTGCTTGCTGTTGAGCATAGCAAAACCCGGAGACGGCAATTAATACCGTCGTTGCATAAATTCGCATGACCGTTATTTTTTTGTTGTCGGTTAAATCCTAGGAGGGGCTCCAGCGCTGTTGGTTCCGCAACCAACGAGATCGCTTCTCTTTAGACGATCGACGTGATAAATATGAATTAATCAGATATTCAGCGCAAGGCTTGGCAAGAAAATGAGGGGTAGACGCGTACCCCAATTTGCGCGTAATCGAATATCAAGAAAACACGATAGTGATTACCCATGAACTCTGACAATCAATGCATTACAATTAGCTATGAAGTCTCGCACGTACCAAAGACACTTGCATTAAAAAAGATCAAATTCGACAAAGTTAGATGTGGGGACTCGACCTGTAACAGGTCAACCGCGATTAAGGACATTCAGAAAAAATGTCAGAATTGAAAAAATCGACCTAGGTCAAATCCTCAGTGAACGTCGGACTAAATCGAAGACCTAAGAATCTCTTTAGACAGGATCTTTTGGGTGGTCCCATTTTCCTTGACAGGACCATTTACTCATTGGAAGCTGCGAGTAAAGGCGCAATCATCCCCCTACCTCCTATTAAACACCATCAACTCCCCCTTACTGAAATACACGAACGGCACGTACCGATTATCGTGTTGAGAAGTGAAGTCGACACCTTCGTACATGAGCGCGGGATCGAAACCGATTTGCGAAAGCGGTGCTAAGACTCATCACAAACACAGCTATACACCAACGCCGCGTACGACGACCTATACATCTACGGCCGAGCGCTAACGGAAGAAGAACTCCGCACCCTCTATCTCGACAAGCCGGAATTGATGGTAAATAATTACCTTTACAACCGTGCCTCCGAGTACGACAACACCTCGGGCTGGTACGACACGTTCTTTAGAAGTTATGATCCTGTGCTAGGAAGGTTTGGGCGGGTAGATCCGAAGGCGGATAAGTTTGGGGCATGGAGTCCGTATAATTATGCTTATGACTCTCCAACTCGCTTCAATGACCCGTTGGGGGATGAAGGCTACAGTGAAGTCGCAGCAGAGCGTATTCACAAGCTGGTCTCGCAAGGGTACGCGGTATTCTTCGACATGGGGGATATTGGTCAGTGGGGGATTCTCCAACTTGGAATGGAAGTTTCACAGAGGGGAGGAGCATGGGCTAAGGCAGAGGCGGCTTGGGCGCGTTTCGAAAGTCAATACCAAACTCAGACAATTCTATCCCAACTTTCGAGTACAATGAGCAGAGACGGCGTCACGTTAATGGAAGCACTCATCGCGCATGTAAACGTAGCAGCGGCGACAGGAGGGACAATCGTATTTGACCCCAAGAATGGTGGGGTGGTTATAGTCGTTCATCAAGAAATATTCGATCACGCGAAGAACCTTTTGCAAGGAGTCGGGCAAACGCAAGAGACAGGTTTGGGATTTCAAGACAACGGAACGCTAACTGTCGAACAATTGCAAAAATACTTTGAGGAGAATTATAGGAAACTATTTCATGATCCCCTAATGAATGCAATAAAAAGCGGGACATATTCGACACAAGATGTTATTAACTACGTTCAAAACTTCAATTACGCTGACATTGCATCCAAGAAAGGTCCTTACACGCTGGTTCCGGTGACTGGAGGTAGGTTTCAAGTAACAGACCCGTCAGGCTCTACAGTGATGAATACAGACCTTTTTCTAGATAGAGGTGACGGAATCTATTTTGGCTATCAACGCAAAATAATGAGTGGAGAATTACGTGGAGAGGGTGTCATTGAATTCACCACGTCAAGCGGGTACCTTGTTCAGTTTACTCTGAGATTCGAAGGTAGGCTATTTCATTAAAATATGGGATTATTAATATTCATACTAACGCTGACAACTCCAAAGGATCCGATCAGCCCCTTGGACATTTGCCGAGTGGTGGAGCGATTGATCATAACAGAAGGAATCGGTCAAGAATTAGTCTTTCAGAGCAAAATCGTGGGGAATTGTACTTCAGTGATATATTGGAACGATTTGCTAAAGGATCAATTCCACACTTCCATAGGACACCACGATTGTGATACCGGTAGACTAGCGATTCTTGACTTTGAAAAAATGTTTGCAGAAAATGTCCATAAGGCGTTGAGGATCGATAGTGTCATTCAGCGAAGACATAGTCTCTACATCACATATAGTATAATAGCTTTCTCAACTAAATCACAAGTAGGATTCAGTGAAAGTGTGTTACGTACAAAAAGGATCAAAATGGCGTCGAATTAATACTCAAACATAAAGTTGGCCGTCAAGCCGGTCACGAGCTTCTGTCTGATGATCATAACTTAAACGAAATGCTATCCTGAAGCCTCCTCGAAAAGTTGTTACACTAAATCGTCAAACCTGAGACCAAATCAAGAAGACAAAATCTACACTGGGGTCGCACAGGTCAAAATTATTAAATGACATTTGCTAAAGGGCAGGGAATCATTCACGCAACCTTTTACCGGGAAGGAGGAATTATTTCGGGTTAGATATCAATCAGCTTTAGCGGGTTGAAGAATTGGACGTCTCATCATCCCTCTCCTGATGTTCCGTTGTCTATACTCTCGTTTTTCGAATGACTCCAATAATTTTTACTCAAACTAACCACCCCCTACCTCCCATTAAACACCAATACCTTTCCCCCAACTGGAAATAGACGAACCACACGTGACCTATGTGTTGAAAAAAGAAATCGACACCTTCGTTCATGAGCGCGGGATCGAAACCGATTTACGAAAGCGCCGCTAACGAGACTCATCACAAACACAGCTATCCGCCAACGCCGCGAACGACGACCTATACACCTACGGCCGAGCGCTAACCGAAGAAGAGCTCCGCACCCTGTACCTCGACAAGCCGGAGTTGATGGTAAATAATTACCTTTACAACAGTGCCTCCGAGTACGACAACACCTCGGCTTGGTACGACACGTTCTTTAGAAGTTATGATCCTGTGCTAGGAAAGTTTGGGCAGGTGGATCCGAAGGCGGATAAGTTTGGGGCATGGAGTCCGTACCAATATGGATACAACTCACCCATCAGGTTTAACGACCCGCTTGGCGACCAATCAACAGAAGGATATAGCGAGCAGGCCATGAAACGGATCGCCCAATTGATCGATGCCGGGTTCGCGGTTTCATTTTCTGGCAATTACTCTGATTGGGCGATCTATTCATCGGGAGCACAGTTACTGGCAAATGAACGGTACCAAAAACAACTCGCCGACGAAGTGAGGCGGGGAAGCATCCAGGCGATCATCCAATACTCGATGTTGTTCGGCGAAACACATGTCCCTACAACAATTTCAACCCGACGATACTTTCCGGATGGTGTGGTGAGCGCGCCTTATAATATAAGATTCGGCGGGTATGAGAAAGTTTTGAAGACGGGTGGTGAGAGTGAAACCCAACAGACCCAAGATGGTAGACCTGACTTAGGATTGATGGGAAATTTGATACGAGAAAGAGCGGGATCTGAGTTTAGTAAGGATTTGTTTGAGAATTTTTGGCTTAGAAGAGGAGACAAAAACTTAACACAAACTAGATTCATTGATATTTGGGAGGAACTCTACTCAGTGGATCCAAGAATTTTTGACCGCAAGGGGAAGAAAATAGTTATGGACAATGGTGTAACCTTGTATGCAAAAACAGCAAATTTTTACTCCTCATCAGAATATTCACTGGCATTAGGACGCGCAACGGTTTTTTTTGATACCAATGGAACACCAGTCGGTTTCTACGACCGATACGATTTCGATCCAAAAGCATGGGGGATCAGGTCCAATGACGCGGAGACCAAAACTCGGATGGTGAATCGAGAGGCGAAATTACATGGAGCTGTTGCCTTTGATATCATATACGGAATAGTGCCACCATCATATACAGACCATTAAAGCCAATGAGAATCTTATTGATTGTAATTTTAATGCTAGTCTTCTGCTGTAACAAGCAAGAAAAGTGTTGTAACACACTCGCCTCATTAATCTCTGGCCTTCACCCGGTTGAAACAGTTGAGGATTCATACCCCAATGGCGACGGGTTTAAACTTAATCGCTACTCTCTTTCGCAGAAGGAATGTTCGCAGGCAGAGCGATTGATAAAAGATTTGAAATACATGACCTTGCCAATAGGGGATTCAATTATGGATGATCTAATTTTTGACTATGTAAGTGACGATGACGAGGGATGGTATGTATCGGAGCACAATCCTGATGATGAACGTGATGTTAGGCTCGTGCTTGTAAATAAATCCCGTTTGGAACTAATCATCTTTGAGTCCTATCAGTAAAGTAAGTTTTTTAAAGAAAAGACTACAAATGAAACACAGGAAAATGGGCTTCCCACGATTTTTATAAGCATGGAAGTAACACCGAAAGGCTTTAGCGTAGACGAATACATCAAGGATCTCAAATCAGCACTAATAGCGAGCGGATTTAGCAATGATTTGGCGGTTGAACGTTCTTCAATGAAGTTCCCGGCATATAACCGTTAAAAAGGCTAGGATGCCTTTCACCAGCCCGTTAGAACTTTCGCAGGCATTGCGACACAACATCCCTGTCAATTCACCCCCTACCTCCTATTAAACAGGACCCAAACCGCGCTGCGAAAGCGGGCCTTGCCAATAGATGCCGTATTGATTCAACGCGTTGCCCACGAACCACATGAACTCGTAGCCCAGTCGCGCGTACACGCCAGGATACTCTCCATGCTTGGCGAGGTACCTCTTGCGGAAGTCGAGAAACGCCGGATTGCGGTTCGCCGCAAAGTTGCCCGAAGCAAATAAGGTGTGTGTCCTTTCGAAGTTCTCGAAGTTCACCGAAGTGCTCTCCGGAGAAATCCACGCCTCACTGCCCACCACCACGATCGAATCCCCACGGGTCGTCAAACTGCTGCTCACCTTCGAATAAATCAATGGATTATCCGACGCCACGTAAATACCACCAATGCTGTCCAACTTCAACGTGAACTGCTTCGGGTTCCTCCACTCATCGAATTCGGTCGGCGTTGCAAGCGTACTCAGGATCTTGGCCGACGACTCGCGGTGGTGCTCCTCTGCCAGCACGATCTTAAGACCTAGGTCCAACGCACGTTTCATGAAACTAAAAGCCATCACCGAGTCCTTCGGTGCATCACCAAAATAGACAATGATGTTCTTGTTCTTGATCGCAGCATTCAACACTTCAGCCGCCTGCTCTCCCATCGTCTGGTGACTCGGTTGGAACAGCATCGCGTACGGGTTGTCTTTGAAATAGTCCGCCGAATTCGACACGGGGTTGATCATGTTCACCTGGTTCGTGATGGAGAACTCTTGCACTGGCTTCATCTGGTCCGTAAAGAGCGGCCCCACAATCAAGTCGCTATTCTTCATCTCCGGCGCTTCTAGCAGTTTCTTCACGGCCGTCACATCGCGCTCGGTATCGTATGCCCGCAAGTCGATGTGAACACCTACTTTCTCCAAGGAGTCGACGGCCAACCGTATTCCTTGATACAACTCGATCACCGATTGATTGGGGCGCTGTGCGTTCGGCATCGGAACCAGCGTGTTGGCCATGAAAGGAAACAGCAACGACACCACATATTTTTCTTTCTTTACACTCACCGGGCCTTCGTTGATGTCGAACTCGGACGGTTGGAAGTGGTGAACCTGCAGCAAGGAGTCGAACTGCTTGCGCACTGCCGGATTGAAAGCTTCTCTCGCCAGCAACTTGGTCCATGCCCGCGCTACCTCACGGTCGACAGGGAACTCCTCGGCAACCATGCGCATGGTTTCCATGTCTTGAATGTCGGCGAGGTAGTGGCGTTTCATGTTCGCGACATCCTGTTCGAGGCGGTAATCATGCACTTCTCGCAACATCCGCAATGCTTGAAAATATTCACGCTCGTCGAAATAGACTTTCGACAGCCAATAGTCCACCTCCGGAAGTTGAGACCATGTTGGATAAAGGCTGCGGATCTGGATGAACATATCCTTCGCCACCGACTTGTATCCAAGTTGGTACGCCGACACGGCATAGTAGAAACTGCTGTTCTCGATATTGGCGTTCGCCTTGTCGTACACGATCAAGGGTTTGAATGCCTCCATCGCCAACGCATATTCTTTGTCGTCGAAGAGTTGGCGCGCGTGCTTGTACTGGCGCTTGAAGTCTTGCGCCTCCGCGAACGAACCGATTAAAACCAAAGACAGTATGAAGAGAACTCTTCTCATTCCCACTCGATCGTAGCCGGCGGTTTCGAGCTGATGTCGTACACCACTCGATTCACACCTTTCACTTTGTTGATGATTTCCGAAGACACCTCGCTCAAGAAGTCGTGCGGCAAATGTGCCCAGTCTGCCGTCATCCCATCTACACTCACAACCGCCCGCAACGCCACAACTTTTTCATACGTGCGCTCGTCGCCCATCACACCCACCGATTGAACGGGGAGTAAGATCGCGCCGGCTTGCCACACTTTGTCGTACAATTGATGAGATCTCAAGAGGCTGATATACAGGTGATCCGCTTCTTGCAATATCCGTACCTTTTCCTCTGTGATGTCGCCCAAAATGCGGATGCCCAGCCCCGGACCCGGGAACGGATGCCTTCCCAAAATCGTCGGGTCGATGCCCAACGTTTTACCCACCAATCGTACCTCGTCCTTGAAGAGGGTGTTCAACGGCTCCACCACTTTCAACTTCATTTTCTCCGGAAGTCCACCCACGTTGTGGTGCGACTTGATCGTGACCGACGGTCCCTTCACGGAAATCGACTCAATCACGTCGGGATAAATCGTGCCCTGTCCAAGCCACTTGACGTCTTCAATGCGGTGCGACTCTTCGTCGAACACATCGATGAAAGTTTTTCCAATGGCTTTTCGCTTTGCTTCAGGATCGGTCAACCCTTTCAGCGCCGTGTAAAACTTCTCGCGTGCATCAACACCTTTGATATTAAGGCCCAAGCCTTTGTACGATGTCAAAACTTGTTCGAACTCACCCTTGCGCAAGAGCCCGTTGTCCACGAAAATGCAATACAAGTTCTTTCCGATAGCTTTCGCGATCAAGGTGGCGGCCACGGTCGAGTCCACACCTCCAGATAGTGCCATCACCACTTTGTCGTCGCCCAACTTCTTTCGAAGATCGGCCACTGTCGCATCGACGAACTGTTCCGGAGTCCAATCTTGACGGCAATTACAAATGTGGATCACGAAATTTCGAAGGAGGTTCTTGCCTTCGAGTGAGTGGGTTACTTCAGGGTGAAACTGAATGCCATAGACGTTCGTCCCTTGCACATGGAACGCCGCCACTTTCACGGTCGGCGTCGAGGCGATGATCTCAAAAGTACCCGGAACGGACGCGATGGTGTCGGCGTGCGACATCCAGACTTGCGAGTCAATTGAAATTTCCTTGAGGAGCTGATGCGCATGGTTCACGGTGGTGAGTTTCGCACGTCCGTATTCCCGCATCTGCGAAGGCAACACGGTGCCACCCGATTTGTGGGCGATGAGTTGGGCGCCGTAGCAGACTCCCAGCACGGGCACGTTTCCAAACTTCGACAGGTCGACGTCGGGCGATCCAGCATCCCGAACGGAACACGGGCTCCCGGACAAGATCACGCCACGGATGTGGGGACCAATCGCTGGAATCTTGTTAAATGGGTGAATTTCACAGTAGACATTCAGTTCGCGAACCCGCCGGGCAATCAGTTGAGTGTACTGGGAACCGAAGTCCAGGATGAGAATTTGCTCTGGCATGCGCAAAATTAGTCGGTTGGGGGGACTGCACAACCGGGAATCGAAAAAAAAGCCTCCGCCCCTACCAATCCAAGAACACGAGCCCCAGTTCCAGCCCCGCGTTCATGAAATTCTTGTAACCGAAATCTGTCCCTTTTGCTGTCGAGAAATCGAAATGCACCCCGACGTTGAACGCCCAATTCTTACGATCGTCAACCTTTACCCACACACCTGCTTGCGGACGGAGGAGCAGTCCAAAAGCATTCTTGCCGTCGTTGTATACGTTGTAATAAACCTTATAACTATTGTACCCGACGCCGGCGCCGAGGCCCGCATAAGGCATCACCCGCCGCTCGGTAAAAAAATAATAGTCGCCCGTCAACAACGCGCCGTAATTATTCGAGTAGTTCGTAAAGTCGGTCGTCAGCGTACTGTTGGGTCGATAGTACGTTTGCCTCGGCGTGTAGTCGTCGTAAGTCGACCATGACAGATCGAAGCCGAATGCGAAGTGATCGTTCATCATCTCCCGGTAGCCAAGTCGCGCCCCACGGGTGCTCGAGCGTCCAATGAAGTCGCGGTTGGTCAACGGTTGGTTGACACTCCAACTCGCGAAGAACATCTTGTCGTAGAATTGGGCGCTTGCCACCTCGGACGAAAGCGCCAACAGTGAAATCAAGATCAGCTTCTTCATTTCTTCAAGAATGGAGATTGAACAAAAGCTTGATCGATGGCCTCCTTCGTTTTTTGAGAAGTATCGTACGAGTTCAGCAAGTCGCCGATGTTCGCCACCCACACGGCTGGAGGATTGCCAGTGTACGGATTCTTCAAGTCAACAATTTCAATCACAAGAACGGCCTGTTGGAAATAGTTATACTGCGTGTATCCATAACCATAACCTCCGTAACCGTAATAACCTGAGTAGCCGTAGTAACTAGGATAATAATAGCTAGGATAATACGTGCTGGTGAAAACGCTGAGGTCATTCACCACGAACACGTTCACGCCCCAATCAGGATTCGACTTTTTGTCGACTTGTTTATAACCAAACGCGTCGAGGTTCTTCTTGACACCAGCTGTGATGAGTTTCGCGTAATCGTTGGCGAGTGCTTGGGCGTTGGTCGTGTTGGAGATCAGCCCGATGGTATCCATCGGCATCGTGTACGAGGCATACTGGGTATAATCGACCTGGTCGTCGAAGTTCGTCAACACCACCATGTCGTTCACCAGTTCCGAGAGCTTCGGTTGGGTTCCACAACCCAACAAAGAAAGGATCGATAGAATGACAAAAACCCGTTTCATACCCGAAATTAACGCTCCAAACTGAATTTTAGTTTTCTGCGACTCAAGCCAATTTCCGTCAAAAAAAGCCAATTCTGGGCTCAATTTGGCGGGTTTGGACGTCAATTCTCAACCCCGAAGCAGTATTCCTTCAGGTATCCCGACGCATCATCCATCCCACTATAGAAAGCTTTGCGAAGGAGGCGGCATCCTTCGTCCTCACGGTCGAGTTCTACCAGGGCGATGCCTTTGTAAAACTGTACGGTCATGTTTTTGGGGTCGAGGCGGCCTGCAAATTCGAGGTACTGAAGCGCTTGCTCGTAACGGTCTTCTTGCAAACAAAAAGAACTTGCATACATATACGCAGGCAAGTACGTAGCGTCAAGAGATATCGCTTGGTCAAGACTCACGAAGGCGCTATCAATTGCACCGGTGTTATACTGGGCGAGGCCCAAGTACATCTCGGTTTCAGCGTCGTCGTCGAACAGGCGCGCGATGGCAAGATCCTTTTTCGCTAATTCGTATTTCTCGTCGTTGATATAAATCGACGCACGCCATTTCAGCATGTTCGGATCGCCAGCCCCATCGAGGGCGTTGGCCAAGTCTTGTTCTTTCAACTCGTTGTGCCCCAGCTCTCCGTGAACGATCGCACGAAGCATCCTCGACTGTGGTAGCTTGGGAAACTTCTCCACCACTTTATCCAAGTCTGTCAATGCCTTGTTGAAATCACCCACGGTGTAGTACGCGACGGCGCGCTTGTACAGGGCGTTATAGTCGCCGCGCTCTTTGAGCTTCGATGACTTGATCACCTTCGAATAGATCTTGATCGCTTTCGCGGGATCCTGCCGATTCATCGCCGAGTCGCCTTGCGCTTCCAACTTTTCCAACTTGGCGTTCTGCGCAACCACCGGTGCGGTGGCGAGGGAGAACATGACGATGAAGAGAATCTTATGCATTGGAGAGCACCTTGTTTCTTTCGCGTTTGCGGTCAGTCTCATTCAGATAGATCTTGCGCAATCGGATCGACTTCGGTGTCACCTCTACGTACTCGTCAGCTTGGATGTATTCCAACGCTTCTTCAAGTGTGAAGATGATCGCAGGTGCGATGCGCATCTTTTCTTCCGACCCAGTGGCGCGCATGTTCGTCAACTTCTTGGTCTTCGTCACGTTGATAACCAAGTCGCCGGCGCGGCTGTGCTCGCCAATTACCTGTCCTTCATAAACAGGTTCTCCGGGGTTGATGAAAAACTTACCACGGTCTTGCAAGTTATGCAAGCTATACGGAATTGCCTCGCCCTCTTCCATCACAATCAACGAACCGTTGATACGGCCGGGGATCTCGCCTTTGAACGGTTGATATTCAGTAAAGCGATGGGTCACGATCGCCTCGCCAGCCGTCACGTTGAGGAGGTAGTTCCTCAATCCAATGATGCCGCGTGAAGGGATGTTGAACTTCAAAATCACCCGGTCCGCCTTAGGTTCCATATTCACCATTTCACCCTTGCGTTGTGAAACCGTTTCGATCGCCTTGCCAGCGTCGGTTTCGGGTAAGTCGATCGTAAGGTCCTCGATCGGCTCGCATTTCACGCCGTTGATCTCCTTATATAATACTTGCGGTTGGCCAATTTGGAGTTCATAGCCTTCCCGGCGCATAGTCTCAATCAATACCGACAAGTGCAACACACCACGGCCATACACCATGAATGAATCGGCAGAGCCTGTATCGATGACGCGCAAGGCAAGGTTCTTTTCCAATTCCTTGTCCAAACGTTCTTTGATGTGACGCGATGTCACATACTTTCCTTCTTTTCCATAAAAAGGTGAGTTGTTGATCGTAAACAACATACTCATCGTAGGCTCATCGATCGCGATCGACTTCAACGCTTCCGGCTTTTCGATATCCGAAACAGTATCACTGATCTCAAAGCCTTCCAAACCCACGAGGGCACAGATTTCACCGGCCTTTACTTCTTCAACTTTTTGCTTATCGAAACCTTCGAAGACGTACAGTTCTTTAATGCGTGACTTCACCATCCCTTGGCCATCGCGTTTGATGAGCATGACCGGCTGGCCACTCTTAATTGAGCCGCGGTGCACGCGACCGATCGCAACGCGACCGATATAAGAAGAGTACTCTAACGATGTGATCAACATCTGGAGTGTGCCTTCCTCTACTTTCGGAGCAGGAATATGTTCGATGATACCATCGAGCAACGCCGTAATGTCGGTCGTTGGTTTTTTCCAATCGCTGCTCATCCAACCTTGCTTGGCCGAACCGTAGAAGGCAGGGAAATCAAGCTGGTTTTCAGTCGCATCGAGCGAATACATCAAGTCAAACACCGACTCGTGAACTTCATCCGGTGTACAGTTTTTCTTATCAACTTTGTTGATTACCACGATCGGCTTCAGGCCAAGTTCGAGAGCTTTTTGCAACACGAAACGAGTCTGGGGCATCGGTCCTTCGAACGCGTCGACGAGCAGCAAGCAGCCATCGGCCATGTTCAACACACGCTCCACTTCACCACCAAAGTCACTGTGACCCGGTGTATCGATGATGTTGATCTTATAGTCTTTGTATCGTACAGATACGTTTTTGGCAAGGATCGTGATGCCGCGTTCCCGTTCCAACGGGTTGCTATCCATGATCAGTTCGCCCGGGTTTTCGTGCGCTTTGAACAAGTGTCCTGCGTGCAACAGCTTGTCTATAATGGCGATATTCCTGATTTTGCTTACTTCCATAGCTCCAAGCCTAAAAATTAAGGCGCAAAGGTACGGAAAATTTGCGAATTATCGGTGGTGTGTCCGACTACGCAGCAGGACTCCGGAAGCGGACAAAAGTCCCCATCGGCAAGTGGCGGTCGTTGCCAGCCTTCAAGGCAAACTCACCCCATTGCAAGTTGACGCCCGGGAAGTGGGTCTTCACAACGTTCAATCCGACCATCGCAGGTAGCCCGGCAGCATACATGGACAATATGAAGAAATTGTGATCAGGGGTCTGCACGTCGCGCGCGTAACCGATCAACTCGTCAAGTTTCTCTTGCAACGTCCACTTCTCGCCTTCCGGTCCACGGCCATAAGGTGGTGGGTCCATGATCACACCATGATACCGGTTGCCTCGTTTGGCTTCCCTGCGTATGAACTTGAGTGCATCTTCATACACCCATCGAATGCCATCGAGTTGATTTAACTGCATGTTTTGGTTGGCCCAGTTCAATCCCGGTCGCGAAGCATCGCAATGTGTCACCACCGCTCCGGCCTCGGTCGCCGCCATCGAGGCCGCACCCGTGTAAGCGAACAAGTTCAACACCCGTGGCTTCTCGCCCGTCAAATTCCATGAGCGAATGGTGTCGGAAATGAAGTTCCAGTTCTCGCCTTGCTCAGGGAAAATTCCCACATGGCCGAAGCTGGTGAGCCCCAACCGGAGCTGCAACTGCATCTCACCATAATTATAGGACACGTTCCAGTTGTCGGGTATCGACTTCAATTTCTTCCAACCTCCATTCACTTCCTCGTTGAAACGAAACTTGTCCTTTTGCTCTCGACTGAACACGGCATGTGCCCGACGGAGCCATTCGGGGCGTTCCATGGCCGGGCGCCAAATGGCTTGTGGCTCCGGTCGAATCAGCAGGTAGTTCCCGAAACGCTCCAGCTTTTCGAAGTCGCCACTGTCGACTAATTCGTAATCTTTCCAATAGGTCGGGAACAGGATCTCCATAGGTGGTGACAAAGAAAGGCAAAATGTCCGTTTGTTGTGTGCGCGTCTAGTTCAATGTTGTGGTAGGAGATGCTACCTTTGATCTGAACCACGCCATCGATGAAGCCCGGTACCATCCTGAGTAGTACTAGCAATCCCAAGATCAAGTTCCTGCTGTCGCTTGAAAAACCGAGAGAGCGCCGGAAGCAACAACTATTCATGATCGAGGGAAGGAAGGAAATCCTTCGTGCGATCGGCGCGGGATACAAGATTGGGAATATCTTTTATTGTATCGACCAACTGCGTGAGGAAGACCTCGAACCGGAACTTCGAAAAGACAAGCTCGTCATTCCTGTCACACAGGAAGTGTTCGACAAAATTGCGATGCGCGAAAACTCGGGTGGCGTGATCGCCGTGGCCGAGATGAAGACCCATCAACTGGCGGACGTCCCCACCGCAGGAAATCCACTGTACTTGGTCTTGGAATCGGTTGAAAAACCGGGCAACCTCGGGGCGATCCTTCGGACGGCCGACGCTGCGGGCGTAGATGCGGTCATCATTTGTGATCCTCAAACCGACATTTATAACCCAAATGTGATCAGGTCGAGCATCGGTTGCCTGTTTACCAAGACAGTCGCGGTTGCGAGTTCGGCAGAAACCATTGCTTGGTTGAAGAAAAACAACTTTGCGATCTGGTGCACGTACCTCCCGGCGTCGAACCCATATCATGAAACCGATTTCACAAAGGCGGGTGCGATCGTAATGGGCACTGAATCCACCGGTCTCTCAGACGAATGGGTGAAAGTTGCAAGTTCAAACATCATTATTCCGATGATGGGGAAGGCGGACTCGATGAATGTGTCGACCGCCGCTGCTGTCGTCGTTTTTGAGGCGCGACGTCAAAGGGGTTTCAAATAAAATTTGATATGTTTATAATCTAAATTTTGTGCGGGTTGGCCAATGCAAGTTTAGATGAACAACTTGACTGGTCGTTCCGGACTTAACCTGAACTGAACACCACTCGACTTACCGAAACGTGGCGCGGCCTACAATTCAACGTCCTCAGCAAATGCAGGAGTCGTCACCAGATCACGATTTTCTCACGCGTGACAAGTTCCTCAACACGCTCGCCGAGTCATACGTCCTTCACGAAACCATTCTTAATTCGACAGAGCTGTCTGTGATGTCGGCTCAGAAAGATGGTGTCATCAACAGCTTGAATCGAGCGGCTGAAAAGCTCCTTGGGTACGAGGCGGATGAATTAATTGGGAAGCACTTTCTTTCGATCGCACACGATCCTGCTGAATTAAGTCTCCGTGCACACGAACTCAAACACGAGTTTGGCATCGAAACGAAACATGTCGTCGACTCGCTGATTGCCAAGGTTCGTGACCATAAGGGAACCGAACGCCGCGAATGGACCTACGTGAGAAAAGACAACACGCGCTTGAGCGTTTCGTTGTCTGTCACCAGCATTTGGGACGATCGCGGTGAGTTGAACGGTTACCTTGCCATCGCGACAGACATCACCGAACAAAAGAAAGCTGACGAAGAGTTGCGGCAGTCACGAAACCATTTGCGTGTGTTGCTCGAATCGCTCGACGACCTCGCATTGGAAGTTGACGAAAATGCCGTGTACTTGAACGTGTGGACCCAACGGGAAGACATGCTGTTCGGAGAACGTAGCAAGTACGTCGGTAAAAAGATGAGCGAAATCGTTGGGGACGACCTCGCCGCGCGGTTCGAGATTGCAATCAAACGCGTGGTCGCCACTGGAAAGCCCGAACTACTCGAATACATGTCGGTCAAACCGGGTTCCGATCAATGGTACCTCGGCAAGGTGACTCCACTCACCGAAAAAACAGTGTTGATCTTGGTTCGCGAGATCACAGAACATAAGCAGGCTGAACTCGCGTTGATCGACAGTGAACAACGCTTTCGATTCCTCGCAGAAAACGTACCTGGTGTCATCTACCTCTGTCGTGACGATGAAAATTACACCAACATTTTCATCAGTGCACGCATCGAACAAATTACTGGCTTCACCGCTGAGGAATTCCTGAGTGGCGTGACTGACATCCAGCATCTCATCCACCGCGACGACTTCGAACGGGTAGATCGCGAATTCAAACAAGCGCTCAAAGATCAAATCCCCTTTGCGATTGAATACCGGATCGTGCAAAAGAATGGACAGGTACGTTGGGTGAAAGAGTCAGGCGCGGGAATTAAAAATAAAGACGGGCAACGGTTGATCGAAGGATATATCTCCGACATCACGGAAAGGAAAAAGTCGGAAGAGGCCTTACTCCTATCGAAATCAAACTTGGAGGTTGCCGCGCAGGAACTGCAACAGCAGAACAAGCAACTGAACGAGTTTGCGCACATCATCTCACATAACTTGAGATCTCCGGTAGGAAACATCCAGGCGTTGATTTCCCTGCTCGACGAGAACAGCACGATCGAAGAATATCGAGAAGTGTTTCAAAATCTGCAGAAGACTTCCGTCAATCTCCGGGAGACGTTGAACGAGTTGTTAGACATCTTGAAAGTAAACAAGGAGCACGCGATGCAACGCACGCTGATCTCCTTTGAAGACGTGCTCACGAAAGTGCGGCAAGACTTGATGGGTGAAATTCTGAACAACAACGCGTGGGTTGTCTTTGATTTTGGAAGATGCCCCACGGTCAGCAGCTACAAGCCCTATCTCGAGAGCATCATTTTGAATTTACTGAGCAACGCGCTCAAATACCGCGATCCATCGCGTGAACCCGTGATTCGCTTCGAAACAGATCTTGTCGATGGTAAGCCCGTCCTTCGCGTACACGACAACGGACTTGGGATCGACCTCGCTCGCTTTGGAAGCAGGATCTTCGGTTTGCGACAAGTGTTCCACACCAACCGCGATGCGCGTGGCGTTGGATTGTTCCTCACCCGATCGCAGGTGGAAACACTCGGCGGGAAAATCCGTGTTGAAAGTAAGGTAGGCGAAGGATCGACGTTCGTGGTCGAATTCTAACGCCCAACGTACACACCAAGACTTTCAACTTAGGACTAACAACCACCAACCATCAACTAACCTACTATTCATCCCGCAATGCGTGCACTGGGTTTGCCAGTGCTGCACGAACCACGTGAAATCCCACGGTGAGCATGGTGATGACCAACGCAATGAGCGCCGAGAGAACAAAGGTTGTCCACTCACCCATGAGGTCGATGCGGAAAGCGAAGTTCTCAAGCCAACGGCTGGTCACGTACCAAGAGATAGGGAACGCGATCAACGTACCGATCGAAACCAACACGATAAATTCTTTCGAGACGAGCAACACTAAGTTATTGACACTGGCGCCGATCACTTTCCGGACGCCAATCTCTTTCGTGCGCCGTTCCGTGGTATAGGCCGCCAATCCCAACAAGCCCAAGCATGCGATCACGATTGTCAATCCCGAAAAGGCAGTGAAGATTTGACTCCGCTTCTTGTCTGCCTGATACTGTGAATCGAGGTCAGCGTCCAAGAAGTTGTATTCGAAAGGTTGAGAGGGAAACACCTTCTTCCACTCCTCTTCGATGGCGGCGATGGACTTGGTTAGGTCTCCCGGCGCCACTCGTGCAAATAAAATATTGTTGCGAATGTTAAGATAGATCATCAATGGCTCGATCGGTGAGTACAGCGAGGCTTGGTTGTAGTCTCTAATCACGCCGATTACCTGTCTGTTGAAATTGTTACCATCCTCAATCATGAAGCGCCGACCGATCGGCTCCTTCCACCCCATTCGCTTTACCATGCTCTCGTTTACCAACACGGCAAAACTGGTATCGGCGGGATTATCTTTAGAGAAGTTGCGACCTTGAATGAGTTTCATTCCCATCGCGTCCACGAAATCATAATCGGCCGCGAACAGGTCGACACCTCTATCGACCATCTTCCCCTCTGCATCTTCTACTTTGAAAACGCCCTTCCCGATGTCTTCCCCAGGTGCAGATGTGGCTTGCCCAACGGACACCACGGACGGCAGGCGCCGCAATGCCTCAGCCAAGGTGCCCCCTTTTTCTTGTAGCTCCCGGTTGTTCAGGTTCATTCGGATGACATTCTCTTTTTCAAAACCAAGATCTTTACTGCGCAGAAATTGTAGCTGATCGAAAACAATGAGTGTACAAATCAACATCGTGATGCTCAATCCAAACTGAAGTACGACAAGTCCTCGACGGAGCAAGTTGCTACCTCCACGCGATGCAAGCTTTCCTTTGAGGACCGCCAATGGATTGAATGACGAGAGATAAAAGGCCGGGTAACTGCCCCCGAGAATGCCCGTCACAAAAACAATTCCCACCAAACTGAACATCACAGGCGTTTGAAGAACATGCGAAAATGACAGCTGCTTTCCTGCGAGGGAATTGAACGTGGGCAACGCTAGATAGATGATGATCAAACTCAATCCTAAAGAAACGAACGTGACCACCAGCGACTCGGT
Source organism: Cyclobacteriaceae bacterium (assembly GCA_044226945.1). Lineage (GTDB taxonomy): Bacteria > Bacteroidota > Bacteroidia > Cytophagales > Cyclobacteriaceae > ELB16-189. The sequence goes on along the minus strand of JBGAGB010000005.1, from coordinate 6,455 downwards.
GAGAAACTGTGCAATCAAGGGACCGCGATTCGATCCCATCACCTTGCGTAGTCCAACTTCTTTCGCTCGGGTCGAAGAACGCGCGGTGGCAAGATTCATGTAGTTGATACAAGCAATCACGATCATGAAGATGGCGACCGCTGCAAAGATGTATACATTTGAAATGTCTCCCCCACCTTGTGTATCATCTTGAATTTTTGAATACAAATGAATATCGACGATGGGTTGCAGTACATACTTCACTGAAATGCCAATTTGCTCGAAGATTGGGTTCACCTTTTCTTTCACAATCTTGTCGAACGCTGCCTGCATCTTGGCTTGATCGTAATTCGGCGGAAGCTGGATGTACGTGGTCGTGCCAAAGCCCCCCCATCCGCCCACGAAGTTGGGACGTGTCGATGGCGAGATCAACGCAGAGAAAATAAAGTGAGAGTTCAGGGGGACATCCTTGATCACACCAGTGATCTTGAAGACTTCGTTTTGTTGATTGGTGAGCGTTTGATTCAAAGCCTCTTGCGCTCCTCCGAAATACTTCAATGCAATCTTTTCAGTGATCACCATGGAGAATGGTGCATGCATTGCCGTTTTCGGATCACCTGCCAAGAACTCATACGTGAACATGTCGAACACCGCCGAGTCGGTCAAATAGAAACCACTTTCATAGAATTGTCTGTCGCCGTTCTTGTAAAGTGTACGCCCCGTCCCGTTGAACCTCACGGCGTATTTGATATCCGGGTACGTGTCTCGCAACTCGGGCCCCAAGGGTCGCTGTGCCACAGCCCAAGTAAAGGCGTTGTCAGGTTCCTTGATGTCGGACACGACGCGATAAATATTTTGCGCATTCACATGATAGCGATCATAGCTCAGTTCGTCCATGATGTATAGAAGCAAGAACAGGCTACAGGTGATACCAATCGTGAGTCCCAGGATATTGATAGCTGAATAAGCCTTGTCCTTCAAGAGACTTCTAAGTGCGATTTTGATCAGGTTTTGGAGCATGAGATCGAGGTTTGGGTCTAATTACGAAGATTTTCGTTGTTGGTTACCATGTGATGAACCGGCGGCCTGAAAAGTTTGACAATTGGGGGAAATTACCCCCCAATGGCGGTAGTTAAGGCTTGGTGATCGCCTTCGCCAAGGCTACGGCGATCGAAGTCGCCTACGCAAGGCTACCTCCTTCGCCAAGGCTACCTCCTACGCCAAGGCTACCTCCTTCGCCAAGGCTACGGAGGTCAATGACATGCTACCCAAGAACCTAGATTGGATATTTAGATATTGGCTCTTGAGTATTCCGATTGCGCACGTTATACAAAAGAACCAATGCTCAATCTCATAATACCCAACTGGCGGGAACTGGCGATGAGGCTTGCGGCGCTCCCATTGGCGGTAGTTAAGGCTTAGTGATCGCCTACGCCAAGGCTACTGCGATCGAAGTCGCCTACGCAAGGCTACCTCCTTCGCCAAGGCTACCTCCTTCGCCAAGGCTACCTCCTTCGCCAAGGCTACGGAGGTCAATGACATGCTACCCAAGAACCTAGATTGGATATTTAGATATTGGCTCTTGAGTATTCCCAATTGCGCACGTTATACAAAAGAACCAATGCTCAATCTCATAATGCCCAACTGGCGGGAACTGGCGATGAGGCTTGCGGTGCCTCCAATGGCGGTAGTTAAGGCTTAGCGATCGCCTTCGCCAAGGCTACGGCGATCGAAGTCGCCTACGCAAGGCTACCTCCTTCGCCAAGGCTACCTCCTTCGCCAAGGCTACCTCCTTCGCCAAGGCTACCTCCTTCGCCAAGGCTACGGAGGTCAATGACATGCTACCCAAGTCAATAGATTGGATATTTAGATATGGGTTCTTGAGTATTCCGATTGCGCACGTTATCCAAAAGAACCAATGCTCAATCCCATAATGCCCAACTGGCGGGAACTGGCGATGAGGCTTGCGGCGCTCCTAATGGCGGTAGTTAAGGCTTAGTGATCGCCTTCGCCAAGGCTACGGCGATCGAAGTCGCCTACGCAAGGCTACCTCCTTCGCCAAGGCTACCTCCTACGCCAAGGCTACGGAGGTCAATGACATGCTACCCAAGAACCTAGATTGGATATTTAGATGTTGGCTCTTGAGTATTCCCAATTGCGCACGTTATACAAAAGAACCAATGCTCAATCGCATAATACCCAACTAGTGGGAACTGGCGATGAGGCTTGCGGCGCTCCCAATGGCGGTAGTTAAGGCTTAGTGATCGCCTTCGCCAAGGCTACGGCGATCGAAGTCGCCTACGCCAAGGCTACCTCCTTCGCCAAGGCTACCTCCTACGCCAAGGCTACCTCCTACGCCAAGGCTACGGAGGTCAATGACATGCTACCCAAGAACCTAGATTGGATATTTTGACATTGGTTCTTGGGTGTTTTCGAGTCACAGACGGAATACAAAAGAACCAACTTTCAATGTCATAATGTTCAACTGGTGGGAACCAGCGACAACACCACGACTAACCTGAAATCTTACTTTTAGCCCGGAACACGGCTCTTGAGTATTTTCAAACTTGGACGGAATCCAATAGAATCAACTCAATCTCATAATGCCCAACTAGTGGGAACTGGTGATGAGGCTTGCGGCGCTCCCATTGGCGGTTTATCCGGTGAGCGCTTCAAGTCCGCATCGTGCATGCTATCTTCGCGGATATGAAGAGAATTACTTGGGTACTTGCCGTCGCTTTAGTCGGACTGGGCTGTTCAAAAAAGGGTGATGAGGGAACACTCCAAAACCTGTCTTATACCGTCGTGAACACCTTTCCCCACGATACTACCGCATTTACCGAGGGATTTCTCATTCATAAAGGTCAACTGTACGAGAGCACGGGCGACGATGAATCGTGGATTGGTGTAATCGATATCAAAACGGGGCGTGTTACACGCAAGGTGGAGATTGACAAAAAATATTTCGGAGAGGGAATGGCCATTCTTGGCAATAAGGTTTATCAACTCACTTGGAAACACCACACAGGGTTTGTCTACGACCTTGCGACATTCAAAGAGCTTCGCCAGTTCAGCTATCCCACGGAGGGTTGGGGCATGACGACCAACGGGAAGGACCTGATCATGAGCGATGGAACCGATAAACTCTATTTTCTAGATTCGGCTTCGCTCACGACGGTGAGAACCCTGTCGGTGACTCAAAACGGGGAGAAAGTTAACTCATTGAATGAGCTCGAGTTTATCGACGGCTCCATTTTCGCAAACGTGTGGCAAACGAGCACGATCTTACGAATTGACGCGTCGACAGGAGAAGTGACGGGAGTGCTCGACTTATCCGAACTGACGACATTGGCGCGTCAGATCAAACCTCGTGTTGATGTGCTGAACGGAATCGCGTGGCATCCTCAGACCAAACTCCTTTTGGTGACCGGAAAATTCTGGCCTATCATTTATGTACTGAAACTCGGAGGTAATAACTGACCTTTGTGATACCACAAGGACCAAGGACTAAGGTCTTAGGTCTACCAACTACCAACTAAAAAAAGGTGCCGGTCTCTTTTACAGAACCGACACCTAAATTCTAAATTCTTAACTCTCAATTCTTAATTCTTAACTCTTAATTCTTCTTAACTCCAGGTTCTCGCTTCAAGAACTCCTCGTAAAGGTCGGTTTGACGTGTATTCATCGGCATTTGCCATCCATCGATGAAGACGTATTTCACTTGAGTCTTGGTTTCGAACGGATCCCCATCGCACACAAACAAGGTGGCATTCTTTCCCTTCTCCAGTGAGCCCAATTGGTTGGCCACACCGAATATTTCGGCGGGTACAATCGTGATTGCTTTCAGCGCTTCTTCTTTGCCCATGCCATAGGTAGCGGCGAAGCCTGCGTGAAATAAAAGGTTCCGAACGTTCTCCGTGTCATTTGTCCGCAGTGCCACTTTCACTCCAGCTTTTTTCATCAGACCTGCGTTCGCATAAGCCTTATCATAGCGATCGTATTCGCGCGACGGCAACGACAGGACGGGGCCGGTAATCACAGGAATGTTTGCTTTCGCGATGTCGTCGGCCACTCTCCAACCCTCTGCCACCCCGGTCAAAATCGCTTTTTTTATTTTCTTTTCCTTGATCCATTTGAGTGCAGCCGTAATATCCTTCGCGGCGTTCGCTTCGATCATCACCGCTTGCTCACCGCGCACTGCCATGAGCAACGCCTGCATTTCAGGGTAGTAGCTCACTCCTTTTCCGCTTGTTGCTGAATCAAGCTTGTGATATTGTACCGCCTTATCCCACGTATCATTTAGTTGCGAAAGAGCTTTCTCGGCGGCTTTCTTCACTTCGTCTTCGCTACGACGGTCAAAAAACCCACGACGGCCAGTGTTAGGAAAATTCACACAGATACCTTCGAACCCAGCATACATCTGGTCGGGTACATAGCCATGAAGATTCATAAGTGCCGCTGTGCCTGGAATCAATCCACCCGTTGGATACACAATCACCGTGGTGACTCCGCTCACGCGCGTCACTGGAATGATCGGAGTGTTTGGATTGACGGCGGTGAGTGCCTTCATTTGAGGGATTACTTCGCCATGCTCTTCCTCGTCGCTGGCTTGTTCCACCTGTCCAAATTCTAGAAGACCGACGTGGGTGCCTCCATCGATCGCACCTGGATAAATCCAAAGTCCCTTACAATCGATAGTGATTGCCCCCGCTGGTATCGTCACGTTCGTTCCGATGTCAACGATCTTTCCACCGCTGAGGACGATGGTTCCGTTCGTTATCACGCCGTTGGTCACGGTTTGAATCGACGCGTTCGTCAGGGCGAACACGCCGGTTTTGGCTTTCTGAACTTGCGCCTCAGCCGCGAACACGAAAACAGCCATCGCTACGATGGTCCATTTCAATTTGTGCATTAGAGTTTTCATGTTCAGGGCTTATTTATTGTTGAGAAAAAGAGATTGAAAGGCATCTTCGGCACCTTGCATGCATGCGTCATGGTCATGGCCCGCTTCTTGGAAAACGGCTGTCTCGATCGATACTTTGGGGTCGACATACACACGGATGTCGTCCATATCTTTCTCGCGGTCGAACCGTACCACGCCGTCTACCAATGTCATGGTCGGAATCGCGTACACGCTGAGCGGATGGCCCTTGAAAATGGCAACATCTCCGTCTTTACCAACCTCGAGCGAACCGATGCGGTTGTCAACCCCAAGTTGACGGGCAGCGTTGATCGTAATCAAGGCGAGAGCTTCATCGTCGCTCAGTCCACCATACTTTTGAGTTTTCGCAGCCTCATGGTATAGGTGCCGAATCAGTTCGCCTGAATCGGAATTTACGGTTGTCACTACTCCGTTTCGAGTTAGAATTGCCGCGTTGTAGGCGGTCGAGTAGTACACTTCAAGTTTGTATGCCCACCAGTCGGCGAATACCGAGGCCATCGCACCGTATGCGGCCAATTCGGGAGCTACTTTAAAGCCTTCGTTTGTATGTTGGAAAACGATTTTCTTCACGCCGAAGTCGCGGCACACTTTCAACACCATGTTGATTTCATCCGCACGGTAGCTGTGGCAGTGCACGATGATGTTTCCACGAATGATGTCGGCCATGGTTTCGAGGCGCTTGCTGTAGGTAGGTGGAGCACCGCGGAATCCTTTCACCAACTTTGCCTTGTTGTATCGATCCCACGCTTCCATGTAAGCCTTGCCTTCGTTGAAAGCTTTCCGAATCACAAACTCAACGCCCATCCGTGACGACGGCTGCTCGTTGTTCCTCCTCCCATGATTGGTTGGGTTTTCACCTAGGGCAAACTTGATGGTGCGTGGGGCGCCTTCCATTTTCATTTGCTCTGGATCGGTCGTACCATAACGGTGCTTCAGTGTTTCCGATTCACCGCCAATCGAGTTTGCCGATCCGTGAAGTGCGTGCGACACGGTAACGCCCCCAGCCAAAGCTCTGTAGATACCTACATCGAACGGGTTTATCACATCTCCGGTAAAAACTTCGGGGGTGATAGCATTACTTCCTTCATTAATGGCGCTCAATCCAGCATGCGAGTGCGCGTCGATGATACCGGGCATTACATAAAGGCCCGTGGCATCAATCACCTTCGCTCCTGCTGGCGCCGCGATGTTTTTTGCAATTTGAACAATCTTGCCATCCTTGATCAGGACATCGGTGTTCTCAAGCGTCCCCTTCGTCACCGTCAGTACGGTACCATTGCGGATGAGGACATTTCCTTTTTCGACCTGTGCCATCGCCGTTGCAAAGGCGCAAGCCGTGAATAGAATCAATATCAGTCTTTTCATAATGCTTTGCTTTAACAGGTTACTTGGGGTCTTTCTTCGCCTCGATTGGGAAACTACCAAAGCTTCCGGCAGTGGCTGTACCTGTGTAGGTATCACCGTCCACGGTGGCATCCACATCAACCGAAATCTGTTGGCTTCCTCCCATCGTGAATGAATACGAATACTTGAG
>JBGAGB010000049.1:0-25644 GCA_044226945.1 Cyclobacteriaceae bacterium | reverse complement strand
AACTCTTCGACGAAGACGATTGGGAAGCATCCATCGACCTGAAGTGTTTCTTCGTCAACGGTAGTTCCAGCCGCGAACTCTGCAGCCTCAACCAAAAACGTAAGATCCTCAAAGACGAAAACGTGGTTTATATCCGCGACTCCTGGGGAAATCCAACTCCAGGTGCATACTGGACAAAAGGCAACTATTCTTGGGAAGGGTACATCGATGGGTTAAAAGTAGGCGAAGGTAAATTCTATATCGAGGACGTAGGCCCCTCCAAGCCAGGCGAAAATCTATATTTCGACATTGAATACATTAAGCTGTTCGAAGGCGACGCCCAGGCCTCGTCATTACCCGAGAAAAAGTTCCTAAGTCGCTTCAGCTTCAAAGACACCCGTTATGTATGGGGTGAGTTCGCCTTTAAAAACAAGGCAGCCTCCGACTACTACGCAGAAGTAATTTTCAATTTCTACAACGACGCGGGTCAACCAAAAGGAAAGAGCTCACGCCTGTTGTACATACAACCGAACACCGTTGGGCAAGTCTATACCATGTACCCCGCTTGGGGAAGCGACACCGCCGGCACGTGGAAAGACGACACCTACACGATGGAAGTGGTCTTTATGGACAACCTCATTGCCACCGTCCCATTCCAAGTAACCGACGCGGCCGAAGAAGGAAACGTCGCCATCATTACGGATGCCGATAAACTATTAAAACCTGTCGCCTCACAGGCAGCAAATCCTCCTTCCAACAAATCGCAAGATGATTTATTGTTCGAAGCACTTGCCGAGTTGAACGCCCTCACGGGGCTCGATGGCATCAAGGTGGAAGTAAACGAGATGGTAAAGTTGGTCCGCTTCTATCAGGAAACTGGCAAAGATGTCCTGAACAAATTTTCTCTCCATACCGTGTTTACCGGAAACCCCGGCACGGGAAAAACAACCGTTGCCCGAATCATTTCGCGCATTTACAAAGGTTTGGGTATCCTTGAAAAAGGACACTTGGTGGAAGTCGACCGTCAAGCACTCGTCGCCGGGTATGTAGGCCAAACCGCGATCAAGACAGGAGAGAAGATAAATGAAGCAATGGGAGGTATCCTGTTCATCGATGAAGCCTACTCTCTCGCGAACGAAAGCGGCACGCAACACGACTTCGGAGGCGAATCGATCCAAGTGATCCTTAAACGCATGGAAGACTTACGTGGAAAATTCGGCGTCATCGTGGCGGGGTATACCGAGAACATGCAACAATTTATTAGCTCCAACCCAGGCCTGCGATCCCGTTTCGACAAGTACTTTCAGTTTGAGGATTATTCCGCCGAAGACATGTTAACAATCGCATTGTCGATCTTCGGAAAAGAAGGCGTGAAGTTGGAGCCAGCAGCTGCCGAGCACCTTAAAAAGTATTTCTTGTTCTTGCATCAAAACCGGGATCACCATTTTGGAAACGCCCGCGCCGTCCGGCAGGTTGTAGGTGAATCCATCCGGAACCAGCACCTCCGTCTGGCCGGCATGAAAAAAGAGGAACGCACTCCGGAAATTATGGAGGTCGTCATCTTCGACGATGTGAAAGAGTTTGAGATTAAAGACGACCGCGCTCCCAAACCTCACATCGGCTTTCAGATTGGAGGTCGCAGCTAATCACTCCATTCTATTCTATTCAGACTACCAAAACCTAATTAATATGAATCAACCCATCACGTTCTACTACGATTTGATTGAGAGCGTCATCGCCGACTATAAAGTCGATCCCGTTACCGCCCGCGGTCAACAACCCGGCCAATGGAACCTCACCTTTGGTTCTGTCAGCATCTGGATCGACGTGTTCCAGTCTAAAGATGCTCAAGGAAATCCAACCCAGTATGGATACTTCCAAGCCCTCGCGTCGGTATGCGACGTGCCGGTGAATAACCAGGGACTGTTTACCAAGGAGTTATTGGAGATCAACCATACACTGTACGGCGTGGCATTTACCGTCTTCCGTGAGAAGGCCTACATCAAGGCGATCCGCGAACTGGAAGGACTCGACAAAAGCGAAGTCCGCGCAACGTTCGATCGGGTAAGTATCTATGCAAACGACTGGGATGATAAGCTTAAGCAAAAGTACCACGCGTTTACGGGAGGAGGGAGAGGTTAAAGAATTTAGAATTTAGAATTAGGAATTTAGAATTTAGAATGTTGGAATTCAGAACTAAGGAGTTGAGTTTATTTTAATAGAGTTGATGATGGCGATCAACGCGACACCTACGTCCGCGAAAACAGCGCCCCACATCGACGCAAAACCCAATGCCCCAAGCGTGAGGATGACCAACTTCGCCACGAAGGCGAAAGTGATATTTTGCCAAACAACTCTGTTTGTGTCCTTCCCAAGATCTATCGCTGTAACAATTCGAGATGGCATGTCGGTCTGAATCACGACATCTGCCGTCTCGATCGCAGCATCACTTCCCAAACCACCCATCGCAATGCCAACATCGCTGATGGCCAAGACGGGCGCGTCGTTGATTCCATCACCCACAAAAGCCACCGCACCATCCGAACTCTTACGGATGTCGTCAAACTTCGTCACTTTGTCTTCGGGCATGAGATTGCCATAAGCCTCGGCGATACCTAGCTCGCCCGCGATCCGATCAACTACCGCCTGCTTGTCGCCACTGAGCATCACCACACGGACACCGCGCTCTAAAAGTTGCTCTTCCGCCACCCTAGAATCTTCTTTGAGCTCGTCCGAGATGATGATGTGGCCTGCAATGGCTCCCCCCAAGGCTACCAACACAACGGTTTCTGATCTTGTTTCAAGGTCCTGATCGAATGTAATGTCTAGCTTCCGAAAGAGCCTTGCATTCCCCGCCACCACAGACACTCCACCAACTTTTCCCGAAATTCCATAGCCTTTTTGCTCGATCACTTCAGTTGCCGTCAGCGAACTGGCGTTGTTCTTCGCAAACTCAACAATCGCCTTAGCCGACGGGTGGGTCGAATGCACTTCCAAGGCAGCGACCATTTGAACCAACGATTCGCGTTCGATTCCAACCGCATCGACCTCCGTTACTCGAAACGTTCCCTTGGTGAGCGTTCCAGTTTTGTCGAACACAACGGTGGTCACGCGCGTCATTCGATCGAGGTAACTCGAACCCTTGAATAGAATCCCCCGACGAGAACCAGCCCCGATCCCACCAAAGTAACCCAGCGGTATCGCAACGACTAACGCACAAGGGCACGAAATCACAAGAAATATTAATGCCCGATACAACCATTCATGAAAAATGTATTCGCTCACAAAAAGGAATGGCACGAACGTGAGAAGAGCCGCCAACAGAACGACGATTGGCGTGTACACCTTTGCGAATCGTCGAATCAATAGCTCGGTCTTAGCCTTCCGCCCTTGAGCGTTTTGCACAAGCGCGAGGATCCGTGACAACGAACTATCATTGAATAACTTTGTCACTTCAACTTCAACAGAGTCGTCCTCGTTGATCATCCCGGCGAGCACAGTTTCGCCCGCTTCCATGGTGACCGGTTTGCTTTCTCCGGTCAACGCCGAAGTGTTGAAGCTGCCACCGTTTCGAATGAGCACTCCATCGAGGGCCACCCGTTCGCCCTTGCGAACTAAAATTACCTCGCCGATTTGAACGAGGGAAGGATCGATCATTTGGAAACGGTCGCCCCGAAACACACTTGCGGCAGAAGGACGAACATCTAACAATGCTTTGATGTTTCTCTTGACGCGATTTACCGCAGCATCTTGAAATAATTCGCCAATGGCATAGAACACCATTACGGCAACACCCTCTGGATATTCGCGGATATAAAATGCTCCAATGGTGGCGATACCCATGAGTGTAAACTCGGTAAATATCTCGCCTTTTCGTGCCAGTCTAATCCCTTTTAACCACACCGGAATACCTACCGGGACATAGGCGATCGAATAATAAGCGAATCTGGATAGTCCCTGAAACCAAACGGGCTGGATAAAATAGTCAAATGCAAGGCCGCCAAGAAGCAACACCAAGCTAATTCCGGCTCGGATCCAGTCGTTCTCGTGCCAACGCTCTTGAATTTGATCTGTCATCTCACCGTATACTTTAGTGTGCTTTTCGTTTCGTCAAGATTGACAAATGTTAAACTGTACACCTTTCGCAAATTCCTTTCACCACCACGCTGGCTTCTTGTGCCGAAAACTTCTCCGGAAGTTGAATCGCAGGAATCTTTACTTTTTGAAGGCACTGCGTCTCGTGACAAACCTTGCAGTAAAAATGCACGTGGGTGTCTTGCGGATAGTCGCAACCACATGCGTCAGTACACATGGCATATTTGGCGGACCCCGAGCCGTCGTCGATGCTGTGAATAATCTTATGATCTTCGAATGTCTTCAACGTCCGAAATAGAGTCACCCGATCGGTTGACTCCAATCCGGTTTCCAGATCTTTGAGGCTAATGGCGTGCTGATGCTTGGCGATGAAATCGAGGACCAACAACCGCATGGCAGTGGGCCGAATCTTCCGACGTTTCAACTGTTCCTCGATTTCTTTTTTCATGATCAAATGACCAATCAAAAATACAAGGAAAAAGCATGCAACCGGGTTGCAATTCCGCTAAGAAACTAACGCCGAATGATCTTCGGAAGGATCTGTTGACTACTGATTTACCAGTTCAAGTGATTGTGTTGCGATGAAGCCGTCGGAATATACTTCGGCGTGTGTTCCGGGGGCATTGTGCGCGCCAGCGACCAACAGTTTCGAACCGACGACTAACGCAAAGATGGCCTCGCTTCCGCGTGACGAAGGACCTTGGGGCAACACCAGGTGTTTAATGACTTGACCTCGTGTGTCCAGCAATATCGCGATCGCGCCACGCGTGTCGCTCACGCTAAGGCCTGAAGGATTCTGGGTGTAGTCGTTGGAACCAATCGCGATCACCTTCCCGTCCGAAAGGGGAGCCGCCGCCCAAAACATGTCACCATTCTTAATATCTACACTTAAGTCGTAGCGCTCCATTCCAGTTGTTGGATCCGCATGAAGAATCCAAGCATCCCAGCCGTTCGGTTCCTTGTTAATCTTAACGCGCCCCGTGAAATATACCGATCCATGATCGACATTCATATTTAGCAATCGCACCTGTCGCGAATGGCCCTCCAGTTTCGAATAGACTCGATTGCCTTCACTGTTGATCTTGGTTAAGATAGCAACACCAAACTCGTAATTTGCTGGATCGGCACCAGCCGATAGGTTTTCACCAAATTTTTGATCATGATCCAGGAGAAGATCCTCGTGACTCTGAACGGCCACATATAGGTTTCCCTCGCTGTCGACATCCGAGTACACGAATGAATATCGATCGCCCTGATGAAAATTGTCGTATCCACCTCCAATAATCCCGAAGAATCCGCAGAAGGCATCGGGTTCGACAAGCGTTTGCCATTCGGAATGAAAGAGCCCACTCGTAAAGCTGAATTTCGACGCCGTGACATCGTTGTGATCCCAGCGAACAACGACATACACGTCCTCTCCATTCGCATTTAAACGAATGCGATCCAACGACGACGGGTAGAACCGGATTCTCTCACCTTCTTGCGCCAAAGGCGACAGCTCGCGTTCGAATTGTATCCCAGCCTTGTTAAAACGAAGAAGTTTGATTTGCAACAGTGGAACTCGTTTCAAGTCCACGTTGATGATGGCAGCTGAAACATGACCTGATGGGTGGGCGACTGCGTCGATGAGGTACCAACCATCCGGCGGGGTGTAAGTTCGTTCCTCCTGAAACCGCACGTCCATCCACGAGATGGTCCTCAGCGGCGCAGTAATCGCGTATTGCGGCTGAATCTTCTCTTTTAATGCCATCCAACCAGTTGGGATGGAATGAACCTTTACAAACTGCTGTCCAACGAAAGTAAAGTTTCCTTCAGGGATGGGTGTTTCCGGGATAATTCCCTCAGCGTTGTCGTGGCAGTTTACCAGAGTGATGCCCGCAAGAATGAATAGGATGAGTCTGAACTTCATGTGCGGTTAGACACGAAGACCATGTCAAAGAGTTGTAGACAAGGTTCAAATAATCGACAAAAAGATTGCTCACCAGAAGAAGTTTTCAAGCCTTCAATTAAAATAGGAGGAAACTGTAACTTTGAATCTCGCATGGCCGTTACGCTCACGAATATCCACCTCCTTCATGGTGGCAGGTCCCTCCTCGAAGATATTTCCATTCATATCAATGAAGGTGAACACTGGGCGTTCGTCGATGAAGATGACACCGGTGGGAGCATTCTGATTGACCTGCTTGCCGGTCGGTATCGTGTGTTTGAAGGCGGCATTCATTGGGATACGACAGGTGAGACTCCACGTATCGGGCATCTCGCTGCTCATTATCATTTTCGAAGCCTCTCCAATACCGCATCTTTTTATTACCAACAGCGCTTCAACATGTCCGACGACGAAGCGGCTGTCACGGTAGGAGAGTTTCTGTTCGATGTGTCGGCGCAAGTGTCGACAAACGGTCACTGGAATTTCGACAAGGTAATCACGCGACTCGCGCTTGGATCATTGTTAGAGAAACAGCTCATCATGCTGTCGAACGGGGAAACCAGGCGCACGATGATCGCAGCAACTTTACTCAAAAACCCAGAGGTGTTATTGCTCGATCACCCATTGGCAGGACTCGATGTCGCCACTAGGAGCGACTTTGATTTACTTTTGACGTCAATCGCAGAATCTGGCATTCAAGTGCTACTCGCCACGATACCGGAAGAGGTGCCTGCGGCCATCACGCATGTAGGAACCCTTTCAAATGGTCGTTTGATTTCGGCGTGCCGACGGGAGGAATACCGACCATCAAGAAAGTCGCATCAAAATGGCGTTGATCAAACCATTTTGAATCGGCTTGTCCCAACTGAGCTTGGTAGCTTTGATGTAGTGGTGCAAATGAAAAATGTGCGGGTGCAGTACGGCGACCGATTGATTCTAGATGGAGTCAACTGGACTGTGAAACAAGGTGAGCGGTGGGCGCTTCGTGGGCGCAACGGTGCGGGTAAGTCCACACTTTTGAGTTTGATCAATGGCGATAATCCACAGGCTTATGCCAACGACATCGTGTTATTTGACCGGCCGCGTGGATCGGGGGAGAGCATTTGGGCCTTGCGGCGACGAATCGGGTTCGTGTCGCCTGAATTGTTTCGGTACTTTCCACAGGGGCACACTTGCCTCGACGTAGTGGAGTCTGGGTTTTACGATACCATCGGGTTGTTTCGTCGCAACGACCCAACGAAGCGCGAACTTGTATCGCAATGGATGAGGCTCTTTGGCATCGAGGAGGCCATCGACCGTCGATTCGAACACGTCGGATTCCGGACACAACGCCTTTGTCTTCTGGCTAGAGCACTGGTAAAAGGGCCTTCTCTTCTCATACTGGATGAACCGTGCGAAGGCCTCACACCACAGCAACAAAACGTATTTGTCGCTGCAGTGGACCAAATCTGTAGGCATTCGATGATGACCCTGATTTACGTCAGCCACTATGACCACCAGATACCCAGTTGTGTAAATCAGTCCCTAGAATTGCCACCACAGCCGAAGTAACCCGCTTTCTCGCGTTGATTTCCGTCTTTTTAATGATGTCAATGGTATTTATGCCAATTGCTTGATTTGGCAGGCGGTTTGACCCTCTAGGCCCGTTCAATTAATTCATAAACGGCTTCATTATGAAAACGCAAACAAGGTTCAGTATCCTGACGGCAGCATGCCTCCTCGCAACTTCGCTAGCGTGGGCAGGATTTCAAGACCCGACGGAAAAAGTGCCAGGCGACAATTTTAGCTTAGAAGGCGCCCTCGAGTTGTTCAAAAAATCACAATCACCACAAGAATTTGAGCAACTTCTCAACTCCCCAGATTCGAAAGTCAACAACTTAGATCTAAACGGCGATGGCGACATCGATTACATCCGGGTGATCGATCGAAATGAAGGAAACGTTCACACCTTTACTCTTCAAGCAATTATTTCCCAATCAGAAAGTCAAGATGTAGCTGTCATCGAGTTGGAAAAACGCGATGACGGTACTGCAGTATTGCAGATTGTAGGTGATCCGGATGTGTACGGTATCGAAACCATCATTGAACCCACAAGTGAAGTGCGCGTGAATGCGGGCACCATGACCCAGCGAACAACAGTAAATGTGTGGGGATGGCCCTGTGTTCAATACGTGTATGGACCTGCCTACAGTCTGTGGGTATCTCCGTGGGGATGGCAAGCTTATCCCGGTTGGTATCGCCCATGGCGACCCCTCACCTGGGGAATGTACTATTCGTATTGGACTCCTTACAGACCTTACTACTCTGTTTGTTACTCGCACCGGATTTTATATGCACCGAGGATTTATTACCCTTATCGCAGCACATCGGTAGTCGTGTATAACCGTCATCACGCGCAGATCACGAACTATCGTGACTCACGCAACCACTACCCTGATGGACGCTGGAATCGTTACGACAATACCCATCGTCGCAGCAACGACACGTACGATCGAGGAAATTACTCTAGGTCGCATCGCGATGGTTCGAGCAATGGTAGAACGTATGATGCCACGCACGATCGAAGTTCCGACAGGAATCGGAGTTCAGAACGAACTAGGAGTTGGTCGTTCGATAATGGCAATAGCAACAGGACTCAAGATAACAGGACGTTCAATGGAGGTCGTTCAACCGATCGTCAACAAACGAATTCCGATCGAACGATGCATCAGCGCAGGACCTTCTCGAATCCTTCATCGAATGGGCAAAGCGGCGGCGGAAATCAACGTACTTTCAACCAACGAGGAAGTGGATCCGGTTCGGAGCACCGGAGCTTTCAGCCTTCACAGCGCTCCGGTGGTGGGTCGGGTTCTCCGGGTGGCGGTCGCAGTGGTGGAGGTCACTCGTCTGGAGGAAGCCATTCTGGAGGTGGCGGTTCCCATCGGAGAAATTAGAAAATTCGATTTTTGAACATGTGAACCGGCGGTCGGGGGTAGAACCTGACCGCCGGTTCTTTTTTCTTGACTATTTTCGTGAACCCCATGAAGAGAATCATTCTACTCACCATTTTGATCTCGGCTTGTTCGCGCGGACAAGAGTCTTCTCAGAAGGCTGATACTACGTCGGCGGATCCCAATGCCGAAAAAGTGATCATCACGAAGTATCAAAACGGAGTTACAAAATCGGAGGTTAGGTACAAGCAGGGCGCAAAGAACGGTATTTCGAAAAGTTTCGATCGTGATGGTGTGCTTGTACTCGAGTTACCCTATGTGAACAACAAGCGCGAGGGCACGTCGAGAAAGTACTATGCGGGCGGGACGGTGTTGGCGCAAACCACGGAGTATAAGAATGATAAGATGAGCGGACCTCAAATTCGATATCGTGGAGATGGTAAGCTGTTGTCGGAGGCGAGGTATGAAGACGACCGTCCATGTCTGGGGTTAAAAGAGTACCTGGAAAATGGCTCTTTGAAGAAGAAATATCCGACGATCGAGATGAAGGTCATCGATAACGTGAAGACCAGTGGCATCTATAAGATCAAGTTTTCGCTCTCAGAGAGATCGAAGTCAGTTAAGTTCTACAAGGGAAAGCTGTCGAAGTCTGGTTGCTTGTACGATGGGATGGAGTACATGTTGATGGACGAGTCTACGAAGACTGGTGAAATTTCTTACTACTTGGCGCCCGGATCTTTTGTGATGGAGGAGTTGAATGTGGTCGCCGTTTTTGAAACGTTGATGGGCAACACCGCGATCGTCCAGCGAACGCATCACGTGGCGGTCGATAATAGGTAGCTATTGCCCAATCATTTGGCGACGCATCATCAATTCGTGATTACCCGGAGCGATCGATAGGCCGATTTCGATATACTGCTTCGCCTTGGCCGTTTGCCCCTTCCTGAAATAATGGGTACAGGCGCTTGAATAGGCAGCTCCAACCGCCTCGGGACTAATTTTGATGGTCTTATCAGAGTTGTATAAAGCCTCGAAAAGATTTCGGAATTTCTCCCCTTCCACAATTTTCCCTTTTTCGTAGGCGTCCGCGAAAGCGAAAGTGTATCCAAAGGCAAGCACCGATTTAAAATTTCGATCTTCGTTCAAGATGGGGAACCGTGTGCGGTACGATTCCAGTGAGTCGACCACGACCTTGCCTTCCCGGACACTTTTCAACGCCTGCGTTAAGCACGCCACCACTAAAGTTGTCAAATCGGCATTGTTGGGTTCCAACTCGAATGCCGAAACCAAGTACGGTTTGGCCGCAACGTAGTTTCCCATGTTATAGAGAACACGACCGTTTTCGTAGTTGTAAATCAACTTCAATTCTTTTAAGAGGTCCGCATCGGTCAATTCCGCGGTGATAGCTTTGTAGCACTGTTCGAAGAGAGCCCTGTCATTTTTCTTGATTAACGTGGCTTGTGATAGGTGACCAAACTCCCCCACAATCATTTCCGAAGTTACTCCTTGCGCCTTATATCGAGAGGCCACCGATAGCTGGCGGGCTTTTTCAACAGGTTCCGTTTCGCTTTCCAACACCGCGCCGAGTGCCGTCGCAAGCAGGAACTCACTTCTGACCCCGGGGTAAAAGAAGTGTCCTTTCTTGAACTGATCGAAAGAGCCCTTGAGATCTTGACGGTCACGCCGGAACAGACCGTCGTTCATGTAATGGATCCCGACGAGCTGCGTGAGATTGATGTTTCCCGAGCCGAAGTAATACTTATTGAATAGTTCATCCACCGAACGAGACGATTCGAGCATCCCGATCATCTTTTGGTCTTTCAGGTTCTTAACATACCGTGCCTTGAACTCAGGGGAAAAGGCAATAAAACCTCGCAGTGGACTCGTACTCTCCACAATGATATTATCTGAATCGGGATACGCGACCAGATACACGTGCGTCGGTTCCTCTTTAATGGTGTAAGGGATTCCGAGTTGTTCAAAGAACCACGCATAGAGTGCTGTTGCCGTAACACAGTTGTACTTCCCGTTATCGATTATCTCATGAAAGAGGATTGCCTCTTGATACTGAGTAAAGAACCGTTCGTGAATAAGTTGATAGATGTACTTAATCTTTTTGTCGTTCCTTTTTTGGAAGTTCGATGATTCACGAATTTCATCAAGAACGATTTTTGTTTTTTTGTTGAACCTTTCCCAGTTGTCGACAGGCGAGGGTGCGTTTGCAAGAAATGCCTTGAGGAAATCTTTCTTGTTATTTCGAAGGAAATCGTTGATTACCTGTTGTTCAAAATCGGAACTATAGGTCAGATCCCGCCAGCGGACCAACGAATCGGCGGAAAGCCCAAGCGCAAGGTGGGTACTCGCGAGGAAAATGGTCGTGAGGAGGAGCCGCGTCATGGGGTTTCGAATGGTAGAAAATTAGTAAATCCACCATGAGCACACAACCTTAGGGCAGTGCGCTCGTTCGTGCAATCTCCGCTTCGGCGGCAATGAATCCAAACGCTGCGAATTCTTTACCTGAAAGTACCTTTTTGAATACCTCTCGGGCGCGAACACTATCTCCCTGGTATAAATACCAATTTCCTACACCGTATCCTTGGGTTGCCAGAGAGAGGTTGTAATCAGCCGCTGCGGTGTCTACCTGAAGGACATCTTCCGGCTTCAGCCAACCTTTGTACATTTTGAGACGGGCGTAGTAGGAGTCGTTCTCAATGATGTCCATGTGGTCGTTAATTGGTTCCAAAAGAGCAGCTGCCTCGGCCGACTTACCCTCGCGTCGAAGGGTCATATAAAGCCAGTCGATGACTGCTATCCTGGAATCATCGTTATTGCACACTCCTAAACACTTCTTCCACGTCTCTTCCGCTTTCGAGTAATCGCCTTTCAGGTAGTGTGCGAGTGCCAGGTGGTAGAAAATGTTGAACTGCGTGGTCGATAGTGGTTGGTTCAAGCGATTCGGAATACCATCAGGTTCTACTTCTAGTGGTTTGCCTGCGATCAATTCTTCGGCTCTTGCGAGGTCTTCAATCGCTTGATCGAATTGACGTAGCGAGATGTAACGGTGGCCACGATGGCGCAACAACTTGTATGAAGTCGGGAATTTTTCCAGCCCTCTAGAGTATATGTCGATTGCTTCTTGGATCCGCATTAAATAGCCCGTGCGGCGACCCAACCAAATAAAGTTTTCCTCACTTGGTTCGGTGTCGAAGTTCTTCTGCGCAACTTGGAGATTGCTGTCGAGCCGCGTTTGCTGCTTTGCATCCCGCACAGGTTCAAAGTATGAAATACCAAGCGACGATATTACCACGGGTTTGGGCACTGGTGTTTCAGAGACCTGTTTACAAGAGATAACGGTGAGCGCAAGAACTGAAAAGAGCAATCGCAACATTTAACTTGAGGTGTTAATTTTCGCCTGGTTGTTTCAATACGAAACCTGCCTTTTGTTTTTCTGCATCAACAAGTTTCTTGACATCGTTCAACAGCTTTTTCGCATCGTAAATGATACCGTCTTTGATCGTGTACTTCACGCCGCCGACACGAACCGCTTGGTTGCTGTCATTCAGGCGGATGGCGCCAGTGCCATAAAGCACTTGCAAGTTTTCAAGTGGATTCTGATCGATGACGACGAGATCCGCGAGTTTACCAATCTCTACTGTGCCAAGGTCAGCCTCCATACCAAGGGCTTGTGCACCATACATCGTGGCAGATCGAATCACTTCGAGAGGATGGAAGCCTGCTTCGCGCAAAAGTTCAAGCTCTCGAATGTATCCAAAACCGTAAACTTGGTAAATGAACGCGTTGTCGGAACCAGCCGTGACACGTCCGCCTCGATTTTTGTATTCATTAATAAATGTCATCCACAAGCGAAAGTTTTCTTTCCAAGCTACTTCTTGCTCCGTGCCCCAATTAAACCAATAAGAACCGTGAGAAACGCGGTTGGGTTGATAAAAGGCCCACAACTGAGGCAGCGTATACGTTTCGTGCCATTCCTGGCGACGGGCTCGGTGCAAGTCTCTGCTCGCCTCGTAGGTATCGAAAGTTGGATCAAGTGTGAAGTCGAGCGCGAGAAGTTTATTCATCACCTCATTCCATTTTTCGGAATAGGGAGCAGCGGCTTGTTTCCAAAGTTTACCCGCTTCTTCGAACCGGTTTTGTTCGTTGCTGTAATTGTAGCTCAACGGGTAACTTTGAATCGTCTTATCTGTGAACATCGCTTCTGGGAGCCCGTACCAGTGTTCCATGGTGGTGAGACCTGCTTCTGCTGATTTCACAACGTTCCATCGGGCAACATCCATTTGGGCGTGGTGACATGCCGAGCGAAGCCCAAGGCGCTTGTTTTCCCTCAGTGCCGCGTCCATGATTTGTGGTGCCGCTCCGAAAAACTTAATACCATCGGCACCCTTTGCCTTGTTGTCGTTTACCCAGGCAATCGCTTGCTGTGGCGTACTGATGGGCTCTTCGCTACCGGCGCCAAATACCGTGTACGCTTTGATGCGTGGTGCAGTAATCTTGTTCTGAGCACTTAATGATTTTTGTTCCAGCACCCAGCTGAGTCCATTGCCGGCCGACGGATCACGTATCGTGGTAATTCCGTGTGCCATCCAAAGCTTGTAAACATATTCTGCGAAAGGTGCTTGCGGGCCACCGATGTGGCCATGCATGTCGATAAAACCGGGCATCACATATAGTCCGTCTCCCACAATTTCGCGACCACCAGCTTCAAGTTTCGGACGCGACTTCTCGTTGATCGGGACACCTGGGAATCCGACGTTCACGATGTTCGTGATTCGATTTTGCTTTATGACAATGTCGACAGGGCCAATCGGAGGTGCACCCGTTCCATTGATTAACGTGACTCCCCGCAGGATCAGTTGAGGAAAGGGACCGTCGCCTTCCTTCACGAGCGGCGCTGGTGCCATTTTCGTTTGTGACAACGCAATTTGAAATGATAGCAACGTGAGTGCGATCAAGATAGTTTTTCTCATAGGATGGAAAGTGGATGGGTAATCTAGCTAATTCCCACGGAAATTGTAAGGAAGAAGTAGTTTTGCCCCACCCGTCGAGGCCGACTCGCTCGTTTTGTCAGCGCTTCATTGAAGAGGGTTGCGCCAGGATCGCAAGCTGTTTTTGACGAGCGGATTTACCTCTTGAATATTTTTCTCGCCAACCCGAGCCATTTTTTTGTGCGCTTCACCTAGTTGCTGAATCCAACTTCTTAAATTGATGGCGAAGATCTTTACAATACCTAAACCTATGAGACTAGTTGCCGCGTTTCTCTTGGCGTTTGTCGCTTCGAGCACTTTTTCCCAAAAGACTAAACAAGATGTTTTTAAGTCGATCGATTCGAAGTACGATCAGTACACGGGTGTCGCGCACAAGATATGGGAGTTCTCCGAAGTAGGTTACCAGGAGACCAAGAGTTCGGCATTGCTGCAGGAGACTTTGGGACAAGCAGGCTTTGCGATCGAAAAAGGGGTGGCAGGAATTCCAACGGCCTTTGTGGCGACGTATGGATCCGGTAAACCGGTCATTGCCATACTCGCCGAGTTTGACGCCCTACCGGGTGTGTCGCAAGAGGCGGTGCCCGAACAAAAACCAGCTGCGGGTCGAACTGCGGGTCATGCGTGTGGCCATCATCTCTTCGGAACGGCTTCGTCTGCCGCAGCCATTGCTGTAAAAGACTGGATGGTGGCCAACAAAAAGTCTGGAACCATTCGAGTATATGGCACGCCTGCTGAAGAGGGCGGATCTGGAAAAGTGTACATGGTGCGCGACGGCCTCTTCCAAGACGTCGATGTGGTGTTGCATTGGCACCCCGGATCTTTCAATTCGGCAAGCTTTGGTACATCTTTAGCGAACAAGTCGGGCAAGTTTCGCTTTTACGGGATCGCTTCCCATGCTGCGGCCTCTCCCGAGCGCGGTCGTTCGGCTTTGGATGCGGTGGAGGCAATGAACAACATGGTGAATATGCTTCGAGAGCACGTCTCCGAACAAACCCGAATCCACTATGTGATTACGCGTGGGGGAGAAGCCCCGAACGTAGTGCCCGCCTTCGCAGAAGTTTATTACTATGTTCGGCACCCCAACCGTGATGAAGTGGTGGCGACGTGGGAACGGGTAGTGAAAGCCGCAGAAGGTGCGGCACTTGGAACAGGCACGCGGGTCGACTACGAGATCACCGGTGGCGTGTACGATCTGCTCGCAAACGAGTCGCTCTCCAAGCTCATGGACAAAAACCTACGATTGGTGGGTGGGTATACATTTACACCCGAGGAAAGAGAGTTCGCAGAAAAGATCCAGAAAACATTTTCTTTCAGTGCTCCCAAGTTGGAGTCTACTAACGTGATCGTTCCCTTCGAAAGCAATGGAGACAAAGGAGGAAGTACGGATGTCGGAGACGTAAGCTGGGTGGTACCGACTGTTGGTTTGAGTACTGCTACGTGGGTTCCTGGCACACCTGCCCACAGTTGGCAAGCAGTGGCTGCAGGTGGCACCTCGATCGGGAACAAGGGAATGATGATGGCAGCAAAAACTCTGGCAGCGACGATGATGGACTTATTCGATTCACCCGTGTTGATTCAGGAAGCCACGAAGGAGTTCAACGCGCGTCGACCAGCAAACTTTCACTACGAAGCGTTGGTCGGAAACAGGAAGCCAGCGTTGGACTACCGGAAGTAGGCTACACCATCCGCATGATTTCGTTCCAGAATTTCTCCGGATTCAGCCAGTGATTCCGGCTGTAAAGCATCTTGTATTTCCAGTTTTTTTGAACAAGCGTGCGCGGAATGAGCCCATGTGCCGATTTTGCCGAAGGATTCTCGAAATAATGATCATCATCGGTAAGGAGCAGTGCCGTATAGTGCTCGTTTTTGCCAACCATGAAGTCGCAGAATGGGACGTTGCTTTCTAGGGTGAAGCTAAAGTGAATCTCGTCTTTAATGACTCGTTTCAAATACCAAGCGGGTGGATGGCGGTCAACCTCGTATACCGACGACGGGCCTCTTCGGTTGGCCGCCTCTTTTGCGTAAGCCAAATAAGCCTTCAGTAGTTTCGGTCCATTATTTTTTGCGTCGTCCACTTTCAAGTCTTCCGGTTGTACACTCGTGACGACGATCACCTTTTCTTTTGCCCGAGTCACGGCTACGTTCAAGCGATTTTCACCGCCGGCTACGTTCAGACTTCCAAACCTGAAGTTGAGTTTTCCTTTATCGTCTTTCGCATATCCCACCGAGAAAATGATAACATCGCGTTCATCACCTTGAACGTTTTCAATGTTTTTAACAAACAGAGTTTGAGGAATGGTCCAACTAAATGTGTTCGAGGCATCATCGAGCAAGTCGAGGATGAGTGCTTGTTGGAGTGCGTTGAACGTGATCACCCCAATCTCTTTATCCGGTTGGTCCTGCGAGATGGCCCTAATCAGTCGTACCACTTCCGTAGCCTCTATCTCATTGACATTTTCTTTCCACAAGCCGTTTTCGACAAAGGTATATTGAATCGCCGGTTGCCGTTCGTTCACCTTGAATCGATCGGGAAGGACACGTAGTTTTCCTTTATAGAAGTGCTGATTTGAGAATTGGATTAATTCAGGTAGTTGACTTCGGTAATGGCCATTTAAAGAAACTTCTTGCAAATACCGCCGGCCCAAGTCGAGCAGCGACACTGCTTCAAGGTCTGGATCTTCCTCCGTTTCGTCCTCTTCCCATCTGGTTTGATACAAATCCGAAGGCTGCAATTGTTGATGGTCGCCTGCAATCACAATTTGCTTGCCGCGATACAAGGCCGGGATCCCACGTTCAGCAAAACACTGCGAGGCTTCATCGAAGATGACCACATCGAACAAGTCTTTCATGGGAAAGATCGACGACACCGCTTCGGGGGATGCCATCCAGCATGGGATCAACCGAAAAATTTCTTCCTCGAATTCGCCCACGACTTTTCGGATAGGCCAAATCTTTTTCTTTTTCGTGAGCTGATGCGCGAGATCACGATAAGTGACACGGTTGTTGAGGCGATTAAACTCAAGGTTATCGACCATTCTTTCGCGTGCGCGCAACAGCAAGATTTCAGCGCCGATTGCCTCCTTTTCGGTGATCAAGCCTTGCAACTCCTCTTCGATTGTTTCGATTTTGTCGGTCGATACCATTCGAAGCTCGGGATGTTTTAACTCGATGTGATCGATCCAAGCAAGGCTGAGGCTGTTGACAAACGTACTGTCGAACGTTGCTTCATCCCATTGCCCGTGCAGTTCAAGGAGCTTGTTGATGGTATTCTTTTCGTGTGCGAAC
Organism: Cyclobacteriaceae bacterium; assembly: GCA_044226945.1. Lineage (GTDB taxonomy): Bacteria > Bacteroidota > Bacteroidia > Cytophagales > Cyclobacteriaceae > ELB16-189. Next base: position 8,425 of record JBGAGB010000049.1, on the reverse strand, counting down.
AGGCTATCGGACAATCGATCGAAATCGCAGAGACGATCGAAGTCTTCGGCAACCGCTTTGTCTAACGCTGGGCCCCAGGGTTCGTGCTCGGCCACCTGCCTAACTTGACCGGGAAGTAGCCAGTTTTTCCACTCGTCGCGTTTGGCGGGAAATGTTTGAACGCCGGCCCGGATCGCGGCAAGTTTCTGGAGGTATTCCTCGCGCCGATATTTAAGTGGGTCAAGGAGAGTTCTTAGTCCGCGCAAAGCGAGCACACTCGATTTAGCGGCAGTCGCTTTTTGCAGATAAGAAAACCATTCGACAAGGTCGTCCGTGGAGCGACCGGGCGGTAGGTCCTTAATCCAAGGCTTCGACCGGAGCTTTGTCAGGTTGTGTTCCAGATTCAGGCGACGATCGAGCATTCGTTCGAGCATCTTAAAACCTTCCCTGCTATTCTTGAGATGGTTGGCAACGAGCACCCGTGTAATCAGGATTTTGTCTGTGGAGAATAGCTGCCACCGGATCATTCCGATCAGACCGCGCCTAGATTTCATCGATCGATCCAGTGCTTCCTGGAATTTTCCCAATTCGGAAGTTGGTACGGTGAGCTCGGGACCTTCGAACTCGAAGCAGTCGACCATCATTTTCTCCATGTTGGCCAACCAAAGTGAATTAGTTTCGTCTTCTGGTTCATGGACGAGTGACTGGAAATTTTCGTATACCCGGTCGTCGGAAAGGGTATCGATGATCTCCGAGAAAAGGTTGTCACGTTCTGAGAATAACTCCATCTCCTCCCAGCCGATGGGCATGCCACCAACTTGCTTTACTTTGGTTTGAAGATCGAGGAACCATGGTCTAATTTGACGCAAAGCAGTGCGAATCGACTTCAGATCGTTGATCGAATACTCGGAGAAGGATTTGCGGACGCGCCACGGATAATCTTCCTCCATGAATTTTTCTGCAAACCGTGTGTACAACTTCAGCTTTTTTCGGAAGGGCTCGACTTCCGTCCATTTGAAATGTGAGAGATCTTGCTTGAGCTCGATAGAAGCTAGCGCGAGATCGCTATTGAGGTACATTTCCTTTATCGACTTGCCACAGTCCGATTCGTCGAAGAGGAACCTTTTAAGGTTTTCGAGTTCCTCGCAAAGGGCGTCAATCCTCCGGCTAAGCTCGAAGAACTTGCGTTCGAGTTGGATGGTGTTAAGATTGTTGTTTTTTGTTCTATACTCCTCGATTCTTTCGATCTGTCGTGCTGCTTTGTCGTAGAGCCCTCTCCGGTCGTCGCGGAAGTCATGAACTAAACCGATAAAGTCGTCGATTCGTTTCTGCTTCAATCGATCGTAGACCACGTCGATCGCCACTCTCTTTTGGCACACCACCAGCACTCTTTTTTCGTTGGCGATAAAGTCGCTGACGAGATTGCAAATGAGCTGAGACTTGCCTGTGCCGGGAGGCCCCTGAACCACCAACGAGTGACCAAGCTTAACGCCTTTGAGAGCGTTTTCTTGCCACACATCGAGCGGAAAGATCGAGTACACCTTTTCCTCTCGCACGTCTTGTAAAAAGATTCCGTCTGCGTCTTTCGTCGGCTTTGAGCGCTGAAGGAAGAACTCTTCCAAGTCATTGATCTTGTCATTTTCGATCAAGTCCAGGTAGTCGGGCACAAGGGTGGACCCAGCCTGTGGGAATATTCCCAGTACTGCTTCGGGAATCAGCTTTAGCTGGCCATCGCCATACAAACCCGAGAAGTCTTCTTTTTTAAAATCGCGGAACGTAGTGAGTTCATCCCGGTAATTGTCCGGATTAAAGTTCACTTCGATGTTGTTGCGCTGCAGTAATTGATACAGTGTCGTGCGGAATACCGTGCTATCCTTGTCGAAGTCTGCTAGGTCTTCATCCAAGAGTGCTTCGCTTGGTTGCACCTTGTTGTAAAATGAATAGGCGAGGAGAAATGACTTATTAAAGGAGAGATCAACGTCGGATCGAAGGTGAATGCTCCATTGACCTTCTTCCAACTTAAGTTCAACTGGAAAGTATATGAGAGGACACCGCACCAATGTTCCGTCGAGGAATTTTCCGTGCACGAATGGCCAGCCTACATACAAATCGCGGGAGCCACGTTCCTCAAACAGGAATCGGTCGGTCCTTTGCAACACCTTCAATTTACGACTTGCCACGTTGTTGGCTTCCATCCGGCTATCCACCTCGGCACACAACGCGGATGGTTTTTCCGCAATCAAATTTTGAATGATGGAAAAAGAATTCTTGTTCTTCAGAAATGAGAACAAGTGCACGTCGATGAATTGTTCGGTATATAACCTTGGTAAAAAAAGCGACCTGTTCCGGCCCGAAAGGTTGGTGAGACGGCGTAGAAAATTCCTGAGGAGGTTTTTGGTAGCTTCCTTTTCCAATGTCTAGTCTAGTGAAATGTATGGTTTTATTCGGAGAAAAGCTTTTTCGTCGAGGGTCGCAATTTTCATCAAGTCGTCCACCTGCCGAAAAGGCCCGTGCTGGAATCGGTACTTAACGATGGCGCGCGCTATTTTGGTTCGGATGTAAGGGTGCTGGGCCAATTCCTGTTCGGTAGACTGGTTAATGGGGAGTTGAATGGGTGCAAAATCGGGATCAACCCAAGTTCGTTCCTGCACACGTTCGACCACCGCCGAGTCGAGTCCCCAAACTTCAAAAAGTTGGTCAGGGGTCAGGAACCCGCCGAGTCTGTCGCGGTATTGAACAATTCGGCGCGCGAGGGCGGGACCGATTCCATAAATGGTTTGGAGCGCGATCGTGTCGCCCTTGTTTAAGTCGAACGGAACACTTGATTTCTTCGAGCTCTTTCGCTCGGTTTGTTGTCGTGTTGGGGGAGTCGCTCTCGGAATGGAGTCAGGAAGGAGAATGTAAGGGACCAAGGAAATGAACACGCCAGTATCCATTCCATAAATTTTTGCGAGATCCTTTTTTATGCGAAAGCGGCCTCCTTTCGTTCGGTAGCGACCAATCGACGCGGCAACTTTTTTCGAGATTCCTAGTGAGACTAATGTCGACTCAGCGGCGGTGTTCGGGTCAAATGCAGTCAACTCGACTTCTGCCTGCTCGTGTTCTGTTTGGGTTGCGTCATCCCAATTGAGTGCTGCGATCAGGCTGTCAAGCGCTTTTTTTTCTGCTCCAAGGTCAGGTTTCTCATACAAGAACAGTGTCCGGTAAACCGGACTTGAACAAATGACGAGTGCCATCACCGGTAGCAAAATTAAGAATGCGTTGGCTTCGGTTTGGGAAAAGCCGAGGACGAACCTGAGCCAGGCTTTTATCCTATTCATAAAATCGAGGTTTTTGAAATGCCCGCGTGTTGCGGTTCTAGAAGTTAGCGAAATATCTCGCGCAAGGCAGCCATCGCGAATCGTCCCTTGGGTAGTCGCCGCATGATGCTGAGGTCTTCTCTGAACGATGTCTCATTATCCAAAAACTTGAGCACTGTTTGAACGTCCCCTTGGCGAAATAGGTCCGCAAATACCTCTCGGCCTTCAATCTTTTTTCTGTCCAACACCTGAAGTAATGTGGAGTCATAAAAAGAGAATCGGGTAGAAGGTGGTGGAAGGCGAAGGGTCCCTTCTACCAACGAATCGACAACTGCGGTTGTATACTTCTGAATAAACTGAAACGTGTAACCACTCGACGGTTTCGTTTGCCCTCCAGCAGTTCCAATGTTCACGACGCGGCCATTCACTGGTGAAAACGGATAGTTGGTCATGGGAATGACGCCGAACTCTTCCTCTTCAATTTTATAGCTACCCGAGTACACATGTTGAGCGATGTATTCCTTCAGAGCGTTATCGTACTCCTCAGGTTTTAGCAGGTCTCGCGTAAACAGCGTGTACTCGACCAGTGCTCGGGTGTCGGAAAACGGCAACACATAAACAAAAGTAGTTCCATGAGCCTGCGAGGGCCGAAAGTCCATCAATGTCGCTTTCTCTGGTTGGAAAACAGGACGATCGGTCTGGATGATCCAGCCTTTGAAATGCTGCTTCAAGAAATACCAGTTCCTCGCTTGCTTCGGCTGCTCGAATAAGATGCTATTGAATACATACTCGCCTTCCAATTTCTTTCCGTCGATTTCTACCCACGCGCTGGTTTCGGTGCTACCCACTGCGCTTACCTTCCCCGTCATCAATTCCACGTTGGGCGCTTGCCTCAACGCTTTCAAGCAGCGTTGGTAAAAGTCGATCCCACGGATCATTTTATATTGGTAAGGGCTGATGTCCAGAAGCTTGGAGAAGTCTGCCCCATGGAAATATAGCTCCGACCATTTGCGATAGACGATATCGTCGAAGTAACCCGGTTGTTGTTCCCAAAAGCACCATGTCCTGTCGTTGCGGACGTCCAGACTTCTATCTACGATGATCAACTTGCGATCGGCAAATTTTCCCGATTCGACCAACCGTGTGGCGAGGCTAAGGCCGGCACAACCAGCGCCTGAAATAATAAGTGGTAGCTGTGTGCTCGACATTACGGCAGGAACATTCGGTTATGATGGAGACAGTCTGCAAGTTCTCTGTAAATGGCAGCGATCGCGTCCTGAGTGGTGTTCCCTTTTAGCGATCTAATAATTCGCGAGGAAAGTGTACCATGATCGAGGAGTGCGCGAACTCCCGCCGACCAGCGCGCGTATCGTGACGCATCGTTGACGAGGAGCTGCGTATGAATTTTTTCTATTACGTCTCGTGCGGTGGCTGAAGCACTTAATCCAAATAGATTCAACCACGGGAGGTGTTCAACTTTTGCGTGTTGTCCGTCGGTAATAGTAAGGCTTAAAATATTGGATAGCGCTTCAGTGCCGAGCGCTTTTTGTTCCGTCCACGTGCACCACTGTTCGTTGACTAAAGATTGGAGTGCGTGGATGACAAAGGACTGGATGGCGATGTCTGCACTTGGACATTCCTGCACGTCCATGATTCGAATTTCAATAGAGCCCCGATCGAACCGCGGGATGGCACCTCGCGAGTTGACCCACACAGGATCTAAAATGCCTTCAGCGTTCCAGTGCGCGATGTCGTGCGCTATTTGACTGTAGATTTCTTTCTCGTATTGCTCGGGTGTGAAGATCGCTTCGGGAACGACCATCCCAGTGATGGAGGGAATCGCCTTTTGATTGTTCCGGTAGAAGGACAAGCGTGTATCGGCCAACCCAGTAATTTTTGAATCGAGGATTGGAGAACTTGCACATAGCGCGGGAAGTATTGGTAAGAGCACACGGATGGCAGCATGCAACCGGCCAAACTCGGCACTTCCTGAAAAGGGCAGATTCAGATGTGTGCTCTGAAGGTTGGACCACCCATGACCTTTGCAGTCAAAAATTTCATTGTAGATGTGATAGATTTCGTGATTGTCGTGCGGCCAAAGTTTTGTTTGAGCTTGCGGGTCCATCCACGGGTGGGCGGCGGTGGGCAGCAACATCGCATTCCACTGGCCAAGAATTCGATTAACTTGTCGAACGTTGACCCGGAATGACTCTTCGAGTTGATCAAGGTCGCTTTCTGGTTTGGTGCATTTAAGTTCGATGACGTGGAGAACCAGTTCGTTGGACCAAGTGACGAGCCCATTCTCAAAATCGCCCGTGTACTGCCCTACTTGTGATTTGATCAACTCGTCTGCAATGGATTTGATGTCGAGCGTGTCTTTGTCGACAATCATGTATTCAAGCTCGATGCCGTATGCATCAAATAGTTTGAGTGGATTCATTTCTCAGACTTGATTTTGTCGATAAAGATTTCCATGATCATGGAGTAGAGTCTGTCTTTCAGGATCTTGTCTTCGATACCGGCGTCGATGTTGGGGTTGTCATTAATTTCAATCACGAAGAATTTGCCATCTACTTCCTTCATATCGACGCCGTAGAGTCCGGACCCGATGAGGGATGTCGCTTTTAGGGCGGTCTTCAATAAGCCAGACGGCGCCTGGTCGACGGGGATACATTCAACGTCGCCTTCGCGCATTTTTTCGGCTGCGTTCCAGTTCACGATCTGCCAGTGTTTTGAAGCCATGAAGTATTTGCACACGTACATTACTTGGTCGTCTATGATGCCCACGCGCCAGTCAAAGTCGGTGGGCAAAAACTCCTGAGCTATTAGCAAATCAGATTTTTCGAAGAGGCTTGTACGTTTTTGTTTGAACTCTTCGTCGTTATGGATCTTATGCACACCAACCGAAAAGGCGCCATCGGGTTGTTTGAGGATGAACGGATAAGGCAACTTAATGCTCAGCTGTTCACAGGTTTCTTCGGTAATCACGTACGAACGTGGCGTGGGCACCTTGTTCGATTGAAGTAGTTCGAAAAGGTAGACTTTGTTTGTGCATTTTAGAATCGAGCCTGGATCGTCGATCACAGCTAATCCAAGTGATTGTGCTTTTTTTGCGAATCGAAAAGTATGATGATTGACGTTGGTGGTTTCGCGGATGAAAAGCGCATCGTATTGAATCAGTTGATCGAAGTCGTCCTTGGTGATGAACTCGGTGTTAAATCCCGCCTCGATTGCGGCCTTGTAAAAACGTTTTAGTGCGCGATCGTCGGAGGGAGGATGTTTGTCGTCGGGATTGACGAGGATGGCGAGATCGTATTTCTTTTTGCCGTTGCGGTAGTCGCGCCTGCGGTGCAAGTAGCGTTCGAGAGAAGTAACCAACAATGGTTTATCGCTATCGGGCACTTCATTGATACTGATTGGTCGGATATTTTGGAGCACCCACTTTGTTTTTTTGGAGAACACCGCTCGAAGCGACGGTGCTTGCACCATTTGGAACAACTGTTGACCTAATTTGTTCAGGTTTTCGGAGCGGGTCATTCCAAAATAGATGTTGAATTCAACCCGATCGTACGGCTCCCCTTTAAATGTTGTCTGGATCAAGTTGTCGAAATCCATAGAGTCCTCTCTTAGGATGGAGGGGAACCTGAGATCTTGGATGGTCGACACACCTGGGAGCACTTTATGACCTCGGGCTTCGGCCAGGAGAGAGACGTAGTAACCTTCGCTTTGATAGTGATAAGATTTGCAAAGGTTGATCACTTTGAGGTTTTTGGCCGTTTGGAACGACTCCGCCGCGATATAGGCCTCTGGTGAAATGATCTCCACGTCTTCGAGTGTAAAACTCCAAGTGTCGGGCTGATCCACCACGATGAATTTGGGCATCTTGAGGGTATTGATGTTAAGATACTAAGAAAGGCCTTAATAAAAACAACATGTAATTTCCTTTGCGACTTTGCAGGTTTATGTGAAACATTGCGGTCACACCTTTTTCCGAATTATGCGTCGATTTTTCACACTACTCCTGGTTGTTGGCTTTGTTTTTCAATCGCACGGCTGGGGCGCTACCGGCCACCGGGTAACGGGCTTAGTGGCGTACAACCACTTGAACAAGAAGGCTAAAAAGAGGCTGCAGGAGGTTCTGGGACAAGAGTCGCTCGCGATTGCCAGCACGTGGATGGACGATATCCGGTCCGACTCTACTTACGACTACGCATCCGATTTTCACTGGGTGACGATCGAAACGGGTCAGACCTACGAGCAGTCGAAAAAGAACAAGAACGGAGATATCGTGATGACACTTGAAAGGGTAGTTGCAGAGCTTAAGTCGGGTAAACTTGACCGGGTTTCTGAAATACGCGAACTCAAGTTCCTCATTCACTTGATGGGCGACTTGCACCAACCCCTGCATGTGGGCTGCTGCGACGATGCGGGAGGGAACAAAGTGCAACTGAAGTGGTTTGGAGGAAATTCGAACCTTCATCGCGTGTGGGACTCGGACATCATTGATGGCACTCGCTTGAGCTACACCGAACTTGCCGAGTCGCTGGGCACACCAGATGTGGCGACGGTCAAAAAATGGCAATCGGGCACGGTGCGCGATTGGGCTTATGAGAGCATGACGTATCGCAAGCAAGTTTACGATATTGGGAACGGCAACTTGGGATATGCATATTCATACAAGAACTTGCCACTTGTTCGCGAGCGGCTGCTCGTGGCTGGCGTCAGGTTGGCTGGTGTGCTGAACGATATCTACGGGAAGTAGCTGTCTAGGATTTCATCTGGCGACGGTGTTTCCTCACTTGGGTGATGATTGGGATTGCCGTGAGTACCACCATCGCGATCACGATGTATTCGATGTAGTCCAGGATGTTGGGGAAGATGGTGCCGAGTAATGCGCCAGTGAGGATCATAGTCGTGACCCAGATCGAGACACCGATCACGTTAAAAATAAAGAATATCTTGAAGTCGATCCTAACCATCCCGGACATGATGGTAACAAAGGTTCGGATGACGGGAAGAAATCGACCGATGATAAAGGCCATGGCGCCGTACTTCTTGTAGAATGCCCGCGTGATGTCCATGTATTCTTTTTTGTAGAAGAAGTTCTCCTTTCGTTTGATGAGGTAACCGTGCGCCCAGCGGCCACT
>JBGAGB010000048.1:0-27715 GCA_044226945.1 Cyclobacteriaceae bacterium | reverse complement strand
TCTGTGTTGGAGGCATACCAGAAAGCTTTTCAGGCAGACACGGTATCGGCATTCGGCGGTGTGTTGGCGTGCAACCAGCCGATTGACGCAGCGGCGGCTGCCGAAATCAATAAGCTATTTTTTGAGATCCTCGTTGCTCCGTCGTACGATGACGAAGCACTGAAGTTATTGACATCGAAGAAGAATAGGATCATTCTCCGCCAAAAGCAAAAGTTGCAGCTAAAACGTCAAGCGAAGACATTGCTCAATGGTGTGTTGGAGCAAGATGTGGATTGGAAGACCGATGGTTCAGACGACCTGAAAGTGACGACCAAACGCCGCCCAAGCGACCAAGAAGTGAAGGCTTTGCTTTTCGCGAGTAAAGTGTGCAAACATACAAAGTCGAATACGATCGTGCTGGCGGTGGAAGGTCAACTGTTGGCGAGCGGTGTTGGGCAAACCAGCCGTGTTGATGCCCTCAAGCAGGCGCTCGAGAAAGGCCGCTCGTTTGGGTTCAGCTTTGAACAAGCGGTGATGTCTTCCGACGCGTTCTTTCCATTTCCTGATTGCGTCGAGATTGCCGATAAGAACGGGATCAAAGCGGTGATCCAACCAGGTGGCTCCATCAAAGATGAAGACTCGATTCGCTACTGTGACGAGCACCAGATGGCGATGGTGTTCACAGGTTTCCGCCACTTCAAGCACTAAGCGTTCGGCTGACAGACGCAGGACCTCAGGATGTAAGTTTTTCGCGCATCCCGGCATGAATTTGCCGCAATTATTTAATTAACTTGGAGCCAATTTTTTACCAATTCAGGGAGGGACTAACCATCAATGGGACTTTTTGACTTTTTCACGAGCGATGTTGCCATCGATCTGGGTACTGCCAACACGCTGATTATTCACAAAGACAAGGTGGTCGTCGACGAGCCGTCGATTATCGCCCTAGACAAGATGAACGGGAAAGTGCTTGCCATCGGCCGCGAGGCAATGCAAATGCACGAGAAAACCCACGAAAACATTAAGACGATCCGCCCTTTGAAGGAGGGTGTGATTGCTGACTTCCACGCCGCCGAGATGATGATCCGAGGCTTGATCAAGATGATCGACACGGGCAAGCGCCTCTTTCCACCGGCTCTGAGGATGGTGATTTGCATTCCATCTGCTATCACAGAAGTGGAAAAGCGTGCCGTACGCGACTCTGCAGAGCACGCCAACGCTAAAGAAGTGTACATGATCCACGAACCGATTGCAGCTGCGATCGGGATTGGAATCGACATTGAACAACCTGTCGGCAATATGATCGTCGACATTGGTGGAGGAACGACGGACATCGCGGTGATCGCCCTTTCGGGGATTGTTTGCGACCAATCTATTCGCATTGCCGGCGACACGTTCAACCGTGATATTCTCGACTACATGCGCCGTCAACATAATCTGTTGATTGGCGAACGGACGGCTGAACGCGTTAAGATCGAAGTGGGATCGGCGCTGACCGAACTCGACGACGGACCCGACGACTTCGAAATCCGTGGTCGCGACCTCATGACGGGTATCCCCAAGACTATTAAGATTTCGTACTCGGAAGTTGCCTTCGCTCTCGACAAGTCGATCTCCAAACTTGAGGAAGCGGTACTTAAGGCACTGGAGTTGTCACCTCCTGAACTATCGGCCGACATTTACGAGCGCGGCATTTACTTGACAGGTGGCGGTGCCATGTTACGTGGGCTTGACAAACGACTCGCACTCAAGACGAAACTGCCGATCCATGTGGCGGACGATCCGCTGCGTGCAGTGGTACGAGGAACGGGTGCGGCATTGAAAAACTTGAACCATTATCGCAAGGTCTTGATGACGTAGACGTAAATGGATCGTCTTCTCAAATTTGTCTACCGGTACCGAGCTTTTTTTACCTACTTAATCCTGGTCATTTTTTGCTCATGGATGATTGTTGAGAACAATCAATACCAGGGCACTACTTATTTCAATTCATCGAATCGACTCGCCGCAAACATCATCAGTTTCTCCCAAGGCATTCGCGAATACCTATCGTTGCGTACGATCAATTCCGAGCTTGCGGAGGAAAATGCACTCCTGAGGACACAGCTTGAGCGCTACGCCAAACACGATAGCCTCTTTACAGATAGTTCGCGCCGGTTCGATTATGTGAGTGCGAAGGTGATCAACAACTCGGTGCTGATGTTCAAGAATTTCATCACAGTGAATAAAGGCTCGGCCGATGGCGTGAAACCAGGGATGGCCGTGATCAGCACGAAGGGAGCGATCGGTAAAGTGAAAAATGCGTCGGAACACTTCTCGGTTCTTATTTCCATTCTGAACGTGGACGATCAAATGTCGAGCACGTTGAAAAGAACTGGCCATTTCGGAACAATTCAATGGGACGGAACCGACCCGCGGTTGGTAAACCTGAATTATATTCCTCGCCACGTGAATCCGCTCGTTGGCGATACTGTTGTAACTTCGGGATACAACGCGGTTTTTCCGCCTGACATCCTGGTAGGGATCGTGAAAAAGGCCAATCTGAGCGAAGACTCCCAGTTCTGGGAGATCAAGGTAGAATTGGCCCAAGACTTCAGCCGGCTTTCTTTCGTCGAGATCGTTCGGAGTTTCAGGAGGTCAGAACAAGATTCATTGGAACTTAAAACAGTGGGTGACTTGAAATGAACAGGTCAGGAATTTTCAGCATAGTCTACTTCTTCCTGTACGTGATCGCACAGGTGCTGCTATTCAAGCAGCTGGTGCTGTTCAAGACCTCGTTCTGTTTCTTGTACATCGCATTTATCCTACTGCTGCCCGTTGAAACGAATAACTTGGTCCTGATGCTTATAGCTTTCTTCATGGGCATTACAATCGATGTGTTCTATGACAGTCTTGGCACACATGCATTGGCGCTCGTGACGCTTGCGTACTTGCGCAACTACTGGCTGAGTTCAATTACCCCACAAGGCGGATATGATGCTGGTACGACTCCTGCCCTCACGTATGGCGTGCAGTGGTTCTTGGTGTACGTGGTACCGCTGGTGTTCGTTCATTTGGCTATCTTGTTTTTCGTCCAAGCCGGTGGGTTTGGTTTGTTCTGGTTTACCATGCTCAAGATTATGGCGAGCCTCGTGTTCACCGTGAGCGTGATGGTGATGCTTCAATTCTTAAGTGTGCCGCGATCATGAATGAGGGGAGAAAAGAAGTTTTGCAAATTGTCTTCGTGTTGGTGGGATTGATCTTCCTGATCAAGTTGTTTTTTATTCAGGTTGTCGATCGAAAGTATAAAGACCTCGCGAACAGCAATGCGATTCTGCCGCAAGTCGAGTATCCTGCACGCGGCTTGATTTATGACCGCCATGGCAAGTTGATCGCCTACAACAATCCTGAGTTCGATGTGGAGGTGGTGCTCCAAGACGTGAAAAACTTCGATACGGCCAAGTTCTGCGCGGTATTCGAAATGACACGCGAGGAACTCAAACAAAGGACTGCGGAAATGCGCGCGCGAAAAGAGTACTCGCGGTATAAACCAACCGTGTTCCTCGATCAACTTTCAGCAAGCGAGTATGCGCGTGTTTCCGACCACCTCGATGAGTTTCCAGGGTTTTATATCGTTGCTCGTACGGGCAGGTCTTACTCAACCAAATCGCTAGCCAACGCACTCGGGTATGTAAGCGAGATATCAAAGTATCAGCTCGACCACGACAACACCGACAATATCTATCGCCAAGGCGACTACGTTGGGCAAAGCGGCTTGGAGGCGTACTACGAAAATGTGCTTCGTGGTAAACGCGGAATGAGATACAAACTCCGCAACGTGAAGGGGGTTGACAAAGGATCGTGGAATAACGGAGCTTACGATACCCTTTCTGTTCCTGGCACCGATTTGATTACCGGCATCGACCTTGAATTGCAACAGTACGCCGAATTTCTTCTGAACGGAAAAGCTGGCAGTATCGTCGCGATTGAACCGTCGTCTGGGGAAATCCTGACGTTGGTCTCGGGGCCATCTTACGACCCCAACATGTTGACCGGGCGCAAGTACAGCAACAACTTCAAGTTGATCAGCACCGATACCATGAAACCGCTGTTCAACCGTCCTTTGATGGCGCAATATCGCCCTGGGTCCATCTTCAAAATCGCTCAGGCTATGACTGCGCTTCAGATGGGCGTGATCACACCTGAGACGCGAATACCATGCGATCGTACCATCATCGGATGTCACGGCCCGCATTCCAATGAAGACTTGCGTGGCGCGATTACCAACTCATGCAATCCCTATTTCCATAACGTGCTTCGACGCATGGTGAACAAGGGGAAAGCCAATGATCCATACACCGACACCCGTGTGGGGCTGGCCGATTGGGACCAGTACATCTGGAGCTTTGGGTTCGGTCATCGCTTGGGCATCGACCTTCCGAATGAAAAGAGTGGTTCCATTCCAACCCCGGAAGACTACGATCGCTGGTACGGCGGACGGCCCTGGAAGTTTTCCAATATTTATTCGATTGCCATTGGTGAAGGTGAAAACTTGGTGGTGCCCATTCAGATGGCCAACTTTGCTGCAACGATTGCCAATCGCGGATTTTACTACACGCCTCATTTGGTAAAAGCAATTGGCGAGGATGGTAAACCTCTCCCTCAATATGAAGAGCGTCACTATACTAAGATTGACTCCAAAAACTTCGACATCGCCATCGACGCGATGGAAGCCGTGGTTGATCATGGAACCGCTACGCGCGCTCGGATGCCTGATATCATTGTGTGTGGAAAAACAGGATCGGTCCAGAACGAACCAAGACCCGATCATTCAGTTTTCATTGCGTTTGCCCCACGCGACAATCCGAAAATTGCCATTTCTGTATACGTAGAGTTCTCTGGCCAAGGTGCACGGGCAGCCGCTTCCATTGCCAGTTTGCTCATGGAAAAGTATCTCACAGGTGAGGTCAAGCGGCCTTACCTAGAACAATACGTGTTAGCGGGAAAATTCTTCTAAAAAACGAATGGCGCTAGATCGCGACGATAGAATTTCCGGTAGCCTCGACTGGCCCACAGTGGGGTTGTTCTTCCTGTTGCTCATGATGGGTTGGTTGAACATCTACGCCGTGGTGTACGACGAGACTTCATCCAAATCCTTGTTCGACCTTAGTCTCAACTCGGGGCGGCAGATGATGTTCATCCTTGCAGCGATGGCGATTATCGTGGTGATCTTGATCGTGGATATGCGATTCTATGAAACCGTCGCGTATGTCATCTATGGTGTCCTGATCTTCGTACTCATCCTCGTTCCAATCATTGGTAAAGAAGTTGGCGGAAATAAATCTTGGCTTGGGGTCGGCTCGTTTGGCGTGCAGCCATCCGAGTTTGCCAAGTTTGCGACGGCGTTAGCCATCTCCAAGTTTATTGGGTCTGTCGGTTTCAGGATGGACAATCGCCGCAATCAGTTCGTCTTGTTTGGCTTGATCGGTGTGCCCATCGGCCTGATCCTCCTCCAAAAGGACTTCGGGACAGCCCTTGTGTTCTTCAGCTTCCTACTAGTCTTTTACCGCGAGGGGATGTCTCCAGTTCTCCTGATCCTTGGTGTCATCTTTTCGGCGTTGTTCATCTTAACGCTATTGGTTCCGCTCACGATTTTGTTAGGAACGATCGGTGGACTGGCCGTATTGACGGTGGCTTACATCGTATATGCCAAACGACGGATTTGGCGGCGGCTGCTCCTCACGGGCATTACAACTAGCGCGGTCGTGCTGTTCGTGCTGAGCGTGGGTTATATTCTGACCGACGTGTTGAAGCCACACCACCGAAAGCGCATCGAAGTGATGATCAACCCCGACAGTGATCTCAAAGGACACGGTTGGAACGTGACTCAATCCAAGATCGCAATTGGTAGTGGTGGTTTTGTCGGAAAAGGTTACCTGAATGGCACTCAAACCAAGTTCGACTTCGTACCAAAGCAAAGCACCGACTTCATTTTCTGCACGATCGGCGAAGAATGGGGATGGATCGGGAGCTTTTTCGTGATCTCACTTTTTATCGCGCTCATTCTGCGGGTATTGTTCTTGGCCGAACGACAGAAAAATCGATTTGCTCGGGCCTATGGATACTCAGTGGCCTGCTTGTTCTTCTTTCACTTTGCAATCAACATCGGCATGACCATCGGACTGTTCCCAGTAGTAGGTATCCCGTTGCCGTTCTTCAGCTATGGAGGATCAGCGTTGTGGAGCTTTACGATTCTCCTCTTTATCTTGTTGAAGTTGGATGCTAACCGTGGGCAGGTATTGCAGCGGATTAGCTAAAGAACTCAGGAGAATCTTTTCTCAACCAGTTCGATCAGTTCCTCGTATTCCTCACTCTCACGATCCCATTCAGGGTAGTTGTCTTCGAAGTACTTCATTGCCTGATTGAAGTTGTCGAGGCGATCCAGCTTCTCCACGGCCTGGCTAAAAATCTCGAAGTCGCCTTTGAACAGCATCTTCGTAAACATGAATTTCTGATTGATCGTCAAGCTGTCTTTGATCGACGAAATCTTCTTAAAATTATCAGCCAACGTGGGTTTCCCTTCCTTCTTCAAAGGCTGGGGTGCCGGCTTTACTGCCTGCTGCGGTTGCGGAGTTGGTGTTGGAGTTGGAGCAGGGGGAATAAAGCTCGTTTGAAGGGGCTCTGCCTTCTTAACCGGTTCCGGTTTGGGAGTGGCGACTGGTGGAGGTGGCACGGGTGCTTTCTTTTCGTAAAGCTGATCCACAGTGAGTGGGAGCACCTTCGAAAATTCAGCAATGAATGGGTCGATTTCCTCCGGGGTAAATTGAACTTCTTCAAGGATCTGATCGAGCAGGCCGAAAGCTTCGCGACCACCCACCGTCTCGAGTTTACGTTCTTCCATTCGCTTCACCAGATTTTCGAGAGGTGGACGATTGATCTTGAGGTATCGAATGTCTGTACGCAAGTCGGCAAGACGAACAGAGTTGCTTCCTTGACGATCGAGAGTATCTGAAAAAAAGTCGTACGGGTCTACAAGCAAATACAATGTTTGACTGACTGCCTTTTTTAACAAGGGTTGAAAGCTCTCGCGGCTAATGAGGATATGGTTCGACACCACATTCTGGAATTGCTCGAGCGCTTCTTTCACCTCAGGAGCGGTATAATCGAAATAAGGACTCCGAAGCTTTTGCCCCTCATGGTGCCAAGCACGTAAGAGCTCGCGGATGACGAAAAGGTTGATCTGGTGAACTGAGCAGAGTTTGAGGATTTCAGGTCCACTGATGCGGTCTTTCGTGGAGAAGAATGATGCGGCCACCTTCGAGGCAAAATCTTCGCTATAGTCGTCTACGGCTTTTAAGCTCAGTCGCTCGTCCATTCTTGGTCCTTCTTTTAATTTCCTTTACTCAAGAATAAGTTGCCCGTGTTTCAGTCCCTCAATCGGCTATTTTTACCTTACGCAAAGGGCAAATTCGTTCGATGGTAAAGATAGTGATTGAAAACTTGGGGCAAAAAGAGATCATCTCAAATGACTCGAGTCGTTCCCTCCTGCGCACGATTCACGAAGCGGGCGTCGACTGGATGACCGGGTGCGGGGGCAAGGGGCGATGCACTACCTGTAAGGCCATCATATTGGAAGGTGCTGCAGGTCTCCCACCCCTATCGCCAGCAGAAATTCGTTACCGGAGCATGGGAGCTCTCGCCCCCAACGAGCGCTTGACATGCCAAGTTCGACCCGTCGTAAATCTCCGCATCCGTGTTCCAGAAGAGTACAAGTTGCCTCACCTCCATTACAGCGAACCTGGAGCATAGAACATCGGTCACCAAGATGTAAATTGCGTACATGTTCATCGAACCCCAGGCAAACCGGAACAGCCGCGGTGAAAAAAATGGTTGGATCGAAGTGATCTGCGGCTGCATGTTCTCAGGCAAAACCGAGGAACTTATCCGTCGCTTGAACCGGGCGCTCATCGCCCAGCAGAAAGTTGAAATCTTTAAGCCCTCCATTGACAAACGGTATCACGAAGTAAAGATTGTATCACACGCTGAGCGCGAGATTCGGTCAACGCCGGTGGACTTCGCAGACGACATTATGCTGCTGGCTGGAGAATGTGATGTGGTGGGAATTGATGAAGCTCAATTCTTTGATGCCTCGATTGTCGAAGTGTGCAACAAACTTGCCAACAGCGGCAAACGAGTAATCGTAGCAGGGTTAGACATGGACTTTGAAGGCAAACCTTTTGGCCCCATGCCCTATCTGCTCGCTGTGGCAGAATACGTAACCAAAGTTCATGCTGTTTGCATGCAGACAGGCGAGCTCGCTTCCTTTTCATTTCGACTCACCCCGAATAATACGCAAGTCATGCTCGGCGAGAAAGACAAGTACGAAGCGCGTAGCCGCCGGGCGTTTAATGATGGGATGAAAGCCAAAGGTTTGGACCACCAAGAATCATGAGATTCGTGACGCTCGCGACACTCGAAGATCGTTATCAAGCACAGTTTGTCGAACGAGCTCTTGCTGAACAAGGAATTCGATGCATTGTCGTGCACGAAAATGTAACAGATCTAATGCCGCACCTTACTGGGGTAATGGGTTTAGGAGTTGAGATTCGCGTGGCAGAAGTCGACTACCTGCAAGCTCGCCACACGATAGACATGTTGCGGGAAAATGACCATCTCGCGTGTCCAGAGTGCGGGTCAACGGAAATCGAATTCAAACCCAGCACTGCGCGTGCACCAGGGCTACTCATGCTTTTGCTGTTGATCCTTATGTTTTCGCCTGTTGCTCCAAGGCACATGATTGCATGTCATTGCCTGAAGTGCGGCTGCGAATTTCAGAAGCGCAAACTCTAAATGCTATTCAAGTCAACCGGCATTGTTTTTCGATTTACACGGTATGGAGAAACCTCTATTATCGTCACGATCTTTACTTCACAGTTCGGACTGCAGAGTTACATGGTAAATGGAGTGCGCAGCAAATCCGGTAAAGGAAAAATAGCTCTATTTCAACCACTCACGTTGTTAGACTTAGTTGTGTATCACAAGGAGTCTTCGACGATATCTAGGATTAAGGAGGCGAAGTGTCTACGCCCTTATCGAACTATCTACCGCGACGTTCACAAAACGACGATCTCTCTATTCATCGAGGAAATTCTCAACAAATCGGTCAAGGAAGAGTCACACGCGGCCGACCTTTGCGACTTTCTAGTGGACGCATTAACAACACTCGACGAGATGCCCAAACCAGAAAACTTTCACCTCGTTTTCTTACTCAAGTTAAGTCGACACCTTGGTTTCCAACCTCAGGAAGTTTCGGAAGTCGTGGGTGGGCGTGTCATGGATTTTGGCGAAGATGAAGCAATGGCCCGCCTTATCGAAGCCGACTTCTCCACGCCACTTTCGCTCACCCAGCAACAAAGACGAAATCTACTCGACGCACTTCTTCGTTTCTATTCGATGCACGTCGAGAATTTTGGCCAAGTAAAATCTCTCGCCGTACTCCGTGAAATTTTAAGCTAGGGGACCGCCCATTCGAAAGAACGAGCGGCCCGGAATCCTGTCAAAAACGGAGGGTCAACATCATCATGTAGTTCACTCCCGCCTGTGGGTAGTAATAGTTTTGCCTTATTTCGGATGGCCCGGCTAAGTATCCGTACGTGTAACCATTAGACTGGTACTTCACATCAAAGAGATTATTTGCTAGGAAACTGTAGGAGATTTCTCTCATCCCTTTTGGTTTCACGGTGTACACCAATCGGAGGTCATTGATCCAATACGAATCAATTTGTCGGTCTTTATTAGATGTGTTGTCGAGGTACTGTTTGCCAACCATTTTCGACAGCCAAGAGAGCTCTAGTCCCGGAATCACGGTGTAAGAAAAAATGCCTCCCGCGATCACATTCGGCGAGTAAGAAATGTCAGTGTTCTTGTAAACTTTCTCACTGACATTGTATTCATCGAAGTTCGCCCCGTAGTCGTAGATTACTTCGTTGAACTGACGAATCTTATTCTGACTCAACGTCAAGTTTGCGCCGACGGTAAACTTACCGTTCACTCTTCCTGACGCTTCCAATTCGAGACCTGTCCGGTAACTTTGATCCACATTTGCACGAAGTGATGCACCCACGTCGTTGAGCGCCCCTGTCAGCACGAGCTGATTCAGGTAATACATGTAATAGTAATTCGCGCTTAGCAAGATCCCCGAACGACGCATCCGCCAGCCCGCTTCAAAGTCGGTTAGCCGTTCGGCCTTCGGTGACGTACCTGTGGGAGCGTCGACAAAATCGTCGCGCACGGGCTCGCGATTCGCCACACTCACAGATCCATACACCGTTTGCTCAGCCGTCGGATTCCAAGTGAGGCCGGCCTTCGGATTAAAGAAACTGAATCGTTTATCTATATCGAATGTGAACTGCCGGTTTTCCTTCCCGCTCGTCGCGTAATGAATGGCGCGCCATTGAAGGTCCAAAAAGCCAGCAAGTTTATTGGTGATTTGATAGGTGTTCTTCAAGTATAGATTGGCGTCGTCCTTCGTACCGTTGTTAAAATAATATTGATAGTTAGGCGCTACGCCCGTCGGTTCAGAGGACCAAGTCACATTACCGTAGTGATCTCCATCGTACCGATTGATCGCACCTCCAAAGACCGAACTGAGTTGATCAGACTCATAATTCAATGAGAAGGTGACGCCATAAAAGTTATTATCCAACCAACGCCTCCGAACAAAATCGGCGCGCGAGATTTGACTGCCATTGACTACTACGGGAGATAAGCCATAACGACTAAAAGAATCGTCGGTGCGATACTCTTCGTAGTATCCCTTGCCGTGCGTCCAGTGACCGGCTGCGTTGGCGGTGAACCCATGATCGAACCTGTGTGAAAAGTGAAGTTGATAATGGTATTGTGAATAGTTATCGACCTGGTTTGAATAGGTGAACATGTTGAACGTTCTACTGTCGGAAGTCAGTAGGTGCTTTGCCTGTTCCGCATTCCAGCCTTGGTCGGCTATGGTGACTTGCATCCCGTCATAGTCGTTCTTTAGCCTCGACTCCGGAACTCCGTTCCAACTTTGATACGTAACTTCTTGTCCTCCAAACGTGATGGCTTTCACCATTGTCCGTTTTCCATAATAGCCTCCTGACAGGTAGTATGATTTTAAGTTTGAGGATGCGCGATCGATAAACCCATCTGACTTAACGAGTGACAATCTGCCGTCGAACACGAACATGTTGTTCAAAAGTCCAGATCCAATTCCGATTGTATGGCGGTGGGTGTTGAATGAACCAAAAGAGTTGATCACATGAGTTTGTTTGTAAGTTGATGGAAGCCCCAAATGCGCCGGCGCCATTCGTTGATGTTCCGACCCCGCGCTGCACTTGGATGCTCTGTGTGGACGTAGCGATATCGGGCACGTCCACCCAAAATGTTCCTTGTGATTCGCTGTCGTTGTAAGGGATTCCGTTGATGGTGACGTTGATCCTCGTCGCGTCGCTACCACGAATCCGCATGCCCGTATAGCCCACACCTGCGCCGGCATCGGACGTGGTGACGAGCGACGGAGTCCAGTTCAAAATGAATGGAAGGTCTTGGCCAAAGTTCTGTTTTTGAATGGTCAACTTGTTGATCGTCGAGAACGTGGCGGCACTTTTCTCTGTTGCCCGCGTTGCGCTCACAATTACTTCATCTGTCATCGTGACATCTTCCTCCATCAGCACTGTGACGTTTGTCCCAGTCGTGGAGAGATCCACAGTTTGGGATTTGTATCCCAGGAATCTTACCTCGAGAGAAGTGACATCGTTCGCTTTCTCGATTTGGAAGTAACCACTTTCGTCGGTGGTTGCGAATTGATTGCCTGTCGCCGTTTGGACGGTGGCCCCAGGCAAAGGTGTCATTTTGCGTGAATCTTTGACATAACCACGGACCGTTGTTTGTCCGTGCGTGAATGTCGATAGCGCAGTGAACAACACTGCTACAATCCATTTGAACATTGGAAATTTTGTTTAAGCCCGCAGGTACATAGGGGAATGCACCGTACTTAAATTTTTATCCGATAGTTCTCGTTCCGATTACAGTCGATCCGATATCTATCGGATGCCTCCCTTCGTCCGCATTACCGGCATCAGGTTCTGTGGGTATAATCTCAGCCCGTTGTCTTAAGGCACCCCTTGTGCGTTGGCGTTAACTCCTACGCACGGGTCAAAGGTGTATAAAAATTTTGAATCAAAAAAACCACAATGTGGGGTCAATTCACCTCAAAAAGATTTTACGATGCAAGCTCAGGTAAAGGATCGCAAATTCGACATCGAAGCGACAGCGGACGGGCTGGTGGTCGACGGTAAGTTATTAGACTGGAATTTGGCTGAGGTTGGGAAAGGAACGTTTCACGTCATTTATCACAGCCGTGGATTTCAGGCTGAAATCGTAAAGCTAGATCCAGTGGCAAAGACTTGTTTGGTGAAGGTCAACGGTGCTATTCACACGGTCGTCATGAAAGACAAGTTCGACCTCTTGCTTGAGAAGATGGGGATGTCTGGTGCGGCGTCGGCAAAGATCAACAACGTGAAAGCGCCCATGCCGGGGTTAATTGTCGACTTAAAAGTAAACGTAGGCGATTCAGTCAACGCTGGCGATCCGCTGCTCGTGCTCGAAGCGATGAAGATGGAGAACATTCTGAAAGCTGCCGGTGCCGGAACCGTGAAGTCGATCAAGGTGAAGAAAGGCGACAGCGTTGAAAAGGGACAAACTTTGATAGAGTTTTGACAGGCGGAAGGATGAGTGGACGAAACGATGGCGGTGCGAAGTTTTAGTTCATCTCCTCCTCATTTCGTCCTTTCATTGAATCGACCTTCAATCAGTCGTTCTTCGACCCTTTTTTCGCTTTCTTCTCGGCTCTTTTTTCCTTGAGGGTTTTTGCTGGTTTCTTCTTGTCTTCTTTGCGACGGTCCATGCCTTTTGACATAGTAGTAGTGGGTTTAATTCAATTCAATATTAACAAAAATCAGAAAATCCACAGCGTTGTTCCGCCTGGCGGATAGGCTGAACGGCGCCCGAAAAATTCGCAAATCCTCATATATTTGCGAGATTTTGACCTTAAGCCATCACCACCTAATGAAGTATAAACGCATCCTCCTCAAGCTAAGCGGCGAAGCCCTACAAGGGTCAAACAAGAGCACCAATTTCGACCCCAACATACTAGAACAGTACAGCGAAGAAATTAAGGCGGTGAAGGAGCAAGGTGTCGAAATCGCGATCGTGATTGGTGGCGGCAATATCTTTAGGGGAGGTCAGGCGGAGGCCCTCGGCATCGAGCGTGTGCAGGGCGATTACATGGGGATGCTCGCGACCGTCATCAACGCGATGGCACTGCAGAGCGCGCTGGAACGTCATGGCATGTACACCAGGCTGATGGCCGGGATCAAGATGGAGCAGGTTTGCGAGCCGTTCATCCGCCGACGCGCCATTCGCCACTTAGAAAAGGGTCGGATTGTGATTTTCGGCGCCGGGATCGGAAATCCATACTTCACGACCGACTCGACAGCGAGCTTGCGTGCGATCGAGTGCCAAGCCAACGTGGTGTTGAAGGGCACCCGGGTCGACGGCGTATACACCAAGGATCCGGAAAAGTTCAAGGACGCCGTTCGTTACGAAAAGCTGACCTTCCAAGAGGCGTATGAAAAGAACCTCAATATCATGGATATGACGGCCTTTACGTTGTGCATGGAAAATAAGCTTCCCATCATCGTGTTCGATATGAATAAGAAGGGCAACCTTTTGCGTGTGGCGCAAGGGGAAAATGCCGGCACGTTGATCAACTAATGCAATCAATTCCAAGACAATTAAATACTTGACCATGGAAGAAATTGAACTTTACCTTGACGACGCTCGTGATTCGATGAATAAGAGCTTGACTCACGTAGCCGCGGAACTTACCAAGATCCGGGCCGGTAAAGCATCTCCTTCAATGCTGGATGGAGTCATGGTGTCATACTACGGCGTCATGAGCCCCCTCAATCAAGTGTCTTCGGTCACCACGCCCGAAGCGAGGACCATCTTCATCAAACCATGGGAAAAGGGACTGATCCCCGAAATTGAAAAAGCCATCATGGCTGCCAACCTTGGGCTTACACCCCAAAACGACGGGCAGCAAGTAATCATCAACATCCCGATGCTCACCGAGGAACGTCGACGTCAGTTGGTGAAGCAAGTACACGGCGAATGTGAACAGGGAAAAGTGAGCATCCGGAGTATCCGCAAGGACACGAATGAGCAGTTAAAGAAGATCAAAGGCGTGTCGGAAGACGATGTCAAAAACGCCGAAGAACTTGTTCAGAAAGCCACCGACGAATTCATCGCCAAAATTGATGCCCTCATGAAAAAGAAAGAGGGTGAAATCATGACAGTTTAGTCGGTTTTCTTCGTTTTGCCGACGGGCAACAATTCTTCTTTATCATGCATCCCGTCCTATTTCACATCGGTCCAATTACCGTTTACTCGTATGGCTTCCTGATTGCCGTAGGAGCTGCCATTGGATTTGCATTCATGGCGCGTCGCGGCCGGATAGAGTTTGGGATGACCTTCGACCAAGCCAACACGCTCTTCATCCTACTCATCGCTGCCGGTGTGATCGGGGGTAAACTCTTCATGATTTTTGAAGACCCATCGTATTACTTATCGCACCTTTCAAAGCTGGTGAGCGGTTCTGGATTTGTTTTCTACGGCTCGTTATTGCTGTGCATTCCAACGATGCTATGGTACTTCCGCCGCAACCGGCTTCCGATCCTAGGCATGCTCGACATCATGGCGATCGTAACCTGCATTGTGCATGGCTTCGGTCGCCTGGGTTGCTTCATGGCTGGGTGTTGCTACGGACTGCCCACCGACAGTTGGCTTGGCGTCGTGTTCCTCGACCCAGCGTGCCAAGCAAGACCGCTCGACACGCCCATCCATCCCACACAACTCTACGAGTCGCTCTTCCTCTTTGGCTTGATGGCGACTTTATGGACACTCAAAGCCCGAAAAAAATTCGAGGGACAGGTGTTTTTGCTGTACCTCATAGCCTACGCGGCGGGGCGAAGCGTGATCGAACTATTCCGTGGTGATATCGAACGAGGTTTCGTCATCGATGGAATCCTGTCTAACTCACAGTTGATTTCGTTGCTCGTCGCCGCAGTGGCATTGTTCTTCTACTTAAAATTGAAGAGAAAAGGTAACTTAGATTTGAATTCGCCCAGCTAAGCGATATAAACACCTCCCAACGTGAAAATCATCCGACGCATTCTCCTTTTCATCATTGTAGCATTGATTGCTGGACTTGCCTACCTCTATTGGGGCACCTACGAAACGGGTTCCATGGCAGGTCGAGTAATAAGGATCAGCGAAAAGGGATTGATCTTCAAAACTTATGAAGGAAAACTGAGCTTGGAGTCTTTTGGCGCCATGAAGGGAGTAAGCCCCGTGGCCGAAACTTTCGACTTCTCGGTGGAAGATGATGAGAACACCATCATCGAACAACTTAACGAGGTAGCCTTAAGCGGCGAACGGGTCAGCCTTCATTTCAAGAAGCGATTCATCTCCGTTCCATGGAGAGGAGATACGAAGTATTTTGTGACGTTAGTTGAAAGGAATAAGAATTAAGAATTTAGAATTTAAAATTTAGAATTGGGCTACGGAATAGGTCAGGCTTCAATCGAAAGATTTGCTTCGGGCGGAGCCATGCAGTCGATTGGCTACATTTGAACTTGTGTATTAGTCAAATTCGAAACTCTCACTAAAATTCTCAATTCCGAATTCTAAATTCTAAATTTTCTAGCCGTGACAATCTCCGTATTCATTCCAGCCCAATGCAAAGCACCGCTGTAACGGCCGTGTTCCATTTTCAAGCATCGGTCCATCACCACAATTAACCCGTTCTTGCTGGCCAGTTCGGCGGCGTCGCGATTCACAATTCCCAACTGCATCCAAATGGCCTTGGCCTTGATCGCAATTGCTTCCTGCACGATCGGTATTATCTCGTCCGGGCGACGAAAAATGTCGACGATGTCGACGGGTACAGGAATGCTTTTTAGGTCAGGATAGCAAACCTCGCCGAGGATCTCTTTCTTCAAAGGATTCACTGGAATTACCTGGTACCCCTCCGATTTCAGGTACGATCCAACAAAGTTGCTCGCCCGTTCCTTTTTATCGGAAAGTCCCACCATTGCAATTGTTTGAGCGTGGCGAAGTAGATCTCGGATCGAGTCCGGATCTTGATAGAGTCTACGCTCTTCCGCCGAAAGGCGCGTGTTCATCGAGATGTCGCACGCAAGGCTTGTTCTAAGTCCCATATCAGATCTTCAATGGTTTCTAATCCTACAGATAATCGAATCAATTCTGGTTTGATCCCAGCGGCGATCATTTCAGCATCCGAAAGTTGTTGGTGCGTGGTCGACGCAGGATGCACAACTAAACTTTTGCAGTCACCAATGTTTGCCACATGAGAGAATAACTGCAAGTTGTCGATGAAAGTGCGACCAGCCTCACGACCATCTTTCGCCTTGATTCCAAATGCAAATAAAGCACCTGGTCCTTTCGGTAGATATTTCTTGGCTCGTTCGTGGTGAGGGTGACTCGGCAAGCCTGGGTAGTTTACCCAGTCTACAAGGGGATGTTGCGACAAGAACTCGGCTACCTTTTGCGCATTCGCGACATGTCGTTCCATTCGAAGCGCCAGCGTTTCGAGACCTTGGATGGTGAGGAAAGAATCGAAAGGCGAGAGGCAACCTCCAGTGTCGCGCAGCGTTTCCACGCGGGCCTTCATCAAGAAGCCATAGTGACCAAATGTCTCGTAAAAATTTAGGTTGTGATACGGGATGGAGGGGCTGGCAATCGTCGGGTAGTTCGAAAAGTCGAAGCGCCCGGAGTCGACAATGACGCCGGCAATTGAATTGCCATGACCATTCAAAAACTTCGTGGCTGAATGCACGACGATATCGGCGCCAAGGTCGAGGGGTCGACACAAGTATGGGGTCGCCAAAGTATTGTCAATAATCAAGGGAATGCCGTGGGCCTTCGCCAACGCCGATACACCTTCAAAGTCGAAGATGCTACCGGCCGGGTTCCCAATCGTTTCACCATATAGCGCCTTTGTCTTCGGAGTAATCGCTTTCTCCCAGTTTCGAATGTCAGAGATGTCGACAAACTTTACCTGAATCGACAACTTCTTAAACGTGTGCTCGAATTGTGTGTAGGTGCCCCCGTAAAGATGCGACGATGCCACAACCTCGTCGCCTGGTTGGAGCAAGGTCATGAACGTGATAAACTGGGCCGCCATCCCACTGGCGGTTGCTACGGCACCTGTCCCGTTCTCCAGCGACGCAATGCGTTCTTCGAATACGGCTGTGGTCGGGTTGGCAATCCGGGTGTAGATATTCCCATATTGCTTTAATTCGAACAGGGCAGCAGCTTGTTCCGGGCTATCAAACACGTAACCAGATGTCTGGAAAATCGGGACTGCGCGTGCACCAGCGTAGGAATCAGGGATATGGCCCGCGTGGAGCATCCTCGTCTCGAAACCGAACTTTCTCTTCTCTTTCATGGGAATGCAACTCGTTTGTCGAATACAATCGTGGGGGGAAATTCTAGTAAAATAGAGTACGAAACAAGGGAAGAAGTGTGGTGATCACACATGAAAGACCCACTCCTTGTACTGAACATCGATAGGATTGAATGACTCGCTGGGTGTAAAGTGCGAATCCAGCATTTCGACTAGCTCTACGTCGTCCAAGATCAAATTGCGAAATCCTTCCGTGCCGCCGGGACGTGTGAATCCCATCGATTGCCAACACACGAGAACAATTTTATTGGCCGACGTGCGACAAACACCATACGGATGAACGGTCCTCGTCAATGGTTCGCCCCGCAATTGGATGCGACATACCCGGCGCTTCTCGGCTGCCTCCCACAAAAGTTGTGTGATCTCTTCTATCATCTATTTCACAGTCACCACGTGTGGCCCCTTCGCAATAAGCTTTCCAAAAGACTGGAGCTTCCAACCAAACTTCTCGTGTACTAGTCTTTCAAATTCGGATGTGCTGGATTCTTCAACTGCCACTAACAACCCGCCACTTGTTTGCGGATCTGCCAAGACAGCTCGTTGATTATCGGTGACTTGACTGATCTTCATTCCATAGCTGTCCCAGTTTCGCTGCGTTCCCCCCGGTGTCGACTTTTGCGCGATGTACTCATCCAAGAAATCGAATCTCGGAACTTGGTCGAATTGAATCTCTGCTGAGAGGCCGCTGCCTTCGCACATCTCAGTAAGATGTCCCAACAAACCAAAACCTGTCACATCTGTCATCGCGGTCACGTATGGGAGTTCCCCAAAAACTTGACCTGGTTTGTTGAGGGTGAGCATAGTCTGAACTGCCATTGCTAAGTGCGCAGGTTTCACAATACCCTTTTTTTCAGCGGTGGTAATCATGCCAATACCCAGAGGCTTCGTCAGATAGAGCCGCGAGCCTACTCGTGCTGTATCGTTTCGTTTTAGGTTCTCTTTTTTCAGCTTCCCAGTCACGGCGAGTCCAAACACAGGTTCCGGACAGTCAATGCTGTGGCCGCCTGCCAACGGAATGCCTGCATCGGCGCATACTTTTTTACTTCCGTCGAGCACTTGTCTAGCCACTTCAGCGGGGATCTTGTTGATTGGCCAGCCGAGAATAGCAATTGCCATGATGGGTTCACCGCCCATGGCATACACATCGCTGATGGCATTCACCGAGGCGATGGCGCCAAAAGTCTCTGGATCATCGACAATAGGCATGAAAAAGTCGGTGGTACTCACGATGCAGGTACCATCCTTTAGTTCAAATACGGCGGCGTCATCTTTTGATTCGTTTCCAACCAACAAAGCCGGGAAGTTACCCTTAGGTAGATCGGAGTGCAGGATCGCATCGAGAACGGCCGGCGATATCTTACAACCGCATCCCGCTCCGTGCGAATATTGAGTGAGTTTTGTCAATGTCTTTTTTGAATTAAGGTGGGTAAAATTAGGGGTTTTTAAACACACGTGTTCGCGTGTTAAATTGTGGCCATGAATCTCTCCCTCGACGACTTCCTTCGACTTCGCCAGTCACTCCCAATTGTCGACGTGAGGTCTGAAGGCGAATTCGCCGACGGCCATATTCCGCATGCCATCAACATCCCGATTCTCAACAACGAGGAAAGAAAGGCCGTTGGCACTGACTACAAGCAAAAGGGACAACGCGAGGCAATTCTCACCGGATTTCGTTTGGTCGGCCCCAGGCTTCCAAGCATTGTTGAAGCTACTGAACAAGCGGCGAAGGATGGCGAGTTACTCGTCCATTGCTGGCGTGGTGGGATGAGGTCGAACAACTTTTGCCAGTTCGCCGGGATGGCCCGAATCAAGGCTCATTCTCTCGTGGGTGGATACAAAGTCTATCGACAACGCGCTGTGGAAGCCTTTCGAACACCGTTGAAGTTGATGACCATTGGGGGAACTACGGGGAGCGGAAAGAGCGACATCCTCCGAGCACTCAAGGCGGCGGGCGAACAAGTAATCGACCTTGAATCGTTGGCCAACCACAAGGGTTCAGCTTTCGGTGCGTTGAACATGCCACCACAACCGACCACCGAGCAATTTCAGAATAACCTCTTCGAAACGATCCTAACACTCGACCCGATGCGCCCCACGTGGATAGAGGATGAATCAATTTCCATTGGGAGAATCTATTTGCCACACGACTTTTGGGCGACGATGAGCAAGAGCCCTGTCATCGAAATTCAGCTTGATCGATCGACGCGCATTGATCGCCTCGACCGTGAGTATGGAGTAGCGGACCGTGCACAATTCCTAGAAGCAATGACTCGCATCACCAAGCGGTTGGGAGGGCAGAATTTCAAAGCAGCTGCGGAAGCCCTCAAGCAAGGGGATATGAAAGAGACGATCGATATTCTGCTGCAGTATTACGATAAAACGTACCAATACGGCCTTGACAAAAAGAAGGCGCGCATCGTGGCCACGTTGCCATGGGACGGCGCCGATGCATCCGCTGTCGTGGATGCTCTAAAGAATTTGGCTGCTAATCATTGAAGTTGATGCTCAGGTTCGACGCGATGCCGATCCTGAAACCAACATTTGAGTTTTTGATGTCGAGGTCTTGAAAGCCTACTGCTCCTTCCAAACGGAATATGCGCAAGATTCCATCGATCGAGTAACCTAACTCCGTGTATTGTGCGGTGCGGGTGGCCAAGTGCTTCACAAATACATTCTCAGAAATACCTAGCATCCGAGCTTTCGGCAGGTATGTCAGCAAGAACTTCCGGAAATGGTAGTGTGCATGGGCTTCAAGGTAATCATCGGCTGTACTATACCGGTAATAATCCAACAAGCGGAAAGAACCGATCGGATCGGTGGTCACAAACCAAGTCCTGTTACCCAAGAAGTGTTTGTAATCCATGAAATACATCTTGTCGTTATTGATGTATTCTCCGCCCTTGACTAGGAGATCAAGTGTCCCGCGAATACCGATCTTGAATTGTTTGCGGACGCTCAACTCGATTTGGTCAAAGTGGACATCGCTGCCAAAGACATTGTCGAACCCCTTCCGATACTCCAATCCGAATATCGGCGTACTGCTGTTCACGCGCTGCCGGTCTCCATTTCGAATTCTATATTTCTGCCAGGGTCGCGCCTCGAGCGTAATCGAACCAATGAACGCACGATTCTTCGGAAAAGTAATTCCAGATGGAAGTTCCACGTTGACTGGTGCGTTCGGAGTTAAATCTTCTTTTTCACTCTTAAAAAATGTATACGTCGAGTTGTTGAAGAGTTCCCAACGTTCCGACCAAGTCCAATAGGAACGAAGCGTATATTTATCGTTGAAACGATGTCGATAGTTGAGGTCCACGAAATTTCGCTCGTAAAGCTTCATCCAGTTGTTCCCTAAAAGCAAAGTTGTAAATGTGTTGACGAACGAATGGATCGGGTCGTTCGCATTGAACTGCGACACATACCGTCCGCCTTCGGCCCAAATGCGATAGTCCTTCGCACGGAAATCAACACGCAAGAATCCTGTAAGTTTATCGCGGGCGAAAGCGTAACGAAGCACTGGACTTATCTCCAACCGATAGTTACGCGAAGTAGCCTTACCATTGGCGCTGTCCTTCACCACCCAGCGCTTGTACAAGCTTGTCCTGTAAATCAGGTTGAATCCTTCTACCGTGTTGTAGCCGCCGTATGGGGTGTGGATCCGAAAATTCGATGTGCCTGTGACCTTGTAGGAGTCGCCCGTCAGCAAATCCCAGGGTTGAAATCCAGACCTATTCTTACTATTCGCTTTGCGAAGCGTGTCCCCTTCCTCGCGCTTTCTATTCACCTCAGAAATACTGTCTTCTTTTTCGTAGCCTCGAACTTCGTCCTTCGTCAGGGGAATCGGCCGGGTTTCGGCCCAGAATGTGGAGTCTTTCTTGTACGCGAGCGAGTCCACCGAAAACGTCGACTCAGAGAGCACATCTGGTTCCTTGGACTCTTTTTGCTCCTGTTTTTCGTACTCCTTCACGAGCTGACGGAGTTCCTTGTCGGTTACTTCTTTGCCGTCGGCAAGCCTCTGTTCGAGTTCTTTTTTCTTCGTGGTTTTCTGACTTTGGCGGGCAGTCTGCTTTTGTTCTTGTTGCTTCTTGATCTCCTTCGCTTCCTCTTTTTGAGTTTTCTCGTCCACGATCACCATGTCTGGTGGGAGAGCAGGGTTCAGTGTGATCTTATAGTCCTTCACCGTCGCGAGGTAGTCGCCTTCAAACTCAAACCCGAAAATGGTTCCATTCACATTGTATGTCTGCGACACCGGAAGCCACACCTTATCTTCGATAGGATTATAGATCTGTTTTACCTTGATCTTGATGCCGAGCTTCGTCACATAGAAATCAAGACTGTGGATGCTCCACCAATCCTCCACGATGTAAATTATCCCATCAAAAACGTTATCTCCTTGCGAGCGAGGCGTCACCTTGATCTTGCTGATGTCGAATCCGCGGTCCTTAAACGTTCCCTGGTATTCAAATCGGTAGTACGAAAATGACTTTGGTGAGAGCGGCGAGATGGTTTCCGCTATTTCGGGTTCGTAGAAACTTCCAAACACGTAGGCGTTGGGCGACTGCTTCGATTCATTTTTACCGGTGGTATACACGGCAATCACTTTCTCTTCAAACTTGTTGGGCCGCGTGTACTTGATGTCACTAACTGATTCTTGAATAAATACGCGATCCTTCGTGATTCCCTCTTTTTCAAGCGCCTTTTTAGCCAACCAGGGGTAGTCTTTAAGTTGGCCTTTTCCCTTAATGTAAACGCGCGCTGTGTAGGCATCGAGTTGCTGCGTGTGGTACTTTGCTTTCGCGATTGCTTTGCGCATGATCGTGTAGGCGGGGTCCTCCTTTCCCGCTTTCACGGTAATGTTCTGCAACACGACTACATGTGTCTTCAACGAGATGTCGATCGTAATGAAAGAATCCTTGATTTCGATTTTCCGTGCCTGCGACTCATATCCAAGGTATTGGAAGATGACGTCATAGGTGCCTGGCGACAGGGTTACTTCGTAGCGACCCTCGAGGTCACTGGCCACTCCCGTCTCGGTTTGCTTCACATAAATGGTAGCATAGACGAGTGGGGTGCCATCATCGGCGCGGATCATTCCCTTGATCCCACCTTTTTGGAAACCGACGCACACCAGCGGCGCACAAAGCGCCAACATCAACCACCAAGTTGCTACACTTATCCTCATGCCTTTTGAATGAAGTTCACTTCGAGTCAAACCTCAAATATAACGCCCACTAATGGTAAAATTGTTTGTTGTAGATCATCTGCTCAACGGCTTCGGGCACCAGGTATCGAATCGACTTCTTGTCCTGGATGCATTGGCGAATGTAGGTCGCCGAGATGTCGAGCAACGGGGCTTTTACCATTTTCACGTTCGGATGACGCCTAACTTCAGAATTTGTTACACTAGACGCAGTTGGCGGCGTGTTCGACGGCCGGGGATAGACATAAAGTCCAAAAAAGTCTAAGATCTGCTTGAAATTCTTCCATTTCTCAAAGTTTTCCAGATTGTCTTCGCCGATAATCACTTTGAACGACTTGTCAGGATGGCGCTCTTTGAGGTGGGTGAGTGTGTCGATTGTATAACTCGGGCGTGGCAAATGGAATTCTACATCCGAAACTTCGAGCTTGTAATTGTCGGCAACAGCTGCCTTAACCATATCGTAACGGTCGAACTCGTGCAGCAATCCCTTCGCGGGTTTAAACGGATTTTGGGGTGATACGACGAACCAGACTTTCTTCAGGTCGGTATTTTCAACCATGCTGTTCGCCAATATCAGGTGGCCAATATGAATTGGATTAAACGAACCGAAGAACAAGCCGATATTCATAGAAGTAAAGATAAGGGCTTACGCTATTCGCGCGTTTCAAGAAAAAAGACTCGGAGTCCCTCCTTCGCGAAAGGTATCGTACAGCCGTTGGGCTTCGGCTGTCGACTTGGAAAGATCTTCATTGAGTAGAACAACATCGAACTTGTCGGCAAATGCCATCTCGAACTTAGCTTTGAATAGACGACGAGAAAGGCTCTCTTCACTTTCGGTGCCGCGATTCTGCAGACGCTCTTTCAACACCTCGAACGACGGCACCTTCACGAAGATGGACAGCGCGCGGTCGCCAAAGTACTTTTTCAAATTGATGCCTCCCTTCACGTCGACGTCGAAGATCACATCTCTTCCTTCTTTCCAGATCCGCTCGATTTCCGATTTTAACGTGCCGTAAAAGTTACCGGCATAAACTTCTTCCCATTCGATGAACTCGTCGTTATCGATTTTCTTTTTGAACTCTTCGGGCGTAAGGAAGTAATAGTCTTTTCCATCTTGTTCGGTGCGCCCACGACGATCGCGTGTGGACGCCGAAATGGAAAATCCAAGAGAGGGATTGTTTTCGACGAGATGTTTGACGATGGTTGTTTTACCCGACCCGGAAGGAGCCGAAAAAATCAGCGCTTTCCCAGCCATCAGGACGCCTTTTGGGAAATATTGGTCCGGATTTGTTCAACGAGGTCGGAAGGAGCATCGCCTCCACAGCACTTGGATTGCACCAACTGCTTGATGGCCATATCTAGTTCGTAACCTTTGAAACACGGGAGGCATGCGTCCATGTGTTTCTTGAAGTATTCCTTCTGTTCAGAAGTTGCTTCACCATCCAAGATGACTTGGAGCATTTCCTTGCACGTGGACTTCTTTCCGTTAGCGAAGAACGGATTCTGGCTCGGATTCATAAACTGGTATTTTTATAACCCATCGACTTGGCGTATGTGCTCAGTTTTTCTTTAAGGAGCTGGCGCGCCCGATGTAAGCGACTTCTCACTGTGCCAATTGGAATGTCCAATATTTTTGCCATCTCCTCATATTTAAAGCCTTCCAAGTCGCAAAGGATGATCACCGTTCTAAAGTCCACGTCCAATGCATTCAATGCGTTGGAAATCTCATCGCCGATCATGTCCTTCAGCGATTCCACCCGCAAGTCGGGGGTAATCTGCCGATCTACGTCTTCTGAATTATAGTAAGTTTCAACCTCTTGGTAATCTACCTTGTTTGGTTCCTTACTCTTCTTCCGATAGTCGTTGATGAAGCTGTTTTTCAAAATGCGGAACAGCCACGCCTTCGCATTAGTTCCTTTTTGGAATGAATCTATAAAGCGGTAGGCCTTCAGGTAGGTATCCTGAACGAGGTCTTTTGCATCATCCGCATCGAGCGTGAGGCGGTACCCGAAGTTGTACATCGAGTGAATATGAGGCATAAACTCGCCGTTGAAGATCTCCTGCTTTTCCTTTTCGGAATAGTGAGTTTGCGGTAGTTCCTGCGTTTCTTCAGCCATTGGGCGACAAAAATACCACAATTTTCGCAATAAAGGTGGGGTGCGCGAGGCTACGAACGGGGTGGATTCAGGAGGTTTTCTTCCAGCTTCGCAACGGCAGTTTCCCAAGTAAACTCCCTCGTGATGAGTTGTTGTCCACGGGCCGATAACCGCAACCGGAGGTCCGAATCCCGGATCATGCGAACGATCAATCCTGCCATCTTTTCAGGTTGTTGCGACTCTACCAACAGCGCGGTCTCGCCGTCAATCGCGTAGTCTCGATGCCCGCCAATATCGGTACACACCACCGCGCAACCACAGGCCATCGATTCAGCGGGTGGAAGGCCCCACCCTTCGCCCAAACTTGGAGACACAAACACCGCATGTCGATTGTAAAGCTCAGGAAGATTCTGGGGTCGCGTCACAAAATTCATCCACGAAGGAATACCCTCGGGTCGCGGATACACGCTGAACAGCGTCACCTGTAGTTCGGGGATTTGACTCTTCACAAGTTCGAGCGCTTGTACCCCGAAGGCACTTCCCTTGCGAGGCTCCTCCGAGTACATCATGATGACGGATGCGGGCGAGCGTTGCTCGGGCCTTTCTACCAAACGAAAAGTCTGGGTGTCGATGGGCGTATTAACTAGAGGCGGTCGCACGCCGGATTGTTGCTCGACTAAGTCTTGCAAATATTTCGCGATCACAAGATGTCGGATCGGTAGCGCATACGATTCATGCACTTTGTCTTGTTGACCGGTCCAAAGTTCATAGTCCTGAATGAAGTTGCACCTATTTCCTTTTGATGCTGAGAGTTTCGACACCGCATACGCCATCTGCCACCACGTGCACATCGAGGCGTCGGCGTCGCGCACAAAGCGATCGCTGATCTCGGGAACGATGTATTGTTGAATGCTCTCGTTCAAGCGAAACCACGCGACACGCCGCAAGCGCCAACGAGTCACCAATAAACGCAACCACACCGGCGTGCGTTGTTTCTTGAAAGGACGGCGAATGGCATAGTAAATCGCCACATCGTGACCCTTTGCCTGAAGCCTATTGGCAAATTGAAACATGTTCTTTGCGCCTCCAACAGGCTTCGTTGGAAGAAATGGGAGGATGAAATTTATTCGGGCCATTGGGTGGGTCAAACTTAACAAAAGTGCACAAAGTTGGACGTTGCGGGCGCCCCAATTAAATTAGGCATCTCGAACCCCAAGTCTTTGAAAGTACTGGCCGTCGTCGTTTTGTATTTCCCCGAACGGAATGTCGTCCAGTTTGTCAATTCAATCCTTGAAGCTGTCGACAAGGTGTTGGTAGTCGACAATTCCGAACCTCCCACCCGCGGCCTTGTCGAGGCTTTTCAAGCTGACCCACGCGTTGAGTACCTAGCTTCCACCAGAAATGAGGGAGTAGCATACGCATTGAATAAGGGCCTCCGTCGTGCGATGTCCGAAAACTTTGACTGGTTGCTCACATTAGATCAAGACAGCACTTTTCCTGAGCGTCATCTTCACGATCTCTTAGAAGTAGCAAAAGGCAGCGGCCTCGAAGTGGGGATGGTCGTCCCTGCCGTGAACCCAGATAAAGAAGCAGTCGATCGGATTGAAATTGTGAGGTTTGGCATCACCTCGGGCGCGTTGCTTCGAGTGGAGGCGGGATCGAGGACAGGTATGTTTGAAGAAAAGTTATTCATCGACTCGGTTGACAATGAGTACTGCTTGCGCTTGCGAAAAACCGGCTATCGAATCGTAAGGGCAAATCACTGCACCCTGCAACACGAAATGGGGAATTTGGTGCGGACCTCATTCCTCGGCATTCAGGTAAAGTTTGTGTCACGACCTTCGTGGCGGAGTTATTACTTTACACGCAATCTCCTTCACACGATGTTCAAATATGCTTTCTTTGACCCGTCGTTTTTTTGGTTTGGCGTCACCGAGTTATCGAAGCAAGGTGCTCGCTCGATCTTTCTAGAAAAAAACAAGTTGTCGCACCTGAGTGCTATGTTCTTAGGCGTTGTCGATTTTGTCCGACGGCGGTATGAGAACCTTTAGAACCTCCAGATCTCGGTTCTATTCAAACTCATTTTGATTTTCTGCGCCACTTGACCTAACGGCAGGTTGGTACCAATTTTCTGAGAGAGCTCTTTAAAGCGTTTCTTCGATGCGCGACACTTTTCCCTTCCTTGAAAGAAAAGATAGATTGACTTTACATAGTGAAACCGGAAGGATAAGACGCGAACCAAACTCTCGAAAAAAATCTGGGGAAAGTAAATCCACATTTGCCACGCATTCAAGTGGATGGCATGAAGGAACATTTTGTTTCGATAGTAAATCGTCTGGATAAATTGCTTCCTACTCTTAGACTTAATACTAGAAGATGTCTTGTGACGACACACGGCTCGATGGTCGTAGTAGCACTTCCAACCTAGGCGCCATGCGCGCAACGATAGTTCGTAATCTTCGATATAAAACGGTGCAAAAATTTCATCGAAGCCTCCAAGCATCAAGAGTTTCTCTCGACTGACGAGGGCTTCGGCACCGGAGAGGTACATGGTGAACAACCCTCCCTCGACCGGAGTTTCTGATGGCAAAAAGTTCTTGAAGGTCTTAATCTTCGCACCTTGAAAGGTGGGTAGTTTTGCGCCGTCTTGAATCCTATTGTCTTCCCAGTTGACAATCTGGCCCATGACACCAAAAGTGTCGCTCTTTTCAAAATATGGGAGCAAGTAGGTAAAGTAGTCCGGCTCCAACTTCACGTCGCTATTCAACAAGAAGACCAAGTCGTAGGTGGCTTGTCGAATCCCATTGTTAATAGTGGGCGAAAATCCCTTGTTCACGTCGTTGCGAATAACTTTCACGTCCGGGTAGTCGCGGTGAA
>JBGAGB010000047.1:0-29743 GCA_044226945.1 Cyclobacteriaceae bacterium | reverse complement strand
ATGGTTTTGGTTACGTCATCAAGATATTTTTCCCGAATTTTCTCCCAATAGAGACCTGCTCGATTCGCATAGCCCCTATAATCCTAAAGATAAACATTCATCCAAAATTACCTCCGATCACCTTAACTAAACGACATTGATTGGGTATTGGGTATTGGGTATTGGGTATTGGGTATTGTTCATTTCATATCATTAAGTTAAGAGAGGTAAAGAAGGATATCTCGCCCCTTTCGTTGTTCGCCGTAGCCCTTAGGCGAAGGTGGTCAGGGGCTCTCGCAGTTACTGTGACCTTAACTTAACAACTTGGATTGGGTATTGGTCATTTCATGTCGTTAAGTTAAGCGCGAACGCAACTATCTGCGGTTAACAATAAGATTTTTGGTTGGTCGTGGTGTTGTCGCTCCCCCAGTTGAATATTTTTAAATTGATAATTGGTTCTTTTGTATTCCATCCGTGGCCAGAAAATACCCAAAACCTATATCAAAATATCCAATTTTTTTCGCCGTAGCCTCTGGCGTAGGAGAGCTTACTCGCCGTAGCCTTGACGCATTAGGTCATTGAACTCCGTAGCCTTGGGTCCTGTCGCAAGTTCCCACCAGTTGTACATTATGAAATTGATAATTGGTTCTTTTGTATTCCTTCTCGTTTTGGAAATGCTCAAGAACCATTGGTAAAATACCAAATCAATGGAACTTAGCTTAACGACATGTTGTGGTATTGGGTATTGGTCATTCAATTTTAGACTTGACAACCAATTTCAATACGCCTCGAAAGCTGAAATCAAAGGACAAGCTCTCGCATCTTGAATCACAAGCCTGAGCCCGTCGGTTTGAGTATCCACACGCAAGATGCGTTCGTGGCCTATCGTCGTTCCTGTGGCGATGTCTTTCCACTCACCATTTTCCCGCGATTGGATAGTAAACGCTTTGACGCGCTGCCCTAGTCGGATGTATTCCTTTAACACGATGTACTTCACGTGAGCAGAACTGAATTCGAGTTCGACCGTAGCGTTGGTCACCCCATCATCGCTTGCCCAATAGGTGTTGGCATCTTGGTCCGCGACCAAGTTTGCCGAATATGCGTCAGCACCGCCTCGCACATTCGTGGCCGACGCTTTGGCTCCTCGGGCTAAGTTGGTTGCAAATGCTTCATCGAGCATCGCACGAAAACCTTTCAGCGATTCGACGTCGCGCTCATGCAACCTGCCGCGGCGATCGGGTGGCACGTTTAAGAGCAAGAGCGACCCTCTTCCAACCGACGTGAGGTAGATATCAAATAACTGTGCTGGGGTCTTTACCAAAGAGTCCTCCTTTGAATGGTAAAACCAACCCGGCCTAATCGAAACATCTGTTTCCGCCGGAACCCAATTCATGCCCGCAGGATCTCCAGTATTCAAGAGCTTTTCGATACCCGCCTTTCCAGCATACAGGGTATCTACACTTATCGTGTTCCAGTTTGTTTCGCCCGCGATTCCTTTTTCATTGCCGACCCACCGCACGCCCGGGCCAGCGTCGCTAAAGAAAATCACACCTGGATTGTGTTTCCGTACTTGGTCTAAGGTCGTCGGCCAATCGTAATAGGTGGCACCGTTTATCTTCCGCACCTCATTGGCACCGCCGTAGTAGCCATCGCCGCCATTGGCTCCATCGAACCACATTTCAAAAATAGGCCCGTACGCATTGAACAATTCATCCAACTGCTTCCGATAATAATCGACGTATTCAGGTTTACCGTAGTCTCGGTGGTTCCGATCCCACGGCGAGAGGTACACGCCGAACTTCAGATTATACTTTTTACATGCATCGGATACCATCCTCACGATGTCTGCCTTACCCCCGAGCAATGGACTAGCTGCGACCGTGTGTTGCGTGTATTGGCTTGGCCACAGGCAAAACCCATCGTGGTGTTTGCACGTCAGAATGACTCCTTTGAACCCTGTTTCCGCCAATACGCGAACCCATTGATCCACGTCGAGATCGGTAGGATTAAACTCCTTCGGCGACTCACTACCTTGCCCCCACTCACGATCCGTAAACGTATTGATCGTAAAATGGATGAACGCGTTCATGCGCATGTCATGCCACTGCAGTTGGGCTTCGGTCGGAACAGGTAGCAGCGGAGCCGGGGCTTCGACAGGGCGACCACATCCGAACATGAACAGAAAAAGCGAAAGCAGTAATAAACGTTTCATCTTGGAAAGATAACCAAGACAGGGAGAATCCCTTACGTCTTTTGTTTCTTCTTACGCGCCGATGGGAACAAGACGTTGTTCAAAATCAGTCTGTACCCAGGCGAGTGCGGAAACAGGTTTAAATCGGTGGGTCTGTCACGTCCACGACCGCCCGGTACACCTTCCGGGTCATGGCCGCTATAGAAGGTCCAATGGCCTAGCCCGTTTTCTCCGTAGATGTATCGAACGTTACTCGCATTCCGATTTTCACCCAAGATTGTCACCGACGGCTTGACGAGAAACTTGTTGAAAGCGGTCGTTTGACCAAAGAACTCCCGAATTACATTCGTGTGGTTTTGATTCAACATTGTAGGCACAATATCCCATTTAGCCGAGTAGTTGAACAACACAAAGTAGTCGCTGCTTTGTTCGTAGAAATTCGTCCTTCCATTCACATTGATGTCAGAAAATCGGCGGGCCTCGCCAACTTCAAGTGTGAAATTTTCGAACGCAAAAGATTTTGCAAAGTCTAGCTTATCCTGTGCAGAGGGGTCCGCATCGTCACCATCGTAGCTCATGTCCACGATATCGATTCCTTCGGCAGCAAGCGCAATATCGAACGTCTCTGCTCCTGAACACATGGCAAAAAGATAACCACCCCCAGCGCAGAACGCTTTGATCTTCTTTGCCACGTCGAGTTTCATGGCCGACACCTTTGAATAGCCCAGTTGATGGGCTGTCGCCTCCTGCACTTTGCCCTCAATGATATTGGACTGTCGCCAAGAGAATCGACCTACCTGTCCGGTGAAATCTTCATGATGTAGATGCACCCAGTCGAACTTTGCCAACTCACCTTCAAGAATCTCCTGATCGTAAATGATTTGATATGGGATCTCAGCATAGTCGAGAACTAAAATGACTGCGTCCGTCTCGTCTTGGATAAGGTCGTTTTTAGGGGAATAGACCGCGACCCGCGGCGCACGTTCCAACTTCACAATGTTCATGTTCACCTCTGGATGGGCCAACTCCATGAGGATCGCGTTCACTTTGTCGGCACCTAGTATCTCAAAAGTGATTCCGCGCACTGCGCATTCATTCTTCACGTCTTCCGAATAGTCGAACAGAAAACTACCGCCACGGAAGTTCAGCAACCAATCAACGGTCTTGTCTTTCTTGAGCACGTGGAACGCCAGGCCGTAGGCCTTGAGATGGTTCGATTGGGCATCGTCCATGGGCACAAGTATCGATGTTGCCCAGCCTTGTATGCTAAGCAAAATGCAAACGCCAATCGTTAGTGCGCGCCTTCCCATAAATACCAGTGTGATTCTAAGATCGTCGTTTTCACCCGGCCGCGCTACAAGTATTTCGTTAACGTAACCGTGTCTCAAAAAAAACAGGTCGGAAACGATTACTACACCTTCGGCATACTGTAACCATTGTTGTACTTGGCAGCAAGAAAGCCATTCGCGGCAGACTCATTGAACTTGGACGCTTTTTCGTCCCAACTCACTTTAGAACCGGTTTTATAACTAATGTTACCCATTTGGCACACGACGGCCACATGAGCCCCGGCTTGAATTGGGCAGGTGAGGTCGGCGAACTTCCGCGACTTGACTACTTCAATAAAGTTCTTGGTATGAAAGTCGAGGCCAGAACCCTTATTGGGTTGCCATGCGACTGCTTCCATTCTCTTTTCGTCCGGAATTACTTCCCAACCGCCCCTGGTAAGCACGAGTGTTCCATTGTTTCCAATGTAGCTCATGCCATGGTCCTTACCATAGTTCCCATTGCTGATGCTCTGGGCATGTTCCCAAATCATATTGTAGCCGTCGAATTCGTATACTGCGGCGAGCGTGTCGGGGGTTTCGTGTGCACCGTCGGGATAGGCATATTTACCACCTAACGATACAACAGACTTCGGAAACTTGGCGTCCATTCCGAGAAGTGCGTAATCGATCAAATGCACACCCCAATCCGTCATCAACCCACCCGCATAGTCCCAATACCAACGAAAGTTAAAATGAAACCGGTTCGGGTTGAAAGGGCGCTTCTGTGCAGGCCCCAACCACATATCATAGTTTACTCCATCCGGAACGGGGCCATCTGGTTTCACTTCAATGTTCCGCATCCATCCTTGGTAAGCCCACGCCTTTACCGTACGAATCTTACCCAGTTTGCCTGACTTAATAAAATTCAAAGCATCGACAAAATGCGGAACGCTTCTTTGCCACTGACCACATTGAACAGCCCGATTATACTTCTGTTGGGCGGCCACCATCACGTTACACTCTTGGATCGAATTACCCACTGGCTTCTCGACATACACATCTTTACCCGCGGCGCACGCGTCAGTCATTTGCAAACAATGCCAGTGATCCGGGGTTCCGATCACGACCACATCGATATCCTTGTTCTCGAGCAGTTTCCTGTAGTCGGTATACGTGGCTACTTTGATTCCGGACTTCGCTAGTTCATACTTACGAAAGTTGAGCACATTGTCGTCTACGTCACAAATGGCGACAGGATTGACTTCAGGTAGCTTCATCAACGAAGTAAAGTCAGCCCAACCCATCCCGTTGATTCCAATAGCCGCTACGTTGATCTTCCCGTTGGCCGAAAAAAGCCGCTTTCTTTCGGCAAGCATTTCAAGTGGAATCGAGGTAGCAAGCCCTGCACCAGCCAGCGCAGCGGTAGTGGTCTTTAAGAAGTCTCTCCTATTTTTCATGAACAAGAATTTGAAAGTGATCGAGGAAGTTAAGTCAAATCAATAAAAAGTTCCAAGGTTTTTTTGAATGGCGGAGTCGAAATGTCATCAATCTTTTAAACACCGGAAACCCACCGTCGAATTGCGCTCAAAACCGGGCGAAACTCGAAGGAGGTATTGCCGATAATGAAGTTCCCGGGGACCACCTTGCACATACCACCAGCTTGATGAAGGTTTGAAGTAGCTGCCTCCCTTCATTATTGCGTACGTGTAACTCCCACTCTGATAGACATCGGCTGTAAGTTGCCACACGCTCCCGACCAAATCCAAAAGACCGTTCGGGTTGACACCCTTGCGGTAACGACCCACCGGGTAAAGCTTGCCATCTCCAAGATTACAAACACCAGGATCGATGCCGACGATTGAAGATACCGTCAGCGTTTCATTTACTTCCTGCTCTTCCCTGGAAACAGGTTTGCTCTGACGCCAGGGCCACTCGTTGCCAGTAGACGTTTGGGCCGCGTACTGCCATTCCAATTCCGTGGGCAACCGTTTCTTAGCCCAGCTCGCGTACGCACGCGCATCGTCGAGAGAGATATACACGACCGGAAACTGCTCCTCACCTTCTTTGGGCGCACCTTTAAACCAATGTTTCAAATAATTGACTGTATCAGACGGGAAGTATCCAGTAGCTTGGATGAAGTCCCAATACTGGGCATTGGTCACGGGCGTCACATCCATCCAAAAACTTTTCATCACGAACGTACTATCCTCTCCGTCGACGGGATAGTTGATGAACTCGTCACCATGTGTGGTGTGGAACTTGAATTTGCCCGATGGAATCTTCTTCATCCCTTTTGTAGATCCTCCCAGCGGAGTATGCGCCCGATCGGAAATGAGTCGTGGAGTCCCAGGCTTTAGATAGACTATTTCCTCATCTATCAATTCTTTGCCATCATGAAGTTGAACCACCAACTTTCCCTCGAATCGACCGAAGGCCTTTTGAATATCAAGTGACCTCTCTTCACCAGCACTGATCACTGTTGCCTTCTGGTCATAGGCAGGTTGATCGGCCCACACCTGTACCTCCGCAGAGCCCGCCCCATCCACGTGAAGGGTCCAACCCTCCAATCGACACTCCAATCGACACTTCAATCGCCTTGGAAACCTAACGATACAAGCAACCTCTCCTTCATTGTTTGTTCCAAGATAACGTTTATCGAATGGGTCGACCCGAACTCGAACCTTCCCATTAGAATCAACGGTCGTTCTTTCATGGTGCCAAACATCAACGTAATGGAAGTTGCCCTCGTCGCGACCAACACTGAATAGCGTCGTATCGATCCCCGAAGGATTCATGGACAATACGGTCCACAGGCGCTTCCCACGATGTTCCCATTGGTTCACATAAACATCCTCGCCCGAGGTCTCGATGAGCGGCGTAAGTTCGCCTTCGTTAAAAAGTTCTGCGTGCTCTCGCAGAATCCTGCTCGTACGCCCCAAGTATCGATATTGATTCGCTTCCCAACTCGGATGCCCCGGGGCAAACTGGTTGATTTCCGTTCCGTAACCATTAAAGAAGGCAACAGCAAACTCGCGTTGGATTCTTTCTTTGAACACTTCAGCAACTCGGAAGGTTGAAAATCCAGGTTGAATCAGCTTGTTCAAGTTCAACAAGGGTGGATAGTACAATGCATTGTGAACACGGCCTGAAACGATTCCAGGCATGTCGCGCGGTATGGCCATCCCCTCGCTGTACATAATGACACCCTGTTTCACTTGGTCTGCGGCACGCTGAAGTTCCAAACTAGATTCACCTTTCGTGTCGAGCACGACACCGTCGGCACCGGTTGCTCGAATCAAGTCAGACAAACCGATAAGGTGGTCTTCTGATCGCGTGCTCTCGTCCCAAGGATTGTAAGCGATGAAAAACTTAGTGCCCAGTTGATGGAGTGAGTCGGCCAACGTTCGGAGTCCTGCCCACCCACCAGGTAAGTCCCTGTACATGTCGAATTGGTTGCGGGGATCTACACCCAATGTCGGCCAAGTGGGCCAGATGCACACGACGTCGTCGCCACCATAGAGTGCTTTGCCGCGCCGAATGAAGTCAAGCAACTTAATTTCCCCGTCGTAGTAGTCTTTATCCCATGCCATGAGCAGGTGCATGACAAAAGCTTCGCGGATCCACTTGAGGTCCTCGCGTTGGTACATGCTCGAATCAAACGCCGACACATCGTAGAGTTTCCTCACCTGAAATGCTTGTCTCAACCCAGCTTGCCAACCGCCTTCAAACGATTCTACGAATATTCGATACTCCACCGACCCACCGGGGTATAATATGGTTTGAAACCTTTGTCTTTTTCCTTTGACAATAGATGGCACTGAGCGCCGAGCAAGTGCATACGCCCCATCGATAGAAGCATACCCGAGTTCCCAGGCATTATCGGGCACAATTACGTTAACTGGTTTCCGTCCTTTTCGAAACAAGTGTGCTCGAGACAACGGATGGTCTCCAAGGCCAGTAATGTAGACCTCCGCCTTGTCGCGGTGCCAGGGTACCACGTTGCCGAGTCGAACTGTGTCTCGGGTAGGATTGGTAAACTTGTAACGCTTCGCCACACCGTTGGGCAGTACGCTGTCTGGCAGCGCTTCAACCTTCAACTTAC
This sequence comes from Cyclobacteriaceae bacterium, assembly GCA_044226945.1. GTDB lineage: Bacteria > Bacteroidota > Bacteroidia > Cytophagales > Cyclobacteriaceae > ELB16-189. The sequence continues at coordinate 22,203 of JBGAGB010000047.1, read as the reverse complement.
TGCTTTGCCAAATGCCGTCTTCTTGATATTCGAGCGAGATGGGTGGCAACGGATCGGTCCCGGTCCGGGTGGCGCCAGAAACGGATACCGCGACGAACAAAATCATTGAGATTGCTCGTACGAATGACCCAATAAGGTTCTGAAATGAACGTTTCACAGAAGGTGCAATTACAGAGCAACAAATTACTAACTTAGAATCGGTGAAACGATTTTTTTCGACCTGGACCCTCTTGGTGCTGATCTTGATCGGCGCGACTTCCTGTGGGTCCACCTCCGACACAGTTACCGTGGCCAAGCCCCGATATCATAAATCGTGGCCCAAGTCGCACAAAGACAGGAAGCGGCTACACGTTTGGAAGTTCACCTTCCAATGGCCTGAAAGGGGTGGTTTGAAAAAAGTGAAGATGAAAAACTAACGCTTCATTGTAAGCCTTTCGACACCAATTCCAGATTCTTCCGGAAGAAATATTTTAAGGGCGATAGTTGATTGATATGCCCGGTTACCGCCGAACCGTGAAACAGCGTGGTGAACAAGTTGCAGATGTCGCGCGTAGAGGTGGTCTTTGTAATTTCCTTTTTGAAGATCGCCTCCAAGGCAAACTTCTCGAACATCTGCTCGACAGACTGTATCTCGATGTTTTGTATATCTGCCACGTGAGGAAACAATAACTTCTTCTCTTCTACCTTCACTGGAAAAGGCTTGGGTGTCCTCTTTAGGTCGGCCAGGTAAGCGAACAAGCTCAAGATAATCCCCGGATGATTTTCGCAGTCTTCGCTCAACTTGTCGAATAAATAAAAAACCGCTTGCATCCCTTCGCGTGGGCGTTCCCGCAACTCGACGGCACGGCGCAAGCACCAAATCCGGTAATAGTACAAGAGGATATCTTCCTTCTGAGGAAAATACTTGAACAGGGTAACCTTCGAAATCTTTACTTTGTCGCAGATTTCCTCGACATACAAGTCCTCAAACGACTTCTTCCCAATCAACTTGATGGTGTAGTCGAGTACGCTGAGTTTTAATCTTGCTGCTTTTTCCTTCCTTAGACTCATGGTTAAGTTCGAGTCAAATAATACATTTAGGTGAAATATTCCAAAGCCCTTTCCATGAAACGCGCCCCTTCCCTACTATTGGTTGTTATCGTCTTTTTGTTGTCATGTACACCTGCCAAAAAAGAAGAACAAACTTCGGTCTCTGCTGCACCACCTGCCCATGGTATGGTGGTATCGGCTCATCCCATCGCCTCCCAAGTGGGAGTCGAGATCATGAAAAATGGAGGTAATGCAGTCGATGCTGCCATCGCCGTACAGTTCACATTGGCGGTCGTTTTCCCTGCTGCAGGCAACATCGGAGGTGGCGGATTCATGATGGTCCGCACAAGTGATGGGCAAGTGGCTGCGTTGGACTATCGCGAAAAAGCACCCGGTAAGGCAACCACCAACATGTTCTTGGACAAAAAAGGAAATGTAGTTCCCGACTTAAGCACCGCGGGTCACCTTGCATCTGGAGTCCCTGGTTCTGTTGACGGCATGGTCGAAGCGCATGCAAAATATGGTTCGCTTCCCTGGAAAGACTTGGTACAACCTGCGATCGATCTGGCGTTGAACGGTTTCCCACTCACCCAACGCGAGGCCGGCTGGATGAACGACTTCCGCCCAACATTTGAGAAACATAATACCATTCAACCCGAATTTCTTTACCGCCCGTTGTGGAAAGCCGGCGACACCATCCGATGGACCGACTTAGGTCACACCTTGGAACGCATCCGTGACCAAGGTAGAGCCGGATTCTACGAAGGCAAAACTGCCGAAGACATCGTCGCCGAGATGAAGCGTGGTAAGGGCTTGATCTCTATGGAAGATTTGAAAAATTACAAATCAAGTTGGCGCACCCCGATCCAATCACCTTACAAAGAGTATAATGTGATTTCAATGCCGCCTTCTTCCAGTGGTGGCGTGTGTCTGATCCAACTCTTGGAATCCGTTGAGCCCTACCCAATGAAAGACTGGGGATTCAACTCGGCGAAGACCGCACACCTCATGGTGGAAGCCGAGCGGCGTGTGTATGCCGATCGCTCGAAGTTCTTGGGTGATCCCGAATTCTACAAAGTACCCATCCAAGAGATGATCGCACCCGAGTACAATGCAGAGCGCATGAAGACTTTCAACGAGAACAAAGCCACGCCGAGCTCGGAGATTGCCCCCGGAAAGATTGTGGGATACGAGTCCGAAGAAACGACTCACTTCTCGATCGTCGATCCGAAAGGTAATGCAGTGTCAGTAACTACAACGATCAACGGATGGTTTGGCTCCTACGTGGTCGTGGCTGGCTCCGGATTCTTTTTGAACAATGAAATGGACGACTTCAGTTCGAAGCCTGGAGTACCCAACATGTTCGGCGTACTCGGCGGTGAGGCCAACAAGATCGAGCCGAACAAGCGAATGTTGAGTGCCATGACGCCGACGATTGTAGAGAAGAATGGAAAGCTCTTCATGGTGTTGGGATCTCCCGGTGGCTCAACCATCATCACGTCGGTATTCCAGGTGATTTTAAATGTAACAGAATTCAACATGGGGATGCAAGACGCAGTGAACGCCAAGCGCATCCATAGCCAATGGCAACCCGACATCATCACACCTGAGTTCAAAGCGCTCAGCCAGGACGATAGTCTTGCGCTCGTCAAGATGGGTCACGTGTTCAAATCCCGGAGGGCTATTGGGCGCGTGGACGCGATCTTAGTAAGGGGAGATGGTACGCTGGAAGGTGGAGCCGACAACACGCGCGGCGACGATGCCATCGCAAGCTTCTGAACCTAAAAAAGGTCGTTCAACCAGTAAAGGTACACCACCCAAAGGGCTGCCGCTGCGAATACCTTCCAAACCTTCTTCATGTTCGGAGAAGGTATACGCACTCTTTGAACTCGAGTCGAAGCCCGAGTGGGGTATTTTTGTTAGCCAGTTGTTAAACTTTAACCAAGCCCGACAGACAGATGATGACCCGTTCTTGCTGTTGATCGGGCGGAAACTGCATTCGGTAAGGTAAGGGCGCCGTCCCGCGCGCTTCTCTCGTATCTTTACTGCACGCATCAAGTGCTAAATGATGAATAGTATCTTCGGCAATCGAATCGCCCAGCACGTTCTGTTCTGGGTTGCCCAACTTGTTTTCTATGGAGTGATATACGGGAGTTATGCCGACAACTACTCACAAACATTCTACGAGGAATCGATATACCTGCCCGTCAAAATAGTCTTCACGTACCTCGTCCTGTACTTCCTCCTTCCCGCCTTCCTCCTACCTGGGAAATATCTCCAGTTCCTCGTATGGTTCGGTGTGGCGTCTTTTCTAGGAGGCCTCGTGCAACGTTACATCGCCTTTAACTTTGACTATCCGATATACTATCCAGAAGCTTTGCGAGATCCATTCATGTACTTCCCCAAGATCTCGAAATTGATTGCCGCCATTTACCCGCCCATGTTCATGGCAATGGCCATCAAACTCCTGAAATTCTGGTACGCCAACCGCGAAGCCCAACAAATACTCCAACAAGAGAAACTCGAAGCCGAACTCAAGTTCCTCAAAACCCAAATTCATCCCCACTTCTTGTTCAACACCCTGAACAACTTGTACGCACTCACCTTGAAGAAATCGGAGCTCGCACCAACCATGGTCCTCAAGCTTTCCGAACTCATCAATTACATGCTCTACGAATGTCGGGGTGAGGAAGTGCTCCTCGAAAAAGAAATCAAGTTCATCAACAACTATGTGGACATCGAGCGCCTTCGCTACGGAGATAAGTTGGAGGTCGAAATCATGGTACGCGGCAACGCCCACGGCCGCACGATCGCCCCATTGATCCTACTGCCGTTTATCGAAAACTGTTTCAAGCATGGTGCGAGTCTAGAACTAGACCAATCTTGGGTGAAAGTCGACATTGAAATCCTCCCCGATCGAATGCTGTTCAAGATTGAAAACAACAAAGTAGCCTCCCACGGAATTCAGCAATCTGATGGCATCGGAATCGCTAATGCGCGCCGGAGACTGGCTCTAATTTATCCCAATAGGCATGAACTCAAGATATTGAGCGGCGACGAAACCTTTCTAGTGATTTTGACGATCAACGAACAGTAAACGACAAAGCGATGAAGTGCATTATTGTAGACGACGAACCCCTCGCGATCGAAATCCTTGAAACCTACGTTGCTCGCGTCGATGAGTTGCAGCTCGTGGGCTCATTTCGAAACGCAATCGCTGCCTTCACTTTCGTTCAACAAAATGCTGTAGACCTAATTTTCTTGGACATCCAAATGCCAAAGCTTTCTGGCATCGAGTTTTTGAAAACCCTAAAAAATCCTCCCAAAGTAATTATTACCACGGCATTCCGCGACTATGCAATCGACGGTTTCGAATTGGAAGTGGCCGACTATCTCCTGAAACCGATCCCCTTCGATCGGTTCTTGAAATCCGTCGGTAAGGTGCTGGCTCGTCCAGAGGTCAATACTTCAGTCGCAACCGGGCAAGAAAGCTTTGTCTATTTCAAAGTGGACAAGAAAATGGTGAAAACTCGGATCGCGGATATCCTATATATAGAAAGCATTAAGGACTATGTGAAGGTGCGCACCACCGACAAGGAAATCATCACCCAGCAAAAAATCAGCTACCTAGATGAAAGCCTACCTCGTCACAATTTCCTTCGAATACACCGATCGTTTATTGTGAACATCGATCAGATCGACGCATATTCGGCCACAGATGTAGAAATTGGAAAATTCAAGGTGCCGATTGGTCGCAACTACAAGAACGACGTGATCAAAGCCCTATCGAAGCAGGTATTTTCCTAGTCTTTCACAATCGTAAACTCGACCCGGCGGTTGAGCGCACGCGTGTCATCGGCAGCATTGTCAGCAATCGGCTTCGTACCACCAAAGCCCTTACCCGTAATGCGGTTCGCTGAAATCCCTTTCGAGATCAAATAGTCTTTCACCACGTTTACCCTTTCGCGCGACAGTTTCATATTCGCGTCGTGCCTACCTTGGTTGTCTGTATGACCAGAAAGCAAAATCTCTACTTTAGGATTGGTCTTCATGAAATCGGCTACCATGTCCAATTCATCGTATGACGAGTTGAGCAACACCGGCTTGCTTCTTTCGAACAACACATTCTTCAAATTGATCGTTGTTCCAATCTCCACGGGAAGCAACTTGAAATTCATTTCGAGCTCTTTCAACACCTGCGTCTTCAAATCAAGACGCTCGAACTCACCGATGAATCCCACGGCTTCAACCTTGACCGAGTACGCATCTACTCCAATGATCGATAGGGCAAACGAACCATCGGGGCCGCTGACCGCCGTGTACGTCTTTGTCGCATGGAACTGAATCGAGGCGTTGGCAATCATTTCGTTGGTTTTGGCGTTGATCACTCTACCCCAAATTCGAGTGGGCGCATCCGCCGCATTTGGGTCGTACTTGACCTCTTCAATTCGCTTCACTGTATCAACCGCCGCTACTTTAATTTCCTCGGTGGGATTGATCATGACAGGAAGCTCCATTGTGGCCTCACTGGGTAAGAAACGAATATTCGCCATTCCATCGCTGTTGAGCGTGGAAGTGAGAAAACGCCCCGACGGTGTTTCACGGTAGAACAACTCGCGACCTGTGCTGTTCACTTCAGGTCCAAGACTTTTAGGTGCAGACCATTTAGTCCAACTATCATCGAGGCGCTCACAATAAAATATGTCGAAGCTACCGGCGCCTCCGTGTCCATTGCTAGCAAAGAAAAGGCGCTTGCCATCCAAGCTAAGAGAAGGGCTAACGTCTTGGCCAGTGGTGTTAATCGACCCATTGAGAGGAACAGGCTCGTGCCAGGTGCCTTCGCTCTTCCATGTGATATAGACATCCTCCAATCCAAACGTCGTATAACCTTCGGCGGAATATACCAACACCGAACCATCGGCCGAGAGCGCCCCGCTATTATAAGGAGTCTTGTTCTTGAAGTACGGGATCTTGATGTTTACCGGGGCCGTCCACCCTTTCTCGGTGCGCACACTCACCGCAAGTCCTTGCGATGTGACAGGCTTGCCGTTTTGTTCGTAGTGACCCATCAAATAAAGTTGTTGTCCATCGGGAGAGAATCCCGCGACCGTGTTGTGGAGTCCGTTATTGATCAACTTACCACCATGATATGGAGTGCCCCAGCCAGTCTCGGTCTTTTCTGAAAACCAGATGTCGCCCAGGTCATGGTTGCCACCGATGTTTTGAGGATGATCGGCCACCGTGAAAGCCAACAGCTTCCCATCAGGCGAAAGGACAGGACATTGCTCGTCGAGAGGTGTGTTGAGAACCGAAATAGAAGTGGGATCATCTTGTGACCATGCGAAGGCCGGCACGAGGGCAAAAACAATCAAAAAAATAAATCCGCGCATTCGACAAAAATAACCTCAACTACCGGCTCACCCAAGGGCTTCCCGCCAAGGAAAAACGCCAGGGCAACAAGGCGTCTAATCCTGCATAATCGATGCCAATCCGTTTGGATGCAACTATTTGATTATGAACAACTTGACTAGATATTTCTTCAATCCAAACTTTCGAGCCAGTCAAATGCTCGCCATTGAATTTTCGATCTATGCCGAGGGCTTTGGTTAATTTGCCCGGCCCCGACGTGATCCGCTTGATCGAATTGATCCCGACGTTCTTCATCATCGCCGCCGTTCCATGCAAAGGCTCCAATGCCCTAATCAGCACGGCATCGCCGACACCTTCGGCGCCCGTCACCACATTGAAAAGGTGATGAATCCCATAGCATAAGTAGACATAGGCGTAACCACCCGGATTAAACATGACTTCATTTCGGGGAGTCCTCTTGTTCATGTATGCGTGGCAACCTTTCTCGGTGTGCGAATAGGCTTCTGTTTCCACAATGATCCCGGACTTTAGCTGTTTGCCCACCTTCGTCACGAGCACCTTACCGATTAATTCTTTGGCGATGAGGGTGACGTCCGCCCTTAGATAGAAGGATTCATCGAGTTTCACGGATGTTAAGGGGTTGTTAAACAAAAACGATACAGTGGGTAGCCGTCGACATCGACAAGAATTCCATTAATTTCGGCCCAAGTTAAAACAAGCTAATCCTCATGAAGAAAATTATTATCGCCCTTTTCATGGCCGTAAACATCGGCGCCTACGCGCAGATTGAAACGCCGGCCGCCAGCCCAGGTGCCACTCTATCGACGCGCATTGGTCTGACAGACGTGAAGATTTCGTACTCGCGTCCACGGATCAAGGGTCGCAAGATCTTCGGCACCGGCGTCGATTTCCTCACGCCATTTGGCACGATCTGGAGAACAGGCGCGAACCAAGGTACCGTGATTTCGTTTGGCGACGACGTGGAAGTAGAAGGCAAGAAAGTTGCGAAAGGCGACTACCTCCTACTCACGATTCCCGGTGCTTCCGAATGGACTGTGATCCTGTACAAGGATGTAGCACTCGGTGGTAACACAACCGACTACAAGCAAGAAAACGACGCTGCTCGTTTTACTGTGAAGTCAGAAAAACTCGCTGAGAAAATTGAAATGTTCACCATCAACGTAACTGACTTAACCGATGACAACACGACGGCTAAGATTCAACTTGCATGGGAAAACACTTCAGTAAAGTTCGCGGTTAAGACCGACTTCGACAGCAAAGTGATGAAGGCAATTGAAGCGAACACGAAGGTAAACCCCAACGTGTATGTGTCAGCTGCTCGCTACTACTTTGAGACACATCGCGACTTGAAGAAGGCGTTGGAATGGATCGACTTGGGTATTGCAGGAAACCCAGAAGCGTTCTGGAACATCAACCTGAAAGCTCAAATCCAAAAGGCAGCTGGCGATAAGGCCGGCGCAATTGCTACAGCTCAAAAGTCACTCGAATTGGCGAAGAAGGCTCCTAGCGACTTCGGCTACATCAAACAAAATGAAGACTTGATCAAGTCTCTGAAGTAATTGGTACGCTGATCAACACGAAAAGGCTGCTCTCATCGAGCGGCCTTTTTTTATGCCTCTTTCCGGCCGAGGTCGATGAACCACTGGATCACTACCGCAAAGGCAATCACCGAGAGGCATCCTACCACGTTGTAAAGGAGGAATGCCACGTTCGTGAATTTCCACAGCGATAAGATGATTCCCTCACCGATTAGCGCCGCGAAAAATATCGCCTTTGACTGAACAAACCGGATATAGAAGGCACTCAGGAAAATCCCGAGCAAAGTTCCATAAAAAAGGGAACCCACGATGTTCACCAGTTGAATGAGGTTCTCGGCTTGTGAAGCGACGAGTGCAAAGCCCATCGCGAAGACGGCCCAACCCGCAGTAAACCATTTTGACATCAACACATAATGTTCGTCGCTTGCATTCTTCACGAACGATCTGCGGTAAATGTCAACGGTGGTGGTGGAGGTCAGCGCTGTCAACTCAGACGCGGTAGACGACATGGCCGCCGAAAAAACGACCGCAAGCAACAGCCCTACGAGTCCATGCGGCAACTTCGACATCACGAAATTGATAAACACGTAGTCTGTGTCGTTGCGCTTATCTTGTGTGGCCGCAAAAATCTCCTCGTTCACTTTTTTCTTGATGTCGCCTTGCCGTTGGGCAAGCGAACGAATTTGGTCAGACTCCTGCTCGATCTTGGCTTCATCCGACGCACGAATCGCCGCCGTGAGCTCTACAGAGTGGTTTCGCTTTTCATCAAATAGTCCATTGTATTCTGACTCCAATGCTGAAATGGTCGCAGCATGTTCCGTTGTCATGGCGCGGTCGAGCAGGGCTTTGTTGTGCACCACGGGAGGTGCGTTGAATTCATAAAATACAAAGACCAGGATGCCAATGTAAAGGATGATAAACTGCATGGGAATCTTCAACAATCCGTTGAAGATGAGTCCCAACCGGCTCTCGGTAATCGAGCTTGCAGCCAAGTACCGCCCTACTTGCGACTGGTCGGCGCCGAAATAAGAAAGGAACAGGAACAACCCACCAATCAGCCCGGACCAGATGTTATAGCGATCTTGCAAATCGAAGTTGAAGTTGACGAGATTGAGTTTTCCCACAGCACCGGCGTAAGAAAACGTCTCGCCGAAGGACAGTTCCGGTGTTTGGGCGAAAGCAATTGCTCCCGCCACGATCATCCCGCCCATGATGATTGTTAATTGGTATCGCTGCGTGAGACTTACCGCCTTTGAACCACCGGTAATGGTATAGATCATCACCATGCATCCGATCATGAGTGTGGTCCACTCTAGTTTCCAACCTAAGATGGTCGACAAGATGAGCGACGGGGCGAACACGGTGATCCCGACCGACAGTCCACGCAGGACTAGGAAGAAAAACGCAGCAAGAGATCGCACCCGCACGTCGAAACGTGATTCAAGGTACTCGTAGGCAGTATAGACTTTCAACTTCCGATACAAAGGCACTGCCGTGATACTCAGGATGACCATGGCAAGCGGCAACCCGAAATAGAATTGCAGAAACCTCATCCCGTCGGCGAAAGCTTGACCCGGCGTGGACAGAAATGTAACGGCGCTCGCTTGGGTAGCCATGATCGAGAGACAAACCGTCCACCAAGGCATGCTTCGGCTTCCAACTAGGTACGCCTCCATGCTCGATGTGTGGCGTGTTTTCATCACACCATACACGACGATGAGCCCGAGCACCCCGAATAAAACAATCCAGTCGATCAGGTTCATCGATAGCTATAAGTTATCCAAGCGTAAAGGACGATTTGGACGGCGAGTGTGCCCATCACGAGCCAGTACCAACCGCGCCACTTGGAAAAGACTGGGGGGCGCTCCTCTTCTGCTTGCGATGTAGTCTGACTCATTTGGCTGTTTTTATCTTTTGCTTTTGAGGAACTGGCTTACGTCCCATCGACACTAAGTTGGCAAACAACTTATATGCGCCAGGAACACCTTCCGGTAACTCTCTGAAAAATGAAAGACCTGTGTAGACATAATATCCCTTCCCGAAAGGTGCCACCAGCAGACCACCGTCTTTTGGCTCCTCTCCTTTGTCGTGGGAAGAAAGAATTGCTTCGAAATGACTGTCCCATTTATTTGGGTAGTACAGTCCCCGCTCTTGAACCCACCCGTCAAAGTCTTCAGGAGTTATTTTATTCGGATAATTCAGCGCCAAGCTCGAAGGCGCGAGCACCTTCACTTCACTGTTTTCTTCCGTCACCCGGTCGCGTGAAATCGTGAGTGGATACGGTGAAAACTTATCTGCATCGAGCGCCATCTCAAAGTTTGTGTTGTACTGAACAACGAGCGTCCCCCCTGCTTCCACGAACTTAAGGAGTTGAGGCATGAAGTACCGGATTCGATCGTTGGTGTTAAGTGCTCGTACACCCAACACGACGGCGTCCACCTTGGTTAAATTGGCTGCGGTGACTTCTTCGTTCTTCATCTCCCAGACTTCATAGCCGAGGTTTCGAAGTGCAGTTGGAATTTCATCTCCTGCACCGCGGATGTACGCCACCACCGAGCCTGCCTTCGCCACATCGATTCGCACTGCCTTGGCCCGGGCAGCAACCACTAGAGTTTGAACAGGAATATGATCATATTCGACGGTTTGGATGGAATGGTCGTAAGCTTTTCCATCGACGAAGGCAACAGCACCAAGCGTTGACGTGATCTGTTGCTTCGTTGGCGTTACCTGGAAAGTAATGACCTGCTCTTCTCCCCGTTTGTTGAGCGTGAAAGGCTGCTGCGTGGGTTGCATCGTCCAACCTTCCGGGAGCTTCAGCGAAAGCGAACCCGTCATTTTCTTACTCGAGGATGAACGAACGGTTACCGTAATCGTTCGTGGAGATTGATCGTTGAATACGAAAACAGGTTGCGTTAACGACACAGCAACCGCTGGAACAATTTCAAATGGACGAGTTAGTTCTCCCCGAACCGGGTCGGTACGTTTGTACACCAGTGGCACCGTGTAGGTGATATCCTGTCCATCAATGGTGTATACGAAATCGAATTGAACTGCCGGCTTGCTATCTGGTTGCCCAATTTGGTCGACGTTCGGAACAGTAAAAAGGCCTTGGGTATGGTCTTCCTTGAGCCAGTAAGGACCTGAATAATTCGCCTTAGCATCAAGCGCGCGCTGCGACTTAAACGAAATGAGTTGGTTGGGGCCCGCAACCAAGTTTGGCATCGTATCATACGAAAGAATCGAACTGCGCACCGACTTTAGGCGGATATCCGCTTTGGAGCGATTCACCACTTCAAATTGAAGTTTTACATCTTCTCCTGGCGCAACGTGAAATTCACTTGCCGTCACTTCGGTGTAGAGACCGGCACAAGCTGCTATTAAATGCTCCGTCTCTTCGAGTTTGCGCGTCCGCCAAATCCCAGGCTCGAGTGCCATGATTTCCTTACGAATCAGCAAGAGTTGCGGGATCGTCTCGTATGGACGTTCGTCCACGAATGTAGCGAGCGCTCGATCGACTAGCGGTTGTATTTTTTCTCCACCCTTCACGCGCGTCCAAGTGGTGTTCACACCGTCGAGCACATCGGCCTTCGCAGGTTCGCCCTTCACGAACTCGAAGAATTCAGGTGCATCTCCGCGCCTGCCTTGTGATCCAAAGCCTTGGCTCTTGTGTTGCGTACGGCTCGCTGCTGCCATCTCGGAGTAACTTTCACCCAACAGTGGGTTGTAAGCGCCCACATTCATGGTGATGATACCAGGTGTTTTCTCATTTATAGTTTGATTCCACCAGCGTCCAGTATTGGTAAACAAACGCTTTGGCTGCCAAGGCGCAAGCGTCTTCAATTGGTCGGCAAATGCAGTCGTCGTTCCTGCCAAGTCGAACGCCTCCTGGGCAAGCACCGCAGAACCTGTGTGATGTCCGTGACCGGCTCGTTCGTCGGGAGGAAATCTCGTAAGGATGACGTCGGGTTGAAACTGTCGATACACCCTCACCACATCCGAAAGTATTTCCTGTTTATTCCAAATTTCGAACGCCTCCGTCACATTCTTGCTGAACCCAAAGTCGTTGGCCCGAGTGAAGAACTGTTGTCCTCCATCGATTCTTCGCGCCGCAAGAAGTTCTTGCGTTCGGATCAATCCCAAGAGATCGCGTATTTCAGACCCGATCAAGTTCTGGCCGCCATCACCACGCGTCATCGAGAGGTATGCCGTCGTCGCTAAACGCTCGTTGGCCATGTATGCAATCACTCGTGTGTTCTCATCGTCCGGATGCGCCGCGACATACAACACCGAACCCAAGTAATTGAGCTTCTTGATTCCTTGCCTGATTTCGGAGGCACCCGGCTGTCGTTGTGAAAAAGTAACGAGCGGGACAACGAGCAATAGCCAAACAATTCTCTGCATGCGCGCAATTAACGACTAAATCACAAAATGGCAGATGGTATTTTGATGGCGTTAACGAGTCATTAACAGCCTATTTAACCTATAGAATTCAGCGAATTAGAATTTACCTCGTCGGTCGCCGTTGACCATGAACGAGCCGTCGTCCTGTACGATCAGCTCGATCTTATTCAGGAGTTGCCTCGCGTCGTTCACTGCGTAGACTGTATATCCGTATGCGTTGACACGATCTTTAAGATCATCGACGTAACCCATATCAATATCGAAGTCGAGTGTCTTGTCCGCTTTCTTGTTGAAGATTGCCGAACCGAAATTATTCTCGCATTTAAAGCGCACCTCTTCCGCCTTGCGGTTAAGAATTTTGATGTGCACGACCAAATACGGTAGTGGTCCGGGCTGCTTCCGATCCTGAACTCCATTCGGATCAAGGGTAACCGTGTTGGCATCTTTGGCAGGACGTTGCCGAAACTCGTATTTCAATTCCACTTGGTAATCCTCTTTTGAACGGAATGGAACATCAGATTGCCAGAGGAAAAGGATGGATAGGAAAAGGGGCCACATAGTCAATTCGGACTCGGACTAAAATAAACAAAACGCGCGGAGAAATCCGGATGGTCAGGACTGCGTTTTGACACTTTATTTGTCAAACCGTCAATCTCCGCGCGCAGGGTCTACTGGTTGATGTCTTTTCCTTCCCCAGCTTTGGTGAGAAGCGCCTCACAATTTCGCTTCGCGCCGTCGTCAGGGGCCAGCGGCAAGGCTGCCTTCAAGAACACAGCCGCCTTTTTCAAATCGCCTTTTGCCGACCAGCCACGGGCCATCCCGATGTTGGTCGTGAACTCCTTGGGAGACCGGTCATAGTTAGACTTGAAGACTTTAAAGGCTTCGTCCACATCTTTCTGGCTGAGGAGTTGCCGACCGTAAAAGTGCACATCGATCACAGTGCCCATCGGCAGTGCCTCTTCCATCGTCTTTTTGGCTTCATCCTTTCGATTCAAAGCTGTCAATACGGCCGCGCGCGTGCTCAGGGTTCGAAAGTTCTTTTCACCCATGATGCGGAAATACGTACCGCGATCAATCCATGCGAGCGCTTGTTCTAAAGCGTAGTCGTTGTTGAGGCACCAACTGGCCGCAGCGATGTAGTCGTAGTAGGGTCGCGTCGTTCGGAAATCATTCTTAAACGCCTCGATCTGAAGCTTCTCACGCTCCACGGAGATGGTGAAGGGAATCATGCGCTTCTCCCAACTCATTGCTACGACAGACGAATTGGGAGTCTGGTCGATGAATTCATACTTCAACCATTCCACGCTCTTTTCGAGTGTCTGGTTCGGAACCGTTACACGCAACGCATCTTCGGTTGGATCGTAATAGAAACTTCCCCACGAAGTGCTGATCTTATTAAAGATCAAAGTGCTTTCCGTTTCGCCTAGTGCGATAAAGAATCCATACACTCCGGCAGGAAGATCGTGATCGTTGATCTTCACTGGATGAGAAAACGAAATGGTAGTATTCTCGTTTGCGCCTGCACGCCACGGAGCCGCATAGCTCGTCCCGTGTCCTTGGTCCACAAACCCGTAGTGGGCAACCGGGGTGCCCCAGATCTTTCCCTCCCGCCCCTTGACTCCCGGGCGCGAATACTTAATCTCGACCTTTACTATTCCGATCTGTTCGGAGACAGACGCTTTCTTGTTGCCGCCATCTGGCTCCATGGTGAGCGGCATTACTTGAGCGTACGCCGATCCGGCAAACGCTACCCACAAAATGGTTAGAAACTTCCTCATGAGGTGTGTCATTTGATTTTAGGTAATGTTGTGGCTATCCCCACAACTTCAGATACCTTCAAAGGACAAACTCCTGCGCGCGTTTCAAAAAGGCGGGATCAAGGTTGAACAAGTCTGTTCAAACCTTGAACACGCCGTTGGATACACCTTGCGTCGGTAGGTTAGAGCTTGACGATCTTCACACGTTTAGTTTCGGTCGCCGTGGCAATCTCAACTACGTACACACCTGCAGCAAATGACGACATATCAAACTGTCCCGTCGTCCGAGTGCCTGAAGTTGTGACAGGGAGTGTCCCCACCGCACATCCTGACATATCGATCACGGTCACCTGAGAAACAACCGATCCGTCGTACTGGAAATTCAGGAAAGTCACAACGGGATTGGGCCATAAAGAGACTGAAGTACTGTTGTCTGACTCCAGACCAGCAATCACGAACGGAAAAGACGCTTCAGCTTTACACGAGGTTCCCACCGGGATTACCACCGAGTAAGTACCCGACTGCTTTGGCTTGATGAAAGACAGCGTATCCTTCGGTAGTAACTGGCCGTCGAGGTACCACTGCTTTTTACCCGAATACGAAACTACGAGTGAATCGTTTTTCAATGTAATCACTGGTTCGTCGAAATGGACCACGGTCGCATTCACTGCCACCCGCTCGCTCTCGCAACCCGACGCACTGGCGATCGAGACGTAATACGTTTGTGTCTTCGCGAGACTTGGCGTTGTGAAGGTTGCATTCGTACTCAACGGTGCATTGTCGCCCATGCTTGCATACCATCGATATTGCTGACCGGACCCGGCGCCAGATGCTGTCAACGTAGTGGTACCACTTTGGCAGATGTCCTTCGAAACCACCGTGGGCGCGGTCAATCCCTCGATGGAAAGGGTCGTCGTTTTTTCAACGGGTGCATCGCAGGTGTTCAGAGGCGTTCCAACAACGACTACTTCATTCGCACCTGCGTTCAAGTTCCGAGCTGGAATTGACAATTGGAGGTTGCCGTTGTTTCCCAGTTGGTCGAACACGACCTGACCATTGACTTTTACGGAATACTTCACTCGGTCCGACGTGTTACTCAATTCCACGGGAGCATCTGTGCCCTTGCACACCGAAGTAGCACTAACTGCATAGTCCATCGAAAGGGGCAAATGGGTAAAGTTCAGCGTGAACCGCGCGTTTCCAGTGCTCTTAGGATCAGAGTTGACGCTAAAGCTATAACTGTTCGTGTTTCTCACATCCGTGGTGGCGCCCGTAAACGCATCCACCAACGTAATGGCGGTGAGGGCATCGAATGTGGTCATGTTATCGAAGGTCAACTTATATGAACCAGGGGTAACATTCTCCAACGACAGATACACGGTCGTAGAACAAGAAGCGAGATCGAGGGAATTGATCGCTAGTTTGTCTTGACCCTCAATCATACTTGCCAAGTTGAATCCAGTGTTAGGCAACTTGATTGCATCGGCGTGCGCATCGAATCCGTCAGTCGCATCGGAGCGAAAATGTATCACAGCCTCGTCGCGCACGTTGCCTTGTGAGAGGGTAATCCGCGCAAGATTTTCGGGCGCACCTTCACGGAAGAAAGTGGTTTGCGTTCCCGCAACTTTCGCATTTTCATTGATCGACAAGGCAGGAGAAGCGCTCCCCGCTTTCACCCAGAACCCCTGCCCTGCGGCGATGTAACGCGAGCCTCCGTTCGTGCCCACTACTCCGTTCCAAGTGGCATACTGGCCACCTGCAACCGCGTTGTCGCGGATATAGATTGTTCCATTCAAGTTCGACTTCGACCAACCTGTAGCTGCATTCCAATCGACGGTTGCGGGGTAAGGGTTCCCCACTAGGTTCCAACCATCGTTCGCAAGAACACCCGATGAAGTAAACGACACTGGCATAGTAACGGTGCCGCTATTGATTGGGCCACGAAGGTCCCACAAGGCGGTTGTCAATAAGTTTCCACGCACGAACATGGCATATCCACGCCCGGGCTGAAATGTTTCGGTATTAGCTGCAACGGGAAAGGCGACATAACCTCCGTCCACACCACCTGTGGTGACCGTTTCGTTGTAGCTGAACATGGAGGCAGACGTTGTACATCCAGTGCAAGTACTGCGACCCGTAAACGCACCCGTAATCGGGATTTCATTTTGCATGTCGGCAACGGACGCATTTTGCACAGGCGACGAAATGTACCTGTAAATCCGTCCACCGCTTGCTCCTTCGATCGTCATATAACGTTGAACTGTCACGTTCCCTTGCACCGACGCACCCGAAGGCAAAGTCGCGATGGAACCATCTTGGGTTGGATCATCCGCCGAGGACATCACTTTGAAGACCGACGTGTTAGCCAATCCGTCGGCATCAACCGCTACATTGGCGTTTAAGGTTAACACACCACGAAGGTTTTGATTGCTTTCAATCGTCACACCGGGTGTCGACGTATTGGTCACAAACACGTTTCCAAAATCGGTTACTGAAGATCCCGACACACTCTGCGTGCTCACACCTTTGAATGTGACACTGCTACCAGCTCCAAAAGTGATCGCGCCGTTGTTGATCCAGTTTCCAATCAAACGGACAATACCCGATGCAGGAACGACAGCATTGGCGCTATTTGTAAACGTGCTCATCTCCGTAGGAGTGGTTGCGCTGAAAGTCTTCAGGCCCGGATTCGAAAGCGTCAAATGTCCGTAGGTCAGAGGCTTGATTGATTGAGCGCCGCCGTTGTACTCGACCGTGCTTGTCGGATCAATCGTGTATCCCAGAGTGAATGTAGGAAGCGTATTCGTACCGCCGATGATCAACTTGCTGCCTGCATCCATACTCAACGAACCTCCCGAGGTGGTGTTCTCAGCTACGACGAATCCTTGAAGATCGAGTGTGCCCGCCACCAGGGCCAACGTACGCAACTTGCTTATGTTTCCACTCAATGTGAGTGTGCTCGAGGGTTTATTTACCGACACGTTGTTGAACGATGTGGTACCGGCCGTTCCGCTGATAGTTGCTGCATTTGAACTAGTAAAGCTCACAGTGGCGTCGCCAGGTAAGAAGGTGCCATTGTTGACCAGGTTCCTTCGAATATTAAAGTTTGAGGTTGCTGAAACAACACTCGCAAAACGAACATCGTAAAAGTTCAAAGTTCCACCGCCTCCGACAAACGTAGTGTCGGAAGGGTTGTTCAAAATGAACAACGAGGTGTTGCCGTTAAGCACCCCGTTCACCAGGATGCTGCTCTTCACGGTATGTGTTAATGATGTTCCCGCTTGAAAAGTCGCGCCAGCATTAATAGTGAGGTCACCGTTGATATTGAGGTTACCAGCCGCCGTCATTCCACTCGCGCTCGTATTGCTGAACACAACATCATTGAACGCAGAGGGTGTTCCATTAACAGTAAGTGCGTTGATGCCACCAAACTCGACTGTACCGGTGTTCACAAAGTTCACTCCTGAACCTAAGTTGATCGTGGTCGGTGTAGTGACCAATGGCAATCCAGGGGCGATCAAAAATTTGCCGCTTCCCGTGATCGTGCCAGAGTTATTGAACAAGCCCTTAAACGTGTGATCATTCGTTCCGCCGTTCCATTTCGCGCCGCTGTTGACGGTAAATGTTCCTAGAACGGTCCAAGGCTCGCTGGCCGTAATCCCTGCGGTGTTGTTCACGAGCACATTGATAAACGTGGGAGCCGCGGCCGAATTCAGCACCGGCGCGACCGATCCGTTGAAGATCATCGTGTTGGTGAGCCCAGGCGAGGAGAAAGTTCCGTTGAATTGAATGTTCTGTACTTGGGTGCCCGAGAAGATCACATTCCCATCGCTTGAGAAAGTGCCTCCGATGGTCACATCAGCTGCAAGCGTCACTGTATTGGTCCCTGAATTCAAGCTTCCTGAAAGGTCCGCCGGTCCATTGATTGACAATGCCGTTCCGGTGCTAGCTGTATAACTTCCACTCACAGCCAAACCACTGAACACGGTCGATCCAGTAATGGACTTTCCTGTTCCCTGAAGTTCAACACTCCCACCTGAAGAAGCGAACGCACCGTTGTTCACCCAGTTACCCCGAACGCTTAACGCCTGCGTTCCCTCATCGAGGGTTGCACCAGCATTGATCGTCAAGTCTCCATTTACTTGGGTATCTCCCACTAATGACTTCGGGGTAGCGCCTCCATTCGACAAGACAAGGTTTCCAAACGTCTCAGCAGGGACCGCCTGTGCCACCGTCCCGTTGAACACGACAGTGCTATTGTTTGTGAATACCCTCGAATCATAGTTCGTAGGGAAATTAGAACCTCCACCAATGCGCAACGTACCCCCGTCACTTACGGTCAATGTTCCACCTGATGCGCTCCTATTCACCAAGAGATTCCCGATGTCCAGTGTACCCGAGGTAACAGTCAAATCGCCGTTGATTGTGAGATCGCTCGCGGGTGTTACTACGCCGGAAGACTTATTAATTACTAAGTCGTTGAACGTAGTCTGAACAATGGTTTGGTTACCCGCTCCGTTAAAGACGACAGCGCCAATGACGGGATTGAAAGTTCCGCCCCTATTCCAGTTACCACCCACCCGCAAGGATGCGTTATTTGCGTTAAGGGTTGTTCCTGAACTAATGTTCATGTTGCCAAGTACATCAAGGGCTCCGTTGGTGTTTACCGTACTAGAGCCATTGATCGACATGTTCCCATTCACAGTTGCATTCGCCGACAATGTCGCATTACCAGATGATTTCGATACAACAAGGTCGTTGTAAGTCACACCCCCTGCAATCACTTGGTCGACGGTTCCGTTGTATGTCACGGTGCTTGTGCCCGCGGTGAAAGTTCCTCCAGTATAATTATAATCTGCAGTGATATTCAAATTTCCATTTCCAGAAAAGGCGATCGATCCTCCACCAGAGTGTGTAATTGATCCAGTCACGTTGACGGTACCGGTCGAAGCCACCAATTGAATGGCCCTCGTGGCACTTCCATTGCTCAACGTCAAGTTTCCTCCTACGGTGAGCGTTCTCGTCCCCACGTCGATGGTATGGATCTGATCGCCCAACCAATCACCACCCAAGTTACCCGTGGTAGTTAATGAACCTGCACCACCTCCAATTGTCAAGGTCGCAGCCTTCGCACTCCCCATCAAAATTGATTTCACGGTGACTGCTGTGGTGATCGATGGCTGATTCGTGAACGTCTCAGAACCAATCAACACGTTGTCCGTAGCGACAGGCACTACGCCCGACTTCCAATTGCTAGCCGTCGCCCATGCGGAACTTGTGGTCCCTTTCCAGATTTGAGTCGAACTTCCATCGAATAACGTCCAACGATTCGTGACGTCGGTCAAACCAGTTTGCTGAACCCAGTTGTTGGTGGCGTCATTCGCCGACTTGCCGATGCTTGTCCACGATCCCCCTACGAAGCGCCACAGCCCCAAGTTGGCTTCTACGTTCCCATTCAATTCGGTGTCGTCATAGTGCAAGCGCAACGTCGCCACGTAGCTGCCGGTCTTCGTCACACTGATGTTGTATGATCGATTAACGGAAGTCAGCGAAAGAAAATCCGTTACGGGTGCCGACAGCACTGTTACTGTTACCGAGGTAATTGAGCCGCCCGTAATGCTCGTGAAGTTGATCGTGTTGAATGAGCTCTCGAAGGCGTACGAAGTGTTCGCGACAAACGAATGTGTGCGTGTAATCGTTCCTAAAATGACCGCGTTCCCAGTCCGAGTACCCGTAATCGTCACGGAGTTAGACCCAGTCAACATACGACCATTGGTCATGGTCAAGTTGGTCGTCGAGATATTGTTGTTGAGCGTCACGGTCGTCGTGGCCGTGCTCTTGTTCATTGTCAAATTGTTGAATGTGGTAGCTCCGGTGGTGGTGGTATTCAGCGCCCCATTGAAAGTAATCGTACTCGTAGATGCGGTGAACGTTCCGTTGTTTACCCAGTTGCCACCCACGGTGTGCGTGACTGCTGCCGCATTGTACGTGACACCGGAGTTGATGGTGAAGTTTCCGTTCGATGTGATGTTGCCAGCGGCGGTCTTCGTTCCTCCGTTCGCGAGGGTCAAATTGTTATACGTCGCAGCAGCGATCGTCTGTGCACCCGTGCCGCTGTACACAAATGTATTGGGTGTCGTGGTGGTCGTGTTCAGCGTTCCCGCAGTAATTGTAAACGCCCCGGCCACGTTCAATGTCGCGTTGGCGCCGAGCTGCAAACGGGTTCCATTGATCGTTACATTGAACATGTCGTGTGTCCCCGACACCGTCGACGTTCCAATAAAACTGATCGTTCCAGCAGTCGCGGTCACTTTGCCGGTTCCGCTCAAGTTCGACCTCATTGAAAAGTTTACCGACGTGCTGAGTGCGCCGTTTACCACGAGGGCGAAAAAAGTTGTTGATCCCGCGCCCGCTACCACAGGTGTGGCACCGGAAAAGGTAATGGTGCCCGCAGTCGCGTTGAATGTTCCGCTCGTGGTCCAACTCCCTCCCACATTCATCGACACCGTGGTCGACACCGTTCCGGAAATCACCACGTTGGCCAACGAATGGCCCGTTCCAGTAATAGTCTTAGTTGTACCCGACATCGTCAACGTACCGCCGGCGTTGTGCGTCCATGTTCCGGTTCCAGTAGTCGCGAGATTACCTGTAACAGTTAAGTTGGTAGATGAACACGTCACCCCCGCCGCCGAAACGGTAAAGTTGTTGAAGTTTTGAGTACCTGCACCGCTGATCACCTTCGCGGCGCCGTTGAATCGAACCGTACCTGTGTTTCCATTGAAAGTACCAGCATTACTCCAGTTCCCTGCAATGATATGAGTCGCAGTCCCACCGTTAAATGTGGTGGATGCACCAACCGACACGTTGCCGTTGATCGTGAGAGCGGCATTGGCGGTATAGGTAACAGACGTTGCTCCGCCAACGGTACTCGTGAAGTTTCCTGCGATGGTCATGGCCGTTGCCGGAAAGGTCTTCGTCACTGTTCCAGACGCACCACTGATGGTCAAGTTCCCATAGGTTTTCGCGGAGATCGTCTGGTTGTTCCCGTTGTAAAGAACTGTGCTAGTCGCGCCGATCGTATAGGTTGTGTAGTTTGCAGGGAATGTATTCGTGCCACCGATCATCAGTTGGGCGCCGTTGGATACTGTGAAAACACCACCGCCAGTAGCTCCGCGGTCGAGTGTAAATGAGCCGAGGTCGAGCGTGCCGGCGTTGACGTTGACCCGGCCCGCTGCTGCACTTCCCGATTGCATTGTCGTGTTCGCCGCCAAGGTCTTTGCAGAGCCGCCGCTGATCGTGAGTGTACCATAACTTAAAGCGGCCACCGTTTGTGCCACCGAAGCAGAGGCATATTCCACCACGCTGGTCGCATTCAAAGTAGGATTGATGGAGTAGTTACCCGAGAACGTGGCTGCTTGCACACGGATCCTTCCACCGGCATTCACTGTGAAGGTCGATCCTGTAAGCGTCACAAGATTCGAAGTAGCGACCGGGTCAAAAGTTCCACTCACCACGAATGCGTTGGTGACGGAAATGCTGGCGCCAAGCGACGTCGTGCTACCCGCGTTGACGGTCACACGACGAAAGCTTGTACTGTTATTGATGGTTTGGGTCGTTCCTGAGAAAACGACAGTTGCCGCTACAACCGTGGGATTATACGTTCCGCCTGAAATTGTCCAGTTGCCACGAAGGCTAATGTTGTTCGCTGTGTGCGTGATCGTTCCACGCGTCTGGATGTCCAGGTTCCCCGCTACGTTCAAAAGCGCGCTTACCGTTAGGGTGATGTTTCGAACGCCACCTCCCACTGTTAGGGCGCGGCAGTTTGCGGTTGCGGTGATAGAAGGCTGAAAAGTCCCGGTAAAGTTGCCGTCGCCGACAATTGCGTCTACGGTCGCCGTGGGAACGCCATTGGTCCAGTTCCCGGAATTTGCCCAGGCGGTGCTGACAGTTCCACGCCAGCTGGTCTGGGCTTGGGCGGCAAGGGCCGCAAAAAACAACAAAAATGGGAGAACGATCCTAAGATTCTGGGGTCGTTTGGGGTTCATAGTTTCAGTGTTGCGCAATAGTCTCCGCCGCGTGCCTTTTTC
>JBGAGB010000046.1:0-30522 GCA_044226945.1 Cyclobacteriaceae bacterium | reverse complement strand
TCCTTCGAAATGGACGTAAACGGTTCGATGACGACGTTCTGGCCTATTTTGGCCTCGGGATGAATGTTTGTTAGCGGGTAGTTGCTCATGAATCTTTGGGAACGATGCTGGCTGTCATGGTGCCTTCACACACCAGTGTGTTGCCAACGTAACCGCGCCCGCGCATCTTGGCGATGCCGCGTTTGATCGGGGCGAGGAGGTCACACTGAATCACCAAGGTATCGCCGGGCAGCACCATTTTACGGAAGCGGCAGTCATCGATACCAAGGAAATAGGTCCAATAATTTTCGGGGTCAGGAACAGTGTTCAAGACGAGAATGCCACCCACTTGGGTCATGGCTTCAACTTGCAACACACCTGGCATAACGGGGTTGCCAGGGAAATGGCCTTGGAAGAAAGGTTCGTTCATCGTCACGTTCTTCACGCCTGCAACTGTCTCGTTGTCGAGATAGATAATCTTGTCGATCAACAGGAACGGGTACCGATGGGGAAGGACGTTGGAAATCTGGTTGATGTCGAGAACCGGCGGCAAGTTGGGGTTGTAACGTGGGATGCCCTTCTTGTCGGCTTCGGCCATCGCCTTCTTGAGCTTCTTCGCGAACGCGACATTGGCTGCGTGTCCGGGGCGCGCTGCCAAGATTTGTGCCTTCAACGGACGTCCGGCCAACGCCAAATCTCCGACGATGTCAAGGAGTTTGTGGCGCGCGGGTTCGTTGTTATAACGGAGCTCGATGTTATTGAGAATGCCTTCCTTTTTAACTTCGACCTTAGGCTTGTTCAGCATCTTCGCGATGTTGTCCAATTCATGTGGTTCAACCACGCGGTCGACGATCACGATGGCGTTGTTGAGGTCGCCACCTTTGATGAGGTTGTGCTTGTACAGCATCTCTAGTTCATGCAAGAAGCAGAACGTGCGGCACGATGCGATCTCTTTTTCGAACTGACGAATGTTGGTGATCGATGCGTGCTGACTGCCCAAGACAGGCGAGTTATAGTCGATCATGACAGTGACGCGGTAGTCGTCGAGCGGGAGTGCAGCAATTTCGACGTTGCGCGCGGCTTCGCGGTAGAAGATGCTATCCTGAACTTCAAAGAAGTCGCGGATGGCGTTTTGCTCTTCAGTACCTGCGTCTTTGAGGGCGTCCACAAACTGGATAGAACTGCCATCCATGATCGGGCACTCGGGACCGTCGAGTTGGATGAGCACGTTGTCAATCTCGAGACCCACGAGGGCAGCAAGGGTGTGCTCGATAGTGCTTACCCGGGCGCCGCTTTGTTCGATGGTCGTTCCGCGAGAGACGTCCACCACGTTATCGCAGTCAGCGTCTATGATCGGCGCGCCTGCGATGTCGATGCGCTGGAATTTGATCCCGTGGTTGGGCTTGGCAGGCATGAACGTCATGTTCGTCTGAACACCGGTGTGGAGACCGACCCCCGAAATGGTGACCGCCTTCTTGATCGTCTGCTGCTTGTAGTTTAGCATTTTTTAGGTAAAAAGTGTGCAAATTTAAGTGGTTGCGCCACTATTTCAAAACCTGCAGAAAATCGGGGTCCACGGGTTCTATTAATGGGAAGAGCCGTTGCTGGCCACCTTCTTTTCCAGTTCGCGCAAGCGGTCGTCGATGTCGGGGAGCTTCTTGAATACCGCGTATGATTTGAAATAGTCTTTCAAGTCGAAGGCAAAGGTGCCCATGAGCTTGAGGCCCTCTTCTTTCACGTTTTTCGAAATACCGGCCTTCCCACCCACACTCGTATTGTTGGCGATTGTGACGTGCCCGGCAATTCCGACCTGGCCAGCAATCACGCAGTTTTCGCCCACTTTGGCAGATCCAGACACGCCGGTTTGAGCAGCCATTACCGTGTTCTTTCCAATCTCCACGTTATGGGCAATCTGGATGAGGTTGTCCAGCTTTACTCCCTTACGAATAATTGTGGCGTCACCAAACATCGTCGCACAGTCAATAACCGAATTGGCACCAATCGACACAAAATCCTCGAGGATGACGTTGCCCAATTGTGGGATGGTCTTGTACGTGCCGTCCGCTTGTGGCGCAAAACCAAAACCGTCGCTGCCGATCACCGTGCCCGAGTGGATTTCGCAATTCGCCCCAACTTTGGTTCCGGCATACAACTTCACGTTCGCGTGGAGAATTGTATTATCGCCGATGGTGACGTGGTCGCCGACATACGTGTGAGGATAAATCTTCACATTATTCCCGATCACGCAGCCCTTGCCAATATAAGAGAACGCGCCGCGATAGATGTTTTCGCCAACTTTCGACCCCTCGCCCAAGAAGGAAGGTTCTTCTATTCCCTTCTTTTGAAAAGTGATCGCCTTGTGATACTCTTCTAGTAATAGCGTGAAGCTCGAATAGGGATCGTCTACTAAAATCAGTGTTGAACTTACCTCTTTCTTTGGTTGGAAAGTTTTCTTGACGATCACCGCCGACGCTTGGGTCGTGTAGATGAAGTTCTCGTATTTAGGATTTGCCAGAAATGCGATTTGACCTGGTTTGGCCTCCTGAATCTTCGCGAGCATGTTGATCTTGGCATGCTCATCGCCCTGTACTTGTCCGCCTAGCATGGCGGCGATTTGCTTGATGGTAAACTCCATACTTTAATAACTGGCCCCGGGCCGCGGGCCGCTCCGCATTAAGTCAAAGATACATTTTTGGGCCAGCATAGGTAGTTTTTTTTCACGATTTTGCTAATGGCTTTGATGTTTGGAAGATCCGACGCCTGCGCAATATCCAGCAGCTCTCCACTGCGCATCAGTACTTTGATCGGTTGGCCCTCCACGACGTACGCTTCGTTGGTCAACGTGCCCCAAGAATAGAAGTATGAAGAGTCATTCTGCAGAGTTTTGTAGCCCTTCGCTACCTTCTGTCGAACTTTCTCTAGCATCTGCTTCATGTTGTCGGCCGAGATCTTGATTTGAAATAAATTTCGTTCCAATAACATCCAGCACAAGGTCGACAAGATAGAGTCGTCGTGGTCCTTCCAAACTTTGATGGCGCCCCACACATCGTTGTCGTCGAGTTGTGCGAAAGCATCTAGTACCGAGGGTTTGTTGTTGAAGTCTTCAATCGTATGATTGTGAGACAAGAATATTCGAAGAGACTCGCTGCACAACAACTCGGCACCAGACTGACACAAGTATTGTGCCCTTCTAATGATGTTGACCATCAGTCTTTCGGCGCTGACCGAAGTTTTGTGTAAGTATACTTGCCAATACATTTGACGGCGTGCATTGAGAAAATCCTCGATGCTATAAATTCCTTTTTCTTCCACCACGACGTGATCGTCGTTCACGGTCAGCATGGAAAGAATCCGGTCCACACCGATCGATCCTTCTACTACACCTGTGAAGAAACTGTCACGTCGAAGGTAGTCGAGTCGATCGATGTCGAGTTGACTGCTCACGAGTTCATGAAAGAACTTCCTTGGGTATGCATTGCGAAACATTCGAAGCGCCAATTCCAGCCCACCATTAAAGTCGGCGTTCAACTTGCGCATGAGCTGATATGAAATGCTCTCGTGTTTCACTTGGTGCAGGAGTGTCTCTTCCAATGTGTGTGAGAAAGGTCCGTGCCCAATGTCGTGCAACAGGATCGCAATCTGCGCCGCGATGCTTTCTTGTTTGCTGATTTCGACCCCCTTAATTTTTAGAAGGTCGAGGGTGCGGCGCATCAAGTGCATCGCGCCAAGCGCATGTTGAAACCTGCTATGGATCGCGCCAGGGTAAACCGTTTCGGCGAGACCCAATTGCCTAATGCGACGGAGCCTTTGGAAGATGGGATGCTGGACCAATTCGAAGATTATTTCGTCTTCGATGGTGATGAACCCATACAAAGGGTCATTGATAATGGTTGGCTTCTGTTTCCTCACAGGTTGATAAAATCCGGGATTGCCTTCCCGTCGCCAGCGTTCAGCATAGATTACTTTCGTACCTTTACTATTCTGGGTTCGGCGTTGAACCCTTGTATTACTTATCCAAATAACCCGGTATGCAAAGATATACCATTTTGTGGGCTGATGACGAGATTGACCTGTTGAAACCCCACATCTTGTTCCTGCAACAACGCGGCTACGACATCACTCCGGTGAACAATGGCGCTGATGCCGTC
The DNA here is from genome assembly GCA_044226945.1 of Cyclobacteriaceae bacterium. Taxonomy (GTDB): domain Bacteria; phylum Bacteroidota; class Bacteroidia; order Cytophagales; family Cyclobacteriaceae; genus ELB16-189. The sequence goes on along the minus strand of JBGAGB010000046.1, from coordinate 26,395 downwards.
GAACTCAGTTCTGAGAAACACTTCGACGTGGTTTTCCTCGACGAACACATGCCCGGTATGTCTGGGCTTGAGGCGCTGAGTCAGATAAAGAACAACAAACCCAATCTGCCGGTGGTGATGATCACTAAGAATGAAGAAGAGCAGATTATGGAAGAAGCGATCGGTGCCAAGATCGATGACTACTTGATCAAGCCGCTCAACCCCAGCCAGATCTTGCTGTCGGTGAAAAAAATACTCGATAACAAGCGGCTCGTCCTCGAAAAGACCAACAGCAACTATCAACAAGAGTTTCGTAAGATATCAATGGCGTTCATGGACGACATGAACCACGAAGAGTGGGCCGATATCTACAAGAAACTCGTGTACTGGGAACTCCAGTTGGAGAATGCCGACAACCGCGACATGGCCGAAGTACTGGAAGCACAAAAGGTCGAGGCCAATGCCAATTTCTGCAAGTTCATTCGGAAGAACTACGAGAACTGGCTGAACAATCCGAACGTAGAAAGGCCCTTGCTATCGCACCAGATCATGAAGAAAAAGGTGCTGCCGGAGCTCAAACCTAACAAGCCTCTTTTCTTGGTGTTGATCGATAACCTACGATTCGATCAATGGAAACGAATCGAGCCGATCATTTCTGAGCATTTCAACGTAGATAGTGAACAGACCTACTATTCGATTTTGCCAACCACAACTGCTTACTGTCGCAACGCGATCTTCTCGGGGATGTTGCCCTCGGAAATGGCTCGAATTCACCCCGACCTGTGGGTGGGTGAGGATGAGGATGAATCGAAAAACAACTTCGAAGACGACTTCCTCCAACGCCAGTTGAAGAAGAGCAACTTGAACATTAAAGCTTCCTACCATAAGATTAAGAAGCTGGAGGAAGGTCGCGACTTGGTCGATAGTCTAGCCAACTTGTTCTCCAACGACCTCAACGTGATCGTGTACAATTTTGTCGACATGTTGTCACATGCCCGTACCGACATGGCGATGATCCGCGAACTTGCGCCCGACGAGTCGGCCTACCGTTCACTGACCCAATCTTGGTTTGAACACTCACCCTTGTTCGATATTTTGAAAAAGATCGCCGACAAAGGGGCCCGTGCGGTCATTACCACCGATCATGGCACGATTCGCGTGAAGCGACCTTTTAAGATCGTGGGCGACAAAGCGGTGAACACGAACCTGCGATACAAGCAAGGAAAGAACCTCGGTTATGAAGGTGACAAACTGTTTGTGGCTGCAAAGCCCGAGCGGTTTTTCCTTCCCAAGCCCAATGTTTCGACGACCTATGTGTTTGCGATCGAGGACCAGTTCTTTGCCTATCCGAACAACTACAACTATTATGTGAACCTCTACAAAGACACATTCCAACATGGGGGTGTCAGTCTAGAAGAGATGGTCATACCTCTAATTTTCTTAACTTCGAAAAATGCCTGATTCTGGAACGACGGTCGATTTTGCATTGACCGAGCTTGACCAGGTTGCGGAGGAATTGATAAAGGCGGCAGGTGACGTCAGTGTTTGGTTATTTTTTGGAGAAATGGGCGCTGGAAAGACCACGTTGATCAAAGCAATCGGCCGCCACCTAGGCGTGTATTCGCCCATGGCGAGCCCCACTTTCTCAATCGTCAATGAGTACGATACAGCAGAATCCCAGACCATTTGTCACTTTGATTTTTATCGACTCAAGCGCGAAGAAGAGGCATACGACATTGGTGTCGATGAATACTTCGACTCAGGCCGTTTGTGCTTGGTGGAGTGGCCCGAACGCGTTCCGAACTTGGTACCACCACGCCATTTTGAAATTCGACTGACAATTTTGAGCGAGACTCAAAGACGACTACAATACCAAAGGTATGAGTGATAAGAAGAAGACCGGCTTCGAAACCCTTGCGAAGGCTGAGTTGATGACACAGGAAAAACTGCAGGCCGTAAAAAAGCCGAAGCACCAATTCTTTATTGGGTTGCCAAAAGAGGTGTCGATGTCTGAAAACCGGGTAAGCCTGACGCCCGACGCAGTGGCATTGCTGGTGAACAATGGCCATGAAGTTTGGGTAGAGACCAAGGCCGGTGAAGGTTCTAAGTTTAGCGACAAGCAATACAGTGATGCTGGTGCCAAGATCGTGTACTCGCCTTCCGAGGTCTACAAGGCGGAAGTGATCTTGAAGATTGAACCTCCCACGGTGGAGGAGCTGGAGTTTTTTAGGCCAGGACAAGCACTGATCTCTGCGCTGCAAATCGGTCACCTTCAGCAAGAGGCCGTCAACGCGCTGCTTCGCAAAAAAGTAACGTCATTGGCCTGGGAATTTATTGAAGACAAAGTGGGAGGCATGCCCATCATTCGCGCCATGAGCGAAATCGCTGGAAGTACCGTCATGTTGATCGCCGCCGAATATCTAAGCACATCGCGAAGGGGAAAGGGAATTATACTTGGTGGAATCACAGGTGTTCCGCCAACCAAAGTGGTGATCATTGGTGCGGGAACGGTCGCAGAATATGCCGCACGAGCCGCCACAAGCCTTGGTTGCGAGATCCAAGTTTTCGATAATCACATCTATAAACTCCGTAGGATCAAGCACACTCTAGGGCATCAGTTGTATACGTCGACCATCGACACGTCTACGCTAAGCGAGAGCCTTAAGACCGCTGACGTGGTAATCGGAGCACTTCGCGCGGAAAAGGGGCGGCCTCGTCATGTGGTAAGTGAAGAAATGGTGAGTCACATGAAACCAGATTCGCTCATCATCGACTTAAGCATCGACCAGGGCGGATGCGTGGCTACCTCCGAGATCACCACATTGGAAAAGCCAGTGTTTCGAAAGCACGATGTTATTCATTATTGCGTACCCAACGTTGCGTCTCGCGTAGCACATACCGCCACGACTGCTCTGAGCAATATCTTTACACCCACGATCTTGCGTGCTGCCGAGGAAGGAGGAGTGGAGGAAATGATATTTTCACACAAGTGGTTCATGAAAGGAGTGTACACCTACAAGGCTGGTCTCACCAATGAGTCGGTAGCTCGCAAGTTTGGGATGAAACACAAGAATATTGAGCTCTTGATGGCGGCCCGCGTGTAACCCCACATTTAGGGGGGTTGTAGGATGAACGATACGTGTTAATTTCGCTCCCAATCAAAATGCAAACACGACGATCATGAAGAAACTCATCGTTACAGTCCTCATTGGTCTACCCCTTTCGGTGTTCAGCCAAGCGATTCCAATTAACATTCGATCACAAATTTCGCTCGAACGACTAACGAATACGAGCCTTGACCGCGTCGGGAACAACATTATCGGCATTCCAGTACCGCCTGGTCGTGTAATAGGTGACTTTTACCTTGATTCGAAATGGAACCTCGGTAGTGTGGTCATCACCAATAAGAATGCGTCGATCGATGGATACCCAATGAAGTACGATGTCAAAGCGCAAAATGTAGAGATTTTGACAGCAACAGGTATTCGCTTGTTGGAAGTTAAGAATGTAAGCACGGTTGTGTGGTTTGATTCATTGACTCGGCAACCACACTATTTCGTGAATGCTTCGAAGTATACACTTGAGGGAACACCGATTACAGGTTTGATGGAGGTACTCGCCGATGGTCGATATTCATTCTTTAAAAGAGCTGAAGTGCATGTCAAACAACCTACCTACGTGGTGGCACTCGATGCAGGTAGCAGGGACACAGAGATCTATAAAAAAGTTACGTACCTCTATAATAATGGTACAGAGTTGATCGCGATTAAGTCGAAGAAGAAGTTCTTAGAAGGTTTCCCAGCCGGTCAGCGTGCCGATCTCGAATCATTCATTAAAAAGAACAACGTCGATGTAAAATCGGAACGCGACATGACGTCCTTATTTGATTACCTCAACTCTAAGAATCCAGGTTAGCACAGGTGTCCCAAACAGAGAAATCCGGTATTTTATCGTGAAAACACGGTATAAATAGTGGGTAAAATACCTCTTTATAGGTATTGGCAACGGGGAGGGTGAATCATACTTTTGTTGAAGCAGTTACAATTTTCTCTCTCATTTTAAGGTTTTAGGTTTGGTGGCCTCTTCCAAGACGTGGAAGAGGCCTCTTACTTTTTAGGGCTTACCGAATCGCAAACGTAATTGGTAAGATCATCTTTACGCGAACGGGTTTTCCCCGTTGTTTCCCTGGATTCCATGCAATGCTTGGAATTGACTTGAGCGCTTCCTCGTCGCAACCATATCCGATGCCGGTCACTAATTTTAATTGGGAAAGCGTTCCGTCCTTTTCGACGATAAACGAAACGTAGACTTTGCCCTCCACTCCATTTTGTTCGGCAGCACGTGGATACTTGATCTTCTTTGCAACCGCTTGATAAAAAGTTGAGTAGCCACCTTTCGGTTCCGGCTGCACTTCGGCCAGCAATAGGAAAGGTGCTTCTTCCGGTTCTGGATCAACGGCGATCGTCGAGACTGTGCCCACTGGGTCCGTCTCTGATGGGAAGAGATCGGAAATACTGATGGTAATGTCGTCCGTAGAAGCTTCTACAAACTCTGCTGCGGCCGGTGAAGATTTTGTCGGTTCTGCTTGCGTCTTATTGGCCTCCTTGTTCTCGATTTCTGTGATGGGTGGATCAAGTAGCGCGATTTCATGCTCCCACTCGTCGTGGGCTTTCGGTCCGATGACTATGTTCTCGGTACGCCATTGAAATGCGGCGATCACTATTGAAAGGCTAACGGCTAAACCGATTAAAAAGAACAATCCTCTCATCTTGTGGATGTCTTTCGATGGATCTTTTTTTGTTTCCATAGCTTTAGGTTTTTTTCATCGAGGAATCCCGCGATAAACTGATTGGTCACGGCCATAGAATGAAATTTTGTTCGAAAGCTTTCGTGATGAATATTTTGTGATTGCTGCGTGACTTTGTGGTTCGCCATGGATTAGTAACTTGTGTCCACACACCGCACGATGACCGAAGCCGAACTAGAACAGGAACGGGAGATCATTGAGAGATCCAAGAAGGACCCCCGCGTGTTCGGCGAACTCTATGAAAAATACTTCGACCGGATTTACTACTACATCCTGCGTCAGACAGATGATGAGGAGCTTGCCGGGGACTTATGTTCGCAGACGTTCATTAATGCGCTGAATCACTTACCTGCTTTCGAGTATCGTGGGGTCCCGTTTTCGGCTTGGTTGTATCGAATCGCAGGCAACGAGGTGAACAAACATTTTCGCAAGAATAAACGTAAGAATGTCTTTAGTATCGAGGAGGTTCGGATGAAGGAGTTGATCGAACGCGGCGACGAGTCGTGGGATGAGGAACTCATTCAGAAACTCCTGAACTTTATGAAGGAGCTCCCAACCGATATGCTACAAGTATTGGAACTAAGGTTTTTCGAGGACAAGGATTTTAAAGAAATTGCATTTATCCTAGATATGACGGAGAGTGGGGCGAAGATGAGAACCTATCGAGCGTTGGACAAACTCCGCAAGAATTTCAATTTAAAGGTCAAGTACGATGAGCCGCAACGAGATTAGACTTCGCCGCCAGCGCTTGACTGCATCTGGAACCGATCGCTTTCGAAATTATTCGGAGGTCCTCAACCGGCACGAGCGGGATCGGCGCATTCGAATGATTATCCGAATTTTTGTCACGTTCATGACGATCCTCGTCCTTGTTGGGATCATATTCGTGTTATCTCGCGTCGAGAAAGGCGACATTCCTTGGGAGAAGAACAAAGACTCGACACCCACAAAAAGCGCATCGGCGAAAGCGGAAGTTCAACCTCCAATTTCGCCGACACGAGTGAAGTGAACGCTACCTTTTTTTATTCGTTTCGGAGCGTGTTCGCAGGGTTGATCATAGAAGCTTTCACTGCTTGATAGGAGGCAGTCAGGAAGGCGATGAGTAAACACCCGACGCCAGCAAATATCGATGGCATGACTCCAATTGATGTTCGGTACGCAAAGTTCACCAGCCAAAAGTCTTCCATGAGGTAGTACGATAGTGGCAGCCCAATGGCAATTGATCCTAACACGAGAAGGATGAAATCTTTCGTGATCAGCACGATGATGCTCGGTGCTGTGGCGCCCATCACTTTTCGGATCCCGATTTCTTTTGTTTTCTGGGCCGCTGCAAACGCGACGAGTCCTAGCAGCCCAAGGCACGCAATGACGATGGCCAGCGCTGCAAATGTGGTGGTTACCGAACCCATCTTCATTTCACTTTGATACAAGGCTTCGAAACGCTCGTCCAAGAAGTGGTACTCGAATGGCCTATGTGGAGTGAGGGTGGTGCAAACTTGCTTCAAATCAGCCAGCGCCTGTTCGGAGTTTCCGGGTGCGATCTTGATAAAGATATGATTGAGTTGCCAAGGTTCGGTAAAAATGATCAGCGGAGAAATTTTTTCGTGCATCGATGCAAAATGGAAGTCCTTCACAATTCCGACGATAGCACCCTTGCGATTGCTCATGTTGAGTGGTGTGCCAAGAGCGTTTTCCAGATTCAAACCCAGTTCGTGAATGGCCGACTCATTTAAAATAAAAGACGCAACAGTGTCCTTTGCGAGTTTCTCGAAATCGCCTTTGTTAAAGTTTCGCCCTGCGATCACCTCGATGCCCAAGGCTGGAATGAATTCCTCGTCGGCGCAAACAGCTGTGGTGATCATCCCGCGGTCGCTGCTGCCCGGAAACATCACGGAGTAGCCACCTTGAATTCGCACTGGCGGTTCGCCGCCACGACCAACATGAGAAATATGCCCATTGCGTAAGAGCTCGGTACGGAGTTGGTCAAACACTTCTGTTGTTTTTCGATCAAGCGGCATCGTGATCACATTGTCGCGGTCATAGCCCAACTTTTTGGAGCGAATGAAATCCACTTGATTAAGAATAACCATCGTGCCCACGACCAACACAATGGAGACTGTGAATTGAAAAATAACCAGTGACTTCCGAAGCCAAACCCCGCGCCCCGAGGTCTTAAAGTTTCCTTTCAAGATGTTCACCGGCTTGAAACCCGTAATGACAAATGCAGGGTATAAACCCGCGAGCAATGCGATGATCAGCAGCGCAACGATAGAGACCCCCAAAAACGTTGGGTCGAATATCGCCGCTTGCGTGAAATGTTTGCCTGTGAGTGAATTGAAAACCGGGAGTGCTGCGCTCGATAGGAAGAGTGCCAAGGCGAACGAGAGTGTTGTAATGACGACCGATTCGCCCATGAATTGAATAATCAATTGCTTGCGTGCCGCGCCGATTACTTTACGCACACCTACTTCTTTCGCACGGTCGGCGGCCCGCGCCGTGGCTAAGTTCACATAGTTGATACAAGCAATAAGAAGAATCAATCCCGCGATGGCGCTAAAGATGTAGACATAGTCGATGCTTCCCGTCAATTCAGGTTCCTCTACATCCGAGCGAAGGTAGAGGTCCTTCATTGGGGTGAAGTTGTACTTTACATAGTCGCCGGGGTTACTCACTTCCGACGCCAATTCTTTGTGAACAAGTTCATTAAACTTTGACGAGAGTTGCTCAATGTTGGCGTTGGGCGCCAATACGACGTACGTCTGATAATTGGCACTCCACCAGATTGCTTGTTTCGAAGCGTCAAGCGAGGAGAATGACCCAATCATGTCGAATTGAATCATCGAATTGGAAGGAAGATCTTGAACGACACCCGTGATTGCGAAGTCGCTCCGATTGGACACTTTTAAGAATTTCCCCAGCACGTCGGTCGTTCCGAAGTATTTTTTTGCGGTTGTCTCAGTAACGACGATCGAGTTCGGCGCCACGAGTGCTTTTTTGGGGTCACCCTGTAAGAGCTTAAAAGAAAATACTTCGAAGAAGGTGCTATCGCCATAAAAGAATTTGGTTTCTTCAAACATCTTGTCGTCATTCTTGACGACGATTGGGCGGTAGGCTCCCGGGTTATAAAACCGCACGCCGTTCTTCACATCTTCATAGTTTTTCAAGAGTGATGGAAGCACGATCGTCGGTGAAACCGAGTTTTTTGATGTTTGTCCGCCGAACGAGTACTCCATCGATACGCGATAGAGGTGATCGATATTTGCGTGGAATCGATCGTAGCTCAACTCGTGACGAATCCAGAGACTCAAGAGCAAGCACGTCGCCAGGCCGAGGCCCAGTCCGGAAATGTTGATTATCGAATAGCTAAAATTCTTGCGCAGGTTTCGAAGCGCAATGAGGAGGTAGTTGCCGATCATAAGAATGAAGTGGATTTAACTGGGTTGACGTGCCGTTAGACTCGCAGCATAGACTGAAAGTTACACAACGGGGTTGCATGTATTTCATAAGTCCATGAAATCTCGGCTTTTCACTTAAATTGGGGTACACGGCGTCTTTTGCTGAAAGCCTAATTTGCACGGGTAATGGGAAAGAATGTACTGGTCTGCGTGCTGCTGGTATTCGTGGGATCCACGGCTTGGGGACAAACCTATTCCCTCCGTCAATACACCGCCCTCGATGGTTTACCGCAATCGCAGGTTAACATGGTCCTTGAGGACCGCAACGGGTACCTATGGATTGGTACTCACGGCGGTGGGTTAGCCCGATTCGATGGTCGGGAATTCAAAGTTTACACCACTCGCGATGGCCTGCTGAGCAACATCGTCCATTATTTGAAGCTGGATTCGCGGCAGAACCTTTGGATTGTTCATCCCCGGGGTATCACCAAGTTCGACGGCCTTACATTCAAGTCTTTCAAACCGGCGACGTCAAGTACGGCCCTTCGCCGGGTTCGCCGGGTTTTCGAATTGCACGACTCGATTTTCTTCGTGACGAGCCAAGGACTTATCGGGAAGATCTACCAGGATAGCATCTATTATTGGAACCAAACTGTTAGAAAGGAAAAGGTGATTCAGTATACACACATGTTGCCGTCGCGCGACATCGTGTTGTATTTGAACGACAGTAGCTTTCTGGTCCGAACCGCAACGGGCGATCGTGTAGTGAAGCACAAGCAATATTTCAATTACCTGTCGAACATTTTTAACGTGGGAGACACCACATGGTTATTGACAGATAAAGGACACTTCCGATTCGACTATGCGAGCAACTCGATCATTGCCGACACGCTCGACATTCGGCGGCCCGTGTTGCAATATGACCCATTAACCCATTCATACTGGACTCGACACGACGAGCGGCTATTGAAAGAGTACTGGGACAACGGTGTGCATAAAGTTGACACGGTTTTAAAAGAAGTGGGCATCACCCAGGTTTTCCTCGACTCGGAGGGCAACACTTGGTTTGGCAGTTCTGGAAATGGCCTTTACAAATACTTTGTTCAAGACTTCGCGAAGTGCCCTTCAGATAAGCTGTCATCGATGAACTCGATCAAGGAAGACCGCGACGGAAATACGTGGATCGGTTCCGGAACGAAGGGGTTGTTTCGGATGAGAGACAACAAGATGAAATCCTACATGGTGAATAACTCGAACGACGAGTCTGTGGGTTCAATCGAGATAAGCTCCAAGAATGAGCTTTGGGTAGGCGCTTCCTCTGCGCTTGGGAGATACGTTCCGTCGAAAGATGAGTTCACTTGGTACACCCGCATCGACGGTTTACCAGGTCCAGGTGTGACGCAAATCAATTTCGACGCCAACGGGAAAGTTTGGTTTGGAACGAATGGCGGAGGTGTCGGCTATTACGACGGGAAGAAATTTGGATCTGTTTCAACCGACGAAGGACTCCCAAGTCGAAATGTGCTGTCGCTCAAATACATGCCTTATAATGATTTGGTGTATGCCGGCACTGACCTCGGTTTGAGTCTTATTCGAGACAACAAAGCCTCGTTGCTTAATATTAAAGAGATCGAGAACGCGGGGGTTTTCTCTTTGTCAGTGTTTCGAAAAAAATATCTTTTAGTGGGTTCTGGCGGAGCGGGCGTGCTGGTATATGATGTCGAGACCGGCGGAAAACGCGTATTGGATACATCTTCGGGGCTCCCGTCCGATTTCATCTACTTCGTGGCGCCAGATCAAGAAGATCAGATTTGGATTGGAACAGAAAAAGGGATCTCGCGCCTTCGCCTCACCGATCGATTGGACATTTCAGAGCTATTGCATTTCGGATACGACAACGGCCTCGAGGGTGTGGAGACGAACCAAAATGCATACTACCTCGGCAGGGAAAAGTATTTTGGACTGATCGACGGACTGTATACGTACAACGATTTGAGGAATCGGGATTGGCATTCGTTCGGATTGCATTTGACCAACGTCGAGCTCTTCAACGGACAATACCCCATCCGTGAGTATGGTCAACTTGGTGAATCGTTTTTCAAAGTCCCTCAGAACCTCAGTCTGCCTTACGACCGGAACTACATCACTTTCCATTTCAACAGGGTTGACAAACGGTACCCGAATTCGGTTCGGTACCAGTATATTCTCCAGAATTATGATAAGACGTGGTCGGTGCCATCGGCGAACAATCAAGTAACGTATGGAAATTTGCCCCCGGGCGACTATGTATTTGTGGTGAAGGCGACGAATAATTCAGGGAGTTGGGATTCGAAGCCATTGTCGTACTCATTTACAATTAAGGCGCCATTTTATCGGACTGGCGCGTTCCAAGTCTCGGCGATCGTGCTTGTGTTAGGGGTCACTGCGTTGTATTTGATGTACCGAGAGCGTCGACGATTCAACAAGATTGTAGAACTGCAGCGAATTCGGCAACAGGAGCAGGATTCGTTACGGAAGGAGATTGCCCGCGATTTTCACGACGAGATGGGAAACCAACTGACGCGCATTATCAACTATATCAGTTTGATGAAGCTCAGTAAGAATGGTCAAACAACGGAATTGTACAACAAAGTTGAAGACTCCGCGAAGTATTTATACACCGGAACGCGGGATTTTATATGGAGTATTGACCCAGTGAACGACGAATTGTCTAAACTGTTCATACATATTCGCGATTTTGGCGAGAAGATTTTCAGCGAAAAGGACATCAATTTTCGCGCATACAACGAGGTGAAGGGAAGCGTGACGGTGCCGTACGGGTTTAGCCGCGAGGCAAACCTGATTTTCAAGGAGGCAATGTCAAATTCTTTCAACCATTCTCAAGCCAGGAACGTTTCGTTTACGTTGAAGCAGGAGGGTGAGTATTTCGAGATGATCTTAGAAGACGATGGGAAGGGGTTTGTGGCGGAAGAACTGAAGCGGGTGAACGGGGTAAAGAACATGAGGATTCGTGCGGAGCGGATTCATGCGGAAATCGAGGTCATCAGTGGAACAGGCAAAGGAACAACCATTAGATTGAAATTTTCATTAAACAAAAAGAGAGTCAAATATGGCATCCCCATTTAAAAAAAGGGTTTTGATCGTTGAAGATGACCCGGAGATCCGCAACAGTTTTTCGTTGATCGTGAACAGTTCTCAGAAGTTCTACGTCGCCAATGCCTATGGCTCTTGCGAAGAAGCGGTAAAACACTTGAACGCCGATCGTCCCGACATTGTGTTGATGGATATCGAACTGCCGGGGGGAATGAACGGCATCCAGGGCACTAAGATTATCAAGGATAAGCATCCTCATGCCGACATCATTATGGTGACCGTTTACGAGGATAGTGAACTCGTGTTCGAAGCGCTTAAATCGGGAGCGTCTGGATATATCACCAAAAGTGCGAATTACCTCGAGCTTTTAACTGCATTGGAGGAAATCGTGAAAGGTGGAGCGCCCATGAGCAGCAAGATCGCGCGACTGGTGATCGATAACTTTCACGTGAATCCCAACAGCCCGCTCACGAAGCGTGAAACCGAAATACTCCAGTTGATTTCCGAGGGAAAGACCTATACCCAGATATCCGAGGAATTGTTTATTTCGAAAGAAACATCCAAGACTCACATTAAGAATATCTATTCCAAACTTCAAGTTAAATCGAAGTCCGAGGCCATCGCGAAAGCCAATTTGGAAAAGCTGATCTAACAGGGGAGAGGCCTTGCGGTAGCCCCAATTGGGGCAGCTAGAATTTACATTAACCTCAAGTCAAGGAGAGTTAAGGTTTGAGTAAGAGCGCCAGTTAACCACTGGCGCTCTTTTTTTTGCACATACCAAGGTTGAATTCAGGCTGAGTCATCCGCGTTTGATGCGCGATTGGGTGAGGCTCGTCTAACTTATCGCGGGGTATGTTGGTGTCATATTTTTTCACACCGTAGCCGTCATTTTTTTGGATAGAGAAACGCCTTGCTTTGACGTAACATCAAGAGGGGTGGCATTGCTATGCAATGATCACACACTTGTTGGAGAGACAATCCACAATCAAAAATCAAACTATGAAGAAGATTCTATCTGTTTTCTTCGCGGTGACGTTTGCTTTGGTGGCCTTCGCTCAAGACCGAGTAATATCGGGACGTGTGATCGCCAAAGAAGACGGCAGTGCGATTCCAGGCGTCAACGTCCTGGTAAAGGGAACAACGAGCGGAACAGTGACCGACTTGGACGGTAACTTCCGCCTGAGCGTACCGTCGGGCGACGCCACACTCGTGTTCTCGTTTATTGGGTACCAAACGCAAGAAGTGACAGTAGGCGACCGCACGGTGGTGGACCTACAGATGCAGGCCGATGTTCATCAACTTGAAGAAGTGGTGGTCACGGCGCAAGGACTCGAGCGCGATCAACGCAGCTTGGGGTACTCTGTGCAATCCGTAAATGGGTCGAGCATTCAACAGCGTTCAGAACCTAACGTGCTCAATTCACTGCAGGGTAAAATTGCCGGTGTGAACATAGTTGGTTCGAGTGGTGCTCCTGGTGCCAGCACGAACATCAACATCCGCGGTATTACGTCATTCAATGGGAGCAACCAACCATTGATTGTGGTAGACGGGATTATCTTCAGCAACAACACGAACAATTCGAGCAACACATTATTCGACACGCAGTCGGCCAACCGTTTGGCGGACGTGAACCCGGATAACATCGAGTCGCTCACAGTGTTGAAGGGACCCGCTGCTTCCGTGTTGTATGGCTCGCGCGCATCGGCCGGTGCCATCGTGATCACGACGAAAAGCGGCAAGGGTAAGGAAGGGACCCAAATCACTCTTTCCTCGTCGTACAATAGCCAGTCTGTATACGGCCTTCCGAAATACCAAAATGATTATGGCCAAGGTATCAACAACGACTTCGTCAACACTTCGAACAACTCTTGGGGACCGGCGTTTGGTGGTCCACTCACGCAAGTGACGACGTTGCAAGGAAATGTGGTGCCTTATCAAGCGTACCCCAACAACGTGCGCGATTTCTTCCAAACTGGTAGCATTGTTCAAAACACCTTGTCGGTTGCCGGTGGTAAAGGCGACAACAACGTGATCTTCAGCGTGGGTAACATGCAGCAAAAGGGTATTATCCCCAATTCGGAGTTCGGTCGGACCAACATCCAAGTTGGCGCCAATACTAAGTTGAACAACGGACTGAAAGTAGGAGGTAACATCACTTATGCATTTACCAAGCAGGTTGGCGCTCCTCTCGGGAATGGTGGTAGCGCGATGGGAAACATCACGCGTATCCCGCGCAGCTATGATTTGGTAGGACAACCTTTCGAAGATCAATTTGGAAGGAGCATTTACTTCAGCACTACCCAAAACCATCCGCTGTGGAGTACGAAGTATGAAGTGCAGGATAGCCGTGTAGACCGCGTGTTCGGTAACTTCAATATCAGCTACGACTTGACGAAGTGGTTGACGGCTACGTACCGGGTCACAGGCGATATCTTTGTGGACAACCGGAACAACCGCCAGGCCATTGGTTCTGCGCGTGCTGCTACCGGTAACGTGATCATCGACCAAGTGTTCCGCTCGGAATACAACGGCGACTTGATCTTGACTGCCAACAAGGAGAACCTCTTTGTAGAGGGCTTGACGATTGGAGGCTTGTTCGGGTGGAACATCAACAGCCGCTACAACTACAATCCTCAGTTCACGGCGACCACGTTAACGGTTCCCAATTTCTACGATCCGAGTTCGGCCACTACCTATACGTATACTACCGGTCAGACTTCTTCGAAGCAACGGCTCCTTGGATACTATGGTCAAGCGAACTTTAACTATAAGAACTACGCATTTATCGAGTTCACTGGCCGTGTAGACCAATCTTCGACACTGCCTAAGAACAGCAACACGTACTTCTACCCTTCGGTGAACGTAAGCTTTGTGCCGACCGACGCATTTGGTTTGGAATCTGACATCTTATCGTATGTAAAGATCAAAGCCAACTATGCCAAAGTGGGGCGCGATGCCACGCCATATTTGTTGAATTCGGTGTACCTGTCGTCGACCTATGGCAACAACGTGGCGGGCGTTACTTATCCATTGCAGACCGCCAATGGCAACATAGCGGGTTTTGCACCTGGTGCTCGCCTTGGCCCCCGTACGTTGACGCCGGAATTCGTCACTTCTAAAGAAGTGGGTGTGAACATCGGCTTGTTTAAGAACAGGATCGGCCTCGACCTGAACTATTTCAACACGGTAAGTTCGAATCAGATCTTCAACGTGGCGGTGTCTAACTCTTCGGGTTACAACACACGCACAACCAACATTGGTCAGATGACGAACAAAGGTATCGAAGCGGTTCTCTCGGCTACTCCGGTGAAGATCGGCGACTTCCGTTGGGATATTACGGTGAACTATACTCGGATTCGAAACACGGTGGACGAGATCGCTCCCGGTGTGACGAACGCCGCCATCACTGGAAATGCCTTCAACGGGATCATCCCGTCAATTTATGTCGGCAAACCTTATGGTGTGATTGTAGGAACTGCGTATGCGCGCAATGCGGACGGCGACAAGCTCGTCAACGGGTTGACCGGTCAATATGTTCCAGGTGTTCCGAACCAAGTTGTTTCCAATCCTCAACCCAATTTCTTGATGGGTGTGAACAACGTGTTCTCTTATAAGAACTTCTCGCTGTCGGCTTTGATCGATACCCGTCAAGGTGGACAAATCTACTCGTTCGGCATGGTTGACATTCGTGGCAACGGGATGATGAAAATGACTGGTGTTGACCGGGATCAACCTAGAATCCTTCCCGGTGTGATTGACAATGGAGATGGAACGTTCCGCCAGAACAACATCCAATTGTCGGCCCAAACGTATTGGGGCGCATTGGGAGGACTCGCCTCTGAGTCTGCCGTTTTCGATGCAACCGTGTATCGCTTGCGAGAAGTGGTATTCTCGTATGCATTCCCGAAAACACTGCTGTCGAAGACTCCTTTTGGTGAAGCGACTTTGAGTGTGAGCGGACGGAACCTCTGGTTCTTTGCGCCTCATTATCCTGCCGATCCAGAGGTGAACACTCAAGGAGCCGGAAACATCCAGGGCCTTGACTTAAGTGGACCTCCGAACGTTCGCAACTACGGCGTCAACCTGAAGGTCACTTTCTAAACTCAAAAGAGAATTAGCAATGAAGAAATTTATTTATTCAACGGTAGTAGCAGCTTCCCTCTTTACGCTGGGCGGCTGTTCCGACTACCTCGATGTGAACGACACGCCCAACAACCCACTCTCGGTATCACCAGCGGTGTTGCTGCCGACGGGCCTGGGCGGATCAGCTTTTGCCAACAGCAATGAGTTGAACAGATTCGGTTCCACCATCATGTCTTATTTAACTGGAACAAATAACAGTCCGGCCTTATATGATATCTACAATACGACAGGGGCCGACTTCGGCAACCAGTGGAATGGTGAGTTGTACGGAGGTGCATTGATTGCTTACAAACAAATGATCAACAGCGCCACGGAATCAAACTCTAAGTACTATGCAGGTATCGGGAAAATAATGATGGCGTACACATTCGCTATCGCGACCGACACCTGGGGCGACGTGCCATATTCCGAAGCCCTTCTCGGTTTGGACTTCACGCAGCCGCGGGTAGACAAACAAGAGGATATATACAAGGGTAATGCGGCACTTGGCATTCAGGGGCTTTTGGATTTAACCAAGGAAGGCGTTGCTGACCTGAGTGGTCCAGCCAGTGGTTTAGTTCCTGGCAACGATGACTTGGCATATAGTGGTTCAATTGCGAACTGGCGTCGTGCGGGAAACACACTGTTGCTTAAGCTAGCGATGCAGATTAGCAAGCGCGAGCCTGCGTTGGCCGTTACGACGATCAACGCTGTGATTCAGGACAACAACTACATCGTGGACAACACACAGAACCTCGTGGTGCGGTTTGGTACCGCTACGGGTAGCCAGTGCCCCGTTCACCAGTATGTCAACGTAACGACGTTCCGCGACGACATGATCATGAGCACACGCTATCTGAACCTGTTGCAAGGGTTGAACGATCCACGCATCCCGCAGTTAATAACCTCGCCGGGAGCGAAGTTCACGACCCTCGACAACGGTTATCGTGGCACACTTCCATCGCCAAGCACGAGCTGGTCGCGTTGGGGGAATGCCATCACCGGTGGTGGAGTTGGCCCAGTTCGCCTCGTGACGAATGCTCAACGCGCTTTCATCTTCGCCGAAGCTGCGTTGACGTTGCCCGGCATCGTGTTGCCCGCAGGCAAGACTGCGAACGACTACTTCCAAGAAGGTATCAAGGCACACATGGCCGATGTTGGTTTAACAACTGCTCAGATCAATACGTACTTCGCGGATGTCGCAAACGTGACCCGAGTGAATTTGACCGGAACCACGGCGCAACAACATGAACAGATCATGACCCAGAAGTACATCTCCTGGACTGGCAACGGTCTGGAAGCATGGAACGACTGGCGCAGGACAGGTTACCCCACGTTGCAGCAACATCAAAACGCGGTAGGTGTGGATGGCACTCGTCCGGTGCGCGCAGTGTACACGAACAATGAAATTTCACGCAATCCCAACTTCGTCCCGAACATTCTCCAGAATGTAAAGGTGTGGTGGGACGTGGATTAATCCATCTAAGCTGTAATTGATATGAAAAAGATATTTCAATTTTTGTTGGTGATGGTGGTAGTATCCGCCGTCACATCATGTAGCGATGACTTTACTGATCCGAATGTGCGCGACAATCGACCAGATGTGCCCGTGACGTTCTCAGGAGCGACTACTTATGGATTCAATCCATACTATACCGTGTCGATTGCTGGTTCGGGTGCCATCACTTTTACGTTGGCGATTCCTTCGGAGTCGGGAAGGAAGTTCAAATCGTTCAAGAAGGTTACAGCAGGGGCAACTGGTTTGCTGCCGGGTAGTCTGTACGACGCGACGGCTGCCTACGCAACGGATGTGGCAGTTGATGGAACTTCCGTGACGTTCAACACGACTTTGACAGAGTTCAACTCTAAAATGTCGAACGCCAATAAGGTGCCTGCGACGATCGCAGCAGGAGCCTTTGTAGAACGTGCCTTCTTTTTCCGGGTTGTACTCGACGACAACTCGGAGGTGGTTCCCGTGCAATGCCGCCTGCGCTTTGTGCCCTAGGGATCAGGTCTGAAAGTGGATCAATTAAAAACAAGGATCGCCCCACAGGCGGTCCTTGTTTCGTGATGGGCCCGGTCGTCCAAACTCGTTTGACAGCGAGTGGGAATATTCCTAGCTTCCCGTTTCAACTCAATCCATCAGTTCATGCGGTCAATCTTCTCTATCGCCATCGTCCTCCTGTTGGTATCGGTCGGCTTTGCTCAAAAAAAGAAGCAGGGTTCGGAACCAACGCCCACCACTGCCCCTGTTACCCCACCACCGAGTGGAATCGAGGGGAAAGTTGCGGGCATGCAGAAATTTCCCGGATACTTCGAGTTCTACTACGACTCGAAATTGGATAAGATTTGGTTGGTAATCGACAAATTTGACAGTGATTTCCTGTATGTCGAGTCGTTGACCGCTGCCATTGGCTCCAACGACATCGGGCTCGACCGCAATCAACTCGGTCGCGATCGCGTAGTCAAATTCAACCGACGTGGACCCAAGGTGTTCATGGTTGAACCAAACTATTCCTATCGAGCAATCAGCAACAACCCCGCAGAGCGGAAAGCAGTCGAAGAGGCGTTTGCTCAATCCATCTTGTGGGGTTTTACGGTGGCAGCAGAAGATGGTGGAAAGGTGCTCGTGGACGCAACCGACTTCTTTATGCAAGATGCGCACGATGTGATTGGCGGCCTTCGTGGTGCGCAGCAAGGCTCGTACAGCCTCGATAAATCAAGGTCTGCATTCTTCTTGGAGCGTACCAAGAATTTTCCGCTCAACTCCGAGTTTGAGGTGATTCTTACATTCACCGGTCAGGCCACCGGTCAATACATCCGAAGTGTGACGCCCACCGCGGGCGCCGTTACGGTTCGTCAGCACCACTCATTTGTCCAACTCCCGGATTCAGACTATCAACCTCGGCGCTTCGATCCGCGAGCAGGCTATTTCAGCTTTTCATATTATGACTACGCCACACCGATTGGCGAACCCCTGGAGAAGAGATTCATCACGCGCCATCGCTTGAAGAAGAAAGATCCTTCGGCCGCGGTGTCGGAGGCGGTGAAGCCGATTATTTATTACATGGATCCCGGCGCTCCAGAACCAATCCGCTCAGCATTAATTGAAGGCGCCCGTTGGTGGAACCAAGCGTTCGAAGCCGCGGGCTACAAGGATGCATTCCGGGTAGAGGTATTGCCACCGGACGCGGACCCCATGGACGTTCGATACAATGTCATCAACTGGGTTCATCGTTCAACTCGAGGTTGGTCGTATGGTGCCAGCGTTACCGATCCTAGAACTGGAGAGATCATCAAAGGACATGTGACACTGGGTTCGCTCCGTGTTCGTCAGGACTATTTGATTGCCGAAGGTTTGCTAGCACCATACGAAGAAGGGAAACCCGTGTCGCCAGAAATGGAAAAGATGGCCCTCGCGCGCCTACGGCAACTTGCCGCCCACGAAGTTGGTCACACGCTCGGTATTTCTCACGCATACAGTTCTAGCAGCGAGAACTTCGCCTCGGTGATGGACTATCCACACCCCGTCGCCACCATTGTCGATGGTAAAATTGATTTATCACATGCATACGATGATAAAATTGGAGCTTTCGACAAAGTTGTGATCGCCTACGGATACCAAGATTTCCCATCAGGGACCGACGAAAACAAGGCGCTTTATGACATCATCCAGAACTCGATCAAGGCTGGTTTAACATTCTTGTCGGACCAAGATGCACGTCCACAAGGAAGCGCCCATCCATACGCGCACCTTTGGGACAACGGTGCCGACCCGGCAGATGAACTCCTGCGTGTGCTGGAGGTTCGTAAGATCGCGTTGCGAAATTTTGGGGAGAAGAATATCCGTCCAGGTGCACCCATGGCGTTGCTAGAAGAGGTATTCGTACCGACTTACTTTTTCCACCGCTTTCAAGCAGAAGGGACTTCGAAAATGATCGGTGGTCTAAACTACCGTTATGCCCTTCGCGGGGATGGGCAACCCGTGGCCGAATTGCTGACACCACAACAAGAATTGAAAGCTATTGAGGCGCTCCTAAAGACTGTGGAGCCTAGCACTTTAATGATCCCCGAGTCGCTTTTGCGTCAAATTCCGCCACGACCACTGGGCTACGTCCGGCACCGTGAGTTGATCAAGACGAAGACCGACCTGGCATTCGACCCGCTCAGTGCCGCTGAAACTGCCGCCGACATGACCTTTGGACTTGTGCTTCATCCTGCCCGCGCCAACCGCGTGTTCGAGCACCATTCAAGAGACGCACGCCTTCCCAGTTTAGGAAGTCTCATCGATAAGTTGATGAGTGCCACGATCAAAGCAAGCCCCAAGCAAGGTTACGAGGGTGCCGTTCAAATGGCGGCCGCAAATGCGCTGTTTACCAACTTGGCTCGCCTCTCGGTTCACAAAGATGCGTCGGCGCAAACCAAGGCCATTGTCGACTTGAAGCTCAATCAACTGCAGTCTTGGCTAACGCCCAAGGCGGCCACTACTACCGATGAGGAGTGGAAAGCTTTCTACAGTTACCTCGCCGCAGAGATTGGACACTTGAAGGACAACCCGAAGGAGTACGTTGCGGAGCAGCTGTTGCCACCACCGCCCGGGCAACCGATTGGAGATGATGACCTTCTACACTAGAGACTTAGACCTTGACCGTCTAAGCTAAGTGCTACGGCGATCGAGATCGCCTGCGCTAAGGGCTACGGCGATTGAGATCGCCTGCGCTAAGAGCTACGGCGATCGAGCCCATCGAACCAGGCTTTGAATTCGTTTACCTTTTCGCGGGAGACGATAATTTCGTCGTCCCATTTTACGATGGGAGTGATCTTGAGGCGGCTGTTTGAATACACCACCACGTCTTGGATGGCTGAAATGTGGACGATATAAGATCGGTTGGTGCGGAAGAAAATCTTCGGGTCGAGAATTTCATCGAGGTTCTCCAAGGTGAAGTCGATGATGAACTTGCGAAGTTGGTGCGTGACGAGGTATACGTCGCGACCATCGGCGTAGAAAAGAGAGATTTGGTCGGAGGTGATCGAGCGGATATGGTCCCCGAGTTTCACCATGAACCTGTTCTTGAACGCACGCGCGGGTTGTTCGAAGGCTACGGCGACTTTTTCAGTACGGTTTTCATTCCAGCGCAGTTGTTCCCCGAGTGATTCGAGTTTCAAGAGGCTAGCTGAGAGGTCTGTAAACGTTACTGGTTTCAGGAGGTAGTCGATCCCACTTACCTTGAACGCATCGAGCGCATACTCGTCGTAAGCAGTAATAAAGACGACCGGCTTGATCACTTTCACTTGATGGAAAATCTGGAAACTCTGGCCATCTTTTAGTTGGATGTCCATGAAGATGACGTCGACGTCGGATTGGTGAGCACGCAACCACGACACGGCTTCTTCCACGGAAGTAAGTTTGTCGACAACCTTGATGCCTTCGCTATACTTTTGAAGGTAGCGCTCCAGTTTCTCCGCCGCTGGCGTCTCGTCTTCGATGATCAGGACTTTTAAATTCTGGGTTGCACTCATTCGATGTCTTGGTTGGCGGTCGTTTCAGTCAGTCGAATCAGCGGAAACTTGATATAGTTTTCCTTTCCGGCTTTCACTTGCACGAAAGGTTTGTCGCTGAAGAAGGAATATGAACGTTGGAGGCGCGTAAATGCCTGCAGACTTTCGTGATGGAGTTGTAGCCGATCGTTGAGGATATGTTGCAGCACAAGGTAGTCGTCTTCCTCTTCTACGTACAGTCGGATCACTAACGGCGACTGATTCGAAATGAGCGTGTTGCGGATCACAGCGTCTATCGTGATGAGCAACGACCCTGGAATGAGGAAGATTTCTTGCGGATCGGCAATGTCTTCGATCAAGTTTAATTGCCGGTGGTAACGGAAGTTTACGAGGTTGATTAAGTTCTTGGCTGCCCGAAGTTCTTCGTCTAAGCCAATCAACTCCTTCTGCCGATTCACGAGGCTGTAACGGTAGATGCCAGCTAGATAATCGATTTGTTCTTCGGCTTCGTCAGTATTGTGGTGGATGGTGAGGATCAGGTTTTCCAAGCTCTCGTACAATAGGTCCGGATTGATTTCGCTTCGAAAACTCACGAAATCAGCTTCCACTTTTTCCTGCAGTTTGCGTTCCTCGTCAATGCGCGTCTTGTTTTCCTGAAGTAAGTAGAAATTGCTAAAGTAGAGTAGGTTGTACAGGAGACCCACGGCCGCGAAAATGACGAGAAAGATATTGAGCTCCGAACGGCCGATGCTGAATCCAATGACTTTGGTGTAATATAGTGAGATCGCGACGCTGACCACCAACATCGCAACGGCAAGTGTGGCACCCGTTTGGAGCCAAATACGTCGGCGTATGACCAGCGACTTTCCGAAACGGTCGAACGCAAGAATGACCAGCCGCATCGAGGAGAACGCGAAGTAGCTAAGACCAATCGTGACGTACAGTTCCTGGTTCACGAAGATCGTGTCCAAGCCGCTGACCGAGTTGTTGATCAGTAAGATGAGCAAGTACACGAGCAAACCTGCAACTGAAGGGGCCGCGATTCGGAAGAAGATATTATGAACGAAAGTCCTGTTCATCCTTCTATTCGTTTGTTTCTTCGATCCTTCACAGGCTTGATTACAGGCAACTGAACGATGAAACGATCCTCGTCTTTGATCGTCACTTTTTCTTGGGTGAAAAACTGGTAACGATTTCTGATGTTCTCAAGTCCAATCTTGAAACTATGTGAAGGCTTCACCGCGGTGGTTTTGGTACTGATGACGGTGATGTGCGTGTTGTCCTGAGCCGAGATGTAGACCAACAGTGGCTGTTCTTTCGAAATGTGATTGTGTTTCACGGCATTCTCTACCAAGATTTGGAGCGTGAGGGGAGGCACCATCGTGTCTAAGATGTTCTTGGGTAAGTTGATCTCCATCTTCAAATGATGCTCGTATCGAACCTGTAGCAAGTAGTAATACGATTTCACAAACTCAATTTCCTGTCTCACTTGCACGAGCTGTTGTTTTTGATTCGATAGCACGTACTGGAACGTGTCGGACATGCGTCGAATGAATTCCTCAGCCATGTGGCTGTCTTTATATAACAGCGACGAAATGGTATTGAGGCAGTTGAACAAGTAATGTGGACTGATCTGACTTTTGAGGGATTCAAATTGCAATTCCAATTGCCACCGTTCAGAGCGAATTCCTTCTACCTGCGTGATCGCATAATATCGATAGGAGTAAAATAGCCCATAGAATATTTCGTAGATGAAAATAGAGATCACAAAAAGGATGAGCGCCTTCAATAGCTCATCGGTTGTGGATCGAATCACGTACATGAAGGCAATCGTCATGAATGCCAGACTCACGATCGAATTTGTCAAGAAGCCGACGAAGAAGCGGAACAAAAAACTGTTGCGCCAAGAAATGAGTTTGTCCAACACGCGATCGAGACGGAATACGATCAAAGCAATGACGACGGTACCGACCACCATGGTCGCGTACCTGGGCATCTCGCTGCGCCAACCAGAGAGCGTCCCACGTTCGCTAAACATGATGTAGCTCGCGAACATGACACCCAGCACAAGGGAGACCAATGAAAACAAGACGTAACGCCTGCCCGTCGGTTGCGAAGTGGTTAACATTACCCTAAAAGTACAAACTGGATTGTGAAAAGGAGTTCCCGCCACTAAGCCCACCTAAACCTAAACCGGACTCGGTGACGGGAAATGTGATTTATTGATCAATTGCCTTCATCGCACGACCATAGTAGGTCTCAGATTCGATGCGGCGGGCTGCTTTGCGATAGGCATCTTTTATTGCTTGGCTTCCCGTCCGTACCCGTGGAGCGGCCTCGGTCAATACCTCCGTGATGTAATGGTCGGATTCCATATTGGCAGCCGCGTTCAGGATACTGGCCATTTTTGAGTCGTTCAGCCCTGGTAAGTCCATCGCATTTTTGAGGATTTCAGTCGTGTAGTGGTCGCTGTCGACCGTCGCGGCTCGGTCAACCAGCGCTTTGAAAGCCTCGTCGTTCAACTCCTGACGTTTCATGACCTCTTTAAAAACGATCGTAAGGTAGTGCGCCGACTCGATGGACGAGCTCAAGTCGACCAACGCAAACACCTGCTGGGTGGGCAACTTGTTCGACAGCAAATCGGTGAGCACTTGAGTTTTGTAGTGGTCAGAGTCGAGGTCGCGAACGGATTCCAGTACACGTTGGTAGGAGTTCGACGACAGGTTCTTTTGGCTCAAGGCTTTTTGCAGCACAGCCGTACGGTAATGGTCGGAATCCATGGAACGCGTCGCGTTGATCATTTCAGCGACCACGTCGTCCGTCAAGTTCGGCTGGCGTAGGAGGGTGGTGAGTACTTCGGTTTTGTAATGATCGGAGTCCATGTGGTCAGTCGCCGCCAACACGATCTTTACCGACTCGAGCGAGATTGGTTGAGAACGCAGCGCACCCTTTAATATTTGCGTCTTATAGTGGTCGGAATCGAGCCGGCCGCAGGCGGTAAACACCGCATCGGTTGCTTCCTTACTCTTTAAGAACAAGTCCATTCCCTTTTGCATGAACTCGGCATTGTAATGATCCGAGTCGATCGAGGAGGTCACGCGAGTGATGATGGTGGGGTAATCCTTGGCCGAGACGCCGGGAATTTCCAACAGCAGACTGGCATAATGTTCCTTGACATAGTCACTTTCCATACGACCAATCTCTGTGAGCACTGCATTGACACCCCCTTGCTTGTAGAAACGATTGACCCGGCTTTCGGCCGCGATCGTGGTGGTGCGGAGGAGCTCGGGCATGATTTCCGCGAGCCACTTACGCCCCTCGGGTTCCCAGGGCATGGAAGTCCTACCTTCGAAATATTCTCTTTTCAGGCCGCTGGATTGGTTGCTGATGACGAGCGTGCGGCGGCTGCCAAAGGCGGTCTTGGTGATCTCCAGATAGCCATCGGGCGACATGCTCTTGATGTCGCGGTCGTCGTCGGTGATCTCGATTTTGCCGCGCATCTCGACGTTGAAGTTCTGCATGCCATTGCTGTGGCTGATCCTCATGGTCGAACCACTCTTTTGGGAGTTGGAGTAAACCGAGGTCGATTGTGCAAGGGCCGAGCCGCTGGCCAGGACGATAAAAAGTGCCAGTGCGGCTGTGGAGATGCGGGAAGTCGTCATAGTAAATCGCATTTTGACTCTAATACGGAGCAAAAGTGGCCCATGGATGTCACCTAGGCAACGAACCTGTCACCAAGTGCGGTTTGTGTGTAGTGAACCGCGAATAGAACTAAAAAAGTTGCTGCCATTCATATAAGGTCGCTGTAATTAGGGGAGACTTTCTTTTTACCTTTCCGAACCTAAAACAGAACACTATGATTAAGAGCACTCCCTCGCAGTGGCTACGGCATGTCATTAAAGGACTCGCCGTCATCCTGCTGCTGCCGGCTGTTGCGTTCGCGCAAGACGACCAAACATTACCCGCGGTCTCCCGAAGCTACGCCATCACCAATGTCAACATTATCCAAGGCCCTGGTCGCAAGATCGACATGGGTACGTTGTTGATCAAGGATGGCCTCATCGTGGGTGCGGGCAAGGGCCTCACCATCCCCTCGGATGCCATCGTGATCAAGGCCGACTCGATGTACGTGTACGCCGGGTTTATTGACGGTCTCGCCCACACCGGCGTGACAAAACCGAAAGAAGAGAATAGCCGCGAGCGCCTCCCAAATCCCGGGAACCCGCCCCCCGAAAAAGCTGGTGTCACTCCGCAAGTCGATGTCCGCAACCTTTTGAATGCCGGCGACAAGAGCCTCGAAGAATCGCGTGCTCTAGGATTCACCGTCGCGCAGGTTGTTCCCTATGGTGTTTTGTTACCGGGAAATAGTGCCGTGATCCAACTGTCAGGGAAATCTGCGGATAACATGGTGCTCGCATCGAAGTCTGCCCTTTATTCAGAATTGACCTCAAACCAGGGCGTATATCCCGGGACCATTTTAGGTGTCATGGCCAAATGGCGTGAACTGTATCGCCAAGCATCGCTGACACATGGCTATGAGTCGACCTACGCGTCGAACAGAAACGGCATCGAACGTCCGGCCACCGATCGCGTGTTGGAGGCGTTCTACCCGGTAATCGAAAAAAGGCAACCGGTACTCTTCCGGGCCGACCGCATTCTCGACGCACACCGTGTGCTGACACTACAATCAGAGCTTGGTTTTCCGTTGGTCATTGCCAATGTAAAAGAAGGATGGGACGTGATTAACAAGATCAAAGCGGCAAACGCCAAAGTCGTTTTGAGTTTGGACCTTCCCGACGAGATCAAAGACGATAAGAAAGATAAAAAGGAATCCAAGACTCCTACCGCGCTCGACCAAGAGAAAGCGGCGCTAGAGAAACGCCGTGCTGAGTTTATTGCCAAGTATGAAGGGCAGGCAGCTTCGTTCCAAAAAGCAGGTGTCAAGTTCGCTTTCGCGTCATTTGATGCAAAGGCGTCGAACATCCAAGCCAACTTACGCCGGATGATCAAGGCGGGATTAACCGAAGATCAAGCTTTGGCAGCGCTCACCATCAATGCAGCAGAATTGCTCGGGCTTGGCGACAGGCTTGGGTCGATCGACAACGGAAAAATCGCCAACCTGGTCATCAGCGACAAACCTTACTTTACTGAAAAAGCGAAAGTTCGCTATGTGTTTGTCGATGGCCAACCATTCAAGCAAGAAGTGAAAGAAGCCAAGAAATCGGATGGCAAAGCTGACATTCTTGGTACGTGGTCTGTCACCGTCGAAACTCCTCAAGGAAAAAATGTAACGACTGTCACGTTCACGAAGGACGGAAGTGGTTTCGCGGGTAAAGTTTCGGGCGGTATGATTCCCGCTCCAATTGATATGAAGAAGGTTGACTTGGATGGCACAAGCCTCAAGTATTCGTATTCATTCACGATGGGAGGAAGCCAACAGATTTCGGTTGATGTGGATGCCACCGTGGACGGTGATACCTACACAGGTACAGCCACTGCC
>JBGAGB010000004.1:0-262554 GCA_044226945.1 Cyclobacteriaceae bacterium | reverse complement strand
CGAGGTGAGCGTTACATTTCCTGCGTTTGTTCCCGCATCGTGACAACCAGCCGTCGCGCAATACTGGGCAACGATTGGTCCCACTTCGGCCGAATAGGTGTAACTCACCGAGGCGCAATTGACAGACGCACCGTAGAGCGTTTCCTCTTTATCATAGTAACAACCTTCAACTACCGATGCAATTGCAATCAACAAGATGATATATCCCACAAACATTCGCATGATATCGATTCGAAGGCGATTTTAGTTATTGGGAGCACCGGCCTCGACCCACTTTCGGATCACATCCAGTTCGCATTGTGAAAGTTGATTGCTTCCTTGCGGCATCTTCGTGGTCGACGTGTTATACGGCGCTGTCCACTGGATTGACCCAAGTAATCGACCCGGGTTGTTCTTCAACTCTGCCTGGATGGCAGCAAGTGAAGAAAGATTAGGAGTTGTTTGACTTCCAGGTGCAGGGTGACAACCTGCGCAATAAAACTTGAAGAGTGGGGCAACATTGGCAGCGAATGCAAACTGGGTTGCGTCGCATCCATTGCACGAGTTATTCTTCTTGCCTTGAGCAATCCACTTTTGCAGGATGGCGAGCTGGTCCGACGTGGGCGGCGTGTACCCACTTACACGTTGACCCGCCATTTCGTTCAAGGCTTTCGCCAAACGACTCGATGACGAAAAGCGACTCGAAATAGAACTAAAACTCTGACTCTTGGACGTGTATATCAGCTGGAACTCGTGGTGTTGATTTGTCCCGTGGCAACCTACCTTTCCGCAAAGGGAAGTCACCAGTGGCAAAACTTGTTGTTCGAAGTACACAGAGTCGGCGCTACAACCCAGTGAAGCTCCACCTGTTGTTCCTCCTCCAGTTGTTCCGCCGGTGGTGCCGGTGCCGGTATTTTCCAGTGGAGCCGGAATCTCGTGGATGCATGAACCAATAACGAAAACGGCCAATAGGAAAGATCCTACTGATGCCGCCACTTTCATTCTCTCTCTCATAATTGTGTCGGTCTGGCAGCAAAACAATGATTCTGCGCGAGAAACCGTGCCTTCCAATCGCCACGTAGCTGTATCACCTGCCAAATGCGTCTCAAATTTCGCTTTAAGGATTTTGCTATTTCGTGACAAAAGTCACCGTCTGTGGTGAATTCTCGCCGATCGCACGTCAGATAGCCCGAAAGTGTAACCTAAAAGGTAACATCGAGAAACGAACCTGTGACGGAATTCAGCTAAAAGGATTCAAAGAAGACTACTCTATAATATATGATGGCAGCCAAACCCCGAAAAATCATCATAGAGAATCTATTGATGTGTTTGTCAATACTTACTCCTATCTCCTGCCATCTTAAGCAAGATCCCCCGCTCCTGTTAAAAGGTGATTGGATGCTATCGCAACCAGAATCGCTTGGATTTGGATTTGCATTCGGGGTATCCTTCGATAATGATACAGTACTAATAATCAGGAATGGTTGGTATGACATACTCGGCCCATACCAGCAAGTTGGCGACTCTATATTAATAGAAGAAGCTTACAACCAGCACGAGAAAATAGTCTGGAAGGTCCTTGCAAACGACCCCGATTCACTTGTCCTCCTGCAAGCGGGACGTAGGCTTACTTATTACGCGCGCGACCTTGAGTATGTAGACTCTCTTCAACTTGAACAAATTAGCGTTGAAGCCTTTGGATGTCTCGGGGAATGCCCTGTTTTTGATCTCAACTATATCGCTCCAAAGATGATTGAATTTGACCCAATTCAGTTTTGCAAGGCTAACTTATCGACGCGGTATTCGCTGGACGATAGCACAAAAAATCGATTGGATCAGTCTTTCAAACGATCGTGGATTCATCATCTAGATACCACAACTGTACTCTCCGACGTCGACGATTGGGCATTTAGATACAAGTTTACTTTCAACGGTGGCCAGCATATTTCATTTACATGCACCCAATTCAACGTCCCATTTCGAATCAAACCGATCCACGGAACTATTCTCCGAGATCTCAAAAATAGAGGACTGATTCGCTAGGGAATACCGCCCGTAAACAACCGTACACCTTACTACCACCCACTAACAACTAACAACTATCAACTAACAACTAACAACTACTTCCTCACCTTCTTCTCCAAATCTTCCGTCTTAATCGACATTAACCGCCCCACCGGCTTTCCGTTTCGATACGTCACCACGCGCAACATGTCGACATCTTCCGTGAACACGATGGTCTGATTGTAACGAGGTGAATACTGGTTGGGAATGGAGTTGTCGATCGTGTAGTGAATCGTAAGCCCAGGTAACTCCGATGTTAATGTCACCTCGAGTAACTTGTCGGCATTTCTTTTTACTTCGAAGATGGGATCGTACATACTGACAGCATAGTTCACGCCTGCCTGATCGAAGCGATCAAAGTGTTTTTCAACTCTACCGGCGAAGTTGTCCCAGTCTTTACGCCCGTTTGGAGTCCATAACGTTTCCGCAATCGCGAACGCTCTGGGGTAAGTCATATACTGAAGATGTGCGACGGTAGCAATCTGCTCTGTCCACAAGTTGCCTTGCCCACCCAATACATAGGCAGAATCAATTCCTTCTGGCAGAATATTGAATTGGTACACATTCTTCAACCGAGCTTCGTTGTACACAGGTGGCTCAAATAAACCATCGCCCTGACGCATATCAAGATAATAAATTGGTGCGGGCGTCATCACTACTTGATGCTTCTTGCTCGAAGCTTCGATGCCGCCTTTCACGCCACGCCAGCTCATCACAGTGGCGCCTGGTGCAATTCCGCCTTCAAGAATCTCGTCCCAACCGATCAATTTCTTCTTCTTGTCCGTCACGATCTTATACACGCGTTTGTTAAAATAAGCCTGAAGTTCTTCTCCATTCTTGATGCTGTTCTTTTTCATGAAGGCCTGCACATTGGCATCGCGCTCCCAGTAACCTTTATAACATTCATCTCCACCCATGTGGATGTACTCGAAGGGAAACAGAGGCGCAATTTCAGCAAATACTTTATCGAGAAACTGGTAGACCTTTTCATCGGTAGGGTTCAACGTGTTATCGATGTACATCTCAAACTTTCCTGCCCCAAACCATTTCGAGAAGTTGCTCCCTGGGTTGACCTTTGTGTTTGGGTTCTTGGTTACACTCAACTCGGGATAAGCTGCCACAGCGGCCATGCTATGACCTGGCACATCCACTTCGGGCATCACTTGGACAAATCGGTCGGCGGCGTACTGAACCACTTCGCGGATGTCGTCTTGGGTATAGAATCCTCCCTCGGTGGCTGCCTCGCCAGGTTTGGCAGGGGTGTGACTTCCAAAAGTCCCGGTCCGTGGAACACGCCACGCTCCAACTTCGGTTAGCTTGGGAAAGCTCTTGATTTCGATGCGCCACCCCTCGTCGTCGGTCAGGTGCCAATGCAAGAGGTTGTACTTGTACCTCGACATTTGATCGATGTAGTCCTTCACTTCTTGCTTGGTGAAAAAATGCCGGCTTACGTCCAGCATAATTCCGCGCCATCCAAAGCGAGGATAATCCAACACCGACACAGCGGGTATTGCCCAAGTTGCATTTCGTGTCGTCTTGCTGGTCACTTCCGCAGGGAGCAGTTGCAGCAACGACTGCACTCCATAGAACAGGCCTGCAGCTTGATTCGCTTGGATGGTAACGCGTTCAGTTGTCGAAGTCAGGCTATATCCTTCCTTACCAAGTCTGGTGTCTGGATTCGAATTCAATACCAGTAGAATTCCAGTTGCACCATCTTCTGATATCTTTAAGTCGAAACCCGTAGCCGGCTTGAGCTCCGACGCTAGGTACGACGCTACTTTTCGCACCTCGGGGCGCGCACTGGCAACAATCGGTGTCGAGGATTGGATAACAAACGTTCCTGTTCCTTTTTGGAGTTGAACCGGCGCTGGTATGATTTCCTGCGCGGCGGCAACGGTAACTGTAAGCATCCATGCGCACCAGATAGTGACTCGTCTCATAAAGGTGTCCGTTGGTTTGAGGGCGGACTCGTGAAAATAACATATTTTCAAGTCAGGCCCATATTCAGGAGCATTACACCTCAATAGTCTATCTCGCGAGAATCTAGACTAAGAATGCAGCTCAAATATTTACTTCACACATCATCGTCGGACGGGTCTTTCTTGGAAGACCTTTGTACGATGCGAATGCACACCAATAAAAACAAACCGAATAGTAGCAACCAGAACCCGCGATGGTCTCTTCCCATTGGGCTGGCGAGGGCGTGGAGAATTTCATCCATACCATAAAAAATAGCGTCAAAATCTCCAATAATTCTCACGCCTCGACCCGGAAAGCGCGACGAGGATGAGAATTGGAGGAGGATTACAGATTAATATTGCCTTAAGGTGAAGGGGACCGTCAGAGCATTTAGTAAATTTCATAAGAGGAAATGATGGTTGGTATGAAAATTCTCATCATCGAAGATGAGGCAGAGTTGCTTAACACGACTAAGAAGTACCTTCACGCCGAAGGGTACCTCTGCGAGGGGGCAACCACCCTTCGGGAAGGATTCGACAAAATCGTCATGTTTCCGTACGATTGCGTCATCGCAGATATCGGACTCCCAGATGGGAATGGGATGCTGCTCGTAGAACATCTAAAATCCCTTTCCCCAGAAACCGGCATCATCATCATTTCCGCCCGGAACTCCTTGCAAGACAAAGTTCAAGGGCTCGACATCGGCGCCGACGACTACCTAACGAAACCATTTCACCTCTCCGAACTCAATTCACGAATCAAATCGCTGCTCAGAAGGAGAAAATTCCACGGGAGCAAAGAGGTAGTCTTCAACGAAATCAAGGTCATCCCCGAAACTTTCGAAGCCTATGTTGGATCCAGAGCGTTGGTTCTAACAAAAAAAGAACTTGATCTTCTCATTTTCTTCATCTCGAACACGTCCCGAGTTCTTACCAAAGAATCTATTGCGGAACACCTCTGGGGCGACTACATCGATTCACACAATTCATACGATTTCATCTACAACCACATCAGCAATTTGCGAAAGAAACTGATCGATCTTGGCGCGCCCGACTACATCCAAACCGTGTACGGTGCTGGTTACAAATTCGCCAAGCCGTGAAGTTGCTGAACAGAACCAGCATCTATTCACTAAGTGTATACTTAGTTGTCTTTTGCCTAGGGGGAGTACTTTTCGTCTACCTATTCCAACGAATCATCGACGCTGACCTCAACAGCAAACTGCACGAGCGTCAACATTATGTGGTGGCACAAATGGCTGAGTCCGACAGCCTGGTGAGTTACCAAAACTACTCAGCAAATACCTTAAGCTTCGAGCGCGTTCAAAGCCCCATCAGTGCAGACGAAATTATTTCAGATACGGTATTGTATGACCACGTCGAGCAGAAAGAAGTGGGCTATCGGCAACTGTCATTTGGAATGACCTCAAACGGTCAGAACTATCGCGTCCGCATTCGGCGTGCGCTCATCGAACAGACTCATTTGGTGGAGGGTGCGATCGCATTGGTCATTGTCCTGTTCATCGGTCTAGTGGCGCTGCTCACGTTTCTAAACAACCAGTTGTCGCGACGTTTGTGGGGGCCATTCTACGCCATCCTTGATCGCATTAATTCCTATCGACTCGAGCGCGGAGAACTCCTCACGTTTCCGCGAACGAACACCACCGAATTCGACGAGTTGGCTACGAGTATCGAAAAAATGTCGTCCATCATTAATCAAGAATTCAATTCTCAGAAAGAGTTTATCGAGAACGCATCTCACGAAATGCAGACACCCCTGGCGGTCGTGAGAAACAAATTGGAAGAGTTGATGCAGCTTCCGGAGCTTACGGAAACGCAAATGGAATCGATCAGTCGAGCTTCGTTGGCTGCCAATCGTCTTTCAAAACTAAACGAGGCGCTGCTTATTCTTTCACGGATTGAAAATCGTCAATTTCACGAGGTGGCGCAGATTTCAGTGTCAACCCTTTTGCAGACACTCCTCAGCAGCTTCGAAGAGTTGATGCAAATGAAAGGCATCCAAGTGAGGTGGCATGGTTTGAATGAGTTGAAAGTTGTGATGAATCCGTACTTGGCGGAAATTCTCCTCGAGAACCTGGTGGTGAACGCGATCAAGCACAACGTCCAAGGTGGCAAAATCAACATTGATCTGGAATCGGATCAACTGACGATCTCCAACTCAGGAGCGCCGCCTACCTCCAATCCCTCGAACTTCTTTAAACGATTTGCAAAAGCCAATCATCATTCAACGTCACTTGGGCTTGGACTCCCAATTGTGAAAGCGGTGTGCGACACATACGATTTTCCGATTGTCTACACATTCGAGGAAGGTCTACATAAAATTTCCATTAAATTTTGGGCTGAGGATCAATACAGAATCGGCAAGTAGTATTACGCCTGTTCTAAAAGTTGAAACCTCATGGGTCGGACGAGCAGGTTTTGCGTAGCCATTGTCATTCTGTGTACGCGCAGTATTCTTTCATTCGCGCAATCCACAACCGAATTTCTCAACCTACCTCAAGCGATTGAGCTCGCTCAGCGTAACTACCCAGCCATTCAGCGAAAGCTCGCGGAAAAGGAGGCAGCATCCTTCGAACTTCAAGCTACAAAAGCTGGATACCTGCCATCCTTCATCATCCAAGGTCAGGTCATGGATGCCACCTCGAATCAAATTCGCGGCACCTTCTTCCCAAATGAGGGAACTGCGATTCCAGTTTCTGGAGGCATTAAAGTGAACGGTTACACGAACGACGCAGTCTGGTCAAGCTTCGCCACCGGCCTTGTTAATTGGAAGTTCTTCACATTTGGAAAATACCACGCGGGCCTTGCTTTGGCGCGGGCCTCCATGTCGGCTGCAGACGCTGGATACAACAACCAAGTTTTTCAGCACGTCATCAGAGTTTGCGATGCTTATTTGCTCGACCTTATGCTGTCGGAAATGCTTAAAAGTCAGCGAGCCAATTTAGCCAGGGTGAAGGCTTTGCGCGATGTAACGATTTCGTACGTGAAAGCTGGCCTCAAGCCTGGTGTTGATAGCTCCATGGTGAGTGCTGAATATTCAAAAGCCAACCTCCAGTATCTAGAAGCTCAACGGGTAGCTCTTGAGGAAGGTTTATACCTAAAGGAACTGATAGCCCTCACAAGCGAGGGGGAGGTTCAACTTGATAGTACCGCGTTCTATCATCGAGCCAATGTCGATTTGCCAATAGTTCAAACACTAGACGCCAACCCAAGGTTGATTTATGCCCAAAACATTGTCGATCTAAATGAGGCGAAAGTGCTATCCATCCGCCGGCGTGAACTTCCATCCATCTCTCTCCTAATTTCTGGTTGGGGTCGCGGGTCGGGAATCTCGGATCGCTTGCTTGATGATGGATCCTTTGTTTACAATAAATCTCTTTCGGCCGGAGTTCCGTTTCGCGCTTACAATTATATGATTGGGATAAGTACGATTTGGAATGTGACATCAATTTTTAAGACCCGCCAAGAAGCACGAAGTCAACATGCCGTCGCAAACATGGCCCGGGCAAGCCTTCAAGAGGAAACGCTCGCCATTCAAACCGCTCGGGAGAAGTCTAATCTTCGCTATCGTGCCGCAATGGCCGCTTTGCAACAGACCCCCATCCAACTATCGGCCGCACGGGATGCCTATTCCCAAGCGAAAGCTAGATACGATGCAGGGCTCGGAACAATACTCGAACTTACCCAGACTTACGCACTCTTAAATCGAGCGGAAGTAGACGCCGCGATCGCTCAGGGAAATGTCTGGAAAGCAATCCTCGAATACGCAGGTGCCACTGGCGACTTGACAGTCTTCACCGATAACTTCAAGTAAGATGATATCCTTTTCTCTTCAACGGCCCATCGCTGTCTTAGTAGCAATGGTTGGGTTACTGATCTTCTCCATCTTGGCGATAATCACGATTCCAGTCGACATTTTTCCCAAGCTAAACCTCCCGACCATCTACATAGCGCAACCATACGGTGGTATGGACCCGAGACAAATGGAAGGTTTCATAGCCACGAGGTATCAGAATCAACTCCTTTATGTAACAGGGATCAAAGACATCGAAGTAAAGAACGTCCAAGGGCTTTGTCTCGTCAAGTGCTCCTTTTATGAAGATGTGAATATGGCGCAAGCCTCGGGCGAAGTCGCAAACCAAGTCAATCGTGTGATGAGTTACATGCCCCCTGGTACGGTGCCCCCGACCGTCGTTAGATTCGATGCATCCAGTTTACCAGTAGGACAACTTGTATTTAGTAGCACTACCGCCAGTCTGAGCGAGATGCAAGATCTGGCGTCAACGCGAATTCGTCCGCTCTTTTCACAAATCCCTGGTGCCTCAGCGCCACCCCCTTTTGGCGGGAATGAACGTTCGGTGGTGATCAAAGTCGATCCAGACCTCATGAGCAGCTACAAATTCACTCCGGAAGATATTGTGAACGCAGTGATCGAAAACAATCAAATCTCTCCTGCCGGAAACGTAAGAGTTGGGGATCTCACGATGATGACGCCAAGTAATACAGTAATTCGAGACATCTCTGAATTCTTGAACATTCCACTCCATCGCGGCAATGGCCCAACCGTTTTTCTCCGTGATTTGGCAACAGTTGAAGACGCCGCCGACGTGACAGTGGGTTACGCACTAGTGAACGGCAAGAGGAGCGTTTACATTCCCGTCACAAAGACGTCGGATGCTTCGACCATGAGC
The DNA here is from genome assembly GCA_044226945.1 of Cyclobacteriaceae bacterium. Classification (GTDB taxonomy): domain Bacteria; phylum Bacteroidota; class Bacteroidia; order Cytophagales; family Cyclobacteriaceae; genus ELB16-189. The sequence continues at coordinate 253,841 of JBGAGB010000004.1, read as the reverse complement.
GTGGTGAGCGCACTGAAAAACAAAATCCCCGAAATGCAGTCGCTGCTCCCTAGCAACATTCATTTGTCATACGAATTTGACCAGTCGGTGTACGTCGTACAGTCCGTCGAGAGTTTGGCAACCGAGGGCATCATCGGCGCCGTGCTCACTGGAATAATGGTACTACTGTTTCTTGGTGACCTCAGAAGCTCGTTAATAGTTATCTGCACCATCCCCACGTCTATACTTGCCGCTATCCTGTCCTTAAAGTTGGCAGGACAAACCGTGAACATAATGACGCTCTCTGGACTCGCCTTGGCAATTGGAATTTTGGTCGATCAAGCTACAGTAGTGATCGAAAACATTCACCAGCACCTTGAAATGGGCAAATCGAAAGCGAGAGCGATTTTTGACGCATCCAAGGAAGTGTCCTTCCCTCTTCTACTGATCACCCTTTGTATTCTCGCTGTTTTTGCGCCGGCCTTGATCATGACTGGTATCCCACGAGGAATGTTTCTGCCCCTTTCACTGTCTGTCGGATTTGCAATGGTGGCATCCTATATTCTTTCACAAACACTCGTGCCGGTTATTTCAAATTGGTGGCTTAAAGATTCCCATCATAACACACCAAGACTGCTCGCATCCATTGATTCGCACCACGAAGAACACACCTCACCTTCACGCTTTTCCAAATTCAAAACTCGCTATTTGATGCTACTCGATTACCTCCTCAAACGGAAGTGGGTCGTCCTTATTTCCTACTTCGCTACATGCGCGGTAGTTCTGGTGGTAGCTGGCGTCCTCATCGGAAAGGATCTAATGCCAAAAATTCAACATGGAAAACAATTTCAACTTCGAATAATAGGTAGAGATGGGCTGAGAATTGAACGGACAGAGGAAGCTGTGATCCGATGCATTCACGTAATCTCATCGATCGTAGGCGAAAAGAATGTAGAAATCTCGTCCGCATTTGTAGGGATGACCCCGTCGAGCTATGGAACAAACGCACTTTACATCTTCAATAGCGGTCCCCAAGAAGCCATTCTCCAAGTAAACCTGAATGCCGACTTCGAGGTAAAAAACCTAGACGATCTAAAGGATCAGATTCGGCGTGGTGTCGAGGGAAGGATGCCCGATTTTAAAATATCATTCGAGCCTATCGAACTGACAGATAAAATCATGAGTCAAGGGTCCAACACTCCAATAGAGGTGATAGTTGCAAGTAAGAACATGGACGAGGCCGCAACTTATGCGCGAAAGGTGGAAATCGAACTTAAGAAATTAGATTTCCTCCGAGACGTGAGGATCAATCAGCCGCTCCAATATCCAACCTTGGAAATCGAAATCGACCGTGAAACGGCCGCCCAACTTGGCGTATCCCCCAGCGACATCGCAAAGTCCCTGGTGACAGCAACATCGTCGAGTCGGTTCATCGCAAAAAATCTGTGGCTAGACACCGACAAAGGATTCGCCTACCAAGTACAGGTTCAAGTACCCGAATTCCAAATGGCATCCGTCAAGGACATTGAAAACATTCCAATTGTAGGCGGGCAGATTCGCCCGACCTTGACCGACGTAGCGCAAATTACCCCAACCTACATGCCGGCCGAATACGACCGAGTTGGGCCTCGTCGCATCGTGACAGTCTCCGCAAATCTTTTCGAAACTGATCTCGGCACTGCGGCAATAGCAGTTCAAAAGGCGATTGACCGCGCAGGCACCCCCTCGGCTGGAATGAATGTAGAAATTCGAGGTACAGTGAAACTGCTCAACGAAACGCTCGCCAGCTTACAATCCGGTTTACTGCTAGCCATCGTTGTTATCTTCTTACTTCTTGCGGCCAACTATCAGTCGTTCAAAGTTTCTCTTGTGGTGCTCGCGACCGTTCCGGCAGTACTCGCGGGTGCATTGGTTGCCCTTTTGGTAACCGGCGAAACGCTCAACCTTCAATCATACATGGGTATTATCATGTCGGTAGGAGTTTCCGTTGCCAACGCAGTGCTACTCGTCACCTATGCAGAGAACGTGCGGAAAGAAACGAAAGATGCAGCCCAAGCCGCAAGAACTGCCGGTGCCTCACGACTCAGGCCTATATTGATGACTTCCATTGCCATGATTGTGGGTATGATACCGATGGCAAGTGGGCTAGCCGAAGGAGGTGAACAAACCTCTCCACTTGGAAGGGCGGTCATTGGTGGGCTTGCCGCCTCTACCTGCGCAGCCTTGCTCATTCTACCAATCATCTTCTCGATCGTCCAGTCGCGAACATCAGTAAATTCCGTATCACTCGATCCCAACGACTGGGCAAGCGAATATTTCGACCAAGATCCACGTGTCCGTGCCAATAACTGAATTTATGAAAATCCAACCCATTCTCGTTGCCGCTTTCCTAGGCGCCATTTCTTGCTCGAAACATGAAGCTAAGCTGGCCGAAGAACCAACTCAGTTCGAAGCAACGTCAGTCGTCAGAGATAAATTTTCAAATGAACTCGCGCTTCCTGGCGAATTAGAAGGATATTTTGAAACTGAGGTCAATGCCAAGATAAGCGGGTACGTCAAAAAGATTCATGTTGACATTGGGGATAATGTGATCAAGAGTCAACTTTTAGTTGAATTGGAGGCGCCGGAATTGGTAAGTCAGCTCGAAGCCGCTCGCGCGGACGTTCAACGCATGGAAGCAGTTTTCCTGAACTCGAAGGCGAAATACACTCGGTTGTTTCAAGCAGGGCAAACACCCGGCGCCGTGTCTGCATTCGACCTAGACATGGCACGCACCAGCAAACTTTCCGACAGCCTTGGCGTTACTGCAGCCCGATCAAAGCTTCAATCAGTCGAAAGCCTAACCGACTACTTAAGGATCGTCGCACCTTTCGACGGAGTGGTCACTGAACGTGCCCTAGCGCCCGGCGCATTTGTTGGTCCCGGGGAAAAAAGCACATCGCCAATCTTGAAATTGAAAAATCAGACAAAACTTAGACTTCATATTCCGGTGCCCGAGAAAAACCTCGCAGAAGTAAGTGTTGGCAACATGGTTCAATTCAATGTAAAGGCGTTTCCCGGAAAAACTTTCGAAGGTCGCATCACCCGCATGGCACGAAACGTAGCCGCTTCAACACGATCCGAACTGATCGAAGTCGAAATCAACAATCAAAACGGACAACTACTACCCGGAATGTATGCGCATGCTTTCATCCCGATCCGCCGTCCGAGCGCGTCGCTTGTCGTACCCTCAACATCGGTGGTCACCAACATGGAACGAAGCTTTGTGATCCAAGTGACGAACAACGGCCGCGCTCATTGGGTGGATGTGGAGAAAGGCCAAACGAAAGGACCCCTCGTCGAAGTGTTTGGAAACCTAAAACCAGGGGATACTATTTTGCGAAAAGCGTCAGATGAGGTGCGGGACTCAACACTCATTCAAGTGGTCATGACTGCGAAAAATCTATGATCACGAAATGTTCAGTTGGATGAAAACGGATGGACGCACGGTTGAGCCAAAAGCTGCATTGGCCCTATGTTCTTTGCTGCTGAGCGCTTTATTCTTGATCGCTCCAGCGAAGTACGCAATTGCGCAACAAGCGACCAACAACCCTCCTGCCGGCTCTGGGATTTTCCTTACTGCAAATGACTTCATAAACAACAAATTGACATACCCATTCACCTGTGGCACACGGCATACCTATGTCCGGGCAGCCGGGAGGCATCGTGTAATCATCAAAACAACAGAGGGAAGGCACACCTATTGCAAAAGCTGCCTCTTTGGTTTCCGGGATTGCGGACACGACTACCGACTATTTGCCAGAGCCGAATACGAAATCCTCGACAGGCATGAATTTCTCATCTATTCTCAATCGTACGAAATTGGTGTTGCGGCTGGAATGTCGCGAACCATCACGAAATACTATTTTAGCGAGTCTGCCCACACTTCGATCTTTCCGCTCACACGTCGTTACCTCTCTCTAGTTTTCCGCGACAACGAACGATTCATTGATCTCATCAACAAGCAAGTCCACGCCGACGAGGAACTAGCCAAATTTGACGAAAAGACTCACATGTTCTTGGCAGAAACCCTGCTCTCCCAAACCATAGACTAATCCACAGTCATAGCACCTTCTTCGCCACCATCCTCACCACATCCGACGGTCCTTTGTGAAACGGGCCTTCTTCAAGAATCAAATGCTCCGCCGCCAAGTATTCGATTGTCAACTCAGCGAAGCGTGTCTTCAATAAATCGACCGAATACAGCATTCCCTTGTCTTTGGGCCCGCCGGAATCGTTCTGCAACTGGGCCAACTCGAATCCCTCGATGATCAACGTCCCTCCCGGTTTTAAGGCCTTCACACATTTATGAAAGAAGTTCGCCCGAGTGGGCTCTGGCAGGTGCACATAAATCAAAGCAACTGCGTCGAAAGAATCAGAAGGCAATTCAATCACCTCCATGTCTTCAATATCATAACGGATCTTCAGATTCGCATCAGCCGCCAACTTTAAAGCCTTTTGTTGACCTACGACACTAAAGTCGAACGCATGCACGTCCCACCCCAACGATGCAGCATATAAGGCGTTGCGTCCTTCGCCCTCGGCAGGCAACAGCAATCTTCCCGGGGAAAGTTTTCGGATCTGCTCCGCGAAGTAAAGGTTGGGCGCCAAGCCGTACACCGTCTCAGCAGCCGTGTAACGACTATTCCAAAAATTTCTATCCATGGTCAGAAGATTATACTTAACAAAACTTGAACACCGAGAATGATACCCCAAAAATACATCACCCTGTCGAGCGGGCCCATATTCAAAGAGTGCATCTCGTATGCCCGCAATCTATTCGAGATCGAGGCCGCCACAACAATTGCAACTATATAGGCCACCAAGAACAGGATTAAGAAAGTCATCAGTCCGGCAGAAGCCAGTCGAGGAAGGCTTCGAATGTCATCGAACCAATCAAAGATTCCCGTCATCAACATCAAAAGGGCCAATCCACCAACCAAGGCGGATGTCCACACGAGGGCTGCAGCAATCTGTAGATCTCCATTTCTTACCACCTTCTTCGCCCGCCACAACAAGAAGACCAGCACCATCAAAACCGGCATACCCAGCTTGATAATCGTCGGTGCCGTCATTGTCTCGACGACGAAGCGCGTTGACATGGCCAGTAGGCTTAGGAAAATCAAACCACCCACGATCAACATCAACTTCCCAATTCCCTCTTGCGCGCTTGAAACTTTTCTTTTTTCGGCAACACGCCGTCGAACATGTTCGCCTGGATTGACTGCCTCTTGCATGGTGTGTATCTACGCGAAAAGATAAACAATACAAGTGCTCCGGCGGTTCAATGTGATCCACGAAAGTAAAGGGAAATAAACCCCGCAATCCCAAGCCCTAGCAGGATGGCACTTGGCAGCACGGAAATCAAGCGGTTGTGCCGCATCACGCGGGATAGGAGTTGTGCGCCAACCGCCACAAGCGTCAGCAAAACCAAGGCTCCAACCGAAGTACCCAACACGTATGCATGCAAGCGAAAAGGAGTATCGAGGAAGATCCAGCCTTGTGCTTTCAAATACGCGGTCATCCCGATCCACCATGGGATCGCCTGAGGGTTGAGTAGGCTGAGAATCAAACCTCGAACAAACCCACTTTGTTGAAGCTTCACGGTAGCTGAAGACGGCGCTCGGGCCGTCCACAGTCCAAGTCCACCCAGAATCACCATGACGGCGGCCGAAAGTAATTTGAAGTTATCCTGTACCAATGGCGAGGATGTCACCCAACCTTCAAAAGCAACCGCGATCCAGGCATACGGGTATTCGACAATGGCGACCGCCAATGCAAATCGCAACGCCGCCCTGAACTTGTTTTCGAGGCCCAGCTGCAACACCAAAAGGTTGAGGGTGCCGGGTGGGATCGACCCGACAAAACTGACGACGGCTCCAACAAAGAATACCTGCAAAATCAAAACTCAGGTCGGTCTCTGTTCAAAAACTATTTCACCACTGGAAGGCCAGCCGACTTCCATGCGTGAAGGCCACCACGTAGATCGAACACTTGTTTAAATCCCAAGTCCACCAACACGCTCGCTGCATTCTTACTCCTCGCGCCAGCAGCGCAATACACGAATACAGGTTTGCTCTTGTCAAGTTTCAACACGTTCTCCCTGAAATTGGCTTGGTTGAAGTCGATCATCACCGCGCCGGACAAATGACCTTGAGCAAACTCGGGCGCCGTTCGCACGTCAAGAACCACTTTGTTCGCTTTGGAATTGGCCAGTGCTTGGTAGTCCTTCGGTTCTAACACCTGCGACTGCGCATAGGAAGTAATGCCGATCGTTAGGGCAAGGAAAAAAAAGGGAATTGTAATTGTTTTCATTGGATAGAAATTCAGTGAGTAACTTACGACATTGAACTATGCTACTTCGCCATCCCAATACATAAAACCGCCGGCCAAGTTGACTACATTAAGTCCTTCGTCACTCATGATCAAGCACGCGTGTCCACTGCGGCCGCCGCTCCTGCAGTACACATAGTAAGTCTTAGCTTTATCTAACAACGGGATTTCTTCCTCCAACGAGCCGTCCAAAATGTCCCGGTTGATGGCTCCCGGAATATGACCTTCGTCAAATTCGTCGCGTGTTCTAACGTCCAAAATAACTGCATCCTTGTCGTTTTGGATTCGGTGCCGGAATGTGACACTGCTGATGTCTTCGAAGGGTGCCCGGGTGTGAGTATTGTCCATGGTTGTGTGAATAACATGACAAAAATAGATTCCGTGCACGGTCGTGTACGTGATTTGTGTCACACAAGGAAAAAATTTGACGTAGACTCGTTTGGATGGAAATAGGGAAAAGGCTAATGCCCAGATTTCAATCTGCTTGAACCCGGCGACGGAGTTAAGGTGCAAACGTGCGGTCTAACCACTTTGCGACCTCCTGCCAGCTTTCGAGTGGAATCTTTGCGTGTGTGGTGTTCGCCATGATCAAAAGTTCCTTGTTGTCGCCTGGGATCAGGTCGTAGAACTCCTTCACTTTTTCGACGGAAAAGAGTTCATCTTCATCGCCAACGCCTACTAGAACCGGTGCTTTCAGACTTTCAGGCACACGGAGTTTCTTGACATCCATCATCATCACAAAGCGAGGGGTATACCGGAAGTTGAAAAGTGTATCTTCGGTAACGGTCATTCCGTCACGATAATATTCCACAGCCCGATAGGACGGTCGGAAAAGCGCGCTCGACAAAATTCGTGCTTGGTCGAAAACACTAATGGGTTTGGAAATCCCCGGTCGACTCTCGTACGCGCCCGACAGCAATATCAACCCTGCAATGTCGTTCGGCGCGGCATTCGCTGCGCACATGGCGGCCGCCACACCGAGACTGTGCCCAAGTACGACCACACGGGAAAAGCCTTTGCTCTTCACATGTCGAATGGCCTCGACCAAGTCGGCAATCCACCGGTCGGCGCTCGGGCTATCACCGCGGTTTCCACTCGAAAGTCCATGCCCCCGGTAGTCGATTCCAAACGTGGTATAGCCCGCAGCCGAAAATGGTTCACCTGCCATTTTGTAAGGACCGCTGTACGCTGTGAACCCATGAAAGATTAATACCGCAATATCCTTCTTCGCATCACTGAGCGTATCTGGGTTCCACCTCCTAAGAAAAATGGTTTCGCCATCCGCCGTGTTGAAAACCTCGTGTGGTGCTGTGAATTCGGTCCGCATCACCGACGCCTGTTCCGGTGTGATGCCCTTGTTCTGAATTCGCCACTCCATAGGCCAAAATGCTAGAGTGAGGCCTGCAAGGCACGCGACTAGGAGAACCGAAAGTACAATGTAGAATAACCACTTTAGGAATTTCATAGCAGGTCCGTAATGAAGCTACGACGAAACTAGTCAAAAATTGGTGGATCTCGGTATCCCGAAAACAGTGCTTGCGTTTCTATAGTCAACTCTCAACCTCCATTTTGCAACTTTGAAATCCCGAAATTGAAACCACCCACGATGAACATTCTTTGTGGCTCGTCATACTCGAGTGTGTTCCCGTTGAACTTCTTCCCTCCAGTCACCTTGAACGTGACGAGGTCGTTGAGCTTATAACTAAATGTGAGCCCCGTCCGATAGGTGTACGACTTTTCCACGTTGTCTGGCTTCTTGGTGGCGTAGCGATAAATCGCCTCGTAGGAAAGACTCCAACGTTCATGAATGTACTGAATCTTACCGCCAGCATCTAAGTAGTCGCTCGGATCCACGAGATCGACGTTCGATGTCCACCGAGCGACCGCCATCACATCAATGATATCAATTCCATCCTGTTTTTCATTCACGTTAAAACGATAGGAAGGTGTGAGCCAAAACGCGCGCTTCGCCAATACCATATCGTTCCATTCCAAGTTGCTTGCGATGCGGGCACTCGCACCCGCCAACTCGAGCATAAACCCCTCGCGGGTTAACGGAAGTCGGTAACTGTTCACATCGACCAAGTTCTTCTTCGCCTTCGCGACAAAACTGTTCACCCCTTTTCGAATCTTAGGTACATCTGTCTTTGTCGGGTTTGCTGGAACGGATCTAAGAAAACGCTCCTTGATCAATTCTTGCATCGCCTCAGGCATTTTGCTCAATTCAGGATCAGCAGAGATCTGATCATCGGCCCAATCCTCTAGGTCGCCTATGTCGGCATCACCTTCTAGTTCACCAATCAGGTTGTCGAACAAGAGCGTCGCGCGTGTCAGTTGATACCACGACGCGAGGCTACGTTCAACTTTTGCACTGAGATGACCCGTAAACAATTGCATGCGAAAACCAAGTCCGAGCCCAGTGCCTGGTTTCAACGAACCGATCACCATACTATCCGTGGGAGAAGTGGCAAATGAAAACGTAACACTTTGCAACACCTTCTTTAAATAGTCATCTTTTCCCCGGCTGGTGAGATAGTCCAACACATCGAACCGTTTCGAGTCTTTTCGGCCCCACCAATAGGGGGTTGTCTCCATCGCAAAATTGGTGGCGAGCGTATTATTCACGGTGGCCGATTGAACATTGGCAACAAACTCAGAAGGAGAATTCGGCCGCTGAATATTCTCCGGTTCAACACCAAGAATAATAAATGCGGGCGACGAATTCACTTGCAAGCTCTTGATGGCGTCAGAAATCTCTTGACCGGACGCAGATGTGGTAAGCAAGACCACGATGCAGATACAGTAAATGCGATTCATTTGATGGTGATTTGGATCTTGGTGAAGAGACGATCTAGTGTTCCACCTGCCTTGACCGTATAGGATTCGAGTTCTTCTCCGTCTACAAAAAACGTGAGGGTGTACGAGGCACCAGGGGGCGGATTGCTTCCCGTGTCCTTTATCCGAGAGAGCGTGGACACAAGGCGCATCTTCTTTCCGTCAAGATCCTCGCATGTTCCAAGCTCGATTTGATCGAGGTCGCCTCCCGGTGGATTGAGGGATTTTCCTTTCACAACCAACGAGTGGATGATGTCCAAATTCCAGCCTTCTTTATCCAACGTTGTTTCCGTGGAGATCGATAGCTCCTTGGACGAATGCTCAGCCGCGATTTCAAATTCGGGGTACGAATCGGGCTCACTTTTTTTAATAGGGTTACTGTTTGCCATGGGTTTTTATCTTGGTTTAAAAACAAAAAAAGCCCGATGCACGGTCGACGTGCATTGGGCTCCTGAGGTAAGTTAACGAATCGAGTGTCATCAAACAATGATCGGCGCAGGCGTTCACCTCATCACTGATTCCAGTTAACGAAAAGAGGGGGATCGCAAGTGAGAATCTGGAAAAGGGACACCCTCACCATACACTATCAATTCTTAACGCGAACATTCAATGAAATTGAGATCAAGTTTCGTTGAACAGACTAATTTTGTAGATCTCGACCAAAACCAACTCTCCCATGAAAAGACTCGTCTTCCTTTTGGTGTTCACAGCCACCACACTTTCTTCATTCGCCCAGGACCTACAGAAAATCGATCTACTCACCTACGGTGGGTTACCGGCTGCCGATAGCCTCAATGAGAACTTGCAGATACTCTACAACACGGCCTTTATCACGGGCTACTCGAACTCATTGAAAAATCCAGTCTGGACCGTATACCGATACGGAAACATGAAAGGCAAATACGATGATCAATCGCCGAAGAACTATACGTGGGAACGTCCCTTCGAATTCAAGACCGACCAACGGACGCTCGCCAAGGTGAAACACGAAGATTACAACGGGTCAGGTTTCGATCGTGGTCACATGGCCCCGAACGCCGGAATTCTCGAACAATATGGGCAGATGGCCCAACTCGAAACGTTTCTGATGTCGAACATCACACCCCAACGACCCGAGCTTAACCAGAAGATCTGGGCGAAACTCGAAACTGAGATCCGTGAGAAAATCGCCGAAGACGACACCCAGAATAAGGAAGTTCACGATCTATACGTGATCAGTGGGCCGATATTCGAGACCAATCCTCCTCAAAGGCTTCCTTCAGGAATTGCGATTCCAACAAGTTTCTTTTGCATCGTCGCTTACCACCGCGGCTACGGCTCAACGGTAAAAGCCATCGCTTTCAAGTTTCCACAACAACCCGATCCCACCAAGGGCTTTTTCGATTTCGTGACAACCGTCGATGAAGTGGAAGCTTTGACAAAACTCAATTTCTTCCCGACCCTGTCGCCTCAAAAACAAGCAAACCTCGAAAGCAAGAAACGCGATTTTCAATTGAACGACATACCCTAGACGATCTTCACCAAAGTCAATGACTCGCTTTGCGGGTCGCCGTAGTTTTGGGGCATGAAACGAGAACAATACCCCAAAATGAAGGCGGCCGTGTGCAGCGTCTACAACACGGCATCTGATACGGTCACTTTCTATTGCTCGAGGGACTTGCGAGTTGCTTCTTTATTTTCATCATGATGAAATCTGGTGTTACCCGCGGGAGGTTCGCAATAAACCAGTTATTGAATCCAACAATCTTCTTTCCCTTACCATCAAGCAGGAGTCGGACACCTTCCCGCGCAGCCACCGACGCGGCAATCGGTTTGTTCGCCTTATATGCGTTGGTTCGCCACATTTCGTCTGTGTTAAACCCAGTATCGACCGGACCTGGACAAAGCGTGACAATCCTCACTCCGGTGCCCTCAAGTTCCGCAGCTACCGTTTCCGAAAATGCAAGTACAAATGCCTTGGTGGCCGAATACACCGAATAATAGGGAAATGGCAAGAACGAAAGTAATGAAGCCACGTTCAGAACTCGACCTCGCCTTCTCGTCACCATTTCCTGAGTAAAGAGTTTGGTAAGCACGACGAGCGACTTGACATTCAGCTCGATCATATTCAACTCCTCCTGCAAATCAGTTTTAACAAACTCGCCATACACACCTGAACCGGCATTGTTGACCACAAAATCAACGGCACACCCCGCCTCCTTAAGTTCACGGTAAAGCCCCTCGGCATTCATCGCATTGGATAAGTCTTTCGCGACGACTTTCACATGCACGACGTATTCCTTCTCCAATTTGGCCTTTAGCACTTCAAGCTTATCCAATCTGCGGGCCACCAAAATTAAATTGAACTTCTTGGCGGCGAGCTGAACCGCCATTTCGTAGCCGATGCCCGAAGAGGCGCCAGTAATAAGAACAGTCTCCATGGTTTTCATCTAAGTGTGATGGATAAAATGATTGTTTCATTGGCCTTGACCGTGATCCGAGCGTCCTCAAAAGATGGTGGGCCAAATGCGATCCTTGCATCGTTCGAGAACCCGATCGGTTCTTTTGGTAACCCCACAAAATTCGTCTTGAGCTTCTTATCCCGATCGATGTCGTGGAACGCCGCAATGCCATAGTCTCCAGGCTTCACGTCTACAAGCACGACTTCCACCGTGGATGAGTGTGCGGCGACTACGCCTCCGAAACTGCTCTTCCCGACTACTGGAAAGTTTTCTTTCAAGAATAAACCGGCCGTCACCTCGCCTCCGAGCGTTGGATCGACTCCAGAAATTTTCAAAACGACGGTCCCGCCTTGAGCACGTGCCTCAATCGACAAGAGGACGGCAAAGAATAATAAGTACTTCATGGTAAACAAATGTCTCAAGCCACACGCCTGACGGTCGTTAACATTTGTTTATAAAAATGAGAAAGGGTGCCCGGACTAGTTGCGTTCCCCCTTCTTAAGACGGCTTAGGTGAATCGGTGAAATTCCAAGGTAAGAAGCGATCATGTGTTGTGGCACTCTATTGTGAATGTTAGGGAAAACGTTCGCGATAGTAGCATACCTTTCTGTCGGCGTCAGCACATACTGGTTTTTGAGACGCTGGTCGAAATAGATGAAATAGTACTCGGCGATTAAACGGCCCATCCGATCACCTTGCTGAAAGTTTTGGTATCCCCAATCGATGGCTTTCCGCGGCATCACAACCACTTCCGTTTCATCAAGTGCTTGGATACTATTGATCGCAGGTGCCCTCGTGATGAAACTCGTATAGTCACAAATGAACTGATGCTCAAGCGAAAAATGTATCGTATGCTCATCGCCGTAGTGGTCGACAACGAGGCTGCGGGTGATACCCCGATTAATAAAGAACACTTCGTCGGAAACTCGACCTTGAATTCCTAAAAACTCCTTTGTTTTAAAGGTCTTGAGATAACAAAGGCCGAGAAAGGAATCCAACGCATCATCGGGAACCTCGATCATGCTTCTAATGGCATTGGTCAGGGCTTTCATCATTGTCCAAAAACAGTCACGAAGCGATTTTGTTGCCGCCGCTCCTTTCTTTCGGGTCGCCTACCCTTTCAAACACGTCGATATCGAACCAGAAGGCACCCGGAAGGGAAAGGTCGAGATTCGATTAGTTTCAACGGGACCGCCTCTTGCAGGGGCGCGCCATCGAACAATTTCCTTCCTTCGCCCACGATGATCGGGTGAATCATGATGCGGAACTCATCGATCACCCCAAGTTTCAAGAGCTGGGTTGGGAGATCGACACCACCCGTCATTATGGGGCCGCCAGACATTTGCTTCAATCTCAATATCTCCTGCCGGAGTTCTGACCGAAGCACGGTGGTCTTCCCGTCTGCTGGTACCGCAAGTGACTTCGAAAACACCACGTAGTGTTTCACTGAATCAAACGCAATTGCGAAATCGCTCATCGTTTGAGAAGAAGTGTCTCCACTTTTCACGAAGTCGGGCCAAAAAGGCACCATCAATTGATACGTCGTCCTGCCATACACCAAGGTATCGGACTCTCTCATCTGTTCGGTAAAATACCTGTGTACATCCTCCGATGCCACCATCTTTGTATGATCACAAACACCGTCGAGACTTACATTGGTCCCAAAAATAAGATCCCTCATACTCAAGTCTTTTAGCTCGAGCAAACTAGTTGTTATCTCCGGAAAATACCATTAGAAAATTGTGGCCCGGCTCGATTTCTACCGTCTAGGAGTGCAACAAAAGACGCGTAACTTTATGATACCTGAACCTTAGCTCATGAAACGAATTCTCCTCCTCTTGTGGCTGCCCATCGTAGGCCTTGCCCAAGAAAATCATCACTACCAGACAGACTTTACAAAGGACGAACTTGCTGAACGTCGTTCGCGCGTCATGGCTGCCATCGGGACAAATGCTGTCGCGTTGATCCAAGGTGCCGCAGGAATTCCTGGTTTCAGCGTATTCCGGCAGTCGAACACGTTCTATTACCTCACAGGTATTGAGAGCGCCCATGCCTATCTGCTCATCAACGGAAAATCGAAACAGTCTACCCTTTACCTCCCGCATCGCGACGACGGGATGGAACGCAGTCAAGGAAAAGTGCTCTCGGCCGAAGACCATGACCTTGTCAAACAACTCACCGGCATAGAAGCGGTGAAGGGGATTGAATTCTTATCGGCCGACCTCGTGGCCACTGGTTTGATCCGTCCACCGGCCCCTGTTCTCTTCACTGAGTTCAGTCCCACCGAAATCGGAAATGATAGTCGAGACGAGCTGCTCTATGGACAGGCGCGCATCTCGTCCGATCCATGGGATGGGCAACCGACCAGGCAATCGTTGTTGATCGCCAAGTTACGCGAGCGCGTTCCTCAGTTCGAAATCCGCGACCTGTCTCCTGTGCTTGATGGCATGCGTCTCATCAAAAGTGAAAAGGAAATAGAGCTCATCCGCAACGCCACCCAAATCGCGGGCATGGGGATCATCGAAGCGATGGGTTCTACTCAACCTGGTGTTTTTGAATACCAACTCGATGCTGCCGCCAAATACGTGTTCTACCTTCATGGTGCACGTGGCGATGGATATCCTGCCATCATCGGAGGCGGAAAAAATGCCTACATGGGACACTATTTTTACAAAACGGATGTGCTCAAAGACGGCGACCTCGTGCTGATGGACTACGCCCCTGATTACAAATATTACACGAGCGATGTTACTAGAATCTGGCCCGTGAACGGACGCTTCAGCGCCGAACAACGAGAACTCTACAACTTCATCGTCGCTTACCGCGATGCATTGTTCCGATATATCAAACCAGGAGTTACCGCTGACGAGGTACTCGACGGAGCGGCAGCCGACATGACCAAATACCTCGCCGATAAGAAATTTGTGAAACCCGCACACTTGCAAGCAGTTCAAGAAGGGTTGAAGTTTCGAGGACACTTCCAGCACCCGGTGGGAATGGCCGTGCACGATGTCGGGAACGTGCGGGGCGGCAAACTGCAACCGGGCATGGTGTTCACCATCGATCCGATGATCTGGATCCATGAAGAGCGACTCTACGTGCGGATTGAAGACGTCGCGCTGGTAACAGCCGATGGCGTTGAAAATCTGAGTGCATTCGTACCCTCGAAGTTGGAAGATGTCGAGGCGACTATCAAAGAAAAAGGCTTGATCGAATTCCGGCCGGCTACTCCACTCCCACTAAAGAAATCAGTCAAGTGAAAGTTGTCTCAATGAAATATCCGGCCCTGCTCGTCGCCCTTGTATTAAACTTTTCGATGGTCGTTGCCCAAGAAAGTGACTACCTCAGTCAATGGCAAGCCAATAAATTCTCCATGTTCATTCACTTTGGTGCCTATTCAGAACTTGGCGGCGTGTGGCGTGGGCAGAACATCACCGTGGGTTACAGTGAACAAATTCAAGCGCACGGGCACATTTTCAGTGACGAGTATGAGAAAGTCACCGAACACTTCAACCCCTCAAAGTGGAACGCCGACTCGATCGCGCTACTTGCTAAACGCGCTGGAATGCGTTCGGTCGTCATCACGTCCAAGCACCACGATGGGTTCTGCATGTTCAAAACAGTAACAACAAACTTCAACATTGTCGATGGAACCCCGTTCCAACGAGATGTCGTCAAAGAGCTTTCAGAAGCATGTCGACGTCACGGATTGAACTTCGGACTTTATTTTTCGATCATCGACTGGCACTACCCACAAGCCTACCCTATTTCTAGCCACAACGCAGACTTAATCACACCGGAACATCATGAATTCAGTAAGCGCCAACTTCGAGAACTGCTCACAAACTATGGACCTATCTCGGAATTATGGTTTGACATGGGTTCGCAGACCTACGAACAAAGTGCGGAACTCCGTCGCCTCGTCAAACAATTGCAACCCAATTGCCTCATTAGCGGTCGGATTGGAAATGATCAGGGTGACTTCTGCGTGATGGGCGACAATGAATATCCCAATTACTCCATCGCGACACCCTGGCAAGTGCCCGCTTCCATGTACGATGAAACTTGGGGCTACCGATCATGGCAAAAACACGTTGCCGAGGAAGTCAAAGCAAATGAAAAACTACTCTCTTTAGTTAAGACAGTGACCCGGGGAGGAAACTACCTTTTGAACATCGGCCCGAAGGGAACCGGGGAAGTCACAGATTTCGAGAAGGATGTGTTAAAAAGAATCGGTTCTTGGTTAGATGTGAATGGTGAAGCCATTTACGGCACGCAACCTTTAGACCTTAAACACTCCGCGTCGGGTGAAATGACCACCAAGGATAACAAAATATACTTCTATCTTTTAGAACAGCCCGCAAAGAACATGATCCAGATAACGGGAATCCTTTCGAAAATCACTCGGGCGTACACTTTGGGACTGCAAAAGGAAGGGCTTCCATTTCAACAAAAAGGAGAGAACCTCGAAGTCGTGTTACCCGGCAATTTTCTTAGCAGCGAAACCACTCGAGTAATTGTCCTCGAGTCTGAAGGAAATGTGAAGATTCAGACACCGAGAGGATTGACTTTGAAACCCAACCTGACGCTCACGACCGACAATGCAACACCTCAATATAGCTTCTCTGGTGTTGACTACTATGGATCATATCGAAGTACTGTAGAATACGACTGGCACATCCAGGCATCATCAAAAAAGAAAGTTACCCCAACGGTGACATACACCGACGAAGAAACTGACCATGATTTTATACTTGAGATTGACGGTAAGAGAACACCGATCACTCTTTCGGGCGGGAAACAAGTTTCGTTGAAGCAGACACCGATCAATTGGGGTCCCATCTACCTGTTGGGTGAACTGCAAGGTCTGATTGGGCGCATTCATGGCAAGATCGAACAAATTGATGTCAACCAATCTTGGGAGAAACACCCTTGGGAAAAGATGACTGACTGGACGAATCAAAAAATCTACATTAAGCCCGCAGACAATTTTGGGAACTGGTATTGGTACCAAAATGTGCAGGCACGCGAGTCGGCTGAAGTATTGGTGAAGATACCAACGAACGACGGGGTTGCGGTTTACCTCAATGGCAAGGAAAGGTTCACGATTAACAACAGTTCGCGGGACCAGTCAAAAATGACCAACCTGGTTTTATCGTTGGTGCCGGGTGAAAATGAAATACTCGTCAAGTACTTTAATAGATTTGGGCGTGAGTTGCGAGTGGGGTTGATCACCAATGGCGTACAAGTTGGGTATGAGTTGACGCTGCCACAGCTCCAACTTGGGAGTGGCAATAGTCACGAAGTGAAATTTCGGTTACCGGCAGATAAGTCCATCCACCAAAACGTTGACGCACCGAACGTGAAAATAAGTTTAAACTAAGCAAACAGCTGATTGACATCTGCGCCATAGGCAGCGTGTATGGGCCCGATTACCGATCAACTACGGCGAGTAAAATTGGATATTTTGATATTTGGTTAAACGATATCTTTTATCTGGAATACGTGAACTTCTTTGAGTCGACGAAGAGAAATCGGGTCACGATCTACAACCGCTGGGGCGATCTGGTTTTTGAAGTGGAAGACTACGATAACGTGACACGCGTATTTCGAGGTGTCAGCAACTCGGGCCAAGAACTTCCTTCGGGCACGTATTTCTATCGGATCACCTTTGCCAGCAGCGAACCAAAGCGGGAGGGGTACTTGAGCATTCGACGGTGAGAAACTCCTCCAGCTTGGGTCTCATCCCATTCCGATCTTCGAAGGTGGTATTGTCGACAGAACGCATCTATTCTCCAATGCATTGATCTCTCGTTCGCAAGACTAATTGTAAAGTTCTATTGGTGTCCGTGCGCTGGACGGTATCACAAAAAATTCGCTTAAATTGAAGGCGATCTAAATACTCACATCACCCGATACGCAGCTTTTAACGAATGAACAAGATCGTCTCTGTCCAGATGTTAAGAGGGGTTGCGGCTTCGATGGTGTGCATCTATCATTTCGCGGATGGTTCTCCAGATTACCTAGCACAGCTGCCGACTCTGCGAGACATCGGTGCTGTGGGCGCGCGCGGCGTACAGATATTTTTTGTAATCTCTGGCTTCGTATTGCCTTACTCATTATATCATTCGGGTTTCAAGACGTCTGCGTTTGGAAACTTTCTCTTACGCCGCGTGGTGCGGATAGATCCGCCATTCCTCTTGAGCATCGTGCTCGTCGTGTCGCTCGCGTACGCAAGTATGTTGAATCCCTGGTACAGGGGTACAGGCGTGCAATTCAACTGGGTGGATGCGCTTCTGCATCTCGGGTATCTCAATTCATTTTTTGAGCGACCGTGGTTGAATCCAGTCTACTGGACACTTGGCATTGAATTCCAGTTTTACATCTTGCTTGGACTGCTGTTTGGCTTGTTCTCGACAGGCACGCGTGTGACACGCCTGGCGATAGTGGTGTCATTCCTTGCACTTGCACTCCTCATCCCACGTCCGAGTTTGATCTTTCCACATGCCCACTACTTTTTGATGGGAATGTTCACATTCTTCTTTTTTGAAAAACTTATTACGTCGAAGGAATTGATCGTTGCAATAGCTGTCTTTGGAGCGGTTGGCTATTGGATTGGAGATGCTGTGGGCACGACGATGGGGCTATTAACCGTTCCCGCGATCATTTTTTGGAACTCACCGTCGCGTTTTTGGATGTTTCTTGGAACGATCTCCTACTCGTTGTACCTCCTCCACGTCCCGTTTGGGACCCGTATAACGAATTTGGTGGAGGGCCGCGCCGAGAACGTGTATATCCGGTTGGCTTTCATCCCGGTAGCGTTTGCCTTTACCGTGGCCGTGGCATGGCTGTTCTATCAATTTATTGAGAGAAGGAGTATTGAATGGTCGAAGCGGATTAAAAAGGCGGAGTGACGCAAAGGCTTGATGAACAGCTAATATATTCAGAGAAATTCAGAGAAATTCCGACAACACTGGGTAACCAAGGGTTCGGTTGCTCAAAAGAGTCTAAGCTCATCTCACTGCTCATCACTCTTTCTTCCGGCCTCGTCGGCGAGACAAGTACTTCCTCCGTTGACTTTTTGCGAAATCAAACTCTACCGTCGTAAATTAATATATCAAACCAACGTTGGAGTGAATGGAAATAATTAGTTCAAACCTCACCATTCATGTTGCAGACCTGCAACGGGCGATCACATTCTATCAATCAATTGGCTTCACGATGAAACAGGTATGGGAACCATACTACGCACAACTCGAAGCGCCTAACCTTACCATTGGTCTTCATCCATCGAAAAATAAAGCACCCGACTCAGGTAATCTTTCTATAGGATTCAAAGTGCAAGACCTAGAACTCAGCAAATCAGAGCTGCAAAAATTGTCGATCTCCTTTGAAGTGAGAGAGGAGGAAGGTGGTTCCTTTTTGCACTTTGCAGATCCGGATGGCACGAAACTCTACTTCGTAAAAACAAATTGGTAGCCAACCTGTCTTAAAAGGGTCAAACCTTACAAGCCCATTGTTCTAAACGCTCCAGCCTACTTTAGTTCTTCAGCAATTTCGAAAATCTTGTTTAGCCCTAGCGAGACTCTTTTTTTGGCAACCCACTCATTGAAATTTAGGTTATGATCGTGGCCCTGAAAAATGAAAACCTGTAGGTTCTTCTTCCGCAGCTTTTCAAATGAGTCGCGTATTGCACGAGCACCATCGACGCTTGTATTCGCGTCGTCCTCGCCGTGAACTATGTAAATAGGGATTTTGATAGAGCGTAGCCTACCCTTGTTTGCCTCGATTTGCTTGTGAGCCTCATACCAAGCTGACGTCACATGAAAGTAATTTTTCCAAATCCAGTCGTCTTCATGATCGTCGAAGGCGTGCATTAACTTCTGATACGCAGGTTCTGCCATTTTCCCGAAATCTTCCTTCGAAATAACGCTGTCGAGATTTGAGTCCAAGTCTTTGAATCTTGCGTTGGCCAGTAGTTGCTCCCGACCAAATACGGCCCGCTTGTTTGGCGCTTCGAATTCACTCCTACTAATCGTCTCGCTAGAATCGGTATCAAAGTATTTTGCTATATTCTTCATAGATGATGCCCCCGAAAACTGCCATTTAATCACATCGTCCATGCGGTCATTGACATACCCAGCGAGGATTAATGCGTCAATTCGATTCTTCTTTTCCGCGGCAACCATACTTGCAATGATCGTCCCTTCACTCCACCCGAGTAGAGTCACTTTTGCATTTTTCAGGCGACTGTCCCTTCGCAAAAAAGATACAATCGATACAACATCCTTCTTTTCATTGTTCGGGAGGTAAAGGCGGAACTCCTCCATATTAATCTTTTCGAACGGAGATTTGGCGGTCGTATCTACGCCACGCCGGTTGTAAGTAAAGAAAGCAATTCCCCTTTTTGTAAACTGATCCGAAAATAGGGAGTAGTAGTCAAACTCGTATTGTCCGACCTTCCTGTGATTGAGAAAAGTGTTGGGGCCAGTTCCTGGAACAAACACCACGACTTCCGTGATATTCATTCCCTGTGGTAAGTTAAGTTTACCCGTCGTCCTTTTACCATCTGATAAAGGAACAGTCACGATCTGGGCAGATGATGATTGCGATCACACACGGAATGAGCACGCTAAGTCTTTTCACTTGGTCTAAGTTTCAGACCCAAATATCGGCTTGCATATCCCGAAGACTTCCTTCGAGTACAGCGCGTCGTCCGGAAATTTTCCTGCTTCATCCTCTTTAAGACAAACTCGCATCAATCCAAAATTTCGTTTCTTTGTGAACTTGAACCTCCTTGTCATGTGGGAAGGGCTTTTTCTGATCAGCATCGCTCAGTCGATATTCCTCTTGAGTCTGATGATTGTCAAGATCAAGGAGAAGGCACTCGATTTCTACCTAGTCGCGGTCCTATTGGCGGCTCTCTCGATCACAAATGTCGACTTCTACTTCACTTCCTCAGGCGCATACCGGTGGTTTCCGTATGCATTCGGCAGCTCCTTTGGACTCATGCTTCTGTTCGGTCCCATTTTCTACCTATACGCGCAGTCGTCAATCAACCCCGGAATTGCGTGGCGTCCCAGACAATGGCTTCACTTTCTTCCCTATGGAATTAACCTCCTGTTGAACATTCCCATTTACGCCACCGCGTCGCCTCAAAAAATTCAATTTATTACCACCCTAGTAGAAAATGGCATCGAGTTGCGGGTGCTCGACAAGGTCGTCATTGGGATTCAATGTGTCCATTTCCTCGTCTATCTGATCATCACTCAACGGAGTCTCAAAACTCTTAAACCCGCTGTTGGCCAAACACCCCATGTCGTCGCCAGTAACAAGGAAATTGAATGGTTTACCCTTTTATTCTACGTACTCCTGTCATACGAGGTGATTGTTTTTCTGCTGCTCCTACTTGTCCTTGGGTTCGCGCATCTCTACATAGAGATAAACTACACCTACACGTTGCTCACATCGGCGATCATCTACATTCTTGCCTATGCGGTTGTTATAAATCCTGACCTACTGACCCCGGGCTTTCGGAAGCGTTATAAGAATTCACGCGAGATCGACGACCGGGAAGCCGATCTTTGGATGGAGCGGCTGTTGGTCGCCATGACGGAAAGGAAAGTCTACAAGAATCCGGAACTGAATCTTGAAATCCTCGCAAAGGAAACGCAGATTCCAAAAAATCAGCTCTCACGACTGATCAATGAAAGGCTTGAGAAGTCGTTCAATGATTACGTTAACGAGTTTCGAATTCGCGAATTCATTTCTCTCTATAACACACCCGAATACAAGGCCTATAACATATACGGCATTGCCCTAGAAGCGGGGTTCAACAATAAGTCGACTTTTAATGCAGCTTTCAAAAAGTCGACCGGGAAAACTCCGACCGAATTCAAGAAAGCATTGGAACTAGCGCGAGACAACTAGCCTGGAATACTCGCCGAGGATCGGCGCAACATGCTACCGGGGAGCCTCAATCGCGTATGAAACTACACTTTCATACGTCAAATCGGGCTAAAAAGGGGCATTTCCGCGAAGTCTCAGCCTAATATTGCACGATCGCAAACGTGCAACAAGATTGGCAAATCAGAATCAGCTTAAGGTCGCCACAGGCCAGCCACAAAAATTCCAGGATTCCATTACCACAGCCGGGCTAAAGTTTGGACTTCACCCCCGGAATTTCGAGGGATCCTCCGTATTTCAGTATTCCGCAGAGTAAACCCACATTAACAATTGAAATAGATCTACGATGAACTTATCAGCCCAACTAATTTCCGTGCTCGCTCTTTGTGCTTGCACCCAAAACCCATCCACGGAAACAAGCTTACCAAATACAACAAGCGTTGAGATGGATCGCTATTCGGAGTTGCGAGCCCTTGACAAGCGTGTGAAGATGGAAGAAATACCTGCAACAAATGTCATCTCTCTTCATTTTACTGGGAGTTATCAAAAGCATCCTGAAGCATACGGAGAATTGGCAGCGTATGTAGCGGAAAACTACCGAACAACCGGCGGAGTGATCGGTACATATCCTCAAGATCCGGACCTCGTTGAAGAATCGCGCCTGACATGGGACATTTCGTTGCGCATCCTTCCATCAAAAGGAGGCAAAGAGAAAAAGAGCTCGGACTCTCCGGATGCGCCGTTCGAGCTGAAAGCAACGACCGAAGAACTAGGTGCACCACTTGACGCCTTCAGAAAACCCTCCTTGCCATTCGAGCTTCGACAACTGCCAGCAGTTTCGGCCGTCACACTTATTTCTGACGTCGCCCACATCGGAACGGATGGTCTACTGATCAACGCGTGGATCACGATGAACAACTACGTTCAAGTGGGTACTACCAGAACAGAATTTGGCTCAACCACCCAGGCCTCGCAAGCTATTCCGGTGAAAATCGTCGTGCCCATCAAGAAGCGGATACTCGAAACAATTCACTAGTCAATAAAATTCTATAAACACCTAGACTCAATTTGCTCTTATGGAAATGGTTCAACACTCAATCAACTGGTTTGAAATACCAGTATCTGATTTCAATCGTGCAAAAAAATTTTACAGCACCGTTTACGATTTCGACATGCCGGAAATGATGATGGGCGAAAATCAAATGGGCATTCTACTCCACAATAGCGAGAACGGCGGAATTGGAGGGGCCATTGTCAAAGGAAAGGGATATACTCCGAGCAAGGATGGCGCAAAGATATACCTGTCGGCAGGAAAGGATCTGAACACAGTCCTTGATCGAGTGCCCGCTGCCGGAGGGCAAGTGATTGTCAAGAAGACAGAAGTCGCTCCTGGCATGGGTCACATCGCACTAATTGCGGATACAGAAGGCAATATGATCTTCCTTCATTCACCTAACTAAGGAATATCCATGCTGCGAACCCGCGCTCGCGACAAAATATGAATAGATTGGCGATGAAGGTCACGATCATTGAAGACGAGTTGCCGGCGGCCGAGCGTCTACGCCAACTTTTAATCGACATCTCGCCTGATATTGAGGTAGTTGCCACACTACGAAGTTATCATGAGTCGATCACATGGCTCTCGCTCAACCCGGCGCCAGACCTTTTATTAATGGACATTGACTTGGGAGATGGTTGTTCAATGGAATTGGTCAAAATGATCAAAATCAGTTGCCCGATCGTTTTTGTCACAGGGCACAGCGAATACTGGCAGGAGGCATTCGAAATCAATGGAATTGACTACCTCTTGAAACCTCTGCGCAAGGAGCGCCTTCAGCAATCATTGGCAAAATTGAGCGAGTTAAGAGCGCATTTCTTATCTAAAATTCCGAACCTGACTCAGCCTTCATTGCTGGGGCAGTTCAAAGACCGTTTCCTCGTAAAGCGTGGTAGCAAGTTTGTGAGCATCCAGACAACGGATGTCTCGTATTTTTTTGCGTCACACAAGCTTACATTCCTTGTTGAGAAACAGTCGTCCAAGTTTGCACTCGACCAATCCTTGTCTGACATCAACAAATCGCTTGACCCTCAGAGTTTCTTCAGGGTAAACCGCAAGTACCTAGTAAACAAGAACGCTATTGTGAGCATCCGTGGCCTTCCAAAAAGTAAGATGACGATTGAAGTGTCGCCAAACATCGGCGAGGAATTGATCATAAGTTCAGAAAACAGTGCCGAGTTCAAAAAGTGGCTTGGCAAGTGACTTCAATTTGTGGAACGGATGGACGGATAATAAGCGGCGCGCGTGATAGTGGGGTTCAGTTAAGATCCATTCCAAACTCACTCTTAACAAGTGATTTCAAAGTTGCATCATCTTGGATGTCTATCTCAACTTTGTTTCCGCCAATTGTTTCAGTGTACCTACTATTGAAGATTGTCTGGCGACCTTGCGATGTCGGCAATGTCACAATTGTGTTCTTAACAAAGAAAGACTCCGGGCTGACTTGTTTTTCCTCACACGAGGGAATAAAGGATTCGATCGAATGGGGCGAAAGCGAGAAAGCGTACCGCTTCTGTGGTACCGAATTGCCCTCTTGCATGAGAAGGTCGTAATCACCATAGGGGTTTATGCTCAGCTCGAATGAATTGATTCTTTCAAGCTGCCTACCCGGTTTCAGTTTTAGAGGTTGAATAAATAAGTCCCCATAACCCACGTCGGCAATCCAATCCTCATGCAATGAGACCAACAAAAGCAAGTGATCAAATTCTGGCCCCGCCACGATCCCATCTTTGTACACTCTGCCAGACAGCAGTTTGGTTGCGAAACCCAATTCCCCGAGCAGCTGTGAAAAGAGATAGTTTAATTCATAGCAGAATCCCCCACGTCGGCGCAGGACGACCTTATTGAACAATGGGTTAATATCGAGTGTCAACCTCCGATTGAAACGAATGTCCAAATTTTCAAAAGGAACCGATTGTACATGACATTGATGGAGCCGAATGAAGGTCTCCAAATTGTTGCGCGGGGCACCATTAAACCCAATTCTGTCGAGATATGCCTGAATCTCCATGAGTTAAGGGTAATCTTCCTTTTGAAGGGTCAAGGTATTCAAAAATGCTTATCAACAGATGAATGTACGATTTCAATTAGTTTCCATACAGTTATAGAGCAAAGTACCAAGCACATGCTGTCACCAGTCTAGTCCTCGCGATCTTCTTCGTCTCACTATTTTCCGCCCTCATCCTTTTCCGCGCGCCGGCTTGAAGATTAGCCGATACATTTGGCTGCACTTCCAAACACCTTTTTAACAAACCGATTTTCATCATGACGAAAGTACTCTGCGTTGGTCTTGTATCCATTTTTCTATTGACGACAGAAGCCCGATGTCAACTCGATGGACTTGGAAAGGATACGACCATCAACAACCTTGTTCTTCCAATCGATTATACAACAAGTGAGTACGGCTCCATTCCGAAGTTCAGAAAAATTGGACGTGGTAAGCAGTCGATGATTCTGATTCCGGGTCTAGGTTTCGATGACACGGTGTACAACGACTTCATCTCTGTCTATGCAAAGCAATATACTTGCTACGTGATCTGCGCTCCTGGTTTTGGAAGTACCCAAGCCGCTGCTCTTCCACCAAACGGAACCAGTTACGGTGACCAATATTGGAATAACGGCGTTCTGACCGGGATCGTCAACCTTATCAAGAAGGAGAAGATTCGAAAACCTGTTATCGTGGGCAGCTTTGTTCAGGGTGTTCAGCTTGCTTTGAGGTTGGCAATCGACTATCCGGATAATGTTGCGAAAGTTATCGTGATGGGTGGTGCGGCCAAATTTGTATTCATGAACAAGGGCATTCCCACAGTGTTCCCACTTCCGGGATTAATAAAATATACAGACAATCAAACTCGCTACCAATGGTTCCAGCGCATGCCTTCAGATGAGTTTATCGACGGAAACTACAGGCCAGAAATTTACTCATTAGACAGTGCGAAGGGCACGCTGTTGTGGACCCAAGTGGCGAAGGTCCCCACGCCGGTGATGGTGGAATATCTCTGTGAGTTTATCGCTTCGGACGTTACGCTAGAGGTTGACAAGATCAAGTGCCCGGTCTTGATTTTAAGACCGACATTTAGCGACCGCGTGTTATCAGAAACGATCAACAATTACGTGAAGCCACAGTTCATTGACGCTTGGAACGGGATACAGACAAGAAATCCACTCGTGAAAGTGATCGACATTCCGAACGCTGCATCTTTTGTTTGGAAGGATAATCCATTAGATGCGTATTCAGCGATAGATTTGTTCTTGAAAATGTAATGACCGCTCGCCGTTTGCAATTTCTGAGGGACCCTAGAAGGAGGCACGACAGGAAGGGGGAAACCGTTATGCCGGAAATTCCTTGCAAGCATATTTCCGGCAGAAGTGCCTGAATGTTTTGCACGAACCATCGTAGCTGTTTGTAAATCGGAGCATTGGTCGAATTCTGTCACCTCCGTCCTTCACTTTAACAATCCAATTATCATCCGACAAAATGTAGTCGACGGCGAAGGATTCAAGAAAATAAATTAACGTAGCACCGTCGCAGTACCGGGAAATTTCGCGGACTGTAAGCAAGAAGATTGCGTGAACGAAGGATAGTGTGCACCTTTGCGATCTTTCAGATTGCTAATGAAATTGACTGACACACTGCACCAACTTTCACTTGAGTTTATCGAGAACCGGATAAAGACCATTCGACAGGCTATCGCGGAGACGCAGGACTCCGCAGACCAGGAAACTAAGAGCAGCGCAGGAGATAAATATGAAACCGGACTTTCGATGATGCAGCTGGATATGGAGAAGCAGGCCGAACAGTTGGCTGAAGCGATCCGCACTCGCGATGCGCTGGAAAAAATAAAAGTATTTGATAATGGCGCGAATGGTGCAGTACGACCGGGCAACGTTGTGGAGACCAACCAAGGAAATTTCTATATATCGATCAGCGCGGGTCAATTGAAGTTGAACAATCAGACTTACTTCGCCGTGTCGCCAGCAACGCCAATCGCATCGAAACTGATGGGATTGAAAGTTGGCGACAGCTTTAGTTTCAATGGGAAGAATTACACTGTCGCCAAGGTCCACTAGCGAACGGAAACGACCGTGAGCGGACAAAGCCCTTGATCGAAGCGCGGTAATTGGGCTAAACCAGGAATAATTATCCGGCCTGAATTTGGTAATCGAACGGTTCGAAAGCGAATACCGCAGCGAGAATTCCCTTCAAAATCTTTCGCTCGTGTTTACATTCATTGCCATCGTGATCTCATGCCTGGGATTGTTCGGCCTCGCCTCATTCACGGCGGAAAGGAGGGCAAAAGAATTAGGTATCCGGAAGGTGTTGGGCGCGAATGTCCGTCAGCTGATAAGCATGCTGTGTTATGATTTTATGAGGCTTGTTTTGATATCACTCATCATCGGTGCGCTATTCGCCTGGTTTATCATGGATGACTTTTTGAGCGGCTATACCTACCGCACCGAAATCACCTGGTTCGTGTTCGCCTTGACAGCGTTCATGCTCCTTGCAATTGCGATGATCACTGTAGTGTGGCAGGCGTTAAGAGCTGCGACCACCAACCCCGTGGAGTCCTTACGGGCAGATTGATCATTATTATTCAGTATCCATTGTTCATTTCATTTGCAAATTTTGGTCAATGCAATGGAAAATGGTTAATGGCATATGCAACATGCCGATGCGATCGAGCTCTTTCTCCCCCATCCCGATGCTTCCACCTGGATCGCGCCTCCTTTTGACTTCATTTTCCCTTCGTCAACCTTTCGTGAAAGAACTCTATTTAACGTCTTCACTCACTTGCAAGCCCTTCGGTGACCTCGGGACAATTTTAATACAGGTCACCGAACAGTTCACCATAGGGATGCTATGAAGTGCATATCGTTAAGAAACAAAAAGCCCGCCTAATGCAGCGAAAACAATAATTGCGTTGAGCAGACTAGACAGATCTACCCATAACGGATTTAACGTTCTTGGAATATATTGACTCCTTAAATAAAGACAACCAACTTAAATTCCGTTTTGAGTAAAGACGTTTCCTAACGATTTCGCTCGGCTTGGAACATAATCAATATCATACCAAATTGATTGCAGGAGTAATTATGACGAACGTCAAATCCGGAAAAAAGTGATTAATTCGATTGTCAAACAAATCGCTTCTTCGCAAACGCTCTTCCCGATCCACTCTTCAAATATCTCTCGAACTCAAACGCCTTATACTTATCACTGAAAGCTATGTAAGTGATAAGAGTTACAGGTAGCCGATCTTTAGTCCACCGAACTTCTTTATTGTAGTGACGCTTCAACCGCTCTTCAATATTTGAAGTACAGCCTACATAGGTAGTTCCATCGGAACAACGGAGGAGATAGACATATTGCATGGGGCGAAGCTATCTATGAATTGTAAGACGCTCCGTCAGAAAACCTGATGATTATGCGACTTAGGTTTGATTGGCTACCGTGTCGGGCTTGCCCGACGAAGCCCTTGATAAAATAGGCTACGAAGAGCCAAAGCGTAAGAAACAAAAAGCCCGCCTACGCCTTACGGCTTCGGCGGGCGAACTGCAATTTCTGATCTAGCAACTTTTTGCATTGGTCGGGTCGCACCCGACGTAGCCCTTGGTGAGCTATGCTATAAAGTGCATATCGTTAAGAAATAAAAAGCCCGCCTAAGCCTTACGGCTTCGGCGGGCGATGTCGGGGTGAGAGGATGATAACCCATCTCACAACCCTCTATTTTTCAATAACTTATAAGAACGATCTTTAGCAGGTCACCGAATAGGTCACCAGATTTTTGGTGAGTTTTCGATGTGAAAGAACCATATGTAAAGATACGATTTAGTGTGAAATGATTTATCAAAAATGCGCATCAAATTCATCGATCGTCGGCCAAACAAAATGGATATCAAAATCAGATTTTATCGAAGTTTTTCTTTTGCCTTGACCGCCCACTCCTCCTTCACCTTTTCAAACTCAGCAACGAATTTCTCATTCTGAAAAAGCATATTAACAAATTGCCGGGCAAAGACCCTGGCCGATTCTGAGTCACTCGGATAGTGAACACCAATGATCTCGCGAGAATGTGCCATATCGTATGCATCCTTTGTGAATACGTCAGTGAATTCGGGAGCTAGTTCCTGGTAGATGTATGCATTGATATACGAGTTTGATGCGTGTCCGCTTGGATACGCCGCCCAATCCGTCTCCTGTAGATTCTTTATTCGTGTATCAATAACTACCGGTCGGATTCTCGCATACTTGAACTTTAAGGACCAAATAAAGTAACTAGCGTCCTGCCATACTCTTGCCATGAAGTCTGCTGTCACAGGTAAGTCATCCGGATTAAACCATGAACCAATGGAACGACCGATGTGAAATAGGTTCCTGCGAAATGTTGGGTAAGTCGCGTCACCCGGCTTCACACTCAGGTTATAATACACATCCGCGTAGAATAAGCTTGCCCGAACATCTTCTTCAGTCCGGTGTTTCTGTAAAGCGAGCAGATATTCTATTTCTGCCTTAGTCTGGTCCGAACTGTTGGCAGGAACGTCAGGGATCTTGAAGTCGTTGACCGATACGTTCGTCAAATAGTTTGGCTTCCGACTCATTCTCCGTTCAATTGTCTCATTGTCCGTAATAAATTTCAGTTTGTCGATGTCCTCACTGGCGGACTTGGCTTTTGCACTGAATGTCGATAACTGTTTATAGTGTCCTCGTACAGGAACAAGGTCACGCTTTAACGGCTTGTTTTGGGCGATCAAACTGCCGATGATCAAAAGGAATAAAATTGTTAATACAGTACTTTTCATGTCGATGGTTTTTAGCAAGACGGTAAAGAGAACAAAAAGACGCAAGGCAGGGATTTGCGTCCATCGGCAAGAATTTCCGTCTATAAAGTAGGTGACGGTCGTCACAAAAATGTAGAATCTAAATTATATAATTATGGAAAGTCAATGTGATCCCGGCTGTTGTGACAGCGGATGCTGCGGCGGTGTTACTACCGGTTGCTGCTAAGTGATAACGGGCAGAGTCGAAAGGCTCTGCCTAATCTCGGATCTCAGCATTGGCGCAATTACATGGCACCTTATTCTCGCAGGTTATGACATTGCCATAATTGTCCATCTTAATCAGATAGCTGTTATCCATATGCTCCTTAAGCATCAACCGGGCACGCTGCACTCTTGACTTTGCGCCCGAATAAGAAATGCCGAGCTTATTGGCAAGTGCATGCTGCGACAGACCTTCAAGTTCAACAAGTTCCAACGCCTCACGATAAGGCTGTGGTAATGTTTGAAGCATATCTTTCAGGCAGGTCTCCACACAAGCGTTAAGTGATCTGTCATCACTCTCCCAATCAAGGTCCAGCACAAGAGCTTCCCTGGATTTATTTCTGTAGAAATCTGTGATGGTATTCTGTGCAATCTGATATATCCAGCTAGTAACCTTTTGATGATCGGCCAATTGATGATATTTCGTTTGCACTTTTATGAAGACCTCTTGAACAATGTCTTCGGTGAGAGTTTGGTCCTTAACCCGTTTCAGGACGTAACGCTTTAATTCATTTTGAAAAAAGCCTATCCGTGATTGAGCTATATTCATTCGTTCAAATTATAGTATTGGAGCTGACGATTTTTGAATTGTGAAATATTTAACAACATCCTCGACAGTTGACTTGGCACTTCGACCGACTCCAATGAGTGTGGCCGAGGCGAAACCAGTCCAATTACCATACCCAACAAACCATAGCCCATTGATTTTTGTTGACTTAGTTTCCCTCGTATTTGCTTTTCCATCCGCGTTCACAACATTCAAACTTCTTAAATGCTGAAGTGCTGGCTTGAACCCGGTACAAAAAATTATAACATCTAATCCATTCAAATCTATTTCTCCAAAGCCTCTGTAGCTTTTGTTGAATTTGCCTCGTTCACGTGCATCAATGACCGACGGAATCATCACAACTTGGCCCAATGACGGAGGCTGATAATCTTTGCCCTGTTTTTTCGCCTCATACATCTGCGATGCTGCATCAAATAGGAACCTTCCATCGACATGATCTGGAAGAAATGATGGTTCTTTCAATGTGACCCAGACTGTGTCTGCGACCTTTGATACTTCTGCCAGGATTTGCGCTCCCGAATTTCCTTCCCCTACGATTGCTATCCGCTTACCAGCAAACTTCTCCTGAGAAACGTATGAAGAAGAGTGTATAACTTGTCCCTTGAAATTGTCCAATTCCGCGATGTGAGGAATAGTGGGTTTAGAAAAAATTCCTGTAGCGTTGATAAGTGCCCTTCCATGATAAACGCCATTCGAAGTTTCAACGATAAATCCATCGTCAGTCTTGCTTACGTCGTTAACACGCACAGGACGTTGGACGTCGAGTAGATATTTCTCTTCGTATCGCTTCAAATATTCTATCGTTTCGTCGCGCGTCGGGTAGTAGTCCGGTCCGCCTGACATAATCACTCCCGGAAGTGAACTCCATTGCGCCGGAGAAAACAGTCTGAGCGATTTCCAGAAATGTTGCCATGATCCGCCAGGGCGATCATTTCCATCGAGTATGGTGAATGAAAGCCCAGATCTTCGAAGGTAATAGCCAAGTGCTAACCCGCTTTGACCGCCTCCTATTACTATAACATCTAAGGTCTTCATAGATCAGTTGCCAACGACTTTGCTTCTTTTTTCAAGAAGCACCGTATCCCGCCATTTACCATTCATTTGACCGATGCGTTCCCGGTATCCAATTCTGCGAAAACCCAAACGTTCGTGGATCTTAATGCTTGGTAAATTCTCTGGAAAGATTCCCGCCTGAAGAGTCCAGATGTCATTCGTTTCGCTGTCCGTTATCAAACGTTGCAACAGTTGTGTGCCAAGTCCTTTCCCTCGTTGTCTCGCCCTTATATAGACGCTCACCTCGGCGACACCGGCATAAACGCATCTGCCTGACACGGGAGTAAGCGCAGCCCATCCTACGACCTCATCCTTGTCGATTGCAACGATGCGGCTGTGTGGGAGGTGAGACTTGTCCCATTCATCCCAGGCCGGAGCATCGGTTTGGAATGTTGCGTTCCCCGTGGCAATACCTTCCCGGTATATCTCTGCAACGGATGTATAGTGATCTGGTGTCAGGTTAAGGATTTCCATTATCGTTACGAGTTTCGTCGGGTCTTAACAGCTTACACGTAAATACGGCTACGACGGCGCCCAAGATTGGTGCAGCGATATACAGCCACAAATGCTCAAGGTTCCCGGAACTAATCGCTGGCGCAGCTGATCTTGCAGGGTTCATCGATGCACCGCTTATCGGTCCGGCAAACATTGCTTCCAGTAACACGGTACTTCCGATTGCTAAACCAGCAAACATGCCTTGCTCCTTTGAGCCCGTACTAACCTGTATGGTCACGAACATGAGAAAAAAGGTAAGGATCGTTTCAAGTATGAATGACTGTGCGGATGAGCCAGCAGGAAGTGTCATACCCAATGACGGATTAGACGGGAACATGAACCGCAAGACAACGCTGGCTGTGATCGCACCTGCAAGTTGACTTAGTATATAAGGGATTGTCTCCCTCACCGGGAAACGTCTTGCCACGGTGAAGGCAATCGTTACCGCCGGATTTAGATGTGCACCTGACACAGTCCCAATTGAATAGATCATCACCATCACTATCAAGCCAAACGTGAATGCTACCCCAACGTGTGTTACCGCTCCACCTGATTCGTGGTTGATCACAATCGCTCCTGTTCCGCAGAACACCAACGCAAAGGTTCCAAGAAACTCTGCAAAGTATCGCTTCATTTTAGTAGGCTTTTCTTAGCATCTCTGCATACGCCCTGGGTAAGCGGCTGCTCTCAACACCTTTAGCCGCCTTTTCGATATCATAGTCGAAACGAATGAACTCCACAGTTACAGAATCGGGTGATGAGAGAGAAAAAGCCTCGTCAAGCGAGAGAATCACATAACCACCTCTGGGGTCTCCGTCTTTAGGTTTACCTACTGACCCAATGTTAATGGCATGGCGGTAGCTTCCAGTTTCATCTTTAAGAATCCGGTGATATGGTTTATGGGTGTGTCCAAAAAACATGAAGTGCGCATCCGCCTGTTCCATGATTCGAAGCAAACTCTTCTCGTCGCGATCGACGAACAGATACTCATTGATTTTTCGTGGACTTCCATGGACCATGAGAAGATTAAATTTCTCGTCATTCAACTGATATTCTAATCGGATGTGCGATGGAAGGGCGCGTAGGTATTTCCTTTCATTATCCTTTACGACTTCATTCGTGTAAGAAATAGAAACCTGTCCATTAGCTCTTTCATCGTCCGTTTTATAAGCGCAACCGCAATCATCGCTTGACCTGCCGATTCCGAAGTCATAGTTACCGGCGATTGTCGGTATGTTCCTTCGACGTATTTCGTTGATGACTTCATTCGGCCAAATATTGTATCCGACAAGATCACCGAGGCAATAAGCGGCGTCAACATTTTTTATATCGATGTCTTTCAAGCATGCTTCAAGGGCAGGGAGATTTGCATGGATGTCACTAAAGAGGGCAATTTTCATTTTTATATTCAGTTGTTGTTTAGGTTGTCAGTTGCAATTGCAGATCCTGATAGCGGAGCCATATCACACTGTGAGGACGCTGTATTCAAAAGGTCCCTTATCCTACCTGATTCAGGATAAAGAGTTCTCGCCTGCCCCAAGTCTTTGATTGCTCGCTTGAAATCTCCTGCATTAATGTTAACAACAGCCTTGTTTAGATAGTGTAGACCGATGAGTTGTGTTAACGTAACTGACTGAATCGGCGCATAATCTTTCAGGGACATAGCCGACGGATCTTCAGGTGCGCTTGCTTCCTTGTCGAGATACCCTTTAACCTGGTGATCGACGTTGTTCTTACCAACAACAACTCCGTTCAATGCGTCGGTAGATTCAACGAGCACTTGATTATTACCGAGGGACACAATAAGAAATGAATGATAGCGAGTTTCGAACATCTGAACATTATAGCCAAGATGCTGGAAAATGATTGCGTAAATGATTGTTCCCGTAAGGCAATTATACGTCCCAGATTCAAAAAGTTCATGAAACTGGGCATACTGCGTGTAATGCTGAAAAAATCTGGATTGAGTTTTCTGGAAAACCGAGCCTATGAATTGCACGTCATTTTTTGTCCGAGACTGGCTTCTTTTGAGAGTGTGGATGTGTTCTGCGAGTTCAGCTGCCGCCTTCTCGTGTCCTAGCACATGGACCTTGTATTGAAGAAGCAATGTATCATTCTGGCCAAAAACAGGTACGGTCAGGACAACAGACATTATGTAGAAGACAACCCGCATCATTCTGGATTATTTGCAACAGCCCGGCCCACAACAGGCTTCTGGTTTTTCGGCATAAACGGTTACACTGACAATTCCCGATTTTCCAGCCTTATAACCAACAATTTCATCGTCGGACAAATAGTCTTTCAAGATCTCGTCAGGAAGAGTGATTACCTTTTCCTTCTGAACCTTGATATTGATAAAACCAACCTCGGTGATGATATTTAGGTAGTCACTCTTCTGAACTGCTCCCGACACACAACCAGCGTACATCTCGGCACTCTTTCGTAAACCATCTGGTAAGTCGCCAACCAACACAATATCAGATACACTGAAATGACCTCCGGTTTTAAGTACTCTAAAAGCTTCTGTAAATGCTTGTTTTTTGTTTGGAATAAGGTTCAGTACGCAGTTACTAACTACAACGTCGGCGACGTTAGAAGCCAGAGGCATGTTTTCAATATCGCCTTGTCTAAATTCGACGTTTTGTATAGTTGAGCTTTGAAGCGTTAATTCTTGCCCTTTCGATCATCTTCTCGGTGAAGTCGACGCCAATCACTCTTCCTTTTTCGCCTGTGATTGATCGGGCAACGAAACAATCATTTCCAGCACCAGAACCCAGGTCAACAACGGTATCGCCCTCTTTAATTAGAGCGAATTCGGTAGGAAGACCACATCCCAAACCCAGGTCTGCATCGGCGACATATCCTTGCATCTTCGAATAGTCGTCAGCCATAATTGAAGAATCAATGGTCGAACAGCCACATGTCGCACCACAGCAACTTGATTCGTTTAGTTCCTTAGACTGATCGGCAATCTGGCCGTACTTTTCTTTGACTATCAATTTTAATGCTTCTGATTCCATTGGTTGTTTATCGTAATATTGCGATTGAATTGAATAAAAAAATAGCTAACAGCAAGTTGGCCCCTCATAGCTATCGAAGAAATCGCCGAGAGTAGCTTTCATCTTGTTCCATTGTTTCTCGTCGATACAATAGCACACGCTTAGCCCTTCAATATCTCCTTTAATAAGGCCAACCTTCTTGAGTTCTTTAAGATGCTGCGAAACGGTCGATTGAGACAACGGCAATTCCTCGACGATGTCGCCGCAAACGCAAGACTTAGCTTTATTAAGGAATTGAAGAATAGCTATCCGTGCAGGATGGCCTAGCGCCTTGGCTATGGCTGCCAGGTCGTTCTGCGTTTTCGTGAATTCCTCGGTCTTGGTGAGTCCCATATGCCTTCAATCGTAATATTGCGATTAATGTTTCAAACTTCCTAAGAAATGTTTGATTATGGCCCAAATTGAGTGAAAACTGGTTAGAAAAGGGCCTAATCGACCCTTCTCATTTCATTCCTCCAGTCCTCCACCGGAGGTTCGTAGCTTCCATCCTTATTCCAATATCCTAAATCAAGGATGTCAAGATGACCAGGGATGTCATCCACTTTATAGTACGTCTTGTATTCCTCGATATCGAACCTCACGATTTGTTTAAGTTCATTGTCCTCATCCTGGATAGTTGTGCATTGGATAACAAGACCATCTTGCACATTTACTCGCAGAGATCCTCCTGATGAACCAACACAGCAATAATCAATCGGCTCGCGGGTGACGTCTGGAGTAACAATTCCGAGAAATGTCTTTTGCTTTTCCGACAAATCATCAAGCAGGATTACTTCTTCATCACTGATATCTTTGTCGATGTCGAATAAGGCTTCAACCGTATGAACCTTCAAAGGATCATTCACAATCTCAAAACTTACCTCGGTCCCTTCGTAGGCATTCTTCCTTGAGTCCAAAGCCTCTTCTTCGATCATTTTCTCAACAACGCCTTTTGCCTCCGCCTCTGACGTCGCGGAAACACTAAACAAGTAGCTGAACCGGTCCACCTGCTCAACCAACACACGATAGTTTTTTGACTTTTCCATAATAGTTTGAATTAATTATGGTGCGGTCCCAGGCGGATGACGGAATTGCGCAAGGAGGAACGGAATAAATGGGAGTGCCTGTAAGGAGGATACGACTGGAAGGGGGAAACCGTTTATGGCGGAAATTCCTTGCAAGCACATTCCGACATCAAGCCTAAATTTGCGCTAATGATTAATGATAACTACTGACGGTCTCGTGAAGGCGCTAAACTGTAAACTGCTCTCCTTGGCCCGGGAAATGTCTCTACAATTTGCGCTTTAGGTTATTGCTCAGTCGGAAAAATTTGAGTTATAGTTGAAGCGACAACGGCAATTCAACAGTAATCCCTTCCCATCGAATAACGATCATTCCTTGGCTGTCCGAAATTTCTTTCACGGTATATTGCAATCGCTCCTGCTGCCCCGAGGCTTTTGGCGTTACTCCAACCCTAACCACATCTTCATTTGCTTTGTAGTTATCCGCTAAATGCTGATCCCAGTTCGTGTTCAAAATAATTATCCACTGGTCCTTCGACGGAATCGTAAACAAGCCATACTTGCCCGCAGCAATTGTCTTCTCTCCAATCTTGACTTCCCGATCAAACTCTACATAGGTCGAATGATGCGCACCTGTCACCCATACCTGATCATTGGGAACTAAACCACCCCAAATGATTCGACCGCGAACTGCGGGTGAGTAATAGTTTATCGTTACTGTCGCGTTACCGATCGAGCCGGTTGCTTTTGCCTTAATACTCCCTTTGATTGTATCCGGTTCTAATTGATCGGTTATGACCTTGAAGTCTTTCTCGGTATTAGCGATGCTTTGTTGGGGAGTCTCTTTAGCCTTCTGTTCCTTGCCGCCACACGCCGTACAGGCGATGGCCAAAATGATAAGTAGTTGTTTCATATCAATAATTAAAATGTTACGAACGCCGTCTTGATCCTCTTTTCGGTGTCATCAGTCCATGCTACTATCGCCCGATCGGCTATCAATGTCAATTGAGGAAATCCACTTGATCTTGCATCTGAAGAGTTTGCGAGTGTTATTGAACCATCCTTACTTCCATCGCGATGGACCTTGGCTAGTTTAATTTCTCCGCCTTCCATCCAGGTTACAATCGCTGTGGCTTCATCAACCAGGTCCACATCTACTCTCCCTATCGCATTCCCTTCGTCAATTCTGATAGGTGTTCCAAATGACTCGCCTCCGTTGTCGGAAAACATAACATTTACTTTTGACGTGTCGGAGGCAGCCGAATACCACACAACTGCCAGCGTATTTCCTTTGCTGACTACACGTGGACCGTTAACGGGGCATCCAGCAATCTTCCAGTTATCATTGTGAATTGCTTTTGGCGCTGTCCACTCATCGTTAACTAACCGAACAATCGACATGTCTCTGATTTCCTCATCACTTCGATCACGGTAAACGACCACGGGCCCGGATGATGTTATCGTGGCGCTGGTCTGGCAACAATCGCACGTCTTGTTGTCGAGTTCCCATTCTTTGATCTTGGTTCCACTGGAATCCAGTATTGCCGCACGTAAGCTCATAGAACCATGATGGCCATCATGATGGTCCATACCTTCCATGCCTTCCATCACGGTATTCCTGCCATCAAGCCACGTCACAAAGAAATTATCGCCATAGGGTAACAGAGATACGAACCCATGTTCTGCCTCTTTTTTATCATCGTTAAGAACAATTGGTGTCGCCCATGTACTGCCACCATCACTAGACAAAGTAAGCTTGACATCATACGCGTACTTTCCATCTCCACTCTTATCTAAAAAATGAGCAATTAGATTTTGTCCTTTTGAAGCGAGCATCGGATAGTCAGCCCAGTTAACAAACCACGTATTGCCCGTCGCTATTGTCGTTGGCTTAGTCCATTCGGAACCAGCGAGCCGCGACATTTTGAACGAGGCACCCGAATCACTCTTCTCGACCCACGATAGGTAAACTACGCTGTCATCTCTGAAAAGAAATGGTTCGGCGCTTGCATCGCTGGACGGAACAGGGAGTAGCTCCAGTTTAACGTTGGTGAGTACATCCTGCTTTGACGTCGAGCAGGAAACTATGATCAGGATGGCAAATAGGTACGCGAATTTGATGACTTTCATTTTGTAATCAGGGTTAGGTTATCAGGTTCATTCCATTGTCTTGCACCGGTTTCGGAAAACTTCAGCTTTCCGTCTTTGTGAAGATGTATGTTGTTGGTAATGCAGGTATTTTCAGTTGCTCCGGGTTCAGGACCCTTACATAATGCAACTTGAAGGATCGATTTTTCCTGAATGCTTCAATCACCTCAACCTCCTCATTCGAAGCGACCAGGAACACAACATCTTGATCATTCAGGGCAGTATGAGCCTCATCGATGGAAGGCATTTCCTTTATGCAAGGCCCGC
Organism: Cyclobacteriaceae bacterium; assembly: GCA_044226945.1. GTDB lineage: Bacteria > Bacteroidota > Bacteroidia > Cytophagales > Cyclobacteriaceae > ELB16-189. The sequence goes on along the minus strand of JBGAGB010000004.1, from coordinate 215,619 downwards.
ACCAGGTAGCCCAAAAGTTGACAAAGACGGTCTTTCCTCTATAGTCATCCATTGTGATCTTGTCTCCATTCAGTTCGGTCAATTCGATCTTATCAATATCCGCGTCTTTACAACTAAAGAGAAAAGCACCGAGGATACATATATATAGAGTAGACTTCATACTGTTTCAAGGTTTGCTGCCCTCAAGCGAAGGCTGTTGACAATAACGGACACCGAACTGAGGCTCATTGCAAGGGCTGCCAGCATGGGGCTCAACAATAGTCCGAAGAATGGATACAACGCCCCTGCGGCTACTGGTATGCCGATCACATTGTATATGAAAGCAAAAAACAGGTTGTGCCGAATATTACTCATCACCTTCACACTTAATTTTCTCGCGCGGATTATGCCTTTCAGATCCCCTTTGACAAGGGTAATCCCTGCGCTCTGAATGGCAGCATCGGTTCCGGTTCCCATTGCTATCCCTACATTAGCTTGTGCAAGAGCTGGTGCATCGTTGATTCCATCTCCGGCCATCGCGACAATCATACCCTTAGCCTGGAGATCCTTTACTTTGTTCAGTTTGTCTGCGGGCAGGTAATCTGCCTCATAGCCATCAAGACCAAGTTGCTCCGCTACCTGCTTCGCCGTGTTTCTATTATCTCCAGTCAGCATGATCACCTTAATGTCCTGCTCCTGGAGTTGTTTAATGGCGCTTTTTGAATTCTCTTTAATCGGATCTGCTGCCGATACATAGCCTGCAAGCCGGTCGTTGATTACTATGAACATTACAGTTTCTCCATTGGATTGTCTTTGTTCCACATCTGCCATCACCAATGCATCTGGTTTCACGTTCAGCGATTGAATGAGTTTAATATTGCCGATCGATACACGCTTTTCAGAGACTACTCCCTTTATTCCCTGTCCTGTGATAGAATCAAAATCTTTCACTGGCCGTAGTTGAATGTTTTTCTCTTTAGCTGCTGCGACAATAGCCTCCGCGAGAGGGTGTTCGCTATTTGACTCAATCGAAGCTGTCAGAGCGAGCAGCTCGTCCTGCGTTATCTGCTTGTCTAATGGTGTGACAGACTTTAATGAAGGCTTTCCTTCCGTTATAGTACCAGTCTTATCGATGACCAGAACATTCACTTTTTCCATGCCCTCAATGACCTTGGCTTCCTTGATCAGGACACCGGATGAAGCCCCTTTACCCGTTCCAACCATGATCGACATTGGTGTTGCAAGCCCCAGGGCACAGGGGCACGCAATGATTAGCACAGTAACGGCATTTGCAAAAGCAAACACATACGCCGGCTCAGGACCAAACACTGCCCAGATGATAAATGAGAGGATCGCGATAACGACGACCGTCGGCACAAAGTAACGGGAGATCTTGTCGGCAAGATTCTGAATTGGTGCTTTAGAACGACTGGCTTGGTTCACCATGTCGATGATCTGCGCAAGCAATGTATCAGAACCAACTTTCAACGCTTTCATTTCAAAGCTGCCAGTCCGATTAACCGTTCCGCCAGTCACAGAATCACCCTGCACCTTCTCCACGGGCACAGGTTCGCCGGTTATCATTGATTCATCGATCGAACTTGTACCGTTAGTAACCTCACCGTCGACGGGGATCTTCTCACCTGGCTTTACCTTAATGATATCATTGAGGACAACCTGCTCGAGTGGAATTACCTGCTCTTGTCCATGCCTGATAACGGTCACATCCGGTGGCACAAGATTCAGTAATGCACGAATAGCACTATTAGTTTTCGATCGGGCTTTTAATTCAAGAACTTGTCCGAGCAGTATGAGAGAAAGAATAACTGTGGCCGCTTCGAAATAAAGATGAACAGAACCATCCATCTTGAATTCATCGGGAAAGATTCCCGGAAAGACCAGACCAACGATGCTAAACAAGTACGCTGCTCCGGCACCCAGTGAAATGAGTGTCCACATGTTTGGTGACCATCGTACAACCGATTGATACCCGCGTGTAAAGAAGTCTCCGCTGCAATAAAAAATTACGGGAGTTGCCAGTGCGAATTGGATCCACCCGAGCACCTGCGGCGATGCAATTGCATGGACGTGAATACCGACCATTTCACCCATCGCAAGAGCAAGTATCGGAACAGTGAGCGCGGTTGATATCCAAAACCTTTTGAGCATTGCTTTGTAGGCGATGTCTTCTTCGTCATCGTCTTTTTGCGCAAGTCTCGGAACAAGGTCCATCCCACATATCGGGCAACTGCCGGGGGCATTGCGAATAATCTCCGGATGCATTGGGCATGTATACTCCTTCAGAGTTGGTTTCGCGGAAACTTCTTTAACCAGGTGCATTCCACAAACCGGACAATTTCCGGGCTTAGAATATTTCTTGTCTCCCTCACATAGCATCGGACAGTAGTAATCACCTTCCGATTTCTTTTTTATTGATGGCAGGGGAGTCAATCCACCCATCGTCGCCTTGGAAGTTTTGCCTTCGTCGCCTTTCTTAACCAGGTGCATTCCGCATACAGGGCAATCCCCAGGCTCTTTATATGTCTTATCTCCTTCACAATGCATCGGGCAATAAAATTCGCCCCCAGCATCGGATGTGGCGAGCGGACTTTCATGATGTTCATGATGATGATCATGCAGCGTATGCGTTGTCCTTTCTTTCTCATCCAACGGCACAAGGTTCATTCCGCACTTAGGACATTTTCCAGGGGCATCCTTAATAATTTCGGGATGCATCGGGCATGTGTATTTTATATTCTTTTCCATCATTATTTCTCTAGAATTTTCTTAGTGAAGCCAACGACCTGGCCTATTACTGGTATGATCATTATGATGCAGAAAACTGTCACAACGGGTAACATTCTGTTTTCGATCGACTGATACATAACCGCATGGACAAGTACTGTCAGAAACAGAATGTAATTCCAACGCTGAAACATTTTCCATCGACTGGGCTTAAGCAATTTCAGGGATAGATCATTTGACAGTAACAGAAGAATTAACAGTATGACTGTTGCGGCGAGACCGAAATAGTTAGCCGCTCCAAAAAGGTCAGCCCTTAATTTGAAAGCCCCTTCTCCTTCGACCCTTTTGAAGAAGTAAAGCCAGATATTTCCCATGTGAACTTGTATGCCTATTATGACATGAGCAAGACCTATGACCCCACACCAAATTCCTACATCGCGGCGGATGTCCGATGACATCGGGTTTAGGCGTTTTGTATAGACATTATATGGACCGATGACTAATGACAGCCCCAGTAGTATGATACTGACGTATCCGGTTGCCATACTCCACCGGAACTTCAGATCTTCGCTATCAATCAGCATAACAGCAGCCCACAGAGCGGCAGCGGATCCTGCTATAATTATAGCGTGATTGACTATACGAGCCTTAAGTCGCGTGTTTACACTGTTCATTGAATTCTATAGTTAAGCATCATACCATCATCCTCGTGTTCAAGATTATGACAATGAAAAACAAATGTTCCGGTGTATTGAGGAAACGTCATGATCAATCTTACCCTTTCACCTGGCATAAGAAGCACGGTGTCTTTCCATCCTTTTTCGGAAGCGATCAAATTGTTACGTCCGCCGATGCGGTTGAGGACCTGGAACTGAACACCGTGGATGTGCATCGGATGTATTTCATCGCCACTCAGGTTGTCGAACTCCCATATCTCCGTGGTACCGGCACCAACAGTCAGATGCACCTCATCCATTTCGAAGACTCTTCCGTTGATCGAATGTCGTCCCATTGTGCCATGACCGCCTTCACCACCAATCATCTGAGCGATATCGAAGGTCCGCGTGTTTACCGCCTGCGACTCATTAAGTGTGTCGATACTCGAAAGCATAGAAGGAATAGTGAAGTTGGAAGTGACCTTCCTGTCGACTTTGAATTTTAAAAGATTAAAGCCCTGCCTTCCCTGAATATTGTATTTACTGAATTTACCGCTCACCAAATACATTTCTGTTCCAATGGCAAGCCCCGAAAAGTCGACGAGTACATCAATGCGCTCACCTGGAGCCAGCATGATATCAGACACCGCTTCGGGAGATCTCAGCAAGCCACCATCCGATCCAATGATAGTCAGTCTCCTTCCACCTGTAAGACTTAAGTTGAAAACTCGTGCTGTGGAACCGTTCAGAATGCGAAGCCGATACCATCCTGTTGAAACATTTACAAAAGGCGCGTGATGACCATTCACAAGGATCTGTTCACCCAGGTATCCTGTCATGATCTCATCGTCGCTCGGCGAATAATCCAGAGTATCTCCTTCAAAATGTTTATCCTGTATGATCAACGGGATTTCAAATTCACCCGATGGAAGCTTAAGAGATGCTTCTTCCTGATCGTTCACGATAAACATTCCAGCCAAACCCATAAAGACCTGTTTAGCAGTAAGCCCGTGCGGGTGCGGATGATACCAATACGTTCCCGCACGCTGGATAATCGGCAAGGAGTAGTTCAATGTGCCACCGGGAGATGCAACATCTTTTGGATGTCCATCCATATTTTCCGGAATGATCAGACCATGCCAATGAATATTGGTTTGTTCCGATAGATTATTCAGCAGAGAGACATTGACGGCGTCGCCTTTCTTCGCGGTGATTGTTGGTCCCAACACTCCGTTTGCGTACGACAGCGTTGCGCTTGATCTTCCCTTCAGCAATTCGGCAGTACTAAACTGGGCTCTCAATGAAGCGCTACCAGTATTGACCGGGGGAATAGTCAGGGGTCTGTCAAACGAGCTTTCCACGATCCAATTGGGCTCCCCAATCATATCTTCTTCTGTATGACATCCGTTAAGAAGCATGGAAGTACCGGCCCACGTTGTGAGGGCCGAGATACCAGACCGCTTTATGAACTCTCTGCGTTTCATGAACTGATTATTGCAACTTCTCTTTCACCGATCCGCAGGTAAGCATCTTGTCCCCGAAGTACGGGTTGCGGATTTGTTCCTGGTCGCTGAGCCAGTAAGCTCCTTCGTTTTTGAATGCCATCGGGCAGTATTCATAGAAGGCTGTTTGTCCACCCAGACCGAACGCCTTCACACTTTTATAAAGGTTGTCAGATAAATTGCTGAATGCCTTTCTCTGAGCTTCAATGTCGGAGCTCGCCTGGATCTCCTTCAGTGAGTTTTGGATTGGCGTTAAGTAATTCATCCAATCGTTGTGCGCTGCCCCGCTCAAGAGTTTCATGTCAACCTTGGCCAAAGCTTCATCAGTCTGCTTTGCCTTGTCTTTAACTGTATTCGCGTCCGTGGCAACGAAGGCGTCTTTCAGTCCAACATAAGAAGTAAAGACACCAGCGAGTTGGTTTTGAAAATTGGCATCGACCTCGAATTGAGGCTTACTTGCTTCTGCCGAAGCAGTCGAGCCTGACGCGTGCTCAACGGGTTCTTCCTTCGCCTTCTCACCATGTTCTGCATGATCGTCGCCGTTTTTATTTCCCGAACAGCTAGTAAGAACGGCAAACGTTGCTGCACTTAAGAGTAGCGAAAAAAACACTGATCTGGTTTTCATAGAATAGATATTTAAGGGTTTAATTATTGATATATTTTAATGGTTATGTCCTGCCATCGGGTCGGTACCTTTTTTAAGCACCAATTCAGAGTAAAGGAGGTAAGCTCCCGCTACAGCTACGGTGTCGCCTTCGTTAATACCTTCTGTTATTTCCACCTGGTCGAAAGTTTCAACGCCGGTCTTAACCATGACCGGTCTGAAAGTGTTGTTTCCTGCCTGTCGATACACGTGCATTCCTTTCCCATCCCGGATCACGGCATCGATCGGAATTGAGATCGCTTCCTTCGCTGAATGCGTGAGGTAAATTTGGACTTGCTGGCCGGGCGTAAACATTGCGCTCTTGTTTTCAATGGAGGCTCGCATTTTTACAACCTGTGATCCTGATTGAAATTCGGGGCTGAGAAAAGTCACCTTCGCCTCCAGGGTCCGGCTTTCATCACCAGTGACGCGAACACTTACTTTATCCCCGACCTTAACCAGTGAAGTTTCACCCGGATATAATTCAGCTTCAATCCATAAATTCGTCAAGTCTTCTATTCTATAAAGAAGGGTGCCTTCCGAAACATACTGGCCTTCCGATGCACTGATCTCTGTCACAATCCCCGATGCAGGCGACGCGAATGTTATGAGCGACTGAACGGAATTCTTCCCATCGAGAGATTTTATCTGGGCCTTCGTCAACCCGTACAGCATGAGCTTCTTTTCGGCTGATTCAAAAAATGCTTTGTATCGCTTTTCAGTTTGTCCTAATGCATGGTATTGCTCTTTCGCAAGGAGATATTCCTGTTGAAGCGTAAGCAAAGCCTCACTGTAAATGACATACAATGGCTCACCCTGCCGAACCAATTGCCCGGTCTGTTTAACAAAGAGCTTTTCGATGCGACCAGCGACGCGGGTACTGATCGTCTTGCTATGCTGTTCGTTGATGGCAAAACGTCCATTAATGAGAACAGTTTGGCCAATCCCTTTTCGCGATACTTTCTGTGTGGTAATGTTGGCCAGCTTGATCTGACTGTCTGTTAACATCAGGTCATTGCTCATCGTGGTTTTGGCCGATTTATCCACCTTTACGAGATCCATTCCACAAACGGGGCAAGTGCCCGGCTTATCTGAGACCACCTGCGGATGCATTGGACAAGTGTAAGTTTCGGACGCTGCGTTGTGCTGCGCATGATCCTGTTTATCCTGCATTTGATTGCAGGCATTAAACAACAAGGATAGTAACAAGAAGATATATGTCTCTTTCATTAGTTCGTTGTTTTAATGAAGCTTTCACTGTCGACCAGGTACTGAGCATTAGCAGCGATTTCATCGGACGATGCAAGGCCGCTGGTGATCTGAACTAATCCATTTGAAGAAATTCCCGTCGATACTTTCTTCGGCTTCAGCACACCTCGATCCTTTATAAATATTATTTTGTCCGTTCCCAGGTCAAGCAAAGCTTCCCTTGGTATCCACAACGACTCACTCGCCGGCAATTGAATTGTAGCTGTGACGAGATGTCCAATGTGCAACTGGCCCGTGCTGTTTGTGAAAACCCTGAGCTTGACGAAGTCCTGGCCCTCGTTGAAAAATGGTTGAATGAAATCTATAGTGGCGTCAATGACTGATCCATTGCCATAGTCAATATTGAGTTTGTCTCCGTTGTTTATTGTACCTGCTTGAGAAGCAGGTAGGTCAAGTTCAATTCGGAGGTCGTTCGTGTTTACAATGCTGAACAAGGTTTGTCCAGCATTAACGTACGTGCCTTCACGCACGATTGGCTCTGCATCACCACCCGGAGTTGGGTTTACCGCTGGCGTCGATGCACTTGTTGTAGAAGCCATTCCATCTGACATGCCGCCAGATCCTGACGTGGCAGCCGTAGTTACAGTGCCGGACGTTGTCGGTGCGGACTGTCCGGTGATCAGGTACCCGGTGTAAGGACTATAAATGCTAAACGTTTGCGTTGTCTCTTTACGGCTCGTGAGGTCATTGACCTGCGAAGAAGTCAAACCCAATAGCTCGAGTCTTTTCTTCGCTGCTTCAACTAATGCCTTGCTCTCAGAATCGTTTTCCAGCAGGAACAATAGCTCGCGTTGTGCCGTGAGCAACTCAGGACTGTATATCTCGGCAATCTTGTCCCCTTTCCTCACTGGCTGATACTCATACTTCAGAAGAACCCTTTCCAGTCTTCCACCTACTCTTGACGGAATTGTATAGATGTTCCTCGTATCGTATGTCACCACTCCCTGAACTTCCACCGAAACGGGAACCGACTTATACTGCCCTTTAATAGTCTTAATATTTGCCACTACTATTTCGTTGGGGGACTTGATCAGCCTTGCCAGATCTTCTGTAATCTCCACCTCTTCGCCAGCGCGTGCCTTTCTCACAAGGTCCATTCCACAAACAGGGCAAGTACTCGGCCTGTCCGATAGTACAGTCGGATGCATGGGACACGTGTACCTATCGGCATGCTCTGCATGGTCTCCAGAACCACACGATACCAGTGTGAGCACGAGTGCCACAATTAGGAAGAAATTATTTCTCCAGCTCTTTCTCATAGCTTACAATCATTTTGTAGTACTCATCCATTTTATCGAGGTATTCCATCTGGGCCATATTCAATGCTTCCCACGCGTCGATGACAAGTGGAAGTTGCTCGCGGTTCTCTTCGTATGCCAGCATTACAGTTTGATAGTTCTTGTTTAATGCGGGAACGATCTTCGTGTCATAATTTTCCAGTTGCTGTTTCATCCTGGCCAATTGCTTCGCCATGCCGGTGAGCATACCACGTGTTTCAATAACGATCGCTTCGCGTCCCTTCCTCATTGCCTCGATATCGTATTGCATGCCTTTCACTTCTGCCTTATACATCTTCGATGACCACGGCGCGATCGGAATGGATACCATCGCCATTGCCGTAAACATGGTCGGCATATTGCCAATCGGCTGCATATGATCGAAACGAATTTTGAAGTCCGGTTTTGCCTGTGCTTTCTGAAGTTGCTGGTTCAACCGCATAACCTGTATAGTCTGGTCGAGTTGCCTGACATCACTACGCTGTTGACCCAGCGCAGTCGTATCGTTTACAATCTGGTCATATTCAAAACCAATAGTCGTCGCTGTATCTACCGCAATTGAATCTGTCGGCGGAATATTCATCAACGCCTTCAGGCGATAGCTCGCAGCCTCTATGTCAGAAAGTGCCATCAGCTTCATATTCTGAACTTCACTGAGCCGACCTTCAGCTTTGTAGATATTTCCTAAGCTGCCCTGGTTGTATGTATACCTGATATTGGCGAGCTTAAGCATAAGCTGAATGATGCGTTCGTTCTCACTGAGCACCGAAATCTTCCTTTCAGCTACAAGCCATTGATAGTAGTAGGTTTTAGCTTCCGACCGTAAGAGGTTGTATCGAATAGACCGTCCTTCCTTTTCAACACCCGCCTTTGATTGCAGATAATTCCTGTTCGCATTCTGTTTTATTGGATTCGGGATCTGCTGTTCCACAGAAAACATCCAGGACCCTTTGTCTCGCTCGTCCATCAGCATTTGATTAGCATATGGCGTCATGAATGTTCCCGCGCCGACCATCGGTGCCATCCATGATTTTGCACCTGCTGTATATTCGTTTAATGCCTTCACTTTATTATCGTACTCCTGCAGCATTGGATTCCTTCTCTGGATCGTAGCAAGGACACTATCAAGCGTCATCACTTGCGCGGAAGCACTCGAAACGAACCCAAGTGAAAGGGCGGTAAGTAAAACCGATGTCTTAATGTTGAGCTTCATAAACTTCCATTTTTCCGAATTTTCTCAGTTCATACTCTTTTGTCATCAGGAAGATGAGCGGTGTTACAAGCAATATGTGAGTCGACGAGGTTAACACACCACCGATCATTGGTAGTACTATTGGCTGCATAACGTCGCTTCCAACACCGGTCGCCCACAACACAGGGACAAGACCAAACAGGGCAACGCAAACTGTCATCAGTTTCGGACGAAGCCGCTTGGCCGCCCCAGCGATCACATATTCTCTCAGCTCATCTCTTGAGATCGTTTCAGATGAATTGCCCCGAAGCTTCACCAGCTGCTGCATCGCGTCATTCAGGTAGATAATCATGACAACGCCGGTCTCTACTGCTATTCCGAAAAGCGCGATGAAACCGACAGCAACAGCCACCGAAAGGTTGACTCCATAGAAGTAGACCATATACGCTCCACCAATGAGGGCAAACGGAACGGTGATCAGGCTAAAGAAGGCTTCGCGGATAGACTTGAAAGCGAGGTAAAGGGAAATGAAAATCACCAGGAGCACCACAGGCAAAATGACCATTAACGCCCGTTGACCGCGAATCAGGTTTTCATACTGGCCACTCCATTCCAGGTAGTAGCCATTTGGCAGAACGCCCATTTCCTGGTTCAGCTTGTCAATTGCTTCTTTTACTGTGCTACCCAAATCGCGATCCCTCACATTGAATAACACAGCACCACGAAGCATTGCGTTTTCAGATGAAATCATTGGCGGACCATCCTCAAACCTGATCGCAGCTACCGTTGATAATGGAATTGTACCAAGCGCCGGTGTCTTGATCGGTATTCGCTTCATCTGTTCGATGCTGCTACGGAAGTCCTGCGCCATTCGTACACTGATCGTAAATCTTTGCCGACCTTCTATTGTCTGGCCGATCGGAGTACCGCCAATTGCAGACTCAACCACCACGTTAACATCATTAACAGTTAGTCCATACCGTCCCAATGCCTCGCGGTTTATATCGATCGCCAGGTACTTTCCACCGGTAATCGGATCAACATAAAGATCTTTCACGCCGTCGATACCGGACAAAGCAGCCTTCACCTTCTCAGAAAGCACATATATGCTGTCAAGGTTCTGGCCATACACTTTCACGCCAACGTCAGTACGAATGCCGGTCGACAGCATATTGATCCTGTTGATGATCGGTTGAGTCCATCCGTTAACCACACCGGGAATCTGCATCTTTGCATCGAGCTCGTTGATGATATCATTCTTGCTAAGCCCTTCACGCCATTGTGACTTTGGCTTGAGCATGATGATCGTTTCAATCATACTGATCGGCGAGTTGTCGGTAGCCGTGCTTGCACGCCCTGCCTTACCAAGAACCTTATCGACTTCGGGAACCGATTTGATGATCTTGTCCTGAACTTGAAGAATGCGCTTCGCTTCTTCATTTGAGACGTCGGGCAACGTCACAGGCATGAATAGAATAGACTGTTCATCCAATGGTGGCATGAACTCGCTGCCGAGGCTCATCAGTAGAGGAACACTGATCAGCAATGCAAGGACATTGACTCCAATGGTTGTCTTTCGCCATTTCATGCATGCTCTTATAACTGGTTCGTATACTCGTTCAAGAAATCTGTTAAGTGGATTCTTTCTTTCATTGGTAAATCTTCCTTTCATAAAAAAGGAAATGATAACCGGTGCGAGCGTCACCACAAGGAAAGCGTCGACAAGCATGATGAAGGTCTTCGTGTAGGCAAGCGGGTGAAATAACTTACCTTCCTGACCTGTAAGCATGAACACGGGCAGGAACGAGGTTATGATGATGATGGTCGAATAGAACACTCCCCTTGAAACCTGCCTTGAGGAGCGCTCAATGATCTGCATCCTTTCGGTTTCACCTATTCGGTTATACTTCCTGTTAAATAGTTTCTTGACCATAATCACTCTTTGGTTTCAGGGTTCAGTTCCTCGAATCGCGTCGATAGATTCTTGTAAGCATTCTCAGCCATAATGATCCCGTTGTCGACGATGACGCCGATCGCTAATGCAATACCTGTCAAGGACATAATATTGGATGTGATGCCAAATGCATTCAACAAAATAAAACTTGTGGCGATCGTGATCGGTATTTGTATGATGATGCTGACTGCACTGCGCCAGTGAAAAAGAAAGAGGATGACTACCAACGACACGACGATCATCTCCTCAATCAATGTAGTCTTGATCGAAGAAACAGACTCCTGGATAAGTTCGCTTCGGTCGTAGATGATGTTAAACTTTACACCTTGCGGGAAGCCCTTTGCCACGTCCTCCATTTTCCTTTTTACCGCCGTTATCACTTCATCAGCATTCTCTCCATAGCGCATTACGACGATGCCCCCGACAACTTCGCCTTCTCCATTTTCATCGAAGATGCCCAGGCGTGTCTCTCCTGTCATTTGAACAGACCCAAGGTCACGGACTTTTACAGGAACCGTGTTGACAGTCTTTACAGGAATGTTCTCAATCTCTTCAATCGACTTCAGATATCCGTTCGTCTTGATAATGTAGCCGATGTCGCTCATTTCAAACTTCCGACCACCGGCTTCATTGTTGTTGGAACGAACAGCCTGGATGACTTCCTGAGTTGAGAGTCCGTAGTAGTTAAGCTTGTTAGGATTGAGTGTTACCTGATATTGTTTCTGGAAACCACCGAAAGATGCGATCTCACTTACACCAGGCACATTTTGCAAGCCGAACTTCACATACCAGTCCTGTATAGTGCGTTGCTCGCCAAGATCCATTCCGGGTGCGTCAAGTGTGTACCATAGAATGTGACCTACGCCAGTTCCATCGGGCCCAAGGGTAGGCGTTGCACCTTCAGGCAACAGGCGCGTCGCATAGTTGAGACGTTCCAGTACTCTCTCACGCGCCCAGTAAACATCCGTTTCATCATTGAAGATGACGTACACGAAACTCATCCCGAACATGGAAGAAGCGCGTACGTATTTTACTTCCGGCAGACCCTGGAGATTTGTTACTAAGGGATAGGTCACCTGGTCTTCGATGATCTGCGGGCTACGGCCCATCCATTCCGTGAAGACGATCACCTGGTTTTCCGAAAGATCCGGTATCGCATCGATCTTGTTTTCTCTCACCGAATAGATTCCCCACGCGAATAACCCTGCGGCTATAAGCAGCACCAGAAATCTGTTTCGAAGAGAGAAAGAGATTAAGCTTTCAATCATGATTAAATAAGGAAAATGAAAAGAGAAAAGATTGTGATCGCTATGGAAAGCCACGAACTAGGCTAAAGCGCTATCGGGCAAAGCGATTACTTGAAGAGCAGGAAGCTCTTCGAATGAAAGACAAAATCAGATCAGGAAAACGGAATGGGCAACCGTACGGTCACAAGATCGTAACGGTGGATCGTAGTTGTAGTAGCGGGGTGATATAATAGCATCTGTCGATACTATTTCAGCAAGGATTACTTGAGGAAGAACGACATCAGCTGCTGCTTGCGGCGAGAGGTCAACATGAACAGCGCTAGAATGAAAATCTTCTGAATCGTGGATTACAGTTTCATCCTCGCAGCATGGTTGTGTGGAGTGACGGTGGCAAGGCGGAAGTTGTTTCTCTTTTTCGCACCCTTCCGCTTTTCCGAACAAAGCGACATTTTTTATTTCACCTGAGCAAATGTGCAGACCAACAGAAAAGCTGCTGCTGGCTATGACGACCAGTAGAGCAAATCCAATTGATATCGTTGATCTGAGACGTTTCATGCGCACACAAATTTAACGTATTTTCTACATAGCTCGTTCGGGTGTGCCAGAAAAGCCCCCAAATGGCCTTCAAACACCGATTTTGTCCAGAATAATTTCATGTTCATTTTCTTTTCGGGAAACTCAGATTAAACTCGTCCTCGAGACGCAAGTCATCGAGATGGCCGACCAGCATATCCTTATTCCTCAGGATGTGCGCATGGATTTTCGACGTGTGAGGAGTAATTATTCCTTGGTGCTGATCCGAATAAAAGCCTAGAATAGTTACCTCCTGATTATCAATCGTTCCGGTTTTCGCGAATTGTTTGTGCGATGCCATTGTATGAGTTGTCCCATCCTTCCAATCTATGACATGATACGAGAAAGTTCCTTCTGCCGCTTTGATTTGAAACGGCAACGGTTGTTTCATATCCAATCCTTTTTCTTCCGCTATTCTCACAATCAACCGCTCCAATGATTGCATATCATTAACGTCTTCGCTCAATAAACGCGTCTCCCATTTTTCGATATCGGCATAAACAAACATCGCCGCTTCGGCATTGGCTCTTTTAGTATTAACGATTTTCTCGCCCACAATCTCGGAAAGGAAGGAAACACCGTCGATGGTGATAATCTCACCTTTTAACAAAGCAGCTGGTCCAAGCCCGAAAAGATGTTGTTTATTCTTAATGGTATCCAGCTTAATGACGGACGTTAGTTCTCCTGCTTGCATGATCCGCCGCATTTCACCGGCGACCTTTACCTTATAGTGCGGCTGTTCTGCCGACTGGAGCAAGAAACTGAACGCAAAGACGGTAATAGTGCGAATCATTTTATTATCAATGAAATCCTATCAACAATAATCCAGACATAGCGACCATAAGCAAATCTTCCACTATTGTAACGGTGCTCATCGGCAGATTAAACACAGCCCCAAGACATGCACACCGAATCTTCTGCTTGTTCACAACACTTTGAATAACACCGATGCTGCTGAATCCCATGACAATTAACGTAGCCCAATTGGTGAAAGTTGGATTGAAACCAGTCAGGAAAGCCAGCCCGAGACCAAGCTCTATAAAAGGATAGATATATCCATATGCAGGAACGCGTCGCGCAAGCACGTCGTACATGGCGTAGCTCGACGCAAACGACTTCAAGTCAAGCAACTTGAAGAAGGAGAACACCAGGAAAAATCCAGCCATAAAGCTGTTCATGGCGGTGGGTGTATGACCGCCGGAAGTAAGGATCGAAACACCTGTAATGAACGCAGCAATCATCAGCAATGGCTTGTAGGTAGCCAGCCAGGATTTTTGCGAAGTCTTCTGCTGATTATGCGATACGTCCTGTGCATCGGCGCTTATCCTGTACTTGGCATCATTTCCAATCACCTCTTGCAGTTGTTCTACGGTAATATGTTTCTGCATTGAGATGGTGGACTTTTGATTTTGGAGTTTAACATCCGCAGCGAGAATGTCGGGGTGCATTAGGAGCTTGCTCTTGACCTTAGCGACGCAGCCCTCGCAGGTAACTCCTTTTATAACATATGTGTGGGTCATAATAAAGTCTTGCATTAATTGTTGTACAAATTAACGCAGACCGTCATTTGACGGCGTTACAAAATTTTCGGAAAGAGTTATACTTTAAATCAATGGTGACCGGATGCAGGTGAAGTTCACCACCAATCTAAATAGATGAATGCATTGTCACATTTCACTCTAGACATCACCGTACTTTGAGGACCTCAAGGTCACCGAACGGGTCACCAGCAGACATAATATTCGCATTCAAATGCGACCATTTGATCACAAAAAAACCTCCAACATTTCTATTGAAGGTTTTTATTCGTGTTTGGTTCAATTTAGTCGGGGTGAGAGGATTCGAACCTCCCCGACTACATTCGGCTATCGCCTCATTGCGCCGGGGCGGGCCGACCATGTCCATTAAGAAAGTATTGTGGATACTTCTTTAAGACATATTGCTTATTCCGGAGGCGTTTTAGCTCCACTTCAAATTCTCGCGCCAATTCCCACGTCTCAAATGAATGCTTAAAAATAATCCTCCATGGTCGATATGATTTCGTCGAACGATTCCATCCTCGATTGTGATGATTTAGTCTTTCCGCAAGATTGGAAGTTGCTCCAACGTACCAGCGAGAGTTTACCGTCGATTCGATAATGTAAACGTAAAAGAATTTCACAAATGCAATTTCCGAACCTGCCTCGTGAAGTCACGTCCGAATCAAACCAGAAAACCTGATTAAAAACGAAAGGGAATATTGTGATCACGATTGTTCGGTGCAGGTGCTTGATAGGGGCCTGCCCCGACGAGGCCCAGCGCAATTTTTCGACATGAAATGCAAAAAAATAAAGCCCGCCTACTTTGCTATGATCAACAAAGCTTGGCGGGCCTCGTCGGGGTGAGAGGATTCGAACCTCCGACCTCTACGTCCCGAACGTAGCGCACTAGCCGGGCTGTGCTACACCCCGTTGGTTTACAGATACACCATATATACAGTGCCCCATAACCACCTCCCCAAAAGGGAAGGACGCAAAAATAACAAGTTTCACAACTCCATACGTACTCCACAAACTCCCAAATTCAACGAAAAACAACCCCACATCACCTACCCGTCGACCCTTTCTGCCAAAACGCCTAGTTTGTTACCTACCCTTGTGTCAAATCGCGAAATTCAACTAGTTTTCCCACTCCAAATCCTAAACCGCCATGGTCAAAAAGATCCTTATCGCCCTACTCGCCGTCCTGGTCATCATCCAGTTTATCCACCCTGACAAAACCGTGTCCGACGACACGAGCCACGATATCACTACCGCCTACGACGTGCCCGAAAACGTCCAACTCATCCTCGCCTCCGCTTGCAACGACTGCCATAGCAACAAGACAACCTACCCGTGGTACTCCAAACTCCAACCCGTCGACTGGTGGTTGTCAAATCACGTAAACGAAGGTCGTCGCGAACTCAACTTCTCGACCTTCACCACACGTCGCATCGCCGTCCAAAATCATAAACTCGAAGAAATCATCGAGACAGTGAAAGAAAAAGAAATGCCTCTGCCGTCGTACACTTGGCTTGGACTACACCCAGAAGCCAACCTCACCGACGACCAACGCGCCACCATCACCACATGGGCCCAAGCCCAAATGGATACACTGAAAAACAGATATCCGGCCGATAGCCTCGTGCTGCGTCGCCCGAAACCACCCACTCAATAAGTCATTCACCCAACTTCCGACAGGACGGAATGAGGCAACCACAAGCACCTTTCAGTTCGCTCGTGAAGCATGACCAGTGGGAATACTCAACAATGAAAACAATTCCGTGATGCGTAATTACATCATCGCCTCACTCGCACTGCTTATTGTCGCGTGCACACCGCGCGCCGACAACGTCGATCAAACCGCCACGCAGTCGGGACCAATCGACGCCTCCATCGCCACACGCATCCCACTCGATAGCCTCCGAAACTTTTCTTCCGAAGCCGAGCTCGTGAAAGTCTTCGGTCAAGAAAATATCCAACGCGATCAGCGCTACTGTCCCGAAGGCGAATGCGTGTACACCGCCACCGTGCTTTTCACCAATACCACGAACCAAGTTGAGTTCACTTGGGCCGACACCACTTCCTTCAGCGGACTCACGACCGTGGAAGTGAACACGCCCGGCTCCGAATGGAAGACAGCCAACGGAATTGGAATTGGCACTCCACTCACGACGCTCGAAGAAATGAACGGCAAACCGTTCTCGTTCGCAGGTTTCGGTTGGGATTACGGTGGATACGCGTCGTGGGACGACGGAAAGTTGGCCAACTTGAACATGGCCGTTCGCTTGGAAGTACCCGAGAACGCAGCTCCCGAAGCCGACTCACTTAGGGGTGACAGCAGCTTTCAGAGCGATCTGCCCATCGCGCGTGCCGTCAACCCTCAAGTGCGAGTAATATCGCTCGAAGGAAAAAAACCTTAGGCGAAAGCGTGCACGGCGAGGTACACCACCGCACCGCCTACATATCCAATCAACGCGAGTAGACTGATCTTCCTCAAATACCAGATGAAGTCCAGTTTCTCCATCCCCATTACCGCCACGCCAGCAGCTGATCCGATCACGAGCAAGCTCCCACCCGTTCCCGCGCAGTAGGCCAGGTATTCCCAAATCATGTGATCGACAGGGTACACATCAAGTGAATACATACCCATGCACGCGGCAACCAGCGGCACGTTGTCGACAATCGCCGACACCACCCCGATCAGTGAAATGATCACACGATTATCACCGAGGCTCGTGCTCAACCAGCTTGCAAAATGATGCAACGTCCCCATCGACTCAAGCGCACCAACTGCCAATAGGATTCCCATGAAAAAAAGAATGCTGGATACATCGATACGCGAAAGCGCGTGGGAGGCCGACAACTTCTTCCTCTCAGAGTCATCCACTTCTGGATTGACCCACTCAGACACAATCCACACCACACCCAAACCCAACAACATACCCATGTAAGGAGGCAAGTGAGTAACTGTTTTAAAGATTGGAACAAAAATCAATGCCCCTACTCCGACAAACAACATGGCCTTCGATCCGGCAGTAATCGGGCCCTCAGGTTGACCTAAGGACACACGAGGTTCTAGAGTTCCTCTCAACTTGAAGCTTAGATACACCAGCGGCGCCAACAAGCAAACTACGCTAGGCAAAAAGGTACTCTTCACAATTGCCCCAGCAGAAATCTGTCCACCAATCCACAACATGGTCGTGGTCACGTCGCCAATCGGAGACCAAGCACCGCCAGCGTTGGCCGCGATGATGATCATACCCGCAAAGAACAAACGGCGATCGCGGTCCTGCACCAACTTCCTGGTCAGCGACACCATCACGATGGCAGTAGTCAAGTTGTCGAGTACCGCAGAAAGGAAGAACGCGACCCAGCACACAATCCAAAGAAGCTTGCGGATGTCTGTCGTCTTGATGGCATCCGTGATCAAACGAAACCCTTGATGAGCATCTACCAGCTCGACAATCGTCATTGCACCCATCAAGAAAAAAAGGATTCCCGATACTTGCCCGAGGTGGTGTGACAATTCCGATTTGATAAACAAGTTGTACATCGATGCAGGGTCCAAGTCGCCAGACAGTCCAGACAGAAACGAAGTATAGTGACTCGATTCAGCAAACGAGTCGTTTGGAAACATCCATGAAAACAATGCCCAGCACAATACGCCTGTCACCAACGCGGTGGCAGTTTTGTTAATCTTCACAGGATGTTCGAGGGCTATCAGTAAGTACCCAACAACGAATATGATAATGATAATAGGTTCCATTGAATAGAATTTTCTCTCTTACAAAAACAAGGGTGCACATTCGGTAGAGCTGTGACACCACATCAACAAGGGAGAAACTCAACTACGGAGCATTGGGCGAAATGATCGCCCCAAAGAGAATGGAATTATAATAGAGTCCGGGACCGGAACCACGATCAACCGGCGGTGTGTGGTCATTGTTGTTAACAAAAGAAATGACTGTGGCAATCATTCCCGAGTGGATGACAATTGCCGACGGGTGGGTGGCATCCGTCGACCGCATCGACGGTCCCATTCCACCTTCCTCTTTAGGTGGGGCCGGAACAGGTGTTTTAAAAGACAGCGGCTCAAAGGAGAGTTCCTTCTTTGCTTTCTCAGTGGGTTCGCGCAAAGGCGCCGACATTGCACTGCAGGCAACGAAGACACACAAAACTAAAAGCAGCGATTTAACCCTCATGATCTCAACTCCCACCAACGGGTGAAATCAAAGATAATAAAAACTGCCGATCGTGCCCACCCGAAATCACATCCTCGGACGCTACACCTCCACTTACGGCCACAGGGTCACCTGGTCGAGCATCGAAGGCGCGAGGACGTTCCAACCAAAGGTGGCCTCGAGCTTCACGCGAAAAGCCTCACGGGCCGCATCTTCACCATGTACCAGGAACACTTGCTTAGGGGGCTCCGGGAGAGTCGAAAGCCATTCAATCATCTCGCGTTGATCACCATGACCCGACATCGCCGAAAGTGACGACACCTTGGCTTGCACTGGGTAATACGTGCCGTGCATCTTGATTTCGTGCGCCCCTTGCAACAAGGAACGTCCACGGGTACCCTCCGACTGGTAGCCAGTAAACAAGATCGTGTTCTTTTTACTTTCGATGTACTTCTCGAGGTAATACAGCACGCGTCCACCAGTTAACATACCACTTGCTGCAATCACAATTTTGGGAGACGGTGTTTCGATGACACCAATCGTGTCCTCAAAATTTGTGATCATCGTCACCTTTTCGAACAACGACACGCAATCGGCAGACGACAATTTATGCCACGATGGATACCGGCGGAAAATCTCAGTGGCGTTGGCACCCATCGGACTGTCCATGTACACTGGCAAATCGGGAATGCGATTCGTCTTCTTCAGCTCGTTCACCATGTGCATGAGCTCCTGCGCGCGACCTACGGCGAAACTCGGGATCAACACATTGCCCTTGCGTCGCACCGTATCCAAGATAATATCCGCGAGTTCATCCATCGGATCCACCGCCGGATGCAACCGGTCACCGTACGTACTCTCCATCACTAGGTAGTCGGTCTTCGACATCGCCACGGGCTTTCGAAGGAGTGGAGATTCTTGTCTACCAACGTCGCCCGAAAACGTAATGGTGCCCGCAGGACAGTTAAGTTCCACAAAGCAAGACCCGAGGATGTGGCCATTCGGACGAAACACGAAGGAAGTTCCTTTTTGGAGCTCAGTCCGATCGCCGTCTTTCACCACCCGAATGAGCGGAAGAGTTTTTTCAACATCGTCCTCGGTATAAAGCGGCAACGCGGGCTCGTGCTTGGAGTACTTTTTCTTGTTGGCGATGGCTGCATCTTCTTCCTGAATGCGCGCGCTGTCACGCAAAATCACTTCGGTGAGGTCACGCGTGGGCGCCGTACAATAGATGGGACCTCGAAAGCCTTGTCTATAGAGTAATGGCAGCGCACCACAATGGTCGAGGTGGGCGTGCGTCAACAACACTGCTTTCAACCTCGACATCTCGATCGGAATCGGTTCCCGGTTGCGAAGCCGCAGAGGCTTCAACCCTTGGAACAATCCACAATCAATAAGATAGTCCTCAGCAGGTGTCTTAAAAAGATGTTTGGAACCTGTTACAGTTCCAGCTGCCCCGAGAAACTCGATCGAATAAGAAGGATTCATTCTTCAAGTTAACTAGCAGGCAACAACTTTTGGAATCTCCCGGTCTTTTCTTTGATCAAAATCCGATAGTAAATCGCATTTAATTTCTTTTCCACCACGCCAGGTTCGATCGCCTTTGGTTGTCGTACGATGTTCGTCACCAACAATGGGTCGAGTTTGTCGGACAATAGCTTCATGGCGCGATCCTTGGCCTTGAGAGCGGTCAACTCCTCGAATGTTCCATTAACGATCACACTGCGCCATGAATCAAGATGATCGATGGAATCAACCAGAAAGCAAACATGAGGGCTCTTCCTCATCGCCTCAATCTTACGTCCACTACGCGAATGAAAATAAAGATACTCGCCATCGAACGCGTATGAGACAGGCACCACATACGGTTTACCCGAACTGATCATGGCCATCCGTCCGAACAGTTGCTGATAAAGTACTTGGTCGATTTGTTCCTCGGTAAGCTCTCCAAACATGGTCGTTATATTTTTACTTCTTTCGCCGCGGCCATGGGAAAAGACTCGAAGATCTTGCCAACGGCTCTTTTGATCAGGTCCTCTGTGATCATATCATTATCATCGAGAATCGACACTGCCCACCCGCGCCAAATGAGCGAACAACTGCGCGTATCCATGAAGTCAATGATCAAGGTCCCCTCGCGATACCGAACCGCATCGGCGTTATTTCGTTGCCAGTATGGAGTATAAAAATATCCGTAAGGCTCGGTCCGAATCGCGGTCTTGTTCTCCACCACGATGTGATAATGAACAACCATCTGGGCAAGGCTGTCGGAATGAATATAGCCTTTACCCGCCAACTGGATGTCCACGGCTTCTCGGATTCTTCGATCACTCAGCTCATTGATCAACAATGGATTGTTCCGCTCCTCGATTCCCTTGGGATCAAGCCACGTGTAGTAGGTAAGTCGGTGTACCTCGATCGACTTGTCGAAGTCTGTCTTCACCATGATCTCTGGACTGCATCCCGCCAAGACCAGGAAAATAAGTACGATCGGCCAGGTGGTGCGCATCAGAATACTTCCTCAATTTTGTATGTGATACCGGCATGTGAGAACACATCCCCCTTCCCCTTACCTTTCATAGCTTTATATAAAGGTGCGTGCACGGACAACCCAAATAAGTTCATGCCGCCGGCAGCAAACTCTTCAAGGCTCGCCGATACGAAGAAAGTCTTCTTGTCGGTCTTTACTACCGATCCATACTCCACGCATTGGTGATCCTCACGATCGAACCCTTCCATTCTGCGAAGCTCGTCCAGTTCTTTGCTCGCGAAATGCAGCTCTTCGTTTAATAAGTTAGCCTCAGAAAGGCTCTCCGCTTTAAACGATTGCTGGTGATTGTCGTATTCTTCCTCATTCACGTTGCCATCGTTGGCCAACAAATCTTTTATCCTTTCACGGAAGTCTTCGATAATGGATTCTTGTCGGCGAATGCCCGCATCGACAATCGCTTTTTTTATTTCTGTATGTCTCATGGTTGGAGGGTACGGTTGATTCTATCGGAAATGGCGCCCGAAACTCGAGCAACTTCGTAGGGTGCAGAGGCGGAAGTAATTCCATCGACGCCGGCGAGTTGGTAATGACCATCGCCAGATGTGGTGATGTCAAATAGCTTATCGTGCGGACAAGATTTCTCGAATGCTGACACGACGGCTGGGGGCTCGCCGACCTCCCAAGTGTGAAGTACGATCACCGCATTCCAGTCGTCAGTTTTGATCGTCGGCAGATCGAACACGTCAATCACTCGAACAAAAACATCAAGACCTTGCACATCGGTTGTCACTCGCCGAATGACCTCGTTTTTGAATTTGCTTCCCTGTGTTGCCAGCAACACACGAGCAGATGCCGACGGATCATTGATGTTAAAAGATTCCGCTCTGTCCATCGAAAAGATGGCGACATATCCAATCATGATTCCACCCACCACCAACGACACGGTGGCGAACGCTGCCAAGATCTTTTTTCCGAGTTTCATATCTGCGCTTGTTTTCCTTCTTCGATAACGAAGGTAGATGAGCACGAGAAGGGGAATCCTGACGGTAATCGAACAGCAATGCTGATTTTCGTCAGTCTAAGGATGAGAGACCTTGGAGATGACGGTTTCTACTGGGTTGAGAATGCGTGTCGACAGGATCCAGAAGGCGACAGCCATCAGCAACGAAGCGGGGAAACCCGATCCAATGCCAAGCGGCGCTATCCCAATTCCAAACATGATCCCGCCCCAGCATGCCACGCGGGCCCAATTCCCGCCACGGATCAGCGCCAAGGATACAATTGCTTGGCCCATCGCGATCAATAAAATGATGACCCGGGTGTAGTCATGAAAAGCGCCGCCGATAAAATCTCGATAGAATTTAAAGATCGCCAACTCTCCAAAAGACCAATAGCTCTCCGGATGAAAAATCGAATTAGCCGCATTGAATAATGCCGCACCCATAAACACCAAGGCGAAAAGATTCCGCGCCACGTTCGGCTTCCACCAAGCAAGGAAAACCATGGCACCAAAAACGACATTGGTGATGATGAGCGCCGCGTACATGTAAGAAAAAGCTACTTGGTAAATTCGATTACTTGGGCACTAAATGTAATCGTCCGCTTGTAGTAAAACGGAGGCACGCCTCCGACATGTTCTTCCGACACCACGTTCGCAAGGGCTTTCGCTCCTCCTGCCAAGTTGGCTTTTGTCACCATGTCGAAATATGCATTTTGGTAGGCCTTCGTTTGACGCATGCCACCGATAAACAAGATGTATTCGACTTCCGCCGATCCGCTGACACGATCAACGACTCGATAGTTAGCCGACGAAAGCTGCACCTGCGTCGTTACTTGATTTTGATTTACAAAAATTGAACTGTTCACCCCACATCCTGCGAGCAGGACTGCTGCTAAAATCCACAAGCGTCTCATAATTGTTTATTTCGTTAATAGTCATCAAAACTCTAATGTCATCGCATCTTTTCGGGGAAACTTCGAGCCCACATCGGGCTTGACCGAGTAGGTCCAAACTGGACATTGCACGTGGTTTACAACATCCTCAGTCAGGCTACCAAGGAATAGATGCGCAAGTCCTTTCCGACCATGAGTGGCCATTGCGATCATATCCGCACCGATCTCCTTCGCAAAGGCAATAATCCCCCCTTCACGATCATCGTTCCGCTCTAAGTTGAGGGTGTAATTCGTCAGACTATTCGCACGAGCGAATTCGTCCAACTTTGCCATCCACTCATTGCTATGGAACAGTCGATACTTCGTACTTACCAACAAAAGGTGAAGTTTCGCATCAAACATCGATTGCATCTGTTTTAACTTTTCAATGTACACTTCGCTCACCGTCTCCAAATCAGTCGGCACCACTATGTTCTTAATGGAGTGCATACCTATTGGATTGCGAATCGCGATCACGGGAACTTTGCAGAAACGAACGATCTTCTCGGTATTCGACCCAACCAAAATCTCCTTCATACCGGAAACGCCTTGAGTGCCCATCACCACTAAGTCAATCTCCTGGTTTTCCACAAACGTCAGGACAGTTTGCACAACAGGTCCTTGTAAAGCGGAGAAATGAAGGCGCTCATAAGCCTTCGTCGCCTTTCGGAGCGACTCAAAATCTTTATTCGCTTCGTTCTGCAACTGCTTCAACAACTCGGCCTCATGGTAGTAATGCCCACTCGCATACGCACTCTCGTAGGAAAATGGGAAGTCGATCACTTTGAGCACATACAACTCTGCGTTGGTCTTAGAAGCCAACTCAAGAGCGAATGCATACGCCTGCTTGGCGGAATATGAGAAATCGCATGGAACCAGTATTTTTTTCATGGCTGTCATTGGGTTTCGACAACCGAATATCACGCGAATCGAAAATTCGTGCCCTGATAAATGTCACCATGAATGGTGATTGTCATCAAAATCATGAGCCACGCTCGCCCGGAACCTCTTTTTCTTCGGTAATGACCGACCGTCTCAATTTCATTGACATTCGAGTGAAGTTTGACGACCTTCCAACTTCAACAAAATCCTAGGACTATGATTTCGTACACCACCATCGTAGACGCCATTGCAGGGTTGAAGTCCCGTGGATATACCATCGATTACAACCTCGAGGCGGACGGCCTTCGAGCGAGCCACCATCCACACAGTCTTCCACCCGATCTATTTATCATCACCGAGATGCACCGGTTCGAAGGCGCAACAGACCCCGACGACGAAGCGGTCGTGTACGCGATCGAATCGAAAAGTGGTGAGCGCGGGATCATCGTGAACGGCTATGGCGTATCGAGCAACCCAGAAGCCGACGAGCTACTCAAGAAACTCAGATTCGACCACTAGCCTGATCCTGACGATTATCAGTTTCATAAACCGACAATTGTCAGCATCGATCGACCACCCGGGTTGCTAATTGCCGCCTACATGCGATACTGGGCCTTCCTACTCCTAACGATTGTAACACCCTCAAACCTTCGAGCGCAAGGAGCCCTAGTGTCGCCGTACCAAGTGCGCGCGTTCCTCGACACACCGCCCACTGACCTGTGGTCGCCCGACGACGTCAGGGGGGTCTATCGCAGTTCCGGTTTTCGACTCGTCTGGACCTCGGCCAAAGCCATCGCCGAGTTAAAGGCTGCGATCGTGCATGCCGACGAAGATGGGCTGCGTCCAGGTGATTACCACCTTGAAGAAATCGAGAAGGTAAACCCACGTGCCATTGAGCCTCATGCTTTGATTGCCAAGGACGTCTATCTCACCGACGCCTACCTCGCGCTCTCACGCCATTTAAAACGTGGGCGCGTAAATGGCGCACAACTCTTTCCTGCAGATTGGGATCCAGTGTTTAGCGACGACGATTTCGTGTTGGACCTTTTACAAGCCTTGCACGATCAAACCATCGCCAGCACTATCGAAGGCAGCAAACCTAAATTCCCGTTTTATTGCCAGATGAAAGACGAGTTGGCAATACTCCGATCTGTAATCGACACGCTTCATTCGGATTCGTTGAGCCGAGTAAGAAACTTGCTCTATTTAAACATGGAAAAAGTTCGATGGCTCGGAGACTTAAGAACGACAAATGGAGTCTGGGTGAACATTCCGTCATTTCAATTTACATGGCGCGACCGGGATTCTATACTGATGGATATGAAGGCCATTGTAGGGAGACCCGAACGAAAAACACCAATTCTAAACAGCCAGATCCGCTCGGTGGTGATCAACCCGGAATGGGTTGTCCCCCCTACTATCCTGAAAGAAGATGTGCTCCCTGCCGTACAGGTCGATGTCGCTTACCTACAGAAAAACCGGCTTCGGTTGGTTGACCACGATGGATTGGAGATTGCACCTGACTCGGTCAATTGGTCCAAACTGACCGCCGATAAATTCCCATATTCGATTAAACAAGATGCTGGCACCCGAAGTGCACTTGGCCTGTTGAAATTCCAGTTTGCCAACCGTCATGGCGTCTATATCCACGACACGAACATGCACCCATTGTTCACGCAAGCAAACCGTGCGCTGAGTTCCGGGTGCATCCGAATTGAAAAGCCGTTCTTGGTCGCGTCGCGATTGCTCACGAACTGGTCGGAGAAAGCACTTCGAGATTCCGTCGATACGGGTAAGACGTACGTCGTTACGGTGGCGAGGCCCATCCAGGTGCACACCACCTACTTTACCATCACGACTTCACAAGGAAGATGGAAAATTTGGGACGACTTGTACGGATGGGATCGCGTGATCGAAGAAACACTCAAGATCCAAGGGCTGAAACAGAGAGGTAGTGCGGGTCGGGATAATAGATAAACAAGCAAGAACCCGTTCCAAGAAGGGTGATCAGTTCGTCGTGCAATCCCATGGGAACGGCTGGGCATCCGAACGAGCGACCTAAGCGACCATAGTTCCGAATGTAACGCTCACTTACATAGTCGGCCCCGTGAATGACAATAGCTCGTTCGTCAGCTTGATCATTGATACCGTCCTCAAGTCCGATCAATTTGAGTGACCGACCGTGTTTTCCCTGGTACTCGGAACCCGTCACAAAAAAACCGAGGCTACTTTGAAGTGACTCGTGTGTATTTGAAAATCGTGTTGGGAAATTCTCTCCACTGTTCTTGCCGTGAGCCACGTACGTGTGCAGCACAACTTTCATCTCGCGCATGTCGATTACCCAAAGTCGCTTAGATGTAGATGGAAGCCGGTAATCGATGATGGCGAGTAGATCCTTCTGAACGACACTTGAAGTAAAAGCAAGCGCCTGAAATCCTGAAACGCCGCGCTCAAACAACGCACGTTCGGGGAGCGCCTCGCCCTGCAACGAATCGTACACGCTTACAACGAGCTCATTTTTGTTGCTCGGGGAGGCTAAAAACGCAGATATCACTATCGTGAGAATCCAATGCATACAGACCTACACAACACGAATCGTGAAGATAAAGTTTCCTCGTTACCGAGCCAGCGCCTGTCGTGCCATAATGAACTCGAGGATATTCTCCGAATCGACGATCCCTTTTAACGCACCGTGTTCTTTGACGATGAGGACTTTCGATCCTGCTTTTGTCATCATGTCATACGCATTCTCGAGAGGTGTGGTATCTCCTGCTAGTGTTAGTTCTGTCGACATGCATTCTTGCACCTCGGCAGTCTCCCCTTTGGATGCGAGGGCGCGCATCAGTTGATCGCGCACGAGCGTGCCCACAACACGATCTCCGTCCATCACGACGAAATCGCGATGAGAGCTTGTGAGCAATGCGGCGAGTGCATCCTTAAGCTTGTCGTGAACCTGCAGTTTACCAAAATCACGCATGGTCACTTCACTTACTTGGTGTCCACCTAAGATAGAACGAAATGTGACCGTTCTGAGCTCAGACTGAGCGCCGAAGAATACGAAGAGAGAAATTAATAAGAGAGTAGGACTCGTCTGCAAATGTTGGTTGGACAATATCCCGAAAATGATGAATCCCATCGCGAGTGCCTGTGCGATCCACACGGCTACTTTCGTTGCGGCGAGTCGATTCATTCTAAATGACAGCAGCGCACGGAGCACACGTCCACCATCCATGGGAAATGCGGGAATCAAGTTGAAGACCGCGAGTGAAATATTGACGAGGAACAAATTCACAAAGAAGTTGTGCCCGTTGACGGCTGCCAAAGCATCTGTCAACCCAGAATTGAGGTCGTTACGCACGAGAAAGAAAAGGAGGAATGCCAAGACTACATTCACGAGAGGCCCAGCCACTGCAATGACCAACTCTTGCACTGGTTTCTCCGGCATGCGCTCGATGCGTGCAACACCTCCAATGGGTAAGAGCGTGATGTCGGAAGTGCCTATTCCAAAATACTTTGCTGCGAGCGCGTGACCCAGTTCGTGTAAGACAACGCATACGAAGATTGTCATGACAAATGCGACGCTCCACCACGACTCGATGGAATTCTTGCCGGAAAAAAGTACCCACCCAATAAGAATGGCGAAGGTCCAATGCACTGCGATGCGAATGCCGAACACTTTCATAATTTGAAGCGAACCTTTCATATTCTATTTGGATTGCTGTGATTCAAGAACTTGCTCTAATGCAGGTGGTCCGGGCGGCTCATCCATACCCAAGAATGCCGAGACGGCTTTCATCCCCGGTACTTGGTCGGCGATCAACTTGAGAATGCCGACAAATGGAACGAATAGAATCATCCCCGACACTCCCCATACGATTCCTCCCACGAAGATTGCTAGCAGGACGACGAGGGTATTAACCTTTAAGCGGCTGCTTACTGCGAACGGGAAAATGACGTTGGCCTCCAAGTATTGCACAAACGCAAATACCCCAATGACGCCCAATGGATACCAGATCGAGTCGTGCGCCGCCCACGCCATCGCGACCGGTAACAAGGAACCGATCATGATGCCGATGTACGGGATGATCGTAAGAATCGAAGTCAGGAAGCCAAACAACAAGGCGTGTGGTACTCCCAACAAAAAAAGGCCGATTGAATTTAGAACACCCACTGCCACGTACACCACCAGCATGCCTTTGATGAAGTTGTAATACGTGTCGATGGTGAGAGCAGCGATGGTGCGAACGCGCTCCAATCCGAGCTTTGGAAACATGAGCCCCAGCACGCTCAGCCATTGCCTTCGATAAAACAAAATCAAACAAGTGTATACCGGGATGAGGATTGCCATCACGGCAGAGGTGGCCGATACCGAAATCGCACCCTTAAATACGCCCCATGCACTGCCCAAGGCTTGATCTGTAGCTTTGGACCAATATGCTCCTTGTTCCTCGGGTGAAATTCCCAAATTCTCCGCAATGATTGAGCTGATGTTTCGGATCGACGTCACGAGCCTGCCTTGCAACGCCGGCCATTCGTCTGCAAAGTTTACCACCAACGCCACCACTATCACCACAAAAGCGAGAAGGACAAGTGTTACGAGGCCGACCGAAAATCCAATGGCAGCCGCTCGGCTAAATCCTTTCTTTTCAAACCAGATGCAGACCGGGTACAGGACGCAGGCAAGGAGCGTGGAATATGCAAGGGGAACGAGTACACTCTGGGAGAAATACAAGATGACTCCTCCAAAGACAACCAATTGTACGGCCATCCATGCTGAACGAAATCGAGATGCTTGTGCTAAGCTCATATTACACGGTCAGGTTGGTGGACACGTGAACTTCTAATTCGTTTGGGGACTTCACTCCCTGTTGCCAAAAATCGAGATTAGCAATGGTTACGCGCGTGATCCCGGCGATGGCTTCGTTCGTCATAAAGGCTTGGTGACCAGTAATCATGACGTTCTTCAAACTTCGAAGGCGAGCGAAAAGAGGATCTTTCAGTACATCCTGGCGATGATCTTCAAAAAAAAGTCCTTTCTCATTTTCATATACATCGAGGCAAGCCATTCCAACTACCCCCCGCTCGATGGCGTCGATGAGATCCGTTGTTTTGATGACTCCTCCTCGTGACGTGTTGATGATCATCGCCCCGGGTTTCATCTTATCAAACTGAGGTTTTGCCATCAAATGCCGCGTGGAGTTCGTCAACGGGCAATGAATGGATATAATGTCGCACTGCTTGAGTAGATCATCGAGCGTTGTGTACTTTATCCCGAGTTCTGGAGCGGCTGGATTCTGAATGGGATCGAATGCGAGCAACTGAGTTCCAAATCCTTTCATGATGGATGCGAACGCCATTCCAATCTTACCTGTGCCAATGATTCCAACGGTTTTTCCGTGGACATCGAAGCCGGTCAACGTGTCGAGGCGAAAATCTTGAAGTTGAATTAATGCGTGTGCCTCCACGAGCTTTCTGTTGGCAGCCAGCATCATGGCGACTGCATGCTCGGCTATCGCGTATGGTGAATACTCGGGTACGTGAGCGACACGAATTCCGAGCCGCTTTGCTTCCGATAGGTCCACGTGATCGTAGCCTGAGGAGCGAAGGGCTAAGTATCGAACGCCGGCATCGGCTAATTTCTGAAGCATGAGCGCCGAAGCATCGTCGGAAGTAAAAATGGCGACGGCATCAAATCCCTTCGCCATCGATACTGTTTCGCTGTTCAAATGGCGATGGGTGAAGGTCATCTCATGCTTGCCGGTGGCCGCCGCTTGCAGGGAGGGTCGATCGTATCCATGACTGCTGTAAACCATTACTTTCATTGTGATCGGGGTCGTAAATAAGGTGTCTCAAACCAATTAAAATCGACTTGGGACGGGCCTGACAAAAGTCACTCATACCTATGATTAGTTTCAGAACCGTTAGTTTTGCGCCAACGTCCCCGGCATGACCAAATCAGAAATCTCGTTTTTGAAAGGCCCACAATCTCGGTGGGAAGAGTTCACGTTCACGGTTCGAGTGGTATTAGACTTCATCAGAGGTTTTCGTGCGCTGCACTTCGTTGGCCCTTGTGTCACTTTTTTTGGGTCGGCGCGCTACGGCGAAGGTCACGACTACTACCAACTGACGCGTGAGGCAGCGGGTGAAGTAGCACGCCTCGGCTTTACGATCATGACCGGTGGCGGTCCGGGGCTCATGGAAGCTGCCAACAGGGGCGCGCGTGAAGTCGGTGGTCGCTCGGTGGGATGCAACATTGTCCTTCCTCGCGAGCAGCATCAAAACCCGTATCTCGATAAGTGGGTAAACATCCGATACTTTTTTGTTCGCAAGACGCTGTTGGTCAAATACTCTTTTGGGTTTGTCGTCGTTCCGGGTGGCTTTGGAACTCTAGACGAGTTGTTTGAGGCGTTGACGCTCACCCAGACGAAGAAGATCCATCAATTTCCGATCATCATCCTCGGGAAGGAATATCACCACGATTTGTTGGCGCACATCGAAAAAATGAGCGTGGCGGGCACAATTTCGAAAGAAGACATGAGCCTGATCTTGGTGACCGATTCGATCGAGGAGGCGGTAACCTTTATCAAGGAGCAGAGCATCAAGAAATACGGTCTCGTCCCACAACGCAAACGCCGCCCTTCTTGGTGGCTTTTCGAACGGAAATAGAAATCTGATAAAAATCATGGGGGTCTGTGACATAGGGCACAGAGTGTTGGGTGTGGTTCGGTTTTCTTCGCCCTTGAAAACTCTCACCCGTGAAAAGAATACTGGTTCCCATCGATTTTTCGGCCGTGTCGCGAGATGCTGCCGAATATGCTGCTCACCTAGCCTTGAAACTGGGTGCTTCCATCGAGTTGCTGCACGTTGTCACGCTCTCGAGTTCCTCCACCAAGTTGATGAACTGGAAGAAACTCGAGGACGAGATGATTCGCTCGGCCCAAGAAAACGCCAAGGCATTCTTGGAGAACTTTCGCCACCCCGTAAACCTTAACTACACACAGCGCTCGGGTTACCCCACGCACGAAGTGATAGAAGAATTCGCGAAGGAGCAGGGGATTGACCTGATTGTGATTGGCACCCACGGCGCATCCGGAATCAAGAAAACGCTCGTTGGATCTAATGCCGCTTCCGTGATCAACGAGTCATCGGTACCTGTGCTGGCCATTCCGGCAGGTTATCAATTTAAAGGGATTCAAAACATCGTGTACGCGACGAGTATGACCAACCTCGATCACGAGGTAAAGGCACTGGCGAAGTTCGCGCGCGATTTCGATGCGTTGATCACCATCATTCACATCTCGGAGCGTCATTCCGGCAAGCGCGACTTCAGCAACCTCAGGGCAATCCTAGGGCGTATGGCTGCCTACGACAAAATCCAATTTGAGGTAATCGAAAACGAACGCATCGAAGATGGGGTGACACAAGTGGTCAACGATCAAAAACCTGACGTCCTTGCGATGTTCACCCACGAACTCGACACCTACGAGAAGATTTTTCGTAAGGGGGTCACCCGAAACATCGCGTTCGAGATAAGTGTGCCATTACTCGCCTACAAAAGAACGAAAGTCAAATAAACTTAAACTTAAACTATTGATTTTATGAAACAGAATATGGGTCAAACCGACAAGATCATTCGTGTCTTAGTCGCATTAGTGATTGCAGCTTTGTGGTATTTCAACGTTATCTCTGGAACAGTTGCCATGATTCTTGGGGCTGTTGCCGTGATCTTCGTCCTTACCAGTTTGGTAGGCGTATGCCCGTTGTACTTACCTTTCGGGTTGAGCACGCTTCGGAAGAAAAACGAGTCGAAAGGGTAACTACCCAAGCGAATGAAGCATGACTTCATGAAGGGGCCGCTCGAAAAGAACGGTCCCTTTTTTTCTCACTTCCCCTGTGCACTCGGGTCGCCCTTCACTTTAGCGTTAATCGCATCAATCACCTGATCAATCTTGCGATCAATTCGTTGGTCGATCTCATCTGCCCAATCCTCGCCTTTCTTTCTGAACTTCTTTCGAGTTTCCTTTCCTTTATCGGGTGCAAACATGACACCGACAGCTGCACCAGCGGCAAACGCAGCTAGCACTCCCAAGAATGCCTTTCCTGTTTTCATAGAATTTTCATTTGTGTCTGAAAAGGTAGTTTGAGCTCGGTCGCCGGTAGCTGATGAATGTCATCGCGAAAAGTGATTTGGTCGCGACTCAATCCAAAACCACGGAAAAATGAAGGGGCTGCTTTTTTGAGACAGCCCCTTGACGTCAAACTATCAACAAAACTTAAACCAAAGCATTTTTATATGCTCGTTCGTTCAGGCTTAAGACCGGCACCGAAGCATGAAAAACAACGGTCTCAGTCATGCCAATGAGATAACCAGCTTTGTGTTTTCGATCGTGCGACAACATCGCGACTAGGCTCGGTGGGTTCTTCTGAACATACTCGAGGATACCTTGCACTGGGTCGGTGTGATCGAAGGTTGCAATTGTGAATTTCTGGTAAGGATACATTCTTGCAAACGCCTTCATCTTTTCTTCGATGGCTTGCGAACTCGTAAACTTGGCTGGTGTGTTAATATACAGTAACTCGATGGTAGCTTCGAACTCGCGTGCGAGCGCTAACACATCGCGAAATGGTCGCTCGACGTCTTCCGAGAAGGAAAACGGAAATAGGATTTTAGTGATTTCAGATGCGTGGCCGCCGGTCTTCACGTTCAACACCGGGCAATCCGAGTTGCGGATCACTTTCTGGATGGTCGAACCGATAAAACGACGGTCGTCCTCGACCCCGTGCGACCCCATCAAGATCAGGCTCGCTTCTGTCACACGCGCTTTTTCTACGATCTCCTCGGCGGTGATCCCATGTGTAATCAACGAGTGGACCACGACACCCGGCCCGATCATGTTTTCAACGAGTCGATCGATCTTGGTCTTCGCTTCCTCCGTTGCTTGAAGTACTTCCGGATGGTTGGCTCGCTCTGCGCGGCTCAATGCATCCCAATTGGTCAACGTTGGCACATTGTGATGAACCGTTACGCTTGCCCCTGTCTTAGCTGCTATTTCACCAGCCATTTTAAGGGTACTGTGGGCATATTTCGAAAAATCAGTTGGAACAAAGATCGTTTTCATAACACTCGCATTTGTTTTAGCATGACAATCTTACGTGAACACATAAGTTGGCGCTATGACGATTCTCAAGGAGGGGGTTGATTTAAATCGTTGGGTCGTTATTCGTTAGTTCGTTATTCGTTGGCGTGAGTTTGGGAGAAAGCTTGTCGATACCCTAATACGGTGAAACGCATAACGAACTAACGCATAACGAATTCGTTAGTTCGTTATTCGTTGGCTTGGGTTGGGGGAAACTTGTTGATACCCAAATACGCGGTAACGTATAACGAAACAACGTATAACGAATTCGTTAGTTCGTTGTTCGTTAGCTCGTTATTCGTTAGTGCGTTGTTCGTTGGCATAGGTTAGGGAAAGCTTGTCGATACCCAAATACCGTGAAACGGATAACGAAACAACGTATAACGAAATACGCCATAACGCCTAACGACCTAACGTATAACGCCTCACCCTCCTTGACATTTGTCGCTCCAAAGCCTGACTTTAGTCAGCCGTTTGGCGCAACGCCATTCCCTAGTTTCGCGTTGGAATGGAGTCGAACCAACTCTATGACATGGAAAAGCAATTCAAACTGAAGGGTTCTGGAAAACTGTTTGACACTCCTTGGATGGAGCGCATGACCCACACGCATATCGCGGTGCCTGTCTCGATCTTTCTCCTGTACGCCACCGGTCTGCTCGTTTGGAGCACACTAAAGACGACGATTGGCGTCGGCACGACCACCGTCCTGTACTTCGTCGGTCTCTTCGTCTTCACCTGGGTCGAGTATAACGTACATCGATTCCTTTTTCACATACCAACTACCACCAAAAGGCGAGAGCGTTTTCAATACATCATGCATGGCGTTCACCATGAATATCCAAAAGACACCGACCGGTTGGCGATGCCTCCCCTTTTGAGCGTCACCATCTCGACACTTTTGCTGGTGATTGCGCGTACCGTCCTCGGCGACTTTTCGTTTTCGCTGTTGGCTGGTTTTCTCACGGGCTACGCCGCGTACTTGGCAGTTCACTATATGGTTCATGCCTATCCACCGCCTAAGAACTTCATGAAAGGCTTGTGGAGAAGTCATGTGCTACATCATTACAAAGACGGAAAAGTCGACTTCGGCGTCACTTCTCCCCTGTGGGACTATGTGTACGGAACTGCTTCGAAGCGTACTTCCGAAGAAACGCATCAAACCCAATCCACATGAAAAGGATCTTGGTACCCTGCGACTTTTCGCCCACGGCGAAAGAAGCCTACACATTCGCCCTGAACTTGGCAGGACTCGCCGACGCCGAGGTGATGGTCGTGAAAGCGATCGACTTCCCGTTCATGTATGAGACCGCGTATGCCGAAGTGACCTATTTCGACCCGGGCTTCTTGCTCGACTTACAACGTGATGCGGAAGAGAGTTTCCTCAACTTGAAAAAAGGCCACAAGCGCCAAGAGAAAGTCACCCTTCATGTGAGCCAGGGATCCGTCACGCAGGTAATTCGGAATGCGATCAAGAATCTGCGCGCCGACCTCGTCGTGATGGGCACCAATGGATCCAGCGGGTTTAAAGAATATATGATTGGCTCCAACACCGAGAAAATTGTGCGCTTCTCACCTGTGCCTGTATTTGCAATCCGAAAATCTATTTTAACAGCGAGCATTCAAAACATCGTGGTCCCGACCACCTTGGAACTGAATCAGCATGAGTTGATGGGCAAAATCAAGGAACTCCAAGAACTCTTCAATGCCAAGTTGCACCTGCTCGTGGTGAATACTCCCATCCGAATGGCGCGCACCGAGGACAGGAAGGCAGCCATGGCCGAATTCGCCAAATTCTATGATCTATCGAATTACACCATGAACATTCGAGATGATTACAATGAAGAAGATGCCATCCTGTCATTTACAAAAGAGATAAACGCCGATATGATTGCCATGGGAACCCATGCCCGCAAAGGATTATCTCATCTTTTCATGGGAAGCATTTCTGAAGACGTCGTCAACCACGGGTTCTGCCCGATCTGGTCGATGGTGAGAAACAACGAGGCGACGAAGGGATAGGATCAGTCGCGGGCGACATTCCAGCGGACGACCTTTTCAAGTTTTGTCGGATTAAGAATTTTGATGCGAGTGCCCTCGGTTTCAATGAGGCCTTCCCCACGAAATTCCGACAATGCGCGGATCACAGATTCTGGAGCAGTGCCCACAATCTTGGCGATGTCGTCGCGTGCTATACTGATAGCGCCTCGATCACTATTCGCCTGGGTCAACTTCAACAGGGCATCGGCTGTACGCTGCCGGATCGAGCTGTACGCCAAACTGAGTAAGTGCTGCTCTTTCTCGGTGATGCGCTTACACAAAAACGAGATGAACGCTGCCGCGACGTCAGGGTGATTGAACATCAGCGTCATGAAGTCTTGCCGAGGGATGGCCACTAGCTCCGAATCTTCGAGTGCTACGGCAGACTCTTCGTAGTCGCGGTTCTGTAAGATTGATTCGTAGCCAAAAAAATCGCCACGTCTATAAATGTCGGTGATCAATTCTTTTCCTTCTTGGTGCGAGCGGTACATCTTCACCTCGCCGCTTCGAACATAGTAGACCGACGTGGGATACTCTCCCTCTCCGAACACCGGCATTTTCTTCTTCACGACACGCACCTTTTTACCTTCAGCCAGCTGGGCAATGTTCAGGGCCCTCCTTGCATCGCTGATGAACTCGTCGAGGCTGTTGGGAAGTTGAACATAATCTTTATGACGAATGTCCACTTTCCGGAGGCGCGCCTCAACGGCATTGAGCAGCTCGGTTTCGTCGAAGGGTTTGGTCAAGTAGTCGTCTGCGCCAAGCTCCATCCCTTTCCGAATTTCAGAACGTTCTGCTTTCGCAGACAGGAAGATGAACGGGATAGAAGCAGTCTCAGGTCGCTTTGATAACACATGCAGGACACCATAGCCATCCAACTCCGGCATCATGATGTCGCAAATGATTAGATCAGGCACGACACGGTTTGCCGCATCGACGCCCAGCTTGCCGTTTTCCGCCAACGTTACGTCATATCCAGCGAGCGTCAATATCTCACCGGTGTTTTCACGTATTTCGTAGTTATCTTCAATTAGGAGAATTCGCTTTGCCATAGTACTAGTCGGAACTTTCCCCGACGTTCGAATTACTCGCCAATCGAGTTGGCAATGGCTGTCGCAAGTCACGGATTGACCTGACTTTTGTCAATTGGGTGGTGGATACCGTTGGCACCAAATGCAAGAAGGCGACCGTATGTCGCCTTCCACCTTGGCTTGTCGGGCTCGACGACAAGTCGTTCCCTGGTGTAACCGATCAGCCTTGTAACCCCATGAATGGGACCGGAAAAACCCCGATCTTTCCGGCCGGACTTCGCCCAGACGTCCACGGACTTACCCCTGAAGAAGTCGAAGCATCTCGCCGCCTTCACGGTCGAAATGAAGTTGTCGTCGAAGAGAAATTCTTCGGAGAACTCATCAAAGGAGTCTTTGCCGATCCGATGCTTTTGCTACTCGTGGCTGCGTCTTTACTCTACTTTGCCACTGGAGAAAGCGGGCATGGACTCTTCATGCTGGGTGCGATCGTGGTAGTCTATAGCATTTCTGTATTTCAAGACACGCGCAGTCGAAAAGCACTCAAGGCATTGCGAGACATCACCCAGCCAGAGGCCAAGGTGATCCGATCTGGACAAACACAAACCATCGCGAAAGCCGAAATTGTTGTCGGCGATTTGGTGGTGGCCGAAGAAGGCGCCACCATTCCCGCCGATGGCGTAATCATCCGCGCGAACGACTTCACAGTGAACGAATCGCTCCTCACCGGAGAGTCACTACCAGTCGAAAAAGCCAACGAAAATCTCAAGCTTTTTCAGGGGACGCAGGTAACGAGCGGCTCAGCACTCTTTCGTGTGGAAGCCGTCGGGGCCGCGACGCGAATCGAGCAAATCGGAAAAAGCATTGAAGCTGTCGGAAAAGAAAAGACTCCACTCGAAGCCCAGATCAATTCATTCGTGAAGAAAATCACATATACCGGTTTGGTTGTCTTGGCAATCGTATGGCTTCTCAACTATTTGATTTCTGGCGATGTGCTCGACAGTCTCTTAAAAGCGCTGGCGTTGGGGATGAGCATCGTACCCGAAGAGATTCCCGTTGCCTTCACGACCTTCATGGCGATTGGCGCTTGGAAACTGATGAAACGTGGGATCGTCGTTCGTCGGACCGGCACGGTTGAAACACTTGGCAGTGCTACTGTGATATGTTTGGACAAGACCGGCACGATCACCGAGAACCGGATGTCTCTCGCCAAAGTGCAGCCTTACGAAGGCGTTGACGCCAACCGCGTTGTAGAAGTCGCGATGTGGGCAAGCGAACCCGACCCATTCGACCCCATGGAAGTTGCCCTTCATGATGCTTACGTGAAGCTTGCAACTCCCGACCAACGCGGGGACTACGAACTGGTACATGAGTATCCTCTTGGCGGTCAACCACCGATGATGACCCATGTCTTCCAAAACACGGCAGGCAAAAGGATAATTGCTGCAAAAGGCGCACCGGAAGCGATTATTGCTGTGACCAAGGTCGATCGCGAAAAGGCTGAAGCTGCTTTGAAGTCGCTTACCGCTGAAGGGTTCCGTGTGTTGGGCGTTGCCATTTCGCCGTTCAATGGAACAGACTACCCTCCACAACAACAGGATCTCCCCTTCGAATTCCTGGGATTCGTTGCGTTCTACGACCCTCCGAAGAAGAACATTGCTAATGTATTCTCAGGGTTCTACGAAGCAGGCATTGGGGTAAAAATACTTACCGGCGACAACGAAGCGACCACCCGTACCATCGCGCGACAAGTTGGGTTTCAATCCGGCGATCACTTAGACGGAAAGCGTGTGATGGAAATGCCGGATGCCGACCTTCAAAAGGCTGTTCACACAACGAACCTATTCACGCGCATGTATCCAGAAGCTAAATTGAGAGTGCTGAAGGCGCTGAAATCAAACGGCGAGGTGGTCGCGATGACAGGAGATGGCGTCAACGATGGCCCCGCGCTAAAAGCAGCTCACATCGGCATTGCGATGGGACAACGTGGATCAGAAGTTGCAAAGGAAGTCTCGTCGCTGGTACTCACGTCCGACAATCTAGAAAGCATGATCGAAGCCATCTCGATTGGACGAAGAATCTATAGCAACTTAAAAAAGGCGGTTCAGTACATCATATCGATTCACATCCCCATCATTCTCACGGTATTCATTCCCCTCGCCTTTGGATGGATCTATCCAAACGTGTTTACGCCTGTTCATGTCATCTTTTTGGAACTCATCATGGGACCAACTTGCTCGATCGTGTATGAGAATGAGCCAATCGAACCAGGCACCATGACCCAAAAACCACGAACGTTCACTTCCACGTTCTTCAACTGGAAAGAACTCAGTATTAGCATCGTGCAAGGGCTTGTGATTACGATTGCCACAATAGGCATCTACCAATTCGCCGTTCTAAGCAAATTGTCGGAAAACGAAACCAGGACCATGGTTTTCACCACCCTCATTTCTTCAAACATCTTCCTCACGCTGGTGAACCGTTCGTTTGTGCATTCCATTTGGAAGACGATGACCTATCAAAATCCTTTGCTTTTTTGGATCTTAGGACTCACCGTTATACTCACTGCAGTGATCTTCTTTGTTCCTCCTATCACACACTTCTTCAGGCTATCTCTCCCAGCCGTCAGCTACGTGCTGATCAGTATTGGAGCGGGAGCACTGGGCGTGTTGTGGCTAGAGGTAGTGAAGCCGATTCAACGAAAACCAGTCTCTTAAGCAAACACGACTCTTTCTTTTTCGGCAGCTTGAATATTCTGTATTCCACGGATCAGTGCATCTGCATTGAATGAAATTGAATCGATGCCGCAATTGACGAGGAATCGAGCAAACTCGGGTTGATCACTTGGCGCCTGACCGCAGAGCCCCACTTTTACTCCCTTTTCGTGCGCCGTTACAACTAAGTGTCGAATGAGACCGGTTACTGCTTCATTGTCTTCCGTAAATAGATCGCTGACAATCGCCGAATCGCGGTCGACACCCAGGGTCAACTGAGTCAGGTCATTGGACCCGATTGAGAAACCGTCGAACAACTCGGCGAAGTCGGAGGCCAGCAAGATATTGGAAGGAATCTCAGCCATGACGTATACTTCCAGACCATCCTTTCCGCGCTCTAATCCAAACTCTTTCATCGTTTCCAACACGAGGTTCGCTTCTTTCAAGGTGCGACAGAATGGGATCATCACCTTCACGTTCGATAATCCATACGTTTCTCGAACACGACGGACCGCTGCGCATTCCAACGCAAATCCGTCCTTGTACCGCGAATTGTAGTAGCGGCTCGCTCCTCGAAAACCTAGCATGGGGTTCTCCTCGCTTGGTTCGAAAAATCTTCCGCCAATCAATTTTGCATATTCATTCGTTTTGAAATCACTCATCCGCACGATTACATCTTTCGGATAAAAAGCCGATGCCACCAATCCAATTGCGGAACTTAGTTTATCAATGAAGAACTCTTTCTTGTCGGAGTAATGACGCGTGAGTGCCGCAATCTGATCGCGTTCACTTCCTTGAGGCAACTCCGAGAATCGAGCCAACGCCATCGGGTGAACCTGGATATA
Organism: Cyclobacteriaceae bacterium; assembly: GCA_044226945.1. Taxonomy (GTDB): domain Bacteria; phylum Bacteroidota; class Bacteroidia; order Cytophagales; family Cyclobacteriaceae; genus ELB16-189. The sequence continues at coordinate 175,815 of JBGAGB010000004.1, read as the reverse complement.
GTTACTGATCGCAAACTCCATCCTGAACAGGCCGACTCCTGCATTAGGATACATCGACAACGTCGTAGCCTTCTCGGGATCGGCAAGAATGAACATTGGCTGTGTATGGGTGGGTTCGCCTTGTGCTTCGATCTCACTCTCAACCCAGTCGAGTTTCCCATCATAGATTCTTCCTTCTTCGCCACTGGCACAGGAGACTGTCACGACCTGACCATCTTTCAGCACGTTTGTCGCATGTAGCGTTCCCACCACTGCTGGTATCCCGAGCTCGCGGGCAATGATTGACGCGTGACTTGTGCGCCCGCCTTGATTCGTGACGATACAAATTGCTTTTCGAAGTAGCGCATTCCAATCCGGATTTGTGATGTCGGCGACGAGGATGTCACCGTCCTTCACCTTTTCGCGATCCGCAAGCGATCTCACAATCGTCACCTTTCCAGATACGATGCCGCGGCCCACCGCACGACCTGTCAGTACCGGCTGACTCTTCGTACTTAGCGCATACTCTTTCAGTATAATCTTTCGCCCCGCCGTATGGATGGTCTCTGGACGGGCCTGAACGATGTAAAGCTTGCCGTTACTGCCATCCTTTGCCCATTCAATATCCATCGGCAGCTTGTAGTGATCCTCGATAGCGAGGCACCAGCTCGCAAGTGTCTTCAGGTCGTCATGATCTAGTACGTATTGATCTCGTAGAGGCATTGGCGTATCGATCAACTCCGTCGCGGTTTGATCGCTCGAATACACGATCATCTTTTCTTTCGACGCCAGTCGTCGCCAGACAAGAGCACTCTTACCTTGACGGACGCCTTCTTTGAAGAAATAGAATTCGTCTGTGGTGACGGCTCCTTGCACGACGCTCTCACCGAGACCCCAGGCGCCAGTCACGTAAATCAATTGATTGTTGCCCGACTCTGGGTCGATGGTAAAGGCAACCCCGGCACTCCCTTTATCCGAACGCACCATCACTTGCACGCCAACGGACAAGGCGACTTGACTCGTGGTAAGTCGATGATCGAGCCGGTACTTAATTGCCCGGTCATTGAATAATGACGCATAACATTTCCGGACCGCTAAGTAGAGGCCTTCCAACGAAGTTACATTCAAGAAAGAATCATGCTGCCCTGCGAAGCTCATGGATGGCGAATCTTCGGCGGTTGCACTGCTTCGCACAGCCACCGAAATCGCCTCACCCTCGCGCGTGCGCAATTCCTGCCACGCACTGGCAATTGCCTCTTTCACTTTGGGCGACAGGTCTGACGCCATGACCAATTGGCGACATTTGCTTCCGACTTCGCCCAAATTGTTAAGCGTGCTTACGTCCAGTTCATCGATGTAGGTATGAAGTAATTTGGCGATCGCATTGTGGCTCAAAAAATCATGAAAAGCATCCACTGTAATCGCAAAACCGCCCGGCACTTGAATTCCTTTACTCGAGAGCGAATGAATCAACTCGCCCAACGATGCGTTCTTTCCTCCCACGCTTCCCACATCCGACATGGTTAGGTTCTCGAAACGAGCAATGACCGCCATAACTTAAAGTTTTATAGGTACTTGGTAAAATGAGTCTTTACAAATGCTTGTTGCTCTTGCACGGTCATCTTGCCGGCTTGCCTTACTTCCAAATGCACTTTGGAAAAATGATGATCGGAAGTAAGTCGGTTGAACAACTCGTTCTTGGATTCTTTCGGTCCAAAAAGGATCACAGATTCATACTCACGTATGATGTTTGAGAGTTTCTTGTAGAACCCGTGCTCCACGTTTTGTTCGGCATGGTGCTTCAAGTGTTCACTCTTTCCCTTGTGAACATCGTCGGCCTCAAGTGTCGTCGTGGTCATAGGGTCCGTGAACGGAGTCAAATATGCGTGGTGATGGTCGAGCCAAACACCGAGTTTAGTGGCTTTCATAGTGATGTTGTTTGCGACATGAAAGTACCAGCGGTGCATCGACGACCCCGTGATAAAAGTCAGGGCAAAGGGTGAGTTTAATTCACCCTATCGCTACGGCACGATTCCGTAGCCTTGCAAAATCTTGGCTTCGTCTTCGTGGGCGAGTACATCACGATCTCAGGCTTGCTCTTCGTTTTGTGAACGATGTAGGTAATATGAAATACGAATCGTTGCTCGCGAGTGGCTAAGAACGTTGCCGTCCAAGTTACTTTCACGAGGCAGTAGCGATTCGAAATTTCCTCTTCCGAAATGCTATTGATCACGATAGACGACAATCCTGCTTTGTTGTAGTACTCCTTCATTGCCTTTCCATATCGCAATCGTGCAATGAGGTGATTGTTGTGGAAGGAGACTCCAGCGGGTCCTGCGCCGACGAGCTTCTTCCCGTACAAACGCGCGATCTTCCTGTATTCGAACTTCTGGGCGTGTTGCTCGTAGCGTTCGAATAATTCTTGAATTTCTTTTGATGCCATAGTCGTATCGTTGGTCATTATCGGGATTCCGTTCGGATGGTCGCCACAAAAAGAAAAATGCTGAAAGCTGTGAGGCTGAACATCGCGATCGCCAACGGCACGCTACCGCCCACACCTGCTTGATCCATCACCAATGTTAGTATCGCGATCGTAACCTCCATCAATCCAAGGAACATGAGCATGGAAGGCACAAGTACTCGTCCAAGGTTTCGATCGCGAACCGCCCACCAGCCGGTGATGAGGATGGCAGGAAGGAACAGCGCGAGATCCAACACGTGAACGGGATTGGTGAGGAGTCCGGCTTCTTGAATTGAAGTGGGCGTGCTGTGTGAGAAAGCGGAAGGGACCACATCCGACAACCAAAGCAAGTAAAACAAGCCTCCGATGATGAGTAGGTAATAACCAGCGATGCGATGCCAGCGACCCGATGGACGTGAGTCGCCTTCGTCACCGGAAAAAAACCAGATCAAGCTATATACCGAAAGTCCAAGAACGCAGCAGTACACGAGAAACAGCGGATTGAATGCGACTGCGAACGCATAGATGACAAAGGTGTACCCAGTGTACAACACCGCACCCACCCACATGAAGCCAGCAAATCGATTGCCTCGATAGCTGTATAAGGTTCCGATCAGCAACACCGGAACGAGCAAGAACAGGTCGACTGCATCCTGACCGGTAGTTTGGGCAAGCCAGTTCTGAGTCGCACCGGCGTACAAGTCAGGTGCGAGCAATCCGGTGACACTCGCCAAGCCCACGAGCAAAATCATGGGCAAGGAAAACCAAAGAAGCACTGGATTGCCGGACAAAAACTGCGTTTTCATGGTATTTACAAATCTCGTCTGGCTTTCGCCGCCCGGTTGTGAGGTTGGTCACGGGAAAGGATGATCGTTGTCAGTTTTTGCAGGCTGCAGTTATTGGCGAGATATCACTTAACGACATGGTTTGTGTATCTCCTTCCCGAAATGAATACAAAAGAACCAATCATCAATTTCATAATGTACAATTGGTGGGAACCAGCGACAACGCCAGGACTAACCTCACATCCTACTTTTCAGCCCGGATTCCCTGCCTTCCCTCTTAACTAACTGCGTGGTTTGGGAATTTCTTACTCGAACAGAATACAAAAGAACCAATCATCAATTTCATAATGTACAATTGGTGGGAACCAGCGATAAGACTACGACCAACGTTAAATCTTACCTTCTACCGCGGATTCCCGTCTTCGCTCTTAACTTAACTACGTGGTTTGTGTATCTCCTTCTCGAATTGAATACAAAAGAACCAATCATCAATTTCACAATGTACAACTGGTGGAAACCAGCGATAAGACTACGACCAATGTTAAATCTTACCTTCTACCCCGGATTCCCGTCTTCGCTCTTAACTTAACTACGTGGTTTGTGTATCTCCTTCTCGAATTGAATACAAAAGAACCAATCATCAATTTCATAATGTTCAACTGGTGGGAACCGGCGACAACACCACGACTAACGTTTGATGCCTATTGTTAACCTCGGATCACCTTCGCCAGAGGCTACGGCGAGCAAGATTTGAATATTTTAGAGATTGGTTCTTGTGTATCTCCTTCTCGAATTGACTACAAAAGAACCAATCATCAATTTCATAATGTTCAACTGGTGGAAACCAGCGACAATACTACGACTAACGTTTGAAGCTTATTGTTAACCTAGGATCACCTTCGCCAGAGGCTACGGCGAGCAAGATTGCATATTTTTGAGATTGGTTCTTGTGTATTTCCCTCTCGAATCGAATACAAAAGAACCAATCATCAATTTCATAATGTCCAATTGGTGGGAACCGGCGACAATACTACGATTAACGTTGAAGCTTATTGTTAACGTAGGATCACCTTCGCCAAAGGCTACGGCGAGCAAGATTGCATATTTTTGAGATTGGTTCTTGTGTATTTCCCTCTCGAATCGAATACAAAGAACCAATCATCAATTTCATAATGTTCAACTGGTGAAAACCAGCGACAATAATACGACTAACGTTAAACTTATTGTCCATGTCGTTAAGTTAAGGTCACAGTAGCCGCAAGAGCCCCTGACCACCTTCGCCCGAGGCTACAGCGATCAATGAGAAAGGGCGAGATATCCGCCTTTTCCCCTTAACTTAACTACGTGTTTTGTTCATTTCCCTCTCGAATTGAATACAAAGAACCAATCATCAATTTCATAATGTTCAACTGGTGGGAACCGGCGACAATACTACGATTAACGTTTGAAGCTTATTGTTAACGTAGGATCACCTTCGCCAAAGGCTACGGCGAGCAAGATTGAATATTTTAGAGATTGGTTCTTGTGTATTTCCCTCTCGAATCGAATACAAAGAACCAATCATCAATTTCATAATGTTCAACTGGTGGAAACCAGCGACAATAATACGACTAACGTTAAACTTATTGTCCATGTCGTTAAGTTAAGGTCACAGTAGCCGCAAAAGCCCCTGACCACCTTCGCCCGATGGCTACGGCGATCAATGAGAAGGGGCGAGATATCCGCCTTTTCCCCTTAACTTAACTACGTGTTTTGTGTATTTCCTTCTCGAATTGAATACAAAGAACCAATCATCAATTTCATAATGTTCAACTGGTGGAAACCAGCGACAATACTACGATTAACGTTTGAAGCTTATTGTTAAGGTAGGATCACCTTCGCCAAAGGCTACGGCGAGCAAGATTGAATATTTTTGAGATTGGTTCTTGTGTATCTCCTTCTCGAATTGAATACAAAGAACCAATCATCAATTTCACAATGTTCAATTGGTGGGAACCGGCGACAATACCACGACTAACGTTTGAAGCCTGTTGTTAACCTAGGATCACCTTCGGCAGAGGCTACGGCGGTCAGGGCATCGACTGGATGCTGGTACTATGACAAATGTCATGTTTCGGGGTGATGGGCCTCAGCGGGCGGCCATAAAGGGCGGAATACTTTTGAAAACTAAACAAAAAGGCCATGAAAAAGATCCTAGTTCCCACGGACTTCTCCGAGGCATCGATTGAAGCGGTACGCTTTGCGGCCAACGTCGCGCGGGAGTCACAAGGCGAGCTCACCTTGTTCAACTCAATCGAACTTCCGTCGCTATACAATTCATCCTTAGCTTCCCAATTTGAAGCCGACTTCATGAAATCGATGAAACAAGGTGCTGAACGAGAGATGGAGAAAATCGAAAACAAGTCGATCGGCGCAAAAGTGAAAGTAAAACGACTCGTCGTCTTCGGTGGGTTTCTGCCAGCACTCAAAGACACGATCAAAAAAGAAAAACCAGATCTCATCATCGCAGGAACGACAGGCGCATCGGGTATCAAGGAATACACGCTTGGGTCGACGGCTGAAAAGATCGTTCGCAATAGCACGATACCCGTAATTTCTGTACACAAGTTCACCGATCAGGTAAAGAACATCGTTTTTCCGACTCAACCGGATTTTGCACAAGAGGAGTTGACCTTGAAAGTAAAGGAACTACAGGCATTCTTCGATGCAAAGTTACACGTGTTGTATGTGAATACTCCGGCTACCTTCAAGCGCGACTCCGAAATCCGGCCCTCACTTGAAAAGTTTGCAAAACGATTCATGCTCAAGAACACTACCGTCAACATTTACAACGACATCTCGGAAGCCGACGGGATCATCAACTTTGTGAAGGACACTAAAGCCGACATGGTTGCCATGGCTACGCATGGGCGCAAAGGCCTCGCGCATATCGCCAGCGGAAGCATCGCCGAGGACGTAGTCAATCATATCAAATGCCCGACATGGACGTTCAGAATCAGCTAGTCAAGACGGACGAAAAGGTTCTCTGTTACCATTGCGGACAGCCTTGCGACGACGAAACGTTCTCTGTCGGCGACAAGAAATTCTGTTGCTATGGCTGTAAGGTGGTCTTCGAACTAATCAATGAAAATAACCTGTGCGAGTATTACAACATTGAGTCGCACCCGGGAGTACAAGCCGACAAACCCACGCAACAAGAGTACGCCTACCTCGACGAGCCTAAGGTGCGGCGCAAGCTAATTGAGTTCGACTCACCGGACTTTGCTCGTGTGCGCTTTGCCGTTCCAAACGTGCATTGCGCCTCGTGTATTTGGTTACTCGAGAACCTCCAAAAAGTTGACGGTGGCGTGTTCCGATCAGAAGTGAACTTCAATCGAAAGGAAGTCACCATTGAATTCAGCCCCGCTAAAACCAACCTCGCGGCGCTTGCCACGAAACTGGATGCACTTGGCTACGCACCACGTATCCAAGAGGAAACAAAAGAAAAAGAAAAAGAGACCAACCTTTCGTTGGTTATCAAACTTGGGTTGGCGGGTTTCGCATTTGGCAACGTCATGCTTTTCAGCTTTCCCGAATACCTTGGGCTCAATCCTAACGATGCATCTCTTGGAAGGCTATTCTCTTGGCTGAATTTCGCGTTGGCAATTCCTGTGTTAGTATATAGTGCACAAGACTACTTCACGTCGGCCTGGAAAAGCTTCGGGCAAAAGCAAATCAACATCGATGTACCGATCGCACTCGGCTTGATTGCATTGTTCTTCCGGAGTTCATACGACATCATTTCCGCCACCGGCCCAGGATATCTCGACTCATTCACAGGACTCGTATTCTTCTTGTTGATCGGGCGCTGGTTTCAAAACCGGACGTATGAGAGTCTCTCTTTCGAACGGGATTTCAAATCATACTTTCCGCTGGCAGTTCAAAAGGTCGTGGAAGAAGAATTTCAACCCACCGTCATTTACGAACTGCAGAAGGGCGACCAAATTCAAATCCGCAATTTGGAGATCATCCCAGCCGACAGCATTTTATTGAATTCAGTTGCCTTTATCGACTACAGCTTCGTTACTGGCGAGGCGCGACCGGTGAAGGCCCAAGCTGGCGATTTGCTCTATGCTGGGGGACGACTACTCGGCGAACCTGTAAAAATGGTTGTCGAAAAGGAGACTTCTCAAAGTCACCTGACTAGTCTTTGGAACAAGGACGCATTCCGAAAGAAATACGAAAGTCGTTACCGGAAGATCATCGATCGGTCGGCACGGATATTTACTTGGATCGTGCTGGCAATCGCCGCCCTCACCGCCACTTACTGGTATTTCTTCCAACCCGGCGAAATGTGGTTGGTGCTCACCTCTGTGCTCATGGTTGCGTGTCCTTGCGCGTTGGCGCTGGCGGCTCCTTTTACGTATGGCAACATGCTTCGTGCTTTCGGCCGCAACCAGTTCTACCTGAAGAATGCCGATGTGATCGAAAGACTCGCCGTCGTAGATGCGGTTGTTTTCGATAAGACAGGAACCGTGACACATGGGCAAGAACCGAAAGTCACCTTTGTCGGAAAGTTGAATGAAGTAGAACAAGCCGCTGTTCGTCAGCTCACGAGTTATTCGACCCACCCACTGAGCGTTGTCGTCAATAAATCACTGAAAAGGAAGGCTCCTGTTGCTGTAACTAACTTCCGTGAAATTCCTGGGAAAGGTATCGAAGCGACGGTCGACGGGATCGCCTACAAAATCGGTTCAGCCGAGCTGGTGGGTGCATTCAAGATCAGTGCCCCTGGCTCGACGGTATTCGTATCCGTCGACGATGAAGTGCGCGGCTACTTCCTCATTGAGGTGTCGCTGCGACAGAACATCCAGGGCATGCTGTCACGCCTTGGGTCGAAGTGCACGGCGCTTTTGTCGGGCGACAATTCCAACGACTCAACGCTGATGGGGCACTTGTTCCCGAAAACAACGGAACTCAGATTCAATCAGCAGCCTAGCGACAAGATGGATTACATCCAAGAACTACAACGTCGTGGGAAGAAAGTGCTCATGATCGGCGACGGCCTGAATGATGCAGGAGCGTTGAAGCAAGCCGACGTGGGAATCGCCATCACCGACGACGCCGGTTTGTTCACACCTGGTTGCGATGGGATCTTGCAGGGAAGCAAACTTCAAGAATTGGACGGCTTCCTAACGCTCGCAAAAACATCATCAACCATTCTTAAGATCGCGTTTGGCATTTCGTTTATGTACAATGCCATTGCACTCACCGTAGCCGTCACTGGGCATCTCACCCCGCTCGTGGCAGCGATCCTGATGCCGATCAGCAGTGTGAGCGTAGTCGGATTTGCAACGATCGCGGTCAATCAAGTTGTGAAAAGAAAAATGAAAAATTCTTGATATGACACCCACTTATATTTCTGGCGACGAAGCTATTAAAGCCATTAAACCAGGTCACCGAGTTTTCATTCATGGAGGCGCGGCCACACCGCACTATTTAATCAATAAAATGGTCGCGCGGGCCAGTGAACTCTGGAACGTTGAGTTGGTCAGCATCTCCTTGCAAGGTGATGTCGCCTTCGCGGATGCCGAATACCGCGATCACTTTCGAATCAATTCGCTTTTCGTGTCAGCCAGCGTTCGGGCAGCGGTGAATGAAGGTCGCGGTGACTACATTCCGATCTTCCTGAGCGAAATTCCCACGCTGTTCAAGAACAACATTCTTCCACTCGATGTGGCCTTGGTGCAAGTGTCACCACCGGATCGTCATGGCTACTGCTCGCTCGGTGTATCGGTAGACGTCGCCCAGACTGCGATCAAGACGGCGAAACACGTGATCGCGCAAGTAAACCCACGCATGCCACGCACCCATGGCGACAGCATGGTTCACATCAGTAAATTCAATTCGCTGGTGTATGCCGAACAAGAGCTCCCCGAAGTTGTGGGCGAACATCTGGAATCCGAAATCTTTCAACGCATTGGGATGAATGTTGCATCGTTGATCGAAGATGGCGCCACGTTGCAGACAGGTATTGGTTCTGTTCCAGATGCAGTTCTTGCGTGCCTCACCAACCACCGAGGTCTGGGCGTTCATACAGAAATGTTCTCCGATGGAGTGCTCCCGCTGATCGAAAAAGGCGTGATCACAAATGAATTCAAGAAGAAACACCGTGGTAAGATTGCAACGGGATTCATCCTCGGAAGCCGCAAACTCTATGATTTCGTCGACGACAACCCATCGGTAGCAGTGCTCTCCATCGACTATGTCAACGACACATCGGTGATCCGGCAAAATCCAAAGGTAACGGCGATCAACAGCGCCGTGGAAGTCGACCTCACAGGCCAAGTCTGCTCCGACTCGATTGGCACCTACCAATATTCGGGTGTCGGTGGACAAATCGACTTCATGAGGGGCGCGGCTCTTTCAGCGGGTGGCAAACCGATCATCGCATTGCCCTCGACGACTGCCGGCGGCTTGTCGAAGATCGTGGCAACTTTGAAACCGGGTGCAGGTGTGGTCACTACCCGGGCTCACGCTCATTACATCGTGACCGAATACGGCGTCGCATACTTGTATGGCAAGAACATGCAACAAAGGGCGAAGGCGCTGATCGCGATCGCGCACCCGAACCAGCGCGAAGACCTCGAACGTGCCGCGTACGAACGCTTTCACAGCTACGAATTTGAACGCACTTTTTATTGATTGAGCTATGATCATCATCGCACTCCTGATATCGATTAGCCTCACCATCGCATTGGTGTTCTTGGGGCTGTTCTTATGGAACATGAAGAGTGGTCAATATGACGACACCTACACGCCGTCGGTGCGCATGCTCTTTGAAGACAAGAAAGAACCGAAAACCAAACCTTAGAAAACCCTCAGGGATGGGCAGGGTTATCTTGAAAAGGCTTGAACACTTAAGTTATTCGGGCTTAGTGTTGATGCGGGCCATGATTTCGTTCATCATTTCCACTTGCATGCGCTGGATTTCGATCAGCTCCTGCTGCTGATGCATGATGAGGTGATCTAATTTTTCGTGCACCATCCTTATTTCCAATTCCGACTTGAGATTAATCATGTAGTCCTTTTTTGCCCGGGCCCGGTCTTTTTCTTCTTGCCTATTCTGACTCATCATGATGATAGGTGCCTGCAAGGCGGCCAAGCAAGACAAGATCAAGTTCAGCAAGATAAATGGGTATGGATCAAAAGGGCGCGTGGTGAGAACAAATACGTTGAGGCAGATCCAGATAGCCATGAACACGCCAAACGAACCGATGAATGCCCAACTGCCGCCAAACGTAGCCACCGCGTCGGCAAGCTTTTGGCCAAGGGTAAGTTTCTCATCTGCATCCTCAATTTTGTCAGCCAATGTGCTTCGACTCTTCATCGCGCCAAGCACCGTCTCTTCTAGGGTCGACAGTTCGCCGATTTCCGTTGCGAGGTAGTTGGCGATGTATTTCTGACGGTAGGCATTCAATTCGCTGATCGCCAGGTTTGAAGTTTTGGAAAACTGCGGATGATCTTGGCAGATGAGGTCAAAAATCGACTTGCGGACCACTTTTCCAGGAACCTTGTCGACCGAGGGAAACTCTTTCTTCGAGATGTCACTGACGAAAGTCTTCATGGGGGTGAAAATACCAAAAAAGGATGAGCGAAGTGGCAAAATAGCTTCGTTTGGCCACTTCTAGAAGGTTTCTGAATCCTGACAAACATCAGTGGAATGAACAACCGAAGTCAGTCTCACCCCATAAACGGCACAATACTTTTACCGCCGTAATACTGACCCAAAATCCAAATGGAACTGCAAAAATTCAGCTACGACAACAAGATTGTCAAAGCATTCATCATCGCGACTGTGATCTTCGGATTGGTCGGGATGCTGGTTGGCCTCACAGCAGCCATCCAGCTTTTCTACCCGATTTTCAATTTCGACTTCCAGTACACCACCTTTGGACGGATTCGTCCACTCCACACCAACGCCATCATCTTTGCCTTTGTGGGCAATGCGATGTTCGGTGGTGTGTATTACTCCATGCAGCGCCTCCTCAAGACGCGTATGTTCAGCGACAAGTTGAGCTGGATACACTTCTGGGGTTGGCAGCTCATCATCCTCGCAGCAGCAATCACCCTGCCTTTGGGATTGACTACTTCAAAAGAGTATGCTGAACTCGAGTGGCCGATCGACATTGCGATCGCGCTGATTTGGGTGGTGTTCGGCATCAACATGATCGGAACAATCATCAAGCGTCGTGAACGGCACATGTATGTAGCCATCTGGTTCTACATCGCCACGTTCGTGACGGTGGCTGTGCTCCACATCGTGAACTCGTTCGAGATGCCTGTGACATTCTTCAAGAGCTATTCTTGGTACGCGGGCGTGCAGGATGCTTTGGTGCAATGGTGGTATGGTCACAATGCGGTGGCGTTTTTCTTAACCACGCCGTTCCTCGGGTTGATGTACTATTTCTTACCCAAGGCCGCCAATCGTCCGGTATATTCTTATCGTCTTTCAATCATCCACTTCTGGTCTTTGATCTTCATCTATATCTGGGCGGGCCCTCACCACTTGCTGTACACCTCACTCCCTGATTGGGCACAGTCACTTGGAACGGTGTTCTCAATCATGCTCATCGCTCCATCATGGGGTGGTATGCTGAACGGTTTGATGACCCTGCGTGGCGCTTGGGACCGTGTCCGTGAAGATGCTGTATTGAAATTCATGGTTGTAGCAGTTACCGCGTACGGTATGGCCACACTTGAAGGTCCACTCCTCTCGCTAAAAAATGTAAACGCCATCGCTCACTTTACCGACTGGATTGTAGCGCACGTGCACGTGGGTGGCCTCGGTTGGAACGGCTTCCTCATCTTCGGTATCCTGTATTGGGTGGTTCCGAAAATGTGGGGCACAACACTTTACTCGAGCAAATTGGCGAACCTCCACTTCTGGCTGGGAACACTTGGTATCATCTTCTACGCCCTTCCGATGTATGTATCTGGCGTTGTTCAAAGCTTGATGTGGAAAGAATTCAATCCCGAAGGATTCCTGGTGTATAAGAACTTCTTGGAAACAACTGTTCAGATCCTGCCTTTGCACATGCTTCGTGCAACCGGAGGCGCGTTGTACCTCACTGGTGCGATCATCATGACTTATAACTTGATTAAGACCGCATACTCTGGCACGTTCGTGGCAAACGAACCAGCCGAAGCTGCACCGCTTGCTCCTGAATATGTAGCGAAAAGCGGTGGATGGCACCACAGGGTTTTGGAACACAAACCTCTTTTGTTCACCGTATTGTCGCTGATCGCCATCTTGGTGGGTGGTATCATCGAAATGGTGCCAACCTTCTTGATCAAGTCAAACATCCCGACGATAGCGAGTGTGACGCCTTATACGCCGCTCGAAGTTCACGGACGTGATATCTATATCCGCGAGGGTTGTGTCAACTGTCACTCTCAAATGGTTCGCCCCTTCCGTTCTGAAACCGAGCGCTATGGCGAATATTCAAAAGCCGGTGAATACGTGTACGATCACCCATTCCTATGGGGATCGAAGCGCACAGGTCCAGACCTGCAACGCGTGGGTGGTAAGTATTCCGATTCGTGGCACTATAACCACATGATGGCTCCCGACGCAGTTTCTACTGGCTCGATCATGCCTTCTTACACTTGGTTGGCCGAACAGTCAATCGACAAGAGTCTTACACCTGGCAAGATCTCTGCCCTCCGCTCGATTGGCGTGCCTTACCCAGAAGACTACGAATCGACTGCCAACGAGGACCTAGACAAACAAGCCCAAAAAATAGTAGCGTCTCTTAAGGCCGACAATATCAATACAACCCCGGATGCCGAGATCGTAGCGTTGATCGCCTATCTGCAACGCCTCGGAAAAGATATCAAAGCAGAAAAGGTCGCACAAAACAACACTCAACCCTAAGACCATGTACAAGAACATTCTTCAGAGCATCGACAATGTTGCCATCTGGCCTGTCGTATCGTTCGTCATCTTTTTCTTGTTCTTCCTGGTACTCCTTTGGTGGGTATTCACGGCCAACAAAGATTTCATTCAACGAATGAAACAGTTGCCGATGGAAGACAATCAACCGTCCACTCCTAAAGCACCCGGGAAATGAAAACCAGCGAAAAAATCCAAGATCGCGACACCAAACATGGCGAGCGCATGAACAAAAAAGAATGCAAGTGTAAGGGAGATTGCCCTTGTTGCGATAAAAAAGAAAACGAGGAAAAGGGCAACCTGAAAGCTAAGGCTCTTGCTTTGGTTTCGATGCTCACGCTTTTTGCGCCGTCTGTCTTTGCTCAAGATGCAGCTCAACCTGCCAGTTTCTGGGACGACCCATTCAACAGCCCAATGCTGCCTTTCTACATTGTGATGACCTTCATCGCCATCACGATCGTGTTGGTTGTAATGGTACTAATTTATCTAGTCAAGGTGCTGAACTTTGTCGTACGCCGTGCTGAAGAGGAGCGTGCAGAACGCCTTGGGCTCCCCGTCAAGAAACGTCAGTCATGGTGGACCAAGTTTTGGGACGACATGAACGCCGCCGTGCCTGTCGGCTCCGAACAAGACATCGACTTGGGACACTATTACGATGGCATTCACGAGCTTGACAACCACTTGCCTCCGTGGTGGACTGGGTTGTTTTACTTTACCATCATTTGGGGTGTCGCTTACTTGATCGCCTACCACGTCACGCTTTCTCTTCCCCTTTCGGGAGACGAGTACGCGAACGAGCAAAAGGTAGCCGACGAGAAAAAACGCGCATACTTGGCATCACGTCCGGCTGTGGTCATCGATGAAAATACGCTCGTGTACTCTGCCGACGCTGCGATTCTCGCCAAAGGAAAGTCAGTATTTGTTGGAAACAACTGCCGCTCATGCCACGCCGAAGATGGCGGAGGTAACGGCATCGGACCCAACCTGACAGACGAGTACTGGTTGCATGGAGGTAGCATCAAAGATATCTTCACTACCATCAATAAAGGTGTGGTCGAAAAAGGCATGCCCGCCTGGGGCAAGGCGATGAGTGCCGAAGACGTACGCGATGTGACCTTTTATGTGATGAGTTTGCAAGGCACGAAGCCTGCAAATCCGAAAGCGCCTCAAGGAGAGCTGTACCGCCCCGAACCGGTAGCAGCTCCGGCCGACAGTACGAAGGCTGCCAGCGCGATGAACAATTAAATAACCAAAACAACAAGTGGCAACGGCTCAAAACCCCAATGACCTCTATGCATACGACGAACAGTTCCGCGATTCCATCGCCACCGTCGATGCAAAAGGCAAGCGTTTATGGGTGTACCCGAAGAAACCTTCGGGACACTACCACCGCCTCAGGATTTTTGTAACAGTTGTACTGCTTTCGCTGCTCTTCGCCGGTCCTTTTATTAGGATCGGCGGGCAGCCTTTGCTGCTGCTCAACATCTTCGAGCGTCGGTTTGTCATCTTCGGCCAAGCATTTTGGCCGCAAGACTTCATCCTCCTGGCACTTACGCTGATCACGTTTTTCGTGTTCATCATCCTCTTCACCGTCGCATTCGGTCGCATCTGGTGTGGTTGGATGTGTCCGCAGACGTTGTTCATGGAGATGGTATTCCGAAAAATCGAGTACTTCATTGAAGGAGACGCGGCCGAACAACGTCGTCTCAATAATGGCCCATGGAACTTTACGCGGATCTGGAAGAAGACGACCAAACAAGGAATTTTCATCCTCATTTCGATCCTGATCGCTCACACAGCAATGGCTTACTTGATCGGTTACGAGCGTGTCTTTGAAATCGTACGCCACTCGCCATCCGAAAACATTGCCGGATTCATTGGGCTAGTCGGCTTTACCGGAATCTTCTACTCGGTGTTCGCTTACTTCCGTGAACAAGCGTGCATCGCAGTATGTCCTTATGGTCGCTTGCAAGGCGTGTTGCTGGTGAAAGACTCAGTCGTAGTCGCCTACGATTGGCTCCGCGGCGAACCCAGGGGTAAGATCAAGAAACAAACAGAACCTGTTGCGGAGGTAAAAAAAGGTGATTGTATCGACTGCAAGCTTTGCGTACACGTGTGTCCCACAGGAATCGACATCCGCAACGGTACGCAATTGGAATGCGTGAACTGCACAGCTTGCATTGACGCGTGCGACGACGTGATGATAAAAATTGGTAAGCCCAAAGGGTTGATCAGGTTTGCATCATACAACGGCATCAAGCAAGGGATTCAAAAACTCGTAACCCCACGCACCATCGGTTATTCGGTTGTTCTCTTGGCCTTGCTCACATTCTTGAGTTTCCTCTTAATCACCCGTGCCGAAGTCGACACGACGGTACTGAAAGTGCCGGGCACCTTGTACCAAACAAAAGAGGGGAACATCATCACGAACCTGTACAACGTCGAGTTTGTGAACAAGACTTTCGAAGACAAGCCACTTGAGTTGCGCGTCGAATCACCTTCATTCGCGACTCTACTGAAACCAGATGGCAAACCTCTTATCGTACCCGCTGAAGGATTGCTGAAGTCGGTCTACTTCATTGAAATTCCCGCATCGGAATTACACACTGTGGCAACGACCGTTTATCTCGGCGTATACGATGGTGGTCGCAGAATTGAAAAGATCAAAGTAAAATTCATAGGTCCCATTGGGGCCACAAACAAATAACGATATGAGCTGGGGAAAATGGATTGTAATTTCGTTCGTGCTCTTTGCAGGGTTTATTGGCACACTTGTCACCGTTTGTGTTCGCCAAGACATGAGCCTCGTTTCCAAGGAATACTATCAAGATGAGTTGGATTACGGTAAACAGGTAGCTCGTTTGGCCAACACAAAAACGCTCCCTCAGCCGCCAGCGATCTCGGTCAAGAGTGGCAAGCTCATTGTCGAATTCGTGGACTTCCCGAAGCTCACAGAAGGCACACTTGAACTCTTCTGCCCTTCGAACGCAAATTTTGACAAAGACTATTCGATACCAGTCACTGCTGGATCGGAGCAAGATTTCGATATCTCCGACGTGCCCCACGGGATGTACAAAGCCCGAATGAAATGGACCATGGAGTCGAAGGAGTATTTCGTAGAAGAGATCGTCAACCTTTAGGCCTCGTCGTCAGAAATATGTGGATCACCGCCATAACGTTGGGACTCGCCGGTAGCCTGCACTGCTTGGGCATGTGTAGTCCGCTGGTGATGGCGGTTACCGCTGCGCAGCCGAAGGTGCCGCTTAATAAAGTGGTTTACAACCTCGGCAGGATCACTACCTATGGTTTATTGGGCGCCGTCATCGGGGTAGCGGGCTTCGTGATCGATCTGTCGTGGTTGCAAAACTGGATGTCGGTCCTCCTCGGTGTATTGCTGATTGTGTTTGGCGTGGCGGGAGTGAGTCGCATTCGAATACCGGTGCTCACGAACCTTGTCAACAAGCTCGTCGCATCAATCAAGATCCAGTTTAGCAAACTGCTCGCTACGAAAGGACGGACTTCGCTATTCGCCCTCGGGATGTTGAACGGCCTCTTGCCCTGCGGACTTACTTACATCGCGCTTGCATATTGTGTCACACTCGACCCAATCACCGGGTTTGCCTATATGTTTGTTTTTGGTCTTTCAACCTTGCCCGTGATGCTGGGTCTTACGGTGGTACTGACCAAGTGGTTGATGCGATTCCAATTCAGTTTCAAAAAAGCGACCACGATCATGATGATTTCACTCGGAGTCCTGCTCGTGGCTCGGGCGTACGTTTTTCATTCGGGTCACAGCCACTCGTTCGACGAGCACGGAATTACGATTTGCGGCGGAAGGTAATGTTAGTTGCTAGCGGGCGAAATTCCACCGGACAACCTGTTCGAGTTTGGATGGGCTCTTGAGCGTAATTTTTCCCGACTCGATATCAATTAGGCCTTCGTCTTTGAACTCCGACAGGATCCGGATGACAGATTCCGATGCGGTGCCCACCATGCGGGCAAGATCTTCCCTGCTAATGTTCATCCTCTCTTTTTCACCCTTCAATTCGCTAGTTTTCAAAAGCGCCTCGGCGGTCCGTTGACGAACAGAACTATAAGCCAGGTTTACCAGCTGTTTTTCCTTTTCGGTGACTTTCTTGCAAAGCAGCGAAATAAAGGCGGCTGACACGTCGGGTTGGCTATATAATAGAGTGAGAAAATCCTGTTTTGGAATCACGATCACCTCGCAATCTTGCAACGCGACGGCCGACTCTTGGTACTCTGAATTTTCGAGGATGGGTTCAAACCCAAAGAAATCGTCTTTCTTATACAAATTCGTGATTAGTTCCTTCCCTTCGGGGTGCGCCTTGAAAGTCTTGATTTCACCAGACTGCACGAAAAATACCGATTGAGGAGTATCACCTTCCGCAAAGATTTCAGACTTCTTCTTTACTTGTTTGACTTTCTTATCCTTGCACAGTTCTTTGAGGTTCAAGACACGTTGTGCGTCGCGGATCAGCGCGTCGAGACCTTCAGCGCCAAAAGCATAGTCCTTGGTTCGGATCTCATTCTTCTTGAACCGCGCTTCAATGGCGTTGAGCAACTCCGTGTCGTCGAAAGGCTTCGTTAGGTAGTCGTCGGCACCAAGTTCCATTCCTTTGCGAATATCGGCACGCTCGGTTTTGGCGGTGACGAAGATGAAAGGAATTGTTGACGTTTCGGGTTTCTTGGAGAGGATATGAAGCACACCATAGCCATCGAGTTCAGGCATCATGATGTCGCAGATGATCATGTCAGGCTTTTCTCGGAGTGCGGCGTCCACGCCAGATTTTCCGTTATCAGCCGTAATCACATCGTAGTTTGCCAGCGACAGGATCTCCTGCGTGTTTTCACGAATACCAGCATTGTCTTCGATAACTAGAATCTTCTTCATAATGTATCGGGTATAGTGATAGTAAATGTGGTACCTACTTGGTACTTGCTTTCAAACTGGATCGTGCCCTTGAGTAAGTCGACGTAGCGCCGCACGATGTTGAGACCCAGACCTGTGCCGGCAATGTCGGCGGCGTTCTGAGCTCGAAAGAATCGTTCAAACATGTGTTTCTTGTCCTCATCCGGGATTCCTATGCCTTCATCCCGAATGCTTATTTCAATAGTCCCGGCTTTCCCATTGCACGTCTTTACGTAAATGTTCTTGCCCGCGTTCGAATATTTACTTGCGTTTGATAATAGATTGATCAGAATATTTCGAAGGATGCGTGCGTCGCTAGAAACCTTCCCTTTGTGCAAGCATTCCACAAGGATTTGCTGCCCTTCTTTTAACTGCATCTTAATTTCCTCCTTGATCTCATCAATCAGGTTGGCGAAATCCACATTTTCGACTTGAACATCGACTTTCCCTTCCTCTAACTTACCCAACGAAAGGAAGTCATTCAAGATTCCGGTCAAGTGATTCACCGACGCCCGGACGCGTTGGGTGTGCTTTTTCACTTTCTCTATCTCGCCCCGTTGATTGTACTGATCTACGAGCGAGATCGAGCTCAAGATGGTACTGAGGGGCGTTCGAAACTCGTGGCTGGCAATCGAGACGAACTTTGTCTTCAAGTCGTTGAGTTCGCGCTCGCGTTCCAACGCCTTTCGTGCCTCCTCTTCGGCCTTCTTTCTTTCGTTGATTTCCTTTTCGAGACGTCCGATCGACAAGTTCAAATCTTGGGTTCTGGCAGCAACTTTCTTCTCCAGCTCGGCCGCGTAAATCATCAATTGCTCTTCACCCAACTTGAGCGCCTCCTCCGCCTTCTTCCGCTGGGTGATGTCGGTAATGAACGCAATGGCGAGGAAGCTGTCTTTCGCTTGGGAATAGGATAAACTGATCTCGACAGGGAACTCTACGCCATCCTTACGTAGGGCGGTAAGGTCGCGGCCCATTCCCATTCTCCTCGGAACCGGACGGTTGTTGAATTGGTCGCGATAAAAGAGGTGCTTTCCTCGGTACTGTTCCGGTAGCAAGTTCTCTAGTTGCACACCAGTCAACTCGTTTGTTCCATACCCGAACATCTCTTCGGCAATCGGGTTGGCCACCAGGATTTTGCCCGTTCGGTCCACCACGATGATCCCTTCCGTCATACTTTGGAAGATCTCGCGGAATGCTTCGTTGGAAACGACCGATAGTTCGAACGGGTTAATCATGGAATAGCAATGTACGGAGGAAAAAGTGACAAAAATCATGTTTTTCCTTGAGGAATCCCCAGAACGTGAGCGTTGGCTTTGCGTTAGGTTTGTACCTATACGTAACGGGAAATGTTAACTGTGAATGCGAGTAGACCCATCCCAGGGTTCACGAAATCGTCGGTTCTTTGCGTGATCGACTTTTCGGAGGCTTCAAAGGAAGCTTTGAAGTCTGCTATATTCATGGCGGATCAGTTTGGGACCGCACTCACTGTATTATATCCGTACCGTCTGAATCAATTGGATCACAATGGCGCAACCGTTATTGAAACGAAGCGAAGCATGGACCAAGCGGCCAGTGAAAACTTTAAAAAGATCGCCGGTCCCATGCTCGATGGTTCAAAGGTGAGCTGGGACTTCCGCCCCGAAGTGGGCTTCTTTAACGACCGCATTTACGCATACGCCAAGAAAAACAAAGTCGGATTGCTGATCATCAGCAAAAGACTTGTGACCAACAATAAGGAAGGGTTCATGGAAATGATGGACCAACTCCAAACACCCGTTTTGGTTGTACCACAAAATGAATTTACAAAAGCATGAAAACGATTCTCGTTCCCACAGACTTCTCCCCCGAAG
This sequence comes from Cyclobacteriaceae bacterium, assembly GCA_044226945.1. Lineage (GTDB taxonomy): Bacteria > Bacteroidota > Bacteroidia > Cytophagales > Cyclobacteriaceae > ELB16-189. Next base: position 155,876 of record JBGAGB010000004.1, on the reverse strand, counting down.
CAAAGAATGCACTCCAGTTAGCTATTAGCCTGGCGCGTCAATTTGGTAGCACCCTGATTGTCCTTCACGTTCTCGAAAGCGTCGACGAAGGCTCCTTCAATGTGGAAGGAGAAGCGTCCGGCAGCGGTGACTGGGAGGATCGCCTCTTCAACATGAGGATGATTCAAAAAGCAAAGAAAGACTTGGCCAAAGTAGAGGATGAACTGACTGCGGCTGGCGTAAAATTCAAGGCCATGCTCCGTCTCGGAGATGCCTACCATGGAATGAATACCGTGATCACAGAACAGAAAGCTGACCTCGTGGTGATGGGCACTCGCGGTAGCTCAGGTTATGAAGAAGTTCTAATCGGTACCAATACCGAGAAAGTCGTGCGTCGCTCGGGTTGTCCAGTCATCGCAGTAACAAAAAAGCCGATCGTAGACTTTAAGAACATCGCATGGGCCACTTCGTTGCGTGCCGAAGACCTTGTGATGCCTCCTGCCCTCAAGAAGATAATTGACCGCTATCAAGCAACCGTACATTTGGTTCGAATCAACACGCCTGGTTTGTTCTTACCAGACAAGACTTCACAAACGAAACTAAAAGAGTTCGCCACCAAGTTGAAACTTCAGCGTTACACGATCAACATTTACAATGAAGTAGCCGAGGAAGAAGGGATCATCAGGTTTGCCGAAAGTGTCGACGCGGATATGATCGTGATGTCGACCCATGGACGGACAGGACTCGGCCACCTCCTGAATGGCAGTATCGCCGAGGATGTAGTCAATCACGCCAAAAGGCCAGTCTTCACCTTCTCACTCAAGGCGAAATAAGAATCTCTACGCCGCATTATCAGGCGGACTCGATGTTGGGAGAGAAAACCCCGGAAATCAACTCGTCATTGATCCGGGGTTTTGTCTTTTAAGCATTACCGGATCAAGTCTTTTCCGGCATTGATGTCAGCTACATACTTGTCGATCAAAGCTCGGGTATTTGAATCATCGGCTAGCGCGCGAGCCTTGTCTGCCCAACTTAGTGCTTGCTTTGCATCGCCGGTAGCAGCATATCCATATACCAACCCCAAGTTGGTATATATGTCCTTCGGAAACTTTTGATGGTTCATCTTGAAGACTTCGAGCGCGTCCTTTTGTTTCTTTTGACGAATCAAAGAAACGCCATAGGAGTGCAATTGGAGCATCGTCGCCATTGGCAAGGCTGCCTTCATCACAGAATCAGCCTTTGTCTTCTGATTTAGCTTCTCCAATAATCCTGCATAGGTCGACAGCGTCAAGAAATTCTTCTCTCCGAAATACGTGTTCATTGAGCGATCGGCCCAGGTGAGCGCTTCCTCCAAGTTTACATTTTTGATTAAACAGTAATTAGCCGCTTGTTGCATCTTCTGCCAGTATGCATAAAAGTTTCCGTTGTCAAACTCACGGCGGTATGCGGCCACCTGCTCTTGCACCAAGTCTACACTGATGGTAAACGGTATCTTGATCTTTTCCCAGTACATCGTGACCACGGCAGAGTTATCCGTTTGGCCGGAGAACTCATATTTCAATCGTTCCACGCTCTCGGTGGTTGCTACTACCGGCACGTCGATTCGAAGAGCATCGTCTTCTGGCTTGTAGTAAAAACTACCCCACGCGTTGTTGTTCTTCGAAAAGACCAACGTCGCCTTGTCCTTACCCATGGCAATGAAGAAACCGTACTTGCCTGCAGGTAGTGGCTTGCCTTCGATCATGACGCTCGTGTTGACCTCGAATGTGGTGTTTTCGTCGGCACCGGCCCGCCACGGAGCAGCTTTACTCGTGCCGTAGTGCAGGTCTTGGAATCCGAAGTGAACGACCTCTCCCCAGATTTTTCCTTCACGTCCATTTACCGCCGGGCGATTGTACACAATTCGAACGTCGGTGATGCCCACCCGCTCGCTCACCGAGGCCATCTTGTTTTGCCGTAGCGTGGGTACGTTGCCGCCTTGTGCAAACGCGCATGTCACGAAAAATGTCATCATTAAAAAAGGAAAGAGTCGTTTCATCATGGTTAATTCTTGTTTTGTGATGGGCAGAAATTTCGCCGTTCATCGCCGAAATGCGTGTTCACGTGGTGTTCAATCGCGACGCAAGACCAGCCACCCGGTCCAAAAACAGTTCATGCAACCACCCGTTGTTGCACAGATTCTCCTGTCAAGTGTTCCGGATTTCACCCAGTCTTAGCAGATTTGTTAAGTACCAATTGACCTCCATGAAAAACCTACTTGCTCTCGTCTTCCTCGCAGCGACCGCCGTCGCCACCGCCCAAGATCTAGGTAAACCTGTTAATGAACCCTTGATCACGACGATCTACACGGCCGACCCTTCTGCTCATGTTTTCAACGGGAAGATCTACATCTATCCAAGCCACGATATCGAATCGAACACGGCTCAAGACGACGAGGGTGGCCACTTCGACATGAAAGACTATCACGTGCTTTCGCTCGACGCGATTGGAGGCAAAATCACCGACCACGGCGTGGCCCTCGACATCAAAGACGTTCCTTGGGCGGGGCGACAAATGTGGGCACCCGACGCAGCGTTCAAGAATGGAACATACTACTTTTACTTTCCAGCGAAGGACAAACAAGACATCTTTCGCATTGGAGTTGCGACCAGCAAATCGCCGACAGGTCCCTTCAAAGCCGAACCAAACTTTATCGAAGGCAGCTACAGCATCGATCCCGCGGTGTTTACCGACAACGATGGTAAGTCATACATGTATTTTGGTGGAATCTGGGGCGGCCAACTTCAACGGTGGGCAACCGGCACCTTCGATAAAAACGGCTCCAAAACAGACCTTAAGAAAGATGACCAACCCGCAATCGGACCACGAGTAGCCCTAATGTCGAAAGACATGCTCCACTTCGATGGTGCCGTGAAAGAAATCAGTATCCTTGATCCCATTGGCAAACCCATCTTGGGTAAAGACCACGATCGTCGCTTTTTTGAAGCGCCTTGGATTCACAAATACCGAGGCAAATACTATCTGTCTTACTCAACGGGCGACACCCACTTTATCTGCTATGCCACCAGCAACAACCCCCTCGGCCCGTTCACTTACCAAGGCGTCGTACTGAAACCTGTCGTGGGTTGGACAAATCACCATTCGATCGTCGAAATCAAGGGCAAGTGGTACCTATTCTATCACGACAGCGTGCTCTCCGGGGGACAAACACACTTGCGGTCCATTAAAGTAATGGAACTCACGCATGATCAGGATGGGAAGATTGAGACGAGGAGTGGGTATAATTAACCTCCTTCGCTAAAGCTTCGGCGGTCGACGACTGCCTTCGCTAAAGCTTCGGCTTGAACATCGAAGTTTAGAGTAGGTGATCGACTAAACCCTCCTTCGCTAAAGCTTCGGCGGTCGACGACCGCGTTCGCTAAAGCTACGGCTTGAACATCGAAGTTTAGCGTAGGTGATCGACTAAACCCTCCTTCGCTAAAGCTTCGGCGGTCGACGACTGCCTTCGCTAAGGCTTCGGCTTGATCACTTAAGCTTTAGCGTAGGTGATCGGGTAAACCCGCCTTCGCTGAAGCTTCGGCGGTCGACGACCGCGTTCGCTAAAGCTACGGCTTGAACATCGAAGTTTAGCGTAGGTGATCGAAGATAGTACGGAAGCCAAGGTGGGAGCTACCCGAATCGATAGTGGTGCCTTGGCGTGCGGCTGGTCGGTAGTTAGAACAATAATTCGACGCGCACAAAAATGAGCCACCCTTGGTAACACGCTTGGTGGCGTACGGCTCGTTCGGATCGAATGATTGATCAGGGCCCGTTGGGTTCACCGTTATTTTTTCTCCAATGGTTTTAAAATAATCGACGTCGTATAGATCGGACGTCCATTCCCACACGTTTCCAATCATATCGTATAAACCATATCCATTTGCTGGAAAGGTTCTCACAGGCGAGGTAGCCACAAATCCATCTTCACGCGTGTCGGCGACTGGGAAACTCCCTTGGTATGTGTTTGCCATCCACTTTCCCTCGATCGAAAGTTCGTCGCCCCAACTGAACCGCTTGCGTTGCAGGCCACCCCGCGATGCAAACTCCCATTCTGCTTCGGTCGGTAATCGACTGCCCTCCCATCGACAATACGCCAACGCATCGTCGTACGCGACGTGAACAACAGGATGGTCCCATCGTCCCTCTAGATCACTATTGGGTCCTTCCGGATGGCGCCAATTTGCACCCTCTACAAAAGACCACCACTGGGAATAGTCGTTAAGAAGTACAGGCCCCGCGGGTGGGGTGAACACAAGGGACCCTGCAGACAAGAGGCTATCAGGAATTTGAGGCGCTTCGGGAGGTAAGTTCTTCGACAACTCCTCCCACGTGGGTTTTCGTTCTGCCACCGTGACGTACCCGGTCTCATCGACAAACTTCTTGAACTGCCGGTTCGTAACTTCGGTTTCGGAAATCCAAAAACCATCTACCATGACACGATGCGCAGGCTTTTCGTGTGGATACGCCTGCGGATCGTCAGAGCCCATGGTGAATTCTCCACCTGGAATCCAAACCATACCGGGTGGTGTAGGGTTGTTACACGCAAATGCGAAAACAAAAATCCAATACGATGCTATCGTCCTCCACATGGGTTTTATGAGCCGGCCACGATGATTGTTACGATCCCTACCAAGAAAAGTAAAAACATGATGGTGAGTAAACTGGAGACCGAGCGGTCGCTCGCCTTAAATTCCTTCCACACGAATACACCCCAAAGTGCGGCGACGAGCGTAGCGCCTTGACCCAGTCCGTACGAAACGGCGGCCCCAGCTTTTCCGGCAGCAATCAAGTTAAGCGAGTTCCCAATTCCCCAAATAATACCTCCAAGAATACCGACCAAATGTGTTGAAAAACTTCCCTTGAAGTATTCAGCATAACTGGTGGGCGCGCCACTGATCGGTCTCTTTAAGAGAATTGTGTTGAACAAGAAATTGCTCGCGAAAATACCAATTGAGAAAACGACGACGGCGGTGTAGGGAGTCATCAAACCGGATGCAGGGGATTGAAAATTTTCGAGATCCATCGAAGAGGCAATGAATCGATAAAAGAAAGACATCATCACGCCGGCAATGACCGACACGAGCAGTCCCTTGCTCGAAACTTTTTTGTCTCCTGTTTGGGTGCGTTTATACGCGATTGAATTAATGATGATCGCAGCAGCAATCATCAACACACCGAGGGCGAGTAAGGTAGGATTACCCTTCGCCGACCCAAAATAGTTTACCAATACACCGAGCACGAGCGCAATGCCGATCCCCACTGGAAACGCTACCGACATTCCGGCGATGGCAATTGCTGTCGATAGTAAAATGTTGGCGGCATTGAACACGACTCCCCCAATGAAGGCACTCGCGATGTTGCCACCTTCGGCCTGGGCGAGATCCTCTAAGAATGGACGACCTTGACTTCCTGAACTTCCCAATGTAAAAGCAAACATCAAAGACAAAAAAAGAATCCCGATGACGTAGTCCCAATAAAAAAGTTCATAGCGCCATGTTTTGCCAGCAAGCTTTTGGGTGTTGCCCCACGATCCCCAACAAAGCATGGTGATGATACAAAAGACGACCGCCAGCGAATAATCTTCAACGATGAACATAACTTGACAAATTAAGAATTCAAGGATCCTTGTTCGAGGAACGACATGGTTTCTGCGCGCGAAGGAATCGAAGGTTGAGCCCCCATCCTCGTGACGCAAATCGCCGACGCCGCTGTCGCATACTTGAGCGCTTCGGCGAGTGGCTTGCCCATTCCAAGCGCCGCAGCCAATCCACCACAAAAAATATCTCCAGCTGCAGTGGTGTCCACCGCTTTCACATCAAATGCAGGTATTGCGATTCGTTCACTCGCCGTCTTCGCAATGCAGCCCTTCCTCCCCAATGTTAAGATGACAGTTTTCGGTCCGAGCGATAGCACATGATCGATCACGCGTTCTTCGCCTAGATTGGAGATCGATCTTCCCGCCACGAGTTCAATTTCATTTTCGTTGACAACGAGAATATCTACTTGGTTCAAAATATCCGCACCCACCTCGCGAGCCGGCGCAACATTAAGCATCACCGGAACACGAAAACGAGATGCTGAAGCGATTGCGGCGCACACCGTTTCGTAAGGAATCTCCATCTGCAACACCAACATGGAAGCGCGCGCCAACTCACCTTCGATCGCTTGCACGTGCGTGGCCTTTAGTTCGTGGTTTGCGCCGGGCGTGACAACGATGCAGTTCTCCCCTTCGTCGTTGACAAGAATGACCGCGGTGCCCGTGGGCGCATCGGAAACAGTAATCGCACTCGAGACATCAAGTCCAACTTCCTTGAAGTATTCCAGCGTGTTGCGTCCGTTGGCATCGGCACCGAGACATGTCACAAACTTTACATCTCCGCCCAAGCGCTTGGCAGCAACTGCCTGGTTGGCTCCTTTTCCACCCATGGCTTGCATGAATGCCTTGCCGGTGATCGTCTCGCCCGGGTTCGGAAAACGAGGTACGTTGGTGATCAGATCCGTATTTGAGCTGCCGATAACAAGAATCTGCGACATGTTGGGAAGGTACAAAGTTTCAGTCCACGACGAAAATCCAAGACAAGTCATCACCAAATGCGGCGGTTGAAAACTAACTTACGAGGCGTATGTTAGTCCTCGTCCATCGCGTCGGAATTCTGTTGCTAGCCTGCACCCTTGTTGCTGCGTGCGATTCAGCACCCAACAACTATGTAGCAGGCTTCCAAGCATTCGACGGCATAGACTCTTCACGTGTCTACAAACCGAACTCGGAGATCACGGACGCCTTACATTTTCGTCCCATACATGTTGAAGTCTGGTATCCGGCATCGCCGATGAACCAACCAGGAGCTCCACTTCATTTTAAAGTTCTGCTTACCGAAGTAGAAAGTCGGTACGCGCGTTTCAACGATCAAGACGATGGTGCCGGTTATACCAACCAGGTTTTGGACTACCTATGTCGCGCGTTGGATTGTCCTTCTCCCGATCAACTTGGTCGCACACCTACCTCCACGTTTCGTGGTGCCCCGCGCGCCGACGGTCGCTTTCCACTCGTACTCTATCTCGCAGGCATCAATGGCGCCGGCTTCGAAAACTATCAACTGCTCGAAAGACTGGCTCAAGCCGGATTTGTAGTCGCGAGCGTCCGTTCAGTCGGGCGTTATCCGGGCACGATGACTACTCAAATAGACGATGCCATGGAGCAAGCTAAGGATGCGGCTTACGCGATTCGTTTACTCCAAAATTCGATGGTATTGCAAGACAAGATTGCATTGCTGGCCTACAGTTGGGGTGGTGTCGCGGCGATTCAACTTGCCTCCGAACGCCCTGATATCCAAACCGTGATTTCATTGGATGGATCAGAAGCTTCGGAGGGTGGTGACGTGATGGGCAACGCAAACAAAGAGAAAATAACTGCACACTATATATATGTGGGGACTCGAGGTCAGAATCCGCCAGCTGACGATGTATTTTTCATGGTGGGCGCCCGGCACGAGGATTTCACAAGTCTACCCATGCTCGGGCGCTCATCCGCCGAAAAGTCAAGCTATCCCGTGCTTGCCAATTGGGTTGTCGACGTGCTCAACGCGCAGTTGCTTGATGATCATCCCAGTGTGCCGCACCCTCAAAGCTCCAGACTTAAACACTTGGAGTAACTTGTCAATCTTGAAGCTGGCTTCTCAACTGGGCCACCGCCGCGAGATAGTCTGAATTCGATTGATACTTATCCGTGAGTCGATCCAGTGCGCCCACCGCACGCTTGTCTCCCAACTTTACCAGCAGCAACGCATTGTTGAAAATCCCTTCGAGATCATCTTCATTCAGACTCTGCTCGAAGTGTCTGTTCAGCAATGGATACGCATCGGCCGACTTACTCAACGCGACAATCGTCTCAACCGCGAAAACGCGCAAGTCCCACACGGGCGGTGTTGGCAACCGCCAACGATGAAGTGACAAGTCTTCCAGTGCCCGGTATGCTACGTCGTAACCACGAGGATCTTTCAATTCGCGCAAGCCATTGAGTGCACTCATCAAACTCTGATTCTTCCACGATGGCCGCTTGAGTAATCGCTGGAATGCGGCAAATGCCTTCGAACTGCTTGACTTGCCGAGGGCGATCGCTGCAGCATTGACCACCCGGTCGCTCACATCGGCAAGTGCAGAAGTATAGATCGACGCATACTTCGAATCGCGGGTGGCACCCAAGAAGCCGATGGCCGTGGCCTTCAACCAAGATTTTTCCTTTTGAATGATGGACAACAACATCTTCCGCGTCGCTTCATCCAAGTCGACCGCCTTTCCCTGAAATGGTGTCACCAAGATACCTTGCAGCTGTCCCAAGGCCGACGCTCGAACACGCCAATAATCATTGCCTTGTGCGATTGAACGGAACGCCTGAAGAATCTGCGACCGAGTCTCCCTTGATGTCGACTCAACTTTGGCGGTCTTCGCAAGTTCGTTCATTGCCTCACGCTTCGATGCCACATCTTTGCTTGTCGCGAGTTGAGCCAACCATTCGGAGGTACTCTTAATAAATGTGCATTCCTTTATCCAAGTTCCGTCGTAATCGAAACTGACCATCTTCGGACTTGCTTTCAATTCGAAACTAAAAAGATTTTCGCCTTTCGGTTCGATCCATACTCGTCGCACCTCGTCATCAATTTGTATATCAACAAAGCCCTGGAAGAAATCCACTTGCGGGTATGTCGCCGTGCTGTCCTTCTTTTGCACTTGCTTCACGACAAGGTTGAGTTTCGTTGTCCTCTCATCGAACGATTTCTCCACTTCGAAAACAGGATGCCCCACACCGTACACCCACTGATCGAAGAACCAATCCATTGGTTCCCCAGTCGCATCTTCAATGGCATGTCGAAAATCTTCGGTGGTGACAGTAGTCCCTGCATGTCGCTTCAAGTACAGTTGAATAGACTTCCACCAGCGTTCGTCACCGAGGTGGCGGCGGAGCATGTGCAAGACAAGTGCACCTTTGCCCGATGGTTGGTTGTCGAAGGTGACAAACTCGTACACTGAATTGAAGTCTCTGGTAACAAGCGGATGACGGACGTTGACACTCCACTCCCACAAATACGTGGCTAGATCTCCGTTCAGACGATTCCACAACTGAAACTCCGGAACACCATTCTTGTACTCACTATACAGTTGGTCGAAATAATGTGCAAAACCCTTCTCCAGCCAGATGTCTGTCCAGTCACGAATAAACACATGCGAGGCAAACCACTGACGCGCGAGCGACTCTGCTTCGAGTCCATCCCACAAGTAGAGAAAGTCGTCATGCGTACCTTCATCATCCACCATGTTTTCACTTTGCATTGCAAGTGTGGTGCTTCCATATCCCCACGGTAAATCCTGCACAAAGACTTGGCTGTATTGCTCGAATGGGTACGGCACGCCGGTCTTTTCAGAAAAGAACCTCATCATGTCTGGAAGTCTGACCACGCTCGCACGCGTGGCGTCCGTTTCAAGGGGATAACCATAACTGTGCAGCGTTAGTCCATTCCACGATTGGGCTGCGTCAACATACGGTCCAATGACAAGCGACGTGAGGTGATTAGAATAAGGTTTGTCCATGACCCAGTGGAATGTCTGGCGTCCGTCATCGTGTTGCTTGGTCGATTTCAATGACCCATTTGATAAGGCGATCAATCCCTTATCAACTGTGATGAGCAACTCGGTGGTTCGAAGGTCTCCGGGATTGTCGTAGCCTGGAAACCAGTACCGGTTTGACTGCGGCTCCGACATAGTCCAAATTTCGCGAGGCTTCAATGGATCGTTCTTCGTGGGCCCCGAAAAGCGCGCGCCTTTTCCCGTGCTTCCACTAAGGAAATTCGGATCAATCCTGTTGGCCCAGCGAGTCCGGTAGTCGATCGTCAGACTTAGCTCCTCGCCCAATCCTACCATTTTCCCAAGGGCAATGACCAACGCCCCATCGCGATCGGAGCCATCATATTGATAGGAAAGGTTAGTGCCATCGGAAGATTGAATCGCGCGGACGTCCATCATGCCGGCATCTAATTCAACGTGGTCACTTTCCGCGAGAAGCTGCAGCCGAATGGTCGCCTTGCCCACCAACTGAAGCGCCTGCCAGTCTGGTTGTAATTCCAGTTTTATGTGCTGGATATCGACATTTCGGGCCCGTGAAAAATGACGGTTGCTCCGAACTGAATCGGAACTGGATTGCCCGCGAACTGACGAAAAAAGACCGAGAAAAATGACAAATAACAGGCCTACACGCATGAATTGAAGGATTGATAAGCTCAAACGTAGCCTTTGGGCCACTCCCTCTACAGACAGACTTGCGACAAATTGGGACACCTTGAAAAATACGCACGCGAGGCTTCCCATCATCTCGCATATTCACATCATGAAAAGTATAATCTCCCTTTTTGCCATGTTGTCGTCTTTTGCAGCCAATGCGCAGGTATCGAAAAGCTCAGACGAGACTCTGCACGTCATCGAGCTGAGGAATTACACGGTGGTGAAGGGCCAACGCGAACGCTTCCAGCAATTCATGGAAAGGGTGATTATCCCCAAACAAGAATCGCAAGGTGGATATGTTCTACAGCAATACAACCTCGAAGGGAGCGACACGAGCTATGTGTGGATACGAGGTTTCCACGATATGACATCGAGAAGTCAGTTCTTGAAAGACTTTTACAGTAGCGATTACTGGAAGCAACACCGCGACGAAACCAACAGCATGTTGACCAATATCGAATACATCTACTTGTTGAAGCCCCTGTTCGTTGTGGGGACGAAGATTGACAGCACAAGTGGGATTTCGCGGTCCCAGTGGGTTAGGAAAAAAGGAATTGCAGTTATTGATTTCTATCCTACACGAGGGAAGCGACAGCCGCTGATCGATCTGTTTATCAAAGAGTATTTGCCGGCCCAAAAGAAAAGCGGAACGGAAGATTATCAACTGTGGATCAGCGAGATGGGAGACAACGACTTTTGGCTGCCCTCGATCCAAGAGCCAAACTTATTGGTGAACATTCGCTTCTTTAAAGATGATGCGGCATTTCGGAAAGCGCAGGCCGTGATGGATGCAGACCTTGCCCTGACAACAAAGATGAAAGACCTTTCACCATCAGCGTGGCGCCAAGTTATCATCCACTGAGATTTCTCTAACGCTTGGGGAGGGAAATATAGAACGTGGCGCCCTCATCAACTTTTCCAATTGCCCATACCCGACCGTGATGTCGCTCCACGATGCGCTTCACGAGTGCCAATCCAACCCCGGTGCCCTCGAACTCGCTGGGCTTATGCAATCGCTGGAACACTCCAAACAACTTATCGACATATAGCATATCGAAACCGGCGCCATTGTCTTTCACAAAGAAAGTCACCTCTTGGGCGTCCTCGATTCTTCCGACCTCAATTACAGCCGACGCCCTTTTTCGCGAATACTTCAATGCGTTACCAAGTAAGTTGATCCAAACCTGCCGCATCATATTTGCGTCGATGCGAGCGTGGCCGAGTGGCCCGATGGTCACCACCACTTTTCGATTACCCTCCCGCTCATACAGTTCAGTCCAAATACCATGTACCTGCTCCTCCACATTTACGTCTTCTTTTCGCAACTCTTGACGCCCGAGCCTCGAAAAAGCTAGAAGGTCGTCAATCAGCTGGTTCATCTTTTTGGCGTTGGCTACAATCACATTGAGTAACCTCCGACCTTCCTCGTCAAGCTTGTCGCCGTAGTCTTCAAGCAGCGCTGACGTATACCCGTTGATGGACCGCAATGGCGATCTCAAGTCGTGCGACACGGAATAGCTAAATGATTCCAAATCTTGGTTGATTTTTTTTGTCTCGAGTTCCGCATTCCTAAGACGTTCCTCTGCCAACATGCGCGATCGAAGGGTCTGGTTGATTACCAGGGCCAACGCCACAAGCACTCCGATTGTGACGACGAGCAAGACCAGCCAAGAGGTCACAAAACGGTAAAAGCCCGACCTAAATGCGAGCGAATGCGACAGCATGGCACCCTGCTGCTCCTCGCGAATCAGATCGAGTGTTCGCTGCGTGGAGGTCAACGTGCTGCTATACGACGCAGATTTCATTACGTCGAGGGCATTCTCTATACTGTTCGATCTCGATGTCACCACCAATTGCGAGAGTCGACGGTGATCTTTCAATCTTTGCCTAAGTTCACCGACGAGCCGGCGTTGCTCTTGATTTTCCCGCGTCAGGGAGTCGAGCTCGTCGACAAGACTCGCTTCATCGGTTGCATCAATGACACTTGCCTTTGCCATTGCCTCATCTCCAAAGAGTAAGTAACCCCTTTGGGCACTCTCCGCCCGTGTTAACAGGCTACGAATATCTGCCACATCCTGCAGTACACGTCGAGCATGGTTGGCCCAACCAGTCGACTCCGATAGGTGGAGGAAATAGAAATAAGACAAAGAAGCTAGCCCAATAATGGTAGCAACTGATGTCACAATTCCCCAAAGAATTTTTGAGCTAATGAAAATTCTCATTGATCGAGCCTTTGAACGTAAAAGGTATCAAATAATGGTGCGTCCAACCGAACGATGTAAGATCAGTGTACTGATTGTTAATTGATTGAATTATTCCAACACGTTGTTTGTCAACATCTAACTAAATACCATACCTGGATTCACTAATTTTCAATACCCCGATCAGCGACCATTCATGTTTAGCGAAACATTCCTATTTGAACTCTACTACCGTCGGCGTCGTGCGACCACGATCGTCTACTTCATCGTAGTATTTTTTCTCACGTTGGTCACGGTGGCGAGTCCAACTCTGAGGGTGACAGGAACAGCGGACGACACTGCGGCCAACGCTCCCTATACCATCGCGTTGGTGGTCGTCGTACTATCATTCTTCTGTACGATTATCACGTCGGCCCTCGTCGGAGTGGCAGTTATTCGAGATATCGAGCACAATATGTCGCCCCTGCTCTTCACCACCCGCGTGACCAAGGGCAGTTATCTCCTGGGTCGACTCGCAGGCACGCTCGTCATCCTATTTGGCATCCACGCCGCTATTCTACTCGGAGCGTACATTGGGTTTCTGATCGGCCCATACTCCCCATGGAGTGTGAGCTGGGAAACAAAAACAATCCTGCCCTTCGATGGATGGGCATACTTTCAACCATTCCTCCTCTTCACCGTAACCGATGTTTTCATTGCAGGCTCTTTGTTCTTTTGCATAGGCGCGTTGGTAAAAAAGCATTCAATCATTTACACCCAAGGTGCTGCGCTGCTATTGCTCTACCAGATTGCGAACACGATGTTTCTCCAACAGATGGAAAAGCAAAGACTGGCGGCGATCATCGATCCATTTGCGGTTCAAACCTTCGTGTACATGACCAGGTACTGGAATTCGTCTGCGCAAAACACGTTGCTCGTTCCGTTCTCGGATGTAATGCTCCTCAACCGCCTCCTTTGGTTAGCCATCGCAGCAGCCATGATCGCCTTCACGTATTGGAAATTCGATTTCACTCAACGAACGACAACACCTCACCCGCTTCCAAATACTCCCAGCTTTATTCACTCGAATAACCTCGCCCCGAGAACACAATCAAGCACCCTCAAACAGTTTTTACTGCTTACTCGATTTTACTTAGTCACTACCTGTCGCGATGTTTCGTTCTTGACAATAATTGGGGCGGGAGTCGTCGTTCTGATCGTTCGATCGCTTGATATCACCAAAGCTTTTGGTTCGCATGTAGAGCCCACGACACAGAATGTCCTGACGATGATCGGGTCATTTACGCTCTTCTTCCTAATCATCGTTGTCTTCTACTCCGGCGAACTAATTTGGAAAGAACGTCAACAGAAAATTCACGCGATCACTGATGCCACATCTACACCCACATCGATGTTCATCCTCTCTAAATACTGTAGCCTTCTACTCGTTTATTTGATCTTCCTTGGTGTGTTTACGCTCTTTGGAACATTCCTTCAGATGTCGAACGGATATCGGGACTATCATTTCGAGGCATACTTCGGAACCTTGTATCTCGAAACATTCCTAAATCTGGCGCTTTTGACGGCCGGAGCAATTTTCGTGCAGGTTCTTTCAGGAAACAAGTTCGTCGGATTTGTGATGATCATCGTCTTCATCTTAGCAATGCGTGCGTTGGCTGCCGCCAATAGCGATCACTCGCTCGCGACTTTCGGAAGCGGAACACTCGGAGTTTTCTCTGATATGAATGGTTTCGGGTCGCTCCTGGCGCCTTTCCTCTGGTTAAAATCTTACTGGGTCTTATTTATTATTATCCTATTTGCTCCAGCGGTAGCGATGTACCGGCGTGGCACGGATAACAACTGGCGAGCTGGGAAACGAAGGGTTAGCCGCAGCGTTCAACGGGTCGCGATGGCATCGACCGTGTTGATGGTCATCACTGGGTTCCATATCTATTTCAATTCCGCCGATGCGCTTCCCAAAATCAACGAAGAACGAAACGACACGAGCCAGTCAAAGGAATCGTTTCGCGTCGTCGGGCTTAGCCTATCGATCGATCTCTTTCCATCTGAAAGAACCTTTATCGCCAACGGCACGTACACGATCGTTTTCCACGGCGATCAACGTAGTGACCAACTTGTAATTGCGACTCCAGCTATCGAAGGTTACACCACTGAGCTAGATGTACCGGGAAAGGAGATTGAAAAGTCGACGCCCGAGTCGACACGTGAATTCAAACTCAGCGAATCGCTTGTACCCGGCGACACGGTCAAGTACTCGTTTCGTTCTCGCTTTAAGCCGCGTGCGCTCGAAACCAAAAACCCAAATACCGAAATCGTCTACAATGGAACGGTCATCGGAACGCGCTACTTTCCCGCACCAAAATATATCGACCCATTCTCGAAGATGCGCCTCGCCGCTAGCCTCACAACGGATCAAATTGGTGTTGCGCCTGGTCACCTTATTTCTCGAACGTCGCACGAGGGGCGAAATACTTTCGCGTTTGACACACGTGTAGCGATTCCCTATTCGTTCGCGTTATTTTCGGCAAACTACGAGCAACAAACGATCGAACATAGGGGCGTCAAGATCCATGCATACTACGACTCACATCACGAACGCAACATCGATCAAATTCTTCAAGCAGCGAGGAAGGGAATGGAAGTCCTTGAAACAGATATTGGCCCATATCCTTACGATGACTTTAGCATCGTAGAGGTACCCAACAGTTGGCCTGCCGCGTCCTCATATCCAACTCTTGCCGCATTTTCAGAGTCCGCCATCTATCGTGTGAAAATCAAGCAGCCACAACAAGACCTTGACGTTCCTTTTTATACTACTGTCCACGAGGTGGCGCGCCAGTGGTGGAACTTCTCTGTCGTACCCAGTCCACAACCTGGATCAGGATTGCTGAAGGAGGGACCGCCGCAGTTCTACGCGATGATGGCCACACGCACGCAGACGTCACCGTCTACTTTTAAAAACTACTTGCGTCTCGAACTCGACGCATACCTACTGGGTCGCACGGGAGAAAAAGGCCGCGAAGTACCACTGGATAAAAGCGTTGATCGAGCTTACATCGCATACAATAAATCGGCTCTGGCTTTTGTCGGGCTACAAGATCGAATCACTGCAGACAGCGTTCAAGCCGCCCTGCGGCGGTACTACCGGGCTTGGAGTCGATCGGATCGAGGACCGATGCCCTCCGATCTTCTGAACGAATTGCGCGCAGTTGCGCCAGACACATCCAAATACATAGTGTCGGATTTGTTTGAGCGGATCACCCTTTTCGAAAACAAGATCATCGAAGGAGGATACCAGAAGGTTGGTCCTAATAGATACCTAGTCACCATCAAGGTAGCCGTCCAAAAAATCCAAATCGACAACGATGGGCTAGTACGCGATGTTCCCCCGTTAGACTGGATCGACGTGATTGCATTCACGGAAAAAAGCGAGGAGCTGGAAATCATTTACGAAAAGAAGTATCGCTTCGACCGCGAAAAGACTACCATCGTTTTTGAAACTCGAACTCCGCCAACACGCGTCGGCATCGACCCATTTTTCAAGTTAATCGACCGTCATCCGTCGGATAATACCATGCAAATAGAATCACTCGTCGATCTTAATGCTGATCCACTGTAAACTATACAACTATGAAGCTTTCAATTCAAGGATTAAAAAAGACGTATGGAAATGGCGTCCACGCTTTGAAAGGAATCACGTTGGAAATTGAGACCGGTATGTTTGGTCTGCTGGGACCCAACGGGGCTGGGAAATCCACCTTGATGCGGACACTGGCCACGTTGCAGGATGCAGACGCCGGCACGATCCACCTCGACGACATCGATGTTCTAAACGAAAGGGAGAAGGTTCGAAGTATATTGGGATATCTCCCACAAGAGTTTGGACTTTATCCAAAAGTTGAAGGTCAGAGGCTATTGGAACACCTGGCGGTGCTTAAAGGTTTTACCGACCGAGCAGAACGTCAACAGATAGTCGAGTCGCTGCTAGTAAAAACGAATTTATGGTCGGCACGACGACGGAACTTGGGCACCTACTCCGGTGGAATGAAACAACGATTTGGCATTGCGCAGGCATTAATCGGAAATCCTAAGCTACTAATCGTGGACGAGCCTACCTCCGGGTTGGACCCAGCAGAGCGGTATCGCTTTCTCAATCTGCTATCGGAACTCGGGGACCGAACGATTATCATATTGTCGACTCACATCGTGGAAGATGTAAAGGAACTGTGTACCAATATGGCCATTATCCAAGAAGGGCAAGTAATCTATCAAGGCAATCCGTCGACTGCCGTGGATGAGCTCCACGGAAAAACATGGAAGAAGAAGATTTACAAAAGTGAGTTAAGGGATTATCGGAATAGGTTTCATGTATTATCAGAGAAATTGCTCTCGGGTTCACCCGTGATCCGTGTATTGAATGGCACTCGACCAGATGGTTTCGACCGGGCAGAACCCGATTTGGAGGATGTATACTTTGCAAAACTGAATGCTACCGTGCCACCGACAAGTTAGTCGATCTCTTTAGCTCTACCCGGAATTGACAACACGATCGAAGTGCCTTCGTGTTCCACGGAGTCGATCAAGATCGCACCACCGAGTTTCTTGACAGTATCCCTCGTGATGTAAAGCCCAAGTCCAGCGCCTAACGATCGCTCCGTCGCACGATAGAACATGTTGCAGACGTTCGGTAGCAAGTCCGGGTTTATTCCGATCCCATTGTCATTAAACGCCACCACCGCTTCATCATACGTCACGTTGATACGAATTTGAATAGTAGGTTTCTTTTGTAGATCGGCGTACAAAATAGAATTCGACAGCAAGCTATCGAAGATCACGGAAAGGCGACCGGGGTCGGAGTAAAATGGGAAGTTAGCGCGCGAATCATCAACAATGAGTTGCACATGTTGCGCGTTTGGTAAATCCGTTTGTTTCGCGAAGCTTGTTTGGATGAGTGCCTTCCAATCGATTTCTTTAGCCGCTACCTCTGTCCGAGCATTATTGGAATAGTTGATGATCTCTTTCAGCGTTGCATCCATCCTTGCCACAGATTCGCGAATCATGCTGTTGATCTCTTGCGGATCTCCCATCCCTGCTTCAGCAATATTTAAAAGACCCATCACCGACGCAAGGGGGCCTCGTAAGTTGTGCGAAACGGAATACACGAACTGGTCGAGTTCAGCATTCACTTTCACTAATTCCAAATTCTGTTTGCGAAGGGCATACCGGGCTTCGCGCTTGAGCCGTTCGAGTCGGCGCTCTTTGATCGCCCGTCGGATCGCGGACGGAAGGCGCGACAAATTCCCCTTCAAAATATAATCATCGGCACCCTCGCGCAAACACGAGATCGCACTCTCATCGCTCATGGTGCCCGTCACCAGGATAAACGGAGCTGAGGCTCTTTCTTTCAAACAGATTTTCAGTGCTTCACGCGAATTAAACTGTGGAAGGCCGTGGTCGGAAAGGACAACGTCCGGCTGAAATCGGGCGATCGATTCTAGGAACTCTGAACGTGTATCGACGCGCTCGGCCAAGAATACCATGTTGTCTTTCCGCAGAACTCGTTCAATGAGGAACGCGTCTTCCGGATTATCTTCCAACATTAAAATCTTCAGCTTTTTTCCCGTTTCCATGCCCTTCTGGTTTTGATCTGAATGATGGATGTTTTTCAAAAAACAATCAGTTAATAATTTACGAAACCGTAGGGGTGTCGAAGGGGGCCACGTATTAAGTATGTAATATTCTCAAGCATGTTGCACAAAACCGGAAAAAGTATCGTGAAAACACGATAGCCGTGGCGCAACTCTGCAACGCAAAATGAGTAAAAACAGCACTTCGGGTGAAAAAAGAAATAATTTTGACCTTCGAACTCCCCTCAGCAGATAGTTTAGTTGGCGCCTTTTTCGGGGCAATCAGATGAAAGACCCTTTGACAACTGCCCGTGTGATTGCCATCGACGACGATCCAGTCAACAACACGATCAATAAGTTGACGATTGAAATGGTCCGCCCATCGACCGACATCGTCACGTTTACCAATCCCGCGAAAGGGTTCGAGTTTATTCGCGAAGAGTATGTGAATCAACACTGTGAGAGGCCCGCAGTCTTGTTTCTTGACCTCAACATGCCCGTGATGTCGGGATGGGAGTTCCTCGAGCGCTTTAATGAGTTTCCAGATCACGCCAAGAAGTTGATCCGAATCTTTATCCTCTCTTCCTCTGTGGATGATCGTGATCGCCAGCGTTCGTACACAAATAAAAACGTGGCCGACTTCATCGTGAAGCCGTTGGTCAAGGATAATATTCTTGAAATATTCGGGTAGTTCTATCCGTGGAGACGAGGAATCGGTTGACCAAACATCATCCGGTGACCGTCGATGGTGCGAAGTCCAAACTCGCGCATGCCCCAAGGCTTATCTTGTGGTGGCATAAAAATCTCACACCCATTGTTCCGGAACTCGTGAAAGAGTTCATCTACGTTTTCCGCCGTGATATAAGCAAAATATGAGTGGTTCCTCGTTTCGAAAGCAGACCGGTCATCGGCACAATGACCGAGCATCACGGTGAAACTGCCACGCGACAAGCAATGCCAGTTGTCACCATCGAACCAATCGGTGGTGAACCCCATCTTGTTCTTGTAATAATCAACCGACTTGGTCAGGTTTTGTACCGCCAGCACGTATCGCGTTCCTGTGATCTTCGCTTCCATAAAAAAGATTGATGGGCTAAGATATTACAGTTGTTCAAAAAACGATGGATTGTCTAATCGAAAAGGTGACTTGTGATTGGCCTGCCGTCGGTTTATCTTTAGAAAAACCTATGAAAGAGAAACAGGGACAACTGCTTCGATCGCTCGGATATTTTTCTGTGTTCCTGCTGGTCGTGAGTTCTACGGTCGGGTCGGGCATTTACAAGAAAGTCGCCCCCATGTCGGCCGACCTTGGGTCCCCTTCTCTCGTCATTCTTTGTTGGGTGTTGGCTGGACTGATCAGCATTTGCGGTGCGCTCAGCAATGCGGAAGTTGCCGGAATGCTCGCCGACGCTGGTGGCGAATACGCCTATTTCAAGAAGATTTACAACCGGTTTTTCGCATTCCTGGTAGGCTGGGCCAACTTCACTTCAATCCGCTCGGCGGCCGCTTCGTCTGTTGCCTACGTGTTTGCCATGTCGTTCAATTCGTTGATCCCGTTACCTGAATTTCCAGACCACATTGCGTCGATCGAGCTATTCGGAATCTTTACTCCCTTCGACAACTTCGGAGTAAAAACGCTCACCATTGTCCTCATCATCGTGTTGTCGGGCGTGAGCTATGTCGGACTCAAATTTGGCGATGGACTGAACCGCGCAGTCACGTTGACGGTCTTAGGAAGTATTGCAATCGTAATTGTTCTGGGGCTCACCATGGGCGGAGGTAGCATGGATAACTTCTTGACACCTTCCGCAAGTTACACACCACAGCCCTGGTGGTCGAGCGGCTTCATCCAAGTCACCTTCATGGCTATGCTCTCGGCCTTTTGGGCATACGAAGGGTGGTCGTCTGTGGGATATATGGGCGGTGAAATTCAAAATGCGAACAAGACCCTCCCGCTGGCGTTGATCACCGGCGTCATGTTCGTGATGCTGATTTACTGCAGCATTAACTTTACTTACCTATACGTTCTTCCCATTGATACTCTGATCGATTCCGCGAAGTCGACTAATTCGATCGCCGCCGTGTTGGTGGTCCAACATTTCTTGGGACAAGCGGGCATGACCTTCATGCTGCTCGTGATTTTGTTGACCACGTTCGGATCGACCAATGCGACTCTACTCACACCACCGCGCATGTACTATGCCATGGCCAAGGAAGGGATGTTCTTTCGTGGAGCGGCCTACATTCATCCGAAGTACAATTCGCCTTCCAACGCCATCATCTATCAAGCAGTTTTTGCCAGCATCTTAGTATTGTCAGGGAGCTTCGATCAATTGACCGACATGTTGGTGTTCGCGTCATTTATTGTCTACGGCGCGACAGCGGTGGGTGTCTTCGTGTTGAGATACCGGATACCGGACGCGCCTCGCCCGTATCGTGTGTGGGGTTACCCAGTGGTCCCAGCCATTTTCATTCTATTCTGCGTCACGCTCGTGTCGATCACCATCGTGAGCAAACCCCGGGAAGCGTTACTTGGACTCGGGCTAATTGCATCGGGAATCCCCTTCTATTATTATTGGAAGAACAAGTCACAAACTGAATCGTGAAAACCGGCCGTAATAAGTCGCTGTTCGTATTCTTATTTGCATTGAGCGTTGTTCCCTTGGCGGCACAAGACAAAATCTTGTATCACGGTACAATCTACTCGATGGATCCTCGACTTTCAGTCGTCGAAGCGGTGGCGGTCAGGGGGGACAAAATCCTTGCCGTCGGCACGCTCGAAGAGGTGAAAGGGAAGGTTGGTTCAAAACCTGTGATGGTTGACTTAAATGGTGGCTATTTACTGCCCGGCTTAGTGGATAGCCACAATCACGCCATCAGTGGCGGTGAGACTCTCGAGTCGGCTACACTCAACGATGTTCTGCTCACAAAAGAAGAACTCGCCGACTTCGCAGCAGCCACTTTGAAGTCCCGAAAAGGCATGCGCGGCGACATCCTATACATCGGCGGTTTCCACAGTGGCACGTGGGCCAAGGCCTCCGAACTGGACGCACTATTCAATGGCTCGAAGTATAAGACGCAACCCGTGATCCTGCGTGGATCGGATGGCCACACCGCTTGGCTGAACCATGCCATGTTGCAACGCGCCAACATCCACCAGGAATTTATTCGCAATTTAAATGACCACGAACGAGCGTTCTTCGGTGTGGATACCAAGGGCAACCCAAACGGCCTGATCTCAGAGGATGGATTCGCCTATGTAAGAAGTGTGCTTCCATCTGCCAAGGTCGATATCAACCATGCCGGTTGGATCGGAGTGCAACACCTTAACAGCTTGGGGATCACCGCATGGTTGGACCCGTCGACCGGCGACATCAGCGAAGGCGACAACAACAGTGAGTTGAACGTGTACAAGAAGCTTTCGCAAGAGGGCAAACTCAGCGCGCACGTCTCAGGCGTGGTGGTTGCCGAGGGAAATGGCGACCCGAAGCCACAGGTTGAAGTCATCCGAAAACTTCAAGACCAATTTAAGAACATCAAAGATGTCGAGGTAATTGGATTCAAGATCTTCGCTGACGGCGTTCTCGAGTATCCGACACAAACCGGCGCTATTTCAATTCCCTACAAGAATTCTGGTCAAAAAGGATCTCTCATGTTCGACCCGGGACAGTTCAAGAATTTTGTCACCGTGGCCGATCGTGAAAAACTTTTGGTACACGTCCATGCGATAGGCGATCGCGCGGCAACCGAAGCATTGAATGCCTACGAAACGGCGCGTCGCACCAACGGCAATTCCGGGATCACCCATTCCATTACCCACTTGCAATTGATGCAGCCTTCCGACTATACACGTCTTCGCGAACTAGACGTGATCGCGTGCCTTCAGTTGTTGTGGGCAACCGCCGATACCTACACGCTCGAGTTAGTTAATCCCTATATCGATGAATCTCTATCTTCGCACCAATATCCAGCCATGTCGTTGGTAAAGGCCGGCGCTACGATCGCGGGTGCTAGCGACTGGCCAGTTACGTCTGCCAATCCATTTGAGGCGATCGCGCAAGCTGAGGCACGCACCGGAAAGATGGGGGTACTATTACCCCAAGAACGGATGACGAGAATCGAAATGTTAAAAGCATATACGATTCATGCGGCGAGGGTGATGATGAAAGACTCGGTGTTTGGTTCCATCGAAGTTGGAAAGCAGGCAGACTTCGTTTTAGTGGACCGCGACGTCATGAATGTCGACGCAGCGGCAGTTCGGGCCACTCAAGTTCTGTGGACGATGTTTGGCGGCGAGATCGTGTTCAAGAAATAAAATTCTATGAGAGTTTGGGGTTTAATAGTAGTCGCGTGTGTCGCGTGGAGTTGTTCGTCGCCACCCACGGTGCCTGATCCGGGCGTATCAATCGTACTAAACAACGCGCGCAAGGAAATCATCTCGAACGTGAGCTATGATTTGCGTCTTCAAATTCCCGCCAGCAAAGAGGAACCTATACTCGGTCAAATTACAGTTGATTTCGATTGGAGCGATGATGGCGCCCCGGTGATTCTCGATTTCTCGGCACCTAACGCCCAAGTGTCTGCAGTGCAACAAAACGGTAAGGGCATCGAATTCCAGTTGGTCAACCAACACCTAGTGATAGGCCCTCGCGGTTTGAACGAAGGCCATCCAGCGATCACCATCGACTTCACGGCGGGTGACATGTCGCTGAATCGAAACGACGAGTACCTCTATACTTTGTTTGTACCCGACCGTGCATCAACCTGCTTTCCCTTGTTCGATCAGCCAAACTTAAAAGCTTCGTGGTCGCTCGAGCTTGAGACGCCGGCCGACTGGAAAGCGATGTCGAATGGCGCCAAACTTTCAGAGACCTCGAAAGGCGATCGTACCGTTCACCAATTTGAGAAGACCAAACCAATCAGTTCTTACCTATTCGCGTTTACCACCGGGAAATTCAAATCTGCGTCCCGGACGGTTCAAGGGCGCGCAATGACGATGTTGTATCGAGAGACCGATAGCACGAAGGTGAATAAGAATCTTGATGAAATTTTTCGACTTCACGAGCAGTCGCTCAGTTGGTTGGAATCTTACACGAAAATTCCTTACCCGTTTGAGAAATTTGACTTCGCGCTAATCCCGTCCTTTCAATATGGAGGCATGGAACATCCTGGTTCGATCTTTTATAATGAATCGTCGTTGTTTCTCGACGACAACGCCTCCGTAAATCGCAAGATGGGTCGAGCCAGCGTGATCGCGCACGAGACGGCTCACATGTGGTTTGGCGACTTGGTGACGATGAATTGGTTCAACGATGTGTGGATGAAGGAAGTGTTTGCCAACTTCATGGCTGCCAAAATCGTGCAGCCGTCTTTTCCAGAGATCGATCACAACCTCCGATTCTTCCTCGCTCACTATCCCTCAGCTTACTCGGTCGATCGGACGCCAGGTGCAAATCCGATTTTACAGCCGCTCGATAACTTAAAAAATGCTGGCAATCTTTACGGCCCCATCATCTACCAAAAAGCCCCTATCGTAATGCGCCATCTCGAAAAAATGATTGGCGAAGATGACATGCGCGAAAGCTTGCGGGAATACCTCGCCAAGTTCCAGTATGGTAATGCAGTATGGAACGATCTGGTCTCCATCATCGACGAACGCTCGCCACTCGACATCAAAGGGTGGAGCGATGTGTGGATCAACACGCCGGGGATGCCCGAATATCGACTCACGCTGGCTCCCATCGGCGAAGAAGATAGTATTGGCGCTTGGATTTATGCTCGCACGCTATCGCAAAAGATAGATACAGTCTCGTATCGTTCCTGGGATCAGCGCATTAAGATATTCGAGATCGTCGAAAGCCATCGCTTCGATTCGATCTATGACTTAAACGCGAACGATTCCATCGTGACACAGGCAGCTCTTCAGTTTCCAAACGAAGACGGTTTTGCGTATGGGTACTTTCCAATGGACGAGGCAAGCGTGAGATACTTTTTTGAGCACTACGGCGAATGGGATGCTCCCGTGTTTCGGGCATCGATGCTCGTGAACGCATGGGAGTCGATGCTTCGTGGCGACGGCCCCTCTCCTCTCTTGATGTTCGACAACTTGGAAGAAGCGCTGTTCGATGAACAAAATCCGCTGGTCACCGACCAAGTTTTAGGTCAACTCGAACGTGTCTGGTGGTTGCTGATGACACCCGATCAACGGGCGTCGCGCCAAGCCGAAATAGAACAGATGCTTTGGTCTCAAATGATGGATGCCAAGGAAAAAGGGATGAAGATGTCGTACTTCCGAACCTTGAGCAGTTTAGCCCTGACGCCGGCTTCGTTGTCCAAGTTGGAAAAAGTTTGGAACGGCCAACTCAAAGTACCAGAACTGACACTATCAGAAGATGACCAAGTAGCGTTGGTGAGCGAACTCGCCATAAAAATTCCGGCTCGGCAAGAGAGCCTCATTGCCCAACAAATTGAAAACACGAAGAACCCGGACCGAAAGGCGAAGTTGCTTTTCGTGCGCCCTTCGCTCAGCAGCGACGAAAGAGTCCGAGATCAGTTTTTCGAATCTTTAAAAGATGAACGCAACCGCGAACATGAGCCATGGGTGCTGGAGGCTTTGGGCAATTTGCACCATCCTCTACGGGAAATGAGTTCGGAGAAATACTTGATGCCCTCCTTGGAACTGCTGCAAGAGATTCAGCAGACGGGCGATATCTTCTTTCCGCAACGGTGGCTCGCTACTTCATTTGAAAATCATTCAGGCGAAGTCGCCGCGGTAGCTGCTCCGAAGTTTTTGACTTCGAAGCAGGACTATCCGGCGTATTTGAAACTGAAAATCCTTCAAGCGACCGATCTATCGCGTAGGGCCCATGCGCTGAAGGGGAAGGACGACAAGCTATAACTACTATTTGCGAGGTACTAGTTGATCGCGGTTAGCTGCCAACCAAGCGAATGCCGCCGTCATCACAGCATTGTGCTTCAGGTCTGCCTCTACAAGCTTATCATACACGTCCATACTCGTATGGTGTGTGCGCGTAGAGTATTCGATCGGATCTTGAATAAATTGAAAACCTGGTAATCCAATGGCGTCGAAGGGGACGTGATCGGTAGCACCCGTGTTGTTGATGGTTAAGGTTGTCGCTCCCATCTTCTCGAAAGGCTTCATCCACGCACGGAAGATTGGACGCACGGCTTCATTGCCTTGCAAATAAACACCACGGTATTTGCCAGTGCCATTATCCATATTGAAGTAAACAGAAAACTTCGCGGCGGCAGGCTTTAGCTCGATCGAGTCATATGGCGCCGTTTTGTCGAGGCGTTGGCCAAAGGTGCGCTTCACGTAATTGCGCGATCCAAGCAGTCCTTGTTCCTCCCCACCCCACAAGGCAATTCGAATGGTACGACGTGGTTTGACGCCCAACGACTGAATGATGCGCATGGCTTCCATCATGACTGCTGAACCCGCTGCGTTATCTGTTGCTCCGGTACCCGCGTGCCACGAGTCGAGGTGCGCTCCGATCATCACCACTTCATCTTTCAAGTCTGTGCCTTCAATTTCCGCGATCACGTTAAAGCCAGGTGCCGGCGCCGTGAATTCGGTCTCCAATTCCAACTCTAACTTTACGGGCTGTCCTTGCTTCATCTGACGGACCATCCTGTTGTAATGCTCGTCGGCAACAATTACTTGGGGAAGAGCTTTAGGGGCTTGGGCCGAAGCTGCTCGTAGGCGCTGTTCAAACGGTACGCTTGGCGGATATGGAAGTGTGATCGAACTCACCAGCACGGTGCCATCTTCGAGCCGGGCGGCAGGACTTGGTTCCAACACTGCCAACGCGCCCTCTTTCATTAAGAAGTCCCATTTTGCAAATGTCAACTGTTGCGCTTGAGTCGACATTTGAGGCCGACGATCGGGTGTGTTTTGCAAACCTGCGTTGGCCATGACCAGCAAGCTCGAATCACTCAAGCGAGAGGCGTCAGCTTTAAAACCAGGCTTCACTGGGACAGGTGCTCCCATGAGCACGATTTTCCCTTTCAGCTTGCCTTTGTATTGGTCGAGGTCCGCGAGCTTCTCCACATCGAAGTAGATCGCATCGGTGCGTATCGTACCGCTGATCCCCGAAGTCCACGCTTTCGGGTGTGCGATCACCGGAAACGGGATGGGGCCGAGGGATTGAAGGTGGAATTTCTTCAGTGACCAGCCACGCCCGAATTCTTCATCCCAGGTATCGAAAGCCACATGGGTCAGGCCCCATGAAGCGAGCGTATTTTTCGTATAAGTCGCCGCGCTGCCGTAGTTCGGCGAGTTTGTCAATCGAGGGCCGTGGATGTCGGTCAGTTGTCCCGCGATGGCGAGCACTTGCGATCGCTCAAGGCCTTCCTTCTTAATTTTCGAAATCATCGCCGTGTCGATTTTTTCGACTTGGCCAAAAGCGGACGTAAGCGCCCACGCGAGGGCAACCCCCATCCAGTATTGCTTCTTCATAGTTTTAGGGTAATAGAGCCGAAAATATATCGGTTATCGGGAGTTGAATTACTACCGACCATCGAAAAGCCAGTGTAATTTCAGGGTGGGCAACTTCGACGGCCGGTTGGTCGTTAACCTCCCATCATGAAAAGCATTGTCACCCTTACCTACCTGACCATTTGCCTCGTTTCTTCGGCTCCTGCTCAAAATATCGAACGGGTAATCTCCGAGGACTATGTGCGCAGTCTTGTAACAACACTCGCCGCCGATGACATGAATGGTCGCGAAGCTCTCAAGGCAACCGACATCAAAAAGGCAGGAAATTACATTGAACACCAGTTTAAAAAGATCGGACTCAAGCCGTTGAAAGGAACGAAATCGTTCAGGCAAGAATTTGTTCCTGATGACTACCCAGGTCAAAAAATGTTCAATGTCGTCGGGGTGCTACCAGGCAAAGTGAAGGCCGATGAGTATGTAATCTTTTCAGCGCACTACGATCACATCGGCACCATTGCGCCAATCGCCGGTGACTCCATCGCCAATGGTGCTGACGACGATGCTTCTGGGACCACTGCAGTTATTGCCCTCGCCAAGTATTTCAAGGCAATGAACAACAACGCCCGCACGTTAATCTTTGTCGCCTTCACGGCAGAAGAAGTGGGCGGTTTTGGATCTCAATATTTCACGACGCAATTCGATCCGGCATCCGTGATTGCCATGTTCAACATCGAAATGATTGGCAAACCCTCGAAGTGGGGACAAAATACGGCGTTCATCACGGGTTTCGAATTGAGCGACTTTGGAAAGATCCTCCAGCGCAATGTGGCGGGCACGAAATTCAGCTTCCGCCCCGATCCATATCCTGAGCAACATCTTTTCTTTCGTTCGGACAATGCGCGACTCGCCGCGAAAGGTGTTCCCGCTCACAGCATTTCGACCGATCAAATAGACAAAGATCCATATTACCATACTGTCGACGACGAAGTTGCCACGCTGGACATTGCAAACATGGCAGCAGCTATTCGGGCGATCGCACTCGGGGCGCGGTCAATCGTAGCAGGCGTCGACACACCCACACGGTTGTCGATTCAATAAGACCACCTCACTCAGACATTGGTGCGTTCACGGCAATGAGCGCAGTCGCCATCTCTTTCATGTTTGGCGTGCTAAAAACGACGTCTTCCACCTTGAGCACGTATTCTGAAAAATAACCCGGTGCCTGGCTTGGCGACGGTGGCGTGAGTACTGGATAACTCTTCAGCATTTGGAAGTGATCCATGCGCACATCATACGTGATCATGGTCCAACTATTCATCAACGAAGGAGTGGTGAGGAAAATGGGAAAGTCAAACAGTTCTGCACCGCTCAACTCGGGTGTCTGGTTGGCATAGAAGTAGTCGTAGAAGAGCACCTCGCTGTCAACGGAGCACTTGATCAGCCACTGTCGCAATTCAATCAACTTGCGCCGCATCACGTCGATGGGTACCAACGTGGCAGAATATTCCGACAACGGTCGCCAGCGATCTGTGCTTAACTCGAGGTATTCAATCTGAGGTGTACCTATGCTGAGTTTGTAGTCGAAAGCCGGGTAGCCAGGGACGAAGTAGCCCGGATAGAAATACGACAGCCCTTGCTGCAGGCAGTACTGCATTTTTTGGTAAATGAGGTACTTCCCGATGCTGTACTTCTTATACTCCGGATCGTATATCGACGAAATCCCCATGGCACTATCGCGCCCGAGGTCGAAGAATCCAACACCGATCAACTTGGGACCATCGTACACAACCACCTCGAACGAGTTGAAGATATTTCGCTCGTGGTTGCCGAACAGCAACGCCTGCAGCGACATAGATGCTTCGAAGGGAACTGACTGCTTATATCGGAGATACAGCACCTCCTTCTCTGGGGTCACCGATGCGGGTCGAACTTCCACCTGGAATCGAGAATTCCGTTGAAGCAGTTTCTTTTGGGTGCTGTCTGGTATATAGTCGTTCAGGCGGACCCGCAACCAAATGGCGCTGTAGAAAGTGTCCCTGAAATTGAGCCAGTTCGTGGTAAAAACCGTCTGTCCCATGCGAAACCATCCCTTTTCGAGGTAAAAATCCAACTCGGCGGGGGTCAAATTTTCCGGACAACGAACGTCAACAAACATGCACTTTGGGAGACTCAATCTAGAAAATAACGTAATTGATTTCCAGAACGGGGGTTTTCTATCTGCAATATTAATCACTGATCGTTTACCCTGCGCGGTCGGCCCTTGGATCAAAGTCGCCGATCGTGTTCTTTCGCATTGCCACGCTCAAAGACCGTGAAAATTTTCAAGCCACTGATTTATATACCGGTCCTTGTCACTCTCTGGGTGACTTGGGGGCCATCGGCACGCGCACAGACTCGCTGGCTTGACTCTGCCCGTCATTTGTCGGGCACAAAATCGCTGGCGGTTGTTCGAGCTGGCCTCAAGACGCCGGGGGTACCGCCCCACGAAAGGGCGCACTTGCTCTTGCTGGGCGGCATCGTGTCGACCCAACTAAAAAAGTATGATACCGCGGAGCTCCTCCTGAACCAGGCGGCAACCGTGTTTCAAACGGTACATGACAGCGTAGGCGTTGCCGACAGCTGGTATCGTACTGCCCTTGCGCAAGCGTCCGATGCGCGGTACAAGGACGCGGTCACTTCACAACAAAAGGCGCTCGCTATTTACCAAGCGACTCGAAACACCACGGGCGCCATTCGTAGCCTACTTGCTCTGGGAGACTACTCGGTGGTTGCCAAAAAACTTCCAAGTGCCCGCGACTTTTACCGACAAGCATTGGAGCGTGGAAAGCAAAACCACGACTTCGCCGCTATCGGGCAAGCAAACCAAAAGCTGGCAGCCGTCTACAACAGTCAAAAGGATTACCGCAATGCAATTTTAAGTTTGCAAGCGATGCACGAAGCATTCGACTCGCTCAGACTCACGCAACAACAACGGGCTGTAGACTCACTCGAAGAGAAGTTCAGCCGTGAGTTAGAACAAAAAGACAGGGATTTGGTGACTGCCGAGGGCAAACACACACAAGTTAGAACGGATCGCCTCCTTCGACTGATTGAACGCGATGACATTCGGCTCACATTCTACTCCGTCGCATTGGTGCTGGTATTCTTGGTGATTAGCTTGACTCTTTTTGTCTTTTACTTTCAGCGACGCGCGGTGGCGGTTTCTCGCGAACTCGCAGCTGAAAGACTTCGGATTAGCAAAGCGCAAGAGGACTTTCAACTGATCAATCATGAAGTGAACGACTTGCTGACACGCAATCTCAATGAGTTAGCTTTTGCAGCTGGTGAAATCGAACATTCCCTTCATGTAGACTTGGTCGATAAATCGCGCGAAATACGCCAACTCGGGGAATGGATGACCCGAAATATGGGCGACGTGATCTGGTTGCTGGATCCGAATAATCGCCTGGTAGAATCTTTCATAGCATTCTTACGGGAACGCACGCAAGCGTACTTTCAAAAGAGTGGGGTGAACTACATGATTGTGGTGCCTGATCGTCTTCCGAACGCGGAACTTACGGCGCTCGAGCGGCTCATCCTCTTTCAAGTAACCCACGAGATGTTGTCGGAATGTGTCACGAAAGCTAAGGCTACTGGTATTACGCTCACCATCGCTGTGGAGCGGCGTCAACTTATCTTCCGCATTAAAGACAATCACACGAACGTAAGCGATGACCAACTCAACCGCCGAGTGGGGATGGTAGCCCCTTATCGGGAGAAGATGGAACACATATCCGCCACGATCGGAGTCGTGCGCGAATCGGGAGCCGCTGTTGTGATTTACAGGAAAGAGTTGGTGTGATAACCTTGCGCGATTCTCGACGCGCAAGGTTTCCAATAACTTAGTTCACATTTAACACGAACGTGATGTCGAGGTCCGTTTCGCCGTCGTTACTCGTCGATGTCGCCGACTTCAACGCCGGTTGATGCTTCAATAGCACCCTGAAATTGGCACTAGAAGTGATTACATCCGTCGTCAACCAAGTGGTGGTCAAGCCAAGTGGCAGGTTTCCGCCATCCAGCGATCCAGTCCCTCCTACATACCTCACAGGATCAACGCGCGAATCGATGTTGCCGTCCCCGGAAGGGTTAGCAAATGCACTCTTGGTCCAGCTGAAGAAGAACATGTGCTCATCGCCCTCGGCCAACACCTCCTTCGACACCTCATACGCGTCGTCTGTCGGCTTGGCCAACTCGTTTAACAATGTAATCGAAAGAACATATTCAGTGTTCTTCAAGAGATTAATCGGGCCATCGACCTTGATGCTCTGCACACCGTCGGCGTCGGGATCGGTTGCCGTGACGATTACGGGCGAACCCGTGGAAGGAGTAAACGTCAACTTGGCCGTGGTGATCACTTCAGGAACATCCTCCTTTTGCGGCGCGTCGGGTCCACAGTTCGACAACGTAGCCATGATTCCCAAAAAAAATATATATGACAATACTCGGTTGATTGCTTTCATTTTGTGTTGATAAGAATGTAATAGATAATGATGCGGGTCACTACATCATTCGATTTGACTATAGGGGGATGACACTACGCCACGGAAGGCGGGCCGCGACCATGCTGGAGGGCAACGAAATTATCAAATGGCTCGACTGAAAAACTCCTTTGAAAGCAACACCGTGAAGGAGCGAGCGAGAGTTCTGTTTGAACCGGGAGAATTCCGACGAATAAAGTCTCCAGCGAACAAACAGGGCAGTGGTCGCCGTGCGCCACCAACACCGTGTGTGATTTCTGGATCGCCGTAAGTTCGGCATGCGCATCGTGGCGATCGTGCAGGAAGTTAATCCCGATCTGGTTGAACAGCAGCGCCGCTCCCAGGAATAGCCAGACGAATTTCACCAATTGTTTACGCACAGTTACAAAATTAACACTTCTGCCCACTTGACCGTCATTCAGTTCAAGTTCCTGATGAGCGGTAGCTTCCCTCCATCAATGACTTACAAAAAATGCCGTTAAATTTCGGGGATGGGTGTGCGCAAAATCATACATATCGACATGGATGCCTTTTATGCTTCCATTGAGCAACGCGACCACCCAGAATACCGCGGAAAACCGGTGGTGGTGGGCGGATCGCCGGAAGGGAGAGGCGGTGTCGTAGCAACCGCGAGCTATGAGGCTCGAAAGTTCGGAATCCACTCTGCGATGAGTTCGAAGAAAGCGCAACAACTCTGCAAGCACGCAATTTTCCTTCGACCGCGATTCAACGCGTACCTCGACGTCACGACCGATAAACAAAATATCGGCTCGGCGATCGAAATTGCTAAACTCATCAAGAAGGCCATTCGCGACGAGTTGAATTTGACCGCATCCGCCGGAGTCTCCATCAATAAGTTCGTCGCCAAGATAGCGTCCGACCTGAATAAACCCGATGGACTGACGTTCATTGGCCCGTCGAAAATCGAAAAGTTCATGGAAAGGCTTCCGGTCACCAAATTTCATGGCATTGGAAAAGTGACAGCCGAAAAAATGAAGAAAATGGGGATCCTCACCGGCGCCGATTTAAAAAAACTTACCGAAGCCGAGTTGGTCCGAAGGTTCGGAAAGAGCGGTCGTTTCTTTTACAAGATCGTTCGAGGCAACGACGACCGCGAAGTCATTCCCGATCGAGAAACAAAATCGGTAGGGGCCGAAGACACATTTCCTCACGACTTGAACGACCCCAAGGAAATGCTGCATGAAATCGACAAGCTTACTTCGGTGGTCCACGACAGGCTCCAGAACTACCGCTTGAAAGGTCGAACCATCACCGTCAAGATCAAATACAGCGACTTCCGACAGATCACACGCAGCAAGTCGTTGGACGAAAGTACCGACGACATCGATCAAATCGCCAAAATCGCGCATCAACTTCTGCTCGATACCGATCCTCAAGACATGAACATTCGACTCCTCGGCGTCTCAGTCTCCAACTTTGGTCAAACTTCAGAACGGTCGCGAAAACCTTTAACCACCGACCAACTGGATCTCTTTTGAAAAAAATCGAGACCGAGTGTCCATGTTCGGGTGGCGACCGGTACTATATCGAAAAAAACCTTATGAGGAGATATATATTCAGCATTCTATTGCTGTTCGGTGCCTGCGCTGAGGCAGACCGAGGGGACGAAGCGCTAAGGCTTGCCCACGCTGTTTTTGAAGCCTTCAACGCCCATGATTGGAAAAAGATGGAATCACTGTACGCGGATGACGTCGAAATGATCGATCCATCGTTTGAAGGAGTCAGAAAGGGAAAAGCCGGGATGACTGATTTCTATAAATCGGTGCCAGATATCCACGACGACATCCGGAACATCTTTGCATCGGGAAATCAAGTGGTGATCGAGTTTGTCTCGACAGGAACGACTGATGGCCAGGCATTTCAACTTGCGATCTGCACCGTTCTCACCGTCCAAAACGGTAAAGTGGTCAAAGATCATACCTATTATGACAATCATTAAGCGAAAAATGAGCAATTATGAAAAGATTCTTACTTCTAATTAGAGAAGATCTCCGCCGGACGGAACTTCTCACGCCCGAACAGATGCAACAAGAAATCCAGGTGATGGTGAGGTGGGTGGAAGAGCTCACGAAAACTGGAAACTTCATTCAAGGTGATCCGCTCGAAAATGAAATACGGCTCGCCACCAGCAAAAAAGTTGTGAGTGACGGACCATACATCGAAGCCAAGGAGGGCGTTACGGGATTCACTTTGGTCAAAGCTGAGAGTATCGATCAAGCTGCGGAGCTCGCGATGGCTTGTCCACTCGTCCAAAACGGACACATCAAGATTGAAGTTCGACCCATACTCGACTTTGCCTAACGGATTTTCGCGACCTTTGAGGCATGACCTCCTCGCAGGCGATTCAATCCATTTATAAGAACAACTTTTCGAAAATGGTTATTTCGTTGGCGAGGTATACCGGACTGCGAGACCTTGCCACTGCTGAAGATATCGTGCAAGAAGCATTCGCGGTTGCAGCAGAAAAATGGGATCAAGAGTTACCGTCGAATCCTGAGGCATGGCTGTATCGCGTGTGTCGAAACATTGCCCTGAACAAAATTCGTCAGGTAAGAAAAAACCAACAAGTTCCCCTTGATGATCAAACATCGGTCGTCGAGTTGGATCCAGTGTTCCACGACGGTGGCGATGATCAACTGAAGATGCTGTTGGCTTGTGCCCATCCGCATTTTAGCGCGAAGAACCAAGTCATCTTTGCCCTTCGCTACGTAGGTGGATTTCGCATTGAACAAATTGCCAATATCTTGGGAAGTCCGTCCGACACGATCACCAAGACGCTCTTGCGAATGCGCGATACGATTGTTCGGGAGCGGATCGAGTTTCAGTCCGATCTCACACTCGCCACCCCATCACAAGTTCAGACGCTGCATCAAGTCGTCTACCTACTTTTTGCAGAAGGCTACAAAACTTCGACCGGGCGATCCATCCTAAACCTACAGTTGTGCGAAGACGCACTTGCCTTGGCACTTGCGATGGCGGAGACACCTCCGCTCGGTCGACCGGAAACACATGCGCTGGTCGCATTGATGTTGTTCAACCTTTCGCGTTTCGAAGCACGCTTCACACCTTCTGGTGATATCATCGAATTGGAACACCAAGATCGAAGCCTTTGGAATCGCGCCCTGATTCAAGTCGGAGTGCATCACATGTCACTC
The DNA here is from genome assembly GCA_044226945.1 of Cyclobacteriaceae bacterium. Taxonomy (GTDB): domain Bacteria; phylum Bacteroidota; class Bacteroidia; order Cytophagales; family Cyclobacteriaceae; genus ELB16-189. The sequence continues at coordinate 121,604 of JBGAGB010000004.1, read as the reverse complement.
TCGGGCGACGAGGCAACTTCCTATCACTTAGAAGCAGTGATTGCCTGGTTGCACGTGTCGGCACCTTCGTTTGCAGAAACCGATTGGAAACGAATTGCGCAGGTGTACGATCGGTTGTTGCAAATCCAGGACTCTCCCTTCGTGCGCATGAATCAAGCAGTCGCGTTGTTGTATGCCGGTGACACCCTAACGGCATTGCACCGCCTTCGCAAAATCGGTGAGATGGCGTTCTTGCAACGACACTACTTGTATCACTTAGCACTTGGGCGCGTGTATCGCATCATGGGAGATGTGGCCTCCACGCGTGAGCACTACACCCGTGCGCTGTCTCTCGGCCCACACGAAATCGAGCGACGCTACATCCAGAACTTACTCGACGAGTTGCCTGCATAGGAACGGTCGAAACGAAATCGATTGTTGTGGACGTCGGTTGATTCCTTTTGTGATCCTGTTCAAATGCCTATCTTGACCATTCAATTAATTGATATGTCGAAAGTAACCCGACGTGAATTTGTTGCCACCGCTACTTTAGTAACTTTGGGCGCCGCAACCGTTCCAGCCATTGCCATGAAAAAAAATCCTCCCCGTCTCGTTCACCACGTATTCTTCTGGTTGAAGAATCCCAACTCGACTGCCGACCGCGATAAGCTCGTCGCCGGCGTTAAGAGCCTTGCAAAAATTGAAACAATCCGTCAACTCCACGTGGGTGTTCCCGCGAGCACCGAAAAGCGTGATGTGGTCGACAATAGCTACGCCGTGTCAGAATTGATGTACTTCGATAATGTCGAGGACCAAAAGATCTACCAGGATCATCCGATCCATCAACAATTCATCAAAGAACATTCGATGTTGTGGGATAGGGTTGTCGTGTACGACGTGATGGAGGTGTAGGCTCCGTTTACGCCAGCCAATCTTTGAACGCCGTCGCTTTCTCCCGGCTAATATCCAACTCGAAATTGAACGGCGCTACCAACTGCACGGTGAGGCCTTTGTGCGTCGTTCGAATGCGTGCGACCGTCTGCATGTGCACAATGAACTGCCGGTTGACCCGAAAAAATACCGAAGGGTCGATCAAAGACTCGATTTCATCCAAAGTTTGGTGCTCACTAATCATGCGCTCGTTGCCCATGGTATGGATGAAGATCAGTTCCTCCTTGTGGAAGTAGCCAATATCTTTTTGGTTGATTGGAACGAGTGCGTTCCGTTGAATCGATAGGAACCTTTCTTTATATTTTTTTTGATCCTTCCCCCAGTTTCCGATCAGCGTTTTCACTTGATCCGCGACAGTATCCGGTGTGATAATATTTCGAAACTTAGCTAGGGCAGCTGACAACTCATTCTCGTCGATGGGCTTTAGCAGGTAGTCGATGCTGTTGAGTTTGAACGCCCGGATCGCGTACTCATCGTAGGCCGTCGTGAAAATGACTGGGCACCACATCTTCCGTGACTCGAAGATTTCGAAGCTAATACCATCCGACAACTGGATGTCAGATAAGACCAAGTCGGGCACCGGGTTGGCGTCCAACCATCGATGCGCCTCCGCTACACTCGACACGACACCTTTTACATGAGCGCCCGGCGCCACACGCCCGATCACCTTCAGCAGGTCCTTCGCCACCAACGGCTCGTCTTCGATGATCAAGAGGTTCATACCATAATTCTAAATTCCAAATTCCCAATTCTTAATTTTTGAGCCTTGGAATATCTCCATCGAACTCGAATCCAGGATTTACCCAACCCATTGGAATGTCGGCCTCAAAGGTTCCCACTGGGTTTCGAAAGCGCATTTCCATTCGTCCTTCAATCAAAAATCCAAGCGACTGGTAAAGTCCGATGGCTTTCCGGTTCGACTCACCGGTAATCAGCTCCACTTTACCGATGTCGGGACGGTTGTTTGCAATTTCATCCAAGAAGATCGTAAAGATGGTACGGCCGATACCCTTGCCCTGATGGTCGGGGTGAACGAGGAAGGTGATGTCGCCCATGACGTGACGGAACACATCCAATTCGCCCGGATATCCATGTACCTCCGCTACCAACTGATCGGGATTCTGCTCGTCTTCCCCGACGATAATCAGGCCACTCGCCAGGCTCTTCCCAACGAAGTCAGACACATAGTCAACTGTGACCTCCTCCTCGCTGCGGGCCAACAGCCCTGGGGTTTTGGCCACAGCCTTGTACAACTTAACGATCTTGGGGATGTCCGAAATTTCCGCTGTCCTGTAGTGCATAAGTTTGTTTTATACCAATGGCACACTCACCGCAAAGCTCACGTCATCGGCAACGACTTTGACTGGACGATCTGTCAAAAATGAGTACAACGACCGCAGGTTGTCGAGACCTTGCTTATTGGATGTCTCCACTAGTTTTCTGACCTGCAAATTATTACTTACCACGAGATAATCATCTACCGTTTCAATCTTGATTGACAGGGGTCGATCTTTGTCCACCACGTTGTGCTTGAGCGCGTTCTCGATCAGGATCTGGAGCGTGACGGGGACAATCGCTTTATCGCGAACGGAATCGTGGATTGCAAAGGTGACGGTAAGGGCGTGCTCGAAACGGGTGCGCAAAAGGAAGACGTAATTCTGGATAAAGTCTAACTCGGTCTGCAGTGCGACAAAGTTCTTGTCCTTATTTTGCAATACGTATCGATACACTTTCGACAAGTGTTGGAGAAACTGCGACGCCAGTCCTTGATTTTCGTAAATCAGGCTGTTGAGGGAAGTCAGCGCATTGAAGAGGAAATGAGGATTTAACTGATTCTTCAGATTGTCGAACTGAACTTGACTCTTTTCCCTTTCCAACTGGGCTGCCTTTACGAGAGATTGTTTCCACTCGTCGATGAAGTGCTGTGTGATAAAAACACCGTTGACAATGATCGACGCAAGGATGTACAAGAACCAGGTAGCCGCGAGAAACATGCCGTCGAGTTTGATGCCTAAGTAGGGTTCTCCAAGTTCATACAGCAAGAGCCGCAACAGGAGCGACCAAATGGCACCCATCGCAAGTTGAACGATGATTCGCGGTGCAACCTGTTCCTTGTATGGAAGAATCCGGTTGAGTAAGTTGTTGAACTGGTAGATGCTTTCGACCAACACGGTCATGAAGAGGAAAAAGACAACGAATAAAATGAAATTGATTTCCGTTGAGAACAATCCAGACGCCGCACGAATGGTGTACGCTACGCAAGAGCCAGCGAGCGGCAACCCGACGGTGTACTTGAATCTCTTCCACTGGGGTTCGTTCCGAGAAATCATGCGAGGGAAACGTCGTAGATAAATCTGAATTGCTTGTCGGTCACGGACTGCGGAATGAAAGGCAGGGCGAAGTTTCGAATCCCAGTTAATAATGGGTTGTCCCACTGGGCCATCTTACCAATTTGCCACGAGTCGTTCACAACTTTTGTCGTCCGCAATATTCGCTTTTGCTCGAATACGTTGAAAGCTTCGACAGGATCCGAGCACGCGTCGATGCTGTTTGCCAACACGACGGCGTCTTCAATGGCCATGCAGGCACCTTGTCCCATGTTGGGTGTCGTGGCATGAGCCGCGTCGCCCATTAACACTACACGGCCAAAAGCAAACTTCGTGAGCGGCTCCAGGTCGATGATGTCGTTCCAGATGATTGCGCTAGCAGAGGTGCTGCGAATGAGCTCCGGAACGGGTGCATGGAAACCTCTGAAGAACAGCAACAACTCCGATGGTGAAAGCGACTTCATCGTGCTGTTATTTTCCGACGCGTTAACACAAGCAAACCAATACACTCGATTCTGGGTCATCGGTACGATTCCCATTCGGCAGCCGGGACCCCAAGTTTCGGAAGTTTCATCCATGTCGAGCCCATCAGGAATTTGGTCTGTCACACCTCGCCAACAAGTGTAACCGGCATAACGTGTCTTGGAATGAGGCACGAACTTCTTACGAACTGGGGAATGGATACCATCGGCGGCGATCGCGAAGTCGTGGTCGACATGGGTTCCATCTTTGAAGTAGATCTTCACCCCGCGATTATCCTGTTCTATGTCGACGCAAGCTTTTCCTAGTTGCACGGTATTCGGCGCAAGCTGGCTGGTGAGCACTTGATGAAGGTCCGCACGATGAATTGTGAAGTTGTTTACCACTCCAAAGCGACGGCTGATTTCCTGGGAATCTGTCGCCATCAGAGCTCGCCCTTTTTGGCTTCGGACCACTACTTTCTTCAGCACGCGGCTCATCGCCAGCACCTCTTGGTCGATTCCAATTTCTCGGAACGCTTTGATTGCGTTGCCCGCCAGTCCAAGTCCGGCACCGAGAGGTTTCCATTGAGGGGCGGCTTCGTATACGATCACGTCGTGCCCACGGCGGGTGAGCGCGATGGCCAACGACAACCCACCGATTCCGCCACCAAGAATTGCAAAACGATTCGTCATATCTTCCTTTTTTGACGGGCACGTTCCAAGCGGCGATGCAGCCGCTCTTCGTGCACATAGCGCTCAAAGTTATTAAGTGCGACGGTAAACCGATGCTGGTAAACGGTCGATGTCGTGTTGGAATTGAAATACTTTTCCATGATGGTACATTTTCCCCTTAGAACAACCCAGGGCGCTCTTACCCCTACTCTTTGTTGCTAAACGGAAGCTGTGTCAAATTACGGGACATCTGCCGCGCAGGGTTCGAGGGATCGAGCGAACCTGCAAAATTGCCTGTCGAGGTGTCGCGTTTCCCAAACGGACCGTTTCACTAACTTGCCCACCTATGGTCCCAAAACTGACTTTCCACCCTGTTGCTCCTCAAGTTCAGCCAGTATTTTCGATCCTCATTCCGTCGTGGAACAACCTCCCCTATCTCCAATGCTGCGTGTCCAGCATCCGGAAGAATTCTGCACACCCACATGAAATTGTTGTCCACGTGAATGAGGGAAATGACGGAACCCTTGAGTGGGTTCGTGCGCAGGGACTTAGCCATACGCATTCCAAAGGCAACGCCGGTGTCTGCTACGGCTTCAACGGGCCCGCATCGCTCGCAACTTCAAAATACTTGTTACTATCCGATGATGACTACTACTATGCGCCGGGGTGGGACACTCCCATCATAGAAGAGATCAAGAAACACCCCGACGAGTACTTTTGCATTACTGGCACGATGATCGAACACAGCCCAAGTCAATACGATAGCATTATCGCCAATAAAGATTTCGGTAAAACAGTACAGACATTCGACGAAGCGCGGTTCTTACGTGAATACACCACGTTTCCATTTCATGATTGGAACGGTGGCAATTGGTACCCGATGGCCATCCACAAACACGTCTGGGATCTAATCGGTGGACTGAGTGTCGAATTCACTCCCGGGATGGCATCGGACCCGGATATGATGATGAAACTGTGGCATTGCGGCGTGCGCTACTTTAAAGGCTTGAGTGCTTCGCGGGTATACCACTTCGGTTCGAAGAGTACCGCCCGCGTGAAGAAGAACGATGGCAACAAGCAGTTTCTCAGCAAATGGAACCTCTCGAAATCAACATTCTTCGAATATTACCTTCGCTTAGGTAGCACTTTCCAAGGCCCTACACCCGAACCAAACATGAAGGAGTTCCGATCGAAGCTGCTGAGAGACAAAATCAAGAAGATAATGCAGAATTTAGAATTCAGAACTTAGAATTTGAAATTTAGAATTGTGGTGCTTCGAACAGATAAGAAGTGCATGAACCTCGCGGCAGGTCTTGGGATAACCAACCTTGCAGAATTTAGAATTTAGAATTTGAAATTTAGAATTGCGGTTCGGCGTTTCGAATAGTTGAAGTGCATGAACCTCGCGGCAGACAATGGGATAACCGACTATTCTCAATTCAAAATTCTAAATTCTAAATTATCATCACCATCCCTTCTTAATCGTAGCGCACACGTACTCGATCTGTGCTGTGGTGAGGTGATTGTTCAAAGGCAATACAATGTATTTGTCTTCGATCATGTCCATCATAGGAAGGTCGTCGCGGCGGCCTCCGAGAATAGAATAACGGTCGTTTCGATAGTGGATTTGTCCCGACTCGATCTTGTGCTCGCGCAAGTAGTTCATGAAGTCAATCCGGTTTTCGACGATGGCTGTGCACAACCACGCGGCATGTGTCCGGTCGGTGTAGTCGGTGCCGATTAATTTCAGACCTGCAACGTTTTTCAGTTCACGTTTATAGATTTCAAATAGCTTTTGACGATACGCTAACGTGTCATCGAAGATGCGCAAGCCTGCGAGGCCCATCGCCGCGGCAATGTCAGTCATTTGGTACTTGTACCCAACTTCCCAGATGTCATTTTCCCAAGTGCCCTTTTGCTTATTCGAGCGGTCGATTCCAAACCAGCGCACGCGCTCGCCCTTCGGAACAAGGTTTTTATCTTTCACGACGAGCATACCACCATCGCCGGTCGTGATGTGCTTGATCGCTTGAAACGAGAACATCGTGAAATCAGAAACGGAACCTATGGGCTTACCTTGGTAAGTTGCACCGAGTGCGTGTGCGGCGTCTTCAATGATAGGAATGCCGTACTCGGCAGCGATCTCCATCAACTCTTTCATGTCGCAGGGAAGGCCGCCGTAGTGCACACACACGATCGCCTTGGTTTTCTCGCTCACCAGTTCACGAACGTGTTTGATACTGATGTTTAATGTCTCGGGATCAACATCGGCGAACTTGAAACGAACGCCCATGTACAAAAACGGAATGGTCGTCGCGGTGCAAGTAAAAACAGGTGTGATGACCTCGTCGCCGGGTTGTAGACCTGCAAGGATGTATGCTAGGTGCAATGCGTCCGTGCCAGACCCGACGGCGAGCGATTGACCGTCGCCACCAAAGCGTTGTGTAAATTCTTTCTCGAACTCCGCCACACGCGGTCCCTGACCAATCCAACGGGAGTGCAATACCTTCGTCACTTCTTCGACAGCTTGCTCTGGTACGTTGGGATAAAAAAGAAACACGCCTTCGTCTTCCCTCATCACCGGCATTTCTGCCATCGGTTTTTCCTTGATCTTCATTTAGTGGCTGTCTGTAGCGTTGCAAAAATACGAAATTGAAATCATCGCTTGGTTTGGCACATAAGTGACCACATAGACACCTATTCTCTTCAAAAAGTTGTCGGTGGCACCATTATCGGCGTTGGCATTTCGGAAGACTCTTCTGAAAAAAGAAAAGGTCGCACGTAAGAACGAGCGACCTTTTTTGTTGGTGTGCAATTGCAAATCAAACGTTGGGTTGCGGCGTCGTGCGCAAGTAAGGTTTGATTCGCTTGTGACCTTTTGGAAACTTAGCTGGGATATCTTCATCTTTCACAGCCATGGTGATGATCACATCTTCGCCATTCTTCCAGTTGGCCGGTGTGGCGACAGAGTACTTGGCCGTCAGTTGCAAGCTGTCGATCACACGCAAGATCTCGTCGAAGTTGCGACCTGTCGAGGCAGGATAGGTAATCGTGAGCTTTACTTTTTTGTCGGGTCCGATTACGTACACCGAACGTACCGTGAATTTGTCGGATACCTCGGGGTGAACCATGTCATACATTTTCGCCACTTTGAATTCAGGGTCGGCAATCAAAGGGAAGTTCACTTGCGTATGTTGTGTCTCGTTGATGTCGCCAATCCACTGTTGGTGCGACGAGAGAGGGTCGACACTCAGTGCGACCACCTTTGTATTTCGCTTGTCAAATTCGCCGCGAAGTTTTGCAACGGCGCCAAGCTCTGTTGTACACACGGGTGTGAAATCGGCGGGATGTGAGAAAAGTACGCCCCAGCCTTCGCCGAGCCACTTATGAAACTGAATTTTGCCTTCTGATGTCTCCGCTTCGAAGTCGGGAGCGACATCTCCTAGTCTGATTGCCATAAATCGTTATTCGTTTTGGTCGTATTGCGTTTTTCGATGGGCGCGACGTGCGGCCCCCTTCCAGTACCGACAAATATATATTTTCTATCGGATAACTAGGAAATACTTTTTTGGGTTTTCAGTGGGGCTTGAGGGGAAAGACGGGGCGGCCGAGTTCGCGTTGTCGTTTCACGATCTTGTCGAGGGTGCTTTCCGTGAGGATTTTCAGGGTTTCGTCGCGAACGCTTAGGAAAGTGTCTCGGATACCGCACGTTTTCTCATCGCGGCATTCTTCGCAAGGTTCATAGTAGTTGAGGGATACGCAGGGGAGCATCGCGATGGCGCCGTCCATGAGGCGGACGACGTCGATCAGCCGAACGTCTTCCGGGTTTTTATAGAGGTAATAGCCCCCGCCTTTGCCTTTCTTGCTGTGGAGGATCTTGGCGTTACGAAGTTCGAGCAAGATCGCCTCGAGGAACTTCTTAGGGATGTGTTCGTGTTCGGCGATTTCTTGGATATGAACGGGCCCATCTTGATACCTTTCCGCCAGGTACACAAGGGCGTGGATTGCATATTTGCACTTTTTTGAGAGCATAGACCTCGAAATATACGAGAACGCGTGGAACTTCTGAACGCTCGTAAGGCGCAGATGTATTACTTTTGACGCCCGCGATGCAGGTGGATTCGACCTTGTTGATAATTTGCGTTGCGAATGAGTTGCCGAAGTAGCTCAGCTGGTAGAGCAACGGTTTCGTAAACCGTAGGTCGTGGGTTCAAGTCCCATCTTCGGCTCGCGTAAAAACAAAAGAACCGCTGGTACTTCCAACGGTTCTTTTTTTGGTGCCGAAGGAGGGACTCGAACCCTCACACCTTGCGGCACACGCCCCTGAAACGTGCGTGTCTACCAATTTCACCACTTCGGCTTTGGTGCAGCGATTTCAGGAGAACCTGTGTGATCGATGCCGTCCTTGCTAGTGCTTTGGACGTCAGGGATAATAACTTACCGAAAAACCTTGGTGCCCAGGACTGGACTCGAACCAGCACACCTTGCGGCACTACCCCCTCAAAGTAGCGTGTCTACCAATTTCACCACCTGGGCATGTCAACACCTCGTCGAAACAAGGTAAGGGGCTGCAAAACTAAGAGTTTGCCCGACTTTAACAAAAACTTGCTTTAGGATCTTGGCGCAGAAGGCGCGAACAACACTTCCCCAGTTATGCGATCGTATGATTCTGGTCGTGGGCGTTGAGCTTTGCAACCATGGTAAAAAACAACGTGAAAAAAGCAACGACGGCGAGGAGGCAAAACTGGATCATGGTCTACTGTGGTTGTTCCGGGTGTAAATATCCGGCACGCGTGGTGAGCCCACCGTTTAGTGCGTGCAACCAACCAACTGAGGTAAGAAATTCGATTTTTTTCACGAAAACCCAGGTCGGATTGCGGTATTTCTACCCCGTCGTGCGCCGGCAAACGCTCCGAAAACCCAACTGGAATGTGCTTTGCCTATATTGGGCAAATTTGAAAAACGATGCAGAAAATGGCGTTCCGGTGGCTGATATGCCTCGCAATCTTACTCGTTCACTCCTTTGATTCTTGGGCCCAATCTTCCGTACCTCGCGACTGGTTTTTACTCGACCCTGAAGCAGATCATGTGCAGGGCGTGAGTGTCGAAAAAACTTACGAAACCCTGTTGAAAAACCAACCCGCCCGTACCATCATCGTCGCCATCATCGACTCGGGGGTGGATATCAATCACGAGGATTTGAAGGATGTGATCTGGACCAACGAAAAGGAAATCCCTGGCAACGGAATTGACGACGACCACAATGGTTATATCGACGACATACACGGGTGGAACTTTATTGGAGGCAAGGATGGAACCAACGTTGCCCAAGACTCCTACGAGCTCACACGCGAGTACATACGCCTTCGCGACAAATTTGCGAACGTCGTTGACGGCAAGGTTCCTAAGAAACAGAAAGAAGAATACGAGAAGTATTTGAAGGTCGCTGACAAGTTCAAAAAGCTAAAAGAGAAAAATGAGCGCACGTTCGACCAACTTTCAAGCTTGTACCTCAACTTCTCGCGAAGTGTTGACACATTGAAGTACGTTTTGAAATCGGACAGTTTGACGATGGATCAACTGATGGCATACTCACCCGCCGAGCCAATCTTCATTTTTGCGAAGGGGTATATCACGTCGAAGCTAAAGAACTTCCCTCCTGGTTCTACGATCGAAGGATCTGCTGCCGATCTGAAAGAAGCGTACGACTATTACCGTGTGATTGTAAAGTATGGCTACAACGAGGAATATGATTCTCGTCAGATCGTTGGCGACCATTATACAGACCTGTACGAAAAAGGTTATGGTAATAATGATGTTACCGGTCCCGATGCATTGCATGGCACTCACGTGGCTGGGATTGTGGCGGCCAGTCGTGCCAACAACATCGGCATCAAAGGAATTGCTGATCATGTAAAGATCATGTCGGTCCGCGCAGTTCCCAACGGAGACGAGCGCGACAAAGATGTCGCCAACGCAATCATCTACGCTGTCGACAATGGCGCGAACATCATCAACATGAGTTTCGGGAAGTCGTTCTCACCCGAAAAAGAAGCGGTCGATAAAGCAGTGAAATACGCTGAGAAAAAAGGTGTGTTGCTCATCCACGCCGCGGGCAACGACGGTGAAGACATTGACAAAGAAGACAACTTTCCTCGCCGGCAGTACCTCGATGGAAAGGATGCAAAAACCTGGATGGAAATTGGTGCGTCGTCTGCGGGTACAGGTTCGGACTTCGTAGCAACTTTCTCAAACTATGGCAAGAAAAACGTGGATGTGTTTGCACCCGGTGTCGACATTTACTCGACTACCCCGGGCAACACCTACAAAGATGAACAGGGAACGAGTATGGCGGCTCCCGTCGTGACGGGCATAGCGGCGATGTTGATGTCGTATTTCCCTGAATTAACGGCAACTGAAGTCAAAGACATCATTCGCCAATCAAGCCGTCGTTTCGACGGACTCAAAGTTGAAAAACCAGGCGGCGGCGGCATGACTCAACTTTCCGATCTCAGCAATACCGGTGGCTTGGTGAACGCGTTCGAAGCGGTGAAGCTGGCAATGGGAAGAAAAGGGAAAACTGAGAATTGAGAATTGAGAATTAAGAATTTTGGCTACGGTCGGAATTTTGGTGGGAAGACGTAGTTTTAACTCACCGAAATTCTAGATTCCTAATTCTTAATTCTCAATTTCAAATAGTTTAATTCTGTTTTTCCTTTTTCGTCGGTTTTGGCTAAAAGGAAAACGCTTGGCCCTACTTTCGCGTCGACGCCCACATTCTTAGGTACAAAGGTCTTATCGCGCTTACGCAAATTGCTGAGGGGGAGTTGGATCTGCAGCTCTGTGCGATTGTCAAGGCTATACCGACCCTCCACAAAAAACGACAACACACTTGACTGCACTTCCATCCGACTGATGTCCAGGTCGCGGTGCGCGTACCCAACCTTCGCCTTGATTTCTGCAAACTTCACATCGTCGAAGTCGCGGCGCTTGAAGAGAAAGCTACTCATATTGTGAATCGCATCAACGTTGATCAATCTCCCATCCCGCAGGCTTAAGTTGACGTCGCCAGAAAGGGAAGGCATTAACAAGTTGAAGTCGTCGTCGACCCGGATTCGGAGGCGCGTGTCGAAACTAATTGTCCCTTCTAAATTCTGATCGGTCACCGACGTCAAGCCAAAGTTGTTGAACGCTTGAAAAAGCTTCTTTACCGCGATGCCTGAAGCAACTGCTTTCACAGCCAGTGGGTTAATTGGCTTATTCAATTCTTTCATCGTGGCCGACAAGTTCAGCTTGCCTCCGCCAAAAGTCATCTTCATGTCTTTTCCTTCCAGCGTATTCCCTTTCAATCGCAGTTTGCCTTTGAGTGCAGTCGCCTGAAACTGTTTATTCTTGAACTTGTCAATCGCCACATCGACGTCGAACTCGAGCATCGTAAACATCTTGTCGACCACCTCGGATACGCGTTGACGATCCTTCTTCAGCTCCTTGGCACTTTTCTTCTTGGCTGTCTTCTTCACCAAGAAATTAGCCATATCGATGTTTGGCGACGAGATTCGAAGTCGCACAAAACCTTTCTTGGAAGGTGGTGTAAAGAACGGGACGAAATTGATGATCATTCCAGAAACTTTGGCTGAACTCGTCGAGGACGAAGCGTTAAATCGATCGATCCAAACGGTATCCTTATTGAAACGCACATCGGTGGATATCCGGGAGAATTTTAATTGCCGCGCGATGAGCGTCACCGTGCCGTCTTCGATGTGTGCTTTTCCTTCCAGTGTACCGGTATAAGTCCCGGTCAGTTCGTCGAAATATTCGTTCAGACTTCCTTTGTAATGGAACTCAGAAGTGAACAACCCTCCATTAAACTTGATCATCGTGGTATCAACTTCACGATTGAGGTCTGGGAGCGAGAGGCGATGCTTGGAAAAGATCTCCAGGTCGAGATGGTCAAAATTTGACAAAACAGCCTCCGCTTCGAAGGGGAGTTCATCCACCTTACCCTCAACCTCATGCAGTCGAACCGTCGAATTTAAATTGCCGAAGGGAAGGGCGGGGTCATCTTGGTTTGTCATGATTCCCTTGAGCGATAGATCGGTAATCGTGACTGGCTTGCTCTTGAAGGTATTGTGGCGAAGGTCGAAGTTGATGCGCACAAATGGCTGAGAACCGGGCTGCAGGGGAGTCTCCAGGTGTACGTCGATCCCAAATGGCTGCTCCAATGCCAGCGACGACAAATTTGTACGCATGGTAGAAGGCAACACCGATAATCCTTCCATGTAAACCAAGTTGTTGGACGAAATGTCCAGCGTCGCAGTGCGGTTTTCTGAAAAATCGAACATGCCTTTCAACTCAAGTCGAGACTCCTTCAGTGCCAGTGATGACGGATGCAACACTAACTTGGCCGAATCACGGCTGTATCTAAAAGACAGGTCTACCTCGGTTGCCTGATCTTTCAAGAAAGATCCTCGAGTGACATTGAACGTCAGTTGACCGAAATCAATCGCTCCTTGAAGTTTACACGTGAGGCCCACCGAGTCGTGCGTTACCTCGCTGTTCACTTCTGCGAGTCGAAACTCGATGAACTTATTTCGGAGCGAATCGTGATAAGAGAAACGGACATTCTCAAAGCGGATCTTTTCATGCGTCAGTTGAAAGGTCTGAGTAGAGTCCGAGGTTGTTTGCGTGGTGTCCTGCCTCCTAAAGGCATCCAGGTTCGAGTGTCCCAAAGTATTTCGAAAGATGAATACATCGCCATCGTGGATCTCGACATTCTTGAATTCGACTTCTTTAAAGAAAAGTTTGTACGTGCGAAGGTTGAGTAGAATGGTTCGAGTCTTAAATAGCTCGGGGTCGCCCGGGCGTGCGGACGTGTCGCGTACAAATACGTCGTCGAGGCGAAGGGTGAAATTTGGAAACTCTTCGAAGAGCGTAATATCCACGTCGCCCACGACCACTTCGGCATGGACGGCAGACTTGAGCTGGGCGCTGACTTCCGCAAGAATTTCTTTCTTGTAAAAGTAAACCAGTGCTAGTCCCACCGAGAAGAGGACGACGATCAAGCCAACGACAATCCCAACTCGTTTGATCCACTTCATCTCTATTAAAGATAAGCAGAAAACAAACCGGTGAAAATGGGTTCGGCGAGAAGAGGGGTAGCTTACTTTCTCCTTTCGAGGGCGACCACATTCTCCACATGCACGGTATGGGGAAACATGTCGACAGGTTGCACTTTCGTGATTTCGTAGGCCTCGCTTAAGATCGCCAAGTCGCGAGCTTGGGTTGCTGGGTTGCAGCTCACGTAGACGATTCTTTGGGGTGCTGCCTTCAGGAGCATGCGCGTAACGTGTTCATGCATGCCCGCACGTGGTGGGTCGGTAATGACAACATCTGGACGACCATGCGTGTCGAGGAAGGTGTCGTCCAGCAAGTCCTTGATATCACCTGCGAAAAAAGATGTGTTGTGAATATCGTTGAGGGCCGCGTTGACTTTCGCATCTTCGACTGCGGCAGCCACGTATTCAAGTCCGACTACTTTCTGGGCATGAGCGGCCACAAAACATGCGATGGTGCCCGTGCCGGTATACAAGTCGTACACGACTTCGTTTCCTTGAAGTTGCGCGTACTCCCATGCAATTTCATACAACCGTTGAGCTTGCCGTGAATTGGTTTGATAAAACGACTTCGGCCCCACTCGAAATTGCAATGTGCGATCGTGGCCGGGTCGATTCATCTTTTCCGTGATAAATGGTTTACCCTTCCAGTATTGAATATCGAGATCGGCGAAGGTATCATTTCGTTTTCCGTTCACCACGAATTGAAAAGAAGTGATTTGCGGAAACTTGCTTTCAAGGTGTTCGAGGATGGCACCGGTCCATTCCATCTTATCGTACGTGACCTGCAAGATCACCATCACTTCGGAGCCGTCGCCCGTAGTCCTAATGGTAAGTGTGCGTAGGAAACCGATTTGTTTTCGAAGGTCGAAGAATGGGATTTCATGCTCGGCGCAAAATTGCTTCACTGCCAAGCGAATTTCGTTTGAAGGGTCGGGTTGCAGATGGCATTGGTGCACGTCGAAAACCTTGTCGTACATGCGCGGGATATGATATCCCAACGCAGGTTCACCAAAGGCCATTCCGCGAGTCATTTCGTCCTTCGTTAGCCAACGGTTCGCGCTGAATGTAAAGTCTAGCTTATTGCGGTAGTGGCGTGTTTGGCTGGACCCCAAAATGTTGTTGATCTTGGGCAATTGAAGTCCACCTAAACGTTCAAGGTTGTCGACGACTTGTTGCTGTTTATACTCAAGTTGAGCTGAATAGTCGATATGTTGCCATGAACAACCGCCGCACGTGCCGAAGTGTGAGCAGAAAGGTTGCTGGCGTGAGGGTGAAAATTGAATGATGCGGCTCACACGACCTTCGAGGAATTGCTTCTTGATTTTCGTGAGTTCGACATCGACAATATCGCCGGGGGCGCCACCTTCGATAAATATTACCTGACCATCGAGCCTTGAAACGCACTTACCCTCGGCAGCCATGCTTCCAATAGTGATTCCTTCTAAAATGTCGCCTTTCTTCATGGGGTCGCAAATTTCAATTTTTAACCCGGATTCTTCAACCAAATTCAAGAATCTTGGGGGGTTTTCGAGGTGGCGTCCTTTTGCTAAATTTCAACCTTGGTGATGGTGCGTTCGAGGACTAATAACGGGTGGGTGAGTCTGTAACATGATGAAGAAAGTCGCGTTCTTTTGGTTGATCCTCGTCGCCTTCCCTCTTTCGGCCTCCCACATCGTTGGTGGTGAGATCGAACTTTTACATATCGAGGGATTTACTTATCGAATCAACCTCATCTACTATTTCGACGTCGCACACAATCCAAACCGGAATCCTCAGGCAGAGGAACCTCAAATTCAAGTATTCATCTTTCGAAAGTCGGACAACGTGCAGATGCGAAGCGTGGTGTTACCTTGGCTTCGAAAAACACGGGTGCCTTACACCCAACCATCGTGTTCAAGTGGTGAGATCATCACAGATAAAATCATCTATACGGCTACCGTTACTTTGGGAGCCGATCAATTCAGCGACCCATTAGGATATTACATCACATGGGCACGTTGTTGCCGGAACTATTCGATCCTCAACATCTTCAGCCAAGATCCGGATCACGGAGGAATTGGTGCTGGTCAAACTTTTTACTTGGAGTTTCCACCGGTAACGCTCGATGGGAAACCGTTTGTGAACTCATCTCCCAGAAATTTCCCGGCATTGAATGATTACGCATGTCCCACCAAACCGTACTACGTCGACTTCGCTGGAGTAGATGATGATGGTGACTCACTCGCGTACACGCTTGTAACTCCACTTAGTACGGTCACCGTTACACCGGTACCTCCGCCGACACCACAGCCTTATCCGCTTGTGAATTGGCTTCAAGGTTTTGGGCTCGATCGAATCGTCAACGGCACACCGAAAGCTCCCAACTATCCAGACTTGAACATAAGCAACGCAGGCTTCCTTCGCGTCACGCCAAGGTCGCAGGGACTTTATGTGTTCGCGGTAAAGGTGGAAGAGTATCGAAACAAAATCAAGATTGGTGAAGTAAGGCGCGACTTTCAAATGTTGGTGACAGACTGTCGTTTGTCTGCCCCTCCGGAAATTTCGGGCAAACCATTAAATGGTACGACGTTTACACGAAACCAGCTGAGCGTCAGTTTCGCGAACTCAGTTTCTGATGATCAACGTTGCATCAAGGTGAGTATTTCCGACCCGGACGCGAATCGCGCTTCCGACAACTTCGAAGAATTTATTCGTTTGAAGGTTGTTCCATTAAACTTCAAGAACCCTGACCTATCTGCGTTGCTTCCTGCTGAAAGCACTGGGATCATTCACGGTACAGGCACCATTGAATTTAACATCTGTTTTCCACAATGTCCGTTCTTTCGAGGCGGGCCTTATCAAATCGGAGTAATTGCATTTGACGACGCGTGTGCGCTACCACTATCGGACACCTTGAAGGTTCAGGTCGCGGTGGAACCTCCCCATAACGAACCTGCAAAATTTGTGATCCCTGCAGGAAAAGTGAGTGCCACACTAACCGAGGGCGATCAAATGACTTGGCCATTCGAAGCACATGATGCGGAAGGTGATGAGCTCTTATTCTTTGCGTTGACCGATGGCTTCGTCCTCTCGAAGTCGGGGATGACAACGGACATTACGTCAAATCAAAACGGTATTTTGAAAGGGAATCTAACTTGGAACGCCTTCTGCGACATCTACGATTTCACTAAGCGAACCGATTTTAACCTTCGGTTGCTCGTCGATGACCAGGATGTTTGTAATGTGAACCCGCCGGACACGGCAACCTTTCAGCTTCGCGTAGACCTTCCTCCTAATGCGGATCCCATTATTGATACCGACTTAACGCCGGATCCGGAAGAAGTTGTAGTTGGCCCTATCGAGAAACACATTTATGAGTCTCTCAAATTTAAAGTGACAGGTACGGACTTGCTCGATCGAAGATCTGTGACGGTGCGAATGGTTCCAGATGGTTTTAAAGGCTCGACGTATGGGATGAGTTTCCCTAAAACGAGTGGCATTGCCACGGCCACGTCGGAATTCAACTGGGATTTGGCGTGCGACAAGTTCGACCTTGCCAAGAAGAGTGAATTCAACATCGGATTTATCGTGGTGGATAGCACGGGGAAATGCCGCGTTCGACAGTTGGACTCACTTGTTGTGAAGGTGAAAGTTTTGAAACCGATCAATCACCCACCTGACCTTTCGATTCAAAACCTGAATCCCATGGTCACGTTTGTGGATGGGCACGCCACGATGGCGCCCAATAAAGAACTGCAACTTCAATTGACAGCGAGCGATGTAGACGTCAACCCTAAGGATAACTTGTCGATTGATTTGTTAACCATTGGAGGCGATCAAGTGCCCGAAGGTTGGGCGTTTGCGTCCGCCGCGGGGCAAAGCCCGGTATCGACAACATTGCGCTGGTCGCCCACTTGTTCGCTGTTTACGGGCGACACTTACCACCAAGATTTTCACTTCGACTTTATTTACAAAGACGATCGCTGTGTGACGGCCGTCGTTGATACCGTTCGCGTGAACGTGACGGTGAAAGATCCCGAGAGTGGGAACTTCCTGACTGAACCAGCCAACGTGTTTACGCCCAACGGAGATGGGGTGAACGACTATTATTCGATGGAATGGCGTAATGAAAATGGAGACATCGAAAACATCCTTCCGCCCGACAACTGCCGGGGTGTGTTTCAACATATCAGGATATACAACCGTTGGGGAACGTTGGTTTTCCAGAGCAGCGACCGCAATTTCCGTTGGTTGGGGTCGCGAGAGCCGGCGGGAGTGTATTTCTATCACGTCACGTTCACCAATCGCGACTTCAAGGGGACGGTGAGCCTCCGCGACTAAAAATTCATTAAATTATTCATCTTTCCGGGGCGCTCTTCTTTGAGGAGCGTCATTTGAACTTTAAACGAAAGAAAGAGTTTATACAACGGGGCCGCTCGTAGGAATGGTCTCACACTTCCCTCATGGAACAGCCGTTGGCCACATTCGAGGTAAAGGAAAAATACTTGTTGGTGACGGGCCATGGCCGTCGTGACAACTTGCTCATGATGGCCGACACAGCGGCGAAAATTGTGGCAAAGGCGAAAGAGGCGGACCGTCGATACATGCTGGTGGACTATCGAAAGCTAGAGATTAATGTGTACATGGGCGATGCTTACAACATCGTTAAAAACTACGAAGTGAATCAACCTGAGCTTCGTCACATCACGGTTGCGGCCGCCTTTGAAAGGAAGGATATGGAGTTCGCCAGCTTTTGGAAGGAAGTTTCGCGAAAGCGTGGCTTTACGATCGAAGTTTTTGACAGCCTGGAGCTTGCTGAGGTTTGGTTGTTGGAAAGAATCAAAACGGAGTTGAGCACACAACCATAGCCCAACCCCGAATCGATTAAAGGTCTGATCCCAACACTTTCATTTTTGGAGTACCAAATTCTCGCCATATAATGACGAGGTACTCTCCAAGACTTTCAGGATTTGCTTTTCTCGGCGCGCCCAGAGTGCGGTGGACTGCCGCTTTTCGCGCGACAGGTCTTCTTGCATCTGTGTGAAGCTCTCGACGATGGCCTCGATCTTTTGGCGGAACTCGATACTGGTGAGGTAATCGTAAAGCATTTGCATCTTGTCGCCTTTGTTAACTTGGGCGGTGCGCACTTCTCCTACACGACATAGAGACTCGCGAAATAAGAAGGCCAGCGCCTTGAATTCGGCGAACGTACAAACCCAAATACCGTCCACGAGTCCGAAGTGTGTCATGTGAGTCGGCAGCACTTCTGTGACGATGACCCCGAGGTCGGCTTGGGTCAAGCGCATATCTTCTTTTAACTTAGCAATCCAGTCGCCACTAAATGTTTTGGTGCGCTTACTTTCATAAAGGACCTTCCCACATACATGGCCGTATGCGTCGTACACGATGTGGATGCAATCGCCACCACGTTTGCCTTTCGCAACTTCTTCTACGCCATCGCGGACGAACTGCTGACGTAAGTATTCTTCGAGAGCCAGTTCCTGCACTTCGCCTTGTGCTTGCATGCTTCCTTGTTCGGCACGGCGTTTCATTTCGTTGATCAACTTGGCCTGGTCATCGAGCTTCTTTTGAACTTCCGCCATTTTCATGCGCTCCTCTTCCCGGGCTTTCTCGACACTTTCGTTGATGTGCTTCCGGTACGTGAGCCTGAGCCGCTCCTTTTCCTGGGCCAACTCCAGTTCTTTCTCGCGATTGTCGAGTTGCACTCTCTCCATCGCCTTGCGTTCAGCTTCTTCGCGCAGGAGTTTTTCGCGCTCTAGCAGGCGACGACGCATCTCGAGGTCCGCTTTCTCCTCTCTCTCAACAAGCGAACGCTCCCTTTCTTCGACAGCCAAAGCCCGCTCTTCGAGCTCCCGAAGTTTGGCTCGGTCAGCCTCCAAGAGCTGCACACGTGACTTGTATTTTTCTTCTTCGGCTTTCCTGACACTTTGCTCCAATTCACGTGACCTTTGCTCCATCTTGGCAGCAAATTCACGCTCCAACTCCACCCGGATATCGTGTTCCAGTGCGACCTCGGGCGAAAATTTGTTCCCACAGTGGGGACACTTTATCGTGGTGACCATCTCCTCAGCGTGTTTCATGATGGTGAAATAAGCATGTGTTTTTGACAAACAGTGTCAAAAGGAGCGGTGTGGGTACTCGAGATTTGGAAATAATTGGTTCTTGAGTGCTTTCCAGCTTCGGACGGAGTACAAAAGCGTTAAAGGAGGATATCTCGCCCCTTTCGTTGCTCGCCGTAGCCCTTAGGCGTAGGTGGGCATTGATCGCCGTAGCCGTTTGGCGAAGGTGATCAGGGGCTCTTGCGGTCGCCGTGACCTTAACTCAACGACATGGATTTGATAATGCTCAACCAAAGTCGTTGAATTAAAGCGTTCATTAGATATTTTGACATTGTTTCTTGGATATTTTCAGGCCTCGAACGGAATACAAAAAGAACCAATTATCAATTTCATAATGTTCAACTGGCAGGAACCTGCATAGCGCCACGGCCAATCAGAAATCTTATTATCAACCCAGGATACTTGTGTTCCCCCTTAATTCAACGACATTGAATGCTCAACTGGCGGAACCAGCAACAACCTCACGACCAACCAGAAATCTTGTTGTTAACCCGAATCATGTTTCCTCTCTTAACTTAATGACATGATTTTTTCAACTGGTTCTCAACTGTATCAAGTCTCCGGCGGCTACCCCGAGAATCGTAAATTCGAACAAAAGTTGCCAATTTTGTCCGCCAGCCCAGTTTATCATGCCTAGAAAACCCACCCGCAAAGCAGACTCGATTATTCCTCAAACCAAGCTGCTGCGGTTGTTCCAAATCATTTCTGTACTCAAGACCGGGAGATGGACAATCAAGAGTCTGGCCGAGCGCTTCGATACGAGTGAACGCACCATCTATAGATACATCCGACTGCTGGAAGAACTCGAGTTGTTGATCGAAAAAGACTTCGATGGTAAATACTTCATTCACAGCTCCGGCGACGAGTTGGGCAACAGTGAGTTCACGCTCGACGAAATGAAGCTCATCAAGAAGTTGATCCAATCAGAAGTTGATAATAATCCACTGAAAGCCTTGCTCCTCAAAAAACTCTCGCTCAATTCGGAGTTGGATAAAGTGCCCAATCTGATCGTGAACGCTCGACGTGGCAAGCTGGTCGAAGTGATCTCAGAAGCCATCAAGGAAAAAAAGCAAGTGGTTCTTCAGAACTACCATTCTGCCAACAGCAGCGAGATCACCGACCGGCTAGTTGAGCCCATCGAGTTCGGCGACAACTACCAAACCATCATCGCCCTCGACACAAAAGATAGGCTTTGCAAGCAGTTTAAGATAGACCGCATCGGGGAAATCATTCGGACCGAAAAACCATTCGTGCACGAGTCGCTCCATCAGAAAAAGAACACGGACGTCTTCGGCATGAGCGGCAGTCAAAATACATGGATCACGCTTCGAATGAAAATGCGTGGCTACTTGCTGTTGCGCGAAGAACATCCCCTGTCGATCCCTTACACCGAGAAAATCGAAGATGGCTACCAGTTCCACGGTCCGGTCCACAACTTCGAAGGCATTGGGAGATTCGTTTTAGGGCTAATCGACGAGATCACGGTGGTCGCGCCCGCCGAATTCAAAACTTTTGTGAAAAAGAAGATCGACAGCTACCACTAATGTGGTGGCCATGAAAAATGACCGCAAGATTTGTGAAATCACTCTCACGGTGCCTTGCGTTATTTGAACACGTCGCGCCCATCAAGCCTGCGACGCGTTATGATCAACCTCCAACAAGTAAACAAAACCTATAAAGGCACAGCTGGCGACGTTCGAGCGCTCGTCGATGTCAACCTGACGATCGCCAAAGGCGAAAGCGTCGTGGTTATTGGTAAGTCGGGAAGCGGCAAGTCTACCCTGCTCAATGTGATCTCGGGCATCGATCGGCCGGAGTCGGGTGTTCTCGAGATTGCGGGCGTGAACCTCCAACAGCTCAACGAGAGTCAGCTCTCCACCTGGCGTGGGCGTGCCGTGGGAATCGTCTTCCAAGGCTACCAGCTGATCCCAACCCTAAGTGCGCTGGACAATGTGTTGTTTCCCATGGACCTCGTGGGCGTCATCGCGAAATCGTTACGAAAGGAACGTGCGCTGAAGTTGCTCGAAGACGTGGGCCTTGCAGACAAGGCTCCCAAATTTCCACACGAACTTTCTGGTGGCGAAGGTCAACGCGTTGCCATTGCACGCGCGCTGGCCAACGACCCCGCCATCATCCTCGCCGATGAACCCACCGGGAATCTCGACAGTGCCACGAGTGACCAGGTATACCTCTTGTTCCGCCAATTGAAAGCACAGGGTAAAGTCTTGGTGGTCGTAACCCACGAGCAAAATCGTGAAACGCAATTCGACCGAGTGATTCGGGTACGCGACGGCCAACTTTTTTCTTAAACTTCCACACCATGAAGACCATCCTCGCGGCGCTGTTGAAAGGCCTGCGTCATACCAAAGGCAAAGTATTCTTGTGCTGGCTTGCTGCACTCATCTCCGCGTGGGGCATCAGCACTATGATGTATGGCTACTGGATGACCGAGCGCGACTTCGAAGTGAACTTTCGTGCCACGAATCCCGCAGATCTAGTGCTGCAAACCAATGACACGTCGACTGCAATCGCTCGACTTATCAATCAACATCCAGCGGTCGAAGATGTGGAACGACGCGAGGCCCTCGCCGCTCGCATTCGCAACGCATCCGGAAACTGGATGTTCATCCAGCTTTTTGCAGTCGAGAATCCTTCTTCCCCTCGGATCAGCAAATTCAAGATGGACGCCGAACGCGGACTTGGCGTGGAACGAAGCGGGATGATGTTCCTCCAAGACACGCCGGATTCAGTCACACTTCGATTCAACGACACACAACGAGTGTCATTTCCATTTGGTGGCAGCGTGTTCGATCCGGGTCAAGCGCCGTCGCAAATGGAGCAGTCGCTCTACGGATATCTACCCCTGTCGGAACTCCCCGACTCCCTCAGGCAAGGTGGTGCACGCTACATCATAGATTGTCGAAGCTCGATGACGAAAGAACAACTGCAATTGGTCGCGAACGAATTGAAGACGACCGTCGAAGCGACAGGTGCGTCATGCGCTGTCACCGTCCCTCCTCCAGGGGAGCACCCTCACCAAGGGATCGTCGACGGGATCGCATTTTTGCAATGGATCTTCGGTGGTGTGGTGTCACTTTTGGGATTGATCCTTCTATCTCTTATTGTAGTTACCTGGCTCTACCCTCAAATCACACAGGTTGGAGTCATGAAGGCAATGGGTGCAACGACATCTATGTTGATCGGGGCTTATGCGACCACCCTTTTGATCATCATCGGAACCGGTGCTGCCGCAGGTTTGTATGGTGGTTATCAAACAGCCAAGCTGTACGATAAAGCAATTGCGTTCATCCAGAACTTCGATCAAATCACAGCTCCTCTCCCTATCCTAATCCATATCATAGTGGCGATCGCCACGTTGGCTATCCCGTTGTTGTTCATTTTAATCCCATTGATTCATGTGACGCAGACCAGTGTGCGACATGCGCTCAACCATATTTTTCAATCCGGTTTCCGGGGGCTGTTCCGCCTCACGCAGGTGAGCATCCAGTCAACTCCGGCGAAGTACACGATCAACAATCTATTTCGAAGTCGACAACGAACGATCTTGCTATTCGTGCTCTTGGTTGCTGGCATTGCGTTGTACACGACGGGGATCAACCTGAAGCATTCGTTGCGTGAGGACTTTAATCGGTATGCCGGCGACGCCTTTTATCCCATAACTGTATCGTTGAAACAAAGCTCCTCGGAGGTTCCAACATTTCTAGACAGCCTGCCGTGGGTCGAAGCAACTTCTCATGTGCAGACTAAATCAGTTCGCTATCAAACATCACAACAAGCAAACGAACAGGGAACAGTACTGCGAACGTATGAAGAGGGTTATCACTTCGACGCCAATCGAATGACACAAGGGACATTTCAATCAGGATGCGATAGCTGTTTGTACACCAACCAACAAATGGCAACCGACTTTACCGAGACGCCCATCGGAAGTCGCCTGAAGTTAAAGTTTCCAGACGGTACACACGCTTCGTTTGTCTACGCCGGTGTAATCAAAGACATTTCGCACCCCGGTTTCTATGTTTTTTCATCGAGGAAGAATCTGACCTGGTCGGAAATCGCGGTTCGGCTTCGCGACGGTTTCTCAACTTCCGAGGCAACTCGGATCTTGGATGAAACATTCAATCAACATGGCATCTCCGTGCGTCAAGTTTCCGACATCAACCGCCTGCTGCTCGCCCTGCAAAATCATCTCGCACCGATGTACCTAGTGATTGAAGTAGTCGGATTGGCGACGGTGATCATCGCGATGATCGGGTTGGCGATCGTGCTTGGTCTAACCATTAACGAACGGTCGCGCGAAATTGGAATCCTCAAGTCAATTGGATCCACAAACCGACAGATCATTCGATCCTTTCATGGCGAGTACCTGGTGGTGACCCTTCTTTCCATTGGGGTGGGAAGTGTGGTCGGGTATTTTTTCAACTCGATTATCTGCAACATGTTCGGTGTCATGCTGATCAAAGCACCCGTTCCGCCACTCAATGACTTCAAGATGTTAGCAACGGTGGCGCTTTCTGTGATCTTTATCCAAACTGCTGTCACGTATATTTACGTGGGCAATAGACTAAAAAAACGGGCTGCAACCCTGTTGGGTGACATTACTTGATGGACAAGCGTGTTGAACAAGTTTACGACTTGATAAAACGTCGGCACCGAGAGAAGCTGACGTTAGAAGTGATCGCGCGACACGTTGAATTGTCGCCCTTTCATTTGCACCGCCTCTTTAAGCACGAAACGGGTGTGACGCCCCTCGAGCACTTGACTCGGACGCGCCTGGAACGTGCGGCGCACTTGATCCGTTCCGGTCTTCATTCGTCACTGTCCGAGGTTGCGTCCGATTGCGGATTCTCTTCCTTGTCTGCATTTAGTCGTGCATTCTCCAAATGGTACGGTGTGTCACCGCAAGAATTCCAGAAGGAGCCGTCGACGTTACGAATAACAATCTATCAGCCACCCAAGCTAGAGGTGAGCATCGTGTACCATCCGGACATGACGTTGCTTTACAGCGTGACTGGAATTGCCAATCCGAAATTGCACCAAGAGTTCGAATCCGTTAGGACGCTGTGCGATGTCAATCATATTTCTGCAGGTACACGCAACATGGGGATCGGAACGCACGTCACCTTTCACTACCCGTACGATCCTAGGAATTACTATGCAGGTGTTGAAGTAACCGGGGCGGTGCCAGACAAGTTTGAAGGGCGAGTATTTCATGTGGCCAAAGGGAAGTTCGCGTGTTTTGAAAGTCGACAGCCGATCAACGAAGTGCAGGAGAACATGCTGTGGTTTATGAACTACTGGCTTGAGAACTCAAAGTACACTTATCGCGAGCTAGTATGGTTCGATGAATTCCCAGCGCCGCAGAAAGAGGAGGACTACCCTCGTTTTTATCGAAAGATTTGGGTCCCCATCAAGGCTCGCTAGCAACTCGGAATCCTTTGTTGTGATTGCGCGATGTTGGCGCCAGTGGATTCCGATAAGTAACGCGGGAATTGCGCGCCCCGATGTCCCACGCACCACCGCGAAACGTGAAGAACTTTCCTTGAACTGGTCCTTGTGGATTCGACGATGACGCGCTCTGGTAATAAACAGGATCGTACCAATCGCTGCACCATTCCCACACGTTGCCAGTCATGTCGAAGATGCCCAATTCGTTCGGTTTCTTTTTAGCAACGGGTTGCGTTCCCTCTGTCTTCCTACCGACCCAACCGACGCTATCGGGTGCTACTCCTCCACTATACGCATACCCATTGGATTTAATTCCCCCACGCGCGGCAAACTCCCATTCCGCTTCAGTTGGAAGTCGATATTTCTTTCCAGTTTGCTCACTCAACCAAACACAATAGGCAACGGCTTGATCCCAACTGATATTGATCACGGGATGATCTTCATCTTGTTTGAACCAGGCTCGTTCTGGCATCGAGCGTCCTGTTGCCTGACAATACGCACGCCACTGGGCCCTGGTGACTTCGGTTCTTCCAATGTAGAATGAAGACAACTCAACCTTGTGTTCCGGTTGCTCGTCTTTTTCGCCATTGCGATCGCCCATCACGAACGAACCTCCCTCCACGAAAACCATCGTTGGCAAATTTGAAGGATGCGTTTTCCAAATCTCGCGTGGCGTCTTTCCGTTGCCTAACCACACCACGGCGTTCTCAATCACTCGATTGACGAAGAAGTCGGAAATTGATTTTGGGTCGTGGCCCAAGTTAAAGTAGACCATGTTCTGCTGTGTATTCGTCCACAGTACGGGCACGGGCCCTTTGGAGATCGTCCGAATCATACCAAAGGGGAACTCATTGGAATCAACCGACCAGATGACGTCAATTCGGTTGGGATGCGTTGACCACTGCAACCATTCGTTGGCTGGCATCGTCACTGCCACAGGCGAGCCGTTCAATATCTCATCTTTCGATTCGCCCGCCACGACCCGAATAGGAACCGGTGGCCAGCTTGAATTCGAAGTTGGCGACGCGCCAGAAAATGATTCAAACCATGGCCAGGGTATTTTCCCAGTCTCAAGTGATCGATGAAAACCTAACCAACGGCCACCACTATCGATGAATTTTTCGAACGCACGGCGTTGATCGGCATCAGTAGGTATGTCGGTCAACCACATGACCAACCGGTAGTTCTTTAACAACCGATCGTTGAGATTGCTCGGATCGACTGTGACATCGAAGGTAAAATTCCTTTCATCGGCGACACGCTCCATCCAAACCCGGGTCTCTTTTGCAAACGCAACATGCTCGGGATCAGACGCAGGGTTGTAAAACGCCAGTACCTTGAAATCGGGGACCTGTGCGGAAACAAAAGCCTTCGAGAGCAAAACAAACCCAACGATCAGCGTCAACCTCATGTTACTTGTTCGATTTCTTTGTCATGAGTGGGACCTTGCCGAGCCATAGGAGCGCGTCTACAAAAAAAACATTCTGATCGGCATTCGTGAAGATCTTGCTGCTATGACCCATGTTCATGTACAACATTCTATACTTCGTGTTTGTCCAAATAACGGGTGTATCGCCTTCTCGAATTTTCGTCTTGGTGCCTAATGGGTAATTGTCAGGGGCCAGTGACGCAAGCACTTTCACATCCTTGTTTTCGCGGGGACTCGGCTTCCATTGATACCATTCTCCGGTGGGAGACTCGAAAATCCGAGGAAGTCGTCGTGTCGTTGGGTGTTGTCGGTCTTCCACCACTACCGTTGCGGGTTGTGGCGGCCAGTTGTTCGTCTTGAAGTACGCTCCACCTAAGAATTCATGGAACCACTTCCATGGTGAGTCGGGCAAGTTGAAGGCCGACACGTGGCATCCATACCAGGCACCACCTCTCGCAATGAATCTCTCGAACGCCGCCCTTTGCTCATCTGTCTTGGGAAAATCATTCAACCACATGACCACATCATAGTTCGACAGGTAGTCGTCATTGAGGTTGGTCCAATCGCGCGTGGCGTCGAATGTGAACTGCTGTTCAGCTGCTACGACTTCGAAGAATTGCAATGCATCCTTCGCAAAATTGACGTGATCGATCTCGCCATTCGTAGAATAGAACGCCGCGACTTTAAAACGCGGGCCCTGTGCATGAACTCCTAAAGAGAAACTGAGAGCAAGCGCCAGAAGAGTGTATTTCATGGAAGTCGGGGCTTCATGAAGTTACTTGAATTTCTCTAAATCGAACTACTTGATTCGACCGTACTTCTTCATGATCTCAAGTACCTTCGGAATCGGCAGCGCTTCAATTCTTTTCTCACCTTTCGCCGTCATAGTTTGAGCAGCAAACAGAGAATTGATGATCGCCTCTTCAGTTGCCTCGATGGTGGCGAGAAACAATGGAGTCATGGCGTCGTTGGTAAGAACTTCGCTTTTGTAAAAACTCGTCCCTTTGTCCGACACAAGGTTTTCCTTCGCAACCGACATCGCAATCACGTAGTCGCCACTGCCGTTAGATGCGATACCCCCGGTTTTGGCAAGTCCCATCATGGCGCGTTTCGCGACTCGTTCGAGGTTGCGCGCATCGACTGGCGCATCGGTGATGACGACTATCATACAAGAACCGTCAGCCTTTGCGGGCTCTTGATATGGCACCCGGCCGAGTTCCTTGTCAATCGGGACACCGGCGATTTCTAGCACGCCGCCGAAGTTGGTCTGCACGAGAACACCCACCGTATAACCACCCGCGGTTTTTGGTAACACCCTCGAAGAAGTACCGATGCCACCTTTGAATCCAAAACAGATGGTACCCGTTCCTGCTCCCACGTTGCCCTCGGCGACGCGACCACCGGTTGCATGTTCGATAGCCGAGGTGACGTCGACCGTTCTCACATGCCGTCCGCGGATGTCATTCAAGTAACCGTCGTTGGTCTCGCCCACCACGCTATTGACGGACCGCACTTGTTCATTCCCGGGTTGCGTAAGTGTGTATCCAATCAACGCGTCTACGGCGGTCGCCACGCTGAGTGTGTTCGTCAGCACAACTGGCGTTTCGATGTTGCCCAACTCACGTACTTGCGTGTATCCTGCAAGTTTTCCAAAACCATTACCTACATGAATGGCGGCAGGGACTTTCTCCTTGAAGATGCTTCCTCCGTGCGGCACGATGGCCGTGACTCCTGTGCGAATACTATCGCCGACTACCAGCGTGGTGTGCCCTACCCTCACCCCTTCCACGTCGGTGATGGCATTGTTTTTACCCGTCGGCAAAATACCAATCACTACGCCGTAGTCGCGGGCGCGCTTTTGGTTTTGACCTTGAACCGCCGCAGCGGCGAAGGCAAACCACAATAACACAACAATCGCCAATTTTCGATGCATTCTATTTGTTAAGATCAATGGGAAATGTACTACGCCAACTATTGACGCACAAACGAGATTATTTTGGCAATCCACCGCCTTTTTTGTCCGTCACCCTCAAGTTTTGCGCCTCTGACGGCCGAAAATCCTTGAATATGTCGTGTCCCAAAATGTCACTACATTGTCTTAGATGAAATTCCATCTACCGCTAGTTTTCAGGTGTCTAACGGTGTATGAAAAAATCGCGCGTCATTTTCATTGTCCTGCCTCAGGTGCACCTCCTCGACCTAAGTGGCCCTGTCCAAGTGTTCCAAGAGGCGAGTGACTTTGGAGTGCAACTTCAGATCAGTTTCTGTGCGCCGGAGAATGACATCGTATCATCGTCGGGGCTTCCCTTTGGTCAACTCGAATCGATTACATCTCTGGAGCCGAGTTCGCAAGACATTGTGGTTGTCGCGGGTGCGAACGTGAACTACTTGCAGTCGAAAGAATTTCTTCAGGCGCGGGTGTTGTTCGATTGGCTGAGGTTGGCGTACGAACAAGGTGCGACCATTTGTTCGATTTGCACGGGTGCTTTTGCACTAGGTGCGGCAGGCTTGCTCGACGGTCGTTCGTGCACCACACATTGGAAAAGAACCGCGGAATTGCACGAAGCGTATCCTTCTGCAAAAGTGATCGACGACCAGTTGTTTACGGAAGACAACGGCATCCTCACGAGCGCTGGCGTCGCCTCTGGGATAGATCTCGCGTTGCATTTGGTTGCCCAACTATCCGACGACCACACCGCTTTCAAGATTGCCCGTGAACTCGTGCTGTACATACGGCGCACGGGGAACGAACAACAGCAAAGTGTGTTCATGAAGCACCGGAATCATATTCACTCGGGCATTCACCGGGTGCAAGACTATGTCCAATCCAACTTGGAAAAGGATACGAACTTGCCAGTGCTTTCAGAGATTGCATGCATGAGTTCTAGGAGCTTGACGCGCACTTTCAAGCGTGCCACCGGCATTACAGTGAATGAATATGTGACGTTCATCCGAAAGGAAAGGTTAAAAGAACTGATGAAAATTCCAGGATACACCCGCAAGCAACTAGCGCAATTCTGCGGATTAAAAAGCGAGCGGCAAGTGATCCGCCTGATCAATCAAACATGACGCAATTTGGGTGTCTAAAATGAGACGGCGGGACATCGGATGAAATGGGGATTTGGTATATCTTTATTTCGTGTCGTTAAGTTAAGATCCATCGATTGCTTTATTGGATATTGGTTCTTTGGTGTTCACCTGCTTCGGTCGGAGCACAAAAGAACCAATTGTCAATGTCATAATGTACAACTGGTGGGAACCAGCTACAACACACGACTAACCTGAAATCTTACTGTTAGCCTGGAAAACGGCTCTTTCCATTTAATTTAACGACAGGTATCTTTATTTCGCAAACCTAAAACCCCCAATCCCTTATGGAACAGTATCAACTCAATTTCGTGGCAATTGCCGTTGCCACTGTCGCAAACTTCTTCGTCGGCTTTCTCTGGTATACACCACTCTTTGGCAAAGCTTGGGCGAAGGAAAACGGCTTCGACATGTCGGCGAAACCCGCCACAGGCGACCTTGTAAAAGGGTTATCCCTCAACGTAGTCGGCAATTTCTTGTTGGCCTATGTCTTCGCAAGCAATAACGAAGCGTGGTCTTTCGTACCTGGCATGAGCGAGATGTCGGCGGGAGCCACCATCTTCATGTCGGCGTTCTTTACCTGGCTTGGATTCTTCGTTCCGGTCGACTTGAACGCGGTGGCATGGGAACGCAAGTCGTGGAAGCTATTCGCGATCAACACGGGCTATCACTTCGTGATGCTCCTCGTAGCGGCGATCATCATCACCCTGATGGGTTGAGATTGAAGATTTTTTTTTAACGAGGGCGTCCCGACTGATCGGAACGCCCTTTTGCTTTTCAATTGACTTGATTCTATCGCGTAATCTTTCCTTTCACGCGCTCCAACTTTTCACGAACACCTTGCACCAACGTGGCGCTGTCATCGATTGGGGTGACGAGGTGATATCCCAAGTTGGCGAGCATTGCTGCATCGTCTTCTTTATATGCTTGAATGGCTGTGATGAGATTGTATTTCTTCGCCACCTCGAGCACGCGTTTGATGTGTCCCATGAAAGTGGGATCGGTGAAGTCCGCCATCTTGGTCATGCCCAAGCTAATGCTCAGGTCGTACGGACCTACATATAAGCCCGTCAAATTTTTTGTAGCGGCAATCTCTTCTAAGTTTTCGAGCGACTCACCTGTCTCGATTTGTGCGAAGGTGACAATTTCGTGGTGATAGTCTTGAAGATAGGTTGTCCTTGCGGGCAGGTTGGCGCGGATTGGTCCGAAGCTTCGGTATCCCACAGGAGGGTAAAAGCAAGCGTCAACAAATTTCTTCGCTTCTGCTCCGTTGTTGATCATGGGGCAAATAATTCCTTTTGCGCCGATGTCCAGCAACTTCATAATTGCCATCGAATCGTTAGACGCGATGCGTGCCATCGGAAACTTCTGCTTGTTCATCGCCACCAACATGGGCAGCGCATGCTCGAGTTCTACAAGTCCGTGTTGCAAGTCTAGTGTAAGCGCATCAAAGTCGAGTTGACTCAAGAGCTCGGATACCCACGCGTTGTTGATCCTGATGAAGATGTTGGTCGTGGGCTTTTGTGCTTTCCATTTTTCAAAAATCGGGTAACTCATAGGTGTTTGGAGATTCTAGTGTTTCGAGAACTTATGAAAGGGCTTGGGGAGGGGGACTACCCGCAGGCTTCGACTTGTCTTCGGGCAACGGAACAAACTCGTGGTTGTCGTTGGGGGGAAGGATGATCCGACCGGCTTTCCAATCGGCCTTTGCTTGTTCGATGCGCTCGCGCCGCGACGACACGAAGTTCCACCAGATGAAACGCTCACCCAAGGGTTCGCCCCCGAGTAACATCAAAGTGGTATGTTCCAAGGCTAGTATGGTTGGGTCGTTGTCGCGCTGGAAGACGAGCAGCTGGCCAACTGAATACTTATTCCCTTGGACTTCGAGGGAACCTTTTACCACGTACAATGCGCGCTCGGCATGACCAGTGGGAAGTCCAAACCGGGTGCCTGGTTGAAGAACCACGTGAACATAAAATAGAGGTGAATGGGTCTTCACGTCGTTCTTGAGTCCAAACGCTGATCCGGCAATGAGTCGCATCCAAATTCCCGTGTCGGTGAAAGCAGGCAAGGCCTCGGGCTTGTAATTATTGAATGTGGGGTTCGCTTCCTCATCTTTCTCTGGAAGAGCCACCCAAGTTTGAATCATTTCCATGTCGCCCCCTGCCAGCGCGGAAGGATCTTCGAAACGTTCGGAATGTGCGATTCCTTTTCCGGCGGTCATCCAGTTTACTTCGCCCGGACGGATTACCTGCTCCACGCCGAGGCTATCGCGATGTGTCACTTTTCCACCGAATAAATAGCTGACGGTAGACAGTCCAATGTGCGGATGGGGTAGCACATCGAGGGACGCAGGGTTCGACGGCACATTCATGACGGGCCCGGCATGGTCCATGAAAATGAAAGGACCCACCATTCTACGAAGGCGAAAGGGTAGAATTCTCCGGACATCCATTCCGGCGGACAAAGAGGCTCTTCGTGCCTCGATCACCAGATCAAGCATGCCTCAATTTAGAATTAAGAATTGAAACTTATGAATTTGTGTCGCGAATGGAGCCCGGCGTTTGACCAAAGGTTCGCTTGAACAACTTTCCAAAAGAGGAAGGGTCTTCGAAGCCAACTTTTAAACAGACGTCGGATACGGGCGCATCCGTTTCGATCAGCAACCGTTGGGCATTCTCCAGGCGGCATCGCTGCAAAAACTGAATAGGCGTTTCTCCAAACATCTGCTTGAACTGTCGCAAGAAATAGAATTGATCCAAGCATGCGATTTCGGCTATCTCGTGAAGCAAGAGCGGCTGGCTGTAACACGATGCGATGAAGTCTTTGGCGCGCGTCAAGCGGATGAACAATTCCTGTCGCGTCGTGGCGCGAATGGCGTTCATCGATCGCATCGAATGGCGTGTATTATTTTCCAACATCACAAGGGACTCGAACAGATCTAGATAAACATGATCGATGTCTGCTATCGAATCGGGGTCGTTGACTGCCCTCCTGAGTCGTTGTACATGGTGAGAAAACGGGTCGTTTCCGAATGGGCGGAGCATCGGCGTCAATCGAAACTCGGAACGTATGGGGCGGCCTTCTTCGAGCAGGTCGATTCCCTTGTCATTCAATGCGGCCAAGGCTCGACTCTCGAACGTGGGCGTGAAATTGATGGTGAATGACTCTACCTCGGTGGGAGAATCGATGAAACTTTCATAGTGTGTATCACGATTGAGTACGAGGTACCGACCTGAATTCACGGTATAGTGAAATGCGTGGCTCCGGTAGTGCTCGTCGCCACCGAAAGCACACTTGATCGACAGTGGAGTCCAATGATCGGAGTAATAAACTTGCTTCGCCCGTGCTTGGATGACGACGCTTGAATCGCGAAACTGGCGGTTATGTTCCTGGATATTGAAACTGTCCGAAGCGAAATCTGGGAAAGTATCGATCAATCTGAAACTCATAGAAATCGAATGGGGAAATGTAGAGAAATCCGATTTCCAACAATCATCTCGTCAACGAATATCCACCAACACGGGTTATTCAGTTCCTGAACCGGCATAAATGCTAACTTGAGTTTCATGAACAGGCTCTCACCCATCCTTTGTTTTTTGCTGGTGGCTTCGATGGCAACGGCTCAAACGCGCACGAAAGTGATTCTACTCGGAACCGGCACTCCGAATGCGGACCCGGACAGGTTCGGGCCATCTGTCGCGATCGTAGTCGATGAAACTCCGTACGTGATTGATTGTGGCCCGGGTGTCGTTCGCAGGGCTGCGGCGGCGAACAAGTACAAGGGTGTGAGCGGGCTGAAAGCTGAATCACTGAACCGACTATTTATTACACACCTACATTCGGACCACACCGTGGGATATCCAGATTTCCTTTTGACCCCTGCAGTGTTAGAGCGCAAAGGCCCGCTTCAAGTGTTTGGGCCCACGGGTATGCGCGCCATGCACGATCACATCGAAAAAGCGTACGCTCCCGACTTTCAGGTGCGAATTTTCGGATTGGAAAAAGGTGACTCGAATGCCTATCGAACGGAGGTTCATGAGATCAAGGAAGGGATGATCTATCAAGACGACCTCGTGAAAGTAGAAGCTTTTCTTGTCCCGCATGGAGGGTGGTCCGAGGCGTATGGATTTCGCTTCACGACACCGGACAAAAAAATCGTGATCTCGGGCGACTGCACGTATTCGCCTAAGCTAGTTGAGATGGCAATGGGCTGCGACATCCTTGTCCACGAAGTTTATTCGGAAGATGGCTGGACGCGCCGCCCATCCAAATGGAAAACCTATCATAAAGCTTTTCATACGTCCACCAGTCAACTTGCGACGATCGCGAACCAGGCCAAGCCGGGCTTGTTGGTCCTTTACCATCAACTTATCTGGGATTCCACCGAAGAGAAACTCCTTGACGAAGTGCGATCGAAGTATCACGGGAAGGTGGTATCCGGCAAGGATCTCGACGTTTTCGAGTAATAGTACTATTCTACTATGACTCTGAGAAAACGACACCCGAAGTGGCGAAACGCGACATCACAGATGGCCTTCTTGCGTATATTTGATAGGTTACACCCTTTATGACCAAGTTATTGACGTCCCTTTTTGGGGACACGACTCCGTGGAGGCGGACCATCTTCTTTGTAGTCGTGTTGCTGTCTTTTACTGCTCTTTCGGCGCAGGATCTAGAGAAGATTGCCGCGTTGAAGAAGGAACTTGCGACGTCCAAAGACAAAGCAAGATTTGATGCGCTCAACCGCCTCGCATGGGAATTCCGTTCTGCCTTTCCTGATAGTGCCATTCGTTATGGACAACAAGCGCTGGATTTAGCCGCGGAATTAAAACTGCCGAGGGGACAGGCTACGTCGTTGAACTACATAGGTCTTGCGAATTACTACAAGGGAAACTTGGTGCGTGCGTTCGAATTATATGATCGCGCAGAGCGGGAGGCAACACTATCACAGGACACGATAGAGCTCGGATATGCACAGAACAATATCGGACGCTTGTTTGCAGAGCAGGGGATGCTCACACAGGCCTATCCTTACTTTGTGAAAGCCGAATCAATGTTCAAGGCCAAGAACGAACTTTCGGGGCTGGCGTATGTGTACCAAAGCTTTGCGAGTTTGTATAAAACACAAACAGACTTTGTCAAGGCGGAACAGAATTACCAAGAGGCACTTCAAATCAGGCAACAGCTAGGAAACACCCGAGACATCATGTCGGCGATGACGTTGTTGGGAAAACTTTACATGGAGATCAAGCAGTACGACGACGCCCTGTTGTATTTTCAAAAAGCTGACTCAGCAGGAAGAACAATTAACGACGCGTTAGGATTAGCTGAGCTCAAGATCTTGATGGCCGAATACTATCTCGGTAAGAAAGATTTGGATCGAGCGCAACATCTTTGCTTGGAAGGGCTAGGTTACATCCTCAACTTCAAGAATGTAAAGATTGTCCCTCGGTCGTACTTGGTTCTAGGCGAAATCTATTTTGAACAAAAGTCATACGCGGTCGCGAAGAAATACTTCACGATTGCACTTGGAACGGCCTCCCACATGAAGTATTTGGATTTGAGCATGCAGTCGCACTATTACTTGTGGAAGATTTCGGAGATCGAGGGCAACCGGGAAGCGGCACTTCTTCATTCAAACCAATATTTGGTCTTGAGGGATTCCGTCAACGACATCAACGTGTCCGATCGAATCGCGAAGTTTCAATTTCAACTCGAGATTGAGCGCAAGCAACAGGAAAACGAAATTTTGAAAGCGAACCAGTTGAGAGATCAAACGATCATCCATCAGCAGGAACAACAACGGGCGGGCTTGGCCCTACTCGCACTTCTTGTGACCGGGCTACTGTACTTTCAATGGCGCAACGCGAAGAAACGAAAGGAGGCAAACGAGAAACTTTCAGAACAAAAAATCAGGATCGAGCAGATCAATGGCGAGTTGGCAAATTTAGTGGAAGAGACATCGAAGCGAAACGAGCAGCTCAGAAACCATCTCACCACGCTGATGGAGTTCTCCAAACGCAAAGTCGTGAACTTTGGGACAACGCTCGATGCTGCGCAAGACGTTTGCCGATTGACCGCCAACAGCTTGACGGTAAGCCGCATCAGCATTTGGCAGTATAATCATGAGGAACACACCATCCAATCGTTGGCGTGCTACGAGCTGGCTTCAGACCGTTTCTTGGACCCGATCAAACTTGATTTGTCCAAGTTCCCGGCGTACGATCATGCACTTCGCACCAAGCGGATTATCGATGCCCCTGATGCGCGCACTCATCCGGACACGCGAGAGTTCAAGGAAACGTACTTGATCCCGTTGAACATTCACTCCATGCTCGACGTAACGTTCTCGGTAGATGATGAGCTGGACGGACTGATTTGCTGTGAGCAACAAGGTGGGCCGCGCGCATGGAAGTCGGAAGATATCATCTTCGTGAGCGCTGTCGCCGACGTAATCTCCCTCGCCTATCGGTCGGCACAGCGTCGAGAATATGAGCGTAAACTCAAAACTCAGAGTAAAGAGATCGCCCGGATGAATGAAGAACTGGAACGACGAGTGAAAGAGCGGACAGAAGAACTTGAAAATAGGAACCATCAGCTGACTGAATACGCATTCATCAACTCCCACCTTCTCCGCAGCCCAGTCTCAAAAATCATGGGACTGATCAACTTGATGGAGATGGATGAATCTGTCGACAAAAAGATGATGATGGAACACCTCAAAAAATCCTGCGACGAGCTCGATGCCATCGTCAAGAAAATCACCATCGCTCTAGACGGAGGTGAACATTTCGACAGAAGCTTCCTAGAGAAATAGCCCGATCCTCAGGAGATCTCGGTAAGCGCTTAGTCGCTAATCACCACCACATCACCACCGAAAAAATACTTAGAATTAAGTATAGCCTTTTTGAGTTATAAGGGCCTTTTTTGCTCAGGCTATGAGTAAATCCCGACTATTCATTGCACTAGCAGCAACACTCCTTTGTACTAGTGGCTTCGCACAAAAAAGAATCTACGTATCTGTCCTTGCTGGCTATCACGCGCCGATCGAGTATGCCGGGAGCGTGTGGGGCTCCAACTATGCGCCAGGGTTGAGTGGAGGACTCGAATTGACCTTCGAGAATCGGATAGTGGGCACGCTATACTCACTTGTTGGTATCGGCGCGCTTCAGTTAAACGCCACCGAGTCCGAACAATCATCTTACGCGAGTTCGGTCAATCAAACTTTTCTCACCGCCCCACTGCTGATTCGTTTCAACAGCGCCAACTTGAATAGCGACTATTTCGACTTTGGAGTTGTGCCTACCTACATTGTAAGCACCAAGTTGACGGAAACTTACTTTCCCACCACGACACCCAAAGAGGTAAGTGCAAATGTCGCCAAGGATATTAGTCGCTTGGGGTTCTCGTTTCGCCTAGGCTATACCCATGCCTTTGGTGTGCTCACGCTCGGGTGGCAACTCAATTTACCAATGGTGAAGTCGTCTGTGAAAAATCTGGCAAAAACCTGGGCTGCCGCGGGTAGTTCGTCCTTCATTAGCGACAGTGGTCAAACATACGGTGCGTTAATCGGGGTCACACTTGGCGTTCGAGTCAAATGAGAAGAGTAACATTCATTTTCCTTTGTGTTTTGACGTCGACCGGTCTATTCGCCCAAGTGACGAAGCAAAACAAGTGGTTGTTCACGCAAAACGACGGGCAAGAAACTATTTTGAAACTCGAACGAGTGGCGAACGAGGCGAAAGCTTCGGGCAACACGGGCCTCTACGCCTACTATCGGCTGCTCGCGGCCGAAATTTATGAACAGGTCGGAAATGTATTGGAAGCCGAGCGAGCACTCACCGAGCTCGTCACTCTTGGGACGCAATCGAGGCAGTCAACCAAGAATTATTTCATGGCTGGGTCGAAGCTTCAGAAAACATGGTTCGACCCGATGGATCAACTGGCCTTTCTCTACGTGAACCTAGGAAACTTTGGGAAGGCAAAGGAACTGTTTCAAAAATCGCGAGCGGACCGGGAGGCAGCTTTCGGTTCAAAAAGCGTCCACCGGATTTTGCCAATAGCAGGGCTTGGTATTGTCGCTTATAGAACGAAAGATCACGCTACCGCCCTGAAGTATTTTGACGAGACGCTCCTGCTCCTTGCGCGCGCGACCACCACAGGCTACGATTTTGATAATGTGGCGCGATATGTATATTCCGATGCCGTTGAACTATATCTTCAAGAAAATCGCTTTTCAGAAGCCGGAAAATACCTCGAGTACTTGACGAGTGCCGCTTCGGGTCGGTTCAAATATGCATCCAAAGGTGCGAGCAAGTTAGAAACCGCCCGTGTGTTCGAACTGATGGCACGCTACCAGATTGCCCTCAACCACGACACGAAAGCACAACAATATCTCGATCGCGGGCTTCAATTCATGAAAGAAAGTCAGCTGCAGGGGACTGTCTACTTCAAACTGATCCGTACTCAGGGACTCTTGCTGTGGAAGCAAGGACGTATGGACGAAGCGGCGGCGTTCTTCACTCGAATGGCGAAGGAATATCGTGCATACCTCAACGACAATTTCTCTTCTCTCACCGAGTATGAGCGCGAGCAACTCTACCATTCATTAAAATCGGATTTCGAAACCTTTTATGCGTTTACTTGGGACTGTCACCAAGCTGGCAGTGCTGCGCGACTAGACCTCTACGAAGCGATACTCGAGAGTCAATGGGAAATCAAAGGTCTACTGTTGGGCGACCTGAACTATGTGCGTAACTACATCTCGAACAGCGGGGACGCACAGCTCCAGCAAAAGTTCGAGCAACTGCAAGTGATGAGGGCGAGGCTTTCATCTATGTTCTACCAAAAAGATACCGATGTCAAACGCGTCGAACTTCAACGTGACATTGAACAACTGGAAAAGCAAATCACTCAAAGCATTCCCACGCGGACTACGTCGGGATGGTCGTGGCGTCAAGTTCAGTCACAACTGAAGAGCGACGAGCTAGGTTTGGAACTTTTACGCGTTCGCACCTTCGAAAAAAAGAATGTCCCAGCACGCAACGGTGGTGCTCCCAAGTATTTCAAGTTTGAGCCGAGTAACAACGTCGGGTACTTTGGCTTGATGATTCGCCGCGATGGGCCGGTCCGAGCTTTCGGTCTCGACAATGGTTCGGTGCTCGAGGGTCGCCCAGCCAAGGCATATCGGAATAGGATACTCGCGCAGATCGACGACGACGAGTCGTACAAAGAATTTTGGCAACCGCTCCGTGCATATTTCGCCGAAGTCCGCAGTGTGTACTTCGCACCGGACGGCATATACGCACAAATAAATGTCAATACGCTTAAAAACCCGGCAACCAACAAATTTGTCATCGACGAGTTGGAAGTCAATTATGTAAGTTCTCTAAAAGACTTAGCAACTGAAAAAACTTCTTCGGCGAATGGAGCTGCAGTGCTCGTGGGTCGTCCCGAGTACGACCTACAGGCATCGACACAGAGTACAGGTTTTCGGTCACTGGCAAGCGAAACCCTATCGGCGATGAAAGACGCGAACTTCGGCGACCTCCCGGCAACCGAACTTGAAGTTTCTTCTATCGAACAGTCTCTAAAAGGTTCAGGCATCGCGATTCAAAAGTTGATCGGGAACCAGGCAACCGAATCGAGGATCAAACGCGTGCAACAACCAAAAATCCTCCACCTCGCGACACACGGCTTTTTCATTCCCGACACAAGCTATTCGGTTAACCCAATGATTCGCTCTGGGCTGATTCTGGCCGGTGTGAAAGGGAGCGATGGCGATGGCGACGACGGTATACTGACAGCGTACGAAACTTCGCTTTTAAACTTGCAAGGAACTGAACTTGTCGTTCTGTCCGCATGCGAAACAGGTTTGGGGGAAACACGGTACGGAGAAGGTGTCTACGGCCTGCAGCGCGCCGTGATTGCTGCCGGCGCGAAAACCCTATTGATGTCCTTTTGGAAAGTCGACGATGAAGCCACTCGTGAATTGATGAGCAACTTCTTTCTGAAATGGTCGCAGGATCGCGCGGTCGGGAAAGATTTCCGCGAGGCGC
Source organism: Cyclobacteriaceae bacterium (assembly GCA_044226945.1). Classification (GTDB taxonomy): domain Bacteria; phylum Bacteroidota; class Bacteroidia; order Cytophagales; family Cyclobacteriaceae; genus ELB16-189. Next base: position 81,933 of record JBGAGB010000004.1, on the reverse strand, counting down.
AGCAGCAGCTTCGTCAACAACGTCCACATCCTTATTACTGGGGTGCGTTTATTTTACTTGGAAAATGAAGACACGCCTAATCATAACAGTCGCTCTCATCTGCTGCGCCACGAAATTGGCACATGCGCAGTTCAACCTCAGCCTTACCAGTGGAATCAACAATACTGCTTACGGTGTCGGCACCAACTTACTAACGAGGTTTCCAAACCAGGTATCCATTCCGATTGGTCTGGATGTGCAATACGCTTTTGGTCAACGTGCAAAGCCTGTGTTCGTTGCATTCCGTGCCGGCGTTTCCTATCTCTCGTCCGGCTACTCGTATTTTAAAAGTGACCCTACGTTATCCTTCTCCAATTCCTCGGAAATGGTGAAGAAATACCTAAGAATCCCGATTACGTTGAGGCTCTATTTCCAACCAATGCCATTGGTGGACCGCTTTACCTTATTTATCGGTGGCGGTGTTTCACTTCATAAGCCATTAAGCATTGAGCTCACCGAAGTGTACACTTCAGGTAATTCGACAGCGAAAGATAGTAAAGACCTGTCCTCCCTCGCTCCTTCCACCTACTTGTTCAGCGTGTTGGAAGCGGGTCTATCCTACCGGCGAATCCAAATCTCATTTCGCTTTGGAATGTCGACGGGAAACATGTTCATCGCTGGTCTCGACAAAAATTGGAAGGTTCCGTCTGCCAACTCGTACTACCTAACACAGCACAAAGAACCTGGCGACGCCTACGAAAAACACCGCGAACTCGTGATTGCCTTCAAACTTTTCTAAAAACGTCACTTTCACGCTTCTCTAAAAGGTTTTAACAACTGAGGCAAATATCGTTTACCTTCACATACTCATCACGCCATGGGTATGTTCAAACAAATACTCTGCATGTTGTTGGCGATAATTGCCGTGGACATATTGGCTCAACCCTTGAAGCCAGTGATCACAGGGTCTAAGGCGATTGTGATTGATGAAGACACACCGTTTACCATCGCGTTGTCCGACCTAACTGTTGTCGACGCCCCTAATTACCCGGCTGGTTATAGCATTGTGATTCAAGACGGGGCCAATTATAGCTTTAAGGGAACAGATATAACACCCGGCCCAAACTATGTTGGTCAAGTGGGTGTGCATCTTAAAGTCATGTTGACAACTGATCCTACTTTTGTTTCGGATGAAACGATCGTGGCGGTCACAGTGCTGCCGGTCGATGATCCCCCCACGCCATTTCATTTGCTGAAGCCAACCAACGAGTCCGTCGTTTATGATTTCACATCATTTATCTGGGGTAAATCCTACGACGTGGAAGCGAAAGGCATTAAGTACGATCTCAAGTTCGAACATGTGGGTGGCCCCACCTGGTTTCTAGATTTAACGGATACGCTCATCATCCTCAATATGCCCGTCTTTACGAACATGTTGAATCGCCCGGTCACGTGGAGTGTGACTGCAAAAGATGGAACTGGAAACAAAACTCCGGCTCTGGAAGTCTTTTCTTTTCAATCGATCATTGCAGGAGTAGCCGAAACAAATGGAGCGCAAGTGTATCCCAACCCTGTGAGAGACAAACTAACCATTCACCTTCAATCCAATGAAGCCAGTCACATAAAGGTAAGGGACATGAAAGGCGCCATCGTTTTGGACACGTGGGTAGGTGGTTACGGGGTAACAACGATCGACGTATCAACACTCAGCAGCGGGGCCTACTTGATATTTATCGACGGAGCTCGATCCTCCATCCATCGAATTCTAGTTGAATAGGATTCAAATCAACTTTCGAACACGTAGCCAATTTTCGAAATCTGAAAACCATTGGTCGCTCGACGTCCCTTTGGGGCGAATGCCAAACCCGTGACCGCCCTTCTCGTAAATGTGCAGTTCGCAAGGCATTTTCGCCATCATCCATTTTTGATAGAGGTCAATGCTGTGGGGAACGAATCCAAGGTGATCATCGGTTGCGACCGCGATGAAGATTGGAGTCTGTTGTGTGGGCATCGTGGTGCCGACGACAGCGGGGCCGTATAAATAAACTGGCGCAACAAAGTTGGGCTTTAATTCCATAGGTGCGCTCATCATTACGGACATTGTGAGTGTTCCCCCTGCCGAAAATCCCATGAAGCCAATTCGTGCGGGGTCGATCGCCAAATCCGCCGCGTGTTGTTGCACATACTTCATCGCTTCGATGCCATCGCGGGTGGCCATCTCCACCACGGGCGCGTTGATTTGATCCAGTTTTTTGAAATCGCCCATCAGCGGCATCAACTCTTGAAATGGATTGTTGGTGACACTGTGCACGACACGGTACTTGATCACGAAAGCGGTGATGCCCAATTCATTTAGTCTTTTCGCCACGTCGATCCCCTCGTTGTCGATCGAGAGGATGTGAAATGCTCCGCCGGGAGCTACGATGATTGACGTCCCGTTCGCCTTACCTTTCGGAGCGCGGAAAATGAGTAGCTCAGGGTCGACGACGTTGTACACGATGCGGCCAGACCGAGGGTCTTCGACGACAGCTTCGGTCCAGTTCCACTGCTCGGATCCCGGGGCCTTTCCGGGATATAGACGCACCTTTTCTTGGGCAAAGACACCCTGCATCGCAACGGCGCAAAGGAAGAAAAACAGGAAATTTCTCATGGTGGAATGTACGTTTCGAACGGATGCCAAAAAAACTATGGCCGCAAATTTGTAATATTCTATCCTTTAACCCTTCACCGAACCGCCCCTCAATGAAATTTCTACTCGCATTGGCATTTGCGATCTCTTCGATCGTGGTGTCTTCCGCTCAATCTGTCACCATTTACTCCGACGATTTCCAAGGCTCCGAAGCCGAACTAGCTATTGGCCGATACGACTACATGTCCATTGTTCGAATGGGTGTTTCGGTCATCCGCTCCATTAAGGTTCCTGACGGATTACAAGTAACGTTGTTTGAGCGTGACAACTTCGGGGGTAACTCGATTGTCATTACTCGAAACATCTCGATGCGCGACATCCAAGCAAAAGGTTTCGGCGAAATTTCTCAGAACGTGTCGGTCGTGGTTGAAAAGGCGCCCGAGGTTCCGGATGCCCAAAAGGGTCTCGTCGTGAGAATTTACAAGGACGATTTCGCGGGTCCCTCGACAGAACTCAAGCCCGGGTTTTATGATCATAGCGACCTCGGGGTGGTGGGCAACGACCAACTGTCGTCATTAAAGATCCCGAAAGGATTGAAAGTAACGTTATACGAGCACGGTGCTTCGGGTGGGCGCAAGCTGGTACTTCTATCGGATGCGAACGCAGCGTTACTGGTTAAGAACAAGTTCAACGACCTCACCTCCTCCATCTTAGTTGAAGTGCTACCCGCGCCGCTGCCTGTGCCGGTTAAGAAGTTGGAAGAAAAAAAGGAAATCAATCCTGCCAAGAAGGAAGAACATCAAGAGGGCGAACCGAAACCCGAAACGAAGGTCGATAGCGTCAAGAAGCAACCCGAACCGGAGCTTGTAGGTGTAATGTTATTTGAAGGTGCGTATTCTGGAAATCGCGCGCGACTCGAAGCTGGCTATTTCAACACTGGAAATCTGAATCTTGAAAACGACGAAGTGTCGTCGGCGAAACTAGGCAAAGGATATTGGGCGTTGCTCTTCGAAGATGGAAACTTTAAAGGGCGTTCTTTGCTGCTCACGCAAGATGCCTCGAACGACTTCCTGGCGGGGCGCGAATTCGACAACCTTACCTCCTCTGTGGTCGTTGGAACTTCGAACGAGCCGGTACCTGTGGCCACGCTTTACCAAGATAATTTCAGCAGACCGATCAAAACCTTTACTCCTGGCGACTACCCAGTTTTGAAGCCCGACAACAGCGTGTCTTCCGTTGAGTTTCCTCGCGGGGTGCGCGTGACGTTGTACGATGGTGTCAACTTCGAAGGAAAATCGGTGTTCTTAAAAACAAAAACAGACGCGGCCACGCTCCAAAAACTTGGCTTCGACAAAGTGGCGTCTTCGGCCCGAATCGAGTGGGTAAAACCACGCGATCTTACGGTCACGCTCTACGATGGAAAATTCAACGGCTCGGCAATCGACCTAGCCCCGGGGCAATACCGGGTCAAAGATGTACGCCTTCCCGACAACTCCGTGTCATCTGTGCGCGTACCGCAGGGGATGCAAATCACATTATACGAGTTGGACAACTTCAAAGGCGTGAATGTGACCATCGACCGCGACACGGACTATACAGGCTTTAAGATGTTCGACAACTTCTATTCGTCGTTTGTCGTGGAAGAACTGACCGAGCCAGTGGTGAGTGGCGTCGTGGTGACTCAGGTAGATACAACTACGAAAACGCCTCCAGCCGACCCCAACCCAATTCCAGTGCAAACAATCACAGCTGAAGACCTGTGCTCTTTTACGGAAGGTGAATTTCAAACGGCGCTGGCTGCAGTTAAGAGTAAAAATTTCAGCGACGACAAAATGCAAGTTGCCACCCTTGCAACCAAAGACAAATGCCTGAGCAACGATCAGATCCGTGAAATGGCGCGGCTCTTTTCTTTCGAAGACCAATCGCTTGAATTTGTCAAGATGATGTACGGCAGGGCGAAAGAACGATCTACTTATTACACGCTCGAAGACATTTTCAAGTTCAATTCGAGCAAGGAAGACTTTAGAAAATTCCTCTCTCGATAGCCTGTCGAAAATTCACGGGTGATTTGATTTCGTTTTCGTAACTTATTTTTTCAAACCACCTGTTATGAATCGACGCTTGTTTTTGCAAGTGCCCCTGGCGGCATCGGCGCTGTTGGCCCACACCCAAGCACTGGCCCAAGTCCCATCGAGCAAAGGATTCAAAGTTGCCCGAGGCGAAGATCGCTTTCAAGAAGAGCTCAATATCATGGGTGGCCAATTCCGACGCATGGTGTCGGCGAAAGACACTGGAGGCGAGCTCTTGATCTACGACACGGTTCGCCAAGAAAAAGGTGGTCCCGCTTACCATTTTCACTACCATCAAGATGAATGGTTCTACGTGATGCGTGGCGAGTTCATTGTGAAAGTTGGCGACGATACCGTTCATTTAAAGGCAGGCGATTCTGCATTTGCCCCGCGCATGATTCCCCACGCGTTCGCGATGGTGAGTGAAGGCGAAGGGCAGATGATGGTCCTCTTTCAACCCGCCGGATCGATGGAAGACTTCTTTCACGAAATGAGTACAGTGGGCAAGTCTATCCCTAAAGACCAAGAAACCAAGTTGAAGGAACTTTGGGCGCGGCACGGTATGCAAATCGTGGGACCACCGTTGAAGTGGTAATTGAGTTCATCGTCCCGATCGAGTGTGATTTGTCTCATGCGACGCGCTTATTCTTCCAACTCATTCGGCTCACTTCGCGACTGACTTAGTCGATAGGATAAGAACTCGCGCATCCTTCGAAGTTTTCTCCCAAGACCATGCTCGAGCGTGCGTGATCGCAACCAGCTCCCTAGCGCGACATGGGATGGCGACACCGTCTACAACAAGATTCCCAGTACCGTCGAGCACGGCCACCAAAGCTTCGTCGTCGTTTGCCGATCTTTGTGTCGTTCCGGGCGTCCCGAGAAATGTTCCGTAGAGTGTTGCCACATCCACGAACCGGACTTGATCCGCACCATGAGTGACAATAGCCTTCCAATTTGGGTCGGATGCACGAGGTGTTCCCTTCGAAAAGAAAACGAGGACCGACAGTGGTTCTTCAATACGGTGGAAGGCATGTTTCAACTTTGCGCGCACATAGACCACAGACCCGGCCTCCACACGCATGCTATCACTTTCGACAACCAGAATGGCTCTCCCTTCCAACACGAGGTATACTTCATCGAATTCATGCGGCGGCTGACGATCTAGTTGTCCCGGTTCCAGAGAATATAACCCTAGCAACATTTTGCTGTCTTCCAGAAACGGATACCAAGGCTTTGCTTTCTCGCGATGATTTGATCGCAATTCGGTTATCGAGAATTTCTCATAACTCTTGGACTGCGCTATTGCGGACTGAAGTCCGAAGAAGAAAAATACAAGCAAGGATAATTTCGTCATAAGCGGATCCAATGTAAGTTGGATGTGGTTCCGACTCCAGCTGCTGCGGCAAAAAGTCAAGATCAACCAATTGTGCACAGACGGCTTGCGACCATATTATGAGCTTAAACTCACTCAAAATGATGCGTACCGTATTTGTGTTGATTGTTGCCGTTGGTTTCTGTTCGCTAGCGGCGGGGCAAGGAAAAAAGAAGCCAAAAATGGCAGCCACTCCGGCTTTTGCCGATTCCTTGTATACTGCAGGGGCGTTTGCGCAAGCGATTCCTGTGTACACCAAACTCTTGAAGGATCCTGCAAACGCGAAATCCGCGCAGATGTGGTTCCGACTTGGCGCATCGTATCATAACACATCGGACTATCCCAACGCGGCGGCGTCGTATGAAGCATCCGCGACGCGCGGAACTGTACCGGGCATTCACTACAACTTGGCAAAGGTCTATTCCGTGCTCGGGAAGGTAGACCAAGCCGCCGCCAGACTCGACAGCGCGATTCAAAAAGGAAAATTCTCCAACTTTTATGTTGTTGATTCAGATCCTGAATTTGAAAACTTTAAAAAGAGTGGAAACTATCAATCAATCGTCGACAAGATGAAGGCTTTGGCGTTTCCTTGCATGGGCAAACCAGAGGCGCGGCAATTCGACTTTTGGTTGGGAGAATGGGACGTGTACACGTATGTGCAACCAACGACACCTGTTGGTTATAATCACATCACTCAAATGGCCTCGGGTTGTGTCATTCAGGAAAATTGGAACGCGTTAACCGCTCCTCATACCGGAACGAGTATCAACTACTTCGACATGAATACAGGAAAATGGCATCAACGATGGGTGGCATCGACGCTTAATGTGACCGACTTCTATGATGGAGAATACAAAGACGGCGCGATGCGTTTCAAATGGGATGTTCCCAATCCTAACGGTGGGGTTCTTCCGGGTCGTCTTACTTTTACGAACATCGAAAATGGGAAAGTTCGCCAACACGCCGAACTGTCGAATGATGGTGGAAAAACCTGGCAAACCTCATACGACCTGCTCTACATCCGTCGTAAATAGTGAAACCGGTTATCAAAAAAGGATCAACAACTGTTTGATCGTCATTCAAATTCAATATTTTTCGGGGTAGCATTCATCTACCCCAATGGATCTATTGAACAATGACGATGCGATTGACCTAGCGGAATTCGAGAAACACCACCAGGACCTTCGATACTTTTATGATCTTCGGGAATATCGCTCCAGAGGTGCCGAAGTTCGATATCAAGACCAACTCGAAGATGTGTTGAAGCGTGTGTACGCAGTTGGAACCTATGGTTGGTTCATCTTCGACTTGAGAAAAAACAAGATCATACGCGTGGGTGGCAGTTACGAGAAACTGACCGGTTACACCGAACACGAACTCGTCAATTCGAACTGGGCTTTTTCACTGAAGATCGTGTCGATGAAAGAGGTGATCTTTCTTGTTTCGTCCGTGAACAAGTTTTGGAAATACTTTTACAACCAACCGGTCGAGAACCGGCCTTTCATCAAGGCATCTTACACGTACCATTTCATTCGCAAAGACGGCTCGATGTTCGATGCTTTGCAACAGGGATCGACCCTTTTGTTCGACCAAGAAGGAAATGCGATTCTCCAATTTGAACTCATCACCGACATTACTCAATTGAGGTCGGGCAATATCCCACATTATTATATTGTCGACAGCACGGATGAATCCAACGTCAAGCAAATTCCCGTCAAGGGCTTGTTCTCGCGCAAAGCACCTAAGCAGACTGTGAGCGGTGCACAACTTCGAGTGATTCGATTGCTTGCCAGAGGCATGAGCAGCCGTCAGATTGCGGCCGAGCTCTCGTTGAGTGAACATACCGTGAACACCCACCGTAGGAACATCCTTCAAAATACGGGTTGTAGCAACACAGCTGAATTAATTCGGTATGCCGTTGTCAACGGGCTTCTCTAGGAGCCCCAAACTATAATTTAACACCAACGTCATTGGGTATTGGGTATTGGGTATTGGGTATTGGGTATTGGGTATTGGGTATTGGGTATTGGGTATTGGGTATTGAAAAAATACAATGCAATCAGTCAATAAAATCACAATAATATCCAATGACCAATGACCAATACCCAATGACCAAGGTTTCACCTGAAATGTTGGTTTTTGATGTTGCTTGTTGTCGAGTTACGACAGTGCAGAAGACGACACGTCGAATCGCGGTGCGGGTATTGGGTATTGGGTATTGGGTATTGGGTATTGGGTATTGGGTATTGGGTATTGGGTATTGAAAAAATACAATGCAATCAGTCAATAGATCACAATAATATCCAATGACCAATGACCAATGACCAATGACCAAGGTTTCACCTGGAATGTTGGTTCTTGATGTTGCTTGTCGTCGAGTTACGACAGTGTAGAAGACGACACGTCGAATCGCGGTGCGTGTATTGGGTATTGAAAAAATACAATGCAATCAGCCAATAAAATCACAATAATATCCAATGACCAATGACCAATACCCAATGACCAAGGTTTCACCTGACATGTTGGTTTTTGATGTTGCTTTTTGTCGAGTTACTACAATGTAGAAAATGACACGTCGAATCGCGGTGCGGGAAATGGGTATTGAATTCAAAAATTTCCAATTACCAATACCCCATTGCCCGAGACAGTCCATCCTATCCAGGCGACACTTCGGTCAACCTCATTTGGGTGATCTCTCCGATGGTGGCATTTTCGGGTCATGAACAGCACAGAAATCTTCCTTCGCTATATGTTGTGGCTCCACATTGCAGGAGGCACCTCCGCACTTCTCACGGGTCTCGGGGCGATGCTCACCCAAAAAGGCAGCAAACCCCACCGTAGGTTTGGGAAAGTCTACTTTTGGTCGATGACTGCCGTTTTCATCAGCGCCGTCGTGCTCGCAATTGGTCACCAAAAAACTTTCTTGTTCATGGTGGCATTCTTCAGTTACTATTTCACGGTTCGTGGATACCGAGTGCTCTACTTAAAAGGACTGGGGACGACCCAGAAAGCAGACTGGGTTGACTGGCTCATCGGAGTAGTCTCTGGGACATTCATCGTTTTGCTGTTCGGCTGGGGGCTTATATCCTTCGTGGGTGGCGAATCGATGGGAATCGTGGCGATGGTGTTCGGTACCATCGGCATGGCCACTTTCATTCAAGATGTGCGCACGTTCCGAGGCGTTCCTGAAAAGAAGCACTGGTGGTATGGACACATCGCCAGCATGGGCGGGAGCTATATCTCGGCAACCACAGCATTCGTGGTGGTAAACATTTCGCTGCCGACGGCGGGTTGGGTTCTCTGGGTATTGCCTTCAGTGATTGGGGGCGCATTGATCGGACGTACGATCCGCAAATACAAACTGTTGTTTAACGCAACGACGTAGAGATTACTCTTTCAGCTTTTCTTCTTCGAGATCAATCTGTCTCAGGTGCTTGCGAATCACTTCGTCGTCGATGTGAGCTTCCGTTTTACTCTTCTTGAGGAGCCACTCGCGTTGTTGGTTGAGAATTGCCAAGTGCAAGGCTTTTACCTCTTCTGATTCACGTGGGTCGGTGTCAATGGCTTTTCCTTTCGATTCCCACTTAGATTGAACAAGTTGAAATGAGGGATGGGTCTCGATCTGCTCTTTGTAGTTCGCGCTCAAATGATCTAATGCATGGCGAACAAGCCCGCGCTGCAAAAGTTGGTCGGCTTCCTCGTCAGGCATGTAGTCTCCGTAATCTCGGAACTTGACAGCCTTGATGAGGTAAGGTAATGTTAAACCTTGGGCCAATAGCGTGGTGACGATCACTACAAAAGTGATGAACAGGATTAAATTTCGTTGTGGGAAGGGAACTCCTTCGGCAGCTTCAAGTGGGATTGACAACGCTGCGGCCAATGAAACCACGCCACGCATTCCCGTCCAGCCCATCATGAACGGCGCCTTGAATCCCGGGTTCGGGTCCGCGACATTGATAAAATTTCGCATGATCAACGTGGTGATGACGGCGCCGTATGCCGCCACAAATCGCATGACGATTAGAACTGCCGTCACCAGTAGTCCATAACCGATTGCTTCGGGAACGCCGATGCCGTCTTGCTTGAGACCAGTTAAGATCTCGGGCATGTCCAACCCGATCAGCAAAAACACAAGGCCGTTTAGAATGAAGACTAGGCTTTGCCAAACGTTGGCCCCTCGAAGTCGAGAGGAGCTGCTGAGAAAATCGTGGCGGCGGTACGAGAGCAATAAGCCACCACTAACCACCGAGAGTACGCCGGAACTATGCGCTTCTTCCGCTACGATGTACATGATGTACGGCGCGACGAGCGTGAGGACAATATCCATATTCGCGTCGGTCGGAAGTAGCTTGTGTGCTTTCATGAAAAGCCATGCGATCACTAACCCGATGCCGACACCTCCAATCACCATCCAACCAAAACTCAACGCCGCTTGGTACCACACGAACTGTCCGGTAATAATTGCGATGGTGGCAAATCGAAAGATGATCAATGAAGAGGCATCGTTCAACAAACTCTCACCTTCTAGAATTGAGGACATTCTCCGCGGTACCTTCACAAATTTTAAGATCGCGCTCGCACTCACAGCATCGGGAGGTGATACAATTCCTCCAAGCAAGAACCCGAGCGTGAGCGTGATTCCCGGAATCCAAGCGCTTGAAGCCAACGCGACGGACCAAGCCGTGATAAAGACCACGACGAACGCGAAGCTTCCGACAATCCGTCGCCACCGCCAAAGCTCCTTCCACGAAATGGCAAAGGCAGCATCAAATAAAAGTGGTGGTAAAAATATCACGAAGATCAACTCTGGGTTGATATGGATTACCGGCATTCCGGGTATTACACTGACAATGAGACCCGCCATGACCAACAAAACTGGGTAGGCGACTTTGATCTTGTCGGCGAGCATGATGATCAACACAATCGTGAGGATCAATCCAAGGTAAAGGAGGAATTCTTCGGTCATGGTGAAGGGTCAAGTTACTTGTAATCTTTGTTTTTTGGAATGCGTACCCCGATTTCGCTGTGCCGTCAGTCTTGCCAATTCAATTGCAACGTGATCCTATTCCAAACGACCGATCGAAGTTGATCTCGAGCACGCATCAAACGGTTGTTGGCCCTTTGAACATTAATTCGGACATTAGGTACATGTGGTTTCCCCGACTTCGCTCCAGTGCATGGTGGGCTATTGTGATGATCGTCGCGAACGTGACGTGCGTCGAGCCGTACTCCCCCCGTGGCGTCGGTGGAACGGGAGAACTGCTGACGATCGATGGGAACCTGAACACGACCCTTCAGACAGCAATCGTGAAGGTGACACATCCCAACGTACTCAATAGCGACGATCCACTGAGACCAGAAGTTGGGGCTAAAGTCAGGATCACATCTCAAGATGGCAAAGAGTATGTGTTGAGCGAAACAACCGCTGGTGTGTATACGAATACGCATGTAGATGTGGCAACCGGCAGTTCGTGTCAATTGACAGTGACCACCAGCAACGGCGGCGTGTATCAATCGCCGATGGTCGAGATGAAACAAACCACTCCGATCGACAGCGTGTATTTCAACTTCGTACGTGATGGGACCGAAGTGTTGGTCGATAGTCACGATCCAGAGCGAAAGTCGATTTACTATCAATGGCTGTATGACGAAACTTGGGAATACACTGCACCCTACCAGTCATTTTTTAAAGCGGTTTTTTTACCCGAGATCGGACGCACGATCACTGTGCCTCGCGCGACGTCGGAGTACGTGTATCGATGCTACAAGACCGTTCCTTCTACGAGGATTACAATTGGGTCGACTGAACAGTTAAGCGAAGACCGCGTAAGTCGAAAAAAACTTGTGTTCATCCCTGTTGCCGACCAAAAACTTTCCGTCCGGTACAGCATCCTGGTCACACAACGCGCCATCACCAAAGAAGAGTACACTTATCTACAACAGCTGCAAAAGACCACCGAGAGTGTGGGAGGACTATTCGACGCACAGCCCTCGCAAGTGTATGGCAACATTTCGAACGTTGGGAGTACGTCAGGATCGGCGATCGGGTATTTCAGTGGTGGCGCCTACCAGCAAAAACGAGTTTATATCGGTTTCTACGATCTGCCGCCGCAACTATTGGTCCCGACTTCGAAAGGCACGTGTATGCTGGACACTGTGTGCATTCTGCCTCCTCGGTTCGCACCCATCAAATGTTCGATTGATTTAGAGAACATGTCGCCGTCGGAGTACCTGATCGCAGAAGTCCCGCAGATTGGTCTTACGCCAACTGGCTATACGAAGACCACGTCTGAGTGTGCCGACTGTCGGATGCAAGGCGGGGTGCTAGAACGCCCTGCGTTTTGGTAGGGAATCTTCCCCCAAACGGCGCCAGTTTTCAAAACCAAGACGCCCGAGGCATCGAGTTTGTCGTTACATTTCATTGTGATCACCTTCAATGTTGCCCTGTTGATTTTTGGAGTACTGCAGAGTACCCTTTTGGCAACTGCTATTGTGCGACGTGAACGTAAGTCGACCTCGACAAAATACCTTTTGATGTTCCTCGCGGTCATCACACTACAGTTGCTATCGAAGATTGTCTCAAAAGCATGGATGTGGGAGCATACCCGAACCTTCTACATGATTACCTACAACCTGGGTTACTTGGTCGGTCCATTGCTTTTCTTGTTCTTCCGATCATATCGAAGCACGAATTTATGGCAGAAATGGGATTGGGTCCATTTCGTGCCTTTCATGTGTCGAACCGTGTTGACCATTGCCGACGAGGAAATAGGGATCGTCCTCAACCTCCCCCTCAGCTTGTTTACTCCATGGCCAACTCTGCAAGTGATTTCGATGGCGGGTTATGGAGTTGCCATTTGGAAAATGGTTGGACCAAGTAATGGGTTCGCCAGGCAGCTTGTTGTTGCGGTCTTGGTAATTGAGGTGATCATCATGCTGTCGATTGCTTTCTTAATAAGGCATGTATCACTTGGTCCCGACATGCGATGGACCTTTGTTTTACTCACTGGGTTGATGTATTGGCTGACGTACCGCATGAGTACATCGCCGGACCTTTTTCTTGCATCACAGCCGGTACCGGTTTTACAACTTCGGACACCGCCACGCACCAAATATGCACATTCGGGACTTCGCCCCGAGATCTTTCAAGGCATACTATCCAAACTGAAGCATTCGTTAGAAAATGATCGCGACTATCGGGATCCGGACTTCAGCATTGACGGATTGGCGGAGAAGTTGGGTGTGAGCAAACACCATCTGTCGCAAGTGGTGAATCAACATTTCGGAATTCCCTTCACCGAATTGGTTTACCAGCATCGTTTGGATGAGGCGCATCGCCGATTGGCTGACCCGGCGTTTTCGGCTGAAAAAATTACAGCACTGGCCTACGACCTTGGGTTCTCCTCGCTTTCCGTTTTTGCGACTAAATTCAAGAAACGGTTCCATGTCACCCCTTCGGAGTTTCGCGCGAATGCTCAGGGCCAGAGCCGCACTGCCAATTCCACGTAACTAGGGAAGCCCGGATTTTCTCAAGAAAACTTAGTTCTCCCCGAGCGGGCAGAACTTTTTTGAAAACCGAGCCCTTGAAATTTGTTAAAAAAACAAATCATGAGGGCTTGGCTGTTTCTCTTCTCAATAATTTGGTGCCTCGGTGTGCGCGCACAGGACTCAAAAAATCTATCGCCGTTCGATGGTAGCTACTGGGGTCTCGTACTCGACCCACCCAACGGCAACAAGGTTCGTACGAAGCAAAATGTCGCGTATGGAAAAACTCTTCGGGAGCTCCATCTCGACATATACCTCCCAACCGGGTTGGGCAAACACGAGAAGCGACCTACCATAATCATTGCCAATGGTATAGGAGATCAAGCCGACGAGAAGCCACTTAAAGATTCGCCTGCGCAGGTGTCTTGGGCGCGACTGCTTGCTTCGAACGGATTTGTGGTGGTAACCATGGAATCAGAAGTCAACCAAGTTCAAGATGCGTTTGACCAACTATTTGTTTACCTCGAAAGAAACGGGCTCCAAGAACACATTGACACATCAAACCTGGGGATCCAGGCTTTCTCAGCCAATTGTCGCGAGACGTTCGCCTACGCGATGAGTGCTAGAGCCTTCCACGGCATTCGTGGTTTGGTACTCTACTATCCCACTGCCCCCAGTGGACCGTTTCGTCGCGACCTCCCCGTCCAGTTGATGATTGCCGGTTTTGATGTGCGCGCGAGCAACTACGACCAAGTCTGGAAGAATGTGCTCATAAGCGGAGCACCATGGTCGATCGCTCTTGCCCCCGGCCTTCCCCACGCATTCGATATTTTTTCCGACAGTGACGCTTCTCGAAGGCTGATCCTTTCAACGATTGAATTCTGGAAAGCGCAACTTTGCCCCCTACCTCGACGAACGACGGCGTTTTCTGAAGAGCGAGCAATAGTTGCGGCGACCTACGATCCAGATCCGTCGAAGAAGCTGAAGATGATGCAGCGATGGATAGAGCAACACCCTGATGCGACCGACGGCTACGCGTTCAGTCAATATGCGAGTGCATTACTTGAAAACCAACGTTTTGCCGAAGCTGAAACGTGCTTGAGGAAAGCTATCGATCTAGAACCGACAAAAAGGGGCAACTATTTAATGATGGCCGTGGCCGAGCTCGCTCTAGGAAAGGAAAATGAAGCATGGACAAGCATTCGCGACTACGAGCATAATGCGACTCCAGAAGAGTTCACTTATAGTTACGTCGCCAATCGCATGATGCAAATCAAAAAATATCGCGAAGCACTTTCACTTTACCGGCGTTCAATTGAGTTCCCCAATGCGCCGGCCTACGTGCATTATAATCTTGGGATTTGCTTGGCAAAACTCGACAAAATCGACGATGCATTTCATTACCTGCAAGAAGCTATCGGGAAGGGGTTCAGTTCAAGGTCTGCGTTCGAATCCGAATCAGCGCTTGATGGACTTCACAATGATCCTCGTTGGGCTTTGTTGCTCGAGAAACTGCCATAGGCGGTCGAGTCGTCAGCTATCCTAGCATCGAGTCATTCCAGTCGCGGATGACATGCGAACTCACCAACCCTTCCAAGATAAATGGATCCTCTTGTGCAAAAGCCTCAGCGGCTTCACGCGTCCTAAATATGGCCATGTTACCGCGGTCGGCAAACGGCCCGATTCCAATCACGGCGCCCATTTGGACGTACTTGTCTACAACAGCCTTATGCCGAGGGTACACCTCCATAATCTTCTCCATCGATACTCCCGACGGCTGACCAATTAACACTGCTTTCATTCACTTAAATTTTTCGTCGTTCCAATTTAGAGTAAAAAAACCTTTTCCTCCTTTCTCGGTTTTACCATCATGTCTACAATCGTCATCATCGGGGCTTCCTCAGGAATCGGTCTTGAATTAACAAAGAAACTAATTGCCGCTGGTCATCACGTGTATGGCACTTACCGCCGTACGAATGAACCGCCAGCAGGTATCGAGGGTTGGAAACAAATCGACGTGCTTGAGTCCAATCTCGACTTTAGCTTCCTTCCCAAGCAAATAGACGGGTTGGTGTACTGTCCCGGGGCGGTGAACCTAAAACCCTTCGCGCGCACGAAGCCTGACGATTTCGTCAATGACTACCAGCTGCAGGTGGTGGGAGCTGTAAAAGTAGTGCAGGCATGTTTACCCGCTATGAAAGAAGCGGTCAATGCGTCGATCGTGCTATTCTCAACGATCGCTGTACAAGTGGGATTTCCCTTTCACTCATTGGTGTCTGCCTCGAAAGGAGCGATCGAAGGTTTGACACGCGCGTGGGCTGCAGAGCTGGCTCCTCGCATTCGTGTCAATTGCATCGCACCTTCGATCACGGATACGCCCCTGGCCGGCAATCTCCTGAACACTCCTGAAAAAAAGGAAGGTCACGCACAACGCCATCCATTAAAAAAAATCGGCGAACCCGCGGACTTGGCCAACGCTGCCGAATTCTTGTTGTCGCCCCAATCCAATTGGATGACCGGACAAGTCCTTCATGTCGATGGCGGTCTCTCGAATCTCCGAGTTGGTTGAGTTGACACATGCACCATAAACTCAATTTGCCCGTCAAGACCTGCTTGGTGTGCGGTCGTCCCTTTACTTGGCGAAAGAAATGGGAACGCGTCTGGGACGAGGTGAAGTATTGCAGCGACCGTTGTCGAAAAGGCAAATCGAAATTAGCATGAAGAGTGCCACGCTTGTCTTCCCACACCAACTATCCGCGCAGAGCCCGGCTTTAGACAAAACGCGACGAGTGGTTCTCGTGGAGGAATTCCTCTTCTTCAAGCAGTATCAATTCCACAAGCAGAAATTGGTCTTCCATCGAAGTTCGATGAAACAGTTCGCGGACGCGCTATTAGAACGGGGCTTTGAAGTGACGTATGTCGAAGCATTGAAAGCGGAATGTGACGTGAGGAAACTAATTCCTTGGTTGAGTGTACAAGGAATTGATGAAATCCACTACATCGACGTTACCGACGTCTGGTTAGAACAACGACTCAGAGCTGCGGCTAAAAAATCGGACGTCCACCTCAAGTTGCATCCCTCTAGCCTATTCCTGTTACAGCCTTCGCAACTGGAGGAATACTTTCAAGGACGGAAGTCTTACTTTCAGACTGACTTCTATATCCAGCAACGAAAGCGCTTCAAAATCCTGGTCAGTCCAAACAATCAACCTGAAGGGGGTAAATGGACATTCGACGGTGAGAACCGATTGAAGTACCCGAAAGGCAAACAACCCCCACCGCTACAATTCCCGGCCGCGACGCAGTACTGGCAAGAGGCGAAGAGGTATGTCACCACCAACTTTAATCACCACTACGGGCAGGTTTCCGATACTTTTATTTACCCGACGAACGTAAACGAAAGCCGAAAGTGGTTGCGTCAGTTTCTCACGAAACGCTTCAGCGAATTCGGACCGTACGAAGACGCATTGGTGAGCCGCGAATCCATCCTCCACCACAGTGTCCTCACCCCGATGCTAAACGTGGGATTACTGACACCGCAAGAGGTGCTCGACGAGGCGATCGATTATGCTAAGTCTAATGGCGTTCCACTCAACTCGTTGGAAGGTTTTGTCCGGCAGATCATCGGATGGCGCGAATTCATCCGCGGCATTTACCAATACAAGGGCACCTACGAACGCACCAGGAACTTCTGGAAGTTCAAGCGAAATATCCCCAAGTCTTTCTGGGATGGTTCCACCGGCATCGCACCAGTAGACATCACAATCAAGAAAGTGTTAGCCACGGGGTATTGCCATCATATCGAGCGCCTCATGGTATTGGGCAACTTCATGTTGCTTTGCGAATTCGACCCCAACGAAGTATATCGATGGTTCATGGAGATGTTCATTGATTCGTACGATTGGGTGATGGTTCCGAATGTATATGGAATGACCCAGTTTGCCGACGGCGGCATCATGTCAACCAAGCCCTATATCTCGGGTAGCAACTACCTGATGAAGATGAGCGACTACGAAAAAGGCGATTGGCAAAAAGTATGGGATGGTCTATTTTGGAGATTCATGCACGTCCACCGCGACTTTTTCCTACAAAACCCGAGACTGGGAATGCTGATTAAGACTTTCGACAAAATGGAGGAAGGTAAACGCGAAAGTCATCTCCGGGTAGCGAACGAGTTTCTCCAGCGACTCTAGTTACACCTCATTTCGCTACTGGGTGTTTAAACACTATTCTATCTAGATTCAAAAGTGATTAGAAATGTCGCTTACCCATGAATTTACACCGGGTACCTTTCAGAAATTTGTACATTGATCGAAGGCCGCTGCCGGGACTTCTCTCGTGCAATTAATGGTTTACGTGCAGCTTTGAAAACAACCACGCAAGAGAAGAAAACCAGGAATTCCCTTCACGGGATGAGTGGCTCCTCACAAATACAAAAACAATAATCAACTAAGTATGGATTCGGAACGCAATCCTTCAGTCGACGAGAAGCGTCAATCCCGCCGTGAATCACTGAAGCATTACCTGTTCGAATTCTTCATCCTTTTCTTTGCGGTGACACTTGGTTTCTTTGTTGACAACCAAAGAGAAAATTTAAGTGAACGTGCGCAGGAGAAGAAGCTGATGACATTGCTCGTACAAGACATTAAATCCGATACGACTCGAATTAATGAAATTATTCAGTTGCGAAAAGAGCGAATACACCAAAATGATTCACTTCTCTACCTCATCTATTCCGACGACAGGGATAAGCACGTGTTTAAGATTTACCAATACGCCATGAATGCTGCTGCGCGGCGAACGCTCTACTATGAGACGAATATCATGCACTCTCTTAAAACCGGGGGTTTTGATAAACTAACGAATACGAATGCTGCTGAGCAAATCCGACTGTACTACGTGGCTACGCAAGATCTATTGGCCACGCAAGAAAACGGAGATGTATTCGGAGGGCAATCCCACAATGACCTCGTTCGGCGTGTGTTGGACGCCGACGTCGTCCGTCAGATCAAGTTAAAATTAATCTCGGCGAGTCAACCCGATTTGAAACTCTTCACCAACGATCCAGCCACGATCAATGAATTCTGTTACACGGTGAGCTACTTAAACACCAGTTTTTACCTACAAATTTTTCGGTTAGAGAAAATGAAACAGCGCGCGAAGGAACTACTAAAAGTGATCCCAGTAGAATACGAATTAGAGTAAGAATTCTAATGATTAACAATCAAACAAGCTTCTTATGAAACTAAAGGTTTTCTTGGTCTTCTTGGCTGCGTTCGCCATCGATGATTCAGAAGCACAAAGTCGATTAGATTCATTGATTAATCTTCGGACCACCGAGCGAATCGAAGGGCAAGTACCAACGCTTTACACCCCGGGATTTAGAGAGGTTGCTACCAAGTTTCAGGCTCTCGTAACAGATGCAGTTCGCTACTATGAATCCAAATACCATGTGCAGTTCAATGTAAAGCTGATAGTACTAGACTCGACGCAGTGGCTTCGTGAGATCATTCCGTATGGATTCGTCTTTCATGGACGAGGTTGGCTCGTGTTAAACCCTGGTATGAGTTATGAAAGCTTCAAAAAAGTTTATGAACTCCAAGTACTCAACCAACCTCTCGAAAACAGTCTCAAAAAGTTAAGCATAACCTCCTCCGAACTCATGGCGACCGTTTTCAGGTTTTATGCCATCCATGAACTCGGCCATAACTTCGTGGGGTTGCTCTCCAACGCGAAATCGCCCGACAGTTGGACGAGTGAATTCAGTGCGTCATACTTTGCGTATGAATACCTTCTGGCAAAACATCCGAACGACATCAAGGTATTTGAAGCATTTTGTACTGCCGACAGAGATCACTTCCCGCCAAAGTACAGAACACTGTCAGATTTCAACGAAAAATATACGGGTACTGGAATCGGAAACTACCTATGGTATCACAGCAACTTCTACTTTCTGGTCAAAATCCTGTATCAATGCCAAAGGACGAACTTCTTCACCCAGTATGCGAAGGATTTCCCGAAGGATTCGACCACGCAACTTTCAACGGAAGATGTTATTTCGATTCTAGACCAGCATTGTAAAGGCAAAGTCCGAAAGTGGGTATCGGATTTAGAATCAACAGCCACAAGATGATCGAACGCCTCTAGCTCACTCGATCGGCCAGAGTTACTTTCGCTTCCATCACCACCTTAGACTTGATTGAGTTGGAGATCAAACATGCTCGTTCAGATTTCTCGAGAACTTTCAACGCTCTCTCTCGTTGCCCCTCATCCGTAATGACGACCTCGGGAAACAGTTGAACTTCCGTCATTAGGAACTTGCCCTCTACAGTGTCGAGCTTCCCTTTGGCATGACACGCAAATCGATCAAACTCCAACTTCGAATTTTCGGCGATTGCCAAAAAAGTGGTCATCAGACAACTCGCCACCGACGCTGTGAACAAATGCTCTGGTGACCAGATTCCAGGAACTCCTTTCGGGAACTCAGGAGGCGTGGCCACTTCAATGCAACCTGGCGATTGGGCAGAACTGGCGAGATCCTTCGAACAAAGCATTCCCTGACGACCAGTATTCCATTGAATGTCGATATCATAAAAATGTGCTTCCATAAAAATTGAATTTTGCGATTTTCTCTTTGTTGAAACAAAGCTAGCTCGAATTCAACAGTTCGTTCTGTGAGTTGAGTCACATTAACGATAATTTTCGAACTACTTTGCTAACATTAATTGGACGAGTTTCTCTTTCAAAGTAATTGCGTACTGGTACACATGGTCATAGATTTCGTCCGCGCGGTGAACGTCGAACATACCGAAACGACTCATTTCCGGTGGGTCAAAAAATATGTCGCACAAGCTCGACTTGGTGTACACCGACTGTCCCAAGGCAAAGTGGAAACTCCGGTCAAGAATGTCTTTCATCCGAAAATGCTCCATCTTCTTACTCAGGGAGTTCACATGCGACCCGATCATCACCTCTACTTGTCCCTGCACGGGATGAACTGGAAAATTGTCGAGGATTCCACCGTCTACCAGATACGTCCCGTTGTACTCGACAGGGGAAAACACGAGCGGCACGCAAGCCGACGCAAGAATCGGAACCATGACAGGACCCGAGTCGAAGTAGACGGGTTTCCCCTCAACAATGTCGGTAGCTGCAACCGACAATCGCTTGGGCAACGTCTCAAAGGCGGCATCGGGTAGATATTCCTCAATCAAGCGACGGAACTTATCCATCGTGAACAGGCCGGCCTCTCCTACGTGGGGTAGACCAAAAATCTTGGTGTGCTTGGCGACGTCGAGCAACTCCTTCGCGGTATAACCCTTCGCGTACAAGGCGCCAATCAAAGCACCAGCGCTCGTTCCCGAGACAAAATCTACATTCACTCCCAACTCGTCAAGGACTTGCAACACACCGAGGTGTCCTACCCCTCGCGCCCCTCCTCCCGAAAGCACCAGCCCTACTCGTTTCATGAACCACTCGTGACAAACCCCCAAATGCCAAGCGACAATTGCAATGCGGCAAGAATCAATATGACGTACCCCATCGTGTTCGACAGTGCAAAGGGCACATCGTACCGAAGTGACAAGCGTTTGAATTTCCGTTGCAATTCCGCAACCACGCGCAACTCATCTTTCTCCACATCGAAAAGTCCGCCCTCGGTGACGACATCAATAAACGCCGGTTTGCCCTTCGCAGCGGCGGCGATGTAATGCATCAACCCAGTAACGCCCATCATGCGCTCAAGCTTCAAACCGCGCAACACCACCACGAGCGTCATGTTCGCGATCCGGACATTGGCCCGGAAAAGGATCCACATCGTAATACCACCGAAAAGGAAGACCGAAAAATTCTTCTCCGACACAGCATATCCAATGATACTCACGTCGGCAACAGCGAGAAGTACGACCACCTGAATGAAGATTCGGCGATGGTCGTTGTACGACTCGCATATTTGCTCGTATTCGGTGGCAACGAATTCTTTCACCATTAATCCAATTTAGAATTAAGAATGGAGAATTAAGAATTTTGTGTGGGTTAAATATCCAATGATCCTTAACGCGACTAGTGCCAGTTCGCTAAAGATCAGATCTCCATTCTGAGCATACCAGAATTTCGATGTCGAGGTTTCGATAGAAAGTGCGTACCGAGAATTACCCTTCACTTAGAACACGATAGCTTACGCGATCTTGGCTTACTGGCAAAAAGAAACTGCAAGCTTGAATTAGCCCGAAACTCCATTTTCAGTTACGAAGACGTGCCGCTATCACCGATCAGGTTTTGAGGCCTTTTGCTTCTTGAAGTACTTACGAAATAGGAAGTTCCTTTTTAGTGCCTCCATGTTCTCGCTGAACCGAGCAGATCCTTGTTCGATGTGGGAAATACTTTGCTTAAGCTTTTCCGCCGTGGTCGAATCCGAGAGCAACACCCCCACAGTACCCTTTCCTTCATGCACACCACTGGTCACGTCGCTCAGTTGCTTGGCAGCAACCTTCAGCGACTGGCTTGTCTGCTGCAAATCGCCAACCGACTTCTCCAAGGACTTCCTCAGTGTCGTATCAGCAAATAACGCTTCGGCAAGTCCGTCACCAGAATTCAATTTCCCAAACAGCTCTTGAGCCTCGGCGGTTGCTCGCTCGGTATTGGCTCCGGCCCGATTCAAATGAGAAACTGCCGCCTTCACGTCGCCAGCAAGTTGTTGATCTGAAAGTAGACTCCAGAAAGTCGCGCTCTGATTCAGTCGGATCGACACGTCTTTCAAGTTCTCGGTAATCACCGCGATGTTTCCGTTAGTCGTCTGCAGCGTGCGAAGGATCTCTTCCGTCTCCACCGAAAGTCGCGACTCAATCACCCCACCATCCTGCACTGGTTCGGAAGTCCCCGGACGGGAATTGATGTTCACAAGCTTGTTGCCAACCAAACCATCCGTTCCGATGGCAACCACAGCGTTCTTCTTAATATGTGGGTGCATCTCCTCGTCGATGATCATCGTGACACGAACACTCGTATCATTTTCGATGGTAATCGACTTCACCGTACCTACGTCGATTCCCGAAAAACGAACGTTGTTACCCGGCACTAGACCGTTGATATTCCGGAAATACGCCGACACAGTGAACGTGGAACTGAACATGTTCCGGTTGCGACCGATCATGTACAAGGAGAAAAGTAAGAACAGCACGCCGCCCAACACGAAGATGCCTAGCTTAACGTTGTTTATGGGTGAATCAGTTTTCATTAAAAAATTCGTGAATCTTTGGGTCAACTTCACTTACGAGTTCGCCATACGGCCTATTTGCATAACACGTTCCATCGATCAACATAATCACCCTGTTCGATGTAATCTCGATACAACTCATGTCGTGGGAGATGATTAATGACGACGTGTTATACTTCTGCTGAACCTTCACGATTAAGCGACTGATCTCGCGCGCCGTGATTGGATCGAGTCCCGTCGTCGGTTCATCATAAAGAATGATATCTGGTTTCAGAATCAATGTTCTGGCGAGGGCAATCCTCTTGCGCATCCCACCAGACAACTCGGACGGCATCATGTTGATGGTGTGACCGAGTCCTACATCTTCGAGTGCTTCGATGACCAATTTCTCTGCATCGAGCTTCTCCTTGGCGAGCCAATGGCGGCGAAGCGGAAACTCCAAGTTTTCGCGCACCGTCATCGAGTCATACAATGCATTGCTCTGGAAGAGAAACCCGATCCTTGCCCGAACTTGGTCGAGTTCTTCATGCCCCATGTCCAAGATTGATTTGCCAAATACAACGATCTCGCCTTCGTCCGGTTCAATTAGCCCGACGATGCACTTGATCAATACCGATTTTCCCGAACCAGACTTTCCAAGCACAGCCAAGTTCTCGCCCTTGTGGAGGTCCAACGAGAAGTCGCGCAACACATGGTTAGCCCCAAACGACTTGCTGAGGTCACGGATCGAGAGAACTGTTTCGGGCGCACTCATCGCTACGTCAATCCGAGTAAGTCGATAATCTGAACTGCCAACAAATCGATGATGAAAACCAGCAACGACGCCACGACGACGGCCGAGTTTGCTGATCGTCCTACACCTTCAGTTCCTCGTTTTGAGAAGAACCCTTTATAACAACCCACCACGCCGATCGCGAAGCCGAAAAAGAAAGTCTTAACGATTGAGGGAACCACGTCGCCGTAGGTAAGCGCTTCGAACACCTGCGACCAGTAAAGATGCCAGCTCACGGCGCCGCGGATGTTAACTCCAAGGTAAGCGCCGTAAAGCGAGATGGCATTCGATAGACTCGAAAGCACAGGGAGCATCAACGTCGTAGCCAATACACGGGTGACAATCAAATACCGGAACGGATTTGTTCCCGACACTTCCATGGCATCGATTTGCTCGGTGACGCGCATCGACCCAAGTTCGGCACCCATGCTCGAACCGATCTTACCCGCACAGATGAGTGCCGTGATGACGGGGCTGATCTCACGCACCAACGAAACGGAAACCATGAGCGGAAGCATTGACTCCGCTCCGAATTTGACGAGCGTGGGTCGAGATTGGATGGTCATGACCAAACCCATGATGAACCCGGTAATTCCGACGAGTGGCAATGACTTGTACCCTACGAAATAACACTGTCGCAGGAATTCAGACATTTCCTGCCGAGGTTTGAACACCTCGCTGAAAAAGCGGCCTGTGAAACGCGTCATGTCGCCCATTTCTTCCAGGAAGCGTCGAAATGGCGTCGGGGTCTTGGTTTCCATACACATTGATGGTCGCTCGAAAGTAGCAGGGGTCAGAAGTGGGGAAAGTGAGAAGCATCAACGCGAAACCTGAGTTTTGTCATAATTCGCCGTCGCTACAATCGTTCAACATCCGTTTGATCAAAAATCCTATCTTGGTTGACGTTCAAAAACCAACCTATGACCTCCCGTAGACGATTCCTTCAGCAGACGATCCTCGCTACAAGCGCGCTCACGATCTCACCTCGAGTGTTTGCACATTCCAACACCACGAAATTGAAACTCTCGCTTGCCGAATGGTCGTTGCATCGAGCGTTGAAAGCCGGTAAACTAGATCACCTTGACTTTCCCGCGAAGGCGAAAAAGGAATTCGGGATCGACGCTGTGGAGTATGTCAATGGATTTTTCGGCGGAACGAAGATGAATTTCAAAGAGGCGGGTAAAAGCCAGAAATACTTGGGGGAATTGCTGACGCGTAGCAAGGATGCCGGCGTGGTGAACCATCTCATCATGGTTGACGACGAGGGGTCGCTCGCGTTGCCCAACGACACACAACGACTACCGGCTGTCGAAAACCATAAGAAATGGATTGAAGCGGCAAAGTTTCTTGGATGCAAGACAGTGCGCGTGAACTTACACGGCGAAGGCGACTCGAATGCGAAAAAGACTGCGTCGATCGACTCGCTGTCGCGGTTAGGCGAATTTGCGAGTCCGTTGGGAATCAACGTGGTCGTGGAAAATCATGGAAGCGATTCTTCTAAGGGATTTTGGGTGGCCGACGTGATGAAGCAAGTGAACAAATCCAACGTCGGAACGCTCCCCGATTTCGGCAACTTTTGCATTTCGCATCCGTGGGGCACGACGCAAGAAGGTTGCAACGATGAATATGATCGTTACAAAGGACTTCAAGAGATGCTTCCATTCGCGAAGGGCGTGAGTGCCAAGACGTATGACTTCGATGCGAACGGCAACCAGCCGCTCATGGACTACCAGCGGTTGATGACGATTGTGAAGGAATCGAAGTTCGAGGGATACATTGGGGTTGAGTTCGAAGGGATCAAGGGCGACGAAGAGGACGGGATTCGAAAGACCGTAGCCTTGGTAAAAAGGTTTTTATAAGGTCAAATTTCAAGTATAAAATTGTAACAAAGTCACAACTTAATCGGCATCATTCAGATTAAGTATTTAAAATTTTACATTGTTTTAGCTTCAAAATGTAATTTTTGAACCACTAAAACGGTAAATTTCCGTTTTTATACCTTATTCTTTACATCGGTGGATTTAGTGCGAACACTGGCGGCATACGCGGAACAACCGCTCACGCATCAGTTGCTGGTGTCGGTGTTGAAGAAATATGAACGTCCGAACGACAAGATACTTGGACTAGCGAAGATGGGTATTCTACAGCCCGTAAAGCGTGGACTGTACGTGGCAGGACCTGCTTTGGGCGTGAACCGCCGTCCGGAACCCTTTCTAATTGCCAACCTGATCTGTGGACCAAGTTATGTGTCAGTCGAGTCGGCGCTTGCTCACCACGGTCTGATACCTGAGCGTGTGTTCGTTGTTGCGTCCATGACAACTAAATCGTCGCGTGCGTTTACAACACCGATTGGTCGGTATACCTACACGAAGTTATCGGTACCATACTATTCAAAAGGCGTCAGGATGGAACAAGTTGCCGAAAATCAAGTTGCTCTTGTGGCATGTCCTGAAAAGGCGTTGTGCGATAAGATTGTAACTACTGCCGGGCTTTTGCTGAGGAGCAAGAAAAGTGCACGTGCTTTTCTTCTCGACAACCTCCGCATGGAACCTGACGACCTTCGGCAGTTCGATCTAACTTCGATGCTTTCCTGGGCATCGATAAGTCAAAAGGAGGAAAGCATTACGAAAGTGGTGGAAGCAATAAGGGACTTATGATTCAAGAATGGCTCAACAGTTATCATCCCACCAATAAGGCTGAAGCAAGCGCAGCATTGCAGGAGATCATGCAGGAAATAACACTTGCCGGTCTCTATCGTGACGGCTTCTTTGAGAAGGCGGCCTTTTATGGCGGCACCTGCTTGAGAGTCTTTCATGGCCTCGATCGATTCTCGGAAGACTTAAACTTTTCGCTCTTGACACAAGACCTAGGCTTTTCCCTTGACTCGGCACTTGAATCCGTGAAAAGCGAATTCAGTGCACTGGGAATGAAGGTCTCTATCAAGGAAAAAATAAAGTCAAAGGACACCCATATCGACTCAGCATTCTTAAAGCCCGAAACAATCTGGAAGGAATTAATCCTCGATGGATCAATCCCCCAAGTTGGGCTGCAAGAAACACCTAGCATTAAGATCAAAATAGAAGTAGATACAAATCCTCCGCTCGGGTTTGAAACGGAAGAGAGACTCCTTCTTCGCCCATTTTCATTCTATACAAAGTGTTTTGCTCTCCCGGACCTTTTCGCAGGAAAAATGCATGCAGTGCTCTTTAGAAAATGGAAAGAAAATGCGAAGGGCAGAGATTGGTATGACTTTGAGTGGTACATCAAAAAAGATACGCCGCTCCATTTAGCGCATTTCACACGGTGTGCGAAAGAAAGCGGAGACTTGGCAAAAAAGAACTTAACCAAGGAAGGATTCAAGGAACTCCTGCTGGCACGCATCGAGGAGGTCAACTTGAACCGGGCAAAAGCCGATGTCGCCAGATTTATACCCGATAGCAGCAAGCTTGACATTTGGTCAAAGGACTACTTCAAGGATCTCGTTGCATATCTAAAGTTTGTTTAACCCTAAGTGTTCAAGTAAATGAATTCAACTCCGCACGCCAAGACGATCCGTCGTTCGCTCCTCCTTACGGCACTCATAGCTTGTTGGACACTTTCATGCGAGCCTCCTCCATTCGCACCGCGCGCCGTGTTGATTCCGGCGGAGCGAATTGACTTTAACTCATTCGTCGATTGCAACATGGCCGAAGCTTGGGTTGCCGACACCTTTCGAATTTTCCCAGGCAAGTATGGTGAAGACCCTTTGTGGGGAGATGCCCGCGACCTGAAGTTTGCCGATGGTCGAAATTCTTTGGAGGCCTTCACACGACGTCATGAGGAATTTCAAGAGCCGACACTACCTGCCAACGTTCGGCCTGACAGTGTAGGTTTACACGGCGCCGTGTGGTTCGAAACGCTTTATCCCGATCCAAAGGATGCATCGGGTCGCACACTGTATGCGGTGTATCACAACGAGAACTACCCACAAACATTTCCATACAATTCTGCGACCGGACAAGGCTATCTCGCATCGCCACTCTGGCCGGAAGGTTTGACTGGTGCCACCACACCCGCTGCTGTCTGTCGGATCGGAATCATGAAGTCGACGGATGGTGGTAAGAGTTGGGCGAACAATGGAATCTTCATCGAGGACTTGCAGCCCCGCATGATTATGAAGCCACACAATCGATCTGTCACGTTCGCAGGTGGCGTGGGCGACCCTTCTGCTGTGGCGAGTGGAGATTACCTCTATCTCTTTTATAGTGAATATGGTTACCCGGGTGAGTACGATTCTGCTCGATACGACGCAGACGCCGAGTGGCAAGGGCAATGCATCAGTGTGGCGAGGATCGCTCTTTCCGACATGGATCATCCGCTGGGCAAAGCTCGTCGTTGGGACGGGCAAAGTTTTAACGCGCCTTCGGATGGTGTCGGCAAGCCCATTGCATCGATCACGATACCGAAAGAGGAAGGTGGAGGACCTGCGTCGTCGCCTACCGCGCAGTACCATTGGGGACCATCGGTGAGTTGGAATACCTATCTCAATTGCTGGGTCATGTTGATGGCAAAAGCGGAAGGACCGAAGTGGGTCGGCGGCAAGCTCTACGTCTCCTTCAACAAGAACGCCGACTTAGGTATCGGCAATAATTCACAAGAATGGACGAAGCCTCAGTTATTGATCGATCGCCCGGGTCACATTCTATGGTATCCATCGCTGCAACCCACCGCCTCGGAAGAAGACGTCGAGAATAAGTACACTAGTTTAAAGTTGGGACGTGAAGCACGATTCTTCTTCAAAGATCAGCACGACGAGAAAAGCGAATACCTATCCGAGTTCGTGATCCGTTTTGAAAAGCAGTAGTTCACAACCAACGCTGCGCTAGTTTCGTCGAACGTATCTTCTGTCGACGTTATACACAAGGCTCACGTTCCAATCGAAGTCTTTCGCCGCGATGTCCGACTGAACGGCCTTGTTTACGATGCTGGAAATTGAAATGGGAAAATTCTTGATTGATAACGTCGTCGTTGCATTGACATAATAGCCGTTGCTTCCGTCCAGTCCAAGGTAGAAAACTTGTGGTGCCACATCCAACAGAATCCGTTTTCCGATGTGCAGTTTCGGCAACGAGGCACGAAACGATAGGTAGTCCGAATTGCGCGGACTATCGTATTGGAAACCGAATCCATGAAGGTAATACAACCCAACCCCGACGCGTTCGGAGAGTCTATAGTTGGCGATGACCTCCGCTGCTAAGAACCGGCGAGCGACTGAAAAATTTTCGGTAACGCCATTGACAGTAATGGCGCGGGTGATATAGTTCAATCCTGGAATATGTCCGCCGAGCGAAACGTTGAACTTCGGTTTGATGATGGCCTTATACCGATAGATGAAGACGAAAGACCAAGGACGGCCCTCCAAGGCGTACCTGAATTGTGGTTCAAAACTGAGGCGTCGATTGCCAATGCCCATGTCGAGCAATGCGGCTGGTTTGCCAAGCGTGAAAGCTGGTATGATCGAAAAGCCATTGTTGGTGACACTGAGCGAGGTCTTAAAAAAGAATGTGCTGTCGGATGGAACGGCGTGCGCGCTCGCTCCCAGTGCAATGGCGAGAAGGAATAGGGTGAGGTGTTTCATGAGGATTAGTGCCACAAAGTTATTGGGAATAGAGATTGGCACTCAGCGCTATTCAAACAAGAAAGTATGAAAATCAAACAGCGGGGGTGAATCGGCGCTGGAAATCGCTCGAAAATAGATGCTACCGCCGGAATTCTCCCATCTAAATTACTTTGCTCCGATTCTAGGAAAGGGCTATCTTTTATCTCTGACCACGCACCATGATGAAACTAATCGCAATACTGCTCATGATGACCTCGCTGACGGTGTCGGCGCAGGACACTGCATTGCTAGGAGCTTGGGAGTCGAAGTCCGGCGATGAATCGACCGTAGTGATCATCGTACCCGGTTTCTTCTCGGTAGCGACTTACAATTTCGTCAAGAAGGAGTTCATTGCGACCTACGGTGGAAAACTGTCGATCGCGGGAAATGAACTCACGGAGGTAATCGAATATGATACTCGCGATGCGAACAACGTTGGATTGGAGCGCAAGACATCCTATGCGGTATTTCGCAACGAACTGACATTAAAAGGAGGAACTGCTGGAAAGTTCTTTCGCCTCGACAATGGTACGCCGGGAGAGCTCAATGGAGCTTGGTTGATCACGGGACGTATGCGCGATGGCGTGATTCAAAGATCGACACCGGGAGTACGAAGAACGATGAAGGTATTATCGGGAACACGCTTTCAGTGGATTGCCTACAACGTAGAAACGAAAGAGTTTTTTGGAACTGGCGGCGGATATTACACCACTGAGGATGGAAAGTACACGGAAGAGATCAAGTTCTTCTCTCGTGATTCGACGCGGGTGGGGGCCAAACTCGAGTTTGATTTCTCGATTCAAGATGGCGAATGGCGACACCAAGGAAAGAGCAGTAAGGGAGAGCCACTCGACGAAATTTGGACACTGCGGACGAAGTTGAATTGACCATTTCGGCTATTTGGGGTCAAATCAAAGAGTGAGAGAAAGGATGATCAACTGCAATTCTCAGCAAAATAGATGGTAACTGGAAAATGAAAATTGGTAATTGCAAATTGAAAATCGAATTGCCAGTTACCAATCAATGTCGTTGAATCAAGGCTCGTTGATTAAATATTTTGACACTGGTTCTTGGGTATTTTCGAGCTTCGAATGGAATACAAAAGAACCAATCATCAATTTCATAATGTACAACTGGTAGGAACCAGCGACAACACAACGACTAACCTAAAATCTTACTTTTAGCCCGGAACACATTTCTACCACCTTAATTCAACGACATTGAGTTACCAATTACCATTTTCCAATTTTCAATTGACTGCAGTTTAGTGATGCGGCTTTTGGTTCACAACGTCACTTTGGAATGGGACCTGGGTGTTCAATGCACGAGAGATAAACCTTAACTGTTGTAAGGAATACCTTTTGCCAATTCGGGAGATTACAATCTAACCACTACCCACAGAATGTTCGAGACCATTGTTCTCGCCTCATAGGAGCGGAAACTCTGTTAGTATTCAGCGGTCTCGCTCGCTAGGTATTCCTGACAATCTTATTGATTCCAACTAACAGTTCTCATTTTAAGATTAAAAGCATGGTAGGTTTCGCTAAAACAAATCATGTTGGCACTGCTAGAAGAAATCAATTTGTTAATAGAACAAAATCGTCTTTTAATGACCCCTACACAAGCATCTCTTTCGTTGCCAATTATCGCGCGACTGCGGCGAAAAATGGAGCTCAAGCTACTCTTTCCGCCGATTTCAATTGCTGGTCACGCAATAATTGATGGCCACCATCGATACGTTGCATCAAAACTATCTAATCAAGAACTCTCGAAGGTGGCTAGCTTTCGAACTGCTGCGAAATTTGACTTCGCATGGTCACAGATCGATTTTGTTAATGTCGACTGGGACTCACCCGAAAAAGCTATACTCCATAATGAACTAGACGCTAAATATAATGGCCTCACGCTAGAACAACTTATGGCTATGTTGAGTTAACTTTCGCCATGTTCATTTTCCTCGATATTGATGGGGTTATGGTTCCTGCGAGGATGTGGAAAACGCCAAAACTATTGGAAGACGGTTTTCCACCTTTTTCAAGCGAAGCGATCGCTGCCCTCAAGTTATTGCTTGAGGAAGACACAACTGTCATTCTCACAACGAGTCACCGCAATCGCTTCTCTGTTGGCGACTGGCACAAGATATTTAGGAAACGTGGGTTAGACATACCAATCCTCTCGAGTTTACCTCCGGCAAAAACTCCGTCGAATAGAAAAGAAGAAATCGAATCTTGGATTTCAGCACATCCAATGAGTCAGGATTTTCTGATTATCGATGATGATACGAGGCTCTTGAGCTTACCTACTCACATTCGAAGTCGGCTCCTACTCACGAAACCGCTCATTGGCCTGACCATGTCATCGACAAAGCAATTTTCTATCTGACCTCCGCAAAAAAGGTCTTAAACATTTCCGGCTACTCTCTTGTTATCTACTCACTAAAAAGTGCGGATGATCGAAGCTTTGCGCCATCACATTACACAAAGGTTGGGGCGAGAACCAGAAAACCTTCTCGAGGTAGTCCCGCATTTTGAACCTGTCCATGCCAAACGGGGTGAGCACCTACTTCATGCTGGAGAAATCTGCAAGTATGTATACTTTATCGTCGAAGGTTGTGTTCAAGTGTATGTGGTCGACAAAAACGGCGTCGAATCCACCCGCGAAATCTATGTGGAAGATCAATGGGTAACGGACATCTTTGGCTTTCAAAACCAACAACCCGCCACTGAGTCAATCAAATGCGTCGAGCCAGCTAAGCTACTCCGAATTCACTTCGATAGTTTTCAAGGACTATCGCAATCTGTTCCCCAATTTGCTGCGATCTACAAGCAAATCCTTGAAGTGTCGTACAACAACACCGTGTACCGAGTGAATACGCTGATGTCGATGGATGCCCTCGATCGCATAAAATGGTTGATGGAAAACAAACCGAAAATCATGTCTCGGCTTTCGAGTAAGTTGGTTGCTTCCTACCTCGGGATCAGTCCCGAAACCATGACTCGACTCAAGTCGAAATTGTAAACTCTTGACATTTGTCAATGACCACGCCTGTTCCAGTGGGCACCTTTGATGCATCAAAACAAAGACATCAAAGCAATGAAAGAGTACCTACTTCTATTCTGGAACGAATCCGGCGACGGTCAATACCTAGTTGACCCTGAGAAAATGAAGGCAGATATGGCCGCCTGGCAGAACTGGATCGGCCACATCGCCATGCAAGGAAAACTTCTATCCACCAAGCCTATCTTGTGGAATGGGACTATGGTGGGAAGAGCTGCTGTGGACGACAAGCCCGCTATCAAGGAAAAGCAAATGGTCACAGGATACATGTTGTGCAAAGCAACTGGCGTCGACGAAGTGACGCAATGGGCCAAGTCGTGCCCCATCCTGCAAAGCCCCAAAGGCTTCACTGAAATCCGAGAGATCGCCCCATTTGAAATCTGAAAGCCATGGAAAAAATTCTCAATCTCGGGAGGTACATCTTCCCGCTCTCCTTCCTGCTGTACGTTGGTTTGCATTTCGGCAGCGCTGACGTTGGTGCCAGCTTCGTTCCCGGTTGGATTCCATTCCCCTACTTTTGGAACTACTTCACGGGCGCTTGCATTCTTGCTTTCATTGTCAGTGCGCTCATTGGGAGGTACGATAAACTGGCCACGGTCCTGATGGCATTGTATGTTTTCCTGATGATCTTTCTCGTTCACATTCCGCGTGCCGCAGCGTCCGAGAACGACATGTTGAATATTTTCAGGAACATCATGGTGATTGGGGCATTACTTGTGTACGCCAAGTATGCGACGAAAGACAAAAGGGTCGCGGGTTAGTCCCGTGATCCTTTTAATTGAATCTATCGCTTCAAAATCTTGTGGACACGCGATTGGCCTTCGACAGAGATCAAATAAAATCCCGGTGCAAGTCCACCCAACGAAACCTCGACTACGCCATCGGACGAGGACATCACAGGTACGGGCATGGGCTGGCCCAACATGTTAGTCAACCTAACCAAACTATTCTTGGGACTACCAAAAACGAATACTCGATCAGTTGTTGGATTGGGGGAAATAGTAACATCTGCATAAAGGCTCCCTTCCAAACCAGTCACCACGAGCGGCGCACTCGGTTCACTGGGGCACCCGTCGATGACGACGCGGCCGGTGTAACTGCCATCGTCGGTCGCCGTGATCTCTTGGCTGAGTGTTTCACTCAATACGACATTGTTTCTATACCATTTAGTGGAAGGAGAACTTGACACGAGTTTGGATCCGTTGGCCGTGACCGTAGGCGACGGAGGAATGATGCAGAACGTGCGTTGCACCGGTGTGGGCTCGAGATAGTTGACAGTCGACACATAAAAAGCCGTTACCGTCATTTTACCAGGCTCGACTGTCGTTAACACGTTTCCGTTGAGAGATGCTCTGGTGGATGAGAGCGAGAAAAGTGTCGCTGAGTTTGTTTTGACAGTGCGGGCTTCCAAGTTCACCTTCGCACCGATTGCTTGATCGGCGATGGGTGCAAAGTTGATTGCCTCGGCCGCCTTCAGAATTGTCACGTTCGAAATCGCTGCAGTTCCTTGAAAAAGGTCGCTCTCATTGATCAGCACGGTGACGGTACCTGCACCGGCTTGCACGATTTCGACTTTGCTTCCGTTGATTTGAAGGCCACCAATAGCGCTGACCAGCATCGGGAGACCCGCCGAATTGCTCACGTTTAACTCATACGGGGCGTCGCCGTACGTCACGGTTTTATCTTGAAGTCCCTGAATGGCGGGAATACCCTTCTGCACGGTCAATACGACGGACTTGGTCAGAGCCGGAAATACATCAGTCGCGGGCGATGTGCCGGTAATGGTGACGGGACCGACACCTTGCAGTAGCATCTTCGGTTGCACTGGGTCTATCTCGATGATGGAAGTATTGCTGGAAGAATAGGTGATCTCTACACCTTCGGTCGTCCAAGCTTCAAGGACAACCGGCGCCATTCCGTATCGAAAGTTCGAGAGTGGATTCGGCATGTTGAGCACGTTGACATCGCCTACAACGGTTAACTCAAGTTGTCCGGACACCGGTTTGTAAGTAGCGTTCCCTCCTTGCTGGATTGAAATCGTAACCGTACCGGGTGCAAGTAAATTAATGCTGTACCCGCTCACAGTCGCGATGCTGTTGTTGGACGACGAGAGAGTTGCTACTAGGCCACTCGACACAGTCAACGGCAAGTTAAATGACCCCCACGCGGTCGACTTTTTCACTGTTGCTGGGAAGGTGAGAATTTGTGTCAATCTATTATCTGCACCATCGATCACAGTTAAAACAAAAGTTCCTGATACTGGCTTGAATGAAGCATTGCCAGATTGCAAGGCGGTGATCGTCACTTGTCCGGCTGCGACGAGATGGATCGAATTCCCGGACGTAGTCGCGACCGAGGTATTTGACGACGTGAACGTAACCGTGAGTCCGCTCGACGCACTCACGGAAGGCGTAAAGTCAGCGTCCCCTACATTCTTCGAGATATTATTCAGACCCGTCAACGTTTGGCTTTGCCTGTTGTCAGCCGCGTCGTTGACAGTCAAGAAGAACTGACCGGTCACCGGTAGATAGAATGCGTTGCCTGCCTGCGAAACCGAGATCGTGGTTTGGCCAGCCGCCATTAGATGAATGGAGCTTCCCACAACGGTCGCCACCGAGGTGTTGGAGGATGTGAGGGTGACCGCCAACCCACTCGATGCGGTGATGCTCGGGGCGAAGTCGGCATCCCCAAGGTTCTTGACAAGGTCGGATAATCCCGATAGCGTTTGAGGCACCTTCGTGATCGCAACGGTTAATGTAAATTGACCGGCAGCGCTGTTGTAGTTATCATCTCCAGCCTGCGATGCCGAGATCACGCTCGTCCCAGCCCCAAGCACCGTGAGCGTATTTCCGCTAACAGTGGCCACTGAGGTGTTCGCCGACGTGTAAGTAACAGGTAGTAGCACGCTTGAGTTTGCAGGCAGCGTGATCGTGTTGCTTCCACCTACCGATAAATTGAAGGTCCTGTCGGTGAGACCAGTGAGGGTCTGCGTCCCCTTGGTAATCGTCAGGCTTTTAGTAATTGAGAATCCGAAGTATTCGCTGTCTTCAGCCACCGTCGCGGTGATGGTTGTCGCGCCAACTTTCTTGAGTGTTACATTATTTCCAGACACAGTCGCGATCGAGGTGTTGGCTACCGAATAGGTAATGCTGCGTCCTCCATTGGACGTACTTGGCAACACCACCGGATTCACACTAAATGCCACGTTCACGTCATTGAATCCGACAGGCGCTTGTTGTTTCTTCGTAGTGCTCGCCTGCACGCTGTTTCCCGGCAAGGACATGAAACGATCGTGTTCAAAGCGCAACTCAAAAGTATAGTTCGTGTTAAACGCCAGCTGATCTACCATGAAGCTGGTGGCCTCTTTTGCAACGGGGTAAATTGATTGCGTGCCTGTGGGTGGCGTGGCTACGATCCAGATTCGAGTAACGGTGGCATCAGTAACCGTCGGCCATTGCAACGTGACGGAATTGTCGGTCGCACCCGCGATTGTCGCCACGGGTGGTAACGGCCACGGGTCAGGACCGTATTCGATTGGGCCAATGTCCACTTGTCCAACGGCACGAGGGTTTCCCTCGAAGTCACGTGAAAACCCGCTGACGAATGTAGTGGGTAATGTGCCCAGCGATGAGGCGGCGCCAATGAATGCTGGCTCCGGGTAGTGAAAGATATCGTCGTCTGTACCCAACACACGGTCTCCCCCACTCAAGTATTCCAGTGTTTTAAAATTCTGAACACCACCAATGAATTCCGCGATGTTGTTTCCACCCGACGGAACCTGCCCAAGTTCTCGGTTACGGAAATAGACGGAGTGGATCAGGTTCGAAACCGGAGTTGGCGGATCGTTTGTTCCGATACCAAAATCATTATCGTATATAAAGCTATTGATCACGAAGTTGTTGGCCTCGCGCAGAATTCCAAAGCTGTTCTTTCGAACGATGCTGTTGGCCACTTCACCGCCGGCCTTCATCAAAATGCCGGTGCTGTTGTCTTCGATCACACAGTTATCGACCAGCCCAAAAGTGGTGAGTGCGGTCTGTGTTGCTCCCACCAGTGCAAAACCATCAATCACTCCGCCAGCTTGCAAAGTGAGAATGCTTGGGGCATTGTCGTTGCGAACACCGGCCACGCCAAGATCGGCAGTCAATGTAGTTTTATTCAGACGCGCGTTCCTCTGTGCACGAAGTGTTTCGGTGCCAACAAAGCCACCATACACACCTTTTGTCGAAACTGTCCATGAGTATTCTGTTCGAGCGGGATACACTCCCTTGGCCACCCAGATTTCAAGGTCTCCCACCGAGTTCTTCGCAGCAAGATCGAAGTCGGTAAATGCGTTCGCCCAACTCGTTCCTCGATTCGAACCTGTCGCAAGCTTGTTCACATAAATAACTTGGCTAAAGATGGAAATACCCTTGATGTCGGAATATCTGCTTGATCCCACTCCGTTGACCGCCACGACGCGATAGAAGTAATGCTTCAATGGCGTCAGGGCGGGATCCGTAAACGAACGCGTTGGGGTTGGCGCATCGAATGCCACAGTCCCGACCACGGCCCAAGTCGAAGTTCCTTCTTCTCGTCGCTCTATATTATAGTGTGTCACCTGCTTGGACGTCTCCGACCAACGAACCAGAACGCCGTTTCCCGTGAGATGGAATAGTTCCACGTTCTTGGGGCGCTCGGGTACGCCCAGCGCAACCATCGAAAACAAGTTGTCGCGGGTGGCGGTGCCACAGTCGTTGGTGGCTTTGCTCTTCACATTATATTGATAGGCGCCCGCCGCCACGGTCGGCACGCTAAACTCGACACCACCTGGGTGGTTGTTGTCGTAGGTGACTTCACTCGAAATTGGCGTACCGTTTCGAATCAATTGATAGCTACTGTTCAAGACTTGCACTCCAAATCGAAGCGTCCCCGTTGTCAAGGTTGCCACTTCGACTGTGTCGGGAATAGGTTTGAAATCGATTTGGAAAAAATTCAGTGCCGTCGCGGCAGGCGCAGGCTTTACCAAGATACTTTTGGTGATGGTCCTCAATGCAGATCCTCCACTAGAAGTAAGCTTCACTTCGGAGAGCGCATCTATCGGGAACGCGTAGTTGAGATGATAGGTCTGGGCAACTTCTACGTTGTTCACAAACCAGTGATAGCTGTTGGCCGGACTGCCGACGTTGGTGAAGTCGATCGCTACACCGGCACATCCTTGCGTCGGTGAGTAAAATCCGTTGGTCGCGGTAAACGTAAGGGCGTTCAAGCTAGAAAGAAACTTACCGCCAGAGGTGACAAAGTAAAGATTGGTTTCCGAAAGTGCACTCACTGCAGTCGCTCCTGCTGGGCCCGGGTTGGCAAATGCTGCATCTGTAAAGGTGGCACCCCCATCGGCAGTTTTATAGATCGTGTTGCTGCTCACGATGAATCCCACTTGCGACGAAATAAACTTCATGTCGTTGAAAGGTCCAACGGGACCTGCAAGTTCCACCCAAGTGTTGCCTCCATCTTGAGTTCGAATAATCGATCCTTCGGCGGTGGTCGCAAGCCATTGCGTTGCGTTCACAGCTTGAAGGTTGTTGATGTGGTAGGTTATTGCTTTCGAAGTCCAGGTGGTACCTCCGTCGTTCGTCGATACAACTATGTTTTTCCCGGCTGCGATTCCGTGCGTGGCATCGTGGAAAGAGATTGCTTCGAGACTTGCCGTCGTGTTCGAGACTTGCGGTGTCCACGTGGCACCATCGTCGGTGGAAACGAGGATTCGCCCGCGATAACCAACAGCAACGTACTTCCCACCGGATGTTCGGACCACATCACGAAGGCGGAGTTCTGTCGCCTGAAATGGATCGCTGTTCGGATTGACGTAGTGTGCCACCGTCCAAGTGGCACCGCCATCACTCGTCACCACGATCTCTTCAAAGTTGTTGATGTTGTTACGCCCCACTGAAATGCCGTGGGTGGCATCGGTGAAATAGAGGTGATGTTCTGTCATCAACGTGAAGCGACTATCGCTTCCGCCGAAAGGTCCGCTGTCGACAAACTGGGAAAGCTGTGTCCAACTCGACCCGCCGTTCGTGGTTTTGTACACCCCTCCGATGCCGCCAGCATAACCGACGGAAGCATCCACCATCCAGACATCGGTGAGGTTGGAGTTGGAAATGGTGGACTGGGTGGGTTGTGAAAAGGCAACAATCGACGAGCAAAAGAACAAGCTCAAGAAAACGCGTCGCATAGAACTCGGATGTAATGGGGTAGAATATCAAATATAGTATGACGACCGCATCTTTTTGGTAACCGCATAACCCCGAAATTGCAATCGTAAAAACCCGAACAAACTGGTAGAAACAGCTATTTCAAGCGAAAACCGAAGGATTTAGAATCTTCCCCCAACCCCTATCTTTGCCAAAACTTACCTATGAAAAGACTTTTTCCCGTAGTGCTTGTTCTGGCGGCCATGGCCTGTCAGCAGCCCAAGCCACAAAGAACTTTCGTCGATGTTGCTGGCATCGACGCTACCACGAAACCTGGCGACAACTTTTTCCGACATGTGAACGGCATCTGGTACGACACCGCCCAAATCGCGGCCGATCAAGCCGGTGTCGGTTCCTACATGTTTTTGAATATCCCACAAAAGAAGAAACTGCAGTTTATCCTCGATAGCGTGTCGACCACGCAAAACGCCAAAGGTTCTGTCGAACAAATCGTCGGCGACTTCTACGCATCTGGTATAGACACAGCTGCGATCAACGCACGTGGATTCGAGCCCGTGAAGGCAACCCTCGAACGCATCGATGCCATTAAAGATGTGAGTGCGCTGACCAAATTTGTCGCCACCGAAATGACTGCGTTGAACCGCTCAATCATCGACTTCGGCATTTGGCCTGACAACAAAAACAGTAGCATCAACATCGGGCACGTGTCACAAGCTGGACTTGGACTTCCCGATCGCGATTACTATTTCAAAACAGATTCCCTGTCTGTCGGAATCCAACACGCATATCGTCAATACTTATCCACGCTGTTCCAACTCACGGGCAGCGATGAAACCACTGCCAATAAGAATGCGGAAATTGTTTACGGAATCGAAAAGCAACTTGCGCAGTCTCACAAAACCAACATCGAGTTGCGCGACGTGAACGCGAACTATAATAAGATTGCCGTCTCGGCGCTTGTGAAGCGTCATCCGAACATCGGTTGGACCGACGTGCTGGCAACACTTGGTGCCTCCACCGACACGCTCGATGTCCTACAGCCGGCGTACTACGACAAACTCAACGCGGCATTGAAGTCGATTCCATTAGATCAATGGAAGGTATACTTGAAGGCAAGTTCCCTGAGCAACTACGCCAACACCCTGAGCAAACCGTTTGTGAGCGCAACCTTCAACTTTGTAAAGTTGCTCACCGGACAGGCAACGCAAAAAGCCCGCTCGCAAGTGGTCACCGAAAATGTAGATGCACTGTTGGGTGAAGCGTTGGGTCAACTTTACGTGAAAAAGTATTTCAACGAAGCCGCGAAGAAACGTGTCCTTGATTTGGTGAATAACTTACAGAAGGCGTTCGAAAATCGAATGAACAACCTTGACTGGATGAGCGACAGCACCAAGCTGCAGGCGAAGGAAAAACTGTACACCATCACCAAGAAGATTGGTTATCCCGACAAATGGCGCGACTATTCGGCTGCGACCATCGAGCGTGGGAAGTATTTTGAAAACATTGTGGCACTGCGACAGAACGAGTACCGTTATCAGTTGGCGAAACTCAACAAACCAGTCGACAAATCGGAATGGGGAGCCACACCGGGCACGGTCACGGCGTACTACAATCCTTCTTATAATGAAATTGTGTTCCCTGCCGGCATTTTGCAATTTCCTTATTTTGATTTCGAAGCAGACGATGCCATCAATTATGGAGGCATCGGAATGGTGATCGGTCACGAACTGACACACGCATTCGACGATCAAGGTGCCCAGTTCGATAAAGATGGCAACGTCAAGAACTGGTGGACGAAAGGCGACTACGATCGCTTCCGGGTAAAGACTCAACAAATGATCGACTTATATAGCTCATTTACCGTGTTGGATACCGTGCATGTGAAAGGCGCTTTGACCGTGGGTGAAAACACTGCTGACAACGGTGGTGTAGCGATCGCCTACGACGCGTTCAAGTTAACACAACAAGGGCAGGGCAGTGAAAAGATCGATGGCTACACACCAGACCAGCGGTTCTTCCTGTCCATCGCTCGAATCTGGCGTGTGAAAACTCGCGACGCATTCCTTCGAAACTATGTGGCGACCAACCCACATTCTCCTGCCATGTGGCGCGTGAATGGACCGTTGATGAACTTCGCACCGTTCTATGAAGCGTTCAACGTCCAACCCGGTGAGAAAAATTACAAGGCCGACGCGGATCGCGTGAAAATCTGGTGACGGTCTCTAAAAGGGTTCGGGAAGCTGCTCTGCACAAGGGCAGCTTCTTTTTTTTGACGAAATTCGAGCGATGGCTAAAAAAGCAAAGGATACAACTCCTCCCACGGTCGACTTGATCAAAGGCAAATCGGCCAAAGCGATTGAGTTATACGATCACTTCATCGCCGAATATCAGAAGATTGGGAACATCGCGATTCATCCAGCGAAAACCATGATTGGAATTGCCACGGAACGCCGTCGCATCGCTTATGTGACACAACTCGGAAAGGATTTCATTCATGTGGTGTTCATGTTCCCGGAGCCTCACCACGACAACCTGTGTTTCGTCAAAGTCGCGCAGGTTCCGGGTCAAAAGCAGTTCAACCACCATTGCCGCATCCTTGCTAAATCGGATGTCAACGCAGAAGTGAAGAAATTCATGAAAATGGCCTATCAGGAAGGGTTGTGACGTCGAATCACAAACAATTTGTTGATCCTATTTCTCATGACTAAGAAAAACCGGGTGGGCATTAGAATTTAGTCTGACTTAAAGGCGTAACTTCAAAATCTAGCCGCACTTGGGTCCACAAACTTAAAGACAAGGGATGGCTAAAAACGACGTATAACTCTTCCGCGTAGGCATGAATAGACTTACCATATTTCTCATCTGCGTTGTCAGCGCTGCTTGTTCGGGAACCGCCCCGTGGACGGAAGTGGAAAAAGCTGCTGTGGTTGAAGATGTCCGCGCGATGCTTGACAACTACTATCGCGACATACGCGCGTCGGGACTGACCGCCGAGTTCAGGTACTTAGATTCCTCCTCCGAATTCTATTGGGTTCCTCCCGGATTCAAAACATCTATTAGCTTCGATCGTGTCGCTGCGATTCTTAGGAACAGTGCACCCGCATTCTCGAAGGTCGACAACCATTTCGATACGTTGCTGATCACACCGCTATCGCCCGACTATGCGACGTATACAGGAAGACTGATTTCGCACATGACCGACACCGCGGGCCAGACGAATACTTACTACTTGATGGAGACCGGCGTTGTCGTCCGGCGCCAAAGTGGGTGGAAGCTTCTCCATGGACAAACGTCGAACATTGCCCAATGAAGGCGACTACATGTCTCGATGCAATCCAAAAAAAATTGTTTGATCAATTCCGCGCGTTCAATGTCTGAATGTCGAATCCGGCGACTTCCTTGTAGTGCTTCATGACCGCCTCCAACTCGGAATGCGGGATTTCCTCGGGTTGGAAGCCGTCCGGGAATCGGTCTTCCATCAAATCCATGATAAAGTCCGGACCCTTCTGCCGATTTTGAAGGACCACTTTAGAAGCAGCAGGAACCCGTTCTCGATCATAGAGTTCAAGGGCTTGCACCGGATCGCTCTCGTTCAAAAGGGAACTCGTCAGCGTGTCGGCATCCAAGATTGCCTGCGACGCACCATTCGATCCAATTGGATACATGGGATGCGCGGCGTCACCGAGTAACGTCACGCGACCGAAGGTCCAACGCTCCAATGGGTTCCGATCTGACATGGGAAATTCAAAGATGCCGCCGGTCGTGCGATCTATCATTGAAGGAACATCGATCCAGTCGAACTTCCATTGACTATATAATTCTAGCAGTCGCTCTTTTCCGACTTGGCGGTTCCAATCGCGCACGGTCATACTCGATCCTTCCGGCTCCTTGATATTCGCGACCCAATTGATCAGTTGATCACCGTCCGCTTCAGGTTCCCAAATTGGGTACACGACCATCTTTTGCCGCAAGGAGCCGATCATCGCCATCGTGGCACCCGTCAAAAACGGTCTCATCCGCGATGTCCCTCGATAGAGTACATTCCCTGAATACACGACACCTCCTTCGTGGGGGAACAGCAACTTCCTTAACTCGGAGTTGATGCCGTCTGCACCGATCAACATATCTCCGTGTTCGACTGCCACTACGTCTCCTGTCGTCTTGTTCACGAAAGTTGCATCCACACCCGATGAATCTTGTTTGAAGCTCGAGAGGTGTGCATTCGTCCGGATGTTGTCGCGACCGATGATTCGAATGGCTTCCGTCCAAAGAAGGAATTGGAACTGTCCACGGTGAATCGACAATTGAGGCCAACGATATCCAGCGTACCGCCCGCGCGGTTCCTTCCAAAAGAACTGGCCGTATCGGTTCGCGTAGACAAGTTCCTTCGTTTCCACGGACATGCGTTCGACCTTCTCGAGTAAGTTCAAGTTGGTGAGTACGCGCACACAATGCGGCAACAAGTTGATGCCTACTCCTAACGGTCTCACCTCCTCGACCGACTCGAAGACTTTCACGTCGACACCAATGCGGTGCAAACTGATAGCTGTGACAAGACCACCGATGCCGCCGCCTGCAATAATCACTTTAAGCTTGCTCATGTTGAAATTCCGGTCGAAGAAATTTTAAAGACGACGATCGCGGCAATCCCACAAGGGATGGCAAACATCGCGAAGCTGTCGGTCATTCCGAGACCGCCCGCGACGAGCACACCGCCGACGATCGGTCCTAAGATCCCCCCGAGTCGTCCGATGCCGATTGCCCAACCGACGCCGGTCGTTCTGAAAGTGACGGGATACATCTTCGCGGCCATGGCGTACAACCCGACGAAACCACCTTGCACTCCAAAACCGAGAATGAATAAAACAGCGAGCGCCAAGTTGGTGCCCGCGAACCAACGAAACGCGATGAGGAAGACAGCAGTCACGACAAAGATCCAGCCGATCGTTTTTTGAAGCCCGAACTTTCCTGACAAGAAGCCTTGCAAAGGAATACCGACGATGGCACCGATATTAAATATGGTCCCGGCATAGATCGCGGTTTCGATCGGCAACCCGGCATTCGCCGCCAGCTTGGGAATCCAGTTCAGCAAGAAATACAACGTCACGAATGCGAGGAAAAGTGCGATCCAAAGTTGAATGGTACCAATTCTTAAGTTCGATTGAAACAAGCTTCGCACTGTTGCTGCCTGGGGTTTCGACTGATTGGCAAACTCCGGCGATTCCTTCAACAACCAATAAATGATCGGGATGCTGAGAAACGTCACAACGCCTGCAACTTGATATAAATATTCCCATCCCTCGGTTTGAATGAGCGATGCAGAGAAGAGTCCGGTGAGCACGGCGCCGACGGGATAACCCGCCACGACGAAGCTCACCCAAAAGTGACGGGATGACGCCGGCGAATATTCGGCAGTGATCGCGGCGGTGCTGGCCATCATCGTTCCGATACCCAGCCCGCTTACAAAACGATAGATGAGTAGTTCCGTGATGTTCGAAGCATAGGAAGTGATGAAGATGCACACGCACATGATCGCGGCTGCTAACAACATCAGCGGTCTTCTTCCAAAGCGATCGGCATTGGGTGCCAGCACGATGGCCCCGACCGTCATGCCGATGAGGCCAGAACTAAACACCACTCCGAGATTTGCGGGTGCGATTCCCCACGCATTCGCGATCGCGGGTGCCGTGAACGAAATGATGAGCACATCCATTCCGTCGAGCATGTTGCAAAGAAAGCACACCGAAACGACGAGGTATTGAAGGGGATTGCGTCTGGCTTCGTGGGTCATGGCATCATAGAACGCGCCACACCTTGATGATCACCAAACCGGGATTGCGCTCGCCGGTGGCGACGAAGATCGCATCGTTGATCCAACCATATTTTCCTTTTGGCGCTTCGAAACGAGGAGTCCCACGAAAGTAATACTGACTGGGGTCGACTTGTTCGCCACGCGCAATCTTAGCTGCAACTTCGGGAGATGCCACGCGGATGGCCAAGTTCTTAATGAAAACGATCGTACCGTCGTCGGTCTTGAACTGGTAGAGAGCTTCCAACTCGGCGACGCCATCCTTACGCACAAT
Source organism: Cyclobacteriaceae bacterium (assembly GCA_044226945.1). Classification (GTDB taxonomy): domain Bacteria; phylum Bacteroidota; class Bacteroidia; order Cytophagales; family Cyclobacteriaceae; genus ELB16-189. The sequence goes on along the minus strand of JBGAGB010000004.1, from coordinate 37,441 downwards.
CTGCCAATCGGCCCCAGAGTTTAGGATCTCGCCGTGGATCGAAGGTCCTTCCACCGTGCCACCGACGATCGGAATGATTCGCCTTACACCGCGAGGCACTTCACCAACTTCAAACGCCGGGTCAACCTTCACCTTCAACTCACAGAAAAATTCAAGCTTGGGCGGTTCTTGAGCGAGCGCATCGGTAGAAGGCATGAAAAGCAGAATTAGTGGTAGGCAAGTAAAGATTGCGAGGGATCTCTTCACAAGGTATTAGGAATGGGATGAAAAGTTAGCGTGCTGCACGCAACAATCAAAGCACGGCGGGGACCGAAAATTACGAAGAAGAATGTCTGTCCAAACTTGCCCCCAACTTGAATCGTGGAGCGCTACACTTCCGTCCAGTTCTGGGTCCTCGAAATTCTGTTGAAAAATCCTGAATGTACAGGGTGCACCAGCCTCGGGTACCTCACGGCGGTCAAATACAATCCTTGCGGAGGTGCAAGGCGGTTGACGACAGGTCTTTGCTTCGCCGCGAGCAGTTCTTCGAAGTCGTCGACAGTAAGTTCCTCGCGACCCACCATCACCAACTTGTTGACGATGATCCGGATCATTCCATTTAAGAAACGGTTAGACGTGATTTCGAATCGAATGGCTTGGCTTTCTTCGTCAACAAATAGTTTTGATTCCGATACGCGACAGGTGGTTGAATGGTCGACAGGTGTATTTTTTGAAAACGACCGATAATCGTCATACTTCGTCAACAACTTAGCGGCTTGAGCCATCTTGCTTACATTCCATCGCTCGCCCAAATAACACGTGCTGAGCTTGTCGAGATAAGGATCTTTCGTGGTGTGAATCAAATATTGGTAAGTCCTGCTGAAGGCATCGAACCGCGCGTGCGCCTTGGGCTCGACCTCAATGATCTCATGCGCCGCCACGTCGTCAGGTAAGTTCTTGTTCAGCCGGAAGAGTAGGTCGAAGTCCCAACTCCGGTCGATATCCACGTGGAAGAAGAATTGGGCGGCGTGAACTTGTGCGTCGGTGCGACCGCAGCCCACGATCGCCACGGGATGTTTCAGAATCCTGCCCAAGTGCGTTTCGAAAATTTCCTGCAAGTTGGCTCCTTTGGTTTGGGGAAGACGCTGCCAGCCGCGGTAGGCGAAACCCTGGTATCCGACATGGAAGAAATAGCGCACGGGCGAATATCCGCCAGAAATCATACACGACCAAACGTTGCAAGTTCCTGCTGTTTGTCAGTTTATTTCAAAACTTTCATTCTCCCGCGAGTTGAAAGTGTTTACTTCCTTGCGGGACCAAAATCTCGAAGACATGAAAGTGAACGGAAAAGTGATCGTCGTGACTGGCGCGGGCAATGGCATCGGTCGCGAACTTGCTCTGGCGCTGTTGGCGAAGGGGGCAACTGTCGCAGGCATCGACATTCATTCGAACACGCTCGAAGAAACGAAAACACTGGCGGGAGTGCTCGCCCAAAAGTTCAAGGGCTATACATGCGACATCAGCGATCGTGCACAGGTAACAGCGTTGTTTTCTAGCATCATGTCCGACTTCACGTGCGTGGATGGTCTGATCAACAACGCGGGTATCATCCAGCCGTTCGTGAAATTCAACCAACTGACTTACGGCGACATCGACCGCGTGATGAACGTGAACTTTTACGGAACGCTGTACATGACCAAGACCTTTCTCCCCCACTTGCTCGGACGCCCAGAAGCGCACATCGTCAACGTGTCGAGTATGGGTGGGTTCTTGCCTGTGCCTGGCCAGACGATCTACGGCGCTTCGAAGGCGGCGGTCAAATTATTCACAGAAGGATTGTATGCCGAGCTCATGAATACACACGTACGCGTCACGGTGGTGTTCCCCGGCGCCATCGGAACGAACATCGCGCAGAACTCCGGCTTGGAAATACCGAAAGGCGACGCATCCACGTCAAGTATGCCGATGTTGCCGCCCGCGACAGCCGCTCAGATCATTATCGCGGCGATGGAAGCAAACAAATATCGAGTGCTGGTTGGCAAAGATGCGCGCTTCATGGATACGATCACCCGACTGAACCCGCGCCGTGCTACGAACTTCATCGCAGAGAAGATGAAAGCGCTCTTAGCGCACTGATTCGCTCACGACACATCGGGGGAAAATGTAGGGTGGAAATCTTCAATATTATTTTGCATGATGCGCACCCACTTTTCTTGTGGGACCACGCGCAAGACTATTAACTGCCACACAACGTCTTGCTCACTCGCTTTCGGTGAGCATTCGCTTGAGTTTCCACTTTCCATCGACGAGAACCCAACTGCTATAGAACTTCCCTTTCGCGAATAGCGTATCGCTCCCCACAACTGCCATTTGTCTAAAAATGCCCTCGATGCGCGCGGAGTCGGCAGCTTGAATCAAGGTGTCGGGTGTAGAGTGTGTGGCGAGCACTTTGATATGTGCAAATGTTTGGAGCAGGGCACGGATCGAGTCGCGCCCGACGACGGCTGGCGCACCCACTTCACCAAGTTTTCCATCTTCTACGAACATCGACGCGATCGAATCGGCGTTGGTGAATAGGATGTAGCGGTCGTATTGAATGAGGGCTTTTTCGACGGAGGGGGCTGGCGGGGTGCAGGAGAGGAGGGCGACGAAAAAGAGTAAAGGGAGGTGTTTCATAGGGAGAAAGTTACGAAACAAACTCCTATGGGCATCAGCGTTGTTGGTCAACTTCTAACTCTTGCCCCACGTCAGGTATAGATATTCCGAAACGGTCTTTGAAATATTAACTGTCAGGATTGCATGTCTTTTGTCTATTTTATATCTCTTTTTTGGAGTTTTCCCATGGGCGTCACCAAAAGTATTCCTCAGTCCCGCCACTCCATTCACTAAGCTAAATATTCCCGAAAGTATTTGTTTCAAATTCTCATCCTCATAGTCGCCTGGATTCATCTTCAAAATTGAACTCACTTGCCTGTGAAGCTTAATCAAGTTGCCGTCATACTTAAACTCCGTGTCCTCCTTTTCGACAATCATCAAGCAAATAGTCTCAATTAAAGTTCTTGAGTTAGTAACTGCCCCCTCATAGTCTTCAGTTCGAATTTTCTCTCTGCATTTTTCGATTTGCTCTTGAATGTAATCAAAATCTACACTTTTCAATCCTTCGACTTCCACGAGCTCGTTATCGAAAATGTTCCCTTGGTCAACGTAAAAGTCAATACTGTTAATTTCGGGTGCCGACTCCTTAATCGGATAAATGACATGCAATGCTCTAATTATTTCCGAAATATCCTCGTCCTTAATTGTCTTTAGTTTTGTTGTCTCATTGAGGGGCTGATAGAATTCATAAGTACTCAATGTAGAAAACCACCTACTCCCATAGGTTGACGATTCTTTCAATTCCCCTCTTGATTTTCTAAATAGGTCAGCGAGGTCGGTCCTTTTATGGTGTCGCAGTACTTGAATTAATGTCTTTATGTCGTGTTCCATTTAGAATCAGTAGACATTAGTACTAACGTCTGGCTATTTGCAGTTGCGGGCATAGGAGGCTTTAAAAATGGAGCGCAGCGGAATGTTAAAGCCGACCTGCTGTAAAATTGTCCCCCGTGACCGAACTACATTACGAAACATAAACTTTAAATTAACACTACACCCCGCAATTGTCAAATAGCTGCTGTTGGTAGCTGTAGGGCCCTTCTCCACACTTCATTCGTAGCCTTGTCTTCCGTCACCCGTTAATGTTACACCACGTTTTAAAATTCAGTCGTGCGGTGGCCGCATTTTCATTTACTGCTTTGTCCTCTTACACGACACTAAGCACACTTATTGACTGGCCTTGGATGTGGGCTGAATGTGCGGCCAGGCAATGTGTGTGCGAATTTTCAATCAATTTAGAATTCTAAAAACCGTACTTGTCTTTCCTTAACCTAAATGCCTTTTCTCCTCCTTCCATTACTGAAGTAATTTCACCCCTAACCACTTTTTTGTCAATGGCTCCTTCTTCTTTAATTACTCCCCTTGTTTGACTAGTTGAGTCTTTGTAATCACAACAAACTACCAATTCTGCATCTCCGTTTACTACAAGGTTTGCGTTATGGCTTGTAAATACTAATTGTCTGTTCTTCTTAGCCTCCCAAATATTCCTAATTATTTGGTCAATGGCTCTGTTGTCAATGTCGTCCTCTGGTTGATCTATTAGTAATGGAATGCCTGATTGGTTTAACAAGACTGTAAGTAAGGCTGTTGCTTGTTGACCCGCTGATGCTTCAGAAAATGGGATGACGTCACCGAGTTTATTGTTTGTCGTGTAGTAAAACTCCGGAGTAAATTCCAATTCGCTTGCGGAAAGTCTCAGCCAGTCGTCAGATGTTATTTTGGTGCAAAGTTTTGCCTTGTGTTCTTCAGTATAGCCACATGAAGTTAGGATAGATGTTTCAGGGATTTTAAATGTTTTCTCATCTGAAACTTTCAATTCTGCCAATACTCTAAACTCATCCAAAATTAATGTATACTCTTTTACAGGATCCCTTGCCCGTTTAACGTGTTCCACTAAAGAGTCAATTCGTTCTTCTCTGATTCTCGTACCTTCAAAGATTGCCTTTAATTGAATCTTGAAGGGCTGAAGATTGATATTTTTAGTTACTTCTGCTTTTATCACATTTTTAGATAACTCTGTAAATTTCCTTGCTTGTTCATTCAGCAATGTCGCCTTCTCAGAATGAAATTTTCCCCAATTAGTCTTTTGTAAGTTGAAATCCGATTCAGGGGTGCCTATCTCTTTAAGAAGAAGTTTACGATCTGAAACTATTTTATTTATTTCTGAAATGCGCTTTTCAATTCGACTAATCTCATTGAGTTGCTGTTCGCTTGATTGTGAGTTGCTTTTAGCGGTTTCATATGCAGTTTCGAACGTTTCCTTTTTTGCTTTCCATTCGGCAATTAATGCTTCAAGATTTTTCAGACTTTCTTCATTGAAGATACTTTTGAATTTTGTTACAACAGATTTTATTTCGCTAAACTTATCCTCAATCTCCTTTTTTATTCCTTGGATTAGTTCAACGTTCTCAATTGATTCAATTGATTTAAGGGGTTCTGGATAGGATTCAAGCAATTTTCGTAATTCATCAGCTCTATTTTCGAAAACAGCTAGCTCATTTAGAGAATTGTTAACTATGCTTTCTTCAACCTGATACTTTGCTTTTTTATTGATTGTTTCTTGGTCATTAGCAGAAACTCCTTTCAATGATTTTCTAATGTTGAGAATCTGGTCGTTTAATGATTGTGATTCGAGATTAAAATTATCAATCTCCTGTTCAATTTCTTTTTTCCTTATGAGTTGACTGTATGAGCTTTTTAGTTTGGAGCCAGTTTCGCTAAGTTGGAATTTTAGTGAAGCTAGATTTGTCAGAATAGGTTGTTCTATAAATCTCTTAAGTTCTTCAGTTTTGACACCAACATCACTTAGTTGCTTTTGGCTATATGACTGAATGGGAAGCAATTTCCGAACATCGTCCTCTTTTACCAGTTGAAAATCTCCTTCTCCGATTTTTAGTAGAATTTCCTTAGTTGTGGAGTTTCTCTTTACAATATGGAGAATGCCATTCTTCTCCATTGTTATTCTTACTTCTCCACTGACATCGACAAGGGTTTTTTGAATAAGTGCATCGCGCCTTTTTTCGATAGCGGTCAATTCCTCGTAGTCTGCAATCTGTATTGTTTGGTCACACAATCCCCACCGTATATACTCAAGTATAGTTGATTTTCCAGTTCCTCTTCCACCAATAAAGGCATTGTACTGCCTATTCAGCTCAATATGGAATGACCCTAGAAATTTAGAAGTAGTGACATCAATAGATTGAATGTATATCTGTGGTAGCAAAGGATCCGTTTGGGCAATTCTTGATTCTTTTGCCAAACACGCTTGCCTAATGGCTTCAGCGGTCGGTTCCGCCCATTTAATCCAAGTTGAATATTGTCCAAACTCTCTACCATCTTCAAATCGATTATCAGAAGTTGATATAAGGGCGATTGATTTATTCCCGTAGTTTAAATCACCCCCATTAATTTTATTCTGATAACCTGATTCAGTTGAAATATTCTTGTCAACATAACCTCCTACGCACGGCATTTTTCGATAATGCTCATGAAACCCTTGTCTTAGTATAGAGTGTTGACTCCCATTACCTACATGTGGCAATATTATGTAGCGACCCCGACAATATGCGAGTTCATCCAGTTTTTTATGCAGATGAACAAGATCATGAACTATGTCCTGTGAAATTCTCTGAGTTTCAATGGTAAACTTCTCAAACTCATTTGTTGGCGCAATACCTAAAAAATTAATTACCGAGTCCAGATTAGCATCACTAAAATCAGCATCGAATATTAAAAGGCATTGACTTGCTGGGTTAGAAAGCGTTAGTTCTATTCCTGGAAAAACCACAACTATCTGTTGAAACTCTGATGCGTCAGCGAAGGATTGGTTTTCTGTTTCAGCAACTTTTCTGATAATCTTTGCTGAAACTACGTCATGATGATCGGTAATAGCAATTGCATTTAATCCGGCATTCCTAACTTTTTCTAGATATTCCTTTGCGAACTGAACCCTGTCATCAGTTATCTGCTTCTTTTGCTCTGCGGTTAAGGAAGCAAGTTCGTTTGCATTAACCCCAAATTTAGCTCCCGTCCAACCTCTATCTCTTGGGCTATGAACTTGAAAATCACATCGGAAAAAATGAGCACCTTTATCCATGCTGAGAAGTCTTCAAATGATAATTCTAAATGTACTCAAAAACATCTTTAGTCTAATGAGCGTTCGCGATTTGGCTCTTGCCATAGCTTTGGTGTCGCGGTGGGTTTGCGCGGTTATGGCATGTGCCAAATGCGTGGGGGAAGTCGAAGCACAATCTTCTTAAAAATGTGAAGGGTCGGCTGTATTAATTTTTAATCTGTCCTCATGTTATAATTTTCTCAAAGTCCAAGTTGTCTGCGAAGCCGTTCACTTGTCCCCGTGGAAAATATTTGTTAGCAATGTGTCGACCGCTTTTTTGAACCCAAATTTGTCCGGGCCCTATTGCCGCCAACGTTTTCATATCAGCTACACCATCTCCGACATAACTCAGCCAAATCCTTCACTGAATCAAGATACTCCTCTACTCTCAAAACACCCAGCCCCACCACCAAAAACAAACCCAACCACAGACACATACTCGTCTCTGTGGTTGGGCTCGATGGAAGTTACGAACAACCCGGAAATTTCAAAAAGGGGGCTAGAGTTTTTTTGCGCGTCACATTAACTCGAACAATCTCACATTCTTAAAATTGATCGGCTGCCCTTCAGCCTTCAACGCAATGAACCCGCAGTGGAGTGCTGGGTTTCCAAATCGTAGAGTCGTAACCGGAAACGATACCGGCGTCACGTCAGGCCATGACCAGTGAGGGATTTTGAAGCGGCTCATTGCCTCCCGACACAAACGCAATTTGAAAACTAACTTGCAAATTTACACCGAAACCGACCATTAGCTAAAGCAATGTTGGCAGCTGTGAAATACGCTAATTCTTCCTCTTATTGTCCTCTATCAGTCTTCTCAATTCGTCAATCGATCGATATTTACCATCTGCGTCCCTACGGTGTAACATACGATGACAATTAGCACAAACAATTGCCAAATCACCAACTTTCGTTTCTCGAAGTCCACCAGTCGAAATCGGTGTTTTGTGATGACACTCAATGAAATTTTCCCCTAAACCGGGATACCGTGTCTCAAAGTTGAAATCACAAACTTCACAGTAGAATTCATTTCTTTGTCTGGCTAGTCGTTTGGCTTCTGCTATAATTTCAGGGGCTCTTTCTTTGAATCGATGTAACTTCAATATTGTTCGTTCCTTCCCCTCTACGACCTGAAGTTCATCATCACTGAAACCAGTTTCTGTTGAAGGTATATTCCGCATTAGGTCTGTGTCGATATTATTGAATAGGCCCCAGATAAATTTCTGTTTTTTTTGTACAGAATAGTCTGATCCATTCTTAAACTCAATAGTCTTGATGTCACAGACTTGCCCTCTGTTGGGCTTGAAGAAACTCCAGTTCTTTTTGTTAATTGCCTTAGGGTTATTATTGATTCCCGCAATTACAACGGTTCGAATATAAGGATGAGTTGTATTGTTTGAGATTCCAACCTCAAAGTCAATTGGAGATACCAGATGCGTTACATACCAATTGTCCCGATAGGTCTGAAATAAAACAATGATTTCTCTTGGCTTTGGCTTTAAATAATTTGTCGGATACCATCTGGGGTTTTTAGAAAAATTCAGCTCAAATGTGTCCCCAATATCTTGATTCAGATAAGCCCAAGATTGTCCTTTGTCCCTCGTTACGCTTTTAATCCATTTAATGTCTGTTGGCTGAAAATTCACAAGTCTCTCATTAAATTGCCAATCTCGCGTTTTCGTCACGTGCCCCATTGCTGTCAACGGTTTCGGGCTTGCGTTCGGGCGGGTTACGGAGCGCAAAGTTTCAACTTATTACTAACGTTCATTAGAAGCACAAAACTTCACGTTTGCACGTCAGCCCGCCTGACGCAAAACCCGTGTTGGTGGCTGTGCTTCTCATCTCTTTAGCCATTTGTCACTTAAATACAGTCCCAGAATACCTGTCAGTATTACTCCAATCTTCACATAAATACTACCATTGAAAAATGTCGTTGTCATTAAAAGTAAAAGCGAAATGACGATTGTCAATGATACAACATATTGCAAAGAAAGAATTGTAATACCAACAAAACGTCTTAAAGGACTGTAGTTTGAAAAGCGTCTATAAAAGTTAATTTCGTCTTGAACCTTTGAAATTTTCCTATAAAGTTCTTCGTCAATACTTTTTATTGTTGCTAATAGCAATTTTTCATCTGTTTTGCGGTCAATGGATATTCTTAGAACATTGTCATATACTTCCTTACTCAAATAAGCCGCTTTGCCGTCTGAAAGTAAAATTGTCTGTAGTTGATTTTTGTATTCTAAATTATCTTCGCCTTCAGGAAAGTAAGCAATGAAATTCAGTCTTGTTTTTACTTCGGTCAAAATTTCAATGCGTTTGTCAAAATATTTCGTGAATGTATTTTTGGATTCTGTCAAAGGCTTTTCAACTAAACTTTTTACAAGCCAAGAAATAAACGCTAATAATGTGGTTAATAGAAATATTAGTACGTCTGGATTTGCATCGGTAATAATTGTCTTTATATCCATACGAAGTTCAAATTAGGTTTTAACATTGAAGAAACGCCCCTTGAAATTTGATTCATAAAGCTTCCCTCTTTCGATTCATGATTCAGCTCGTTTTCATTTCTTAGAAAAGCAAATACCAAGTCAGCATTACCCAAAACGGCAAATCTTTCTTTGTTGTCATTAGTTGTTCCCGTTTTAAGAAAGGCATTTTCAATCCTAATCCCCAATTTCTCGCAGAATACTTTGTTAAGGATTGAAAGGCATTCGGCTTTAGTATCAGTTAAATTCTCGTAATTAAAATACTTTGAATAGGCTGATGCTAATTCGTATAAAGAAATACCATTTTTGGTAGCACCTAAAACACTTGATGGGAAAAAATCTGTTTCAGGTTTATTAAAAATGTCAGACAAGAATTTTAAACTACTTTCAAATCCAACTTTTCCAACAGCATTTAAGAACGAGTTATTGTTTGAGTTGAATAATGCTTCTTGGAGATTTAAATGTGATTTGGAAAAGCCTGCTTCTCTTACCTCCCAATTCAGATTATTTCTAAAAGCATCGAATTTTTCAAATTCCGAAATTCCGCTATTTCTTAGGTGGCAATATAAAAATGGTTTTAACGTTGAACCTACATTTGATTTTGATATAAATGGATAGTCTGTCCCATAACTACTCGCAAAGGCAACAATCTCACCCTTCCTCAAGGCTACTATTGATACAGGATACTTTGATTCAGTAACAAATTTTCTTAAGAATTCCTGAGTTCTAAATTCAATGGAAGTTGTTATAGTCTTTTTCTTATTGTCAATATGATTTGCTATAAACGGAATGGAAGCATTTTTAAAATTTAAAAGTTGGGTTTCAGTAACAATGATTTTAAACTTCTCATTTTTTTGAAATCTGCTTTTTGAAATTATTTTTCTATCAAGCAAAATCCTGTTTATTGTCTTATATCTCTTTTCAGTAATTACCGGTCTCTTTGAGTAGTAATTTGGGCCACGTAAAATTGTTAGTAAATAGAGCAGTTCAGTTTGGGATAGCTTTTCGACTTCTTTACCGAAGTAGTATAGACCTGCTGTTCTTAATCCCCAAATGTTTTTACCAAAATAAACATTGTTGAAATAAAGATTCAAGATTTCATCTTTCGAAAATTGCCTTTCAATTTGAATTGCTTTAATGGTTTCCTTTAATTTTCTTGTTACTGTCTTGCTGGTATCACGAATGATATTTCTAGCTAGTTGTTGGCTAATAGTGCTGCCACCTTGAACTACACGACCTGCCTTTATATTTTCAACAATTGCTCGAGATACTCCTTTAAAGTCAATGCCATTATGACTATAGAATCTTTTATCTTCTATTTCGACAACGAACCTTTTCAAACGAGTTGGCACATAGTCTGAAATTGCGTGACAGTCATATGTGTCAGAAACAACGCCCATAGGAGTTTCTCTTTCAGAGTCCTTGCCGTAAATAACATATCCGTTTAATTCGTTATTCATTTTCTTGTCGTGTCGTCATTTAGCATTGCCACCAACGTTTTCATATCAGCTACACCATCTCCGATATAACTTAGTCAATCGTTCATCTGAATCAAGATACTCCTGCCCCAAAACAGCCAGCCCCACCAAAAACAAACCCAACCACAGACACATACTCGTCTCTGTGGTTGGGCTCGATGGAAGTTACGAACAACCCGGAAATTTCAAAAAGGGTTAAGGCTTTTCTTGCGCGTCACTTCAACTCGCGCAATCGTACATTCTTGAAATTGATCGGCTGCCCTTCCGCCTGCAAGGCAATGAACCCCGAACGCAGTGGAGTGCCGGGTTTCCATATCGGAGGGTCTTAGCCGGCTACGATACTGCCGCAGGCGTTAATGTATGTACGTTGTGTCGTAAGAATAATAAGCGCCAGACCAATAACAAGGCACACACATATTCTTTGCGGTAGTCTTTGGTCAGAATAACCCCCTTGCTTTTAAGTATCCGTCGCGCTTCAATTGAAAGAGTTCCTGAACATAATTTCCCATGATTGGATAAGCCCTACCCTTTTTAATTCTAAAATATGGCTCAGGATAAAATCGTTTAATGCTCTCTTTGTCCAAGTTTTTCAAGTCAAAAGAGATGGGTTCTTTAAATGCAATTGGCTCAGGTTTTACAGTCGTGTTCTTATTGTTTTCGTGGTTATAGTCCTGAGATTCATACGGCCCCGCCCACCTTCCGTCGATCGTCTGATAGACGTCGGAATACATATACTTTTCATGATACAACTGACCTTTAAAATTCGAAACGTATAGCAGAACCGTCTTATATTTCGAAAAAGCTGGTTGTCCATAGTGATCGAAGGCAATAAACTCAATGGTGTCCGCCTTATAAGTCCCGAAAATCACTTTCAAAATTCTATACTTTGCAACGTATCTGCTGTCCATGCTTATGGACACGGTCTTCATAGCTGCCTTTTCTCCATTTCTAATCACTGTGTCGACAAGCTCTTCCTTCCTTTCTTCAGGTGAATACTTCACCTCTAAAATTTCTCCAACGAACACAATTAAACTGTCCTTACGACTCTGTCCAAGCGTATAATTGAAAGTTAGAAATAGTGTAAGTGATATTAGAAGTCTAATCATCATCGAAAATTGCCGCCAACGTTCGCATAACAAAGCGTGTCGGTGCACCAAATTTTACTGCCTCAATCATCAAAGTGAATCGGCATAATTTATACACAGTGTTCGCTTCAGGTTTTGTCCTTCTTTTCAATCACTCGACCCACGTAATCAACTAGCCCTCGTTCTTCTTTTTCATATTCGTCCGAGTCATTCTTACCAATCAAAAAGAATTTAGCAATTTGTAAAGGTGTCAGACCTCCTTCAAAGTGAAGATACGCTATTTGATCTATGAAGTTATCGACAGCATCTTCAAATTGCTTTCCCCGTTCAATTGCATCCGGGTGTCCGTTGATAATACGTTTTCGCTCTTCTTCTTCGAGACCTATTACCAAATATGACGCATCAACAGAAACATTGCTTTCAATTCGTTTGTCCACCTTCCCCGTCCCATTACAGTATGCACATTTTCCAGGAATCCATTTTAAATTTTGATTTAATCGCTTGATATCGTCCCAATCGACTTGTCCTTTACCCAAACACCTTGGGCATTCCTTGAGATTTTGATTCCTACCAAACAATCTATTAAATAAGCTCATGTTATTGAAATTGAAGCTGGCGTTCTCGTCTCTAAGGAGTGGTTGGAGTAGGAGGGTTAAGAATGCAGCGCAACGAAATATTAAACCCAACAATCTCCGAAACTCTCCACCGTTAAGTACGAACTGAAGAAACCCATTTATATAAGGACACAAAACCCGGCAATCACTTAACCACGATGTTGTGTGTCGCACATTTTTTCACTTCTTTAACTCCTTATACAATTTTTCCAAGTCTTGAGTCTGATTTGGATATAAGGTCAGCGTTTTCGCAACGGTTAAAAGTTTGTCCTTAATTGTTTCTTCCGTTTTTCCCTTCTCCACCGGACCGCTCAAAACAAGGAGTTGGTCAAAACAAATTGTCACGACGTAGACTTGCTTGTCCACTGAGACCTTGCTTCTGCTTTTTGGCATTTGATATGTCCAATACAGAAAAGGTCTGTTTGAAATGTCAATGAACTCTTCTTTTTCAGTCAGTTTAATTTTTAACTGTTCTTCTACCCATTTCTTTTCATAAACTTTCCAACCTGTCAAAACGTTCTTTTGTGTCTCATTGTCCAGGTTTTTAAAATCAAGCTCTCGAGTGAACGGTCTAATTGATGATTGCATTAAAACATTGTCAACTATAATGAAATTAGGTTGGTCAGTCGGTTGAACTGATTTTGCCTCAAATTTTAAGGAAAAGGAGTTGGTTTGTCCGTTGTACACGAGTAAAGCTCCATATTCTGCTTCTAATAAAGCAGCTTCAAATTCTTCAGCTTTATATTGTCCATTTGCTAAAGATGAAATCAATGTCAACAGTCCCAGAAAGTATTTTTTCATTGGTGAACTTATTTTAAAAATTCATGGCCGACAACGCTTGATATAAGGTGTTTACCTTTCCTTAATTTAAAATTAGACAACTAAAAGCAAATGACTTATAACTTTTGTCGTAGACCGATCGCATTCCTCCGCCCATTATTTTATTTCTTCTAATTCAATTTCTCCTTTTTCATTCATCCTCGCTTTATAGGATTTTTCTTCTGTTGGTCTTGTTAGAATGACTGACACTATAATTAGCACGACAACCCAAATTCCTAATCCTAGAAAATACCTTATTGTGCCTCTGGTCGAGTGACGTTCGCTAATTCGTACCATTTCCTTGTCAAATGGCCCTTTGAGCCCTTTCGAAATCCAGATAGCGAATGCACCGGTCGCCGTGAATAGAAATGTTAATACCGGATTTACCATCATTTAGTAATTACGAATGGCCTACAACGTTTCGGGGGCTTTGCGTTCGGGCGGGGTTTGGGAGCACAAAGCTAAATTAACAATCTTTAAGTTTAAATTGCATTACAACTGCGAGTCTATACTTCACACCGCCTGACGCAAAGCCTCATGTTGTGTGTAGTTAATGATGCAGTCCCACACTATCCAGTTTCCATTCAATTTCTCGATAAGAATTTCCCTTATCGGGCCGCGCTGACTTCCAGCGTTTATATTTATTCTCACCGTCTAAATACCAAGTTTCGATTCTATAGCGATGCCCATCTCTTGAATATTCCCGAATTCCGTCTGGATAGTAATGTTGACGATGAAACCATACCAAAAATAGAATAGTTAGACTTCCAACTATCACTGGAAATAATGATACATGCCTCGTTCTCCAAATTGTTACAAAAGGCCAGATCACGGACATAAGCAACAATATCATATGCGCAAAGGCAGATACTATTGCAATAAAATTCCTGGTCTCGTGATTTATACTGGAGTAAATTGGTTGGTTTATGTATGTATCATACGGATTATGAGCTATTAGATAGATTAGAAAGAAATTCAAAACACAAAACACAAAAACAAGAAGATATTTTACAACGCTAGTTAACTTTACATTTTTAATTACGCACAACGTTTTCATATCAGCTACACTATCTCCGACATAACTCAGCCAATCCCTCACTGAATCAAGATACTCCTCGCCCCAAAACACCCATCCCCCACCCAAAAACAAACCCAACCACAAACAACATAGTCGTCTCTGGTTGGGCTCGATGGAAGTTACGAACAACCCGGAAATTTCAAAAAGGGTTAAGGCTTTTCTTGCGCGTCACTTCAACTCGCGCAATCGTACATTCTTGAAATTGATCGGCTGCCCTTCCGCCTGCAGCGCAATGAACCCCGAACGCAGTGGAGTGCCGGGTTTCCAAATCGTAGAGTCGTAACCGGCTACAACACCGCCGCCAATAGATGGTTTGGAGTAAGTAAGGACAGTGTCGCCGTTGATGATGTGATGGATGATCGAATCGCCATACACGATCAGTTCCGCGTGGATCCATTCCTTCGGATCGTAGGTCGGAGACGAAGAATCTAAACAGTGGCCATCGTAGGTTTTTCCTTGGTACACAATGTCGGTACCTGGCGAGCACATGTTGCCGGTCGGGCGCGGCTTGCCATCAGGTAACCCCGCCAGGAACTGCATCTCAACCGAGATCGGCCAGTTCTGCTCCTTCAGCATCGAACGGGGATCTTGCGAATGATACATCACGCCACTGTTGAGCTCGACGTAGGTCGGCGCATCAGGCATCATCGTTCCCACAAATTGATAGTCGACTTTAAGGTGGAAGCGGCTAAACGGTTTGTCGTAATACAAGTGCGCGAACTGTTCGTTGAATTTGTCGTAGTGATCATAACGCACTTCTATAATTGAATCGCGCACACGAAAAGTATCTCCGAAGTTTTCGCCCACGTCGTGGTGGTGCACTTTCACCGTCCACCCAGTCAGGTCCCTGCCGTTAAACAGGTCGATCCACCCTTCTTCTTTGGTCGATTTCTTGTTATCGCACGCCGTGAACATCGCAGCTAAGACGAACACTAAGACAATAGTTAGAGTTTGTTTCATGGAAGTTGTTTCAAGAGTGGTCGGTAATCAAAGATAAGGTTTTCGGGGCGGTCGATCACTCCGGCACCAATGATTTCTAACTCGGATATCTCGTCCATCGCAAAACATATCGCCTCGCTTTGTAACTTTAGCATGCACTAGTTTTTGAATGCCATGGCGCTCACATTCATATCAGCCACCACCGATCAAATCATCTACGAGTCGAAGAAGGAACCATCGCCCGCAAGTGCATGGCTGGTTGCACTGGGATTGTTGCTCGTCGGCTTCATCTTCAACCGGATGGACCCAACCTTCAGCACAACCTACCTGCAGATCCTTCAAGTGATCTTCTTTTGTCTCAGTTGGTTGTTATTCATGGTGCTCATCTTTCAACCCGCTGGGTTCTACTTGGTCTCCCCTGCGTCCATCGTGTTCGATCGTGTAAAGGGAACGATGCAACTCGTCTCGGAACGCGGAGCCAACACAAAGGTGATCAACATCCCGTTGAGTGAAATCAAACTCGTCCGGCTCGAGGAGCAGGAAAAAGGCTCGACGGATAACGACCGTCGAGTGTTGTATCACTTGGCATTAGAGTTTCACTCAGGCGACCAATGGTACATCGCTTCAAGCTATTTCCGCAAAACGATCGACGAACAACTGGTACAGCTTCAAAGGTTAGTAAGTAGTTCGTCCCATGCTGAAGCTACCTTACATTTCGCGAGTCCCGCGTCTTGGCAGGTCGTGAATCAACCCGGCGACGTGCTCGCAACTTGGAGCAACAGCATCAAGGGTCGGCCGTGGAGATCGATCGCGAGGACGCTGGTTTATCTCGCAGTTCTGGGTGGCATCATTTACCTATCGATGACGCGCGATACAACGAAAGACATGATTGTTTCTTTTGCCATTTATTTGCCGTTCGCGGGATTGGGAGCGTGGTTGCTGGTGCGTGGTTATCGAAAGCTGTGGAGAGATGCGCATACCAAGTTTGCCCTGCGCGTCCATGGTGGCGGGCTCGACTATTATGAATTTGAAAAAGAGGGAGGCAAACAAAGAAAGCACGAGCATTTCGATGTGAATAAGATCGATGCGATTCGATATGCCTATGCCCCGGATCGCGGTCTGCCGCATGAGATAGAAATAGTACAGCGTGGGGGGAACATTTTCGCAGTACCAACCACTTTGACAGCCTTTGAACGACAGGAGGCGGTGTTGTGGTTGCGGAACGAGTTGGGTATGGGGAAGAGGTGAGGTGTTTTTCTGCAGGTGATCTCTATTTCTAAAATGATCCGCCCTATATTGAACTCCACTGGACAACGGCAAAAGTCCTTGTAAGTAACGCAATTCACTGCTGTCCCTTAGATAGACAAACCCATGGGTCATGGAAACAGCGCCGCGAACTGTTTTTTCAATATTGGAAGATCATTCTTAGCAATCTCCCATACGATACCATAGTCAACTCCAAAATATTAATGGATCGAGATGTTTCTAAATCCATTCATCCCTTTCCACTTAATTTCAGGGTGATTTTCCCTCAATGTCTTTGACATCCGATTCCTCGCCTCTCCAACTATTTCAATCTGCTTGATTGTGGCAAACTTTTTTTTCAGAATTCTTTAGAAAATCACTGAATGAAACTCCATGTGGGTAATTTTCAACCTCCTGAATAGCGTCAAGGACATGCAATGCCCGAGTTCTATCGGTCAGTGTCTCTTTCATAAATCAAGAGTTTGTCCTTCTCTATAAATGGTCTTATATGTGGCGACAAGCCTTCACTGCTAACAAGGTCCACCTTTTTGTTAAGCAGGTCTTCTAACTCAATCTGAAAACCAAAGAATTTCATTCCAATAGGCTCCGAATGATCAAGCTCGACAAGGATGTCAATATCGCTGTCCTGATTGGACTCAGAACGAGAATAAGAGCCAAAGAGGTAGGCACGTCGAATTGGCCTAGTTCTAAAATACCCGCGCAAAAGATCCGTGTCGACAAGAAGCTTTTCCATCAATTAAAGATACAAACTGAATCAGTAGTACTAATCGTAGACCTTTCCATGCCGTTAGGTTGTGATCAATTGATTGAACATTCTAATATTGGTATTGAGTATTTCATGTCTTTAAGTTAAGAGGGTAAAGGAGGATATCTCGCCCCTTTTCATTGACAGCCGTAGCCGTTTGGCGGAGGTGGTCGGGGGCTTAACTGCGTGGTGCTGTGTGTTTGCTATGGTATTGCGCCCCTTTGCGTTAATCGCCGTAGCCGTTTGGCAAAGGTTGTCAGGGGCTCTTGCGGTTACTGTTACCTTAACTTAACGACATGGATTGAGTATTCTCCAATTGCGTCCGGAACACAAAAGAACCAACTATCAATGTCATAATATACAATTGGTTGGAACCGGCGATAAGACCACGGCCAACCAGAAATCTATAGTTGACCACGGACACCTTTTATTCCTTCGTAGCTTCACTTATCGCATTTACAACCCTCACACGGCTCCACTTTACCACCTACCGCAATCCAACATTCATCGAATACAGAACAATAACAGACCTCCACTTGAGTTGAGTGCTTTTGCAACGACTGAAGTAACAGCATGACCGATGCTGAATCGTTCACCTCGATGAACGAAATCACTTCTCCAGGAGAAATCACTCGGTTGTTCACGTTGGTATATCCGCTCAAGACACGCCTAGAACCCGTAAGCAAATACGCAACCGAGTCGAGGTTCTTGCGACTATCCGAATAGGCAACACCATCCAACCGAATGCGGGCCGACTTTACTATCGCGGGACCCACCCCTTTGTTCGTCACATTGATTCCAAAATGCTGACTGGAGTTTGAAAAAATAACCTCGACGTAAGGCCAAGTGGCAGCCTGCGTCTGTTTGCTCATGATCCGCGCTTGGTAGATGTAAACGAACATGGTACATACGCCAATGACAACGGCTAAGAGCGCAACAATTAAGTCGGGTCTTAAAAGAGAAGATCTTGACATGCTCAGGTGTTTAAGGGTGCGTCATTAAAGATACGCTCTTTCATAGAATCCTCATCCTGGCACGACGCAATCATTCACATCTTCTGCTCAAGAATGGTGACAAGTTTTTCGAAGCAAACGCTTGCAGAACGAGAGATAGTTGTTTTACCTTTGCCGCATGTTCAAGCGGATACCATATCGTTTTGATGGAAAACCCACCCTCGGTGGAAGTTTGGTGTTCCGGTGTTTCAGTTAATTCAACGATATGTATGGACAACAACAAAATAAAATGGATAGAGGAATACTTGGAACAAGCTTTGGAAATCGCCTGGATGGAAGGCGCCGAGCGCGCACTCAAGTTACTCGACAAGTTATTATATGAAGAACCCGGCTACGGTCGTCTTCATTATACACTTGGCTTGATTTACTGGAAGTATGCGGAAGAACCAACAAATGCCGAAATGCATTTACGGGCGGCTATTCGCTTCAATCCAGAACTGGCCGATGCGTATACCTTGCTTGCCGAAGTACTCCAGCAGGATGAAAGACACGACGAAACCATCCAAGTCTGCACCAGCGGCCTAAAAGCCAAGCGCGCGAACAAAGCGGTCTTGCACGAGAACGTAGGAAACGCTTGGGAACTGAAACAGAAATATAGCAAGGCGATCAAGAGCTATCGAAACGCACTTCGTCACTCTGCTAAGCTTTGGGATTGCAAAGTTCTCGAAGAAAGTATCAAGCGATGCAAGAAGAAGCAGAAGTAATAGAATAGTGCACGCCGATCTAAGAACAAGTTCGGCGGCACTATTTCTCTCGTGTCATTACTTTAGTCACGTAAAGCGATTCGCCATTCGATAATCCAATTTATATTCGCGTCCCGAAGAAGGATACTCGTAGAAACTAGCGCCATGAAATCACTTCTCATTACCCCTGAAGGTCTTGAAAAACTGAAAGCCGAGTTGGACCACCTGTGGCGGGTGGAGCGCCCAGACACGACTCAAAAAGTATCATGGGCTGCGAGCTTGGGCGACCGATCGGAAAACGCCGACTACCATTACAACAAAAGGCGTTTGAAAGAAATCGACCGTCGCATTCTGTACCTGCGCGGCCGCATCGACGACCTGAAGGTGGTGCACTACTCAACGTTCCAAGAAGGCAAGATCATGTTCGGCGCTTGGGTTGAAATTGAAAATGCGAAAGGCGACCACAAGCGCTTCCGCATCGTGGGATACGACGAAATCTTCGCACGCAAAGACTACATCTCGATGGATTCACCCATGGCACAGTCGCTCATGAACAAGGTGGCAGGCGACCAAGTCACCGTGAAAACTACCGCCGGTGAGTTCGTATGGAAAGTGGTGAAAGTGGAGTACGAGAAGTGATATGATGCAAAGCCCTTCATGTAAGCTGCAGCCGATAACTAGTGCTCCTGCCTCCACTTTCTTCCCTCTCCAAAATCCCTTTTGTAATTAAGTCTTGGATGTCACGCAAGGCGGTATCGGAAGAACACCTGGCCATCTTTGCCCATTTCGAAGTAGTGAGCTTTCCATGAAAGCCTTCCATCAGTTTATTTAGGATCGCGCGTTGTCGGCTGTTCAACGAATTCGCCTGGTTCTGTTCCCAAAATTTTGCTTTTTGAATCACGCGCGACAAATTCTCTTCAGACAACGAGATGGATCGTCCTAGGCATTCAATAAACCATATTAGCCATTCGGTGATATTCAAATTACCCCTTTGGGTTCGTTCAAGCATTTCATAATACATACGCCGCTCTCGTTGTATTTGTGCCGACATACTATAAAAACGCCGGCGACTTCCATCGGCACGAGCCAACTGCATGTCCGCAATTGCGCGGGCAATTCTCCCATTTCCATCGTCGAACGGATGAATCGTCACAAACCACAAATGTGCGATCGCAGCTTTGACCACTGGATCCAATGCTTGTCTGGCATTGAACCATTCGAGGAACAAGTTCATTTCGGTGGGTACTCGATCCGCGGCAGGTCCCTCGAAATGCACGCGCTCACGACCAAGGGCGCCTGACACCACTTGCATTGGGCCTGTCGCATCGTCTCTCCAGTCTCCCGTTTGAATATGATACAGCCCACTTCGACCTGTCGGAAATAGTGCGGATTGCCAGTCGAAGAGGCGCGCATCCGTAAGAGGTAAGTCATAGCGTTGCGTGGCATCCAACATCAACTCAACCACACCTTCAACATTTCTGCTGACAAGTACCTCACCTACGAATTCAATTCCCAACCGTTGTGCAATGGAAGAACGGACCTGATCTTCGGGGAGCTTTTCACCTTCAATCTCACTCGACTTCAGCACGTCTTGAGTAAGGATCTCAAGGGTCGCCTCTTCTTGCAACTGGAACCCGAGTGCCTCCAATCTCCCAAGGAGCCTTCCCTGCATGTTTCTCACGTGCGCGAGACGCGTGATGATCTGGTCACTCTCCCATGTGAACGATGGCCAACCCTTCAATGAATATATATAGTGTCCCATTCTCCGCAATCTATGCGGTAAATAATCGAAATATTCACCGCAAATCCAAGCTATTCACCGCATTTTTTGCGGATATTAGGCCTCCGATTCGCCGCAGGTCAATGAACGTGAACACTCGAACTGACAGCCAAACCAACGTTTCCGACTCCCCCACGCACAACGCTTAGCTCAAAATGCAGATCCGGCGAAACACGAAAGCATTCAAGACAATCCTGGAAATTTTCTCCGAGTGTCAATCCAAGGCGGACCGTCAAAGTCTGATCCGGCTTTACATCACCCGCGCGGGTCACTCCATCCAAGAAAAGATCAGCGTGCAGGGAACGAAGGGCGAAGCAGAATTCTTCTACGACTTCAGCTACCAAGCTGTCCTCAACAACCTCAAGTCATCGACACACCAATTATATCAAAGCGACGAAACCCCGGGCGTGTATTTCTTTCGCAACAACTTGCGCATGGATTGGGATGAAACTCCGTTCGAGTTTGATCCTACCGTCACCGAGGTGTTTGCTCACCTGCCCGAACTTCCCACCACACGCAAAAAAGAAAAGTCGGATGAATTCGTGATGCCCGACGTCACCAAGAAGCCGGAACCAGTCAAAAAGGAAAAGCCAACGAAAACTCCGGCCAAGGCTGTCATGTTCGTCGACCATGGCCCACCTCCACCCGACTTCAAGCTGAAGCACCAAGTGACTTGGACGGAACTGGATAAAGTTGTCTACCGGCAGTCGAAATTGAACAAGCGTGATGTCCTTAACTTCTACGATCAAATTTCTTCATATCTCTTACCTCAGTTAAAAGACCGCCCGCTCATGCTGCGCAAGCAACCCGAGAGTGGGCCCGCGCAGCAAGTCAAGAATATTGATGAACTACCGAAGAAACTCTTGCGCGACATTCCGACTTGGGTGCAACAAACAAAAGATGTTGATGGCAACCACCAGTTCATGTGCAACGACCGTGAGCACTTGCTCCTGTATGTCGAACTGGAATGCGTTCAATTTGATCACAGCCTATCCCGAAAAACGAGTTTAGAAAAGCCGGATTTCCTCGTGATTGGAATCGAAGCAGCTTCCAATTTCGAGCGGTTGATTGAAACGGCCCACACCGCGTATGAGATATTACAAGGTTTGAAGCTTCCATCTCTTCTAAAGACTGACGGTAAGTCGGGGTTGCACGTATACATTCCACTCAATGGCGCAAGTACATTTGAAACATCCGAACAAATGGCGATGTTCCTCTGCAAGCTCATCCGTCTTAAAGTTCCAAGTCAAGTTGCGATCAAAGGAACGGCCGATGCCAATTACGGAAAGGTAATTCTCGATCCGTCACTGAATAGTTCATCCATCGCCATTGTTGCTCCGTACTCATTGCTTGCGGGGAACTCACCCACTGTAGCCACACCTTTAGATTGGACTGAACTTGATAGAGTTTTTTCGCCCGACGACTTCCATCATCAATCCATTTTCGATCGCCTCAAGTCTAATGGTGATCTGTTCGAGAAACTAACGAAGAAAAAGGTTGATGCGACCGAACAACTCAAGTTGCTCCATACACATTACTCATTCTTGATCGCAGAGTGATATCGAAAATGATTAAATGTCGGTCGACCGAAGTCGTAAGCTGTTGCCAATGACTGAGACCGAACTTAGGCTCATTGCCAACGCCGCCAGCATAGGGCTGAGCAACAATCCGAAGATCGGGTAGAAAACGCCGGCCGCAATCGGAATGCCCACCACGTTATACACAAAGGCAAAAAATAGATTCTGTTTAATGTTTTTCATGACGGCGATACTCAACTTCCTAGCCTTGAGTATGCCAGCAAGGTCTCCTTTCACCAAAGTGATGCCCGCGCTTTCGATCGCCGTGTCGGTCCCGGTACCCATCGCGATGCCCACGTTAGCTTGTGCCAACGCAGGTGCGTCGTTGATTCCATCTCCGGCCATGGCCACCACATTTCCTCCACGTTGAAGTTCCTTCACCTTGTTGAGTTTATCGGCAGGTAGACACTCGGCTTCGTAACCATCTAACCCAAGTTCTTCCGCCACGTGCTTCGCCGCACTTTGGTTGTCGCCTGTTAACATGATCACTTTCAACCCAGCTTGTTGAAGTCCTTTGATCGCTGCCCGCGTAGACTCCTTGATTGAGTCGGCGGCGGTGAGATAACCTGCGAGTTGGTCATCGATTATGACAAACATGACCGTCTCACCACGGTGTTGTGCTGCCTCCACTTGGTGGTTGACGTCCAAAGAAATTTCAATGTTTGCGTTTTCAACTAGCCTCCGGTTGCCGACAGAAACTTTACGCCCGTTCAATTTTCCCGAAATGCCTTGACCTGTGATCGACTCGAAGTGATCGACGGTGTGGAGCTTTAAGTTTGACGCTCTTGCGCTTGTGGTGATCGGCTCCGCCAACGGATGTTCGCTCTTCAATTCGAGGGACGCTGCGTATGACAGTAACTCCTCACGGTTGAGAGATCCGACGGCGACCACGTCTTTCAGAGTGGGCTTACCCTCGGTGAGTGTACCAGTTTTATCGATCACGAGTACGTTCACTTTTTCGAACTCCTCAATTGCCTTCGCCTCTTTGATCAGCACTCCACAACTAGCACCACGACCGGTGCCCACCATGATCGACATTGGTGTCGCCAACCCGAGTGCACATGGACAGGCAATGATCAGGACGGTGACCGCATTGGCGAACGCGAAAATATACGCAGGTGTAGGACCCCAAATTGCCCACACTATAAAAGCCGCAACAGCAATGGTGACAACCGTCGGCACGAAGTAAGTCGACACCTTGTCAGCGAGGTTCTGAATAGGAGCTTTCGAGCGACTCGCTTTGTTCACCATATCGATGATTTGGGCGAGCAACGTTTCGGATCCCACCTTTTGAGCTTTCATATCGAAGCTGCCCGTGCGATTGACAGTACCGCCAGTCACAAACATGCCGACCGTTTTTTCTTCCGGAATGGGTTCGCCGGTGATCATCGATTCATCGACTGCGCTGCTGCCACCGACCACCACACCGTCGACAGGAATTTTTTCTCCGGGCTTGATTCGTAGGATGTCATTCACTTGCACATGTTCGAGTGGGATCGTCTCTTCGACACCCTTGTTGATCCTCGTCGCTTGAGGTGGCACGAGGTCGAGGAGTGCACGGATGGCGCTATTGGTACTTCCGCGAGCCTTCAATTCCAACACCTGACCAAGTAGGATCAACGTAAGGATGACCGCGGAAGCTTCAAAGTAAAGGTGCACGCTATCGCCCATCTTGAACTGTGACGGAAATATTCCTGGAAACAGAAGTGCGACGACACTAAAAAGATAGGCGGCGCCGGCACCGAGCGAAATCAGCGTCCACATATTGGGTGCCCAAGTTACCAGCGACTTGTAACCTCTTGTGAAGAAGTCGCCACAAGCGTAAAACACGACAGGAGTAGCTAATGCAAACTGCAACCACCCGATCAAGCTCGAATTTGGTAAATGCCATCCTACCATTTCGCCCATGGCGAGTGCGAAAAGTGGGACCGTGAGTGCAGTCGCGATCCAGAATTTTTTCAGGACCGCTCGATATGTGGCATCTTCTTCATGGCGAATAATTCTCGGAACGAGGTCCATCCCACAAATGGGACAATGGCCGGGACTGTGTTGGACCACTTCCGGGTGCATGGGACAGGTATACTCTGACTGCCTGGGTTGAAACTTTTGTTCTTTGACCAAGTGCATGCCACAGACTGGGCAACTCCCGGGTTGGGCATATTTCTTATCGCCTTCGCAGAGCATCGGACAGTAGTACTCGCCGTCGTTTGCTTTCGCGATGAATGTCTTAATGCTCTTCTTCTTGATCGTTGGCAACGGAGCGAGTGCAGGCTTCGACTGTTGCGACACGGGAACGAGGTGCATGCCGCACACGGGACAGCGCCCGGGCGCAGAATACACTTTGTCACCCTCACACCGCATGGGACAATAATACTCGCCAGGAGTTTCTCCACTTGCGTGTATGTGAGCACTCGAAACATGGTCGTGGGGATCGTGCAGTTGCTTCATCCGACCTTCATCCACCGCGATCAGTTTCATCCCACACGTGGGGCAATTTCCCATTTCATTTCTGAGCACTTCAGGATGCATGGGACAAGTAAAGAGTGTCATCGTGTTTTCCATGGATTGTCGTGACCCGAATTACGTCATGCAAACTAACGCTATGGAATGAGAAATGGTGTTACAGAATTTTGGGAAAGAGTTGCATTTAATTCGTTGGTGGTAACTCGTTGGTAGTTGGTGGAATGCGGGTTTGCTGGTAGGGGCGAAGACAACGCGAGTCGATGGAGGCGATCAACCAACCACGAGTTAACAATAAGTCTCCCCATGTAATGTTGTCGTAAGATTACTCGAATTTTTGAGGGGTATTAAAAGCCTCTTCAATCCACAATTTTCGACAAATTGAGGGGTCTTTTGACGGAAAATCCCCTAAGCTACTTACCCATGAAAATACTCTTTACCGTTGTGCTGCTTGCATGTAGCCTAGTAGTTGTTGCACAGCCTACCATCACCTCTTTCACACCTGCCTCAGGCAATGTTGGAACCTCAGTCACCATCACGGGAACTAACTTCAGCGCCACCGCCGCCAACAACATCGTCTACTTCGGTGCCACCAAAGCGACCGTGACGAGCGCTACTACGACGTCGCTTGTGGTGACAGTACCCAGCGGGTCGACCACACACCCGATCACCGTGACGACATCACGCTTGACGGCATACTCTAGAGGTTCATTCATCGTCACTTACCCTGGGGGTGTCGCCCTAACCGCTGCAGCCTTTACAAACTCTTCGGTCGATTTCAACTTAGCGTCAGGGCCGCGATTTTTGGCGGTCGGCGACTTTGACCTTGACGGCAAACCCGACGCAGCTGCTTTTTCTACGAATGCACCTGCGCTTTCCGTTCTTCGAAACACGACAACCACTCCTGGCAACGTGTCGTTCGCGACCAAAATAGATTTCACTTCCGGTGCAAGCGGTTGGGGCATCCTTGCCTCGGGCGATCTCGACGGAGATGGGAAACTTGACGTCGTTACCGCGAACTACACGAACAACAACGTTTCTGTTTTCTTAAACACGAGTCCAAGCGCCGGCACCATTTCATTTGCTGCTAAACAAGACATTGCCACTGCTACTGGTAATAATGGCGTGACGATACACGACCTCAATGCCGACGGCAAACCCGATATCATTGCAGTCGCATACAACGATCCCGGCAAGGAATTGATTGTCTTAAAAAACACCACTACTACAGTTGGTACATTCACTTACACCGCCACCACCTACAATATCTCAGGCGTGGGTGGCGGCTATGCCGTGAGCGTCGATGACTTCGATGGAGATGGCAAACCCGACGTAGCTATCGACAACGAATTTAGCGAAGTGATACACGTGCTTCGAAATACATCTTCGGCAGGAACCATCACGTTCGCCGCAAAAGTCGATCTGCCCACATTGATTGATCCCGAGAGCATCCAAACTGGCGACATCACGGGCGACGGCAAACCAGAAATCATCGTCGACAATTACAACGCCGGTGGTACTAGGTCTATTTCTATCTTCAAAAACCTCAGCTCAGGTGCTGGCAATATTTCGTTCGACACACGCCTCGACCTTTTTAATGGTACTACAGGTTCCTATCAGACATATTTGCACGACATGGATGGCGATGCGAAACTCGATGTCGTCGCCGGTAACTATATCCTTCGAAACACAGGTTCGGCCGGGAGCTTGAGTTTGTCGGCGCCCATCGCCATCAATTCCGGAAACGCACATGCTTCGCAATACCCTGTAGACATCGACAACAACGGCAAGCCCGACCTTCTCGGTGTCAACTTTGGTGGTGCACTACTTTCCGTTTTCCGAAACATCAACAACGATCCGACCATCGCGAGTTTCAGTCCCACCACGGGAGCGATCGGAACAACGATTACACTTACCGGGACCAACTTCACCGGTGCCACCGCGGTGAGCTTTGGTGGAACAGCTGCATCGTCTTTCACTGTCGTGAACGCCACTACCATTACAGCAGTAGTCGCATCGGGCACGTCGGGTAATGTGTCGGTGACCACTCCGGGTGGCACGGCGATAAAGTCTGGCTTCACGTTCGACAACTCCCCGAGCATCACTTCATTCACACCTACGACCGCGGGCACCGGAACAGTGGTCAACATCACTGGCCTTCGCTTCACAGGTGCCACGGCCGTCACTTTCGGTGGAACAGCCGCTTCATCTTTTACCGTGAATTCCGCCACCAGCATCACGGCCACGGTAGCAGCGGGCGCATCGGGAAGCGTGGCTGTCACCACATCGTTCGGCACCGGAACTAAAACTGGATTTACCTTTAGCAACGCTCCCTCGATCACAGACTTTACACCGGGCACGGGTGGAACGGGTAGCGTGATCACGATCACCGGACTTCGATTTACCGGCGCAACTGCAGTCACGTTCGGAGGTGTTGCTGCCTCTTCGTTTACTGTGAACTCCGCCACGTCGATCACCGCCACTGTTGCAGCAGGTGCAAGTGGTTCAATAGCTGTGACTACTCCTGCGGGCACTGGCTCGTTGGCTGGCTTCGTATTCAGCAACGGTCCGTCCATCCTGTCATTTGCACCTGTGAAAGCCGCGCAAGGAGAAGCCGTGGTGATCACGGGACTTCGTTTTACTGGAGCTACCGCAGTGTCGTTTGGTGGAGTCAGCGCACAATCATTCACAGTCAATTCCGATACGCAGATCACAGCAATCGTGGGTGGTGGCGGAACTGGTGGTGTGCAGGTCACCACACCGGCCGGTGCAGACGTCAAAGCTGGATTTACGCTCAACACCGTTCCGGATATTACATCGTTTAGTCCAACATCCGCAGGGCAGGGTGCAACCGTTACGATCACTGGGCTTCGATTGAACTACGTTTCGGTGGTAAAATTCGGTGGTGTCGCAGCCGCATCATTCGTGGTGAACAGTCCGACCGAAATCAAAGCTGTCGTCGCAGCAGGTGCCAGTGGCGATGTGTTTGTGAGCAACTTATCAGGAACGGAGAGCGACATCCAACCGGGCTTCACGTTCATTCCACCTCCAACGGTAACGTCTTTTGCGCCGACGACCGCTCCGATTGGAGGAACGGTGGTGATCACGGGAACAAACTTCACGGGCGCTACTGCTGTGAAGATTGGCACTAGCACGATGACGACGTTCACAGTTGACTCTCCCACACAGATTACACTCAAAGTTTCGGACTCACCCACGACAGGCACCATTGCTGTGACGACACCTGCCGGGACAGGGTCGAAGGCCGGCTTTACGCTCGCTCCGGGTCCAAAGGTCGATTCTTTCACGCCGGCGTCCGGCCCGGTGGGAACAGTCATTACCATCACTGGAACGAACTTCGATCCAGTGGCTGCGAACAATAAAGTTTATTTCGGTTCGGTCGCTGCGACGGTGAGTGAAGCGAGTGCGACCACTTTGAAAGTTGCAGTTCCCACTGGTTCGTCTTATGCACCGTTGATGGTGATGTCGGGTAAGCTTGTTGCTTATTCTGTGCGACCATTCAACGTGACGTTCGAAGGTGGTGGTGTGGCATTTAGCGCTGCGACCTTTAGTGAACCAGTTCGGTTTCCGGCAAACTTGACTGGTCTCACGCCAGCACTCGGCGACTTAAATTCGGATGGCAAGCCAGACGTGGTCATTCCAAAGAGTGGTGGTGCATCCATCTTCCTAAACTCCACTGTCAACGGCGACTTAACATTCGACGCGCCAATTTCAGTGGACCTCGCTGGGCAACAATCCTTGATTGCAGTTGCAGACTTCGATGCGGATGGAAAACAAGATTTAGCGATCGTGGGAACGACCATCAAAGTATTGAGGAATACCTCCACGGGCAACACCTTGTCATTTGACAGTCCTGTCGACCTAACGATCGGAGCGTCGACTCTGGCAACAGGTGACTTCGATGGTGATGGTCGGATCGACATCGCGGTAGGAACTTCGAGCGATGTCCGGATTCTTCGAAATGTGAGTTTACCCGGAGGAGTTGCATTCCGTCCCTTTGTTCAGGTCATACCGGGCACGAGTTCAGCGCATCTTGCCATCAGCGACGTGGACCAAGACAGCAAACTCGACCTGGTCAGTACCGACAACCCCAATGGTAAAGTACGCATTCTAAAGAACACCAGCACCCTTACCAACATCTCGTTCGTCAATGTGAACTTGTCTTCTGACGTCAATCCGGTCAGGTCGTTTGTGGCAGACCTTGATTCCAACTTGCGTCCCGAAATCACAACCTTCTATTCGTCAGTGCAAAACGCGTCGATCTTTTTCAATGGCGGCGACCCCGGTACGATCGCATTTTCGCCATCACCGACGAGCAACATTTCGCTTGGTCAGGGTCCCATGGGATCCGACGTGGTCGACATCGACGGTGACGCCAAACCAGACTTGATCGCCTTTGGGTTTAGCCCGACGCTTGGTTTGTTTCGCAACCTAACTGCCCCCGATGGTAACTACTCATTTGAAGGATTTAACAAAACTGGTACAAACACCTTTACCAACATTCTGGTGGCCGATTTCGATGGCAACGGTAAGCCCGACATTTTTGGCACGACGGCTACAGACATCTTTGTTCTACGCAATCAAGTGAACGCACCTTATATCACTTCGTTCACACCCAAAAAGGCTGGGACAGGAAGTGTTGTCACCATCACAGGCGATCGACTCACCGGTGTAACAGGTGTTGCATTCGGGGGCGTTCCCGCCACCTCGTTCACGGCAGTGTCCGCCACTTCAGTGACAGCCATCGTTCCCAACGGCGCAACGGGCGCCATTAGTGTGACGACAGACAAAGGTGTTGCTACCGCAAAAGGGTTCGTGTTCTTCAATGGCGTGCTGGTGAACTCTGTTGTGCCCTCCTCGGGGGGAGTAGGTGCTTCGATCACGATCAATGGCGCTCAATTTAGCACAACAGCGTCGGACAACATCGTGCGCTTTGGTGCGACTAAAGCTGTGATCACATCCGCGACCGAAACTCAATTGGTTGTGAAAGTTCCGGCAGGCGCAACTTACGGACCTATCACCGTTACCAAAGGCAACATCGTGGCAAGCAGCCCGAAGAGTTTCATCCCCACGTTCGGAGGTACGGGGCAAGTCCTCGCCACTTCTTTCACCAAGGCTGATTTAACGGCGGAGACATCGTCGCGTGGACTCGCCACGGGCGACTTCGACGACGACGGCAAGACCGATCTTGTCATTACCAATGCTGCTTCGAACGCGGTGTCTGTATTTCAAAATACAAGTACCACCGGAACAGCTGCATTTGGAAACAAGACAAAGTTCGACACTGGCACCACGCCTGAAGGTGTGGCGGTGGGCGACATCGACGGTGACGGAAAACTTGATATCGTAGTGGCCAATTCGGCTTCCAACTCCGTGTCTGTTCTTCGCAACACGAGTTCGGGAACGACCATTTCATTCGCCGCTAAGGTCGACGTGACCACTTTCACGAATCCACAGTCGCTCGTCCTCGTTGATCTCGATGGCGATGGAAAACTCGACATCGCGACTGCGAGTTATCACGGATCCGGAAACAATTCGATCCTTCGAAATACGTCTACCGTCGGCAGCATCTCGTTTGCACCGAAGGTCGATATTGTCTCAGATGGATTTTCGAGCAGTATTGCATCCATTGACTTGAACACGGATGGTCTACCAGACCTGGTCATCGCCAACTCGAACAACTCGAGCATTTCGAGGTTCATCAATAGGAGTTCGTCAGGAAACCTCGTGTTCGCGCTGAAGTCGAACTACCCTGTGGGCTCGGCACCCATAGGACTCTCCTCAGGTGAATTCTTCGGGAGCGACGATCTCCCCGATCTACTTGTTGTGAACAGCGGAAGTGTGATGGTGCTGGCATTACATACCGACGGCTCCTTTACCACGAACGTGACTTCCAATTTGAGCGGAAGTTTGCAGCCGGGCATCATCACAGATCTCGGTGGCGACGCAACACCTGACTTCCTCTTGCCAAGTTCGGCGTCGAAAGTGACTTGGATGAGGGGCAGTACTTTGTTCACGACGACCGACTTCACAGTAGGTGATGGTGCAAAAGGAGTCATCGCTTCCGACTTCGACGGCGACGGTGCTACCGACTTCGCTACCGTGAATGAAACAAGCGGAACGGTATCGATCATGCAAAACAAACAAACGGCGATCAGCTCGTTCAGTCCTACAACGGGTACAACTGGTACTGTCGTCACGATCAACGGTGCGAACCTTAGCTCAACCACTGGTGTGTTGTTTGGCGGGACCGCGGCTAGCTCGTTTACCATTGTCAATCCCAATACAATTACCGCCGTCGTAGGTACAGGCACTACGGGCAATGTCGTTGTGGTCAATGCAAGTGGCAACGTCTTCTTGCCAGGATTCACCTACACGACGCCTCCGTCTTCGATTACCTCATTCACACCCACCACCGCCGCGGCAGGTGAAACCGTGACCATCACAGGTGTGAACCTCACAGGTACTAAATCGGTATCATTTGGAGGCGTGCCCGCACAATCATTCAACGTCTTGAATGCCACAACGATCACTGCGGTGGTTGGCTCCGGAGCTACCGGCTCGATTACAATCGTAAGTGCGACTGATCAAACCGTCGAGAAATCGGGCTTTACCTTCTCCACCGTCACGGGCATCGAACCCGACGTCACGACAGGTCGTTACGCAGTTTCACTCTACCCGAACCCGAGCAGCGGGCGCGAGATCCATTTTCAACTGAACGAGTACTGGATCGGGCACCAAGTCGCCACCGAAGTGATCGACATGACCGGTCGACGTGTGCATGCTGCAAGTCTATCTTCTCAACCCGAGAACAAACTGGTATTTGAACAATCTCTGAACAGAGGTATGTACTTGTTCTCCGTGATGTTGGATGGAAAACGAATCGTGAAAAAAATAATGATAGAGTAATCCACGTCGTTACGTTAAGCGAGAACACAACTATCTGTGGTTAGCACTACGATTTTTGGTTGGTAGTGGTGTTGTCGCTTGTTCCCAACAATTGAACATTATGAAATTGATAAATTGGTTCTTTTGTATTTCGTGCACATTTTGGAAAATGCTCAAGGACCAATGGCAACTTGGATAGAGTAATCACTAACCTCAGCCCGATGCAGTGCCAAAAATCGCTGCATCAATAAAGTGGCTGGACTCGATTTCAAACTCGAGCCAGCCACTTTTCATTCATAGCTATCCTTGTGTGTCCATAAGTCTAAAATTCATCCTAACGCAACACGATTGCGTTGCCAACCGACACAAACGCACCGTCGGTTAAACTGACTGCCGTCCCGTTCTTCCAATACTTGGCCACGTCGCGGGTACCATTATTCTCCCAACCGACCACGTATACATCGTTGTCAAAAATCGCGATGCCAATAGCATTCGAACTCACGGTCGACAGCTTCACAGCCGTTCCGTTCTTCCAATACTTCGCATAAGTCCCTCCTCCACCAAAATAGTTTTCTTGTTCATATCCAGCCACGTACACATCGCCTCCCACCACCACAATCGCACGGGCAATCCCAACCGAATTGGTACCATCCGTCAGCAGCGTTGGTTCACCGTTCTTCCACACCGTCGCCATCGCCAAGCCAGTGACAGGACTGTTTTGCGTTCCCGCGATATATTCGTCGGTTCCATTTACAAAAACAGCATTCGCAAATGAATGCTTGTCGTTGTTCGGAACTGTGTTGGCTGGAACCACACCATTCTTAGTCTCCCAAGGTGAAAACCTTCCCTGCGAGTTGCGATAGTTACCAACGGCATAGGCATTGTTGTTCGCAAAATAGAGACCTCCACAAGCACCATTGCCAAGGACATCATGTGAAACGATCGGGTCGAAAGCTTGGACCGTCGTCCCCGTCGTATTCTGCCAATACCGTGGAACATCAAACCCGTTGATGATCTCGAAACCGCCAGTATACACATCGGTTCCGTTTACCGCCATGGCATAGACAGCAGAAGCACCTGTACCCAGCGTCGTCTTCACCCCATTTTTCCAATAGTTGGCCAACTGTAGGTTGTTCACTCTCTCCCACCCCGCCACATAAATTCCACTGGCGTTTACACTGATGGCATTCAACCCCGATTCATTCTGACTGATGTTGACGGCCTTCCCATTTTTCCAATACGTCGCCAAGGAAGTAGCAGAGTTATTCAACGAACCCGCAACAAACACGGTAGGTTGGTAGGTGATTGTCCCACCCGACACAGTGCTGGTACCGACTTGGAGCTTCAACTCGTTACTCGAGCGGGTGAGAACGGGAACAACGATCTTCAGTGCCGACGCGGTGGCAGAGATCACCGTCGCTGCCACATCGTTAATCGTGACTTTATCCTCACTTGCCGTGGTGGAGAAATTGTTTCCATTCACGGTCACTGTATCGCCATAGTGAACTGTTGCAGATGAAATCGACGTGATCTTCAAGGTCAGATCCTTTGGCGGTTCAGGCTCCGGTTGCGGTTGAGTAGGTTGAGGCGTATCCTTCTTTTGATCCGAACATGATGATCCTCCGAGAAAACCTAAGATCACAATCGCCACAATGCAGACAGGCTTTATGAGAAATCGCTCCATATTTGAGATGATTAGTTGCAAGATTTGTGGGGTAAAACTCGCCAGTGGTGCGCGCCACGTCAATCCTTGAAAAACAGGACTTTTCTGGGGCAATCGAGCTGAACCCGAAACGCCAGCCGAACAGCAAACCGATCTTTGAAAGAAATCCCCGAAAAGGTGCTTAAAGGGCGTTTTTTTTAACTTAAGTGAACGACTTGTGGTGGGCAGGCCCTCGACTTTTGTGTGATCAATTAACACAACATGCAAAGAACACGCTCACTCATTGTTCTTGTCGTACTGATGACAAGTGCAGTTCAACTCAAAGCTCAATACTCCAAGCAAGACACGACGTACCGGAAATTTTTCGTCGGCAGTACGCTATTCATGCTGGCCAATCTAGTGCCGGACAACAATCCGCCCGGGATGTTCTACCTCAACCTGGGCTACCGAATCACCGGCAAGGATGTCATCTCTCTTGAATTCAAAACTTGGAAGTATGGATGGCCGATTGGCATTCCCTATGGAAAGTCGTTCGAAGCTGAGGGCGAAGGTTTCCCAGGCCACATCCGTGAACATGGAGTTTCCATCAACTACCAACGCTTCTTTTGGAAAGGTCTTTTCGCACAAGTCGACCTGATGCCTGCGTTCCAAACTTTCGTCAACGACAGCGGGAAAAAGTTTGACAAAGGGTTTCAAATCTTCAACACGTACTCGGTGGGATATCACATTAAACTTTTCAAGGACAGGTTCTTCATCGATCCCTCGATCGCGATCACGCACCGTCCTTATCAATCTAAAATGCCAGACTCTTTCAAACAAGTCGACGACAAGTGGCCACGTTTCTTCTATTGGCAACCAGGACTCCACTTTGGTTATAAGTTTAATCGCAAGTGATTCAATGAAAGCGGCCATCTGCACCAAGTACGGGCCTCCTGAAGTGTTGGAAATTCAGGAGGTCCCTACACCTTCACCCCGTCGTCACGAAATTCTTGTCAGGATTGTGGCTGCTGGCGTCAATTCAGGCGATGCAAGAATCAGAAGCCTTCGGGTAAATGAGTTCATGAAAGTGATCATGCGACTGGTCCTAGGAGTTTCAAAACCGAGGCAGCCAATTTTGGGCAATGTGTTCGCTGGGGTCGTTGAAAGTGTCGGAAATCGAGTTTCGAAGTTCAAGTCCGGAGACAGAGTTTTCGGGATGACGGGATTTCAATTCGGAACGTACGCGGAATATGTGGCGGTCAATGAAAACTCCAACGTAATGGAAATGCCGACAAACGCAACATTCGAAGAAGCCGCGGCCATCGTCTTCGGTGGCCAGACAGCCCTACATTTTTTACAGAAGGCCCGGATTTGTGAGAACCCAGACCTCAAGGTCTTAATTGCAGGCGCAACAGGATCGGTCGGGAGCGCCGCCATACAGATTGCAAAACACCACAAGGCGGACGTAACTGCGATCTGCAGCTCACAAGGACAAAGGCTTGTCAATGAGCTTGGAGTGGAGAAAGCTTTTCTCTACGATAGAGACCTTACTACAGGAACTGAAAAGTTTGACATTGTTTTCGATGCACACGGGCAACTAGATGAACATTTGCGCGACACTCTGTTGAAGAAAGGTGGGCGTTATCAATCTGTGAGCTCCGGTTATGCATCCGAAACGATCCATCAACTTCAGCAATTGAAAGAACTCTTTGAACGAGGAAAGTTGAAGGCAGTGATAGATCGAACATTTCCGATGGCGAAGATTGTGGACGCCCATCGTTATGTGGATATGGGGAGAAAGAAAGGAAATGTAGTGTTGAGAATTGGCGGGTAATGGTGCCAACGACAACACCACGAGCAACCTGCTATTGATTGCTGGCTTCGAAAAAAGAAATGCTCTTCGCAATACCTAATGACCAATCCATGTCATTAAGTTAACGGGGAACACACGTATCCCTGACTGACAATAAGATTTCTGGTTGGTCGTGGTCTTGTCGCCAGTTCCCGCCAGTTGAACATTATGGAATTGATAATTGGTTCTTTTGTATTCCGTACGCATTTGGAATTGAACCTGCTCGATGGAGGTGACCACCGCTCGAGTCGGATTGCAGGGTGGTTTATCCGGGGCTAAACAAAATGAAATCTTGATGCTGAGGTTTCGATGGAATGTGTGTAGAGGAGAACATGGGGCTCTTGTAGCAACAGTGATCTTAACTTAATGACATGGACTCGGTATTGGGTATATATTCAATGTCGTTACGTTAAGCTCACAGCAACCGCAAGAGCCCCTGACCACCTTCGCCAAATAGCTACGGCGATCAACGCAAAGGGGCGTAATACCATAGCAAGTGGACAACACGACGCCGATAAGCCCCCGACCACGTCCGTCTAACGGCAACGGCGGTCGATGCTCACCTACGCCAAGGCTACGGTGAGCAAAGAAAGGGGGCGAGATATCTACCTTCCTCTTTACCCTACCATCAGGAATTCCAGACTGTGATGCGAACCTATCAAGGCCAATGACCCACATATTTGTAGATTCGTCGATGCCAAATTCATTAGTAAAAAACTATATCCATATTATTTTCAGCACCAAGTACAGGGATAGACTTATCGTTCCACCCTTGGAAAAAGAATTGTACCAGTACCTCGGCGGTATTTGCAATGAAATGGGTTGTCAAACAATTAAAGTTGGTGGCTATGTTGACCATGTTCACGTATTGTGTAAACTTTCCCAGAATGTGGCGCTACGGGACTTGCTCGAGGAGATGAAGGCACATTCATCCCGTTGGGCAAAGACTAAAGGGTCACAATTCCGCAACTTTTATTGGCAAGATGGATATGGTGCATTTTCAGTCAGCCCCAACCAAGTTGATCGTGTCATTCGCTACATCGAAAACCAACATGAGCACCATCGCAAAAAAAGTTTCGAAGAGGAGTATCGAGATTTCCATTCAGAACATGGGATTGATTTCGATGAGAGGTCTTTCCTTTCGTGACGTCATGTTCGAAGGGGAATCATATTCCGCCCCTTTCTCTGTCGGGGTACCCTTGCGAATAGAGAGCAGCAAGAAATTTCACGTTTGGAAAAAATTGAATCTCTTTTGAAGAAAGGTCACCTATGTCTTTAATGACTTCTGAGAGGCTAGCCGTTTTCTAATCCGGCTTAACGACTGGGGGGTCATTCCGAGATAGCTCGCCAACTGATGTTGAGGAACACGCTGCACGAGATCCGGGCGATTGTTCAAGAGGTTCAGGTAGCGTTCCTCCGGCGAAGATGTCTTGAAGTCATCGAACGAGACTTGACTTTTCGCCAGCAGCTCCTCCGACAAAATCCGACACAAGGTTTCCATCCGGGGAAACTTTTCAAAAATAAAGGCCTCCATCTCAGGCTTTGACTCAGAGACGATCGAGTCTTCTACACAAGCTAGGAAGTACGTAGATGGCGAGCCTTTAAAGACATCGGGGGGAGAAACAATTTCGGTCTCCGTATAGAAACGCGTCGTTTTTTCCTCGCCGTCAATAATATAATATGTGCGCAGACAACCTTTCACGACGAAATAGCCAGCTTTTGGGACTTCTCCTTCTTTCAAAAGGACGGTCCCTTTTTCATAGCTCCGAAAAAGACTGAAATCGGTAATGACCTTCTTCTCCTCATCGGAAAGGGGCATATACCGAGCGATAAAGTCAAAGAGTTCCTTTTCCATGCAAGTGTCTCAAACGTGAACTGGCGGGCAAAAGTCGCAAAAAAAGGGTCTCATTTTAAGCGAGCGAGTACGATTCAATCTCCCAGATCCCCCACTTCGTCGTCCACGCTCCTAACCACCCGAAAATCTTCACACCAAAACCTACTCTTTAGTCCTCCAAAAATATTTCCAGCCCCGTCGTGCAACCTTCAGCAGTTCCCATTGTACTTAGGCAAAGGTGAAACAAATACCGCTCTATGAAGGGAACATACCTCGGCGAATTTGAAGAATTGGTGCTGCTCACGGTGGGCATCCTGTTTGACGACGCCTACGGACTGGCAATCGTCGATGAGCTCGAGAAACAAACGGACCGCACTGTCATGATCAGCTCCGTGCACAAAGCGCTGGTTCGCTTAGAAGAAAAGGGCTACCT
>JBGAGB010000045.1:0-35964 GCA_044226945.1 Cyclobacteriaceae bacterium | reverse complement strand
GCAGAGTAATAGACTATGGGACAAAAGATTAATCCTGTCGGACTTCGCTTAGGTATCATCCGTGGTTGGGATTCCAACTGGTATGGTGGTAATTCCTTTGCCGACAAATTGGTGGAAGATCACAAGATCCGCGATTACGTCAACGCACGTATTCCTAAAGGTGGTATCGCGAAAGTCGTGATCGAGCGCACGTTGAAGCGCATCACTTTGACCATTCACACTGCCCGTCCCGGCGTCGTGATTGGAAAAGGTGGTAACGAAGTCGACAAGATTAAAGAAGAGTTGAAGAAGATCACCGGTAAGGATGTTCAGATCAACATCTTCGAAATCAAGCGTCCCGAACTCGACGCGAAATTGGTAGGTGAGTCCATTGCACAACAGTTGGAAGCGCGTATCTCTTATCGTCGTGCCATGAAGCAAGCGATTGCTTCTGCGATGCGCGTCGGTGCAGAAGGTATTAAAGTGAAGTTGTCAGGCCGTTTGGCTGGTGCCGATATGGCTCGTACAGAGATGTACAAAGAAGGTCGTATTCCCCTACACACGTTGCGTGCAGATATCGACTATGCGATCTCTGAAGCTCAAACCGTGTATGGTAAGATCGGTATCAAGGTTTGGATCATGAAGGGCGAAGTGTACGGCAAGCGTGACCTCTCTCCGAACGTTGGTATGGTGAGCAACACCACAGATTCGAAAGGTCCTGGTGGACAAGGTGGTGGTGAACGCAGAGGCCGTGGTGGTGAGCGTGGCGATCGTCGCGAAAGGGGCGAGCGTTCTGAACGTGGTGAACAACGTGGTGGCGGCGGCCGTGGCCGTGGCCCTAGGAAATAATTAAGAGAACTCGCGAAGGTGCTGAAACACCAAAGCAACAAACGATAAGAAGATGTTACAACCGAAGCGTACCAAATTCAGGAAGGCACAGAAAGGTAAGGTCAAAGGGATGGCCACTCGTGGTCACACGATCGCTTTCGGATCGTTTGCCCTCAAGGCGATCGAACCGGGATGGATTACTGCACGTCAGCTCGAAGCTGCTCGTGTGGCGGTAACCCGTGCAATGAAGCGTGAAGGTCAGGTGTGGATCCGGATCTTCCCCGACAAACCTGTGACTCGCAAACCTGCTGAAGTTCGTATGGGTAAGGGTAAAGGTGCTCCCGAATATTGGGTAGCAGTGGTGAAGCCCGGCACGATCCTTTTCGAGGCAGGTGGTGTGAACATTGCAACTGCGAAAGAAGCTTTGGCCTTGGCCGACGGTAAATTGCCGCTCCGCACCAAGTTCACGATTCGTAAAGACTACGTAGAATAAGAAATAAGACAGGCGTCATGAAATACTCAGAAATCAGGGGTTTGAACGTGAACGAGCTTCGTGAGAAACTCGCCACTGAAGAAGAAACGCTTCGTAAGATGAAGTTCGCCCACCAAGTGTCGGCGATTGAAAACCCGATGAAGATTAAGGAGACACGCAAGTTGGTTGCGCGTCTGAAAACAGAATTAACCGCCAAGGAACGTCAAAAGTAATCAGCCATGGAAAGGAACCTCAGGAAGGAAAGGATCGGACGCGTCGTGAGCAACAAGATGCAAAAGACCATCACCATTGCAGTAGACCGCAAGGTGAAGCACGCCATCTATGGTAAGTTCATGAACAAGACGACCAAATTCATGGCGCACGACGAGAAAAATGAAGCTGGTATCGGCGATACCGTTCGCATCATGGAGACTCGTCCCATGAGCAAGAATAAGCGTTGGAGGCTGGTTGAAATCATTGAAAAAGCGAAGTAATCATGATAAGCACAGAATCACGGCTCGTGGTGGCCGACAATAGCGGAGCAAAGGAAGTCCTTTGTATGCACGTGCTGGGTGGCACCAAGCGTCGCTACGCCAGTGTAGGCGATAAGATCGTGGTGACCGTGAAGTCGGCATTGCCGACCAGCCAGGTCAAGAAAGGTACCGTGTCAAAAGCCGTTATCGTTCGCACGAAAAAAGAGATC
This sequence comes from Cyclobacteriaceae bacterium, assembly GCA_044226945.1. Classification (GTDB taxonomy): domain Bacteria; phylum Bacteroidota; class Bacteroidia; order Cytophagales; family Cyclobacteriaceae; genus ELB16-189. The sequence goes on along the minus strand of JBGAGB010000045.1, from coordinate 33,982 downwards.
CGTCGCAAGGACGGTTCTTACATCCGCTTCGAAGACAACGCAGCGGTACTGTTGAACGCGCAAGACGAACCTCGTGGCACCCGTATTTTCGGACCCGTGGCACGTGAACTTCGCGAGAAGCAGTTCATGAAGATCATTTCATTGGCCCCTGAAGTATTGTAATTATGAGCAAGAATAAGCAGCCGAAGCTGAAGATCCGCAAAGGGGATATCGTGCGGGTGATTGCCGGTGACGACAAAGGCACCGCCGCGAACCCCCGTCAAGGGCGCGTGTTGGAAGTGTTCCCTGAAAGGAACCGCGCCATTGTAGAAGGAGTGAACATGGTGACTAAACACTTGAAACCCTCTGCAGGCAAACCCGAAGGTGGCATTAAGAAGACAGAAGCCGCGATCCACATCAGCAACTTGGTGTTGGTCGATCCGTCGACGGGCCAGCCGACCCGCGTAGGTCGCAAGGCCAACGAAAAAGGAGAGCTTCAAAGGTATTCGAAGAAAACAGGTGAATTCATAAAATAATGGCAACGCCCAGACTTAAGGACAAGTACCAAAAGGAAATCGTGAGCGCACTGAAATCAAAGTTTCAGTATAAGTCGGTCATGCAGGTACCCCGCATCGAAAAGATCTGCATCAATAAAGGTATTGGTGCAGCTGTGGCAGACAAGAAACTAGTAGATGTTGGTGTCGACGAGTTGACACAGATCACTGGTCAGAAAGCCGTAGCCACCCGTTCGAAGAAAGACATTTCGAACTTCAAGTTGAGAGGCAACCAGCCGATCGGCGCGAAGGTGACCCTCCGTGGCGACCGGATGTACGAATTCCTCGACCGCTTGATGAACGTAGCACTCCCCCGTGTGCGTGACTTCAAAGGCGTGAGCGACAAAGGATTCGACGGCCGCGGAAACTATACACTTGGTGTGAAAGAACAGATCATCTTCCCTGAGATCTCCATCGACAAGGTGCAGAAGATCAACGGTATGGATATCACGTTCGTGACTACTGCCAAGTCGGATGAAGAAAGCTACGAGCTCCTGAAGGCTTTCGGGATGCCGTTTGTGAATAAGAATAACAACAATTAAGAATGGCTAAGTTATCAATCGTCGCCAGGACTAAGAAGAAAGAAGAGTTGGTGAAGAGGTTCGCCGCCAAGCGCAAGGCTTTGAAAGAAGCCGGCAATTGGGAGGCGCTCGACAAACTTCCTCGCAGCTCCTCTGCCGTACGCTTGCGCAGTCGCTGCAAGTTGACGGGCCGCCCCCGTGCCTATATGCGGAAATTCGGCATCTGCCGGAACCAATTCCGCCAATTGGCCAACGAGGGTAAAATTCCCGGTCTGATCAAGGCTAGCTGGTAAAATCGGCTAAAAACACGCGTTTGCCCGGATGGCAGGCGTAAAAATATGGTGCTGCGTACCCAGGTCCCCTGATCAAAGGGCGGAAACCAGGTAACAGTTTTGGATAACAAAAATTGTTAGGTATCTTTGCAGCCCGTTTCTAAAGAACGGGCTTGCATTTTACTAGGAGTTAGAAAAATGAAGACGACAGATCCCATTGCAGATTATTTGACCCGGTTGCGGAACGCCATCAAGGCTCGCCACCGCGTCGTAGAGGTCCCCGCTTCGAATTTGAAGAAGGAGATCACCAAGGTATTGTTCGACAAAGGTTACATCCTGAACTACAAGTTCGAGGACACCGAGAACAAACAGGGTAAAATCCGGATTGCACTAAAGTACAATCCCGAAACCCGCGAGTCGGCGATCAACAAGCTGCAGCGTGTCAGCTCGCCGGGTCTGCGTCAATACAAACCATCAACTGAGCTTCCCAAAGTTCTCAACGGACTCGGGATCGCCATCCTTTCGACTTCGAAGGGTGTGGTGACCGACAAAGAAGCCCGCGTGATGAACGTTGGAGGAGAAGTATTGTGCTACGTGTATTAATCGATCGGAGCCATGTCACGAATTGGAAAGAAAGTAATATCGGTACCCAAAGGCGTGAGCGTAGCGTTCAACGCCGCCGACCGTCAAGTGACCGTGAAAGGTCCTAAAGGTGAGCTGAAGCAAACGCTGGAGCCCGACTTCAATGTGAAGATCGATGGTGCCAACGTGGAAGTAGAGCGCCCGACAGAACAGAAGCGTCACAAGTCGCAACACGGCTTATACCGCGCGCTGATCGCAAACATGGTGGAAGGTGTCAGCAAAGGATACCGCCGCGAAATGGAGTTGATTGGTGTAGGTTACAAAGCCAACGCCCAAGGCAATGTGTTGGAACTCAGCATCGGCTATTCACATAGCGTATTCGTAGCTGTTCCTAGCGAGTTGAAGCTCCAAGCAGTTCAGGAAAAAGGTCAGAACCCGATGATCATCCTCGAGGGCATCGACAAACAATTGGTTGGTCAAATGGCCGCTAAGATCAAGTCGCTCCGCAAGGTTGAACCTTACAAAGGAAAAGGTATCCGTTACGTCGGTGAATTTGTACGCAGGAAGGCTGGGAAGGCTGCTGCTAAATAATTGAAAGTCGTATGGCGAACATTAAGACAAAAGAAGGACGCAGGAAGAGAATCAAGATGAGTGTGCGCAAGAAGATTGAAGGCACAACGTCTATTCCCCGTCTCTCGGTTTTCAAGAGCAACCGAGTTATTTATGCCCAGTTGATCGACGACTCACAAAGTCGCACCATCGCATCTGTTTCTTCTGCCGAATTGGACAAGAAGAGCACAGTGAAAGTGGAGACATCGAAGCAAGTAGGCAAGAAGATGGCAGAGCGGGCATTGGCAGCAGGCGTGAACGCCGTTGTTTTCGACCGCAATGGTTATCTCTTTCACGGTAATATTAAGGCTCTGGCGGATGGCGCTAGGGAAGGTGGATTAAAATTCTAATAAGAGCATGACACAAAGCAACGTCAGCACGGTAAAGGCCAGCGAAATCGACCTCAAAGAAAAAGTGGTCGCCATCCAGCGCGTAGCCAAAGTGGTAAAAGGTGGTCGCCGTTTCTCATTCGCAGCCATCGTAGTAGTTGGAGATGGTAACGGTGTGGTAGGTTACGGATTGGGTAAAGCCAACGAAGTAACGGATGCCATCACCAAAGGCATCGACGACGCCAAGAAGCACTTGGTAAAAGTTCCGATCATCAAAGGTACTGTACCTCATGAATCGATCGGTAAGTTCGGCGGTGGTCTCGTATTGTTGAAGCCCGCATCGCCTGGTACAGGTGTTATTGCAGGTGGTGCGATGCGTGCCGTGCTCGAAAGCGCCGGCGTTCACAACGTGTTGGCAAAGTCGAAAGGCTCGTCGAACCCGCACAACGTGGTGAAGGCAACTTTCAAAGCCCTCACTTCTATGCGCGACGCCTATACGATCGCACGCAACCGTGGTGTAGAACTTAGCAAAGTGTATAACGGGTAATTCGCTGTCATTGCAACGAAAGACCACAACAGATAACGACATGAAAGTAAGGATCACGCAAACCCGCAGCACGATTAAAAGGCCCGAGACGCAACTCAGGACCATCCAGTCGCTTGGCCTCGGTAAACTGCACGCGTCGGTGGATGTTGAGTTTACTCCTCAGATCCAAGGTATGGTTAAGAAAGTAAGTCATTTGGTATCCGTAAAGGAATTATAAGATCATGAAGCTGCATACACTTAAACCTGCATCAGGTTCTACGAAGACCAACAAACGCCTCGGCAGGGGCCAAGGTTCAGGCGGTAGCACCGCTGGCCGTGGTCACAAAGGTGCCCAGTCGCGTTCTGGTTATCATAAGAAATTCGGTTTCGAAGGTGGTCAGATGCCCCTCCAACGCCGCGTTCCTAAGTTCGGCTTCAAGAACAACAACAAGGTTTACTTCAAGAGCGTAAACCTCGACACGATCGAAGAATTGTCACAAAAAATCAGCGCCGCTGACATCACTGTACAAGTGTTGATCGACAACGGGATCGTAGGTAAGAAAGACAAAGTGAAAGTACTGGGTCGTGGCGAGCTGAAGTCGAAAGTCAACGTTTCGGCACACGCTTTCTCTGAAACAGCTACAAAGGCGATTCAAGACGCGGGCGGTACGGTCACAACAATCTAATTGGGCAAATGCGATTCTTCAGAACGATATATAACATCTTTTCGATCGAGGACCTGCGCATCAGGATCTTGAATACGATCGGGTACCTGATCATTTTCCGTTTGGGTTCTTATGTCGTTTTGCCGGGCGTAGATCCGACCAAATTGACGAACGCTAATCAGCCTGGAATCTTTGATTTCATCAATACATTCCTCGGTGGTTCGTTCAACCGCGCGTCAATCTTCGCACTGGGTATCATGCCCTACATCTCAGCTTCTATCGTGGTGCAATTGCTCACCGTAGCTTGGCCGAGATTCAGTAAGATGCAAAAGGAGGGAGAGAGCGGCCGTAAAAAGCTGAACCAGTTTACACGCGTCCTCACGATCTTCATCACCGGTGCCCAGTCGTATGCCTACTTGAACACAACGATCAACGTCGACGCAATTATCCAACCCGGGTTGTTCTTCACGTTCTCGTCGGTGGTGATCCTCGTCGCTGGAACCATGTTCTGTATGTGGCTTGGTGAGCGCATCACCGACAAAGGTATCGGTAACGGTATCTCCATGTTGATCATGATCGGTATCGTATCAAGGTTCCCTGCAGCGATTTACCAAGAAGCTGTTGACAACAAAGGAATGGACGGCGCCCTCTTGTTCATTATCGAATTGCTCGTGTTGTTCTTCATCGTAGTGGGTGTGATTGCACTTACACAGGCGACACGCCGCATTGCGGTACAGTATGCCAAGCAAGTCGTGGGCAACAAACTATACGGCGGTAAGCGCGAGTTTATCCCCTTGAAGTTGAACTCTGCCGGTGTGATGCCGATCATCTTCGCGCAAGCGTTGATGTTCCTGCCTCCACTCGTCGCAGGTATGTTCCGAAACACCGATATCGGTGCGTCGGTGGGTACCACGTTCGCAGACTTTACTTCGTGGCAGTACAACCTTTTGTTCGGTTCGTTGATCCTGATCTTCACGTTCTTCTACACGGCGATCACGGTTCCTTCGAACGACATTGCAGACAACTTGAAAAGAAACAGTGGTTTCATTCCCGGCATCAAACCCGGTAAACAAACCGCTGAGTTTATAGACAGTATTCTGTCAAAAATTACTCTACCTGGCGCCATTTTCCTTGCGGCGATTGCCATCCTCCCTGCTTTTGCGGTGAAGGCCGGTATCTCCCAGAACTTTGCGTACTTCTATGGTGGTACTTCGCTTTTGATCTTAGTGGGTGTTGTTCTCGACACGCTGCAACAGATTGAAAGCTACCTCCTGATGAGGCACTACGAAGGGATGATGAAGTCGGGACGAGTAAAAGGACGTTCTCAGTTTGGTAATGCGGCCTGAGTTGAATGGTTCACCTCAAGACGGCAGATGAGATTCAGTTAATGCGAGAGAGTGCCCAGATTTTGGGTAAGACTCACGGAGAAGTGGCTCGGTTGATAAAACCGGGAGTGAAGACAAAGAAACTGAACGAAGTCGCCGAGGAGTTCATTCGCGATCACGAGGGTATCCCTTCCTTCAAACATTATGGAGGAACGTTTCCTTCGGCCCTTTGCATCTCGGTTAACGAGGTGGTGGTTCATGGATTCCCCGGGGAATATGAACTGAAGGAAGGTGACATCGTGTCGGTGGATTGCGGGGTGAAGTATAAAGGCTACCACAGTGATTCAGCTTACACCTATCCATTGGAAGGTGCGAAGCAAGAAGTGCTGGAATTGCTCAACCGGACTTATGATTCGTTGTACCTAGGAATCGCGGAAGCGAAAGTGGGGAACCGGATCGGTGATATCGGTTACGCGATACAGAGTCATGTGGAGCGGTTCGGATACGGAGTGGTGCGCGAGCTGGTGGGTCACGGGGTAGGGAAGAGCCTACACGAAGATCCAGAAGTTCCGAACTATGGTATGAAAGGAAAGGGCGTGAAGATCGTGGCCGGAATGGTGTTTGCCATCGAGCCCATGATCAACCTAGGTACTCGGGCGGTGGTGCAAGAAAGTGATGGCTGGACCATCCGCACCCGCGACCGCAAACCTTCTGCTCATTTTGAGCACATGGTGGCGGTTCACGAAGACCGAACAGAGGTACTGACGACGCACGAATATTTGGAAGAAGCATATAGTTATAAGTGGCGAAACAAAAGTCGATAGAACAAGACGGTACGATTACAGAAGCGCTCTCGAACGCGATGTTCAGAGTGCAACTGGAAAATGGGCACATCGTGTTGGCGCACATTTCGGGTAAGATGAGGATGCACTACATTCGAATCCTGCCTGGTGACAAAGTGAGATTGGAGATGTCGCCTTACGATTTGACAAAAGGAAGGATCATCTTCAGGTACAAATAACCTGAGGTAAGTAAAACGAAATAAAGTACTCGGAATATGAAAGTCAGGGCATCCATCAAGAAGCGCAGCGCCGATTGCAAGATCATTCGTCGCAAGGGCAAACTGTATGTGATTAACAAGAAGAACCCTCGCTATAAGCAGCGTCAAGGTTAATTAGGAAACGCGAATTAAGTACAACTAACAAGCTAACGAATAACATGGCACGTATTGCTGGTGTTGATATCCCGGATAATAAAAGAGGCGAAATCGCCCTCACGTACATCTTTGGCATTGGTCGCCGCTCCGCGCAGCGCATCCTTTCACAAGCCAACGTGGATGTGAACAAGAAGGTGAAAGATTGGAACGACGAGGAGTCGAACGCAATTCGCGCCATTATTTCCGAGCAATTTAAAATCGAAGGTCTGCTTCGTTCCGAAATTCAATTGAGCATCAAGCGCTTGATGGACATCGGTTCGTATCGTGGACTCCGCCACCGGAAAGGTCTTCCCGTTCGTGGTCAGACAACCAAGAACAATGCACGTACCCGGAAAGGTAAGCGTAAGACCGTGGCGAACAAGAAGAAGGCAACTAAGGGTTAATAACAAATAACGAAGGACTTTTCGTATGGCAACTAACACTGCACCTGGAGAAAAGAAGAAAGACAAGAGCAAGAAGCGCGTCGTGGTCGTGGAAGCTGTTGGACAAGCCCACATCAAGGCTACATTCAACAACATCACTATCGCGATGACCAACTCGACTGGTCAAGTGATCGCTTGGTCGTCGGCTGGTAAGATGGGTTTCAAAGGCTCTAAGAAGAACACGCCTTATGCAGCTCAAACTGCAGCTCAAGAGTGTGCTTCGAAAGCTTTCGAACTCGGCCTCCGCAAGGTGGAAGTGTTCGTGAAAGGCCCTGGCGCCGGACGCGAATCAGCAATCCGTACCATTCAAGGTGCAGGTATCGAGATCACGACTATCAAGGACGTGACGCCGCTGCCGCACAACGGTTGCCGTCCTCCTAAAGCACGCAGAGTATAATTTAGAAGTAGAATCATAGGATGGGCGACCATCCCAGTTAAGAAGTCAAAATTTTAATTCCCGATGGCAAGATATACCGGCCCGAAAGCCCGAATCTCCAGAAAGTTCAACGAGCCCATTTTGGGGGACAACAAAGCTCTTCAAAAGAAGAACTACGCCCCTGGCATGCATGGCAAGGGTAAGAAACGTAAGCAGTCGGAATATGCGACTCAGTTGGCCGAAAAACAGAAGGCCAAGTACATCTACGGTATCCTCGAAAGGCAGTTCGCCAACATTTTCGACAAAGCATCTCGTAAGAAAGGTGTGACCGGCGAAGTGTTGCTGCAAATGCTTGAGGCCCGCCTCGACAACACGGTATATCGTTTGGGAATCGCTCCCACACGCCGCGCCGCACGTCAGTTGGTTGTGCACAAGCACATCACTGTGAACGGTGAGGTGGTGAACATCCCTTCTGTCACACTCCGCCCTGGCGACAAAGTTGCCGTGCGTGAAAAGTCGAAGTCACTGGAATCGATCACCAACAGCTTGTCGGTTCAAGGTGCTAAGAAGTACAACTGGCTCGAGTTCGACTTCCAAGAACTGGAAGGTAAACTCGTGAACCTGCCTCTTCGCGCCGATATCCCCGAGAACATCAACGAGCAGTTGATCGTCGAATTGTACTCGAAGTAATCGGTGACGCGGCCAGGAGTTATTTAGTTAAACAGTTAAATCAAACGCCTATGTCAATATTAGCATTTCAAATGCCGGAGAAGGTGGTGATGGAGAAGTCGGACGATTTTCACGGCTTGTTCACCTTCAAACCTCTGGAAAAGGGATATGGAGTAACGATTGGGAACGCATTGCGCCGCATCCTCCTTTCTTCGTTGGAAGGCTATGCGATCACTGGGATTAAGATTCCAGGTGTGTTGCACGAGTTCTCTACCATCGAAGGCGTGGTGGAAGACGTAGCTGAAATCATTTTGAATCTGAAGCAGGTCCGTTTCCGCAAATCGGCCGACAACTTTGATAGCAAGATCACCGTCAGCATCAAGAAGCAAAAGCAATTTAAAGCTGGCGATATCGCGAAGTTCACCTCAGCTTTCGAGATCCTCAACCCCGATCACGTAATCTGTAACCTCGATGAGGCTGCTCATTTCGAAATCGAATTGACGATCGACAAAGGCCGTGGTTATCTTCCTGCAGAGGAAAACAAACCCAACGAGCAAGTGTTCGGATTCATTCCGATCGACGCAATCTTCACTCCGATCAAAAACGTGAAGTTCAGCGTGGAGAACACCCGCGTGGAACAAAAGACCGACTACGAGAAACTCTTGATCGATATCGAAACGGATGGTTCAATCCACCCAGAGAAAGCCCTCGAAGGCGCTGCATTTATCCTGATCCAGCACTTCCGCCTCTTCTCCGACAAGTCGATCGAGCTCGAAACCGGAAAAGACAGCGAAATCGAACAAGTGGACGAAGAGATGCTGCACATGCGCAAGCTGCTCAAGACTCCGCTCCACGATTTGGATCTTTCTGTACGCGCATACAACTGCCTCAAAGCAGCTGATGTGAAAACACTGGGCGACCTCGTACAACTCGAGATCTCTGATATGATGAAGTTCCGCAACTTCGGTAAGAAGTCGCTCGCCGAGTTGGAACAACTAGTAGCTGAAAAGAACCTTACCTTCGGGATGGATCTGAGCAAATATAAACTGGAAGAAGACTAATGAGACACGGTAAAAAAGACAATCACCTCAGTCGCACGAAATCACACCGCGACGCGCTGCTTTCGAACATGGCATCGTCGTTGATCCTTGCAAAACGGATCACCACTACGGTAGCCAAAGCGAAAGAACTCCGCAAGTATGTGGAGCCGCTGATCACGAAGGCGAAGTCTAACACGATGCACTCACGCCGTACCGTGATGTCTTACCTCCAAAACAAGGAGTCTGTAACGACATTGTTCGGTGAAGTGGCAGGCCGCGTGGGCGACCGCCAAGGTGGATACACCCGCATCATCAAGTTGGGCGATGTTCGCCTCGGCGACAACGCTGAAATGTGCCTCATGGAACTTGTTGACTTCAACGACCTGTACCGCAAGGGTGGCGACGAGAAGAAAGGCAAGACCCGCCGTGGCCGTGGCAAGAAAAAATCGGAAGGTGGCGAAGAAGCTGCAGCTGAAACTGCGGTTGCCGAGCCCAAGGCAAAAGCCGCGAAATCTGAAAAAAAGGCTAAACCTGCAAAGTCGAAAGGCTAAGGTGATGAACCCCGCTAAATATCAAAAAGGGATTGGACTTCGGTTCAATCCCTTTTTTGTTGCCCATTCCGGGGCACCGAAATCGTTTGTGGGCGCGCCCCGTGTATTATTTGATCCCCGGGATGCACCGTGACTCCGAAGAACAGTATTTTTGTCAAACCAACCACTAGACCACATTGAAAGACACAGCTTACCTTCTCCTCGAAGATGGCCTGCTCGTCGAAGGCAAGCCCATCGGCAAAAGGGGCACCACCGGCGGGGAAATCTGCTTTAACACAGGGATGACCGGGTACCAGGAGATCTATACAGATCCGTCCTACTACGGTCAAATCATCGTGAATACCACTGCTCACATCGGCAACTATGGCACGGTGAACGAAGAGCAAGAATCTCTAAAACCTCAAATTGCGGGCATCGTGGTGAACGAGTTCTCGAACGAGTTCAGTCGACTGACAGCCCGCGAGAGCCTTCAGCAGTACCTCGAAAAACACGGTGTCGTAGGTATCTCTGACGTAGACACCAGGATGCTCGTGCGCTACATTCGAAGCAAAGGCGCAATGAATGCGTTGATTTCTTCGGTCCTTACTCCGGACCAAATGAAGGACGAGCTCAAGAAAGTTCCATCGATGGATGGCCTGGAACTCTCTTCGATCGTGAGCACCAACAAACCTTATTTCTTCGGAAACCCGTCGGCCAAGTACCGCATCGCAGCACTCGACTTGGGAATTAAGACGAACATTCTCCGAAATCTCGCCGAACGCGATTGCTACATCCAGGTGTTCCCTGCTAAGACTTCGTTCGCAGAAATGGCGAAGTGGAATCCTCATGGCTACTTCATCTCGAACGGCCCTGGCGATCCATCTGTGATGCCTTACGCAGTCAAAACCGTGAAAGAAATCCTGGACAGCGACAAGCAACCCCTCTTCGGCATTTGCTTGGGCAACCAATTGCTTGGGCTGGCGGCAGGACTGTCGACATTTAAGATGCACCATGGTCACCGCGGTCTTAACCACCCAGTGAAGAATTTGCTGACAGGCTTAGGAGAAATGACCTCGCAGAACCATGGGTTTGCGATCAGTCCCGAGGGCTTGGATCAACATCCCGATGTGGAGGTGACACACCGCCATTTGAACGACAACACGATCATGGGCATCCGTTTGAAGAAGAAAAAAGCATTCTCGGTTCAATATCACCCCGAGGCAAGCCCGGGACCACACGATTCACGATATCTTTTTGATGACTTCCTCGAAATGATTAAGAGGTCAAATTGAGATTGGTAATTGAGAATTGAGAATTTTGAATTGAGAATTGGGGAGTGCTTTCGGAGTGGGTGCGTGTAAGGTAACCAAGACGGGTTATCGAAATATTTGCGGCAAGAACGATCAAACGTGTTGATTTTGCGGGTAGAATCCTAACCCATAGTCGACATGAGAACGAATGATCTATTTGAAAGGACAAGGCAATTTTCAGTCAGGGTTTTTAGACTTGTTGAACTCTTTCCGAAAAATGATGCGGCTCGAGTGATTGCGAACCAATTGTTGAAGTCGGCTTCTTCGGTGGGTGCGAACTATCATTCACTGAAAAGAGCAAAGTCAAGAGCTGATTTCGGCAACAAAATGAAGATTGTGGTCGAAGAGTGTGATGAGTGTTTTTTCTGGCTGCGAATGATTGAAGATATCCAGCTGATCAATGGCAAAGAGAGTGAAGTAAAAATACTAATGGACGAGTCTAACGAACTTACAGCAATCTTTGTCTCCTCGTTAAAGACGTTGAATAAAGACACATAACCCATTTCACAACCCGCCCTAAATTCCAAATTCTAAATTCCAAAATTCTAAATTCCTATATGTCACTAATCGAATCCATCCACGCACGTCAAATTCTAGATAGCCGTGGAAACCCTACAGTAGAAGTTGATGTGATCACCGAAAGTGGCGCCTTTGGCCGCGCTGCTGTCCCTTCCGGCGCCTCGACCGGAACGCACGAAGCCGTGGAGTTGCGAGATGGCGACAAGAAGAAATACCTCGGAAAAGGTGTGCTAAAGGCAGTCGACAACGTTAACTCGAAGATCGCTTCGGCCGTGGTCGGTTTGTCAGTGTTCGATCAAAACGTGGTCGACAAGGTAATGGTAGAACTCGATGGAACGGGCAACAAGGGTAAGCTGGGAGCGAACGCAATCCTCGGTACCTCACTCGCCGTGGCGAAAGCAGCCGCGATGGAGTCAGGTCAATCATTGTACCGTTACATTGGTGGTGTAAATGCCAACACGCTTCCGGTTCCGATGATGAACATCTTGAACGGTGGAAGTCACGCAGACAACTCGATCGACTACCAAGAGTTTATGGTCATGCCTGTGAAGGCCGACACGTTTTCTGAAGCGTTGCGAATGGGAACCGAGGTGTTCCATACACTGAAGAAAGTATTGCACGACCAAGGCTTGTCTACAAACGTAGGCGATGAGGGTGGTTTTGCTCCAAACATCAAATCCAACGAGGAGGCGATCGAGGTGGTTTTGAGGGCAATCGAGAAAGCTGGGTTCAAACCCGGTGAAGACATCTTCATTGCGATGGATGCCGCCAGCTCCGAATTCTATGATACCAAGACGAAGACTTATACTTTCAAGAAATCTGACGGCAAGAAGTTGAAGTCAGATGAGATGGTTGAATACTGGGCGAAGTGGGCGAAGAAATATCCGATCATCAGCATCGAAGATGGTATGGCTGAAGAAGATTGGGATGGCTGGAAGAAACTCACCGACAAGATCGGCGATAAAGTTCAACTCGTAGGTGATGATTTGTTTGTGACCAACGTCGAGTTCCTCCAAAAGGGTATCGACATGGGTGTGGCAAACTCGATCCTTGTGAAGGTGAACCAAATTGGTTCGTTGACTGAGACGATCAATGCTGTGAACCTCGCGAAAAGCAATGCTTACAAGAGTATCATGTCGCACCGCAGTGGCGAAACCGAAGACAGCACGATTGCAGACCTTGCAGTTGCGTTGAATACAGGTCAAATCAAGACCGGTTCGGCATCGCGTTCAGACCGGATGGCTAAATACAATCAGCTGATTCGCATCGAGGAAGAACTGGGCGATGTGGCCTACTTCCCAGGTCGGAAGTTCTAATCTCTGTCTAAACATTTTGTTAAGGGCTGCGCCGTGATGGTGCAGCCCTTTTTTTTGCCGTTTGAAACCTTGCGTGGATATTAAAATAGGGAATGCTACGTTTTTATGGGGGTATAGAAACGTGGGTACATCCACGTAAATTCTTAAATTTCTATTTCTACCGGACGGAAAATTCTGAATTAAACCCCTCTGCATGCCCCGTTTACTGATCGCCTGTATCATCGCGTTTTGTTGGAATTATGCAAGCGGACAATCCTATCAACTTGTTCACTCAGGTGAAGTGCTGAAACGCGCTTCAGTTTTGTCTGACTCTGGAAAGTTTGATCTCGCGATCAAGGAGTTGCTCGCAATTCCTAACGCCGATACTAATTACTTCGCAAAACAAAGAGCGCTGGTCGATGCTTACCTGAATCACGGAGACAATGACAAAGTGATTGCACTCTCTAGTTACATGAGCAGGTTGGCAACCCCTTACCGTGCTCACTTTTTATGGGCACATGCGAACGCCCTTGGCAAAAAGGAGCAATACGATCAAGCGCTCACAGTCCTCACCAACGCTCTTAAGGAATATCCTTTCGATGTTTCGCTGCGTTATCGAATGGCCGCCACGTACCACAACAAAGGAAGTTTTCAAGAAGCAATCGAATGGTACTTCAAAGTCCTCGAAATAGCGCCATTCCAGTCTTCAAGCCATTTGAACCTTGGACGTATTTCGGCCCTTCAAGGGAGGAAGACGCATGCGCTGATGTCGTTGAGTGTGTACATGGCGCTGGAAGAAGACGATAACCCGAGGTTGCGACTGCTCGACAACGTCTGCGGCAATAAATTTGAAGGGGACGGGTCCCAAACACCCACCGGCGAAAATGCTTTCGAAGAAATCGACCTCGTGATCCGCGCCGAGATCGCATTGAACAAGAAGTTCAAAAGCAAAATTCCAGTCGACGCGCCAGTAGTCAAACAGATGGAATTGCTATTTCAGCAGCTTCAACAGGGATCATTCACCCCCGACGATCCTTGGGTGAAACAGTATCTGCCAATCTTTAAGAAGCTCATTGAAGCCAAACAAACGGAGAGCTTTATCTATTTCATTTTGAGTTCCGCGAAAATCGAGGCTGTGGATAAGTGGAAAGACAAGAACAAGAAGGCGCTTGAAGTCATGTTCGATGTCGTGAACTCGACTTCAAAAGGACTCAGGTCGACGATACCCATTCCTGAGTCTCTTGGAAAGGGCGCTACTGCGAGCACAACATTCAACAAGGACGGTAGTGTGGATGGGATTGGAAATTTGGCCGCCGGCAAAAATGTCGGTGACTGGATTTATTACTTCGAGAATGGAGTGGCTGCTGCGAGAGGCAACTATGAGAACGGAACGAAGAAGGGAATATGGAAGTACTATCGCGACGACGGCTCACTCAAATCTGTAGAAAACGAGGACAATGGTTTTATTGAGCACTACAACCTACGCAATCAGAAGACCCTTTCTTACACACTCGTGAATAAGAAGGCTGAGGGCGAAGTGGTTTTTTATACGCCTGCAGGAACTGTTAGTGAGAGGCTAATCTACAAAGGTGGTAAGCGAGAAGGAGCCGGCACGCAGTTTTTTCCCGACGGAAAAGTGCGGAAGTTGTACAAGTACCAAGATGACTTAGCCATCGGAACGTGGACCACCAACTTTGTAACCGGAAAGGTTTCTGTTGTTGAAAATTTCGTTGCTGGAAAATTGGAAGGGCCATATCAACTGTATTGGGAAAATGGTAAAACGAAAACAAAGGGTTCTTACAAGAATGACGAGTTGGATGGCGACTGGGCAACTTGGCACTCGAACGGTGAGCTGCGACAACAAGGAGTTTATTCGAATGGAAAGAAGGTTGGAGTTTGGAAGGAGTATGACCGACATGGAACGATACAAGAAACGATTTCTTACAATCAGGAGGGGGACGAAGACGGTGAAACGATCCGATATGCCTTTGGCAAGCTGGCCAACAAGATCATTTTCGCCAAAGGGAAGGTAAAGCAATTGATCTACTACGACGAAACGGGGAAGGAGCTGGCGAAATTTGGCAGTGAGTCAGGTGCCTTTTCTTCAAAGAAACTTCGACCAAGCGGCAGTCTATATGCACAAGGGGAATACAAGAATGGATCCCGAGATGGAACTTGGGTTGGGTACTATCCATCTGGCATTAAGCGAACAGAGTTTGCCTTCAACGAAGAAAAGATGGTGGGTGCAGAGATCGACTACGATGCTTTCGGCACGAAGAAGTCTGTGAAGAACCGGAAGGCCGGAGAGCTGGACGGACTTTATCAAACGTTCTATTCAAATGGACAGGTCGAAGAAGAAGGGTGGTACGTTCAAGGACAAAAACAACAAGAATGGAGAAGCTACTACTCAAACGGAGTAATGTCGACCCGTTCCTTCTATCTCAATGGTTCGCTGAGAGATACCGTGCACCATTGGGGTGTGGACGGCAACCTGGATCGGTTTGAAGTTTTCGTCGACGGTAACTCTATTTTGGAAGAGGCTCACGGGAAGAGAACTCCTATCAGGTTTAAAACCACCAATAGTAAGAACCTTGTAGGTGACACGCTTCGCTTTCCAGATGGGAAACTCTATTCGACCTATCGCACGTTAGATGGCGTTGTAGATGGTGTTCTCAACTATTACTACCCGGATGGAACGCTGATGTCTGCTTCAACATCTCGGCTTGGTTGGTTGCATGGTGCAACTGAATCGCGACTTTTGAATGGCATCATCGCAACTGCCGGTATGTCTGTGCTTGGCGACCGGGAAGGGGTTTGGACCTTCAACAGTCCAAATGGAAAGCCATATGCGAAGGCGTTCTATGCGGACGGATACATCGACAGCACGTACGTCTCTTTCTATGATGCTGGTGCCAAACGATCGGAGGCGACGTATTCTGAAGGATCGCAACACGGGTTGTCGAGAACTTTCGCTCCCGATGGAACGCTGGTCGTCGAATGGTGGGCTGAAGCCGGGGAACGCATCCGCTACCGCGTTCGTGGTAAGAACGGTCAACTTGGTCCATGGACAAATGTGTCTGTTGACTATACAATAACCGCATATTACCCTTCAGGGGTGAAAGCTCTTGAACAAACGTTTAAAGATGGTTCCCTCACCGGAACATCTAGGAGCTATTATCCTGATGGAAAAGTCTGTGAAGAGTATAGCCTGAAGAACAATGATTACCATGGGTTGCACACTTCTTTTTATCCCAACGGAAAGGTCTGCCGGAAAGTGAACTACGTTGACGACTTGGAAGAAGGTCTGGAAGAATGGTACAATCCCGATGGAACTCCCGCCCGAAAGGCCACGTTCCACCTTGGCGTGATGGATGGGCCATGTACTTATTTTGGCAAAGACGGCAAACCGACCGAAGTGATGTTTTATAATGGTTTTTTAGATTGAGGTTTATGGAAAGGAAAATGTGGACGAAGCGATGGACCTTGTTCGTGATGACGATCACTCCATTGGTGGGCTGGTGTCAAGGATCCGATGTGTGGAACAAGATGCGGGAGAAGTTTCCAACCGAAGCCGCCGTGTATGTTGAACGATCGGAATTGCTCAACCTGGTGCTGGAAGGTGATTCCATAAAAGCTTGGAACGAACTCACTCAAGACATTTTACTCTTGAAGGACTTTGCCGGTAGTGCGCCCGACCGTCGCATTTATGGCCATGGCTTCTGCGAAATTTCCGACGTGAAAGCCAAAACCCTCGTGTGGGATAAGAATCGGTACCGCGAAATGAATGTTTCGGGTTTCAAGAAGAACGACAGCCAGAGCGATGGGGTCTTCTATGACGACTCGTATTACATCAGTTTTAATTTCCCAGCCATTGCCGCCCAAAACAGAACGCTCCTTCAATATAAAGAGAGCTTTCGCGACGTGAGATTCATCACTGGTTACCTGATGCAAGGAAATTTACCTCACGCCGTTTCCACCTATACGATCAAAGCGTCGAAGGGGATCAACCTTGCATACAAAATTTTGAACGACAAGGACAATAAGGTGTCCTTCAAGAAAACCGAGAAAGGAGGTTTTGTGTATTATGAGTGGTCGGCGCGTGATTTACCAGCCCTGAAGAATGAACGAAACGCCCCATCTCCATACTACTTTGCTCCCTCGATAGAATGCTATGTGAAGTCTTACCAAACAAAGAACGGAGTCAAGAACGTGTTGTCATCTTTGGACGACCTCCATAAATGGTATAACACTTTCGTGAAAGACATCAACAAAAACCCCTCGCCTGAGTTGATGGCCGTGGCGAAGGAAATTAAGGATAAGAGCAGTTCCGAGCTCGACATTGTTCGAAACGTCTTTTACTGGGTTCAATCAAACATTCAGTACATAGCGTTCGAGCAAGGAATGCGAGGATTGATTCCACACCCCGGAAGCTATGTGTGTGAGAAGCGCTATGGAGATTGTAAAGATATGGCCAACCTTATCGTGAACCTGCTGGACCTTTCGGGCGTAAAGGCATACCACACGTGGATCGGAACGCGGGACTTGCCGTATCGCTATACGGAAGTTCCGACGCCTCTTGTCGATAACCACATGATCGCCACATACATTTCTCCGGAAGGGAAATACTATTTCCTAGACGGAACGGGGAACCACACGAAGCTCGGTTTTCCGTCGTCGATGATCCAAGGCAAGGAGGCGTTCATCAACTACGGGCCGAATAAGTATGAAATAAAAGTGGTTCCCGAAATGTCGGCCGAGGACAATTTGATTGGTGACAAGGTCGAATTGCGGATCAAGGACCGGTCTCTCGTGGGCGAGGGAAAAATGAGTTTTCATGGCTACTCGAAGACGTCCGTAGGCTACAAGTTCGATCGTGTCAATCAAGAGAACATCCGCAACAGCATCGACGGACTTACCAACAAGGGATCTAACAAGTACAAGCTGGTCAACTACGAAATTCACAACCTACCAAATCGCGAAGTGGCAACGGACGTCACCTATAGCTTCGAAGTGCCTGATTATATTCAGGCCATTGGCGACGAACTCTATGTGAACATGAACCTATCGAAAGACTTGAACAACGAGCAGATCGTGGCGGATAGGGTTGCACCGATTGAAGAGGACTTTAAGTATGTTCATGAGGACAAGTTCGAGCTCAAAATTGAAGACGGTTATTCGGTAGAGTACCTGCCACCTTCGGCAAGTTGGAAGGGCGATGTGCTTTCGTTCGAAATCCAGTATACCCAACAACCAGGAAAAGTGATCTACTCGCGAACCTTATTTATGAACATATTGATGTTACAGCCCGATCAATTCCAAAAATGGAACGAGGCGAATAAAAAGTTGAGTGAAGCATACAAGGAGTCAATTGTTTTAAAGAAAAAATGATGCGCAGGTTATTCTTTTGGGCTATGTTCTGCATGGCCTCTGTTACAGTGTTAGGTGCCGCAGGTGACTACACATGGGAAGCGAATCGAACTCGCATGAACCTTTCAGATGAGGAGGCCGCGATGCCTGAATTGGTACTGCTAAGTCATGTTCGTTATGAATACACCTTCGAGAACAATGAGTTTCTCATGTACACGACCCACCATCGAATTATTTACGTGAATAGCAATGAAGCGATCGGGAGAAACAATCGTATTTACATTTCCATGAACAATACGATGGATTTGAAGTCGGTGAAGGCGCGCTCCATCAATAAGGCTGGTAAAGTTGTAATGTTCGACGAATCCAATTTGAAGGAAATCAAAGAAGAGGAAACTGGGAATGCGTACCGAATCTTTGCCATCGAAGGGGTGGAAATCGGCAGTGAAATCGAGTATTACTACGTACGAAAGATGGTGGCGGATGTGTTCAATGGAGAGTACATCCAGTTTGGGGTTCCCTCTAAGAACCTGTCACTGATGTTGTCGAGCCCAAAGCATTTGCAGTTTGACTTCCGCTCGTACAACGGCTTGCCCGACGTGGTGAAGCTTGCGGATACCACTCAGAACGTTTATGAGATGAAGGTCGACGCCGTGCCTGCCTTAAAAGAAGAGCAGTTCGCCTATCCAAAGGCAAGCAGGAAAAAGGTGGAATACAAGTTGGCGTACAACCGTGCGCGTTCCAATGGCCGTCTCAATACTTGGGACGACGCCGCCCGTCGTTTTAATGAAATACTGACAAGGCTGTCGAAAGATGACGAGAAGGCACTAGATAAGTTCGTAAAGAGCACGAAGATATCACCAAGCTTATCGGCCGAGGAGAAGATCAAAAAATTGGAAGAGGTAGTAAAGCTCACGATCAAGGTGGACGAAGAGCGCCCAGATGAAGCCCTTTCGGCTGTCGAATCGATTGTCAAGTTTAGGGTAGCTTCAAAGGAGGGTATCACCCGTTTGCTGGTCAACGCCTACGAAAAGCTCGGAGTGAATGTGCAGCCTGTGCTGACGTGCAGTCGAGAACGAGCTCATTTCGATCCGGGTTTTGACACCTGGTCATTCCTCGACGAGTACTTTCTATACTTTCCCGAAACAAAGGGATTCGCAGCTCCTTATTTCCCGACTCGGTATCCGCTGATCCCAGCCGAGTACATGGCGCAATATGGACTTTTCGTGAAGCCCATTACTGCGGGTGGTATTAACTCTGCCGTAGGTCAAGTGAAAGAGATCCCTGCTGCCAGTTACCTCGCCAATCAAGACAATCTCGACATCGAGGTTCGTTTCGATAATGCGTTGGAGCACAACATCGTGAACCAGGTTCGAAAATTTACGGGCTACAATGCGATGTTTTTAGCTCCATTCTATGAGGTGGCCAACGATCAACAGCGGAAGGAGATGTTAGAAGGGCTCATCAAGGATACGGCTCCCGACCAGCAGCTGATGAAGCATTCCGCCGCCAAGGCAACCCGCGATGGACACGATTGGTTTGATGTGACCACGGAATTCAAGACAGCAGCGTTCCTCGAGAAGGCGGGACCACGCACCCTCTTCAAAGTTGGACTTTTGATTGGACCCCAAGTGGAAATGTACCGCGACGACAAGCGCACTTTGGCTGTTGAAAATACGAACAACCGGACCTACGACCGGAAGATTAGGATCCATCTGCCTGTGGGTTACACCATCAAGAATGTCGAGCAATTGAAATTTGACGTCAAATACAACCAAGAAGGCAACAATCCCTACATCTTCAAGTCCGATTTTACCCTGTCAGGCGACGTTCTCGAGATCGTCATTTCTGAATTTTATAAGGAAATTAATTGCCCCGTAGAACGCTATGAGGACTTCAGAAAGGTGGTAAATGCGTCGGCAGACTTCAACAAGGTGACCCTGGTTTTGGAGAAGGGGCGGTAGTAAAGGTTCGGAATTCGGAAAATTCCTATCTTCGCCTTGGCGTCGACAGCCACGTTGCTAGTACGCCAAGTAAGCAGTACCATTTTTTAAACTTATGCTGAAAAAACTGCCCCCCTTTTTACGGAATTTCTACATCGTCTGTGGACTGGTGTTTTTGGTCTGGATGACTTTCCTCGATTCAAATGACTTGATCACCCGCTTCAAGATGGCTTCCAAGCTCGGTGATCTTGAGGATGAGAAGGAATACTACAACCAGAAGATCATTGAGGTTGAGAAAGACCGCAACGAGTTGATGACTAACAAGGAGCTCTTAGAGAAATTCGCACGCGAAAAGTACCTCATGAAGAAAGCGAGCGAAGATGTGTTTGTGATCGTAGAAGATTAACCATGATTCGAGTTGTTGGGTTGCTTTTGATGTTGACGCTCTCCGTGACAACGGCCTGGAGTCAGCAACGATTTGGCGGTGGCGGCCAATCAAAGAATAGCGCCGCGGGGCTACCTCTTAAAGAACGTCTCTATTTTGGCGGCGGTGGAAGCTTCGGCACTGGCACCCACCCTTACTACGGTTTCAAGTACACGTACATTTCTGTGTCGCCATTGGTTGGCTATCGACTCACGCTGCCATGGTCAGCAGGCGTTCAAGTCACCTACCAGACTTACCGCTTTCCGCAACAAGGAACCACGTTGGACCAATATGGTTTGGCGCCGTTCACCCAGTATCGTTTTGGTAAGATGTTTGGCTACGCCGAATATCAAATGATCAGCGTCCCCACTTTCGACAACTCGTCGAGGATGATTTACAAGAGACTCCCAATCGGTATCGGATTTACCCAACCAGTCGGTGGACGGGCGGCCCTGAACGTTGTTGCATTGTATGATGTGATGTACAATCGCGCTACATCACCGTTCGCAACTCCATGGATTGTCCGGGCGTACTTTACCGCCGGCGGAATTTCATTCTAGAACCAAATCCATTTTCGCAGCTAGTTCCTTCAAGTCTTGAACGACTTTTTCGTTCAGCGGAATTCCTTCTTTGATTCGAATAGATTCGTATTCTCGTTCTGGATCACCAGGGATGATGATGCCTGGGTGTCCTTCCACCGTCTTCGCGGAACGGAAGCGTTGTATCCAGTTGTCCATGTGATTTTTGAAATCAACAGCAGGACGGAAGGCATCAACGCGCATGGCACCGAAGAAGTGGCCAATGCCGTCGCCCACGGGATCTGCAGGTGGTGCCAAGAAACTTACGAACGGGGGCACCCACGGGCCGTAGTTTGCGCCGCTCAACACAGCTGAAAAGATGTCGACCCAGGCGCCAAGGCAAAATCCCTTGTGACTCCCGTGGTCCCGATCCCCACCAAGTGGAAGGAGCGCTCCTCCGTCTTTCAACTCGTGTGGATTGGTGGATGGCTCACCATTTTTCTTTTGAATCCAGCCAGTCGGAGCCTCCGCATTCTTACGTTGCAGGATTTCTAGTTTCCCATTTGCTGCTGTCGTCGTAGCAAAGTCGGCGATAAACGGCGGCTGTTGCCCTGCCGGAATAGCGACGCATATTGGATTTGTTCCGAGCAATCTTTCCACCGAAAACGTGGGGGCCACCAACGGACTCGCGTTCGTCATGGCCATTCCAATCATGTCGTGGTCGAGTGCCATCATGGCGTGCTGGGCGGCGATACCGAAGTGATTCGAGTTCTTCACCGCCACCCATCCTGTTCCACACTTGTTCGCTTTGTCGATGGCGATCTCCATGGCACGAGGGGCTACTACGAGGCCAAGGCCGCCATCGCCGTCCACCACCGCTGTGCTGGGCGACTCGTGTACGATCCGGATCATCGGTTTGGCGTTCACCCGCTTCACTTCCCATAGGCGCACATAACCACTCAAGCGCGCGACGCCGTGAGAATCAATGCCCCGAAGGTCGGCTCGAAGCAGGACTTGTGCGGCAAGACGTGCGTGTTCGGGGGAGCTGCCCATTTTCTGAAAAACAGCCTGCGAAAACTTCAGGAGTGCGTGGTAGTTGAAGGTCGAATCCATAGGCCGCAAATTTAGGATAATGAAACCGGCCTCAAAGCGTTAAAAATGGCACAATTTCGGAATGAAGACTCAGTTTTGGCGTACAAGGCCCGTTGTTAAGAATATCATAATTTTGAGTCGGCCCTATGGAATGATTCCAAACCGGGCATCTTCGAGCGTAAATAAAATCCTTATGTATAGAATCAAGTTGTTGTTGGGTGTGATGGTGATAAGTGTGATGACAGCATCGGCCCAAGTCGAGAAACCAGTCGACTCTAAGATTACAGCCGTGACCGTGTTCCTAGCGAACGCCCAAGTAACGAGAGAAGCAAAGACGAAGATCGAGCCTGGGAAGTCGACCCTAGTGCTAAGCGGGCTGAGCACGATGATCGATCTTGAAAGCATCCAAGCGGCGGGCCGCGGCAATTTCACGATCCTCGGTGTGAGCCACCGCCAAAATTTCTTGTCAGAACAGAATGCGCCGAAAGCCTTAAAAGCCCTGAAAGATTCAATAGGATACTACAATAGTCAGTTGACGTTGGAACAAAGCCAAAAAGACATCCTCACGAAGGAGGAACAGATGTTGTTGGCCAACCAGCGCATCGGCGGCAATAGCCAGAACATCACCGTGGCTGAACTCAAAGCGATGGCCGACTTCTATCGAACACGCCTAAGTGACATCGTAATGTCGAAATCTAAAGTCGACGATAAGATTCGCAAGATTGGGATCCGAGTGGCGACATTGACTCAACAAATAAATGAATTCGACAGCCAGTACGCACAGAATCGAAATGAAATTCTAGTCAATGTTTCAGCCGAAACTGCCACACCGGTCGAGCTAGTGATTAACTATGTTGTCAGCAACGCTGGTTGGAGACCAACCTACGACCTTCGCGCCGTGAACACAAAGTCTCCCGTTCAGTTGTCTTATAAAGCCAACGTCTACCAGGTTACGGGCGAAGACTGGAAGAATGTGAAGCTCAAACTCTCGAGCGCGAACCCGAATCAGGGTGGGCTGAAACCTGATCTTTATCCATGGTACCTGGATTTCTACAAGCCGAGACCTGTTTCCTTTCGCGATGATAAAGCAATGTATCGCTCGGCAGCTCCAGCGGCAGAGTCGAAAATGAAGGAGGAAGTTGCTGATCAGGAGGATGTTGCCGCATTGTCCCTTTCTGAATCAGTGAGTACCATTCAAACAACCTTGAATACCGAGTTTGATATAGCGATTCCGTATACGGTCAATTCGAGTGGCAAGCCGACTGCGGTCGACATCCGGAATTACGAGATGAAAGCTTCGTACGAATATGCGGTGGCGCCTAAACTCGATACCGAGGCATTCTTGATTGCGTACGGAACTGGGTGGGAAGAATTCAGCTTGTTGCCTGGTGATGCGAACATCTTTTTCGAGGGTACGTTCGTCGGTAAAACCGCCATCGATCCGAACAGCATCAAAGACACGCTGGCGATTTCTCTTGGGCGAGATAAACGCATCGTGGTGAAGCGCGAGAAGTTAAAGGACCTGACGTCGCGGAAGGTTATTGGTGGCTCGCAACGTGAAAGCTATACGTGGGAGATCTCTGTACGGAACACGAAGAGTGAGCCCGTGAAGATCTTGGTGGAAGATCAAATCCCGGTTTCACAGAACAGCCAGATTGAGGTGACAATCGTCGATGTCGGCGGTGCCATGCGCGATGTCAACACCGGCAAGCTCACGTGGAAGCTGGATCTACAACCCAACGAGACGAAGAAGGTGACCTACAAGTTCGAGGTGAAATATCCTAAAGGCGGAGTTGTGTCTGGATTGTAGCCTGGTGTTGGTCTTTCATTGGTCATTGGGTATTGGTCATTGGTCATTGGATATTATTGAGAATTATTGACCGATTGCGTCATGTTTTTTTAATACCCAATTCCAATCCATGTCGTTAGGTCAAGGGTGACCTTAGCTGCAAGAAATCGATCGGGAATAACACGTACTTTCGACTCGACGCATCATCTTCGGCAAGAAGCAATATCAAGAACCGACATTTCAGCCGAAACCTTGGTCATTGGGTATTGGTCATTGGTCATGGGATATTGTTGAGAATTATTGACCGATTGCGTCATGGTTTTTCAATACCCAATTCCAATCCATGTCGCTAGGTTAAGGGTGACCTTAGCTGCAAGAAATCGATCGGGAAGAACACGTACTTTCGACTCGACGCATCATCTTCGGCAAGAAGCAATATCAAGAACCAACATTTCAGTTGAAACCTTGGTCATTGGGTATTGGTCATTGGTCATTGGATATTGTTGGGAATTATTGACCGATTGCTGTATGTTTTTTTAATACCCAATACCCAATACCCAATACCCAATACCCAATACCCAATACCCAATACCCAATACCCAATACCCAATACCTCAAGACCTCAAGACCAATGAAAACACTAGCTCTTTTCGTTATCCTGAAGTTTTCCTAGAACTCCTTCTTTCAACGAATACGTTGACACTTTCAAGTTTTCGAACCGATGGATCCCAAGGATGAAATTCGCCAACACGCACGCCACCACGATCATGTCGACGCGCATCTCGATCATTCCCGGTTGCGAACGCAGAACATTTCGCTGAGCGTATCGAACGTTCCCGATACTCCTACCAAGGTCGTAGGTCGGTATTCATGTAGTGGACCCATCAATGGTTCGAGTTGCATTTGCAGGAATGCTTCGAGTGATTCGACCTCTTGTGGCGTGATGGGATCGTTCTTTTGGAACTGTTCCAACAACCTTTGTCCACCAATTTCGAAGCTTCGTTTCCATAGGATTCCGTCGCGATGACCGATGATGAATTCGACGCTCCCACCTCCAATGTCGACCACCAACGCAGGTTGCGCGCCAAGATCCATCGCGTTTTGGACCCCCTTGAAAATCAGTTCTGCCTCTTCGTTGCCATCGATCACTCGAACTTCGATTCCGGTCTTCGCCTGAATAGCATCGGCGAGTTCTTGTCCGTTGGTGGCATTACGGATGGCACTTGTCCCAATAGCAATTGATTTTTTGACGTCGAACTCGTCGATCGTTGCCTTGAATTTCGTTAACGCCTCTAACGCGCGCTGAAATCCATCGGGCGTAATTGTCTTTTTGTTGATACCCCCTTTGCCCACCTTCACCGCAATGCGGTCGCGATGGAGGATCTTGGGCCGTTGCGAAAGTTGAGCAATCAACAGGTGAAACGTGTTCGTTCCCATATCGATAATTGCCACGTTTGGATGCTTGCTCATGGATGAAATTTAGGGGTATTTCGTTGAAATATCGTCAGCGACGGAGTCGTTCGAAACCTTCCCCGAATCCAAAAAAGCGACCTATATTTGGCGTCAACCATTCCTCCACTCACTATGGCGAAACGCAAACTCCCTCCTTCAGAAACCGTGCTCCAACAGAAGTTCGATGAGTTGGAACGCAAGAACCAAGAGTCGGAGTTGGGTGGCGGCGAGAAGCGGATCGAGCAGCAACATCAACGTGGGAAACTGACCGCGCGTGAACGAATTGCTCTGTTGGTGGATGAGGGATCGTTTGAAGAATTGGGTCGCTTTGTCATGCACCGGAGCAAAGACTTTGGTCTCGACAAGGAATACTATCTGGGCGATGGCGTGGTGACAGGCTATGGCACGGTGGATGGACGCCTGGTGTACGTTTTCTCTCAAGACTTCACCGTCTTTGGGGGTTCTCTGTCCGAAACACACGCCGAAAAAATTGTTAAGATCATGGAACTTGCCATGAAGAATGGCGCTCCTCTCATTGGGTTGAACGACTCCGGTGGTGCTCGCATACAAGAGGGCGTCGTATCTCTTGGGGGCTATGCCGACATCTTCTACCGCAACGTCATGGCTTCCGGAGTGATTCCGCAGATCTCCGCCATCATGGGACCATGTGCCGGCGGTGCCGTGTATTCTCCGGCCATGACTGATTTCATCTTGATGGTTGAGAATACCTCGTTCATGTTTGTGACTGGCCCCAACGTGGTGAAGACAGTTACCAATGAAACGGTTACCGCCGAAGAGTTGGGCGGCGCTGCAACCCACAGCACCAAAAGTGGGGTTACACATTTTGCGTGTTCCAACGAAGTTGAATGCATTCAGCATGTCAAGAAGTTGCTTTCGTACATGCCGCAGAACTGCGAAGAAGATGCTCCCCGCTTGGAGTATGAGTTGCGTGATGAAACCCGTCCTGCCTTGAATGGTATTATTCCTGCCAACTCAAATCAACCCTATGACATGCGCGATGTGATCCTTGGCGTGGTGGATGAAGGCAGCTTCCTGGAAGTTCATAAAGACTTTGCCACCAACATCGTCGTGGGTTTTGCTCGACTTGCAGGACGGAGCATTGGAGTGGTTGGAAATCAGCCTGCGTCGTTGGCAGGTGTGCTCGACATCGACGCAAGTGTGAAAGGCGCTCGCTTCGTACGCTTTTGTGACAGTTTCAACATTCCACTTCTGGTGCTTGAAGATGTGCCAGGTTTTCTACCGGGCACTGATCAAGAGTGGAACGCCATCATCACCAACGGCGCGAAATTGTTATACGCCTTTTCGGAGGCTACCGTTCCACGCGTGACGGTTATTACAAGAAAAGCTTATGGCGGTGCATACGACGTGATGAACTCCAAACACATCGGCGCCGATCTGAACTATGCGTGGCCGACAGCTGAGATTGCGGTGATGGGCGCGAAAGGCGCATCCGAGATTATTTTCAAAAAGGAGATTTCTGAAGCGCCAGATCCCGTTGCCAAGCTAAACGAAAAGGTGGACGAGTATACGCGCAAGTTTGCGAATCCATACCGGGCGGCCCATCGCGGGTACATCGATGAGGTGATCTACCCCGACCAAACCCGCGAAAAGTTGATCAGGGCATTCCAGATGTTGGAAAACAAGGCGGCGGTGCTTCCCAAGAAAAAGCATGGGAACATCCCTCTTTAATCAGATTCGCCTAGTGGATCATTCCGATTGTAGGCTTCTCACAGGATTCATCACCGCGGCTTTGATCGACTGGTAGCTGACCGTGGCGAGAGTGACTACTAACGTTCCTCCTGCCGTAGCGATGAATACCCACCACGAAAGCTCGGTTCGATATTCATATTGACTTAGCCATTTTGTTGTAAAGAAATAGCTGACGGGGATTGCTATTAGCGCGGCGATGAATACCAATCGGAGATAGTCGCGCGACAAGAGCTGCCAAATACTCAACACCGAGGCACCCAGCACTTTGCGAACACCAATTTCCTTTTCGCGGCGGCTAGCAGAGAATGAGGATAAACCCAGAATACCGATGCAACTTATGAAGATTGTGAGGACCGCGAAAACGCTCGCGAGCCGACCCACGCGTTCTTCATGGGCAAACAACCTCGCGTAATCGTCGTCAACAAACTTGTATTCGAAAGGGGCTGCGGGGGCATGTGCTTTGAGCACTTTCTCGACTCGCGCGAGTGCGTCCGCAGTGGCAACACCGGATTTAAGTCGAACCGTGATATAACCTAACTCTTCGTAGCGGATGTAATACATGTGCGGTGACTGCTTCGTAAATGGTGACCATCTCACTTGGTCACGGATCACACCAATGACCTCGCGTTGTCGACCGCTGCCGAACGTAATTTTAGTGCCGATCACGCTCTCACTCGAGATGAGCTTTGCTGCCATCTCGTTGACAATTATTGCGAGGGAATCCGATGGGCGTGCTCGATCAAAGTCGCGGCCTTCTACGAACTGGAACCCACTCGTTTGGGGAAAGTCGTGACTACAACTATTCAATGCAATCAAGGGCCGAAAGGCAGGGTCTTTTCCTGGCCATGAAATTGATGCATCGCCACTCATCGAACCTGTAATTGGGAAGTCGGACTTTGCCATATTGTCCACGACACCAGTTGCGAGCAATTCTTGTCGCAATGTGTTGTAGTCGGTCATTCCAAGGTCCAGCGTTCGCACTGGTATATGAAAGATTCCTTCAAGGTCAAATCCCGCAGATCGTTCCTTGGCATGCTGAATTTGTTGGTATACGACGATCGCCCCGACGATCAGTACGGTCGAGATGGTAAACTGAAAGACCACCATCACACGTCGGATGTTCACCGCGCCGTTGCCGGTTTTAAAACGACCCTTCAATACGCTGACCGGCGAAAATGAAGAGAGGAACAACGCCGGGTAAGAACCCGCTAACAGCGCCGTCACGGCTACAAATGTCAAGCACGACGCGACGAAAGGAATGCTTGTAAACGGTATGGAAATATTTTTCGCGGTGAGCGCATTGAACGCAGGAAGCAAAAGGGCCACTATCCCGATAGCGAGGATGAACGCCAATGAAACCATCACAAGCGATTCGCCAAGGAATTGAGTGATAAGTTGGCGTCGGGCGGAGCCGATCACTTTTCTGATCCCGACCTCCTTCGCGCGTTGCTCGCTGCGCGCGGTACTCAAATTCATAAAATTGATACTTGCCAACATCAAGACGAAAATGGCCGTGAGCCCAAACATCTTCACGATTCGGAGCCACGTATCGGTACTCACTCCATTTTTGAATTCACCACGGAAATGCCAGTCGCGCATCGGTAAAATAAAACCCTTCGGATCAATTGCTTTTCCATCGTTCGACACATGTTCATAAAGCAAACGACTCATCCTCGAACTTGCCTCATCGAAAGAAGCTCGGTCGTCCAGCTGCACAAAGCACTGGAATAGGTAATTCTCCCAGTCGTTTCGAGTTCGTTCGGTCGAAGGTCCTAATGAAAAGAAATACTCCATCGGGAGAAGGAACTGGACGTCGGCAAATGCGGTGTTGGTGGGAAAGTCTTGATATACACCTACGACTGCCAGTTCATCACGGTTGTCAATGCGCAAGGTCTTGCCCACGGCCGATTGACCTCCAAACAGGACGTCGGACATTGACTTTCCGAGCAAGATGGATCTTGTGTTTTGTAAACCGGTCGGTGAGCCCTCGATTAGGTTCAATGAGAACACGTTGGCGAACGAAGGCTCGACAAACATCCCTGTCCTATAGGTAGCTTGATCGTTGACCAGAAACGAGTGCTCCTTCGGCCATGAAGTCATCGTCACAGCTGAGAAGCCCGTGTACTCGCGTCGGATCAGGTCAGTGAGGGGCGCTGGAGTATCTCCAAGGGTGATAATTTCCCCACCGAAATCGACGTGATGTTGCACACTTCCGATCCGATCGTAGTGAGTGAAGAATCGATTGAACGTCACTTCGTCGACGATCCAAAGACCAATCAACAATGCGACTGCCATCCCAATCGCTAGCCCGCCTACATTAATTAGAGAATAGCCCTTGGCGCGCAACAAGTGTCGCCACATCACTTTGAAGAGATTCGAATACATATCGATCAATTGGTTCGAAGCGCACCAACATTAGCCTCATTCGAAGGTCCTACTTCGACCTAGAGCTAATCTCAACAAGACCCGGAATCCTCTTAACGAACAAAGTCTCCAGAAAAGTATTTTAACGGGCTGTCACGCAGCAGAGTTGTTCTCGGAAAGCTGACCACTACGGTTTTTTCTCCTCGTTTTTCTTATTGAAACTGATCGACGTTGAGTTTACGCAATAACGCATCCCTGTAAGCGTGGGTCCATCGTCGAACAGGTGACCAAGGTGGGAACCACATTTTGCGCATACGATTTCGGTTCGAACCATACCAAACGACGTGTCCTTCACTTTCTTGATGCGACCACCAGCCAACTCTTTATCGAAGCTCGGCCACCCACAATCGGATTCAAATTTCATGTCCGACGTAAACAATTGTTGCCCGCAACCCGCGCATGAGTAAACGCCTTTTTCATTGTGGAGGTAGTACTTCCCGGTAAACGGGCGGTCGGTGCCTTTTTCCCGCAGCACGTAGTATTGTTCTGGCGTCAACTTCGCCTTCCACTGCTCGTCCGTCAGCGCCACTTTCTTAACGGTGTCGGGCTCATTGGCGGCCTTCGAGGATGGGCTTTTTGATTGACCGTTTCCGGTGCAAGCGAAGAGGAGGGAAGCGAAAACGAGTGCCAGCGCGATTTTCATGATTCTGAAATTTTGATTGAATATACGGTAAACACGGCCGGGCTGGATTTGGTTTTCGCGCCTTTAAACCCCCAATTTTCTACTAAATTTGAGGGTGTCCCGGCATAGGGTCTGGACTTAATTCAAGGAAATACCATGGACAAACAGAGCAAGAAGTTCCTCTACGAGTATCTCAACAACGCGTCACCCACAGGATTCGAAACTCCCGGCCAGCAGATTTGGCTCGACTACATGAAGCCTTATATCGACGATCAAATAGTCGATGTTTATGGCAGCGCGGTCGGAGTCATCAACCCCAAGGCAGCTTATAAAGTTGTGATTGAAGCACACGCCGACGAGATCTCTTGGTTTGTTAACTATATCACCGAAGATGGTTACATCTACGTGCGCCGCAACGGAGGCTCCGATCACCAGATCGCGCCATCGATGCGTGTAAACATCCAAACAGAAAAGGGAATCGTGAAAGGTGTGTTCGGCTGGCCTGCCATTCACGTGCGCGACGCAGGCAAAGAGGAAACTCCAACCCTTAAGAACATTTTTGTCGATGTTGGTGCCGCCTCTAAAAAGGAAGTCGAAGAAATGGGCATCCACGTCGGTTGCGTCATGACGTTTGAGGCCGACCTAATCGAGTTGAACAAGAACTACCTCGTAGGTCGTGCACTCGACAACCGCATGGGTGGCTTTATGATCGCCGAAGTGGCCCGTCGCCTACATGAGAACAAGAAGAAACTCCCCTTCGGACTATATGTTGTCAATGCCGTGCAAGAAGAGATTGGACTTCGTGGCGCCGAGATGATCTCACGCCGCATCAAGCCCGACCTCGCGATATGTACCGACGTCACGCACGACACGCAGTCGCCGATGTATAACAAGAAGGAGAGTGGAAACCTGAAGTGCGGACTTGGACCAACCCTCTGTTACGGACCTGCCGTTCAGAACAACGTGCTCAAGATGATCATCCAAGTGGCTGAGAAAAAGAAAATCCCATTCCAGCGCCAAGCCGTTTCTCGCTCAACAGGTACCGACACAGACTCTTTCGCGTATTCTGCCGAAGGGGTGGCGTCTGCACTTATTTCGCTTCCGCTAAAATACATGCACACCACGGTCGAGACTGTGCACAAGGACGATGTGGAAAATGTCATCCAACTCATCTACGAAGTGCTTCTGCAAGTGAAACCGGGCCAGGATTTCCGCTACATCAAGTAAAATCTTACACCGGAAAGGACTCAAAAAAGGTAGGCTTTTCCCCTCCGTGGGAGAGGCCTACCTTTGTTTTACGCCAGCCTGGAAAGGGACGAATAAAAAAAGGCCTTGAAAACACTCGAAATTCTGCGATCGATCAGAAACTTCGGTTGGACCTCAACAAAGACCCAAAATTCCTCGTTACCAAATTCTCGGCTAAGCGCTTAAGCCACCCTTCTATTCGACTGTTTTTATCTGTATTCGAGAAGTGAACGCGAGGCGGGGGCACTCCCTGCAGTGCCGATTTTTGAATAAAAAACAATGATAAAAACAGAAAACCTGTTACAAAAGCTTTTTGAGAACCCCCGGAACGTAGTCCTCGTTACCGACGAGCACTATTATATCCGGTACGCATCCTCAGCGGTTGAGTCCATTTTCGGGATCAAACCTCAAAGCATCATTGGAAAAAATGGCTTCGACTTCGTCCCCGAAAGCCGTCGTGAGGAATGGCGTGCATGTCTCGATTCTGCCAACGGAAATCAAGCCAGCGAAATCACCCTTCACACCAGCGAGGGTGAAGAAGTCTTCTTCGATGTCACCGTCACCAACCAACTCGCGCACGATGAGATTCGCGGGATGGTGGTGTTCATGTATAACGTCACCGAACGGAAGCGACTGCAAGACAAGCTTGAGACGGAAAAACACCAACTCGATCACGTAATCTACAAAACGACGCACGACTTACGCGCTCCGCTTAGGTCGGCGCTTGGGTTGGTCCAGTTGGCAGAGCTCGAACCCCACGAGTACCTGAAATACCTTGGCTTAATCAAGTCCAGTTTGTCGCGACTCGATGCCATGATCGAGGAGATGAACCGTTTCTATCAACATGAGAAACTGGCCATCCAAAATGAAAGAATCGATGTGCAAGTGTCGATACAAAAAGAGATCGAGAACCTTCACAACATGCCCGAAGCCACGGACATCAGATTTGATGTGTTTGTAGATGGCGATATCCCGTTTTATTCAGACTCGCTTCGTTTCCGAACGATCGTGTCTAACCTGTTGTCCAATGGCATAAAATACAGTGACCCTCAAAAGATGCGGCGGTACATTCAAGTGTCCGCCCACATATTCAAGGATAAAATATTCCTGACAATCGATGACAACGGAATTGGCATCGACGAAGAGCACCAAGCCAAAATTTTTGACTTATTCTACCGGGTAACCCCCGACAAAAAAGGAACAGGGTTGGGGCTTTACATCGTGAAGGATACCATCGATCGTCTTCGTGGTCGCATCTATGTGAAGTCGAAAGCAGGAGAGGGTACAGCCTTCACCATTACCCTGCCGAACATGGCAGATCCGAAAATGCTCCGCGAACGGAATGCTTGACTCTAAGAGCGTTGGAATTACCCAAGCGTAAATCCTACCGCCTTCACATCTTCCCAATAACCAGGATATGATTTGTTGACCACTTCAGGCGCATGGATGGTCACGTCCATCAGGGTCGCCAACGGAGCGAGTCCCATCGCCATCCGGTGGTCGTGGTATGTTTCGATGTCCACGTGCGTGATCCCATCAATTTTACCAGGTTCCAACCGCCACACTGAACCCTTCGGTTCAACGATCTTTGCATTGATCTTAGCGAGCTCGGCACGGAGGGCTGCCACGCGATCGGTCTCTTTAATGTACAAGCTTTCTAGTCCCACGAAAGTGCCCACGACGCCGCGTGCCGCACATACCGGCAGCACGGTTTGAGCCAAGTCAGGGCAGTCGGTAAAGTCCCACTCGATTGTGCTGTCCGCGGGCCCGTTCGTCAGATGGACGCCGCCATGATCGAATGTTGCCTTGGTGCCGAGCCGGGCCATGATATCGACAATCGCACGGTCGCCTTGCAGCGATCGCTCGGTCATGCCAGGAAGGTAAATCGATGCTTCCTTCGCCAATGACGTGTACGCAAACCAGTAACTGGCCGCCGACCAGTCACCCTCCACACGGTATGGATTTGGTCGGTACTGCCCGTTCGGGATGGTAATGGTATTCCCATCGAAGGATGCCGTCACTCCGAAGTGAGCCATCAAAGTGGCGGTCATGTCGATGTATGGGCGACTCCCCACTTTGCCGGTCAGCTTGATCTTAAGACCCGAGGGGAGGATCGGGCCCACCATCATCAGGGCTGAAATGTATTGGCTGCTGACGTTCCCTGGAATCTGAACCTCGTCGGTCACCTGCTTCGGAAACCCTTTGATCTCGATCGGAGGGAATCCGTCCTTTTCAACGTATTCAACCACTACTCCGAGGCTTCGAAGCGCGTCGACTAACAACCCAATTGGCCGCTCTTTCATACGGGGTGTGCCTGTCATCACTTTATGTTGGCCCCTGATCGCAAAGTATGCCGTGAGAAAACGCATGGTTGTCCCGGCATCCATCACGTCCGCTACTGGCTCGGTGCTGTCGACGAGCTTAGTCATCAACACCGTGTCGCGCGCGTCGGATAGGTTGCTAACAACCGGTTGGTTGCCCGCTAATGCTTGGAGAATAAGAGCCCGATTGCTAAGACTTTTCGACGAAGGAAGCCGTTGAGCCGTACCTTTCAATGAATGATTTTGATGGATGAGTATGTGTTTCACTGCGATGTTGTCGTTGATCTGAATGCGGGGTTCGAAAAGTAGTTTTTA
>JBGAGB010000044.1:0-36721 GCA_044226945.1 Cyclobacteriaceae bacterium | reverse complement strand
TCTCCACTACCATCACCTCAATCGTCTCGTTCGACTCGTTGACGTCGGCGTGCAGTTTGTTTCCAGGCGGATCGGCATCCAACCAATACGCTTTTCCAGTCTCCCACACGACGGCCTTCTTCTCGCCGGTGTCCTGAACGATCGTCAACGTGCCGCCTTTCAACACCACGATGGTGCGACCATGTTCGTGGCGGTGCATGGACAACGGTGAATTCGGAACAATCACAGTCTTCCAAACTTTCATTTCGTCATTCTCGAACATGGGAACTCGATAAGACGCGGTCGGTGTCGTTTGAGCAAAGACGGAGTTCATTGCCGCCAACGCAACGGCTACGACAACTGGCAAGACGTATCTTTTCATAGCATGCTTACTTCAATTCAACTTTGATCTTCCCGAGCATGGCGATGGCTTTGCTCTTGGCATCGTCCACGTTCTTTCCCCGCGCTAAGCACACACCCATCCTCCTCTCGCCTTTGACCTCGGGCTTTCCAAACAGTCGCAACTGAGTGTCAGGTTCTTTAAGGGCCTCCTCCATCCCGGAGAAAGTGATGTCTTGCGAGTCGCCATGAACCAGCAAGGCCGCCGATGCCGAAGGCCCATGGACGTGCACGTTGGGGATCGGCAAACCCAAAATTGCGCGGACATGCAGCGCGAACTCTGACAAGTCTTGTGAAATCAAGGTGACCATGCCGGTATCGTGCGGTCGTGGCGACAACTCACTGAAGTACACTTCATCTCCTTGTATGAAGAACTCCACACCAAAGATTCCACGACCACCTAGCGCGTTGACGACATCGGTCGCCATCGCTTGAGCGCGCTTGAGTACCTCCGGCGCCATCGGATGGGGTTGCCACGACTCGCGGTAGTCACCGCGTTCCTGGCGGTGACCGATCGGCGCACAGAAGGAGACGCCGTCGCGATGCTTGACGGTAAGCAGCGTGATCTCGTAGTCAAAACGAACGAAGCCCTCGACAATCACACGCCCCCCACCCGCGCGTCCACCTTCTTGGGCGTAGGTCCAAGACGTATCGATGTCGTCCGGGTTCTTGATTACACTTTGTCCTTTTCCGGAAGAGCTCATGATCGGTTTCACCACGCAGGGAATTCCAATTTCTGAAACGGCCTTTTCAAACTCTGTTTTCGTACCCGCGAAACGGTAAGGCGAAGTTGTAAGTTTAAGCTGTTCTGCTGCCAACTTGCGAATCCCCTCGCGGTTCATCGTCAGTTGCGCTGCTTTTGCGGAAGGTATCACCGTATAGCCCTCACGCTCCAATTCCACCAGCACATGCGTCGCGATGGCCTCCACTTCTGGAACGATAAAGTGCGGTCGCTCACGCTCAATTACCTCGCGAAGGGCTTTCTCATCCAACATAGAAATTGTGTAGCTCCGGTGCGCCACTTGCATCGCCGGTGCGTGGTCGTACCTGTCGACAGCAACTACTTCCACGCCATAACGTTGAAACTCGATGACGACTTCTTTGCCTAGCTCACCGGAGCCGAGAAGCATGACTTTTACGGCCGAAGTCTTGAGGGGTGTACCAATTTTCACGGGAAGGCTTGCCATGTTGCAGTTAATGACCTCTAAATTCAAACAATTCACTCAAATGTAAAAGTCAGCAGAACCCGGGCAGCGACATAAATTACTCCCTTGTATGGTATTTGTTTTTGCTGGGTGCGCCTTTACTTTTCTAACTTTCAGGAACTACATGAGCAAGCGATGGTTTTGGTTGGTGTTCGTCCTAGCGGCATCGACCGGGTTATGGGCACAGACGGGCACGGTATCGGGCCGTGTGATCGATTCGGAGACGCTCGAACCGCTGCCGTTCGCGAATGCGTTCGTCAACAACTCCACGCTCGGAGCCGCTACGTCGCTCACGGGCGAGTTTGTGATCAAAGCCGTGCCAGCCGGAAGCGTCGAAGTAGTGTTCTCCTTCGTCGGATACCAAGCGTATCAAGTACGGGTCAATGTGCAAGATGGTCAAGACACGCGGCTCAATATTAAGTTGGTCCCCCTTGCGAATCAGCTTGCCGAGGTGCAAGTGAAAGGAACACGCGATAAGGCGTGGGAGCGCGACCTGAAAAAATTCGAGAAAATCTTCTTGGGGACCGACGACCTAGGGCGTCAATGCAAAATCCTGAATCCTGCCGCTATCGATTTTCCCGAAACCAAAGATGGATCTTTTGTCGCCGTAGCGGCCGAGCCAATCCAAATTCGAAACGAAGCATTGGGTTACAACGTCATGTACTACTTAAAGAGCTTTAAGTCCGACGACAATAACTACGCCATCGTCGGGAATGCGCGTTTCGAAGAGCTGGCCACGGAAAGTGCTGAACAGGCACGTCGCTGGACAGAAGCCCGTCAGCAAACTTACTTGGGCTCACCTCAGCATTTGTTTCGATCACTGATGAGCGAACGAAGTGAGCAGGAAGGATTTCGGTTATATGTACCGAATGGTCAGCCTGCTTTGACAACCCGTGGCAAGGTCTTCGGCAACGAACTCAATCGCACCATCCTCCCATTCAAAATGCGGAACGTGGTGAGTGCCGGCAATACCATCTTCGAAAGAAAGATTACACTCGGCACCCGTTTGGAGGTGCACTATTTAAACGAACCAACACTCAGACCCGCATATTCCGATGTCTCCCACTGTGTCAGTTGGTTGGACATGAAGAACGGTTCCTTTCGCGTCACCACCGAAGGCTTTTTGATCAATCCCAACGATGTGGTGTACTCGGGAGATATGGGTGTCGCGCGCGTATCGAACTTGCTTCCGCTTGATTACAGGACGGCTAGCGTCGTAAAAGTAAAATCCGCCAATCAAATCGACACACAAAGGCTATTTGAGAAAGTCTATCTACACACGAGTAAACCCTTCTATTATCCGGGCGAAATCATCTGGTTCAAAGCCTATATGAACTACGCCAACCGCGACGCGAGGGATTCCCTCAGCAAAGTATTGTATGTAGATCTCATGAATGAAGAACGCGTGGTCGTGGACACGAAGACATTGAGAATCGAGAACACGATCGCAGCCGGGAGTTTCCAATTGGGCGAGAACCTAAAGCCAGGCACGTATGCCCTGCTGGCGTACACCACTTGGATGCGCAACTTCGGATCGAAAATCTTCTTCACGAAACCTGTTCCCGTGCTGGACATCTACCAACGAGTGACTGCAACCGGCACACCAACCACTAACAATTCGCGCGACCTAGAGGTAACATTCGATAAGGAGAAATACGGGACACGGGAGTTAGCCACCCTGAAACTTGAACTCTCCGACGACGCCGGGAAGCCCATTGGAGGAAACTTCTCCGTGTCGGTCACAGATCCTCAACAAGTCCCGTCCTCTACGTGGAATCGGGAGGACATCGTTTCGGGTTTTGCTATCCCTACCAACCTTGACGTTGCAGGCGGCAAGCTTGTTCACAAGATCGAACACGGTATTACTTGGCGTGGCCAGTTCGTAACGGACAACAAGAAAAGTAAGAAGCCTGAACTGACGATCATCCGTGGCTCCTTCGAAGAGGTCAAGAAAGTTGTTCCCGATGATAATGG
The DNA here is from genome assembly GCA_044226945.1 of Cyclobacteriaceae bacterium. Classification (GTDB taxonomy): domain Bacteria; phylum Bacteroidota; class Bacteroidia; order Cytophagales; family Cyclobacteriaceae; genus ELB16-189. Next base: position 33,164 of record JBGAGB010000044.1, on the reverse strand, counting down.
GTATTTCGAATGGCGCGACTTAGACTTCTTCGATACGACGACCTTCGCCATTCAGGCACTTCAGAAAGGACAGACCCTTGGGCAAGTGCTGGTGAAACCGCGGGAGATTCCGTTCAGCGACTTCAATGCCAAAGCGTTCACCATTCCAACCGAAACGAAGGAAACCGTACAACGCTTGCTTTCTGAATACGAGATTCCCCGGGGCGCCTTTCTCCTGGAGGAAGTTACCGTACGGGCGACAAAAGTATCTGACACCGTAGGTAAAGTGCGCAACTTGTTTGGTAAGGGAGACATCGTCATCAACGGCGTCGACATCCAGCGCATGGGGTCGATGGAAACGCTGCTGCGGACGAAAGCGCCTGGCTTCCGCCTGAACTTTAATGGATTACATTGGCAGTTGATCCACGTCCGTGGCGAGTCGACCCTTCCGCCCGCCATCATGGCCACGAACGTCAATCGAACGCCAGAACCGACGTTGACCATCGACAACATCGTTCAAACAATTGGCTCGGATGAGACTGTGGGTGATCGACTCATGTATATGGACGTCTCCAAGATCGATCGCGTGGAAATTAGTTCCGTAGGAAGCTCTTACACTGGCGCCAATGGATCGTTCGGACTCGTAGCGGTCTTCCTAAAAAAAGGTGAAGCACCCAACTTGACGGACTATCGAAGAGTACAAGTGAAAGGATTCGACTTCCCTCAACAGTTTCGTGGACCCGACTATGCTCTTACGAACGAAGATCATAGCCGTGCGGACTATCGCTCGACGTTGTACTGGAATCAGAATGTGAATGTGCGCGCAGATGGAGTGGGATACTTTTCGTTTTACACGTCGGACAACCCCGGACCCTATCGCATCGTCATTGAAGGCGTCACGTTCGCTGGAAAACCGGTACATGTAGAGATGATTCATTGAAATGATTTCGGTCGTTATTTCTTTCATATCAGAAATAAGCAGCAACGGGACTGACCCGATTCGATCTCTCTTAGGGCCGGATCGAATAAATGATTTCTGTCTCTAGTTTCGACTCGTCCGGTTCATAGTGACCATAGATCTCAAGCGAAGGAACTCCATAAGAAACCTTTCGCTTACTGAGTTCCTCCCTCATCTTTTGGTTCACGGCAAACAACGCGGTATAAGGACCCACGTGTTTGTAGGATGCATAAGTACCCACGCTCACAATCCGTTCCTCGAGCCCTAACTTCGGATCAGGCTTTGAGGCCAGCCGCACTCCGGTGAACATCTGTTGCATCGAATCGTACACCCAGATGTTGATGCCGTCATTACTTAGGTTGTTCTCTTTCACAATTTTCCACATCCGCTCCGACAAGGCGATGCCTGTAGGCCCAAACTGGAAGTCTTTTACGGCGCCGGAGAAACCATAAAGATGCAATTCTAAATTGTGCTTGATTTCGATTTCCATAAGTGGGTATTCTGAAGTCCACGAATTTAAAAAAAGACTCAGTCACAGCGAACTGTCTGCATCCGCCAATTTCCCCTTAAACAAACCGCTCTGCTTCGTTTGCTTGGTCCGGGTACCTATTAATTTTCGACCATGAAGTTAAGCCCACCAGAACTTGACGCCGCCCGGTACCGGGTGCAGGATCAGTTGGTCCACACGGAGTTGATCCCGTTTGTCCGCCAATACATGAAAAAGCGAACACCATCGGCAATCGCTTACGTGGTGTTGAATGTCGTTTTCTTCGGTTTATCGATTTATTGCATCGTCGCCGACATCGGGCTAACGATCGACACTGGCACGAAGATATCCCGTTGGTGCCTCGGGCTTGGTGCCGCTTTCCTCATGGTGCCCTTGCACGAATTCTTGCATGTCCTCGCATACAAAAGCGTGGGCGCTGTTCAAACATCGTACGATGCCAATTTAAAGCGGTTCTATTTCATGGCAATCGCCGATCGGTTCGTAGCGAACAGGAGTGAGTTCAAGATCGTAGCACTTACTCCTTTTGTCGTGATTACTTTACTCACCACATTAGCAATGATTATCCTGCACGGCACTTCCTGGGTGTTGATGGGCTGTGGGTTACTCGCGGCGCATACCTCGATGTGTTCTGGGGACTTTGCCCTCTTGAGTTACTTCGATTTCTTCAAGGACAAGGAGGTCGTGACGTACGATGACAAGGCTGCGGGCGTGAGCTATTTCCTGGTGAGAGAAAAAGGCGCTTGAAGGAATTTACGGCTTTGCCAATGGCAAGCTGAAGGCAAAGGTAGTTCCCACGCCTTGTTCACTGGCAATAGAAAGCTGACCTCCATTTTGATGGATGAGTTCCCGGCAAATGGTGAGCCCGAAACCAGAACCTTTCTCGTTTGCGGTTCCCATTCGAGTCCCAATAGATTCGTTGGCCATAAACTTCTTGACATCGTCGTCGTTCATGCCCAGACCTTGGTCTGAAATCAACACCCACGCCCATTCGTTTTCCGTATTCGACGTAATCGACACCACGCTCGAAGGGCGACTAAATTTCACCGCGTTGTTCAAAAGGTTTCGTAAAATAATGTGCACGTGGTTGCGGTCTGCAGAAGCGAAGACCTCCTCGTTTGCCTCGTAGAGAATCTTGATATCCTTCGCGTCGGCATTGGGCAAGGCAAGCATCTTCACCTCGTAGGCAATCAACCGGATGTTGATAGCTTCCTTTGTCGTCTGCAGGCCTGCTCGCTGTGTCGACATCCAGTTTAACACATCGTCCATCATTGCCTCCGAACGTTGAATGTCCTTCCCAAATCTATCGGTGAGCCCGTGAAACTCCTGTTGTGTAATCGCCCGGCTACCAATTAATTCGACGATGGCCCTCAAGTTTCTTACGGGACCACGAAGGTCATGCGACAAAATCGAGAGGAGTTTATCCTTAGTTCGGCTTTGTTCCTCTAATCGGCCTGATTTCTGAGAAGCATCATGTAACAATTGACGCAACGACATGAGTTCTCGTCGTGTCTTGTTAAGCGTCAACCACAGGAAAATAATGGCACCGCAGAGCGCCGCAATCATAGTAAGTTGAATGATCTCACCTACGCCCAAATGGTTGAAGTTAGTTGATCAAAAAAAGGGGAGCCCTCAACGCGTTTTCACTCACGCCAAGTTCTCTTCTAATTCCACATTGGGATCTAAACAAGGAAGTTCTACATGCACGGTAGTCCCGATACCTTCTTGGCTGCTGACAGTAATCTGACCACGAAGACTATCGACCGCTTTCTTGACGACGTAAAGACCAAGGCCATTACCTTTAGAAATTGCACTTCCACGATAGAACGCATCAAAGATCGTCCCCAGTTGAGATTCGTGGATGCCCACGCCATTGTCTTCGATATCGAGGTTTACCTTCTTGTCGTCGGCTTTCACGGAAATGGTAAGTGTTTTTTGGCCCTTGCGTTCGTCAGAAAAGTAAATGCTGTTCTCTAAAATATTCTCCAGCAATGTTGCGAGGATAGGTTCGACGGCGTGATACGTGATGTTTGGTTGCACGGTAACGCTGACTTGTATACCCTTGGCCTCGATTTCCGCTTTCAGTTGAAACAACGTTGCGTCAATCACCGAGTCAAAATCAATTCGAGTCATTGGGCTCTTGTGGTCACCCGTTCGGCCCACGTCCGCAATCTTCTTCAGCGTGCCGTCGAGTTTACGAATCGACTCTTCCAACATGTCGAGATACTCGTTCATGTGGTTGAAATCCTTTTCGGACTTGGCCAGGTTCAAGATGCCATACTGCGAAGCGACAGGACCACGTAGGTCGTGGGAAATGCGGTAGTAAAACATTTCCAACTCGTTGATCGACGTGTACAGCCGCTGGATTAGATTCTTATTTCTTTGTCGCAGGTTATAATACGAGAGGCCTTTGTCAATCAACGCTTTCACTTCATCGCCGACCCATGGTTTCTTGATGAAATAATACACTCCACCCTTGTTGATCGCGTTGATGATGTCCTCGGAATCGGTGTAGGCCGTTAAGATGATGCGCACCACGTCGGGATACTTGCCTTTAACTTCCTCCAGCAATTCCACCCCGGTCATTTCGGGCATGCGATGGTCGGAAATCACGAGTTGTATCTCATGCTTGTTGAGCAATTCAAGTCCCTCCGAGGCGGAAGAAGCAGTGAACACGTTAAAGATCCTTCTGAACTTCGACGAGAACACGGTCAGGTTCTCAGGCTCATCGTCGATGTACAGCAAGTTGTAAGAGGTTTCCATCGAATCTCCAATTAAACTGCTGGGGTTGAAAGCTTACGGGTGGGAACAGAGCGAAACTACAGAAAAATCGAATACACAATGGGGAATCAGAAAAAAAGTGTTGCCGATCGGGGGTAGTCCCGGCGATTTGAAAACAGTCCCCGTTCAATTATATTGGATCGGATGTCCCGCGCTTTTCTCTTCGCACTCCTCTTCTTAGGCAGCAGCGGTGCCTTTGCCCAGCTTTCACCAAAGCTCGACAGCCTGGCGCGCCGTATACCTGACGCGGGGCCCACACTCGTGCACCTATTCGATCGGATTCTCGAAGAGTTGGTCCTAGTCCCCAACGACCAACGCGTAGAACAAACAAGGCTCATCATCGACTACGTGGATCACACGATCGACAAAAAGAACGAACGCAGCTATGTAACGGCACTCTACATTAAAGCACGGCTCCAAAAAGACATTTTCTACGCCTATGCAGAGGCGTTGCGGACCACGGTCGAAGCCGCGGAACTGGCCGAACGAATCGGCGACGACGTTCAACTTTACTGGTGCCTCACGCAAGCCACCCACATCAATTACAATATTGGCAACAATCTAGAGTCCATTCGGCTTGGTAAAAAAGTCGAAGAACTTTTCTCCAAGTTAGAGCCCAACACCGCGCATCCCGCGGATCGGTATACGGTAATCTCGATGGTGTCGATCTACAACACGATTGGCTTGGCCAACTACAATCTCGGTCAATACAAAGTTGCCCTCCAGTCGTGCGAAACGGGGCAAAAGCTGGCGCGCACCATCAACCACGATTTTTGGGTGAGCCTCCTCGGCACGGTCAAAGGGATGGTCTATCGGAAGCAAGGAAAGTTTGACGATGCATTGGCACTCTTCAAATCCGATTTACAACTCAGTCAAAAATATGGCGACATCAAGATTGCGTGCATGGAAGCGATAAGGATCGCCGACGTATACATCGCCAAGGGCGACGCGCGCCTTGCGGAGATGTATCTCGATTCGGTCAACATCTTGCTTGCACGCAATCCCGAGCGCGAGGAAGAACTTCGTGTCGATCAAATCCAATACCGCGCCGCTCTCGAAGAGCTGAAGGGAAACGCAAAGCTCGCCTACGAGTTGCAGAAACAGTACACGAAGGAATACATCGCGTTTCTAGCCAAGCAACAAGCCACGGCCGTCACATCCATACAAAGCGCGTATGAATTTGCGCACAACCAACGGAAGATTGACGCACTCGAACACGAAAACGCCCTGATCGAACAAGACGCCCGTTTTCAGCAGACGCTCGCGGTTGGCGCGCTGATCGTAACAGTGCTGGTCCTGGCGCTCGCCGCAAACTTCATCTTTAGCTACCGGCGCCAAAGGAAGATCACCAACATCGTCAAGCGTCAGTACGAAGAAATCGGCGAGAAGAACGCCGTGCTCGAAGCACAGAAAAAAGAGATTGTGCAACAGCACGACAACCTCGCTACCACGCTCGCGGAACTGAAGGCGACGCAAGAGCAACTCATCCACTCCGAGAAGATGTCGTCTTTGGGACATCTGATTGCCGGTCTTGCCCACGAGATCAACAACCCCGTGAACTTTGTACAGTCCGGCACCGAAGCACTCGACGACAACTTGAAGCTTCTACAACAAGTAGTGGTTGAATACGACAAATCCGATCCCGGCAACTTCTCCACACAGTATCCAAAGATCGAAGCCTTAAAAAAGAAGATTGCCTACGAGCACCTCTGGCCCGACATCACCGCCCTCATCGGGACCATTCAGAAAGGCATCAAGCGGACCGGGCTGATCGTGTCGGGGCTACAGAGATTTTCGCGCAAAGGAAAAGGCGACATCGTCGAGATGGAAATTGCACAAATCATCGACGAGACCTTGCTGTTGATGCAAAACGAGCTCGCGAAAGCACAAATTACCGTTGACCGCGAATACCGCGACGCGCTCACGATCGAATGCCGGCCCGTTGAAATGGGTCAAGTGTTCATGAACCTACTGATGAACGCAGTGCAAGCGATCAAGAGTAAAGGCAAGATCACTATCAAGACGTCGCTCGCAGACGAACGTGCGCAAATCTCCATCCACGACAGCGGACCTGGAATCCCACCCGAAATTGCTTCGAGTATCTTCGATCCGTTCTTCACCACCAAGGGTGTCGGCAAAGGCACGGGCTTAGGTCTATCCATTACACACGGCATCATTCAAGCCCACGGCGGTACCATCACCGTGAAGAGTAAGATGGGTGAAGGCGCCGCATTCATCATCACGCTGCCGGTTCACCAGGAAATACAAGACGGATCGAACGCACCAGCAGCAGGTTAGTACACAACTTACCGCTTGCAATCTCCGTATATTGTCGCTCGACCATTTTCGCGCTCCTACGACCCATGCTCAAAAGATCCCTCGTCATCTCCCTGCACGTCGGTTTCTGGGTTTGCTACCTCCTCTTAGTTGCCATTATGCTGGCACTTTATTATCGCACCATCAGTCACACGGGCGATACCCAAGCACGGATCGTGAATGCATTCAATAGCATCCTTCTATTCGCCTTGGTACCGTCTTTCATCTCGTACTGGGTGTCGTACCTCCTGTTGTTTCCGCGGTTCCTTCAAAAGAGAAAAATCCCTCTCACCATCATGTATGGGTTGCTCACATCGATCGGTGCAGCGGTGATCGGATACATCCTGCTCCGCTACTTCATCGAAACCGGGCGCATGATCGACATGGACCAAGGTGGAAAACTTGGTCGCTCAACCGCCATCCCAACCATCATCACCATGACCCTCATCAGCACCGTATGTGGGGGAATAGCGATGGTGATCAACGGGTTTATCACGTGGTACAACGAAATCAAACTGAAAGAAGCGCTCACTGAAAAGAACCACGCGATGGAGATGGCGCTCGTCCGTTCACAACTCGACCCACACCTCCTATTCAACACCATCAACAACATCGATACCCTGATTCTCAAGAATCCCGAATCCGCCTCTGCCTACCTCAACAAACTTTCGGAAATTCTCCGATTTGTCCTATACGAGACCAAAGGCGACAAAATCCTGCTGTCACAGGAAATCGCGTACATCGAAAAATACATCGCCCTCCAAAAGATCCGAACTTCGAACGAAAATTATGTGCACTTTCAAGTAACCGGTAATCCAGGAGGACGCACTGTCGCACCGGTGGTCTTTATCCCGTTTATCGAAAACGCCTTCAAGCACACCTACAACAAGAAACTCGACAACGCGATTTCAATCACGCTGGATATTTATCCAGATCGTATCGACATGACGTGTGTCAATAAGCTCGACGCAAAAACGACGTCACCACCCAACAAGAATGGCGGGCTCGGTCATGAACTCGCTCAAAAACGACTCGACTTGATTTACCATGGCAAACACACGTTGAGCATACAAAAGAACGAAGACCAGTATACCGTCCGCCTCACCATTCCAGAATGAACAAACTTTCTTGCATCATCATTGAAGACGAGCCATTGGCGTTAGAAAAGACGAAAGACTTCGTACAGAAGGTCCCGTTCCTCAATTTGTTGGCGACCTTCGACGACGCCCTGCTCGGACTCTCCTTCCTCAACCAAAATAAAGTCGACATTCTCTTCCTCGACATCAAACTCGACGAGTTGTCCGGTATCGATTTACTCGAAAGCTCCAAAATCACGAGCCAAGTGATCATCACCACCGCGTACCAAGAATATGCATTGAAAGGGTACGAACTTCAGATCACCGACTACTTGCTCAAGCCCTTTACTTTTAACCGTTTTTTGTCGGCGGTGAACAAAGCACAGACTCAGATCGACAAAAAGTCCGTGGAACTGGCGCCCGAGTTCATTTTCGTGAAGACCGAAAACCGACTCGAGAAAATCATGATCGACGACATCTTGTACATCGAAGGCATGCGCGACTACCGACGCATCCACACGGTCCACGCCAAGGTGATGACGCTGCAGAATTTCAACGAGTTGGAGACCACGCTTCCCCCGACGCGCGTGTGCCGCGTGCACAAGTCTTTCATGGTCGCCATCGCGAAGATCAAGTCGATCGAAAAAAGTCGAATCTTTATCGCCGATCAAGTGATCCCCATCTCCGACAGTTACCGCGACGCCTTTTTCCAAATTATTCAAACCGGCCAATAGCACGCTTTTTTTGCAGAACACCTGCCCGGTTACGCAGACATCTTTCGACCATTGGCAGAATAGAATTTAACGACCGGCAGCATCGCACTTCATTCGTTCCCAAAAGTCAGGAACCACATGAAGACACTTTTGAAATCAATTGTGCTCGCCGCCATTCTCGGGTGGGGACAAGCATTTAGTCAATCTGCGTCCGACACGCTTGGAAGTAGAATTCCGCCCCGAGCGCCCAGTTACCTTGCCTTGTTATTCAACATCGTTACCACCACAGTCGACGCAGGACCCGGCACTGGGGCGTGGTGGAATCCAGAAGAGTCGACACGTGGCCTGCAATTCGGAGTCTCGGCGCAGTTCGGCCTCACGCGACACGTGTCGTTCGTGAATGAACTTTACTTCTTGGTGAAAGGTGGACCCGCCGATCTTTCGAGTTACCCCGTGACGGGCAAGCACAACTATCGGTTTCGTACACTCGAAATGCCCGCGTTGGCACGCATCCATTTCGGAAGATTCCACCTGAACGTCGGTCCTTCTCTGTCGTACACCCTCGCCGCCAAATTGAAGACCGAAAATGGTTCCATGTCATTGCCGTTCGGCACCTCCGCCGGACAGTTCAAACGCTTTGACGCCGGACTTCAATTCGGCGCCGGTTACAGATTCAAGGGCAGGCACCGCGACCTCGTCCTCGACGTGCGTTATTCACATGGGCTCACCAACATCGCTCCGGGTCAAGAGATGTACAACCGGTATTTGAACATCTCCCTTCAGTTTGTTCGGATTGGCAAAGTCTTTTAAGTCAGCCCATGAAAATCAATCAACGGACTTCATTCTCGATCGGCGGCTTGTTCTTGATCGCCGCAGTAGCATCCATCGCCGCGCTCGTCTTGTACACACCCATCTTGAACGATCCGGAGTACATCGTCTCCGATCGAGATCGGTTTCCTATCGCATTGGGCGCCGTTCTTGAAGTAATCACCGCCTTTGCCGTGATGGGAACCGCCATCGGCTTCTTCCCGATTTTGAAACAATTGAACGAACGCATGGCCCTGGCCACGGTGTGCTTTCGTCTCGCCGAAGCCATCGTTATCATCGTGGGCATCTTGTGTTTGCTCACGATTATTACCTTGAACCAAGTGTACAGGACCGACGCCGCTCCAAGTTTCGCTCAATACATCGTGTTGGGAAAACTCCTTGTCGGCTTTCATAACTGGACCTTTCTCTACGGACCCAACGTCCTTCTTGGGCCAAGTACTTGGATGACCGCCTACCTCCTGCATCGCGCCCAATTGGTGCCGCGCACCATCACCGTTCTCGGGATGGTCGGTGGGCCCGCCATCTTTCTTTGCGGTGTGTTCGTGACATTGGGATGGTGGGAACAGATTTCGACAGCTGGGATGATCTTTGCGCTGCCCGTCTTCCTTTACGAAATGAGCCTCGCCGTGTGGTTGTGCGTGAGAGGACTTCGCCAGCACAACACCGGATCGGGACCGGTTAACAACATGTACCTGCTCGCCGAAGAATCGTGAGAAAGGTCGGCACGAAATAATTGCCAGCAATTGGAAATTGTGCAACTAAATCGGAACATGCACCACTGTGACTGCATTCTCCATTTCTCCTGCCACCGACGAGGATCGGGACACTGCCGCGGCGGTGATGGCCTCGTCTACCCCGTGGACGACGTTGGGCGTGTCGTTGGAGACCTGCCTTGCCAGCACCCACGATCCGGCGCATCGTTTGTTCGTCGCGCGCGAAGGTGATCGGTTCGCGGGCGTCATCATTTTACACGATAAGGGGGTGGCAGGCTCGCCTTATGTGAAGTCGATTGCAGTCGCGCCGGACTACCGCAGTCGAGGCGTGGGTTCAAGCCTCCTTTCTTATGTGGAAGCTCTCTACCGTCCAAGTGCTCGGAACATTTTCCTGTGCGTGTCATCTTTCAATACCCAGGCGCAGAAACTGTATGCACGGCTCGGATGGGAAAAAGTAGGTGAGCTGAAAGACTACGTCATCCCCGGCCACGACGAATGGCTTCTCCGCAAAAGACTGTCATGAAAAGCAACTGGAAACTTGTCGCGTTGTTGTCGGCAACTGCAACCGCTGGGTACATCTGCCGGGTGAACGTATCGACCGCCGGCGTGATGATCATGGACTCGCTCCAACTCACGCAGGTGCAGATGGGTTGGATCTTCAGTTCGTTTCTTGCGGGTTACGCGTTCTTTCAAATTCCGGCCGGGATGCTCGCCGACCGCTTCGGCACCAAGCGCGTGTTGTCGATCGCGACCATCTTGTGGGTGGTTCTCACCGTGTTGCAATCTATTTGGGGTTGGACCATCGTTGGTAGCGCCACGACTTTCATCGTGTTGTTGATGGCGACGCGATTGATTCTTGGCATCACGGCGTCGCCTACCTATCCAGCTTCGGCGTTGGGGGTGTCGCGTTGGGTACCCGCTGGAAGTCGCGGACGTGCGAACGGGTTTGTGATCGGTTCGGTGGGACTCGGTTCCGCATTGGCGCCGCCGCTGGTGTCGTACGTGATGGTAGGTTGGGGATGGCCACTCGCGTTGGTCGTCTCAGCGATACCGGCGTTGCTCCTCGCCATCCTGTGGCGCGCCGTCGCTGTGCCTGGTGAACACATACATACGACGCTTGATCCCGCGCCGGTCGTCACCCCGGTGCAAGAAACCAAGAGCTTATTCAACCGCCGGTTTGTGTTCCTGACGATCAGCTACACGTTGCAAGGATACGTCGGGTACATTTTCGTGTCGTGGTTTTACATCTACCTCGTGCAGGTGCGCGGGTTCAGTTTGCTGACGGGTGCGTGGATGAGCAGCTTGCCTTGGGTGCTGTCGATCGTCTCCATTCCGTTGGGCGGTTGGGTATCGGATCGTGTTTCTGCGAAACTTGGTTCACCGTGGGGAAGTCGCGTAGTGCCGATGGTGGGTATGGCGGCCTCGGGTATCTTGATCGCGATTGGAGCTTACGCCACGAGCGCCATCGTCGCGGCCTTGACCTTAACATTTGCGACCGCCTTTGTGCTTTGCGTGGAGGGACCCTTTTGGGCGACGATGTCGCGGATGGCTGGTGCACGCACGGGCACGGCAGGTGGGATCATGAACATGGGCAGCAACATCGGCGGATTGATCTCGCCCCTACTCACCCCCTGGATGGCGACATTCTTGGGTTGGGAAGGAGCGTTGTTGATCGCCGGCGGGTTGTCGGTGGTGGCGGCGGGGTTGTGGTTGGGGGTGGAGTGATTGTCGTTGCCGTATGATTTCATCGACGATCGAACTCTCCATCAAGCACGTGACCTAATTTCACACCTAGAGCCACTTCTAGTTTCGAAATTGTCTCTATCGTCAGATTTTCCTGACCTTTTACGATTTTGCTGACCTGCTGTCGGCTTACGCCGAGTTTCTCTGCGAGCTGACTTTGGGTCATGCCTTTTTCTTCCAACACGTCGAGCACCTTAAGCGCCACGTTGATTGACTTCCTGATCCATAATCGGTTCTCCTTCTTATAGTCGGGACGGTTCAACCAATCAAAGGAACGACTTGCTTTTTTGAGGACTTGTGGTTTCAGGGTTGTTCTGGTTTTCATGTGCCTATATCTAGATAAACAAATGTGGTCTCTATGCCCCCACGTTGAAGAAATTGCTTTAACAAGTCGAGTTTATGCAACTCTACCCTTAGATGAGGGCGATCCATTTTATCGGTTATCTTCAGCGCACTACCGCTAATCACATAGCAATCCATAAACTTCACGGCGTACAGGCGAATCATACTTTTACGTCCAATACTTTTTGCCTTAAATCTTTGCAGTTCATATCTCGGTTCACTTACCTCGCGATTATCAAGAGGTTTAAAGAGTTCATCAAGTCGATCGATGAGGGCGGATTGGGCCAACGCGTCATAGATTGACTCAACTTCGGAGGTTACGGCCAAGATCGCGCTTTGTACTTTCATTGCCGGATCGAATCTTCTTAAGTCCGCGCGATACCTCATGAAAAACTCACGCAAATAGTCGGCTTCTCTCCAAGCATTGAAGGCGCGATCGAGTTCGTCGTGGGCCGAATCATCAAATTTTGCCGCAAACAAGCGATCAGTAATCTTTTCAAAGATAGCAACAATCTTCATTCTGTCAACCTATAGGGTGATACCAAGATTTAACAGTAAGATTAATGGATGCGGTGGTGATTGGATGGGTTACCTCTAGTAACGAGGGTAAACTATCTGGAATACCGGACGTCGGGGGCCGTCAGTTCCGCGCGTCCAATCATGGCAAACACCCTTCGAGCGGTGGATAGCGATCCATCGCCACTTACCTCAGCATAAGATGTTGAGGGGCCATCATCGCTCGGAAACACTTGTCATGAACAAATGATGCTATCAATGGGTTGGCTCTTACGCTCGGATGGTCACAGAATACAGTGTGGTCGTGAGTAGGGTTGCGAGTTTAAAGCGCAGTGGTTGCTTACTTACTAACTGGTCCGATGGTCGCTGACTAGCGATGCAGCTGTTACTGAATATGGACGAATCTGTCTTAAAAGGATCATTTACTCTCACGTGGTGTTCTGACAAACCTTAGAGTCTGAAATGCTGCAAGCAACATCTCCTGGTTAGCCGAAGTCAAGTTTCTGCCATTCATCTGAAAGCGATCTATTCCTGATCCAGCTTGCCAAACACTATCGATATAAATACCTGTCATACCGTCCCCTGACACCCTCGGTTGAACAATTTTGGCCCTCCTTCCATCAATAGTAGACCAAGTAGTTCGATTCTTATGAAATTTTTCAAGGTCAACAGTATCAATCGTTCCATAGAATACATAGACTTGCGAACTATCGACTAACCTCTGATCCAACAGGTAAACATTCTTCTCGTCTAGAGTATATGGAAGGTTCTCTTCCTCAAAAGAGTTTGAATACCATCCAAGATCAAAAAATACTGTATCCCCGTCGGTCAACGCCATTCGGCCTACGAATGAATCAATCCCATTTTCCTTTACGGGCTCCCAATCTTCCGGAACTGTGATTTGGAATTGACCTAGGCTTAGCGTTTTCATTTCAACATGCTTCCCACTCTGGCAACCGTCAATGCAGAGTAACACCAGACACACTCTTATCGCCGATATTCCTCTTCCTACTGTAGAAAACACTGTACTCATAACTTGGTAAGTATGCATAACCAGCTTCATTCACCATCTGGTGAGTGAACTACTCACTTGGCAATCCCAATGCGTTCCTGAGTCGCATGAGATATACACCGTTAACGTAAACGTCGGGTCCGGTTACAGTGCCTACGAAGGAGTAGATGGTACATTCAAAGCATACCCTTGCAAAACCAACGATACGTCCATTTCGACGAAAGATAAGTACATCGCGATACGTTGGGATACACATCCTTGCTGGGATCGCATTCGCTGGCGTTCGGCAAAACACTTTGTTTATTTCCTTAAAATACTCTCTGCCTACCGATAATTTCTCGAAACCGACCGTCTCCATTCCGATCAGTCCCACGGTATCTTTCAGGGCCTTTAACTCGTTAGAAAACACGATACGAAACAACACTTCATTCTCTGGACTATCGTGAATCCGATCTTCAAATCCTACGAGTAGATCAGAACTTTTGGTAAAGTGGAAGTGTTCTACCTGATCATATTCAAAATAGTTTCCACAACTGGTGGCTACGGGTTCCTGAGAGATGGGCCGCTTTTCGCCGCACGCGAAGAGCAGTAGAACAATGAATATTTTGAAGGAGGTTCGAGTCAATGGCTTCATGATGAGTTGAAATTAGTAGGAAATACTCCAATAAGAACCCTACAACAAGTTAAAAAATAAGTATCCGGGATTAGAGATTCCAAGAATGTGCCATCGCAGCACAATTCTGGAATATTTGTCGGTGATCCGGGAGCCAACTTTACAAGTGCGTACCCTTACCTGACTTCCCCGCATCTTTCAACCGTCCGCCTATCCGTCATCGCCACCCGCCGCACGTCTACCGAATTTTCCGTATCTTTGTGTTTCGTTTCATCCACGAATCGTTCTTTTCATTTCGCGTTACACGAAAAGTAAAACTGGGGCTGACCGGTTTTGACAGGATGTATGAAGGTGTATGACGCATGCAAGCTCATGAGGGTAGAGCTTTGAAGACTGCTCTCACAATTTACGTGGCGAAAATCAATACGCCATGGCTGCTTAATCTGACGGAATGTTAGATTTGCTTACCTCAGCATAAGATGTTGAGGGGCCATCATCGCTCGGGATCTCTGTTTAGCGGACCCGAACCCGCGATGTCGTTTAGCATAAACTGGATTGCCGCGTGTTGCGCACGGCGGTCGAGACAACAGCAACTAAGGGATATTTGAGGCGGTTGTTTGCCTTGGTATCCTCGAAAACAAAAAACAACTAAGCATGTAGACCGTACACAGTCTTCTTCTCTGGACCAGGGTTCGATTCCCTGCAGCTCCACCCCGCCCGCCGTAGCCCGTGAGGGCGAAGGCGGGCAATTATTAAAATCACAGAATACTACAAACTGCCTATCGGCAGGTAAGCCCGAATTTAGAAATGGATTAGGGCTTTTTTGTTCTATGAGAAAGTCCGACCCACTAAACAAACTCATTAGTTAGACGAGTGTACAAGAAAGAGCAGGCGCAGCGATTCACGCGGCAAATGACCGGACATGAAGGCTCAAGTTTGACTCAACAGGAAGTACTCCTAATCCTGAAGGAAGTTCAGAATCTATACAGTCAGACGGAAGCAAGGACAAGAGAGTGTTGGCGACTGACAAGCAAGATAGCAGCAGATACCAAAAGCATCCAGGAAAAGCTAGAACGTACAAACGCACACCTCGATCAACTAAACACGCAGATCGAACTTTCGGCGACCTTTTCTCGGAGAAGTCAGAAGAAAGCCTTTTGGGAGCGTTACTCCACAGCGATCCTGGTAGGGTTGATAGCGGCGTTGGTGACGAATATCATGCTCGCGATTACCGCGTGACCCACAAAAAGCGCAAACGACGTAACCGCAACTATAGGCTGTAATAAGATGGGGAAAGACTCTGATTCTTTGTAAATGACTCAAAAGGATATAAATTGGTGGAGAGCCTATTCTCCCTCGCAAGAAGGAGGTGGGTTCTTTTTGTTTTATGGAAGAATACAAAGATCTAAGAAAGTACTCTCATTCCTGGCATGTTTTCAACGACCACGGAAGTCTAAAACTACTCACTGAAACGATCAGCTCGTTCTTCAGTTGTAAAGTCGAGGCCTTCCCAAACCCTAGTAGGCAGCTCAAAGAAAAATACAATATTGACATTCACGCCAATATCAGAAGAGGTTGCTACCCTATTGGTAATGATGAAGTGATTATCGTTGGCCGAGTATTAAAAGAACTTGAATTAATTTCCGCGATTGGCTTCTCGTTACAACGACAACATATTGCCGAATCGATTAGCATATTGAATACTTTTGAAAGTTCACTGACGCGTAAGCTCACAAAATTATTTTCAAGTTACTTTAAAGATGGGACGCTAGAACTTGGGGAGGAGCTAGTTATACATGTCTTAACGAATCACCTCAGTAAGGGCTATTATGACTATCGGCAAGTTCGTCACTGTATTGAATATTTTCAACGACTGAGGACTACGTCATTTGAAGGGTCATTCTTTTCAACGGGTCTCATAATAACTAAGTCATTCCATGAGTTCGAAAGGAAAAAAGGAGCTTATCGCTTTGGTGACGTCTACGAGCTCACCAAGCCTTTTTCGCTCATGAACACAAATCACATCGATAAGAGGATGTGGTACTTGGCGGATGGAAAAAAGACGTTCTTCCTCGGTAACAAAAACTTGCTCTTCACGCGACTTTTCATAGTCGATGGGGAATACTCATCACATAACTATCTTGACTCGCATTCATTATCACTTACCCTTAAAGGTGGTGATGCGCTTTTTAAAATTGAAAATGAAAAATTATTTTCAGTCAACACAGCGGAAGGGTTTGAATTTGCATTCGTTGAAAATCAATGGAAATTCCGAGACTATAACGTCTTGCATAAATTGCTATCGACAAGACTATCGAGCGATCCAAAGTTGATTGACGCGTTGATCTTCTATATTCTGCAATGTTCCAAAAGTGGGACTAGCACAATAATGTGGTTTCCCGATAGGATGGATGAAATCGACCTAGTCATTAACGCTGCAACAAAAAATAGATTCATCACTCATGAGATTAGCATCTCAGACAGAAGATTCATTAATCATATTCTTCGATATCTAGGTAGTGACGGCGCCACAGTCTTCTCAAAAAATGGTCACTTGATTCATTACGGCGTAATTGTTGACATCAACAAGGCAACAATTTCAGGGGTAAAAGGAACAGGAGAAAGCGCCGCGTCTGTTTTGTCGTCAAACGGATTGGCAATCAAAATATCACAAGACGGAACGATAAAGATTTTTGAATCCCCAGATCGGGATCCGCTGAAATTCTAACCGGCTGCTGACACGTCGCCTCGCCATTCTTCTTCGATCGCTTGTAAGAGGGCAAACAACCCATCTAGGTCAATAACCAAATCTCTGAGGTATTCGGCCTCAACCGATCCATCGTACATAAGAAACTCTAATAGCCAACTACGAAGGTTAATACTGAGACGTTTTGCTGGATGATACTCCAGGAACCGGACAAATGCCTCTTGTAACCTGGGTGTGACGGTTAAGTCAGGTGCTTCAACTTTCCTCTTCATTGGGCCTTTCTTCTTCGTGCGTTTCATGGAATGATTGTTTAAGGTGGGTGAATAGTTGTGACCGTGGATTATCCCTTGCGCAAAGGACAATCCGATGGTTGACCGCGGCAGACAAGTAATTAGTCAACTCACTGGTGGCTAACTGCCCGTCCATCCAAAGTGTGACGAATACGTCTATCAGGATTTCTTCGAAATCATCGTTGCTGTCGATTTTCCGACTGAGGCACTTAAACAAGTCAGAAGCATGTCGGCAATAGATCGTTTCAAATGCAAGTCGGTCGTCTTGCTTGAGACGGGACATTAATTCTGCATCTGATAGATCAAAGTAATTCATGACCAATAGCACCTCATTCAAAAAAGTTGACAAGTGAAAGATGAATGAGCTGGGTTCAAAAAGATGGCGTGGAACCCAACTTATCGTTTCCGAGGTACTGGTATACCCTGCTACGAATAAGTGGGCCCACGCCAATGACGTGAGCACCACACTTATTGCCTCGTAGCAGATTGAAAATTACCAGTTTTCGGAAACGAGTATCTTAAGTGCGGATACCTACTAAGTATGTATCCACGAAATTAGAGCATCCGCTCCAATTCCGCATATGCGAATATAGCTAAAGAATAACTTTGAGGCACGATCGTGCGTCAGTTTTTTTACCTTTTTATTTCAGCTTGCTCTAGCGAAACAGCCATGAAGCCTAGAGATAAAAAGAGAATGCAGCAATTCAGAGAGAACTTGCTCAGACTTAGAAAAGAGAAAGGTTTGAGCCAACGCGGCCTCTCTTACTTATGCGATGTCGAATACGCAAAAATCGGGAGACTGGAACGTGACGCAGATTCCAACCTTAATCTTACTACTCTTTTTGAACTTGCTAAAGGTCTAGGTGTCCACCCTGTAGATCTTATTGAATACGATTTTGATTTTCAGAAAAAACGCTAGCGAAAAGCTAAAATAGTTCTCAAAAGAGGTTAGCATTGATTTGAGGCCAAAATCTTCTATATTTAAATGTCTTTTTTAGATTCGAACCCCGAGCCCATCTCGAATCCAAGACATTACAAACTCTGATTTTCACCAACGCTTAGGGTGTTTGGTTGATTGGTGTTTTGTCCAACTTTTTCTTCAAATATTTAAACTCAATGAATTCTCGCAATTCCGTGAAAGCGATAATCCATCAAAGCGAACTGGATTTTATTCAACGATGGATCATGGATTATCCAACGTTAGAAACAGGAGGTGATCTATTCGGGTATTGGAGTAAAGAAGGCATTCCAATTATCGAATTTGCTATCGGACCAGGGCAGAATGCTAAGAGAACATCCGTTTCTTTCATTCAAGACGTCAGCTACCTGCGAACATGGGGAAATCTGGTCAATGGAATGGATAAAAATGTACGTCACATTGGGGCGTGGCATTCTCATCATACTTTAAGTTTGGCGCATCCAAGTGGGGGCGACATTAACACCATGCGTACAACACTTGAATCGCAGAATATTCCGCGTTTCTTAATCTCGATTGGTAACATCAACCGAGATTCGTCGGTGAGCATTAATGGGTTTCTTTTCATCAACGGACATCCAAATTATTACATCGATTGCGCATGGGACGTGATCGAGGGAATAAGTCCTATTAGGAAACGACTAAATGCTGATCCTGAGTTAACGTCTGTTGACGTGGAAAAGAGTCAAGAAAAAAGTATCTCCACAACTCTAGAAACTATACCAGAAATAGAGACAGTCGAAGAGAAAAACCACGGACAAATTTCAGCTGATGACGATAATGTCAAACCTTCCTTTAATTCTGATTCGTATTGGCTGAAAACAGAAGGCAAGAAATTCTTAAAACAGGCGTTCGACTCTTTGTCTGCCAACAAGCAGGTGAGTGACGTAGAAATATTACAATTGAATGATACCCGAATAGTTTTGTCGTTCAGTTGGCACGGTCAATCTATAAAAATCATTTTTCCAACGTCTTACCCTCAAGTATCCCCGACAGTTCAAATTGAAAGCTCGACTAGCGATGGCGGATTTATCAGAACCCTTTTCGCAGGCAAGAAAAAAATTGATCAACGAGTTAGGCAATTACTGCTTTCGACTAGAATCATAACAAAACAAGAAGACTTTAAAATTGAACATTTATCATGAGTTGGTCCACCGAGCAACAGAATCGATTAAATCGGGAATGGGAGATTGTACAAAGGTACTTTCCACGTTTCGTCCTTAAGACCTACGGAACTCAGCTATGTATTGAAGGAAGTCTGTATACAAATTCTAAAGCGCTGTATTCATTGAGATTGTACGTTCCATCCGATATGCCAAATTCAGTACCTGAGGTTGTAATTACCTATCCATCTCCGGCTACTGACTATTGGGGAAGGTCACTAACTGCTTATGATGCTAGTGCTACAATGCATCTGCTAAACCCCCGAGATGGATATCCGAAAATTTGCACTTATAAATCCACTCATTGGAATCCGAACCGGACTTTCTACAACGTCCTAATAAAAGCTAGGTTATGGCTAGAGGCTCTCGAAGGACATAAATCAACAGGTTTGCCTCTTGACAAGTACTTACCTCATCAACAATAAATCAGAAGATATGCCAAGCGAAAAAGATCCAAAGAAAATCCAGGAAGAATTAACTAAGAAAAACGCAAATCAATCCGCTAAGAAATTAACATTCGATCCAACGACAGGCGAATTGGTTATGAAAAATCCTGAAGAAGCTGATAAAGCCAATGAAATTGTTGTCGACCAAATCTACAAAGATGGGTTCTTCATTTAAGCATAAACGTCCTTTGCTGTTCGTCCGCGAAGGCGAATTGAAGATGCTGTCAAAAAGTACGCAGCTCATTGAAGGAGTTGCTTACGGAATAGATAACAACACAGTTATTCATGCTCACACGACTCAGAGTTTGAACAATCCGAAGGGGAATCCAATAAAGTGTGTTTTCCTCATTGAAAATGGATCCAATATTAACGATTCAATTTCTGAAATCGGTACTGATAAGCTGCCAAGACTATTTGTCTTTAGTAATTCATCAAGAACTGCCGTCACCAAAGCAGTTTTGAAAACTCATTCAGAAACAATTGAATGCGAAATTCACATTATTCCCGAAGCATCCAATTTGTATTCAAGAAGTAAGGGCTTGCTAGAGACTGAAATATTGTCCAAAAAGAGGGTTGGAATAATCGGCCTTGGAAGCGGAGGTTCTCCAATAGCTATCGAATTGGCAAAGGCTGGAATTGCGGGGTTTATTCTAATGGATTTTGATCGCCTTGAGTTGTCAAATGTCGCGAGACACGTTTGCGGTGTAAGTGATTTAGGGCGGTTAAAAACTCACGCTGTTAGAGATGCCATTCTGGAAAAGAATCCGCACGCGGATATCAAGACATTTGAGATAGATGTAAACAATAACCGTGACTTATGTTTTGAAGCTCTGTCAAAGGTAGATGCGATTGTTTGTGCGTCAGATAACGATCAAAGCCGCTTTCTGATTAATGAAATTGCTCTCAAATGGAAAATCCCTGCATTCTTTGGTCGGGCCATAACCAGAGCGATTGGAGGCGATGTTCTAAGGGTACGTCCATTTGAGGGTCCATGTTATAGCTGCTTATACTCTCAAGACATCAGGCAGGACGGCGGTGATGATGAGGAGGTCTCACAAGAAAGCCAGGCAAAAAAAATCTTACCAGACTACACAAGCGAAAAGGAAATTCAAACGGTCGTCCAAGTTGGATTGTCATCTGACATAGCTCCTATTTCAAATTTCATTGTCAAACTTGTTCTGGTGGAATTATCTAAAGGTCTGGACAGCGGAATTAAGAGCTTAGAAGAGGACCTCGTTTCAGATTTCTACATCTGGGCTAACAGAAGAGAAAATGTATATGAGTCGTGGGCTAAACTTGAATTCAATTTTAACAAGCCATCAATACTAAGGTGGTACGGAGCAAAGATTCAACGAGATCCCAATTGCATGGTTTGTGGCTAAATCAATAGTCTATGAAAATATCAAAAATAAAATTCAACGACTATCTCCATTTTGACCCCTCGTTAGAGTTGGATTTAACTTACCCAAAAGGTCATGTTAAAGAAGGGCAGCCACTCGATAAAGTGTGTTTTATTGGCCAAAGCGGGACAGGAAAGACAAGTATTCTAAATTTAATCAAATACTTCACTGCCGATGGTAAAGGCTTAAACAGGGAAATTATCGATCATGACCGCCTTGGGCAAAATAGCGTTGAAATTTACTTTGAGATCGACGGTGAAAGCATCTGTAAATCTCCACATGGAGGTGATCGCGAAGGTTTTGCGTATAAAAAGAACGGCTTTACACAAAACTCAGGATTCCACAAAGATCTTGAAAATAAAGTAAACGGTCCATCGCCTATTTTAATCTCGTTCCCTTTCAATGTAATTCCTCCTGATGCAACTCCTATTCCGACGGGAGTCGATGATTTTGAGAAGACGAAAGGAATTATCGATAATAAAAAATCTGCTAGGATCTGGGATATAACCACGGCCGACATTAATAGTATTTCTTCTCTTGTGTTCCAGAATGTCGATACCTATGTAGAGAAACATAGCAAGGTATCTAATGAATATCTTGATAAAGCAAAAACAGACACGTCTAGGAGTCAAGAATTTGTACAAGATATTATCAAATGGGAACAACAGAACCCAAATCCAATCAAAGAAATTGCCGAAAATTTCCTGAGTGAAATCCTGGATAAAATCGGCTTAACGGTAGAAACGGATGTCAAGAAATACTATCACAAAGACAGCGAGGCAAGAAAGAACTTAGAGAACTTCTTCATCCTTACTCAACAGGGGCAGCACATCAAATTGCCATTTCTCAGCACTGGGACAAAACAAATAATCTACACGAGTATTCCGTTGTTCTTTCTAAAACCAAAGAATAGCATTATTCTCCTTGACCAGCCAGAAGCATCGTTGTACCCAGATATTCAGCTTCTCGTGCCGAATATTTATACTCAAATGGCACCAGACAGTCAATTCTTCTTCGCTACTCATTCGCCTATTATCGCCTCAGCATTTGATCCTTGGGAGATTGT
This sequence comes from Cyclobacteriaceae bacterium, assembly GCA_044226945.1. Taxonomy (GTDB): domain Bacteria; phylum Bacteroidota; class Bacteroidia; order Cytophagales; family Cyclobacteriaceae; genus ELB16-189. The sequence goes on along the minus strand of JBGAGB010000044.1, from coordinate 11,021 downwards.
TGAATTGGATTTCGATAAGCGACTTCATCGAATTAAAACAAAAAAATATTATGATGGTGACCGAGCGGTAGCCAACTATGTTAAGAACCCTAGGTTTCTCCGATGGGATTCAATTTTCAAACTTATGCTCGGAATGAAAGTTGAAGGAGGTGATGAGCGAACTGAAAAACTTATGGAGTTAGCATCGCTTGAGAGTCGTCTAAAGCGGTTAAAGACCAAGGAAGAAAAGGTGACTGTATATGCTGAATACTCGAAACTGGCGAAGATGCTGGATTTAACCACACTTACCGAAGATGAAAAAGATTAATAAGGCTTGTAATTTATCATCGGAATATCATGCCTGGCAGAAACAATTCGAAGACTCGAAAGAGAATCATCCAAAGTATACGTCATCAAACGGAAAATACTACTATGACATAATAATGAATCTTTTCCATTGCCAGAAAGGTTTGTGTGCATACACTGAGGTAATACTTTGTACAGAAAATTTCTTTAGTGATGTGAATTGGAGTGAAAATAGATATACTCTCCCTAATAACACTATACCAACCTTCTCAGGTCAATTAGATCATTTTGATCCGACATTAAAGGAAAATAAGGCTTGGTTGTGGGATAATTTTTTTATGGTTGATCCTACCGTGAACGCTAAAAGTAAGAATTCGAAAAATGTGGACCCTATTTTGAAACCCGATTCTCCTGACTATGATGAATTCACTCTTTTAGAGTATAATACCAAGCTCCATGTTTTTGTTGCTAAAACCACACTTCCCGATGTTAAACAAGCAAAGATCAACGAAATGATTTTGATCCTAGGTATTAATCACGACCCCATTAGGTATCAACGTTCAATCTACCTAAGACTATTATCAGATCCGGTGCAAAAAGGACTTGAAACTTGGGACAACATCGTTATCGAGCAATTTCCAACGGCAGTCGAAATGTTGAAACGTCAATCAATTAATTAATATCATGGCCATTAATAGAGCTGACAAATCCACAGTATTCGAATCTCGAAATCAACTACTGGCATCAGGAATCAAATGTGTGTTCATTTCGTATCAAAGAGCAGATAAAGTAGCCGCTAAAAGGATAGCAGACTTCTTGCTTGGACTGGGTATAGATGTATACTTCGATGAGTACGATAAGTCTCTCAAATTCCAATATCAAGAAACAAATCCGAAATTACTTACTCAAGCTATTTTAGAGGGGATCAATAATAGCAGTCATATGCTGGTGGTGATTTCACCCAACACCTTGGATTCAAAATGGGTGCCTTTCGAGATTGGTTATGGATACGATAAAACCGACGTGAGGGCTCTATGTTTGAAAGGCATAAAAATTGGGTCGTTGCCAGCTTATATTCGAACCATTCAGGTGGTAAGAGATATTGACGATTTGAATAACGTTGCGGCTTTTCTGTCGGGCAAGGGCAAACAAATGCTACTTGAGAGCAGGATGATGTCGGATCCAAATGAGTCAAACGTTCTTGCAACTGTAATGGATGCATACGTTAATGATCCAGGGTAATTCAAAAGCATGTATAAAGCACCGCTGCACATATTTGTCGTTTGGCATTCAAAGTTCAAAGATGGCCAAACGTATGCCGAAAATATTTATTCGAGATATACGCGCAACATTACGCAACCGCTGTCGAGAGGAATCGGAATTCCGGTTTTCTACCGCTCAAAAGCTGTTGATTCAAATGAACCATTATCAATTGATTTAAAAGAGGCGGAGAATAATGCCATTGTTCTTTTGGTCGACGACGAATTCATTGTAAACTGGAAGGGCTATGCAAATAAGCTCATTCAACAAGTCGACCCTGAAAACAGTAGTCGGAATCGGATCTTTGCAGTGTCTATAAGCGCGAACTTCACAAACCTTGGAAAAGCGGCTTCCGACAATAACTTTATCAGACTTCATGATGTAAAAGGAGACGTTCAAGAAAAGTCTGATTACCTCTTAAGTCAATTGAGTCATGAACTTTGCAGGATACTTTTAGATAAACCAAGAATTGAAGATAAATATTCCAAAACGCCGTCAAGTCAACAACCCGTAAATCTCTTTATAAGTCACGCCAAGCGCGATGGAGCAAAGATTGCGGAACAAGTCAAAAAGTTTATTGATGCCAATAAACCAATCAAAACATTTTTTGACAAGATCGACATCGCTCCAGGGTTCAAGTTCGAAGACGAACTTCAGTCGAACATCGAGAAGTCAGCGTTATTGGTAATTCAAACTGACTCATATTCATCAAGGGAGTGGTGTAGATGGGAAGTACTGCGAGCGAAGAAAGCCGATAAGCCGGTTGTAGTGGTTAACGCAATTGACGTTGGTGAGGAGCGTAGTTTTCCATATCTGGGAAATGTGCCGACAATCCGTTGGAAGAATCCGTCAAAAAATAACCTTACTAAGCATTTAGAAAAAATAGTCAGTCACACCATCGAGGAAATTCTACGGTACACTTACATCTACAGGTATATAACTAACATCAAAGGTCTTACTTCCATAACACACACACGCACGCCGAAGACTCTTTCAAGCGCACCAGAACTTTTGACGCTTCTAGAAAAGGCAATTAACTCTTCAACTAAAGGGAAGATTATTATCTATCCAGATCCACCTCTGACTGCAGAAGAAATGAACCTATTGTCAGAAGTGTCCGAAGAATATTCTTATCTCACACCAACTTTACTGCTTGCTCATCAAGAACTGAATGCGAAATGAATACCAAAATAAATGATGTCTTGCGGGGAAGAGTTATTCAAATCTCGATCTCAGAAAGCGAGGATCTAGAAAAATTGGGATATGGACAATCTCATCTTATAGACGCAAAAATAGAGATAGCACGGCATTTACTTTCTGCCGAATGCAAATTGATGTACGGCGGAGATTTCCGAAAAAATGGATTCACAAATATTCTGATCGATTTGGTTGAGGCGTACAGTAATCGCGACAACACGCCTCATTTTCACAGTTATGTGAATTGGCCTAACGATAAAGGCTTAACTACAAAACTCAAAGCTTCATTTTCCGAAAAAATAGAAGTTCATCAACCCGGTTTACCAGCCGACATTACGTCCACATTATCACGGAAAAATTACCTGCAACCTAAGGAGCCTAAGCATCACTATGTATGGGCGCGGGCGTTAACTTATATGAGGGAAAAAATGATCGAAAGCTCCAATGCACACATAGCATTGGGTGGGGCGATTACAAAGTATAAAGGAAAATATCCGGGTGTTATAGAAGAGATTTACTTAGCATCTAATAAAAATCAGCCAATCTTTTTAATCGGAACTTTCGGTGGCGCCGCAAGTGCTATTTATAAAATGATGACTGGCTCACTTGATGTTATTCAGAGCCCAAGCAGTTCATTATCAAAACAAGCCATCGAATTCTTCAATAAGAACAAACCGAAGACGGAATCAAACATTGACTTTGAAGAAGTAGCGAAACATTTTAGTAAGATTGGAGTTGAAGGACTCAATAACGGACTAAGCGTCGACGAAAACGAACGCCTTTCAAAATCCCCTCATTTACCGGAGATCATTTCCTTAATTCTAAAGGGCCTAGCTGCAAAATTCAATTCAAATGGCAAGTCAAATTCATAAAGTTTTCATTAGTTACCATCATTGTCCGGCGGACGAACATTTTAGAAATAGATTTGAAGCTCTGTTCGTGACCGACCAAAAAATCCTGATTAATAAATCTGTTCAGATAGGAGATATCGATCCTAATTTGAAGACTGAGACGATAAGGCAAAAAATTCGGGATGAATATCTGCGAGATTCATCTGTTACTATAGTTCTCATTGGTAAGGATACTTGGCAAAGAAAACACGTTGATTGGGAGATCAGCTCAAGCATTCGTGACTCTGCGCTGAATCCTAGGTCGGGCCTACTTGGAATATTCTTGCCGTCCTATCCCGTAACACTCGACACTAAAGGAAATCCAGAGATTAATAAGCATACAATTCCGCCGCGTCTATACGACAATTTTGAATGCGGTTACTCGAAGTTATATCGTTGGTCCGAAAACAGTGCTCATGTTCAGGATTGGATTCATCGCGCCTTTGAGGCTCGTCTCGAAAAAAATCCAGACAATTCCCGTGATCTATTTGTTAAAAACAGAACGACTGATCAATGGGAATAATGCCTCTGATTTGCGCAAATTTGATTCGTCGCTAACCCCGAAGTGTCAAAAGAACTGAAAGTATGGCATTCAATAGAAACGAAAAAATAACCATCCTCGCTGCGCTCATTTCATCTCCAATCATAACCTTCGTCATTGATTGGACTAAGTCTGTTCCTGTCACTACAACGCTCATCAACATTGTGAGGCGGTTCTGGGATTTGCTTATTTCAATCTTTACTTATGAATTGCAAGTCTGGGTTGTCCTGTTATTAATACTAGGGTTATTTATTGCTATTGCGGTTTACGGCACAGTCACAACTCGGAAGTCACCTGGATTTAACTATCTCACTCACACTGGTGACAATATTATAGGTTATAGATGGTCGTGGAATTACACATGGCGAGATGATATCAAGAAGCATCAAATTGTCGACTTTAAAGCGTATTGTCCAAAATGCGATTCAGGTTTAAGATTTAAAGACGAATTTCTATCTCCACATACAGAATGTATTCGATGCGATTTCAGGATGAACGAAAACATCTATGGTGATTTGCATAGAATTGAATCCCTAATAATAGACAACATCGAAAGATTCTCTCGTCAGCAAATTCAAAATACAACTAGGTAACTATTTAGCTATATCCTTGTCTCCCTCACCCTCTTCCACTACCTTCGTAATTCGAAGAGCCAGTATGCGATACGGTGTTTGGCCTTCTTTGATCTCTGCAAACCAGCGCCACCACTTAATCGGCGAAAAATCATAAGAGCCCCTGCAGCTCCACTCCGTCCGCCGTAGCCCTTCAGGGCGAAGGCGGGCAATTATTAAATCTTATAACACTACAAACTGCCTATCGGCAGGCAGGCGCGAATTTAGAAGCATATTCAGCCTTGGCCATTTATGCCAAAATCATCAGAGCCCCTCCTTAAGCTATTCAAAGGTTGACAAAACAGTAAACTCCCTCACCCACTGAAACCGAGTGACATCAAAGCCTTACCAGCGCCGATGCCAAGGTGACTATTGGCATGGTTGTCACTTTGCGTGGATATGTTGCAGAACCGGAGATTTTCCAGACGTTAAATCCGAAACCAAGAAAAGCCTTTAAAGATTCTGAAGTCCCCTCACTCGCTTCGTAACGACACAACCGGATTGGTGAGCGCCGCTTTCAGCGATTGCCATACAACAGTTGTTATTGCGACCGCAAGCAACACGAACGCTGTGAATGCGAATACAAACCACGAGATGTTAGTGCGGTACGTGTATCCGCTGAGGAATTCATCCATCAGCATCCATGCGAATGGAGCACCAATGATGACTGCGATCAGCACAAGCCGGATAAAATCGTAACATAGCATGCTGATGAGTTGAGGAACGTTCGCGCCCAACACTTTCCGGATGCCCAGCTCTTTTGTCCGTCTTTCCGCTGTGAAAGAAGCAAGCCCGAACAACCCGAGACAAGATATCAAGATGGCGATGACCGTAAACGCAAGCGAGAGACTCTGAAGGGAATTTTCGCTTCGATATTCGTCTTCGAATTCATCGTTGAGAAAATAGTAATCGAAGGGATAGGTAGGATCAAATTTTTTCTGTGCCGCTGCGATGGCATCGATCGCTTCTTTGGCATACGCATTCTCAATTTTCACGAAGGCTGACCCCGACGCCCTAGGAAGAGATAAAACGATTACGGGTTCAATCTCGCTCTGCAGGTTCTGATTGTTCCAGTCTTTGATAACACCAACAATGTAGCCCGGGTCTCCCGCTTCGACTACCACCGGCGTTCCGATCGGGTCTTTCAGACCCATTATTTGTACAGCCTTTTCGTTTACAAGGTAGTTCATTGAATCCGCTTCGTCATCAACAAAGTCGCGGCCTTCAACAATGGTCATATTCATCGTTGATACGAAATCCTTGTCGGTAAAAACGATCCTGAAGTTTGTGACATCATCCTTAGGTTTGCCTGGCCAGAAAATAGCGGAGTTGTGTGCCGAAATATTAAATGGGTTGGTTCCCCTGCCTGAGAACGTCAGGCTCCTGACTGCCGGACTTTTCAACACTTCATTCTTGAATGCATTCTTGTTATTCGATACGCCTTCGCGCAAAGTAAAACCAATCACATTCTCTCGATCAAAACCAAGATTCGTCTTCTTGATAAATTCGAGTTGCTGATACACGACCACACTGCAGATCATGAGGACGACCGCAAGCATAAATTGAAACACAACGAGCGATTGACGAAGACGTGCTCCGCCAAAATGATTCTGTCCCTTCAATACCGCCACGGCTTTTATTGCCGACAAATAAAGAGCAGGATAACTTCCGGCCATCAAGCCAACAATACAGCCGAACGCGATTACGCCTCCGAAGAACAGCGGGGAATATTCGATCGAAATGCTTTTTGAGGTTATGGTGTTAAAGTACGGCAATAACATTTGGGTGGCTGCAACTGCAATGACCGTCGACATGAGCGCCATCAGCGTGGCTTCGCCGATAAATTGAAGAGAGACTGATCGGCGCGATGCACCAACCACTTTTCGAACGCCAATCTCGCGGCCACGTATCGATGATCGTGCCGTGGCAAGATTCATGAAGTTGATGCAAGCAATCAATAAGATGAAGAAGCCGATGAATGAAATTATTCTTACATAAGCAATCCGTCCGCCATCTGCCTTGCCATTATTGAAATTCCCGTATAGATGAAGGTCACCGAATGGATACAAAAAGATTTCGCTGATACAATTGCTGCAGTGTTTTTTAACCATGTCTTTTATCCCTGCATTCAATGCATCGACATCTGTATTTGATTTCACTTTAACAAACGTCAGGCTTTCTTCATTGTCCCAGGTCTCGGCCCACGGTTTCCGTTCCAGTAAAAGATAGTATGGAGCAATCACGTCGAAATAGAAAAAGGAATTTGGACGATTGTCTTCTACAACAGCAGTCACCTGCAGATCGTGTTTGTTGTCGAGGCGGAATACTTTTCCTATAGCACCCCCGGAAGGGAAGTAACGTTGGGCAGCAGAACGGGTAATAACGATCGAGTTGTTATTGGGAACAGGGTTCAGAGGATCGCCTTCAAGGACCTTAAAAGAAAATACCTTCATGATCTGCGGATCGGCCCACAAAACATTTTGCATCAACCCCTGATCGCCGTTGCTAAGTAACAAAGACACCGGCCAGTCTATCCGTGCTGACGTTTCAACTTCCGGATAATTTGCAACGAGTTCGCCTGCAATCAAACCTTGCGTTGAATACCATGTTTCAACCTGTCCGTCGGGATAGACCCGGTTATTCATCACTTCATAGATCTGATCGACGTCGGCGAAATGTCTATCGAAGGTAATCTCATTGTTTATCCAGAGGCCGATAAGCAACGTAGTGGTGATCCCGAGCGTGAGACCAAAAATGTTGATGATCGAATAAGTCCCGGAGCGAAGAAGTGAACGCAGGAAGGTTTTGAGGTAGTTGGTAAACATAGATCAGGATAAGGTCACCCTGCGAGTTTACCAAATTCGGGCCGGATAAATATCGGGTTTTTACCAAGTTTACAAGGCTTCGATCAAAGGCCTCGTCCGGGCCCGGTCGGTCTTGTTCGCTAGTGGACCTTGTCGACCGTGTAGCTTTTGCCGTTGAAGGTAAATCCTTCGCCGACTTTTAGTCCCATTAGCTTTGAACCGATCGGTGTTGCGGGCGACACGGCAAAGTAAGTCTGTCCGTCTACTTTGAGTTGACCTGCACTGATCGCGATGTAAAAATTCCCTTGCGATGTTTCGACAGCATTACCGGGACGGATGCCGTTGCCATTCAAGTCTTCGAATGCTTTTATTTGTTGCAATGAATCGCGGGTGCGGATGGACTCGTTCAATTGCTCCGCCAGCTTTTCCATATCGAGCTGCATCATCGACAGCCCTGTTTCGTATTTATCGCCTGCACTGCTTTTCGATTCCTGGAATGCAGAATCCTGTGTCTCTGCAATCGCTTGTCGAATGGTCTTTATTCGGTTATCGATAAACTCAAGTGCAAGTTGGTATAGTGTGTCAGTCAATCTCATCTGCGATCCGAAAGAGCGCAAAGGTGCACACTATCCTTCGTTCACGCAATCTTCTTGCTTCCCGTCCGTGAAATTTCTTCTGGCCGCATGAGTGAAACAAGTTTAACTAAGAAATCGAGTCTCCTGGTCTAGAAATGCGGAGTATTACATAAGCTATTCAAAGGTTGACAATGCAGTAGACTCCCCCACCCACTGAAACTGAGTGACGTCAAAGCCTTACCGGCGCCAATGCCAAGGGAAGAAGCGTCTGGAAAACCTAACTATCTATATCAGAATTTAGACGAATCCCCTAAGGGCAACAGGATTTCCCAAATCTTGCTTTGTCCTTATTGTAATCATATAGGTTAACTCGATGAATCTAATTCGTATATTTGAGGAGAATGAAGGGTTCTTTTTCGCAGTTCAGTTTGGAGAATCGGAAGTTTCGAAGAACGACGAGGGCTTTGCCTTTGACGGTCTGAACGAATTCGACAAAGCCATTAACAAATGGATGCATTCAGAATGGCTTCGTGAATTCTTTATTCAGCATCGGGAAGATCTAAGGCGGTTCGACTCGTTATTATCAGTGAAGATGGCCATCGACCAAGTTAAAGAAGAAGCCAAAGACATTCGAAACGAACTACTTCGTTTATCGCAAGGCACTTCTGAAAACGAAGTCGAAATACTGTTCCTTCCACTCGATAACCGCGAAGCCGACCGGCCGAGATACGAACTTCAAAAATTGAAGGCAAAGGGCGCTCGGAGAAAAGGCCTAATAAGACTGTACGCATTGAAATACGGCAAGTCTTATGTTATTACCGGTGGCGCGATTAAAATAACCAATCAGATGAACCGTCCGCATCTGAAAATGGAGTTGTATAAACTTAACGTAGTGAAAAACAATCTTGAATCTTAAGTTATGAGCATTGATAAGGATCGAATTGAAAAGAAGATAGCCGAGATGGCCAGCAAAAATCCTACATCAAAGTGGAGAGAAAATTTGGAGTACGATAAGAAAAATTGGGAATGGTTGAAGATGTCTTCGAATGTGGCCTTCGCTGTTCTAGAAGTGCTTGATCATAGGAACATGACTCAAGTAGAGTTAGCAAATAAGATGGGTGTCTCGCGACAACAGATCAGCAGAATATTAAGGGGTCAAGAAAACTTGACTATCGAGACTATCTCGAAGTTGCAAACTGCTTTAGGAGTTAAACTGGGGCGAATTCTAGATGGAGAAGAGATCAAACCTAAGGCTGTACTTGCAAAACGTGTGAACAGGGGTACCACACGTAAAGTAAAACGAGGAGAAAAAGTGAAATAGAGGGTCCATCACCACATGGTATTTCTGAGTTGACAAAAGAACACTGCTTATTTGAACTACCCTTATGATTTCAAAGTCTGTCACCGCACTGGTTTTAGTCACTTGCGCGACCCACGCCATCGCCCAAACTCCCGAACAACAGGCAATACTTGACGAAGGGAACCGGCTCTTTCAAAGCGAAATCACGTCGTGGTATGGATCCGATACGTTTCTCGAAAGGTGTCCAGAGAAAGTGAGTCGTGCGAAGGGATATTTGTCGTACGCCGACAGCATCGGGAACGTGTGCGTCTTTGTCTCGAATGAAAGTCCGCCTGTCATCCTCGCCACCATCCGACTCGACGAGACACGCCTACCCAAGAATGCATCCGTCGATACCCAAGAACGAGCACTCTCCGAAAAGGAAACCAAGTTGTGGACCATTCGACAAGCCGCACTAGCCGAAGTAAATAGCAACAAGCACGGGGTTTTCAAATTCTACCCTGACACCGATTATAACTTCGTGCCACTATCCGACACCCTCGGCAACCGCGTTTATATCCTCACTGGCCCCAAGAACCAAGGCGAGGTGATTATCGGAAACGACTACCTAATCACCTTCAATCGACGTCTTAAACTAGATAAAGTCGAAAAGATTCATGAAGGCATGATGCGTCTGAAAACTGGCAAGGACGAAGCAGGACGACCGATCGTCGGCGGAGCACACACCCACCTCGCGTCAACCGGCAACTATTTTACTGCCACGGATGTCTGCACGTTACTACTCTACGGACCTTCCACTCGTTGGATCATGCATATCGTAACCACACCCGCCGGCTCCTTTGAGTGGCGCTTTCCGATGAATAAGGTGGTTGAAAGGAAGTAGTGACGGCCAGTCCCATAGGGGTTGCCATCAAGTAGATTCACCTCAAAGGCTTCGTCAACTTTCCATCGACTGCCGATGCTTCCCGGGGTTTGTAATCTTCAGCCTTTGAATGTTCTGAAGTTTCCACCTTACACCCGAAAGATTTTCTATTCCTGTATTGGGGAACAGAGACCAATCAGGCGAGGCGTCATTAAAATTCAAAAGAAATGCTCTATCTCTTTCCGCCAGCCCCGCATTAAGTTTTTGCAGTAGGGCTCTTCTCGCTTCTTCACAAGCTCGATAATCAAACTCTTTCTTCGTCATCCCCAAGAATTGACGATCAAAAGTCTCGCTTTGATCCAGAAAATGAGGCTGAAGAAGTTCATGCATGGGCCTGACCCCTCCAATTCCTTATTTTTACCCAAACTCCTCCCCCCTCATGACCATCCGCCCAGCCCTCCCATCCGAATACGAAGCTATCGGCGACCTTACTGTGAGGTTGTACTCTGAACTCGAGGGATTCCACCGGCCAGAGGAACATCCGGAATACTATAAGATGCTGCGCAACGTGGGCGCCCTCGCCGAAAAACCCGGGACGCAACTGCTCGTCGCCGTCGATGACAATGACCACCTCGCGGGGTCGGTCGTGCTGTTCACCGACATGCAATACTACGGCTCGCGCGGCGGCACCGCCAC
>JBGAGB010000043.1:0-37792 GCA_044226945.1 Cyclobacteriaceae bacterium | reverse complement strand
CAAACGTAATTTTATACAAGAGGCATGACTGAACAGACACCTGATTTGGGGCAAGAATTCATAGAAAAAGGTCAAGAAACATATCTCCGCCATGTTTCGGTGGACTGCGTCATCTTTGGTTTCCACGAGAATGAGTTGCGTGTGCTCTTGTTGAAGTGGAAGAATAACGGGCCATGGTGCCTACCGGGTGGTTTTGTCAAACTGGATGAGTCGGTTGAAGAGTCGGTTGCTAGAATGGTGAAGGAGCGTACGGGGCTCAGCAACATTTTCTTTCAACAGTTTCATGTATTTAGCGACCCACAGCGGGAACGGAAGAAGGAGTTAATCCGTCATGTGGGCAGTGAAAGTTGGTTGATGGAACGATTCATTACCGTTGGGTTCTATGCCTTGGTTGAATTTTCTAAGGTGCATCCTGAGGCAGATCTCTTTTCCGACGAATGCACGTGGTGGGATGTGGACTCTGTGCCTAAGATGGTATATGACCACAATGAAATTTTCCAGACTGCTCTGAGGAGTCTCAGGCAAAGTTTGAACGATCATCCTATTGGATACGAGTTGTTGCCGGCGCGCTTCACGATGCCGGAATTGCAGAAGTTGTACGAAACGATTTTGGGGCGGTCCCTTGACCGGCGTAATTTTCAAAAGAAGATGCTCGGGCTCGGAATCTTAGAAAGATTGAAGGAGCGAAAGACGGGCGGCGCGCACAAAGCACCCTATTTGTATAAGTTCAATAAGGCGAAATACGACAAGGCACTGAAGACTGGTTTGAAGGGTGGTTTTTAAAGTCGCAACCTTCGATCCTAGAGTCAAATCTGCTGTCATATCGCTCGATTCCTCACGTTAAAGATCAGGCGGTTGGTCGCGTGATCAGCCCTATTGAAAGTTTATGACCGGGGTGGCTTGAGCCGCAGATAGCCTGCCTGCTTCCAATACCAGAACTTGATCTGCGATAACTAGTGTCGGTGCATTATTGGCAACAAGAACGATTGTTTTGCCCTTCGCTTTCTCATTCACGAGCAATCTCGCCAGCGCGTGTTGAGTGCTCCTATCCAAACCAGTAGTAGGATCGTCAAGAAGGATAATGGGCCGATCACTGTAAAACGCTCGTGCAATCATTAGCTTTCGGATTTCACACCTACTCAGAAATTCGCCACCCACACCTACTCGTGTGTGATAACCATACGGCAGTCGATCGATATGAGCACGTAGCCCCAACGATTGAGAAAGGTCGATGATCTTGCGCCAGTCCGGTTCTGGATCGAAGCCCACAATGTTCTCCAGGACAGTACATGGAAGAACTTCATCCTGTTGCGAAGCAATGGTGACGATGCGGTTCAGGTATTTGAGGTCTATTGTTTTCAGGTCACGACCACCCACGGCGATGGAACCTTCGGTGGGCACTATTTCCCGCGTCATGAGCTTAAGGAGCGTTGACTTACCACTATCGGGTTCACCCACGATCACCGAGATCGTTCCTGGAGTCAAATGAAAACTCACGCTTGAAACTGCCGTCGACGTTTCTTTGGGGTATCGGAAGGATACAGCATCAAATTCAATGTCGTGCGCTTTGGTTGTAGGAGCGGACGAAACAGCAACAGCACTAGGGCTGTTTTGAGTGACGTCTTCGAACGTACCTGCAGGTTCCAAGTTCTCTGCTGCGGCAAGTGCTTGTCGGCTGAAGTGAGAGAATGACACCACTTTTAACCAGGCTTTGTGAATGGGTGGGACGAGTAACACAAAGGCTATACACTGGCCAAGTGTGATCCACGACGTGATGAAGTACGTGGTACCCATCCAAAGGACCGACACGGCGCATGCGTAGGTAATCACACCATGGAGCGTTCGTGCGAATAGTTTGGTTTCATTTCTCTCGCGACGTGCCTCAAAGTTTTGCGACAGCAGTGCTTTTGCCTTTTTTAGCCAAGGTGTCGCGGACTCCATCCGGAATAAACTCGGACCGTAGTGGATTAAGTGTTGGAGGTGCTGGAAGAACTGGTCTTGGGTACTACTGGATTGTTTTTGCTGCTTTCGAAACAAAAGGCCCGCGGTTTTGACGATGTACATTTGAATGGGAGCCAACGCAACGACCAATATTGTGAGTTTGGCACTCCAACTCCACATCAGGCAAGTGAGGGAAAAGATCGTGGTGAGCGAAACAATGGTGGCAGGTACAGTTGAGTGAATGAATTTGGCAATGGTCTTGACGTCGCGAAATGCTTCTCGGTTTGCGGTGGTCGGACCCATTTGATAAGGCTGTTTTGAAATGTATTCGGAAAGGTGAACATCAATCCACTTGTTTATTGCCTTAAAGGTGTGAAATCGAAAGGCGGCGCGTAAAAGGTATGCACCAATCAAGATGAGAAAGAGGTTTAGGATTGGCCCTTCAAATGTTAGAATTTGACGATCATGCGCCACGCGATCGAACAACCCTTTGACGACAAAGGCACCTATGATGATGAAGGACAAATTCAAAAAACCTATTAGTGTCACGGTGATCAACGCTCCACGTTGAGGATTAACCATGTTCATAATCTTTCGAAATGATGACGGATCGTGTTTTATGAATTTTAACGCTTCGGTGGGTTCGATCACGATGAGCGATCCGGTCCACCAGCTTTGAAATGTGATGCGCGGGCGCTTTTTGATTTTACCATGTTCTGGGTCGATGAACTCAACCATTGTGGCCGTAACACGGACAATGACGACAAAGTGAGTTCTGCCATCCAAGATGACATGTGCAATGGCGGGTCGCCGCAGGTCGTCGAGTCCGTCGTTATATGTTTTCAAGGCCCTTGCCTGAAATCCCAACGACTCCAGTGCATTGATCAGTCCGGCGCAAGTCGTGCCCTCGCCTGTAGTACCGCAAAGCCGACTGATGCGTTCTAGGGAAATTCTCATTCCGTAGTGGCGGCATACGGATGCGATGCACGCAGGCCCGCAATCGAAAAGTTCCTGTTGTTGGACTTCTATTCGCATGTGTTTAGTCCTCGTAAGGTTACTATAGGATACCATCCTCCGGAATACGCCGAAGGGACTTGAAATGGAATGCGCAAGTCGTCAGGTTTTAGGACCGAAGGTATTTGGACGCGATCCGACGCCTTTGGCGCGTTATTATAGTGTGACGGTGCAAAGAAGAGGCAGACCCCTACAAAAACGAATGGTGCGACGTAGATTATGCCCACCACAGTGGAGAGGAAAAGGGCGACCGTTAAACGGTGTTGTCGTTCGGGATTACTTGTCATGCCGTATTGTGTGGTTTTGAGGAAGACATTAGAATAGGATAAGAAGAGGAGCCTCGAAAGGCTCCTCAACTGATCTGAGTTAGTCGATAGACGCCAAGATCAGCACAAGCACCGGCAAGAGTGCTTCGATGATCTTGATGACGGCGAGCAGCGTGATGCCGCCCCCTTTGATTGATTGTTGTTCAGCGACTGTGAGTTCGCGTTGTTCATGGATGTTTGGATTTTTCATGATTGTTAAACTTTTGATTGCTGCCAGATTCCGTCTGGCACGGTTGCCGTATATCGGCTTTCTGCGAATGGCCATTCAGCATGAAGCGAATATCACATGTCGGCAGGGGGTAAATCAACAGCCACATGCAGATGATCAGGAAAACTGAACAAAGCGAGTGTCGGGTTTTCTTGATATCGTGTATTCACGATAAGTCCTTATGTTTTATAATCAGATTTGTAAGGTTTTCCTGATGACGGTTCGGGGCGTTCAGTATTATATTGAACCATGAACCGAATCAATGTCCTCATCATCGATGATGAAGCGCTCCTGCGGGAAGGGCTCGCATCACTACTCAAGAAAGAAGATTTTGTACGGGAGGTACACGAAGCTTCTTGTCTCAGAGAATGCTATGAAAAAATGGCCGTGCACAGGATCGACTTGATCTTGCTCGATGTCCGCTTACAAGGCGCAAGTGGGCTTGAAGTGCTCGCAGGCCTTAAGAAGAAGAGAGTCCCACCAAAGATGATTGCTGTGACTGGTCTTGAAGGTGCCGAAGTGGTAATTGCGTTACTCAAGAAGGGGATCGACGGGATCGTTCACAAACTCGACGGCTACCGGGAGATTGTCGCGGCGATTAAAGCAGTGATGGGTCCACATGGCACTTACTTTCAGGAGAAAACGATCAAGATCATCCAGAACAATGCTTGGCGTTGGGATGCAGCTCCACCGGTTACGCTCACTTACCACGAGCGCGACTTGCTTAAGGCCATCGCCATGGGTTATACCACCAAAGAAATATCTGTTCACATGAAAATGGCAGAAGCAACCGCAGAAACCTATCGCGTCAGGTTGATTCGAAAACTAAGCGTGGGCAATACCGCCGCTTTGTTAGCTTATGCCTATCGGAATGGAATGCTCTGAGGTATAAAAAACCAGCGCCTTTTGGGCGCTGGTTGAGGCGAAGGTTAAGGGCTCCTACCTTTCGCCTCGAGAAAAATTCTTCCAAGAAAAGATCACCGTGGATACTTCAAAGCTCCAAACAGTGACCAAGATGTCGCATTAATCCCACTTCCAATCGCCAGCAATGACGAGCGGTTCTTTTAAGTTATTGTCGATCATGAACTGCTTCGTCGTTTCACTGTCCATTTTCTTGGCAGGAAGCCCGTCGGCATTGGCCACGGAGTATAGTACCATCGTGCCAAATCGCACAGTATTCGTCAGGTGTTCGCGGTTCACAAGTTTGAAATCGTCGCAATCGGAATGGTAACACTTGTAAACCGAACGATCGAGGTTGCCATTCAATCCCAAGATCGGCACGCCTTCAAGCATGAAAGGTTGATGATCGCTATGTAAACCCGAGTGGTTCGTCACTTTTCCTTTAAACACTGTATCGACGCGGTTGATTTCGGAAGCCACTGTCTTGAAGAAGGTGGTGTCGTCGATCTTTCCGCCAGCATTGATCCCGATTGGGTTCCCCGTCATGTCCAAGTTCATCATGTACTTGATTTGATCGATTGTTCCATCTTTCACTTCCTTGTTCACCATGTATGTCGAGCCCAAGAGTCCTTGTTCCTCACCCATGAACATGATAAACTGAACCGTCCGCTTGGGTTGCAAGTTGTTTTTCTTAAAAGAACGCGCTATGTCGAGCACTGCAAACGAACCGATGCCATTGTCGATCGCCCCAGTCGCCAAGTCCCAAGAATCCAAATGTCCACCTAAGAGGATTCGCTCGTTTGGAAACTCTGTACCCTTGAGCGTGGCAATGACGTTGCGGGCCTTGATCATGTCGCTATGGTTGGTCATGGTGATATGAGCTTGCACTTTCTTTTTCTTCAAGGCTTCTTTTAAAGCCGTTCCTGTCTCTTTGCCAATGCACACCGCCGGTATCGCGAGGAGTTCGCCCGTGACAGAGGCTGTACCCGTCAGGAGCACACCGTTGTCGACCCCGTTGAAAATGATCACGCCTTTCGCTCCGTTGCGTATCGCGAGAGCAGTTTTTTCACTTCGATGGAGGTTCTTAGCATCGGCAGGGCTACCGTCGAGAATCCCGATGTATAGGAAGGCAATTTTGCCGTTCACTGCGCCGGGTTTCGCCTGGTAGTCAGCATCCAGACCATTTCCCATGTCGACCACTTCGCCAGTGACGTCGGCAGAAACCGGCGAATGACCTAGCGTCACTGCTGGAACTTTTTGACCGTCGATTTCTACTGCAATCTCGCCGCGCGACCAGGCCTCGACTTCGAATTCTTGGTACTGTACATCATCGAAACCATATTCCTTGAACTTGTTGAACGCATACTCTTCTGCCTTCGCGCCATTGGAACTGCCCGTGAGTCGGTGTCCGATCGTACTAGTAGCGTCACCGAGCGCGGCGTAAGCATCAGAGTTTTGTTTGATTTCGGCGTCGATCCTGGTAAATGTATCAGGACGCGTTTCCTTCTGTTCACAGGAAAGTAGGGCGAATGCGATTGCGCACGCACCTAGCGGGTAGGTCAGGTTTTTCATACGGGCGGAAGTTAGCCGAGTTTCTAGAATTAACCACTGGAATTCTGTCGACCACCCGAAATCGTCCGATGGGTCAGTTTTTACGAACGATCTTATCCCGGATTTCCCGCCAGGTGACGAGTTGGATACCATTGTCCTTCAAGAGTTTTTTACACTCGGCGCTGGTGAAGAAGTCGAAGTCGGCTTGGCGCCACGCCGCACCGTAGTCGGGATGATCGATCGTGACCGCGCGCATTTCGTCGTCGTCGTGGGCGGCATGAAGCAATAGCACGTTTAGGCCAGCGGGTAGATCTGTCAAGGCCTTCGTATAGTAAGCCTTCATTCCCGCTTGATAGTCCGGTGGGTTGGCCATGATGATTTGATCGGCGACTACATCCTTGCTTGTTACGCCCAAGTCTTGTAGTGTAGTTTGAAGCATTGCCTTGGCGATGAACTCGTGCATCAACACTGGAACACGGTATTCGTGGCCGAGTTTTACATAGGCTCGTGCCGCTTCGATCGAAGTGAGCACGCCCGCCATGTGCGTGTCGAAATGCGTAGGATCGATGCCGAATTGTTTTGCCCGCTCGATCTGAGCCCGCAGTTCCTTTTCAACCTCCGCTGCTTTCGCGCCTTTCGCCAACGCTTCGGTGTTGTCAGGAAGATAACCTTGTGCGTCAAGCAGGGATGGGACTTCGTTTTTCGAGGCAACTGGACCCCACCTGTAGTACTTCCATTCGGCCGTCAGCGTCAAGTGAAGCCCCAAATCGACACTTGGATGAGCTTTTGCGTAAGTGGCGATCTCTGGCATCCAAGGACAAGGAATCATAATGCTGCCAGAGTTCACCGACCCTTTTTCAAGGGCCTGGATCGTGGCGACATTTTCAGAATGGGACACGCCAATGTCGTCGGCGTGGATAATCAACAACTTCGTATTTTTTGGATACCCAAGCCGCTCGGCCGTAGTTTGGCCAAACGCAATGGAAACCGCGCCGATCATGGCGAGACAGCAACTGATGATTCTCATAGCTTGAAAATACAAAGATCAGATGACTATTAGTTATGTCTTCGATCAAACGGTAGCTTGTGCAGTACCGATGGCGCCGTCATGCACTCGAACGCCTTAGCTGACTTTAGATCCGGGCGCAACGTCAGCAACGGGACGAAGGAGCCTCAACTTGCCGTCTTTGTCTTCGGCCATCAAGATCATGCCGTTAGACTCGGTTCCCATCATCTTTCGAGGAGCCAGGTTGGCAATAAAGGTGACTTGTTTGCCGACGAGTTCTTCAGGTGTGTAATGCTTGGCGATCCCACTTAATATAGTGCGCTTATCCAAACCGCTGTCGACGGTCAGTTTCAGAAGCTTGTCGGATTTGGGCATCCTTTCGGCAGCGATCACGGTGCCGACGCGAATGTCTACCTTTGAGAAATCGTCAATTACAATCTCCGGTTTCAACGGTTCTACCGGCGTCGCGTTCACTTCCACTGCCCGCTTCTTGTCCTCCAGCTTTTGCACTTGGCGTTGAATCACTTCATCTTCTATTAACTCGAATAGAAGTTTTGGATCACGAAGATTATGACCTGCCGACACGAGTTTTGAGCTTCCCGCCTCTGACCACGAAAGTCGATCGATGCCGATCATGTCGCGCAGTTTCGAGGCGGTGAAAGGAAGGAACGGCTCCGCCACAATCGATAAATTGGCGGCAATTTGAAGGGCTATGTTCAGAATGGTGCCTGTACGAGCGAGGTCGGTCTTTGCGACTTTCCATGGCTCCGTGTCGGCCAAGTATTTATTTCCAAGGCGGGCGAGGTCCATTAACGTTGCGGTCGCTTCCCGAAATTTATAAGCGTTCAACGCGTCACCAATTTTTGTCGGAAACGCGGCAAGTTCAGCCAATACCTTTTGGTCAAGTTCTTGAAGGGCACCCAGTGCCGGAACTTGGTTGCCAAAGTTCTTTTGGGTCAAGACCAGGGCGCGGTTGACGAAGTTGCCAAAGATGGCCACGAGTTCGCTATTGTTTTTCGCCTGGAAATCTTTCCATGTGAACTCGCTGTCTTTCGCCTCGGGGAGGTTCGTGAGAAGCGCGTAGCGAAGCACGTCCTCTTTGCCAGGGAAGTCCTCGATGTATTCATGCATTTCGATGGACCACCCACGACTGGTTGACATCTTGTCGCCCTCCAAGTTCATGAACTCATTCGCGGGGACGTTGTCCGGAACGATGTACTCGCCAGTGGCATGCAGGATTACCGGGAAAATGATGCAGTGGAAAACGATGTTGTCCTTGCCAATAAAGTGGAGCAACCGGGTGTCGTCGGCCTGCCAGTATTTTTTCCAGTCACCCGCTTGTACCGTTCCAAACTCACGCTGTGGAGTCGCAAACTGTTTCTTGCCAGAAGCAAGTTCATCGAAGAGGGCGCGTGTGGCTGAAATGTACCCGATAGGAGCGTCGAACCAAACGTAGAGAACCTTACCTTCTGCATCCTTTAAGGGAACTTTGATTCCCCAATCGAGATCTCGAGTCATGGCGCGAGGTTGCAACCCTGCTTCAATCCAAGATTTACACTGGCCGTACACGTTGGTTTTCCAATCCGACTGGTGACCTTTCAAAATCCATTCGGTCAACCATTTCTCGTAGTCGCCAAGTGGGAGGTACCAGTGTTTCGTGGGCTTCAGCACAGGAGGTTTCCCAGAAAGTGTAGAGCGTGGGTTGATTAATTCCTTCGGGCTAAGGGTAGATCCACACTTTTCGCATTGGTCTCCGTAGGCGTTTGTGTGCCCGCAACGGGGGCAGGTGCCTACAATGTACCGGTCGGCGAGGAAGACCTTCGCCTGATCGTCGAAGTATTGTTCCGAAGTCTCTTCTGTGAACAGTCCCTTATTATAGAGTGTCAAAAATATCTCCTGCGAAGTTTGATGGTGAATCGGCTCGCTGGTACGGTGGTAGATGTCGAAGCTGATACCGAGCGTATAGAGCGAGTCGCGCATCTGGGCGTGGTACTTGTCTATAATCGCCCTGGGTGTCGTATTCTCCTTGAGTGCCTGGTTGGGGATCGCGGTTCCGTGTTCATCGCTTCCGCAGATGAAGACAACGTCCTCGCCTGTCGCTCTAAGGTAGCGTACGTAAACGTCGGCGGGTATATATGCGCCGGCAAGGTGGCCGATATGTTTCGGACCATTTGCATAGGGTAGGGCAGAGGTAACGGTATGTCGTCGGTATTTCTTCGCAGTCGTCATGAATCCCAAAAAAGTAAGGGTGCAAAGATAACGAAATGTGGGTGCTGTTCGTTCGCCGGCGACGGTCGTCGCTACCGGATTTCGTGCTCTTCTTTTTCTTTTTCGGCGAGCACGCGATTGAGATCGTCGGGAATGGTGACGGTAAACTGGGTGTACTTTTCGGGTGTTGTCGAGAAGTCGACCCGGGCATAAAGCCGTTCCGATGCCAACTTGGTGAGGTACAATCCTATCCCTCCGGATTCAGACCGCTCCGATGCGCGCACGAACATCTGGAAAAGTTTCTGAGGATCTCGCTCTTGGATACCGATCCCATTGTCGATCACACTAATCAACACGCCCTTCGGACTCAAAGATGTTTTGATCTTCACAAAGGGTTCGATTCGCTCCGAACTGTTGTGATACTTGATGGCATTGTCGATCAAGTTCTCGAGGATGATGCGTAACACATGACGGTCGGTGATGAGCGATACATCGGGGTCGATGTCGTGGAGGATCGTCATTCGAGGAGGAATTCCCTTCTTGCGTTCGAAGACGAGGATCTCGTCGATCAGTTCTTTGAAGTTGATTTTGATCGGGTTAAGAACGGCGTGGTTGATCTGGTTGACGATGAGCAACCGGGTCAGAATCGAATTCAACTTGTCGGCACTGGCATCAAGTTTTTGAAGATAGTCCTGGGCTTTCTCATCTTTCAATTCGAGTAATGCCACATTGGCAATGCCCTTCAGGCTAGCAAGTGGACCTCGGATGTCGTGTGAAGTTTTATAAATGAAATTATCGAGTTCGTTGTTGACGTTCTGCAACTGCTTCGTTCGATCCTCAACTCTTTTTTCAAGCGTTTGATTCATTACCGACAACTCTTGTTTCGCTTTCGACAAGGCACGGGAGTACCTCAAGAACATGTAGGTTCCAAGTAACGACAAGACAGCTACCAAACCTAGGAAGAAGTATACCTCACGTTGACGTTGGACGAGTTGTTCGGTCAGCTCCAGCTTCAACTCCTTCTCTGCGATTCGTTTGATGTTCTCGCGTTCTTCGTAATTCGTTTGAGCACGTGCAAGATTGCGAATGAGGTCTTCACTATAGATGCTGTCCTTCAGCGAAATGTACCGTGATTGGAAGTCAGCGGCACGTTCGTAGTCTTTGGTTTCATTGTAGAGTCGCGACAAACGCAAGTAGCTGTTGATCAATAACTGGTTATAACCAGATGCATGAGAAATACGAACAGCCTCATTGAGATAGTACACGGCGGAGTCGTAGTGTTGTTGTTCAAGTTCGATCGTTCCTAAGAATAATGAGTTCTCGGTGAGGAATCGGTTGTCCTTTACTTTCTTGGAGAGGGCATAAGACTTGGCGAAATGTTCGCGCGCTGTTTCTTGGTCCTTGCTGTATCTATAGTACATAGCCAAGCAGAACTCGCCTTCGAGGTACGTTTGTTCGGTGCAATCGGCGCAATCTGAAAATGCTTTGTCGACGTAATCGCGGGCCCTTGAGAATTCACCAAGGTATTGATAGCACAGTGCAACGTTGATGTATTTGTTCGCGAGCAATTTCGTTGACCCTACTTCATTCTGGAGGTCGATCGACCGAGTGTAGAAATCCAACGCCTGTTCGTAGTTCCCAATCTTATAGTAGCCAAAGCCGATGCTGGCGAGCGCGATGCTGATTTGTTCTTTGTCTCCTTGTCGTTCGCGAATCTCGAGCGATTTGAAGTTTGCGGCCAGTGCCTTGTCGTACATCGCTTTGAAATTGTACGAGATCGCGAGGCTATTCAATATTCGAATTTGTTCGTCGATGTAGTTGTTGCGTTCAGAGATTCCCTGTACGCTGTTGAAGACTTCGATTGCTTCGTCGAGGCGATCAACGCGACGCAGCAACTGCCCGAAAATCCTACCCGACCTTGTAATTTCTAAACTGTCGCCTAGCTCTCGGGCCAGCTGGTAAGCACGCCCTGCGAATTTCACCGCTTCCGTATTCTCAACATCGAACAGATCGTAACCTATTTGGTAGTAGAGCTGGTACAGGTCAACGCCAGTTGCTGTCCTGAGCTGCGCCTTCATTGAATCCACTCGTTGCAAAATTTTCGCTTGCTGGGCGAGTGCAGGAAGCGTGAGCAACAAGGCACATACAAAACCTAAAAGGATTTTTATCCCGTTTCTGTTTTGGTACATGAGTATCCTTTGGCTATTTATTACCGGGCGAGTCAAGAATCAGTCCTGCATCTTTGAGTCGTAATTTAAACACATTCTCCAAACCAAAAAACTAAAAGCAAGTCATGAAGAAATTACTCTATGTACTCGCACTGAGTTTCGTATTGGCTGGATCGTTCAGCGCCTGCACCGATGAAAATGTGAAACCACAAACGAATGAAGGTGGTGCCGGTGGAAGTGCTCCCGATCCTAAGGATTAATAGTGTCATTCAAAATCATACTTCGTAAACCAAAACAATCACAATAACTCCCAATTACTATGAAGAAGGTATTCTACATTCTTGCCTTGTCCTTTGTCCTCGCTGGCTCATTCACAGCTTGCACCGATGAAAACGTGAAGCCTCAAACAAACGAAGGCGGTGCCGGTGGAAGCGCTCCAGATCCCAAAGACTAATCCCTCAACCACTCGATATTCTTAACCCAATAACAAACAAGATCCCATGAAAAAAGTATTCTATATCCTCGCTCTTTCCTTCATTCTCGCTGGCTCATTCACAGCTTGCACCGATGAAAACGTGAAGCCTCAAACAAACGAAGGCGGTGCTGGCGGAAGCGCTCCAGATCCCAAAGACTAATCCCTCAACCACTCGATATTCTTAGCCCAATAACAAACAAGATCCCATGAAAAAAGTATTCTATATCCTCGCTCTTTCCTTCGTTCTGGCTGGCTCATTCACTGCTTGCACCGACGAAAACGTGAAACCTCAAACGAATGAAGGCGGTGCCGGTGGAAGCGCTCCAGATCCTAAAGATTAATCCGTCAACCACTCGACAATCAAAACCCAATAACGATCAAGATCCCATGAAAAAAGTATTCTATATCCTCGCTCTCTCCTTCGTCCTGGCTGGCTCATTCACTGCTTGCACCGACGAAAACGTGAAACCTCAAACGAATGAAGGCGGTGCCGGTGGAAGCGCTCCAGATCCTAAAGACTAATCCGTCAACCACTCGACAATCAAAACCCAATAACAATCAAGATCCCATGAAAAAAGTATTCTATATCCTCGCTCTTGCCTTCGTCCTGGCCGGCTCATTCACAGCTTGCACCGACGAAAACGTGAAGCCCCAAACAAATGAGGGCGGTGCCGGCGGAAGCGCTCCAGATCCTAAAGACTAATAGAGAATCAACAAGAAATACGAGTAACACCCATAAATCATTACGATTATGAAATCTAAACTCTTGACCCTGGCTGGTGTATCAGCAGTAGTTGTTGGCTTATTTGCCTTTACAACTCCGAAAAAGGTGACGACGACCAAGAATTCGCTCACTGCAGAGCAAAAATTGGCGATCGACAAGCAGCCTATCGGCGGATTTGTCGAAGACTCTAAAGACTGAGTGTCCAGACCAGTGGCCCCATTGGGTGCCACTACGAGGTAGCGGGTAGTATTTGGCAAAGAACGAGTTGCGGGGGAGGCCCCTCCAACTAGCCCATTAATATGGGGCGTATAGACTAACCAAAGCTACTAAGAATGGCGTTTGGCAGACCTCGGTCTTTCGACGAGTGTATTTTGGCTCGTTTGAACCATGTACACAAACGGGCAAAAAATGCCTTTTAGCGGCGTTTTTGACAAAAAACGCCCCGAATCTTACATCCGGAAAACTCGATTTTCGGCGATTTTTCATTGCCCGTCGCATACCCAATTTCCGCGAGTCGGTGCTAGTCAACGACCAGCGGTCGCAGCCCCGGGGTAACCGCTTTCGTAGGGCTTTTTGTGGTCGAAAATCTCACATTACAAGAACTTCCGACCAACTAATTCCGTCGCTGGTACGTCTCCCACGCCGTTTCACCATCGACCTGCGATTCTTTTGATCGCTCGATCATCTGACCGATCTCTTCCACGCATTGACTCATTCGCATCATTGAGTCAGTGAACTCAACTGGCAGTTCGTAAGTGTGGGCAACGAGGTGCAATCCTTTTGTGGTCGCCAAGCAAGCCCTTACACGATTAGATAGCGCGGTCAGTAGAAACTTTCGTTCCTTTTGAGTGCGTTCCAGCGACTCGACATGCCTTTTTAGATCCTCCGTTCTTTGGCGCACACGCAACTCCAATTCGATGGACGTTTTTCGCCGCGTCTTGTTCCGTAAATACAACAACACTGTGAGCAAAGAAATGAGTACAAGGCAAGAAGCAGTTGCCAACGATCCCACCGTTCGATAAAATATTGTTTGATCACGGAGTTCGATGAGCCTTTGCTGGTTGGCGATCGTCGCCTGATTCTTCTTTTGGTAATACTCCAGTTGCAGACGCCCGATCCGTTCCATCACTTGCTGATTGATGGTACAATCCCGAACGGTGAGCCACGCGGATTGGGCGTCTAGTGCGTCGGAGAGTTTACTCGATTCTACATACAATCTTGACAACAATTGGTAGGCAAGCTCTATTCCGTTTCGATATTGTATCAACTTGCAGGACTTGAGCATCGAAATGATCATCTGTTCCGCTTGAAGTGTGTGTCCTTGAGCCAGGTAGATTCGAGCGAGGAGTAAGCCACACTCAGCAGCCAGAATATTGTCGCCGTGATCAACGATTAGATCGAAAGCGTGGCTAACCATTTCTCGAGCTGAGTCCAGCTTCCCTTGTGCAACCATTCCATGCGCCAAGCAGTATTCAATTCTAGCAGTAACGCCGGCGCCTAAGTCAAGATAGGAACGTTCGACATGATCGATCAGCGTTCGACTCCTTTCAAACATCTGCATGTGGCTATAGCAAAGTGCGAGGTTGATATGTATGTCAGGAGTAAACTCGTTGGTAGAGTCGGCACGGATCGCAGCCTCGAAAAATTCGCTCGCACGGTCGTAGCTTCCAATCGTGTAGAATGTGTTCCCAATGTTGCTCAACGCGATCGATATCTCGCGCGGGACACCAGCAGCTTCACGCAATTCTAACGACCTGAAGTTTTGTTCCAATGCAAGTTCGTATTGCCCGCGGTATGTGTAACAGACCGCCAGCGCACTGTGGAGAAACCGGAGTTCTTTTTCCATTCTTTGTTTCGAAGCGAGTTCGACGAGGGGCGTCATGACCTCTATCGCGCCCTGCAGGTGCCCAAAGCGTCGGAGCAGTTGACCAAAGATGCGCCCGGTTCGAACGAGTCGAGTCGTGTCATTCAGTTCTTTTGCCGCACCAAAAGCTGCCTCTGCGAAATGAAGGGCAGTCGAGTTATCTATATCGAAAAGATCATAAGCGATCGCAAATGCCGCATCACACCTCTCGGGGAGTGATTCCGTCGTGGCAAGCTGTTTAAGAGTATCGAGTTTCGTCGGGAGTTGCGGCAGACATAATGCCGTGGCGGGTCCCGCCAGAATGATTAGTACGGTTTTCCCTACACTTTTGATTAGAACATGTTTAGCCATGACGTTGGAAGGGGAGTTATCATTAATTTCATTTCGAACAACGACTCACCAATATGTTTTTCATTCGCCAATCAGATTTTGATCAACGTGTCTCGCTTAAGGCCGCTGAATTTTGCGAGCACATGATGTCGGAGTTGGGTGCTGAGATCCATGATGACCTCATCCAGAAACTCTCCCTTTTGTCGTTCCATCTCGAGTACCTAGAGCGTGTCGCTAGTGATCCCTCGGAAGTATTGACTTTGCTCACCCGAATGCGCACCGATTTTGAGACCATTACCCAGAGCGTCAGGGCGACTTCGCGTCGCCTAAACCCCGTTCATCCGCATTCACACTCCTTCAATTCGGCGATCGAGCAACTCTGTCAAGGCTTGCAGCGCCCTGGATTTGGGCGCATTTCCATTTCCACAGAGGGCGAGGAGCGGTCCATTCCACAACTCGCTTTCACTTACCTGTATCGCATTGTACAGGAACTTGCCTACAACGCGTTTCGCCATTCTAACGCCTGGAATGTTCGCGTATCGTTGAAGTGGGTTGGAGACTCGTTGCTGGTCGAAGTTGAAGACGACGGAACTGACCACACTCAAATCGACAAAATCACGCGAGCCCTTTCGCAACGTCGCAATACACTTGCCATGCGATGTCGCGCCATCGAAG
Organism: Cyclobacteriaceae bacterium; assembly: GCA_044226945.1. GTDB lineage: Bacteria > Bacteroidota > Bacteroidia > Cytophagales > Cyclobacteriaceae > ELB16-189. The sequence continues at coordinate 22,402 of JBGAGB010000043.1, read as the reverse complement.
CATCAATCCAGTATTCCAAAGGCAGCGATGGGCTGGTTGCAAAGGTTCTGTACCCGATCAGGCCGAACTACGATAAATATAGATAGTGCACCAACCGAAGGCTCAGGGTCGTGCAACAGAAAACCAGACAAATTCTTGCTAGGGAAACACGATCGTGAATACTCGATTAATCAAAGACTCACCTCATGGGTTTCCTTGATCACGTCCATCACGAAGATACTCTTCGTTTGGCCCAAACCTTTGATGCCGCTGATGTAACTGATGAAGAACTCGTGGTATGCTTCCATGCTCTGGGCGACAATCTTAAGCATAAAATCGTAGTCGCCCGAGATGTTGTAGCACGCGATCACCTCTTTTAATGCCACCACCGCCTCGATAAATAAACGCGCAGTCTCCTTGTCGTGATCTTTAAGGGAAACCTGGCAGAGAACGGTAATCGGGCGGTTGACCTTCCTGTGATCCACTAGCGCAACGTACTGGCGTATGACTTTGAGCTGTTCCAACCTCTTGATCCGGTCGTGGGTAGGTGTCGGGCTCAAGTGGATACGCTGGGCGATCTCGCGAACCGTCAGCTTACCATCAGATTGCAATAGCCGAAGAATCTCAATGTCCTTCTTATCAAGTTCGATGACTTCACTTGTCGAGTTCATGAATCAGATCACTTGTTCTGTTTGGTGGGATTCAATCAGTCATTTGTTCTGAATTTCCAAATATCCTTTTCACCCACGTTCAAAGTTATCACCTTTGACGAGAACAAAGATGAAGGCGAATAAAAACATCGTTCTATTGGTTGCGTCAACCGGAATATTCTTCGAAGCGTTAGATATCGCGATCGTGAACCTAGCGATGCCGATGATCCAGCAGAGCTTTCACCTTGCCAATGATCAAGTTCAATGGATGCAATCGCTGTACATTTTGTTTTACGGCTTGTTTTTGATCATCGGTGGAAAGTTGGCCGACCACATCGGCCGCCGCAACACGTTTCTGCTTGGGAACGGAATTTTCCTTCTTACTTCCCTCGGAGCTGCTTTGTCATTCCGCTTCGACATGCTCGTTGCCTTCCGATCCATTCAAGGCATTGGCGCCGCACTCATGATGCCGTCGGCGTTATCGATCATCACTAATACTTTCACCGACCCCCAGAGTCGGGGCAGGGCTATTGGTGTGTTCGGTGCTTTTGCTGCGATTGGGTCGGGCAGCGGCATGTCGATTGGCGGTCTAATCGCCACAGGGTTTGGGTGGCCTGCGGTCTTCATGATCAATGTCCCAGTAATTGCATCCACGATGGTACTCAGTTTGATTTTCATCGAACGTGACGGCGTCCCCACCTGGCAGGGGATGTTCCAAACACTGGTTCCACGCTCACTATTTCGAATTCATACTGCCATGTTAGGCTCTGGAGTTATGTTCCTGCTCGGGGCATTTTTTACAGGGTTCTTGTTCGTCATTTCGCTATTGCTCCAGAACAACATGCAGAAGAGCGCGGCTTTTGCCGGGTTGATCCTGTTTCCTTTTAGTGTTTTATCGGCTCTGACATCAAGGTTTTTGATTCCCCCAATGTTAAAGCGTCTGTCGGTGTACCAATCCAGTATTCTAGGTATGATGCTGATGTTCGTAGGAGCTGGGCTCGCAATCGCGGCAATTGTCTTGAACTATAACCTCTTTGTCCTTTTGGTCGCCTTTGCCTGTGTTACTGGGGTGGGAATGGCAGTTTGTTTCACGACACTCACGATCCTTACGCTTCAGGATGTTCCAGAATGGCAACATGGGGTCGCATCGGGTTTCAACACAACACTCTATTTCTTGGGGGGTGGAACTGGCCTTGCCGTCCTTTCGATGTTCGTCGAAAGCAGTGGCAACAACGAGGTCACCACAAGGCCACTGGCAGTCTTGATGTTGTTCGCGGCTGCAGCGGTGGCCGTCCTATTTTACAACCAACGAAAAATGTTACTTTCTGAAAGGCCAAGTTCCTAAAATGTCGAGGGAAAGAACGGAGTCGACCAAAAATAAAAAATGGGGCTGTCAAAACCCGACAGCCCCATTATTATAGTTGCTGAGTCGCGTCAACTCACTCTGGGAGCGGTTTAATCATCACGTCTTTGTAGAACACCTTGCTTTTAGGGTCGTGTCCCTGTAGGGCGACTGTTCCGCCATTCAAACGGGTCGCGCCAGTTTCGGTGTATTCATTGATTACCTTATCGTTCACCTTTACGGTGATTTTCTTTCCTTGAACAATGATGTGTTCTGTGAACCACTCGTTGTCTTTCGCGGGAGCCTCCTTCACGTCCTGAATCGCATACACACTTCCGGTTTTACGCCAGTCGGTGTGGGTGTTGTTCACCTGGATCTCGTACCCTTGGGAGGGCCAGCCTTCTTCTTGATACGTGGTGTGAATGAAAATACCCGAATTCGAACCGGGAGTCGTCATCACCGTCACTTTGAATTCAAAGTTCTTGAAGTTGTGATTCTGCACGTCCCCGGTATAAAATAAGTGGGCACGATCTCCGAAAACAACGATTGCACCATCAGCGACAGAAAATGTGGATGGGTGTTCGCTGGCTTTCCACCCGTTCAACGTTTTGCCGTCGAAGAGGGAAATCCAACCATCTTTTGGAGGAGGCGCGGGTGCCATCGATAGCAACATCGATAGTGCAATCACCGACGCTGTCGTGTAAATGAGTCTTTTCATAGGTCTTTTTTGATAGACTGAAAAGATAGCAAATCTTGAGCTTGCTCACAGAAATTAGTGATGGATGCCCAACCGATGCTAACCCACCCGATTCTTCATTCAACGTTGAGCCTTAACACGATATCTCTTTTGCCGACCCACGTTCCATCTTTTTTGGTCAGTTTGATGATCCCGTTTCCTCCTCTTGGCTTCGTGTTTTTTCTATGTTGATCGGTGACCAGTGGATCGTCGTCGAAGAGAAAGTCTTCTATCCAATATGGGGTGATCCCTTCCTCTTTGATGATAGGATGGATGTGAGCTGGCGCCTGCCGATTTGGATAGGACGCGGGTCTGATCGTGGTGATCCGGTAGTGTCCTTGACCGTCTGTTTTGATCCACCCCCTTAAATGCCCATGCCTGATCTTGGGTTGCCCTGGCAGGTTTGAGTAATGGCCCTCTGCATCGGTGTGGTACACGTACATGATGATGCCAATGGCAGGGGTCTTGCCATCGGGTTGGAAAATAGTTCCTTCGAGGACTAGCCGTTCTCCAGGTTCGCCAGCAGGAGCAATGGTTGTTTCCGATGTCAGTCTATCTGGCATCTGGAAATTGATCAGTTCGCACGACTCGCAGGGTCCGCCCAACGTCCGATCTTCGGGGGTGGACGGTGACTGTGCACAAGCTGCTATTCCCGTCAGCATCACTGGAAAGAGTAAGGTAAGTGTTCTCATCGCTTCTTGTTTTTTGGGGAATCTACGTCCGTGCGACTGTCGCCTCCATCCGTGAAGGGCGAATGGTTGAATTTTCTTGATCAAGCGTCGCACCAACAGGGGGAGCGCGCGAAAAAAATCACCTAATTTTCATCGTGGAAAAGTTTTGGAGATTTCGAGTCGACCATATCCTCTTCTGGGCAACGGCGGTTGGCTTTCATGTCTACACCCGTCTCGACCTCCTCGATCAGGCAGGCTTTTGGGTGTTCGGCTCTGAAATCCTTCTTCGAAACCTGCTCCTTGCCTTGATCATTTATGCGCACCTCGAATTTTTGATCCCTGCGTTCTTGAAGGAGAGGAAATTTGCTGCCTACGCATTTGGTCTCTTAACATGTTTTGGGTTTTACATTATGGTCAAAGATGCGCACGATTTCTACGTGAGAAGTGCATCGGGGCACCCTGCCATATCGATCCATTCATTTTCGTTTTACAATTTTTCCATCGCCTTGTTTTACATGGTATTTAGTAGCGCATTGTATTTAAGCAAAGAGTGGTATCTTCAGCAAGAGCGCCTTCGTCGGATGGAGGTTGAAAAACTCAACACCGAACTTGACTATTTAAGAGCACAAATCAACCCTCACTTTCTCTTCAATTCTCTCAATACGATCTACTTCCAAATAGATCGAACAAACACCGAAGCGCGCAACACGCTGACAAAGTTTTCCGATCTGCTCCGATTTCAGCTGTATGATTGCAACGTGTTGGAGATGCCAATTGAACGGGAAATCAGCTATCTCCGCAACTATGTCGACCTCCAGCGACTCAGGAAAGATGAGCACTATCAGATTGACTTTAACGTCACAAACGCTTCGACGAGTTTTCAAATCGCACCGTTGTTGGTGATCCCGTTGATCGAGAACGCATTCAAACACATTTCTCACCGATCTCACGAAACCAATAAGGTCGAAATCCAAATGTCGGTCACGGATGATCAACTCCAGGTGCGCGTTTGGAATACCACTGATAGTCAACCGCGCGAGTCAGGGCAAGGTGGAATCGGCCTTCAGAACCTCAAGCGACGGCTAGAACTTCAATACCCCGATCGTCACAATTTAATGATCCGAGCAGCTTCGACGGAATTCGAGGCGCAGCTAGAACTGCGAAAGAAATGAAATTGACTTGCCTTGTTATAGACGACGAGCCGCTCGCAAGAAAGGGGATGGCCGAATTCGTGCACGAAGTAGAGTTCTTGGAACTGAAGGGCGCATGTGGTAGTGCCGCCGAAGCTTCTTCTATGTTGCAGCGACATTCCATCGACCTCCTTCTGCTCGATATCCAAATGCCGTTGCTGTCCGGTCTCGAGTTCTTACGAACGTTGAAGAACCCGCCGATGGCAATTCTAACAACCGCTTTCAGTGAGTATGCACTAGAAGGTTATGGCCTCGACGTTGTGGACTACTTGCTAAAACCAATTCCATTCGATAAGTTCCTAAGGGCGGTCCAAAAAGCGATGGACTTTCACCAGTTGCGTCAACGGACGTCAGCCACTCCAGCGAGAGACTACATATTTGTGAAGAGCAATGGTAAGTATGAACGGGTTGCTTTTCGCGACATCCTGTTTGTAGAATCAATGCAAAACTACGTGATCATCCATCTCTCGAACCAAAGACTAATTGTTTACATGACCCTTGCAGGGATCGAGGCAGAACTCCCACCGAACGAGTTTATGCGCGTTCATAAGTCATTCATCGTCGGCGTTACACACGTCACCACAATCGAGAATCACGAAATTGTTATGCAACAATCAAGGATACCGATCAGCCGCGCCTTGAAAGATGCAGTGGTAAAACGCATCCTCGGTGATAACTTACTTTCTCGATAGTGCTATTCGCTCCTTAGCGCTTTGATAGGATTGCCAAGGGCTGCTTTGACCGATTCGAACCCGATCGTACCCCAAGCAATGGCGAAGGACACAATTCCGGCTACTAGAAAAACGGTTGCACCCAGTTCAATCTTATAGGCAAAGCCATTTAACCACTCGCTCATTAAGTACCAGCCTACGGGCACGGCGATGATGAACGACAGCGCGACCAATTTGATGAAGTCTTTGGATAACATACCTACGATACCGGTGACCGAGGCCCCAAGTACTTTCCTGATGCCGATTTCCTTGAGTTTGCGTTCGGCGACAAAAATTGACAGCCCGTAAAGCCCCATGCAGGAGATGACGATTGCAAGCACGGTCGAGATCGACATCATCTTGTTGATGCGATCGTCGTCTTCGTATTGTTTCTTTACACTTCCAGACAGCGCTTCACTTTCAAACGGCGTGGTTAAAACCAGTTTGTCCCATGTCTCCTTCATTTGGCGAGCGATGGCCTGATAGTCTCCGCCCTCGGTTGAGGCGACTAAATAAGTATATCCCGAATTGTCAGCTGGCAGATCATAGAGGGTAGGTACAATGGGCACATGCAACGACCGATGGTAATAGTCGCGAATGACCCCAATGACTTCATGCTCACGTTTCTGGTCGTTCCAGTCCGCATATAGCTTCATCCCTATCGCTTTTTTTTTTTCTGGAGTTTCAATGTGGAACGCTTTCAACGCTGCTTCGTTGAGGATGATTTTGTTCTTGTTATTTGAATATGAAAAAGTATCGGAGGGGTAAACGACGTCTCGTCCGGCGAGCAACTCGATGCCGAGCGCCTTGAAGTAGTCTTCACCCACGTTTACCGCGCGAGTCAGGACTCCCTTGTCGGCTGTCGATCCTTCTGGGTACATGGCCCAGTCCTGAAAAAGAGGTGTAGAAGGCAAACTACTTGTTCCAGACACAAGTTTTACCCCAGGAATGCGGGACATTTCTCTTTTCAGAGTCGAGAAAGCTTCGGTTGCTTCGCCTGTGCGCAAGGGAACCATGATGGCGCCGTCGTACTTAAAGCCGAGCGGCATGTTTCGAATGAAGTCGAGTTGTTGTTGAATGATCAGGATCGACGAAATAAGAGTGATCGTAATCACAAATTGGAACACGACCAGTGACCGGCGCAACCACGATGACCCGTCGCCAGTAGTGTTCCGTCCTTTAAGCACTCGCGCGGGTTCGAAGGCGCTTAAGAAGAAGGCTGGGTAGCTCCCTGCCACAAGACCTGTTACAACCCCAACGGTCAACAATGCTAATCCAATTAATGCGATGTTGGTGTTCGAAATCGTGAGTTGCTTTTGTGTCAGTTCATTCATGATGGGAAGACCGAGGAAGATCAAACCAATTGCGAACACCAACGCGATTGCGACGATCGTAAACGATTCACCGAGAAACTGACGAATCAAGTTGGTACGGTGGGCGCCCATCGATTTCCGAATTCCGACCTCGCCTGCACGCTGAGCGGCCTTGGCAGTGGTTAAATTCATGAAGTTGATGCAGGCAATCAGCAAAATAAACGCACCAATCGAAGCTAGAATGTAGATATAGGTGATGGTGCCACTGCCCATGTCGCCGAAGGACTTCGAGAAGTTCGAATATAGCCGGATGTCGTCGAGGGGTTGAAGGAACAATGCCTTACCCACGCCCGCACCTCTCAATTGTTCGCCAGCGCGCTCTTCTAAAATTTGGGCCATTTTTGTTTCCACAACCTTGGGATCTGTGCCGGGACGAAGCTTTAGATATCCAGAAATGAAATTGTTCCATGCCCAAGTGTCTTGGCTTAAGACGAATTCACCCCATCCCTGACTGTTCATCGTCATGAAAAAGGAAGCGTCTATGTGAGTCTTACGTTGAGAGGGTTTCAGAACGCCAGTGACCCGAAAGGTATCGACGGCACGACCACTGTTAATGATTAGCATCTCGTCTATCCCGCTTTTATCACCAAAGATTTTCTTCGAGAGTTCGTGCGTGATCACGACGGTAGCCGGTGCATCAAGCGAGTGATCATTCCCCTCTTCAAATTCAAAATCGAAAAGATTGAAGAAAGTAGAATCGACAAGGGCGCCGCTCTTTTCAAAAAACTGCTTGTCTTTGTACCGTATGAGATGTTGCGTCACATCGGGAGGGGCCACTAAGCGCGAGGCGGATTCCACTTCGGGAAGTAGTTCCTTCAGTTCTGTTGCGATGGGAGGAGATGTTCTGGGGAAATTCTCCGTTGTTCCATCCTTTGTAAAGGCCGTATAGATTCGATAGATCCGATCGTGATCCTTGAAGTCCTTTTCGTACGCGAACTCGTCCTCGATAAACAGAGCAAGCAACACACAGCAGGCCACCCCAACGGATAGCCCGAAAATGTTGATCAATGAAAAAGTCTTGTTCTTGAGCAGTTGCCGGAACGCGATCTTGGCGTAATTGGAGATCATAGGGTAGGATTTTTGCCTAAGACGTTTTTTTTAGAGAAATGTTACAGTCGATTATTCGTACCGAAGGGTGTTTGCTGGATTCGTGAGAGCGGCTTTGATTGTTTGAGCACTAACGGTGGCAAGCGCTAGTATCACGGCCGCGATCGCCGAAAACACGTAGATCAAGACATTCATCTCGACGTGATATGCGAATGAATCGAGCCAGCGACTCATCAGATACCATGCGATGGGCCATGCCACTAAGTTGGCAACCACCACGAGCACAACAATTTCACGGGCGAGTAACTGGAGAATGCTTGGTACAGACGCACCTAGCACCTTGCGAATCCCAATCTCCTTCACACGCTGCATGGTGTTGAACGTGGCCAAGCCGAATAGTCCAAGACAAGCAATAAATATTGCCATCCCCGAAAAGATCGTGAAAAGCTTACCTTCTTTTTGTTCCGATTCGTATAGCTTTTCATAACGCTCGTCCAGAAACTGGTAAGTGAACGGCACTCCAGGAGCCATCGACCTCCAAAGCGTCTCGAGTTGCGCCATGCCTTCGTGAGATTTACCCTCAGCAATCTTTACTGCCAAGAAGTTGCTGCCTCCTTGCCTGCGCGGAATAAATATCATGGGCACAACTTGCTGATGGAGCGACTCAAAGTGAAAGTCCTGAACGACGCCGACCAGCTTGCCCATCACGCCGCCGTACTGAAAGTCTGTGTTAATTCCTTCGTCGTTGGTTTTCCAGCCTAAAGCTTGAACGGCCGCCTCATTGATAATGAAGGCTAGGGAATCGTCCGTCGGAATAGACTTTGAAAAGTTTCTCCCCGCCACAAACTTAACACCATAGGTATCGAAGAACTCTTGGTCGACGGCGATATACTTGAGTGTGATGTTGTTATTGACAAGACTATCGCCATGAGTCGTGCGGAGGTTTCCCATTGAGTCAAGCAAGCGCCCTGTGGGAATGCGAGACGACCGCGCGACGTTTAAGATCGCAGACGACTTGATCATCTCATTGTAAAACGTGTCATAATTTTCTGCTAGTATCCGCGAATACTTCAGTGTCACCACTTGGCTTCGGTCGTAGCCAAGACTTCGCTTGTTGAGGTAATTCAACTGATCGAAGGTAATCGCTGTGGCAATCAATAGAACGATCGAGATTCCAAACTGGGCGATCACCAATGTTTTTCGAATGCTGGCCTTGCCTCTGGTTGGGCCCGACTGACCTTTCAGTACCGCCACCGGTTTAAATCCACTGATGACGAACGCAGGATAAATTCCGGCAGCCAGACCCACCATCACAGCAAATCCCAAGACGCCGAGATAGAATCTCCAATGGGTAGTGGGATCCAATGAAAGCTCTTTTCCAGTGAAACCGTTCAACCACGACAGACACAAGGTGGCCATCGCAATTGCCAGTGTTAATGCAAACAACGCAATTAAGATCGATTCGCTCAGGTATTGACCAATCAATTGATTTTTCACGGCGCCTACAACTTTACGAAGGCCAACTTCCTTCGCCCGTTTGGTGGCCCGCGCTGTCGACAAATTGACAAAGTTGAAACAGGCGATCAAAATGATGAATGCACCGATCACTGACATCATGTACACGTTGTTGATATTTCCATTCACCTCGAGTTCATCGTCTAGATTGGAACGGAGGTGGATGTCCGTCACGCGCTGGAGGTTAAGTTGTGTGACTTTAGACGCAACGAAATTGGCCGGGACGTTGAAGTTGGCCCGCGCAAATGGGCCAAGGTGCTTGTCCAAAAAATCTGGCATGCGTGCTTCTAAGTTCTTGGGGTCTACGCCAGGGGAAAGAACCAGGTACGTGGTAAATGCATTGTTTCCCCAATTGGTCTCAAGTCCCTGACGTCCGTACACATTGTTGTCTTCTAGTGTGACGAACGAGACCAAGAAGTCGGGATGGAAGTGTGTTTGAAGGGGAAATGCCTTGTATACGCCTGTCACTTCGATGTCGAACCGATTGTTCAAACGAAGTCGCTTTCCGATCACATCGGTGGAGTTGAAATACCGCATGGCGGTTGGCTCCGAAAGCATCACGGAAAACGGCTTTTTCAGGTCGATGTCAGGATTTCCAGAAACGACTGGTATGTCGAAGATGTGGAATAGGTCCGGTTCGGCGTAAAATAGGTTGTTCTCCGAGTTGGAATTAAGTTCGCCGTCATTTTCAAGTCCGACCACTACGTTCGACGAAAGTGTACGGGCCAACGTTTCTATTTCGCCGAAGTCGTTTTTCAACAGCGGCCCGATAGGAGGGGCGACCGAACTCAGTTGCAAGCGCAGGTCACCATTGTTGTCGAAGAACTTGCGCGTGACCCGATAGGTATGGTCCGCTTTAGTATGATACCGGTCATAACTCAACTCGTCGGAAACGAAGAGGTAAATAAGGACTGCCGAAGCCATCGCGAGGGCTAGGCCGCTGATGTTGATAAATGCAGTAAGCTTGTTTTTGAAAATCGCGCGGATCGCAACTTTGAGATAATTGTAGATCATCGGGTCATGGATTGGAGGTCAAACTTTCCTTTTCGTGAATAGTTACGGTGAACGACAGAAGAAAAAATCGACCGTTGCGCAACTGCTCAAGAAAAGTCGGGCCGCCCGTCGCCCTCAGTTATGGTGCCACAAAACGAAACCGTGTCCTGATGCAGGAATACGCCATCGTGTACGTTCCCGATGTTCACATCTGAACAATCCGGGCAACGAGAAGTCAAATAAGATGCTGCTGTATTTTCAGCAAGAGTTCGAGGCCGATCCCCGATGTAAACATCCGTTCTTTGGCGTTGCTTGTAAGCTTCATCCCCCAGTCCACGAAGCCTCCGTCACCAAGGTTGTACACTTTTCCTTCGAACTCGAGGTTCACGGAGAATCGAGTGTGCTGGTAGTAACGATGTTCGTTGGCATTTACTTCTTCGAAACTCAGCTTCACGTGTGGTAGCCGGCTTTTAGTAACCACAAAAAGCTGCTGCGAAATTTTGGTGTCACCCTCTGCGTTTCGAATCCCTTTGATCGTGAAGCTTACGCCTTCGAGCCCATGCAATTGGACAAAGTACGCTTGGTAAAAGCTTAAGTGATCCACCAAAGCATTTGCTTCGAAGGTTCGATCACCTTCATCGCGGCCTGCACTCACTGCGCAAAAGACTTCAAAGTGAGAGGTAAATCCCTTTATGGCGGGTAGTGCCTGCGCGCGAACATGACGATGGCACGCACAGAGTTTAACTACTGACCCGTCGAACCGTTGTTGTTTCCGTCGCAGCGCCGTTTCGAGTGCCAACGAGTTGGTGGCATCGGCAACCACTTCGGTCCCGCGACTTGCCGTGACGATCTTATTCTGGTTTGCCAACCCCACCGCCGAACACGTGCCCAACGGCGCGAGCGGCGAGAGTTCCAATGGTTCGAATTGATGGGCGACAGCTAATTCCAAGAGCTCGCTTTCAGCTTGATGAAGCAAGATTGGATTCAAGCCCGACGGCGACACGAAGCGGTTCGCCGTGTACGCTTTCAGAAGATTACCTGGTGTAATCCGTCGCGCCGTCACGTGGTGTAGTTCCAACAAGAGCGACTGCAATTCCGTCGGGGGTAACGCCGCTAGTTTTTCAATCAGCTGTGGATCACCAATTTTTTGAAGGAGCCTTTGCACGACGGGGTTTGCCATCATCAAAATTAGGAAGAACACGATCTGAATCCCAAACCGGTTGGTGGATTGAGCGAGGGCTTACTCGTGGCGTATCGCCTCGACCGGATCCAAGCGGGAAGCACGGATTGCAGGGTACGTGCCGAATGTGATCCCAAGCATGATCGCGATCACGCCCACAACGATTAGTGTTTCCGCGGTATAGCTTGCGTAAAACTGTACCCCAGCAACGGCCGAAATGATCGGGACGAACGCCATCGTTGCCAGGATTCCAAGCACCAGGCCCATTACGCTCCCCATGAATGAGACAGTGATCGATTCGGCAAGGAATTGCAGGATGATGTCGCGGCGGTTCGCTCCAACTGCTTTGCGTATTCCAATTTCAACCGTCCTTTCGGTGATGGAAATTAGAAGGACGTTCATGATGCCGATACCCCCCACAAGCACAGAGATGCCCACGATCAGCCCCATCACAATGCGAAAGATGAGAAATCCCTTAGCCGCCTGCGCTACACGCCCTTCGTTTGTCACAACGTTAAAATCGTCCAAGCTTCCATATTTGCTCTTAAGCCACGCCGATATTTCATCCTTTAAAATCGGGACATCTTCAACGTCGTTAGCTTCGACCGTGACCGAAGGGGGATTGTCCTTAAGTTCCTGCTTGGTCAACAGGGTCAAGGGAAAGGCAACTCGAGGCTGCTTTGATTCGTCGTCCATGATCCCGCGAATCACAAGACGTCTCTGTCCGAATTCTAGGATTTGACCCACGAAGTCCGGGAGTGTACGCATGGAGTCGACAGACTTCGCAAAAGGGATGTTGATCAGCGCCTCGGAAGAAGCTGAGGCCAATGCCTCCTCGGTGAGTAAACTACCTGCACGGATCGAGAGCCGGTCGCCAAGTTCGTTGGTTCCTAATCCATAAAACACCGCGCCAACGGAATGTGACGTGCCTACCACGGTCGCTGTCGCGTTGAGAGTCGTTATATGATACAGTCGATGTGGCTTGGAGAGCGCGGCCGAAAGTTGCAAGGGCTCGCCGAATTGGAGTACGTCAAATGAGTCTTTCTTTAACCGGATTCCATTCACCTCTTTAAATGCACGCGGCTGTATGGCGATCGCTTTTAGACTCGTCGTCTTCGTAATCTCACTTTTCGCGAATTCTTCCAATCCATCAATGAGCGAAAGTATAGCCACCAACGCGGCCACCCCAATCACAATTCCAAGCGTCGACAGCAATGTGTGAAAGAAGTGCGAACGTATGTTGTGGAACGCGAGGAGGAATGAGCCTAAGATCTTCTTCAGCATAAGAAACGTGTGATCAAGACGCAGAATGCCCTGAAAATGTTACTAGGTTTTCCTAACTTCCGAAGTTACTAACTATCGACTAGATGAAAACATTGTTAGCGGCCGCGTTCGTTTTAACAACGTACCTTTGTTTGGGGCAGAAACTCATTGTTCGTGGGGACGATATGGGTTACTCGCATTCCGGCAACTTGGCGTTGATCAAGTGCTCGAAGGAAGGTATTCAGACCTCGATCGAAATAATCGTTCCTTCCCCTTGGTTTCCTGAAGCCGTGAAACTCCTGAACGAGAATCCAAACATCGATGTCGGTATTCACCTGGCATTGACAAGCGAATGGGATAATGTGAAATGGCGTCCGCTATCGGATTGCCCTAGCCTTAGAAACAAGGATGGTTATTTCTATCCGATGGTATTTCCCAATCCTAACTATCCAGGTCAATCCATCAAGGAAAATAATTGGAAGATCGAAGACATTGAGAAGGAACTCCGAGCACAGATTGAAACTGCCCTAAAGCACTTGCCTCGCATCAGCCATTTATCGTCGCACATGGGATGTACACGATTGTCGGACGAAGTGCGGGCATTGGAAAGGAAGCTGGCGATCGAGTATAAATTGGACCTCGACCTGCAAGAGCGCGGCGTGCAGTCCGTAAGCTACGATGGCCCGAAAGGAACTTCGCAGGAGAAAATAACCAGCGTCATCAAGATGCTAGGCAAATTGGAAAAAGGAAAGACCTACGTCTTTGTTGAACATCCCGGTTTTGACAACGACGAGCTAAAAGCGATCTCGCATATCGGTTACGAGAATGTGGCGACTGACAGGCAAGGGGTCACCGATTTGTTTACGAGCGATGCCGTGAAGGCCGAAATCAAAAGACTGGGTATTCAACTCATCAGCTACAAACAATTGAAAGAGGGGAAGTGATCGAATTAATTCCGAGGACCACTTCCCATCATTCTTACCGTGCGCCGTTCTTCATCAACCGATCTACATCGTTGTTGACCGAAAGAATTAAGAGACAAGTTGCTGTACAAAAAACTGGGCTCGTGATGCAGTGATGGCCATTCCAGCTTCCATCTTCGTTTTGAATCTTCACCAATCGGCCGCTCACATTATCGTACCACTTGGTCCATTGCGAATCGTTCGCGATCACCATGCCTTCGCCGGTTTGCAAGTAGCTCAAGAACTCTTCACCTCCGTTGTTGCCGAAGCCACTCATCACATCGTCGCGTTGGGCTTGGGCATTCGCAGCCTCGTATACCTCATAGGCAGTCGAGTATTCCAACGCTTCTGCTTCTGAATAGCCAAGTTGACGCAAGTTTGCCACCGTTGGTGCTGCACTAGGGGCGAGTTTCCCATCCTTCTTGGCCTTGTCGACCTCTTCGCGCACTCGTCGCGCTTCTTTGGCCGCCGCCCGTGAAGACCCGGAAACCGAATACAGCACGACGCCAGCGCCAAGATCGGTGTTCACATTGCCCGTCTTCGTATCGAAGTTCTTCTTTTGGAATTCCTTACCCTTCGTGAGGGCATCTTCATCCACCTTCACACCGTTTGCCTTGGCCGACTCGAGCGAGTTGGTCGCAAACGAAGATTGAAGTACGCCCGCCCAACCCGAGCCATTCATACTCCCATCTGATGATTGACCTCGCTGGATTTTCTCAATACATTTCAAGTTCGCGTTCTTAATCCTAACCTTCATCGGAGACTCATCCATGCGTTCCATCAAGTTTGAAAGCAATTGCGAAGTCAAAATCACATCGATGTTCTGACCAAGCTTCACCTGGATTTGAGTCCCAGTTTGTTCGGTAATGTTCAAGGCTTCGCGCGGTGAATGCTCAACGGCTTGCAATAAGTATTCTACCGCCGCGTCGAGCTGTGAACGTTCTCCAGTGCCGGTCCGAAGCAACGCCATCGCAACCATCGCGGTGGTAGCAGGATCGGATTGTACGGCGTGTGGATCCATAATGTCCTGCCGACTGTGGGTACCAGCACCCCAACCTCCGTCTCGATTTTGCGCTTTCGATAACCAGGTGAGACCATACTGCAAAGAACTCATCACGTTGGCTGGTGTGGCGAACGTCGCGAACCCATTCGAAGATTCTTCACCCATCACCGTTCTGAAAACACAGCCTTTTGGGTACGGCCGAAGTGCCCCGGTTGGTCTTGCGCGCTGCGTGTTGAACGCCGTGATGGCAATGACCCCAACCAAAGCCGTTCCCACCATCATCATTTTAATCGTTTTCATACTCATCATTTTTTGTTTTGAACCGGATGACTCCCGTCCTGATTTTCCACAGGAGAATGATCGAAAATGCGCTGTTTTCAAGCTTTTTGGTAGGCAGACTTAGTGAGTACCCAACTTGACTTAGTAGGCCCCACGATTTTTAACCGAACACTTGTTTGGAAATTATACCGATCGGTATAATTTTGCACCTGTGACGAAGGCAGCCCGTACCCGAAGGTTTATTATAGAGAAGACCGCCCCGGTTTTCAACACCCGCGGCTACGAGGGGACTTCGCTGGCTGACCTGTGCGCGGCGACCGGTCTTACAAAGGGTGCCTTGTACGGAAATTTCCAAGGGAAGGAGGAGCTGGCGAGTGAAGCATTCCGGTACACGATCTCGAAAATGCGGGGTGTTGGTAGCAAGTCGATGGGCATTCACAAGAGCTACCACGAACGATTGACGTCGTTGCTGGATTTTTTTATTCAAGCGGTCTTGAACCCGCCGGTGAAGGGCGGATGTCCACTGCTCAACACGGCGGTTGAGGCAGATGACTTGAGACCTAGTATGCGGCAATTGGTGGTGGAGGAACTGGAGAAGTCAGTAAACAGCATGACGAAATTGATGGAGGGAGGTAAACGGGTGGGTGAGTTTCGCGACGACATCAACTCTCGCGAAATGGCTTCCTTTTTCTTCTGTGCGATCGAAGGGGCGATCATGTATTCGCGCGTGTCTGGGACGGACGCGCCGATGAGGAACGTCATTGCAAGAATCAAAGAGATCGTAGAGGGCATGAGAAAGATTGAGAAAGTGAGTTACAACTGATTAGAAAAAAACGAAGCAACCAACATGAGAAGAGTAGTAGTTACAGGCGTGGGTGGAATTACACCGCTCGGAAACAATGTCACTGATTTTTGGAACAACCTCTTGGCGGGTAAATCCGGCGCGGGTCCAATCACGCGTTTCGACACTTCAAAGTTCAAGACCAAGTTTGCATGTGAGGTGAAAGGATATGATCCCAAGGAGCACTTCGAGATCAAAGAAGCTCGGAAGATGGACTTGTTTACTCAGTATGCGATGGTGGCTGCGACTCAAGCGGTCGAAGACTCGGGTATGCTGACAGACCGCCTCAATAAACGGAGAGTAGGTGTGATTTGGGGATCGGGTAACGGCGGTTTCCTAACGTTTCAAGAACAAGTGATGGAGTTTGCGAAGGGAGATGGAACTCCACGATTTAATCCATTCTTCATTCCGAAGGTGATCCCGGACATCGCGTCGGGGTGGATTTCTATGAAGTATGGATTCATGGGCCCCAACTTTATTACGGTGTCGGCGTGCGCCACATCGACTACTTCGTTGATCGACGCGATGAATTACATCAAATGGAATAAAGCCGACATCATTGTGGCGGGTGGTTCCGAGGCAGCGATCAACGAATCGGGTATTGGCGGTTTTGGCGCATTGAAAGCACTATCGACGCGCAATGAGAGCCCGGAAACGGCATCGCGACCCTTCGATGAAACGCGCGACGGATTTGTGATGGGTGAGGGTGGTGTCGCGTTGGTACTGGAAGCCTACGAACATGCCGTGGCTCGGGGAGCCAAGATTTATTGTGAAGTGGTTGGTGGTGGAATGTCTGCCGATGCCTACCATTTGACGAGTACACATCCCGAAGGGGAGGGTGCCTTGTTAGGAATGCGGCTTGCACTGGAGGAAGCGGGCCTTCAACCACAAGATGTTGACTATCTCAATGTGCACGCCACGTCTACTCCGGCGGGAGATGAAAGTGAGGCAAAGGCAGTGACGCGACTGTTCGGAGAGAATCCAACTCATTTGAACATCAGTGCTACGAAGTCTGCCACGGGACACTTGTTGGGAGGTGCAGGCGCAATTGAAGCACTCATTGCCGTGCTGTCGGTAAAGAGTGACATTATTCCCGCGACGATCAATACCTCAAAGGTAGATGCTACTGTTCCCGCTGGCTTGAACTTGACGTTGGGCCAACCAGTCAAAAAGACAGTCAATGTCGCGATGAGTAACACGTTTGGCTTCGGTGGCCACAACGCGACACTTGTCGTGAGGAAATTTATCTAGGCTTAGTTTAGTGTCGACGGATGCTGGTGTTGCCGATCATGATGCCTTTGCTAATGATCGGTGACCCCGACACGTGCAAACTAGGTTCGCCAATCGAGTTGATCCGAAGTTCTTCGCTCGCGTAAAGGGAGATTCGACCTTCGCCATAAATTGTTGTACTTGAAGTGACCGCTTCCAACGCTCGGCTGTCCACTTTGTTTTCGCCATAGAGTTTATAACTCACGTGACCTGCTTCGCCTTTGTCGACACTCATCGTGTTTTCTCCGTACAGTCTTGTCTTTACTTTCGCGGCCTCAATTTGTGCAAAGTGTAGGTTCGCCACACCGTAGGCACGGATGGTAAGTTTGTTCGCCACTATTTTATCGTCGCAGCTTACTTCTTCCTCGCCTCGAGTTTCGATCAGCCTCAACTCTTGAAAGGTAACGTATGCAGTCACCGATGCGTGGCGGTATCGTTCGCGCCGATCGAACATGTTGCGGCGACGTGTTCCAGTATCTATGATTTTGGCATTTTCTAGGTAGATGTGGACACGTTTTCCAATTTGCTTCACGACAATTTCCTCCGGTTTTACGCCGGTATACTGGATTCGGACACTCGGCTCGCGTCCCTCCACGAGGACTAAATTTACTTTTGGTGACACGACAATCCTGTCGAATTTTTTAAGCGATTGTTGGAATTCTTGGGCTGCCGTGGTTGAGGCGATCACCATGGCAAAGAGGAGCGTGGCGTAGGCTTTCATTTGGAAGTTGTTTGCTGTAAGACAACTAGTGAGCGGGTTACCCCTATGTACATAGGGAAAAGACTCGCGAAAATTTCAAAAGGTTGCTTACGCCACTTAGGATAGCTGGATTTTACTCCGATTTGAGACTTTTTGCCGGGTTTGTGTGTGCAGCCCTCCAAGCCTCGAAGCCCACGGTAAGAATGGCTAGCCCAATTGCAAAAAGACCAGCGACCCCGAAAAGGCTCCACGAGAGGTGAATGCGGTAGGCGAACGACTGCAGCCACTGATTCAGAGCCCACCACGCTACCGGGATTGAAAAAAGGAAAGAAACGAGTATCAACTTGACGTGTTCGGAAGACATCATCACCAAGATTTGGCCGATGGTGGCACCCATCACTTTTCGGATGCCGATCTCACGGAAACGACGTTCAGTCATGAAGGCCGACAGGGCATAAAGACCTAAGCAGGAAATGCAGATCGCGACAACGCTGAAAATGTTGATTAACTGAGCGGTCCGAAGATCGGATTGATATTGTTGTTCGATTGCCTGATCGAGGAACTTGAACTCAAAAGGCACATCCGGTATCACCTTGCTCCAGGCAGATGAAGCTCGTTTGATCGTTTCACCGAGTTGGCCATTGCCGATCGACAATACCATGTATTCGAACGTCGTGGCGTTTGGTATGTAAAATAGCGTCGGCGAAATTTCCTCGTGAAGATCTGTCTGGTGGAAATCCTTCATTACACCGATTACTTCAAACTGAACTTGACGGCTGTTGTAATCGCTTGTGAGAATTTGACCGAGTGCCGCTTCTGGTGTAAAACCGAAAGCACGTGCTGAGCGCTCGTTGATCAGAACCCGGCGGAAGTCGTTTCGTTCACTCTTATCTTCCGGTGTCAATTCTCTTCCCGCCGCAAGTTCGATGCCCATCGTTTGGAGATAGGTGGGGTCGATGACATTATTCTTATGGTAGACTGTCTCATCTTTCGAGTGTCCCGGGGCATAAAGAAAGGCGTCGTACAAGATTGGACTACCCGGGGCGAAGTCCGTACCCGACGCTGCTTGAACGCTGGGGATCGAGAGGAACTCTTGGCGAAGGACATCGAACGCATTTTTGGTGGCGTCGATTCGTAGAGGCACCAATAATTTAGCTTCGGCATTAAAACCCAATGGTTGGTTCCTGACAAAATTCATCTGCCGTGCAACCGCCATCGTTCCGCAGATAAGGACTATTGCCACAAAGAATTGAAACACGACAAGGGCCTGACGAAGCCACCCCCGCGTAGAAAGCGATGATTGTTTCCCTTTTAGAACAACTGCTGGTTGGAAGGAAGCCATGTAAAACGCCGGGTAACTACCGGCGATGAGGGCAGTCGCGACGACAATGCACGTGAGTGTGAGCCCGATTCGTATCAAGCCGATATCTTCAAAGCTGAGGTCGGTGGCAGTTGCAGCACTGAACCAAGGCAATGCCATCCAGGCAATCGCTATCCCAATGACGGCGGCAAGCGACACAAACGCAAATGACTCGGCAAGCAGTTGACGGACCAACGATCCACGCATTGCACCCATGACCTTTCGAACGCCAATCTCCGAACTGCGCCGCACCGCCCGAGCGGTGGAGAGGTTCATGAAATTGATACAAGCGATCAGTAAGATAAACACGCCAATCACAAATACACCATACACATATGGAGCTCGAGCTTGTTGTGAGACATCCGACTTTAGATAGATGTCTTTTACGGGTTCTAAGAAGAGCGCTTTCTTTCGACCGCTCGCTGCTAGTTTAGCCGCCCCGTATTTCTGAAGCGTTTGATTCATTTGATCCTCGACTTCTGTCCGATCTGCTCCCTGGCGTAGACGGACAAAAGAGGGAACGAAATTACTCCCCACCCATTCCGAAGTCATTTCCGGTGAACGTAGGTATTCGGCCCAGCCACTGCTGTTGATCGATGTGAAGAAGTTCGCGTGGATGATGGATGGCCCCAGGTCTTTGAACACTCCGGTGATGCGAAAATCGCCAGGTGTGCCGCCTTGGTTGATCGTGATTAACCGATCCAATGCCGGGTTATTTCCAAACATTCGACTCGCCATGGCCTTGGAGATGACGACAGAGTTGGGGTGGACGAGGGCTTGATCCGGATTTCCTTCAAGGAAGGTGTACTTAAATAAGTGGAACACGGTGGAGTCGGCGATTAAGCCACCCGACTCGAAAAAAGTTTGGTCTTCAAAACGAATGAGAGACTCGGATGCCTGTGGCGGATCAAGAATACGTGCTCCATACTCAATTCCCGACACTTCTTCCATCAAGGTCATCGCGATAGGAGGTGACGCGGTGCGCATCTTGTTCTCGCCCTCGGGATTCTTAAAATACGTGTCGATCCGATAGAGCTGATCGAGTTGGTCGTGGTGCTGATCGTAAGACATCTCGTGATGCACGTAAAGTGTGAGCAAGAGGCAACACGCAATGCCGATGGAAAGACCGAAGATGTTGATGGAGGAATGTACCCGGTTTCGAAGCAAATGGCGGATCGCCATTCGGACATAATTAGAGAGCATATCTGGATGGATTAGCCCGTGTTACCGGATATCCATCACTAGGTTACGGATACAACTGAAAAAAAATGGAACCACCCCGCGTAGGGTGAGAGATTATGCTTTTGGTCCCTCGAAATACTTGATCTCTTTTTCCCGGGCAACGTCTTCACGCTCGCGTTTGATATGAACTTTTGCGGGTGGACCGACCATGATGGGCACTCGTTCCACTTCCACGTTTGCCAGTTCGAGCCCGTAAATTTCTTCGGTAGAGAGACTGTGTTTCTTGATGAACCGATAGCCTTGAATAACGATGTCGTCGAACGATGAGATCTCGCTGTCGACGGAAGCAAGCGAATGGAGGATGATAAACTTGAAGTCGGCCGGCATGCTGTGACGGTTCAACGATTCATAATGACTGACCAAGTCAATCTCGGCATTTTCTGCCATGTCGTGCAGGACTTTGTTGAATAAGAGATTCACCCGGTGATCGGCTTTGAACCCGAGCTTAATCCTGATGAAAAAGCATTTCTTCGGAATGATCGTGTCGACGGAATACTTCGACGTGTAGGGACTGTCGACAGTATCGACGTGGATGAACCAATATACGTCCGCGCGTTTGGGTTTTTTCTTAAAGATCGAATAGATGATGTTCGAGTCGATATAGCGCTTGCTATCGGCCACCGCCATGTAAACCAAGTTGGTTGCCTCCTTCGGAACCGACGTGTCTGCTTGCAAGTCTTTAATGAGTGTGATATAGTGCTTCAAATCCACAAACTCGGTGTGCCGATCGCGCAGACTTCGGGCCTTGAGTAGAATGAACATGAGTAGGAAGAACAGGAAGGCAATCGAGAAAGTGAACCAACCTCCGTGTGTGAACTTACTCAGGTTCGATACGAGGAACATGCCTTCGAGCGTGAAGAACAACAATGCCAAAGCGACGAACCTGATCGTAGATTTCTTGACGGTTCTGAAATAGTAGACGAGCAGCGTTGTCGTCATTAACATATCGACGGTGATCGCCAACCCGTAGGCGCCCTCCATATTATCGGAACGGCGGAAAATCACGACCACGAGGATTGTTCCCGCGAGGAGCATCCAGTTGATGGCGGGTAAATAAATCTGACCTTTTACCTGGCTTGGATAACGAACTTGGGTACTGGGCCATAGCTTCAGTTTCATGGCTTCGTTCACAAGGGTGAAGGTTCCGGAGATCAACGCTTGACTCGCAATACATGCGGCCAACGTAGCGATCACGATACTTAAGTTGACGAGCGGCTCGGGCACCAGGGCATAAAAAGGGATCGTGCCACCGAGGGTAGTTCCGGTTCTGTTGAGCAACCAAGCAGCTTGCCCAAAGTAATTGAGCAGCAAACAGGTGAGGACGACCATCCAACCGATGCGGATATTACTCTTGCCGCAATGTCCGAGGTCGGAATACATGGCTTCCGCCCCCGTGGTACACAAGAAAACAGCACCGAGCAACCAGAATCCACCAGGATGGTTGACTAGCAGGTTCCATGCGTACATGGGGTTCAGTGCACGAAGCACTTCTGGATGTTGAACAAAATGGATGCTTCCGAAAACGCCGATGGTGATGAACCATAGCAGCATGATTGGTCCGAAAGTATTGCCGACTACAGTGGTTCCGAACTGTTGGAAGAAGAACAAGAAGAACAGGATTGCGATGGCAATCGGGGCGGTAGGAATTTCTGGGTAATTGATGGTGAGACCTTCAATGGCAGCCGAAATACTAAAAGCCGGAGTGATGAACCCGTCGGCGATGATTGTGCAGCACCCGATGATGGCGGGATAGATCACCCAACTCGCCTTGAATTTCCTTACGAGGGCATACAACGCAAAAATCCCACCTTCACCTTTGTTGTCGGCGTTCAGGGCGAGGTATACATACTTCAATGTGGTGATGATCATGAGGGTCCAAAAGACACAGCTCATTCCACCTAGTACGAGGTCTTCGGTAATAATGGTGTCTTTGCCGACAATTGCGCGGAACACGTATAGGGGCGATGTACCGATGTCGCCGTAAATGATACCCAGTGAGACGAGTACACCAGCTGCGGTGAGCGTGTGAATTCGGTTAAGCTTGTTTCCCATCTGCTTCGACCTTTACCTCGGCTTGGAGGTTTTTTTCTTCATTCC
>JBGAGB010000042.1:0-38171 GCA_044226945.1 Cyclobacteriaceae bacterium | reverse complement strand
TGCTTTCAACGTTGAAACTTTTAAGTTGTCGCCCGGTAATTTCAAATCCTTGAGGTAAGAAGGTACATCAGCGACGGCATGATCCGCAGTTAAGAAGACGGTGTACTGGCCTTTGCCCACATAGGCATCCAACTTCGTCAGCAGCATCTCGATTGTCTTGTCCAAGCGTAGATACACATCTTCGACCTCGATGGAGTTGGGACCCATCGCATGGCCCACGTAGTCGGTAGAGGAAAACGAAATTGCAAGCATGTCGGCCCACTCGTCCTTGCCAAGTGTTTCTCCTTCAATGGCAGCTACGGCAAGGTCGGCCAACAAATCGTTACCGAAAGGTGTGCTGATGACGTAGTCGTAGTTTCCGTTTTGTTTTCGAAGCTCGGCGAGGTTGTAAGGGAAAGTCGGCTTCTCTTTGCCCTTTGCTTTCGTTTCATATGGTGAGTCGTCCGGGCCACTCTCCTTATATTGTTCAATTGGGTACAACGTCTTCCATTCTTGGGAGAGATATTTGTCGGCCAACTTTTGTCCGTTGAATTTTTCGAGCCACGTTGGCAATCCGGGTTTGTAGTAGGTGCTTGAAATGAAGTTGCCGGTGGTGCCGTCGAACCAGTAAGCGCCGTCGGGGTTGTGACCCGCTGGCAATACCGCGCCACGATCTTTCATTGAGATTCCTATTACTTTCGAACGCCTCTGTGTGGCGAGTTCGAGTTCGTCGCTGATAGTAGTAGCCAACAAGCGCCATGGTGACACGTCGCCATTCCCCGCTTCGCTGCCGACCGGTTTCTGACGCTCATCGCCCACACAGTTTACTCCCTTGCCGATCGTTTTGTCGTACCAATCGTTGCTAATAATTCCGTGTATCGAAGGTGTTGTGCCTGTGTAGACGGACGCGTGTCCTGGTCCCGTGTAAGTAGGCACGTAATTGTAATGTGCATTTTTCAACATGAAACCTTGAGACATCAGCCGTTTGAAGCCACCTTCCCCAAACTTACGCTCATACCGGTATAAGTATTCTTGCCGCATTTGATCTACGACAATCCCCACGACCAATTTCGGAGTGTTTACTGGTTGGGCCAGCAACGAACCAGTACAAAAAACAGCTCCGATCAACAACGCATTCTTCATAATTGGAAAGGCAAAACTTTAAGTTTGAAATATAGGAAATTCCGTAAGGCTGGACGATGACGTTTGCGTGAACGGCAGTTTAATTTTCGCAATAGATTTTATCGTATTCTGCGTCTTCAAGGACTTGTTTTCGAACAAGGGTTCCGAGGTCGTTATAATAAATGACCACGTAAATCCCGGCCTCCTCCACCCGCTTCTCGGTAAAATAAAAGGGTTTTTCCTCGGAGCCCAGATTAACGACATCGGTGAAAGTCGGCGAGATCACTGTGCCGCGACGGTTGCTCACCACTCCGAAATAATTCTCCCTTTGCACCTTCACGATCGTTTCTTTCGGAGTCCGCGAAATGGTCTGAAACTTTCGCACCTTACCCAACACGACCCGGCGATCCTTAATCGAATAGATCGACCATGCCATATCTTTCTTCACCCACGCCGTCGAATCGTTCCAGTATTGGATCTCATCGAACTCGAATTCCGAAGCGGGCTCTGCCTTGGTGGTAATAAACCCATACCCTCCTTTGTGCGCCACCAAGTATCGATCGCTGTAGGGCATCACATTTCGATCGTACTCGGGCTTAATCAGTCGTGCACTTACAAAGTTGTACAAGCCAAATTTCCGATCTTGTAAGATGGAAAGGAATCCATTTTGCGTGGGTATCAGCGCATCGTATTCGGGGGAAAGAACAATTTTACCATCGCGCCGTACAAGCCCTTTTTTCAACACCCCTTTTTTGTTCTTCTTCGTGAACACGAACAAGTCGGGTGCCACGGACTCGATCGACTCGAAGTCGGTCACAAACAGTTTCTTTCCTTGGCTCGCCTCGTAGACAACTTTGTTTTTCTTTTCTGGTACCCAGAAGTATACGGTACTGTCGTTGCCGCGAAAGAAGTTCATCGGTGCCGAGCGTTCAAATGACGCCAACTTTCCGCTGCCGGTAAACACATGGATAGAGTCTCGGCTCACGCCAAACGCGACTTTATTCCTAATCCACAGGGAGTCGAGCTCATTCGGATAAAGCTTTTGTTGTGGCACACGATAGAGGCGTGACGAAGCATTGCTTTTCAGTACGACCCAGTCTCCGTAATCACGAATCGCTTCGAACGTTTGTGAATCGACCTGCGGTGTAAGGCCAGCGGCTTGCACTTTCAAGTCCTTCTTTCGGGTAAAACCAAAAGATGTCTTTGTCAAAACCTGCCGATCGAGGGGAATAAGGAACTCGAGTGCTTGACTGACGACGCCTTCGAGTACACCGTTTTTTACCCACAAGTTTCCTTCGCCCCAAGCGCGGACTTCGTCGAATACGAGCGACTCATCGAGTGGTGTTTGATGGACGGCCGCCAATTGAGATGCCTTCACCAAGATATTTTTTCCATACCGTTTCAGCACGAGGATCTTATCCACTTGGGTCACCTCGTCGTAACGAGGAGCCACCAACATGCGCTGGTTGAACGCATACAATCCCCACTTCCCCTTTTGTTTGACGGTGATGAATTGATCGGCCACCAATTTCGCATCTTCGGAGCATTCGTCACCGATTGAAAATCCTGACTGGTGCATGATCGATACACAGCTCCCTCTGTCGATCTTGAGGAAGCCGTAGCCGAGATCAACCGTCGACTTAGGTGTTTCCCGGATCAACAGCGCGCCGTTCCTCGAAAAGACACCGAGGTCGGTCACGACAAAATCGGTCTTAATCTCTCCACAGAAATAGGAAGAATCGATTGAATGAAACTTCGCCTCGACCACTTCTGCTCCATCGTCGTTCATAAATCCGTACAAACCGTTCTTGTAGAATGGAACCCAGTACCCATCGTTGCGAGCATCCATCCGCCTGAGTGAGTCGCTATCGAACGTGGCGGGTCTTGGAATTCCCCTTTCGTGCAACAAGAAGTACAGGATGTCTCGCGCGCGAGAAGAGACAGAACTCGTTGGATAGCGTGTGATGAAATCCAAATAGTCAGCGGTTAACCCCGACGAAGTTGTGATCTCGAAGATTGCCGTTTCGGCTTGGCCACGGTGACTGTTGCTCGGGAAGTCGCGTAGGAACGTAACATAGTCGGCAAGTTTACCAGAGTTCGTTCGCTCGCGAAAGATGAGCAACTCGTAACGTTCGCGCGCGTCATCGGCCCGGTGCGAGCTCGGATACTTTTTTACATATTCTGCAAAAGCGGAGGCACGGTTCAGGCGCAACGCGTCGACGTACGCCAGTTCGTCACGTAGTTCTACCGCGGTGTTCACCTGAACGGCTGTCGGAAAACGCAGGATGAACTGAGCGTATGCCTCCTCGGTGTTGGCGACCTTGGCCCGTTCAAAAGCGGCGCTATCCACCTTCGCCCGAAAGGCGAGCACAGTGGCAGAATCCACTAACAATTTTTGTAAGCGCTCTCGTTGTCTGACGGTCGACTGACCCAGAGCAGTTAATGTTCGTCTGGTGTACCCGTACGAAGAGTCAATTTGAAAAGCGGGATTCTCTTGCGAAAGAAAGAAGCGCGCGTAGAGGAACTTCGCCTCTGGATTAAGGGTATCTTTCTTGAACGCCTTTCGAATGCTTGCCTCTGCCAGTGACCATTTCCCTTTGGCAATTCTGTCGGTCGCGGCCCGTTCGGGGTCGATGCGATTCAGGATGGAACAAGAGGAAATCCATACACAACAAGCAACTAGGACAGTTCGGCGGAAAGCGGTCATCACGAACCGCAATTTATTCAAGATTTGAGACTTCAGCCGTTAGAAATTCGGGCTCATTCGACCGGTTTTCCGTTGAGCAACACCGACCCTACCTCGCCTGCTCCTTCGAAACCAATGCGTACCCCGACAATTTTTGTCCCTTGGCGACTTACCGACTCGCGAAACGCCTCACGATCGTTGACCGAAACCCGGAACACGCCGTCATGGACAGAAATGGAAAGCTTTTCGAGTTGAAGGAAATCACAGCCCAACGCACTGAAGTCGTTCTCCTCGCCGGACCGGGTGCCGTTTGGTGTTAGCAATGTCAATTGCGAGATACAGCCCTTCGTCGACAACGGGACGTATAGCGCCCCATCGGTCGTGAGCAACATCACTGCAATCATGCGGCAAACCGATTCTTCCGGAGTGGACAAGTTTCTCAAAGTTGTTTCGAAATCGAAATTGTCTACATCTACGCCAAAGTCGCGGACGTTGTGCAGCGTGGTGTATTTTTGATTGAATACGGGTGTCCCAAGTTTCTCTCGCAGTATTTTGGAGGTGACGCCCAGATGTCCATCAAGTCGGATGTTCTGATCTGAGAGGTAAATTGGGACTGGGTTCTGATCGACAATCCCGCGCCATCCCTTTGTCGTGATGAAGACGATATCTTCTTTCACGATCGAATCGTTCACTAGCAACTTTGCTTGGAAGTATCCGGGTTGATAGTAAATCGACGTGTGTTGTTTTCCCGTTGGAGACACGCGCTTTCGTCGTCGGGGGTCCCAGTTTTGTTGTATCAAAACACTATCGGCCTGAAAGCCCGTCACATCATAATCGAAAACGACAGAGTTAGGTAGGTCGTCGGTGACCGGGTGCGCTTTAAACTGGGCCACCCCTGTGGGAACAGATTCTTTCGGTTTACCCTTGATTAGAAAAGAGATTGCGCCTATTCCAGCGGCTACAAGTAAGATGATTGAAATCGCGTATCGGGGAAGTTGGAAGCGTGTCTTTTTTGAAGGGGCCTTTACCGTCGTCGGGGTGATCTCAGGACTCGAACTTCGTGTTTGTTCTGATTCAAAATCTCGCCAAGAAGGATAACCGACGTAATGTGCAAGTGCATTTAAGGTCGCTGCTGTGGGTGAATTATCATATTTTACCTTTCCCCAGATGCGTTTGAGTGTGGAGATGCTGAGCCTGACCTGAGTTTTCTCGTAAATTTTCTCGCTCAGGAGTTCGAAGTCGCTGTTCGTCCATTCCGAACTCGCGCCCCAATTCAGGTTTTGCTCGATGCGCGAGCGGCACAACAATAATAGGTCTCGTTCCCTGTCCATTTTCGCTCGCTAGTTCTTGGTCCGTTCCCCCAAAACGGAACCCGTAAGAGTATTGTTTCCGTGATTTGATTGAGGTCAAATTCGTTGAAATCGCATTGAACCGAGGTTGAACACCCATCCGCACCACCTCGGGGCTAAACTTGGCGTTTCGAATCTAAAAAAACTATCATGAAGAACCTGATCCTTTTTGCCATGTTCGTGACCGGGGTGTCGATGTCCGGGCACGCGCAATCGTACGACCTACCTAAGATGTTAGTAGACAACAAACTGGTCGTTTTTCATTACGACCACGTGTTCGCGACCGACGCTTCCAAGCACGCGATTTCCTCCAATCGAATCGTTTGGTTAAAAGACGTGAATTTTTCTGAAGGTACAATCGAAGTTGACCTCAAGGGACACGACGTGTTGCAAAGGAGCTTCCTCGGCATCGCTTTCCATGGGGTAGACACGATTACATACGACTGTATTTACTTCCGACCATTTAATTTTCGCGCGACCGATCCTGTCAGAAAAATTCATGCTGTTCAGTATATAGCGCAACCGGATTATCCTTGGGAGGTGACACGCGAAAAAATGAACGGAATTTATGAGAAGGCTGTCGTTCCGGCTCCGGAGGCGAACGCCTGGTTTCACGCCAAGATCGTGGTGAAAGGGAAGCAGGTGACCGTTTACGTGAACGGTTCAGAAACACCTTCGCTCACGATTACGAAATTGAACGATCGGACAAACGGCTTGATCGGCCTTTGGAACACTGGGTTGAACGGTGAATTTGCGAACCTGGTAATCCGAAAAGAGTAGCGTCGAAGCAATTCGACGTATTTTGGGAATTCCCGTCGCCTGGTTGATGTGGTTACGGCTTCATTTTGACAACTTTGTGTGTCGATGAAAAACGTAGCAGAAACCGAACGTCTCAGGCTGCGGGAATTTACCCGCGAAGATGCACCGTTCCTCCTCGAGTTGTTGAATACACCCGAGTGGATTCGGTTCATTGGCGATCGCAACATCCGAACCTTAGACGACGCCCGGGAGTATGTGTCGAATCGCCTGGTGGCAAGCTACCATCGGTTCGGATTCGGACTCTATCAAGTTGAACTGAAAGATTCGGGAACACCCATTGGAATGTGTGGGCTTGTGCGACGTGAAGCACTCGACGATGTCGACCTTGGCTTTGCCTTTCTACCCCAGTACACTGGGCTTGGATACGCACGAGAGGCAGGCGCCGCCGCCATTCGAGTCGCCAAACAAAAAGTAAAATCCAAACGCTTGCTCGCGATCACAATGGTCGACAACACAAGTTCGATCAACTTGCTGCAAAAACTCGGGTTCTCTTTTGAGAAGACCGTGACCCTTGCTGGCGAAGATCAAACCCTGATGATGTACTCGGTGAAACTAAAGTGAAGACTTATATTTTAGTTGCCTGACGTGCCAGCAGTTTCCATTCCCCTTTCGACTTCTTCCAAATCAACAACACGGAAAGATTGAGTTTGCCGGGTGTCCCAGCATTCTTAGTCTCGCCTGCAAGCTTGTGTCGAACGATTGCCACGCCGTCAACCACAGAGATCGTTTGATCAGAAATGATGATACTGACGAATGTAGAATTGCCACTCGCGATGTTTTCGACGAATGCAGATTGATTTTCGATGAGGCCACTAGAGTGACCGTACGATAGTTGCTCCCAAGTGAGCGACTTCAGGGCATCGCGGTTCCCATCAATCATCGCCAGTCTCAACTTCTCCACCGCACCGGCCACTGATTTTTCGTCGGCACTCTGGCCCAACAAGGAGAATGAAACACAAACAAAGAGTAAGGCACAGAGGGTTTTCATGGTCGTTCGTTTTTTATGAAGTTAATCATTTGTTCAGCAATTCAACACCAAGAAATTTTGAGTATCGCAGCTTTTCATTTTCGACTGCATCCACGACCGGTGGACTTGGCTTCTGGAAAAACTTGGTTTGAATCTGAACACCCTTTGCCGACAGCGTGCGTTTCCAAGTCCCAACGATCCGGCCATCTACGAGCACCGTCGACCAAAAAATTGATTCAGCGCTGATGGACTTCTTCGACACATCGCCCACCAAAGAAGTTCGGTCCTGATAGCCAATGAGAAATTCATCGTAAGCCGAGAGTAACCGAACCATTGGTTTGGATCTCCGGCGGGGAACTGGACCGGGTACCCAATGCAAGTCCTGTTCGTCAAAGACCACTTTGCGCAACATTGGAGCGATCATATCCATTGCACGCTTTGCCTCCGACACATTGCAGCCTGCCCACCAAGCGAAGTCGTTCGCGGTGGCCGGACCATGGCTTTGGAAATACATGGTTGCCAATCGTGTCCAAGACTCATCGGCAGACAAACTGACGGTGGACGGAACCCAGGCATCCAACAATGCGAAGGTCTGCTGTTTCCCTTGACGTGCCCCGAAGCACAAAACTCGGTCGAGCGCGAGTTTCAACACGACAAACAGCCCACGTTGCCCAGACGTGTCGACACCTCCATCGCTGAACATCTGATAAAGCGTGGTTCGATCTGGGGTCGCGCCATCGCGAAGTTGACGCTCCACGATTTTTCTTGCCTTCACGAAGTCGCCCGTGTCGAGCCCCTCCTTTCGAAAGTAAGGTTCCATCCGCTTGATAATGCGGTTCGAAAGAAGCTCCAGCATCCATCGCAAATCTTGTGGCAACACGAAGTGCAAAGTTCCGCGCATGGGCCACGCACGCACAATTCGCCGTTCGCGTAAAGCGACCTCAACCATTTTTTCTGTGGCTCTTGTCTTACGTTGTCCAACCGCCCACAATGCTCCGGCGAAATCTTGTGCCTGAACGGCGCCAAAGTGACCAACCAGCTCTTCGACCGAAGCGCTCGATGGATCAATCAACTTCTGTTGTTGCAACCTGATTCGTTGCAAGTCTTCGGCTGATAGTTGTTCGTGCATGTTTGAACTTAGATCAGAACAAACAATCTAAGAAAATATCGGGATCGAAGAACGTTGAAAAGAAAGCATTTGGAAAATTAGGGCAAGACTTGTAGAATCATGATCCAATCATTCACACCAAGCCAAACATCATGCACCAACCCTGCAAGCTTCTCACCTCGTTCGCTGCATTTGCGTTATGCCTTGCATGCATCCAGACGATGGCACAGGAGGCGGCACCGATGACCCTTTGGTACCAACAACCGGCTGCAAAATGGGATGAAGCACTTCCAATAGGCAACGGTCGCCTTGCGGCAATGGTCTTCGGCAGGCCATGGGAAGAACGACTTCAAATGAACGAGGAATCGGTGTGGGCCGGAGAACCTGGTAACAATATCCCAAACACAGGTTTTTACGAAGGCCTCCCAAACATCCGTCGATTGTTACAGGAAGGAAAATATACCGAAGCGCAAAAGGCTGCCGAAAAAATTGTTCCCTCTTGGAACCCCGGCCCAAACAACAACTATGGAATGCCCTACCAGCCCGTGGGCACCTTAAGCGTCTATTTTCCGGATCACCGTGATTTCACAAACTACCGGCGTGAACTCGATTTAGCGAACGCGACCGCAAAAGTGACGTATCGAGTCAAGGATGTCGACTACACACGGGAAATCTTTGCTTCCTTCACCGACCAAGTATTCGTTGTTCGGCTGACTGCCAGCAAGAAGAACGCGCTCACTTGTGAAATCAGTACGAGGACTCCTCAAAAGACAAAGTCAGTTCGAGTTCATCGCGGCATCATCACGATGACCGGCGTCTCTGGCGATCACGAGGGAAAGAAGGGAAAAGTTAGGTTCACCAGCTTGGTTAAAGCCACTCATGACAAGGGTAGGTTGCACAGCACTGACTCTTCCCTATTCATTAAGAATGCGAACGAGATTACACTCCTTGTGTCGATTGGCACTAGCTTCAGAAACTACCACGACATCAACTTGGACGAAAACACCGTTGCGAAAACCTACCTGCACGATGCAGAACGTAAAACCTATGCTGACTTACTCTCGTCGCATACGCTGTATTACAAGAAGTTCTTTAACCGCGTGACTTTGGATTTAGGAACCACGCCGAATGCACAGCTCCCAACCGACCGGCGCATACAAGAGTTTCGAACGTCGCAAGATCCACAGCTCGTCGCGCTCTATTTCCAGTTCGGCCGATACCTTCTGATCTCGTCGTCGCAACCAGGGGATGAGCCAGCGACGCTTCAAGGAAAGTGGAATCCACATTTGGCGCCCCCTTGGGACAGCAAGTATACCATTAACATTAACACCGAAATGAACTATTGGCCCGCCGAAGTTACCGCGCTGCCCGAAATGCACGAGCCGTTGTTCGATATGATTCAAGATCTGAGCGAAACTGGTGCAGAAAGTTCAAAGAAACTTTATCATGCCCGAGGTTGGAGCGCTCACCACAACACCGACGTGTGGAGAATCACCGGCCCCGTCGACGCAGCATTTTATGGACTGTGGCCGATGGGGGGCGCATGGCTATCTCAACACTTGTGGCAACATTATTTGTATAGTGGTGATGCGACGTTTTTAAAAAAATACTACCCAGTACTGAAAGGTGCCGCCCTATTTTACAACGACGTTCTTCAAGACGTACCTAATAAAAACTGGCTCGTGGTGAGCCCGTCCATGTCGCCGGAAAACGAACATCATCCAGGCGTATCGATTGCGATGGGAGCCACGATGGACAACCAACTCGTTCGAGATGTGTTCGACAATTTTGTCGACGCCTCCAAAAAACTGAATGAAGACGTGGGGCTACGTGATTCGATTCGTGCCAAACGCGAGCGCATACCTCCCATGATGGTGGGACAACATGGTCAACTGCAAGAATGGTTGGAAGATTGGGACCGCGTCGACGACAAGCATCGACATGTGTCGCACCTTTACGGACTTTACCCTTCCAACCAAATTTCTCCATTCAGGACACCTGAGTTGTTCGATGCCGCTCGACAGACGCTCGTGTACCGCGGCGATCAATCTACAGGTTGGTCGATGGGGTGGAAAGTAAATTGGTGGGCTCGCCTCCTTGACGGCGATCGGGCGTTCAAACTCATCACCGATCAGCTAACCCCTGCGGGACAAAACAGCGGTGCCGGTGGCACGTATCCAAACTTGTTCGATGCACATCCCCCGTTCCAGATTGACGGCAACTTTGGCTGCACGTCGGGTATCGCCGAAATGTTGCTGCAAAGCCACGATGGGGCGATTCATGTTTTACCCGCACTGCCAACGAGTTGGCGCAAAGGACGCATTGCCGGCATTCGAGCACGAGGGGGATTCACGGTAGATATGGAATGGGATGAAGGACAACTCAAATCGTTGGTGATTCACTCGGCAAACGGCGGGAACCTCCGCCTTCGGAGTGCATTACCCATTGCCGACACGAGGCTGAAAGCTGCGTCAGGGGTGAACCCGAACCCATACTTCTCAACGCCAGTTGTGCCGCCGGCGGTGGTGTCAGACAAGTTCTTGGTGCGACCTAGTACACCCCCAAAGGTTTACGAATACGACTTCATGACGACCGCTGGACAATCTTACGTCATCATCATGCGCTAGCTCGAATTTGAAACTGACCTCGTCCTCGAAACTGACATCGTCTTCGAGGGCCAATTCTTCATTCTAAATTCTCAATTCTTAATTCACTTATGTTTTATCGCGCCCACTACAATCAACGCTTGCGCGGCAATGTAGGTCGCCATCACATAAAAGCCCCCAAGGTGAATAGGAGAAAGGAACTTGTTCAGTGCGAGGACCGAATCGGAAATGAGAAATAGACACGCGCCGCCAAAGATTGCCCAAAAACTATAAGACGTTGTTCTGCCATAGCGAAATAGCGCAAACATGGTCATCAGCATGATCACCAGTGCATAGACGATCACAGGAACTCGCAGGTCGCCAACTGCGGGATAGAGGATCGTGATCAATCCGGTAGCCACCAATACGATCGGGAAGCTGAATCGGATCTTTTGAACTGGTAGGAGTCCCGTGTCAGCACTAGCCCACATCAGCTGTCGATAGGACAAGATGTAGGCGACGTGACCGACCAGAAATGCAACAAGTCCACCGATGAACCAACCTTGACCATCGTTTGCAAACATCAATAACACATCACCGAGCCAACCAAAGAAGAGACCTGCTAGAAGAACTTTAGAGCGAAATGGCGCTTCAAGCCAGTAGTAAAAGGCAATCAAAGGAACGATGAATGGCTTGGTTGCCAAAGAAGGTATTTCGGCGTTCAACAATTGCCCTGCTAAGTGAATACCTGCAACGAGGGTAAATACGAGGAATACAATCCAGCTTTTTTTCATGAACGTGATAACAAGGGTCGAGTTACTAAGGTAACAAATGCAACTCCTGCGAGCGCGCTACAGGCGATAAACGATTGTTGAAAGGCCGAGGCTGCGCCGTTCGAGTGCCCAAGCAGCCAGCCGGAAACGAGGGCACCGATTCCAATCCCGAGTTCCATGAAGATATACAGCGACGCGAGTGCCCTTCCCCTGTGGTGCGATTCGCTCAGGTCAGTTGCCCATGCCAACAAAGTTGGGAGAACACCTCCTTGTGCGAAACCATACAAGAACACAGCAGTTACTAACATCAATTGACTGGTGGCGAAGCTCATGAGTAACATGGCGACTGCGACCAAAGCCGTTGACGCGATGAGCACAGGAGTGCGACCAAAGCGGTCCGATGCTTTCCCGGCGACCAACCGGATCAACAAAGATGAGATCATGAAATAGGTGAACAACAACTCTTTGCGATGGATCCCTACATGCTCACCAAAATCCGGGATGAGCGTGATGACGGCCCCGTACGCGTACATCGCGAGTGCCATGATGACACACGGCAACCACACTCGAGGTTCGAACAGGTCGAAGCGTGTGATTTTCAGAAGACTGAATTGAAAGCGTTGTTTTTCTTTCAGTGTCTCTTTAAGTCCGAGCACGATCGCAGCGGCAGCAACTGCCAATAAAGACGAAAGGTAGAACATCGTGTTGATGCCAAACATGCGGGTCACGAAACCACCAAGAGCAGGACCGCTGGCCATCCCTAGCGAACCCAAGGTTCCGAGGATACCCATGGCTTCGCCGCGACGATCGGCAGGGATCACATCTGAGACATAGGTGGATTGGCCGGTTGGTGTGAAACCAGTTGAAAATCCGTGTGCAAAACGGAGCAAAAAGAACCCCGACACGGTAGTGAGTACCGGGTATAAGAGACTACAGATCATGCACACCACACTACCGACGACGATGACGGGCACACGGCCAATGCTATCGGCAAGCTTCCCACTAAACGGGCGTGAGAGCATCGCAGTTAACGTGAACAACGAGATGATGAATCCCTTGTGTTCGGCCCCGCCGAGCGACGTGAGGAACGAAGGCAACTCGGGTATGAGCATGTTGAAGCTCGCATAGAAGAGGAGCGAGCTCGCACACAGCATCCAGAACTGTGGTGTGTATGGATGCTTGTGCGATGCCGTTGTCAATGCGCGTTACTTGTTGTTCGCAGCTTCCTCCTGGGCTCCCAACAAGAACGCCTTGATGAAGTCGTCGAGATCGCCATCCAGCACGTTTTGGGCGTCGGTTCGTTCCACGCCAGTGCGCGCGTCCTTTACCAACTTGTACGGGTGGAGCACATAGTTTCGAATTTGCGAACCGAAATCGATCTTCATCTTTCCAGCTTCGATCTTATCACGAGCGGCGTTGCGTTTCTCCATCTCGAGTTGGTACAACTTAGACTTCAGCATTTGCATGGCCTTCTCGCGGTTCGCATGCTGCGAGCGTTCAACCTGACACACGATTACGATACCGGTCGGCTTGTGCGTGAGTTGAACCTTGGTTTCGACCTTATTCACGTTCTGACCGCCTGCTCCCCCGGAACGTGAAGTTTGCATCTCGATGTCGGCGGGATTGATCTCAATGTTGATCGTATCGTCGACGACTGGGTAGACAAAAGCAGACGCAAATGACGTGTGGCGCCGGCCATTAGAATCGTAAGGTGAAATACGGACGAGGCGGTGTACTCCCCCCTCTCCTTTCAGTTTACCGTATGCAAACGGACCATCTATTTCAAGTGTAGCGGACTTAATGCCGGCTACTTCACCTGCTTGGTAATCGACTTGAGTGACTTTGTAGCCACTCTTCTCGCCCCACATGATGTACATCCGGTTCAACATATCGGCCCAGTCCTGGCTTTCAGTACCGCCGGCGCCTGGGTTGATCTCAATCATTGCGCTGAGTTGGTCCTCCTCGCGACTGAGCATCTTTTTGAACTCGAGTTCCTCAACTGCTTGCGCCGTTTTCTTGTATTCGCTGTTGAGTTCGTCCTCCTCCACATCGCCAGCCGCATGGAACTCATTTAAGACTTCCAAGTCTTCAACCTGTTTGTTCACTCGCTCGTAGGCATCCGTCCAGATTTTTTTGGCACGAATGTCTTTAAGAATCGTTTCTGCCTGTTTTGGATTGTTCCAGAAATCGTTTTGGTGCGAGATGCGCTCTTGGTCCTCGATTTCTACTCGTTTTCGGTCGTAGTCAAAGATACCTCCTTAGGGCGGAGGCTCTGACCTTTAGATCTTTCAATTGTTCTGACGTCATCGTTCGGTAATTGACGCGCAAAGATAAGAAAATCAGCCCGCTTGATGGCTACCGGTAGAGCGGCGAATTGTAGGAGATGTACTTAAGGCGTTTGTTTATCTTCAAACGAACAACCTTCCTACTCATTACGATCTGCGAAAGCCCTGTGATTCCCCCCAGTATGCCCACAGCGTACATTCCACGAATTGCTTGCGGGTTCTTGTCACCGAAAGGTTTGTGAAGGGCAGCGCCCAAACCTGCTATAGCAGCTGATGCTACGAGTGTAGAAGTTGCCGAACGAAAGAGACCCGGACGAAAGAATTTAAGCTTTGAAATTTCCTGGTAGGCGATGGTGTCTTTCTGCATCGTAACGAAGTCGAACTCGCGCATCGCGAGGATCGCTGTCTTGTAGGTTTGCCGACTACCTTTCAACTCGAACGTGATCTCGTCTCCGAGGTTGAATCGAGTTTGAATGTGGTTATGCTTCAACAGGAGAATCTGTTGCGCCGTGATGTCGGTGATCGCTGAAAAAGCGAGAACGACCGTCAGTCCTATCCCAAATGCCAACCGCATCGTTCTCAAAGCAACGAGTTTTTAGTTTGACAAAAGTCGAAAATAAAAACTACATCCGCATCACCCACTGGAATGGGTCGGGTGCATGACCGCGGCGAATCGATTCAAGTTCCTTCAAGATGCTTACCGAGAACTGCCGATATTGCGCTGGCGGCAACACGTAGTCTTTTCCTTCGAAGCCAATGGATTCTATCGGTGCGATGGTGACGGCTGTTCCTACTCCAAACGCATCGCTTACGCGACCATTGGCCAATGCCTCCACCAACTCGGGAACGGACACACGACGTTCTTCTACCTTCATCCCACGGCGGCGTGCGAGTTGCAACACCGTGTCGCGTGTGATTCCAGCCAAAATACTATCGCTCAACGCCGGGGTCACCAACACGTCGTCGATGACAAACATGACGTTCATCGTTCCTGATTCTTCGATGTACTTGTGTTCAACGCCATCGGTCCAAATTAATTGCTGGTATCCTTCCTCAGCCGCAAGTTTGGTAGGATAGATGGCACCTCCATAGTTGCCACCCGCTTTCGCGTAACCAGTACCACCAGCCACCGCGCGCGTGAACTTCGTTTCAATTTTCACCCTTACCGGCGTGGAATAATAGCGTCCAACTGGAGAAGCTATGATCATGAAAGTCCAATTCAACGATGCCCGAATACCAATGTACTCGTCCGCCGAAAAAAGGAACGGTCGCAAGTAAAGGGAGCTGCCGTCAGCCTTCGGAATCCACTCGCGGTCCACGTTGATCAGCGCCCGCATGCCTTCCAAGAAGACTTCTTCGGTCACTGGGGGCATAGCCATCCGTTCACCGGAAACGTTGAGTCGTTTTAGGTTCTCAAGCGGACGAAACACCAGGGCCTCATTCGATGAGCCATCGCTATAGGCCTTAAGCCCCTCAAAAATAGACTGACCATAATGAATGGCAGGGCTCGCCGGGCTTATTTGAAGGCTGGCATACGGGACGACCCGGAGGTTTGTCCATTCACCATTCTTGTAGTCCGCCACAAACATGTGGTCGGTCACCTCTTTTCCGAATGGGAGGTTGTTAAAATCAATTTCTTTGATCCGCGACGTGGGCCGCCGTTGGATGGATATATTCGCTGTAGCTACCATATCAACATATTTTGTCCGTAATTTATAAAAAACTAACAGGTGTTAGCAAAGAACACCCGAAAATTGAGGGACCATGAATCAGCAGCAGATTAACCAGTACCGCGCCGACGGCTACATCCTCCTAAAAGGGTTTTTTAATCACGCGGAGGTTGCCAAGATGTACACGGCGGCCATCGCGGATGAAGTCATGCGCAAAAACGCGCTAGACCTGAACGACCAGTCGGGGAAGAAGACACGCCTCTCGCTCTGGTTTACGCCGGGCAATGACGTGTTTGGCTACATGACCCGCAGCAAACGAATGATCACGGCCATCACACCGCTGCTCGACAGCGACGCGCCTGTCTGTCATTTCCATTCGAAACTGATGCAAAAAGAACCGCGAGTGGGCGGCGCCTGGGAATGGCACCAAGACTATGGCTATTGGTACAAAAACCAATTCATGTTCCCCGAACAACTGATCAGCGTGATGGTGGCCCTGACCCCGGCGAATAAACAGAACGGATGTCTCCAAGTAATTAAGGGATCGCATAAGCTAGGACGCGTGAACCATGGATTTGCTGGCGAGCAAGTGGGTGCAGACATGACGATGGTGAACAACGCGCTTCACACAATGCCGCTGGTCTATTGCGAACTAGATCCAGGCGATGCGCTCATTTTTCATAGCAATCTCCTCCACAGGTCAGAAGCCAACCTTTCAGAATATCCGAGGTGGTCTATTATTTCGTGCTACAGTTCTCAGTCAAACTTAGCCTATAACGAAACTTCGACGGCATGGAAGACGCCAGTAGACGTTGTTCCTGATGAAGCAATTCTTACGTGGGAAGCTGATACGTTGGCAAATGCGGACTTTTTGAAGAAGGAGAATGATCCAGCGCTTAAATAGTTTAGAATTAAGAGTTTAGAATTTAGAATTAAGAATTAAGAATTTAGAATTAAGGCATGAAGATTTATACCAAGACGGGAGATGACGGGACGACGGCGTTGTTTGGCGGCAAGCGGGTGTCGAAGGCCGAGTTACGAATAGAGACTTATGGAACCGTCGACGAGCTGAATAGCTACGTGGGGATGCTTCGAGATCAGGAAGTCAACAAAAAGCGGATTGATTTTCTAGTTCACATACAGAATAACTTATTCACGATCGGCGCGGTGCTGGCCACTGAACCTGGCAACACCAAAGTGAAGACTCCACATTTGAGCGAAGAGGATGTGACTGTGCTCGAAAAAGAAATGGATCTAATGGATGCTGCCCTTGAACCGATGCGTTTTTTCATTTTACCGGGAGGCCATCCTTCGGTATCCTTCGGGCATATTGCTCGGACGGTGTGCCGTCGTGCGGAAAGGCTCGTGATTGCACTCAACGAGCGAGAGCCCGTCGAACCGATCGTGGTCAAATACCTGAATCGACTGTCGGATTATCTATTCGTGCTCTGTCGAATGATGTCGAAAGAACTTGGCACAGAAGAAATTCCGTGGGTGACGAAGACGAATTGAACTCCCTAGGAGCAAAGCAAAAAAAAGCGAATCTACGCAGGAATGCCGCGGTTGACGTTTTCGTTGACGCGGTCCCACTCGATGAGTCCGTCTTTGAGACGAATAATTCGATGTGAATAGTGGGCGATGTCGTCTTCGTGCGTCACCATGATAATCGTGTTGCCCTTGTCGTGAAGATCTTGGAACAGGGCCATGATCTCGTATGAAGTCTTCGAGTCCAAGTTACCGGTAGGTTCGTCGGCCAGGATGATGGATGGATTGTTTACCAATGCTCGAGCGATTGCGACGCGCTGGCGTTGACCACCCGACAACTCGTTTGGTTTATGGTGCGACCGAGGTCCCAGGTTTACGCTTTCCAATGCCGCCATCGCCATTTCGGTACGCTCCTCTCGGCTGTAGCCAGCATAGATCAAAGGGAGTGCGACATTCTCCAAAGCAGAGGCGCGAGGGAGCAGGTTGAATGTTTGGAACACGAAACCAATTTCCTTGTTGCGGACTTCAGCGAGTTCGTTCTCGGTCATCTCGCTTACCAACTGGTTGTTCAGCATGTAAGAGCCAGAGGACGGAGTGTCGAGGCAACCCACAATGTTCATCAGGGTCGATTTACCCGAACCAGATGGCCCCATGAACGCCACGT
This sequence comes from Cyclobacteriaceae bacterium, assembly GCA_044226945.1. Taxonomy (GTDB): domain Bacteria; phylum Bacteroidota; class Bacteroidia; order Cytophagales; family Cyclobacteriaceae; genus ELB16-189. The sequence goes on along the minus strand of JBGAGB010000042.1, from coordinate 20,679 downwards.
ATTCGCCTTTGTCGATCGAGATGGAAATATCTTGAAGGGCACGAACGATGTTATCGCCCATTTTATACTCGCGGGCAATGTTCTTGGTCTCGATAATTTTCATGGATAACTGGTTCTTAGGGGTGTATTTCGCAATTCCTGAGTCAATTCAACGCGCGTTCCATCTCAAAGTTGGCCTTCGCGCCCAAAAATACGGTGGCCATGGAGCCTCACCATACCTTGGATGCTGAATTTTGGCGAAAAGACGCATTCCCGGGCCAAAATGTTACGAACGGAGGAAGTCAATACAGGCCGAAATAACCTTTTCGTCCTTCAGGATCCGGTTGTGTCCTAATCCCTGGGTAAAAATGGCCTTCGCCGAGGGGTAGACAGACAGCATTTCGGTGGTGTTCACCACGGCTACTTCAGTGTCGTTCTCATCTTGGATCGCGAGCAACCGCAGCGGCCGGTCTGCCGGCATGTTGCGCAAGAAATGCAACGACGAGAACTCTTCGAAGCTCTTGCCATATTTCTCATGTAGGTGGTCGTTGATGGCTTGACCCGACGCGGGTGACGCATTCAAAGCCCGTTCGTAATTTCGAATCACTTGGGCGGCAATGGTGGGACTCGAAATATTGATGAGACGTTCCACTGGGAGTCCATTGAAGATCGCATACAAAGCGGCCACACCTCCGAACGAATGCGCGATCATACCCTGCGGAACTCCTTCGAGCGCAACGATCTTCTCGAGCACATCGCGAAAGTCAATGAGGTTGGTTTGCTTGCCCTCCGATTTGCCATGAGCGGGGCCATCGAAAGCCACCACGCGGAAACCTGCTGCAAGGAAAGCCGGGATCATCTTGCGAAACTGTCCTGCCCTACCCGCCCAACCGTGAATCATGATCACCATCGGTCCCGAGTTTCCCCATTTATAACACTGCACCCGCTTGCCGCCGACCACAAGCTCAAACTCGTTGGCCGAAGTCATGAACTCGACTTCCTTGACCGGAGGTTTGTACCGAAAGGGTGTATAGAAAAGGTGGATGAAATATTTGTGTGCCAAGGCAGGTGCCACGCGCTCAAGCCTCGGGAACACCCACTGGATGACTCTCAACGGAAATGGAACGACATTCTTTTTCTTTTCCTTCATGATGAATAGGTGAACGAGTACTCGCGCGTTGTGTAGTCGAAAGTTTTCAAATCGTACTGACGCTCAACGAATTGAACATGGTTTTGTTGATCGACCAACACCACCGTCGAACACCGTGAGCCGTAGTTATTGGTCTTGATAAACATCGACGAGAGCGCACTTTCACGGTCCAATCCGATGCCCGTGTTTGGGAGTTGGTCACTGTCGGCGCGGCGATCGTCATATAGCAACTCAAAAAGGTCGCTCGTCCGGATGTCGGTTTTTGTGAGAAGTGGAGCAAGCTTCTGTTTCCCCCTCACCACTTTCGGCCATGGTGTGTCGAGCAAAGCGTTGCTGAGTCCATAAAGTCCTGCATTGAGACGATCGATCCCCTCGCGATAATTTGAAAAATAGTAGAGCTCCTCTGGCGTGCCAAGCACCAAGTTAAATCCATTGTAAGCCTCGGCCTTCTTTTCCACAAGCGACATATATGCAAGAGGGGTTAAAGGTTCGATCAGGAAGTCAGACACAAGATGCCCACGCGAAGGTGCTTTCGGGTTGATGTGGGCCGGATCGCGAAAGTTGGTCAGCATACTGATGCGCCCATCGGTATTCATGCCCATCCATGTTCCCCCTGCTTCGAGGTCGCGGCCACCCAACACGGCTGGATGGTCGCTCCAAAATGTTGCTGCGGATGTCTTTCGTTCATAAAACTCGTCGCGGTTGGCGGCAACGATAAGTTTATATTCTGGATGTTGCTGGACGGCGATGAAGATCAAGCACATATCGTGATGTCTGTGAAAAACGGTTGTTAAATAATCTAAACGTCGGCTCGGGTTAATCCGTTCAGATGGTCCACATCGTAATGAAGAATAGGCTTCCCCGATAAAGTTGTAGTACTACGTAGAAGGCGAACACGAGCATGGTGGCTTTGGTGGCGGCACGGAACGGACCTTGCTTGTACGCATTTCTTTCGAACGAAAAGAGGATACCGACCAAGCCGATGACGGTTATCCACGTGATATTGCTGTCGCTCAGCAGGAATTCCCAGTCCACACCGAACAACCCAGCGCCACGCACCACGAAAACGAAGAACCAACTGAGCAGAACAAATAATCCCAAGATTGACACGCTCCAAAGCTCAAGGGAGACAGTGAGATGGTCGAAGTAGGTAAGCTTCTTGTTGAAATTGATCAACCAAAGCGGAATCGAAAAGAAAAAAACGATTAGGAACAGGCACATCTTCGACATGTTGGTCGATTGTGTTTGGTATTTTGCCGTGAAAACCGCCATGCTTATTTTTTCCTTTTTTACGCGCGACTCGACCATCTCGGTGGCAATTCCAGAATGCGGTAAGTTGTTCATCTGTGTTTGCAAACTTGAGTTCAGTGTGTCATACACTGGGAATAAGAAATAAATCAAGTTCACGATGAAGAACATCGACATCGGTTTGAGAAACGGGACACGACGCCCATTCATAATTTGGTAACTCACATCACCGGGTTTTCGAAACATCGTCTTGACGGTTCGAATAAACTTGCTGTCGACAAAGAACAATGCACCTAAGACGTCGCCGAAGAAATGTTTGATCGTGTGCTCCTTTTCGACAAAGGCTTTTTCGCCACAGTTTTGACAGAACGAGCCAGTAAGCATCGAACCACAACTGCGGCAGGTGCCCCGGTCTGTTGGAATGGGTTTAGTGATGTCGACGGTGTTCATCCAGGTTGATCTTCGAATAGCTCAAGTTGTGAGGGCAACAACTGAAATGATTTGCGATGGAGGGGCGTGATGCCGAGGGTACGAATGCCATCGCGATGTTCTTCGGTGGGGTACCCTACATTTGTTTCCCACGAGTAGCCCGGGTATTGTGCAGCTGCCCGTTCCATCCATTCATCGCGATATGTTTTTGCCAACACCGACGCAGCGGCGATAGAAAAGAAACGCCCGTCGCCTTTTACAATACACTCGAATGGAATTTCCCGATATGGCTTGAAGCGGTTGCCGTCGATCAATAGCAACTCCGGTGTAACCGACAGCTTGTCCAATGCGAGGTGCATTGCCTTAAACGACGCATTTAAGATGTTGATTTGGTCGATCTCCTCGTTGCTCACTTCGGCGATTGCCCACGCGACGGCTTTGGCCATGATTTCGTCGCGCAAAGCAAAGCGATCTTCCTTCTTTAGTTGCTTGGAATCGTTCAAAAGTTTGTGCCTGAATTTCTTGGGTAAGATGACCGCCGCCGCTACGACGGGACCTGCGAGGCAACCCCTACCCACCTCGTCGCAGCCTGCTTCGATTAGGTGTTTCGTGAATGCAGAACGTAGCACGACGAAAGATAACGATTCGTTGAAAAAGAATAGTTTTGTTAGATGAGCTCTCCTCAAAAAAATCCATGGACAACCCTTGAAGTGAAGTCCGTCTATGAAAATCGCTGGATCAAGGTAGACGAACATCAAGTGATCAACCCTGCCGGCGGGCGTGGCATCTATGGCAAGGTCCATTTCAAGAATAAAGCCATTGGCGTCTTGGCGATTGACTCGGAAAACTACACTTGGCTAGTGGGTCAGTGGCGGTACACGCTCGACGAGTGGAGCTGGGAAATCCCGGAGGGAGGCGGAACGTTCAACGAGGATCCCCTCGACGCCGCCAAGCGCGAGTTGAAAGAAGAAACTGGGATGCACGCCAACCGCTGGACGCTCTTGCAGAGGACCCACCTTTCCAACTCTGTATCGGACGAAGAAGGATTTATTTTCCTTGCCGAAGAACTCTCCCATGGACAACAAGAACTGGAAGAGACCGAAGCCGATCTCAAGGCGTGGAGGCTTCCCCTTCGCGACGCCATTCGGATGGTCGACGAAGGCAAGATTACCGACAGCATGAGCGTGATGGCGCTCTTGGCCCTCGCCCGAAAACGAAAACTCTAGTTATGTCCATGAATGCGAAAACCGTCAAGTCATCACAGACAACGATCACTGAGTTGATGATCCCTGCCTACGCCAATTTTGGAGGAAAAATCCATGGCGGCATCATTCTCTCATTGATGGATAAGGTGGCGTATGCTTGTGCCAGTAAACATTCAGGCAACTATTGCGTCACCGTTACCGTCGACAAGGTTGAGTTTCTTCAACCGGTTGAGGTAGGCGAACTCGTGTCCCTCCATGCATCCGTCAACTATGTGGGTCGCACGTCTATGATTGTTGGCATTCGGGTCGAAGCTCTAAACGTCAAGACCTCGGTTGTCAAACATACAAACTCCTCCTACTTCACCATGGTGGCCAAGGGTGATGATGATAAACCCACCGAAGTTCCTGCACTCATTCTCGAAAATGAAGAGGACGTGAAGCGCTTCATCGAATCAATGCGTCTCAAAGAAATCCGGAATAAAGTGCGAGGAGAAATGGACGATGCGAAGTCTAAGATTGAAGTGAAGAATGCGAAGGAGTTGTTGAAAAACGAAAAATGCATTATTAATTAAGAACTAAGAATTTAGAATTTAGAATTGAGGTATGAAAACACTAATCACCATCTTCCTAGCGATTTGTTTCTTTTCAGTTGACGCGCAGTACCACATCTTAACTCAAAGGGAGCAAGCCAAGGTGATGGACGAATTGCTCGACGACCGGCTGAACAACTTACTCCCGACCTTGATGAGACGCGAGGGATTTGATATGTGGGTTGTTATTTCGAGGGAATATAATGAAGACCCGGTGATCGAAACACTCCTTCCCGCCACTTGGATGGCTGCACGCCGCACCACTATGTTGGTGGTCTTCGATCCCGGCGCCGGAAAACCTTTCGAGTACTTGGCTGTCGCGCGTTATGATGTGGGCAAAGTGTTTAAGCGCGCCTGGAATCCGGACGAAAGCCCGGACCAATGGGCTCAACTCGGTAAGTTGATCGCAGAGCGAAACCCCAAGCGAATTGGAGTCAACAAAGCGCCATCGTGGGGCCACGCCGACGGACTCACTGCAAATGATTTCGACAACTTGATTCAAGTGCTTCCCGCGAACTTACGAGCAAACGTGACATCGGCAGAAAAACTCGCCGTAGCATGGCTGGAGACCCGCTCCGAAAAAGAAATGGCGCTGTACCCAAGCATCTGCAAGATTGCGCACGATATCATCAAAGAAGGGTTTTCAACAAAAGTGATCAAGCCCGGTGTCACCACGACGGAAGACGTGACGTGGTGGTTCCGCGAACGGATCAAAGAACTGAAACTCGATACTTGGTTCCACACTTCGGTGTCGGTGCAACGCAACGAACCTGAAGCCATCACCTCAAAGCGACCTCAACCATTAGTCATCCTGCCGGGCGACTTACTCCATGTCGATTTTGGAATCACCTACCTGCGCCTCAACACCGACACGCAAGAACATGCGTATGTGTTAAAACCCGGCGAGACTGATGTTCCTCAGTACTTGAAAGACGCATTCAAAAAAGGAAATCGCCTCCAAGATATTCTCACATCCAATTTTAAAGAAGGGCGAACCGGCAACGAGATTTTGAAGGCAAGTCGCGAGCAAGCTATCGCCGAGGGAATCACACCGTCGATCTACACCCACCCAATTGGGTACCATGGACATGCTGCAGGGACCACGATCGGCATGTGGGACGCGCAGGGAGGAGTACCCTTTACAGGAGACTATCCCATGCATTTACATACTGCATACTCGATCGAGCTGAATTGCACCGTGAATATTCCCGAATGGAAAAAAGATGTGAGAATCATGTTGGAGCAAGATGCGTACTTCGATGAGAAGGGGTTCCGATATATCGATGGACGACAAACGGAAATTATTAGAATTTAGAGTTGAGAATTCTGAATTGAGAATGTGGTCTGGATGAGGCCATAGATCGGTTGCCGGTCATTAGTTTGATTGACGACGAGGTTTTCGTCAATCAGACAACTTAAAGGTATTTTTTTCGGAATTCGTCGGCGTATTTTTCTCCAATAGGGATGGCGGTGGTGCCGATGAAGACTTGGGACTTTTGAAAGGACTTGATCCGTGGCAACGAGACGATGAACGAGTTGTGTATCCGCGCGAATTGATTGGAGGGAAGTTTCGACTCCACCGCCTTGAGATTTAATCTTGTTAAGATGGGATGTACCTGCTTATCGGTGAAAATTTTCACATAGTCTTTCAGGCCTTCCACGTAGAGTATGTCGTCGAAAAATATTTTAATCTCGCGATATTCGGCATGAACGAAAAAGAAACCAGGTTCGCGCGGCGGCGCGTTGTCTGCCGACTGCTTCAACTTAAATAAGTCATGGGCCTTGTTGGCTGCCTTCAAGAACCGATCGAAGGGAATGGGTTTCACGAGGTAGTCCACCACGTTCAACTCGAATCCTTCCAACGCATATTGCTCGTATGCTGTCGTGAAAATCACCATCGGGGCGTTCTTGAGCGTCCGTAAGAATTGAGTGCCGGTCAACACTGGCATCTGTATGTCTAGAAACACCAAGTCGACAGCTTCACTCTGCAAGAAGGCCAGCGCGTCCATCGAAGACGAAAACGTGCGCTTCAAGTCTAGGAATGGAACTTTCGCGATTTCGTCGGCGATGAGGTTCAAGGCAAACGGTTCATCGTCGACTGCAATACATGTCATTTTTAGGTCGGCCATACAACTTGGTTGATCAATCGAGCAAGAGCTCCAATTCTAATTCGTATTTAGTTTCCTTTTGCTCGGCGCGGAACAAATGCTTGTTGGGGTAGTGCAAGGCCAATCGTTTCTTCACGTTTGTGATGCCGATTCCCGAGTCCGGCCCATGAGCAGTCACGCCTACCCGTACAGCATTCTCGGTTCGAAACACCAGTCGGTTTCCTGTCACGTTGATGGAAATGGTAGCGGGCACACCACTATCAAAGTCGCCATGCTTGAAGAAGTTTTCAACTAACGGCACGAACAAAAGCGGTGTGATCATCTTCCCTTCCACATCGCCCGAAACGGTGAACTCGACAAGTCCTTCATTCACCAGCCTCATCTTTTGCAAAGAGACGAGATCCTTCAGGTTGTCGACCTCTTTTTCGAGCGCCACCCGCTCGTCGTTTGTTTGGTACAAGATATAGCGGAGTAGTTGTGAAAGTTTAACCACTGCCTCTTCAGCTCGGTCCGATTTCGATCGCACGAGCCACCGAATGTTATTTAATGTATTGAACAAGAAGTGAGGGCTCACCTGAAGCTTGAGCACGGCAAGTTCGGAGGCCACCTTTTGGAGGGCTCGCTCTTGTTCTGCCTCACGCGCAGAGTTCCACTCGTTCCAAAATACGATGCTGGTGCTCACGCTGGCAATCATGATCGTGATGAGGAAACTCGATAGGATCGGACCTGCTAGCATCATCATCGGACGATCGCGCGGTGGACCGTCGTTGCCAAACGGCCGGTCTGGTGGCGGCTCGGGACGACCAAAATGTTCAGTGTACGTGACGTGTATCCAACCATTGACGAGACTCACGACGACGATGGCGCCCACAATGATCAATAAGAACGGCCAGATCCCATGCCTCTTGAGAATGACCGGGGTGAGATAGAACAGGTTGAAATAAAATAGGGCGACGAGCAAGAGGTTGCGAGCGATCGTGGGCCACAGAATATTAGGTGCAAAAAAGCCGGTGAGTCCATGACCGGGAGAAAGCACGATCGGTGCGATAAAAAAGATCGCCCACCCGATGAGGTGTACCGGTAAATTGGACCGAGTGATCGTACGCACAGCTTGCTTTTTTTGTGGTTAAACAGTTAAAGTTAGTGTTGGGTCGCTTTGTTATTATTAAGTGTAGATAAAGAACGGTAAAATGCCGACCTCTCCTTATCTTATAGGTTAAAATTCTTGGCAGTTATAGACATTTTGGCATGAAAATCATTCGGTCGATCCATACCGGCTACGGCTTGCTCGTATTCAGCGTGGTCTTCCTCCTTCTCTTCCCATTCTTACTCATCCCGATCTTATTTCCTAAGCAGTTCAAATTGGTTGGGGTGATCAATCGCTGGTGGGCTAAGTTATTGTTCCTACTGGCATTCCTACCCTTCCGCATCGACGTTAGAGAAAAGCTAGATAAGTCGAAGCAGTATATTTTTTGTCCGAACCATTTCTCCTACTTGGACATTCCCACGATGGGTTTGAATCCGCACAATGCGATTTTTGTGGGCAAGAATGAGATGGAGCGCATTCCTCTTTTCGGATTCATGTACCGAAGACTCCACATCACGGTCGACCGCTCGAAACTTAAAAGTCGCGTTGCCACGATGATCAAGACCATGCAGGCGCTCGACGAGGGTAAAAGCCTTGTGATTTACCCAGAAGGTGGAATTATTACACAAGAACCTCCCAATATGACAGCCTTTAAAGATGGGGCATTCCGGGCAGCGATAGAAAAACAAATACCGATTGTGCCCGTCACGATTCCGCACAATTGGATACTTTTGCCCGATGGTGAATTTCTCATTCGATGGGGCGTGATCACAGTCGTGTTCCACGAGCCAATCGAAACTACGGGATACACCTTAGACGATATTGGACGCCTCAAGGAACGCGTCCGTCATGTGATTACAACAGAACTGACAAAACAAAACAGCCCGGCCATGATTATGGCTTGACGTATGAACATCGATCGACAAACTCTTCACAAACTTGCCCACCTCTCGCGTCTCGATATCAATGAAAAAGACGAGCCGAAGGTGTTGCAAGACCTCACCGCGATGGTCACATTCGTTGAGAAACTGAATGAGGTCAATACCGATGGCGTAGATCCGCTCACCACCATGTCGCACGAGGTAAATGCCTTACGTGAGGATGAAGTAGGCGAACACCTCCCTCACGAAGAGGTGCTTCGCAATGCTCCTGCAAAAGATTCCGATTTTTTCCGCGTCCCAAAAGTATTGGAATAAGATGGGTCGTCGTTCTCGCTTCAAATCATTTCCCCGCTGATGTGGACCGTTAGATTTTGGCGCGACTGGCCACTCAGCCAGCGCATTTTCTTCTTCATTTTTGCTGGAATGCTCGTCGCCATGACAGCAGCCATGTGGTTCGGATATTTTGTACAACCTCAACCCGCAATTGAACTACAAACGATCACAGAACCCGAGCTGTCCGAAATGGTCGTTGACCAGGTGCGGCAAGGTGCAATAGAACTTCCCGTCACCGGCAACAACTACATCATCTTCCAACGACAACTCGGTGGACCTATCCAACCAAGCATTGAGGTCGCCATTGCGTACGCTGCTTTAATGGCATTCTTCGTCGTCGGCATGCTGGCGGTCATCTCTACGTTGAGTAAGTTCTACTACCTCGTGGGCATGGGGGTCTTCATCTTATTTGTGACAACTTTAAGCCCCGAACTTCTAGGAGTCTTTGGTGACTTCGGCAAAACGTTTACAGTCGTGATACTCCTCTTGTATGGACTGTCTAGCTTCTACTTATTCTACTTCAAGCCCACTGCCTCGTTTGCCGTTCGCATCTTGGTATTCACAGGGGTGACGGCGGTACTCGGATTAACAATTTCGTTCTTCAACGGCTCCGGAATGCCGTTCTTGTACTTGGCCACTTACGCCACAGAGGCGGGTCTCGCGATCGTGGCATTGCTCACGATCACCGTGTCGCACGAAATACTCGCGGGGTTCCTTTTTGTTGTGACGCAGGGCAACACGCGAACCCGCACACTACGACATTTTGCGATCGCAGCCGGCATTTACCTCGCAAACCTGATCATCGTTTATTGCATCCGATTCAAGTACCTAAACTGGGATATTCTCACCATTAACTTGCTGTTGCTTCTCACGATCTCAACCGTATTGGGGATCTGGGGTATTCGGCAGCGCCAAAAAACATACGAAGGAATCATCGACGCCGACCCATACGCCGTGTACGCATATCTGATCGCCGCCGCGTTTGCCTTTGGTACAATCGCGATGCTCGAATTCAATGGGAACGACTCGCCCATTTCTGGGATTGAAGACATCATCATCTTTAGTCACCTCGGTTTTGGTTTCATCTTCTTGATGTATTTGATGTCCAACTTTCTCAGCATGATGCTGAAGAACTATTCGGTACACAAGGTGCTCTATGCCCCCACCAACATGCCATTCTTCACGTTTCGATTGGGTGGCGTGGTCGCGACCCTATCGTTGCTGATTTACAACACATGGCAGGTGCCCGTGCACAACATGGTGGCTGGATATTATAATCAACTAGGCGATTTGTATGTGGAGGTGAATGTACCCACCGTCGCGAACGCCTACTACGAAGAGGCACGGACATACGGGTTTATGAGTCATCACGCCAACTATGCACTTGCTTATTTGGAGGGCAAACGCCTGAATTCCGACGGGGAACAAGTTCGCTATGAGGACGCGAGCTACCTCCGCCCGACACCGATGTCTGTGTTGAACTGGGCGCAAGTATACCAGGCTTCTGGAAAAAATGTGAGAGCGATTATCGCCTTGCGCGAAGGCATGCGAAAGCTGACCGATAAGAGTAGCGCCGAGAACACGCTCGCGTTGTTATACGCACGTGGCGGTTTGCGCGACTCGGCGCAGATCTACTTTGAACGGGCACGGAAAGGCAAGATGAGACAGCTCTCCAACGCAAACTTGATCGGTTCCAATGCACTCGGGTGGACGCAAGCGCCAGTTGATAGTACCATTCAAGACAATCATCCTGGTACCGAAGCGAACAGGCTCGCGTTGGCCAACAAACTCGGCCGTGTAGTCACGTCGTTTGAATTGCCAGGCGACACGGTGTTGACTCTTGCCAAAGCTGCAGCCATTTCAAACTACCTGTTGAACCAACGACAACACGTCGATACTGCCTTCATCACAAAAGCGGTAACGCTCGCCCGTCGCGACGGAAACAGTGGTTTCAAAGAATCGATACTTTTTTCAGCGGCACTCGCTCTCTACCAAAGTGGAGAGGTGAAAAGAGCATTCCAACTGATGGAAGAAGTGACAGTACAGAGCGACGTGAAGGGTAAATACAACTACATCATGACACTTTGGGCGCTGGATAAACGCGAGCCCAAGCGGGCACTCGCTTACGCCGATTACTCGATCAGTCAAGGATTCAGACGTGCACCCATCGTACACGCCGTTAGTCTAACAGAGGGCCTTCGGATAAAAGAATCAACGTTAACCTCAGCCTTGAAAGCTTGGGACTCGGTCGCGCACGGTGCAGATACGCTAGCCCACCAGTTGGCGGTCGACATGGCGCGAGTCTTGACCTCCGAACCTCAAGCCCTCTCATCTTTCACCGACACTGAGAAATACTCTTTCGCTCGATATCGATACACACTCGGAGACTCTTCGAAGGTCTTCGAACTCGTGTCGTCAATGACTGATGATGATATCAAAGCAAGAGTTTTGTTGGACTTCGCACAAGATCTCGTCGATGCAGATCAACTGCACGCCGCTCATCACATGCTCGAGCGCATGACTGGATTTTCGTTGTCGGACCCCAATATTGGCAAACAGATGGCCCTCTTGGAAATGATCACCGTGGCTGGTATCAACGGCCCCTCGCGGGTGGTGGACGCCGTGAAACAACTTCCTTTCACATTCGAAGGAAAAGATCGCCGATATAAGATCTTGTTTGATGCGTGGACCGCCGAAGTTGCCGGCGACACGACCAACGCCACACGTCTGTACGAATGGCTCTCCACGCATGATCCCTTCTTCGATGACGGGATTCTGTCCGCTGCTCGCTATTTCCGCGGGAAGGGCTTCGTCGCCTACAATCTCTTATCAGAGGCGGTGCTCTACCATCCCTCTTCGATTCGCATCCGCAAAGCTTATGCACTGGAGTCGGCAAGAAGGGGTTTCCAAACCTATTCTGAAACGATGATCGAGGAGTTGAAGGCGGTGTTGGAATCGAAAGACTGGCAGCGTCTGAAGCAGGAAGCAGAAAGTCTCTATCCGAAAGAGGACTGAGTTACACACGTAAGGCTCCCTCCAACAGTCGAGGAACAACTTGATAGCGATCCTCGGTCAAGCAGTATTGAATATCTTCTTTGATTCCCAATCGGTTCAAGCGCTTCATGTGCGAAGCATTCTTGAGGAACCCAACCTTGTCGGCACCAGCCAAATGATAAAGATGCTGAGCGACAAGGGGTGCATCACATCCTGGTTCTACCGCTGACTTCACCTTGTCGACAAGTGCTCCTGCAAAAAGAGTATCCTCAAGATTCACCTTTCCCTTCCAACCGGCACATACTACCAGCACATCGCGGTTGCCTTGCATCACGTGGTTCGCGACAGCCGTCAAATTCAGGAAAGCGCCGATGACGAGATCGGGTGCGCCTTTCGATTTTTCGATCGCTTGCGTGCCGTTGGTCGTCGTGAAGGCAATCTTCTTTCCGCGGATCTCTTCCATGTACTCAAACGGGGAGTTTCCCTTGTCGAAGCCTTCAACTTTCTCGCCGTTGCGTTCACCAGACGTGATGTAACCGTTCGCGCTCATTTGGCGACAGGAGGCTAAGTCTGCAAACGGAACGATGTGGTCGACACCAAACGCAAAAGCGGTAACCATACACGAGGTCGCGCGCAAGATATCAACGACCACGACGGTCTTGTCCGACACGTCGTATAGGTGCATCATGTCGGGACTGAGGCAAACGTCAATGGTCTTCGCCATACATAAACTAGGAGGTTCTACTTTCCAATCAGGGGAAGTTTGTGAACCTCCGCTTTCAAGTTCTTCCCACGCACCTCGATATAGATCTCAGCGCCGGGTGCAGCATGCTGCGACGTCACGTAGCCGAGACCGATTCCGATGCCAAGTACAGGCGACATGGTTCCCGAGGTAACTTCTCCAATGGCATTTCCGGCACCGTCGCGGATGCTGTAATGTTGACGAGGAATTCCCTTGTCGACCATTTTGAAGCCCACCAGTTTCTTCGTGACGCCAGCTTCTTTTTGAGCCTTCAGAGCCGCGGAATTGGTAAACTCCTTTGTGAACTTGGTGATCCAACCAAGACCTGCTTCCAATGGCGAAGTGGTGTCGTTGATATCGTTTCCGTACAAGCAGAAACCCATCTCGAGACGCAATGTATCGCGTGCTCCAAGACCGATGGGCTTTATGTCAACTCCCTTTCCGGCCACGAAGATGGCATTCCAAACTTTTACGGCCGCGGATTGATCGACGTAGATTTCAAATCCACCCGCACCGGTGTACCCAGTATTGCTGATCACGACGTTGGGGACCCCTGCGAACTCGCCAATGGCAAAGTGATAATATGGAATCTTCGACAAGTCGGTTTTTGTAAGTATTTGAAGAACGCCTGTTGCCTTGGGTCCTTGTACGGCAAACAAGCAGATGCTGTCGGAGATGTTCGTCATGACGGCACCCTTGGTATTGAATTGAGCGATCCAATTCCAATCCTTTTCGATATTTGACGCATTCACAACCAACATATAGTCGTTGTCGCGAATTTTATAGACGAGTAAATCATCGACGATGCCACCTTGCGTATTGGGCAAGCACGAATACTGGGCTTGACCGTCGATCAACTTGGAAGCATCGTTGGAAGTCACGCGCTGAATGAGGTCAAGCGCCTGGGGGCCCTCGACTTTGAATTCCCCCATGTGCGACACGTCGAAAACACCTACTCCGTTGCGAACGGTCATGTGTTCTTCGATGTCGGAACTGTAGCGCACTGGCATGTGGTAGCCGGCAAACGGTACCATCTTGGCACCCAACTTTTCGTGAATGTCGTTAAGGGGAACTTTCTTTAAATCCATAGTAGTGAATGAGGCTGCAAAAATAACAAATACCGACCGACGATCTTAGGCTCTTTTTCGTTTCCAGCGGCGGTGGCTCCAAAGCCAGAATTCTGGTTTCTCCTGGATGTGTTTCTCCAAAATCCGGGTGCTCGTTTCCAAAATTGCACCATCCGGCAGCGCGCGCGGCGTACTCGTAATGTCGACGAACCGGCATGTATAATGACCTCGGCTCACCTTCTGAACGTCCAAGAACACGACTGGGTAGTCATACAACTTGGCGTAGAGTTCCGTGCCGGTAAGCACCCCGGTCTCTTGGTTAAGGAATGTCATCCAATGTGGCTTGGAATGGACAGACGGCGCTTGATCGATTAAGAAGAACGTGGCAGTGAGTTGGTCTTTCATCTTTTGAAAGTCCTCCTTCACCGTTCGATTGTGCATCATCTTGAGCCCGTATTTCTGGCGCGAGTTCAACATCTTGCGGTCCATGTACGCGTTTGTGAGCGGTTTATAGATGGCGTAAGGTTGATGTTTGACGGCTGTTGCGACCGTAACCGCCACCATTTCCCAATTGTTATAGTGGGCCATGGCAACAATGACACTCTTTCCTTGCTGAAAGTATTTTTCCACGACGTCCGTATCGAAGTACTTCATTCGCTCGAGGGCATCTTTCTCAGATACTGAAAACATCTTCAAACTTTCGAGTGTGAGATCGCAAAAATGATGGTAAAACTTTTTCGCGATCGCTATTCTTTCTGCCTCCGATTTATCGGGGAAGGAGTTTCGTAGATTCTCCAACACAACTTTCTTCCGATAGCCGATCACGTAGTACATGAGCACATACAATCCATCGGAAACTGCGTACAAAACCGGAAACGGAAGCAACGAGATAGGGAGAATAAAAAGGAAATAAACGATGGGCATTCTTCTTCTAGCGTCTAAAATTTACACTTGGGCACCCTGCAAAGATTCTACTTTTTTCGTTCGAAAACTGTTTTTCCTCCAACGATGGTTTGCAGCACCCTTACGTTCCGGATTTCGGTGGGGTCGATTTTAAAAAGATCTTGATCCAGTACTACGAAGTCGGCGAGTTTACCCACTTCCAATGAACCTTTCACTTTCTCTTCGAATGAAGCATACGCGCCATTGATCGTGTAACACTTAAGCGCTTGTTCGACAGTAATCTTTTGTTCGGGGACCCAGCCTTCGGGATTCTTGTCGTCGAGCGTCCGTCGTGTGACGGCGGCATAGATTCCTTCGAGGGGTGTGGGTGGAGCCACAAACCAGTCGCTACCAAAACTCACGATTGCCCCAGCGTCGATCAAGGACTTAAACGCATAGGTAGTCTTTGCGCGTTGGGCGCCAATCAATTTATCAGCCCACCGTCCATCGTCGATTGCGTGATACGGTTGCATGCTCGCGATCACGCCTAATTTCCTGAAGCGCGGGATATCCGACGGGGCAATGTGTTGCGCATGTTCAATTCTAAACCTTCGATCGGAAGGCCCGTTTTCCTGCTCGACCTTTTCGAAAATATCCAGCAACGTATTGATCGCGCGGTCGCCGATGGCGTGGACCATCAAACGCAAGCCAGCGCTGTCGGCCGACTTGATCATCGTATAGAGGTCGGCGGGTGGCGTCACGAAAAAACCTGAATCCTTCGGCGCGTCGGCGAATGGTTGGTGAAATGCGGCTGTATGCGAACCTAGACTGCCGTCGACAAAAGCCTTAAGATTGCCGATGCGAAGCCAATGGTCGCCGCTCCCCTGCTCCTTCAGTTTCGAAGCAAGGTCCCGCCATTCGGTGATCGGCATCCCCGCATAAATCCTAGTCTTGAGCCTACCTTGTTGGTGGGCCCGCTCCAGCGCGGCCATGAAGCCGGACATGTTGTGCGCTGAAGTCACTCCTTTCGAAGCTACGTAGGCCATCGCCGTATCGAGCGCTCTGTCTTCCAATTCGGGAGGCGGCATCGGCACAACGCGGTCGACATACACCATCGCATTGTCTTTGAACACTCCCGTCAACTGACCTTTCTTGTCTCGGACGACAGTACCACCTTCTACGTCTTTTACTTTGCTGTCGATACCAGCGGCTTCGATGGCAGCCGTGTTGGCAAGCGACATGTGCCCGTCGAGACGGTTGATCCACAGTGGATGTCCCTCAGTCACACTATCGACCCAACTGCGACTTGGAAGTTCCCCACCCCAGTTTTCATGATCCCAATCGCCACCCATGATCCACGCGCCGGCGGGCAACGTGGCAGCATACGATTTGATCCTTTGAATGAATTCATCGCGCGTTTTGGCGTCGCGCAGCTGTACGGACGAAAGCCGAAAACCACCATCCACAAAGTGAGTATGCGTATCGATAAATCCAGGCACGACCAGTTGTCCTTCGCTCGCCTCGATTACGTTGGTTTTATCTCCTGCCCACTTCTCGACGTCGGCACGTGTGCCCAGAGCAACAATGGTGTCCCCTGAAATGGCCATGGCCTCCACGAATGGTTGTGATTCTTGACCGGTCCAAATGCGTCCATACACCACAGTATCGGCGGCAGGGCGCGAGCTGCAAGCGACAGCCAGCAGGATGAAAAACAAAATTGAATGTCTCATTGAAGCTTCGGATTATTTCGGTGTCGATCCTTGTCGCGGTTCGACTTCTTTTCCAAGTTTTTCTGGAAGGCAGCAGTTAGGTCGACACCAGTTTGATTGGCAAGGCACATCAACACCCAAAGCACATCGGCCATCTCGTCGCCGAGATCTTTGCCCTTGTCGGACTCCTTTTCTGATTGCTCGCCATAACGTCGGGCGATGATGCGTGCCACCTCTCCCACTTCTTCCGATAATATCGCCATGTTGGTGAGCTCGTTGAAGTAACGAACTCCCGTCGTTTTGATCCAGCGGTCTACCAATTCTTGCGCTTGGTGGAGCGTGATGGGTGCTTGTTGCTCACTCATTTTTTTGATTCCAATTCTTCGAAGTCAATATCAAGCACTTCGTATTTCTGCCAACCCACAAAATCAAAGTGCCACCATTCACTCGCGTTCACTTTAAATCCATTTCTTTCCATGACCGATATGATCAAGTCACGATTTTTCTTGATGACAGGATCTTTGACGGGAGTGGTGGGCCAGGCTTCCTTCTTGAACGAATCGAATTCGGTTGGCATCGGTATCTCTTTGCCCGTTTTGAGATCGATGATCGTCATGTCGAGCGCACAACCACGATTATGTCGCGACCCTCGATATGGTGAAGCCACGTAGGTTGTGTCGTGATACAACTCGTAGAATTTCACGGTCGCTTTGTAGGGTCGATAGCCATCGTAAATCTTGATTCCAACACCCGATCGAGCGAACTCAGCTTGTGCTTTTTTTAACGCTTCCGCCACCGGTCGCCGCGCATAGGCTCGTGCAAGGTTATAGATCTTTTCCCCAGTGAAGTTGTTGGTCGTGGCGTAACGGATGTCAAGAACGATACCCGGCACGAATCCGTCGAGGTTGACAAGTTCCTTTTCCGGGTGATTTGCTAAGCTTTTCTTGTAGTCGACGAGGGCCGTAGCTTTTAGCCCATACTTGTTCTGTCCAACGGAATAGTGAGCTGCAATCACGAGTAAGAGGAGGATGAGTTTTTTCATGGTATGAGGTCGATTAAAGGTATTAATTTTTAACTTTCGTGAACTGCCGTCCAACGAAATTGTAACCTGCCAACCCATGCCTTTCAGTAGCGCTCTTCCTCTCATTTTGCTGCTGGAACTAATGGCGATCATCTATGGGATTGCGACTTATGGATGGACACTCGAGGGTCTGCAAGCGGTGACGCGTTTCTCCGGCCGCGTGTCGCTCGGTGTATTTAGCGTCATTTTCTTATTTCATAAACATCCATTTCTGAATGTGCGTCGCTTGCTGTCGAACAAGTTCTTTCTTGCGTTTGCTGTGGCGCACGGCATTCATTTATTCGAGCTGCTTTCGTACTTGTATTTCAGTGGCGCACAACCAGTATGGACCCGCGCCATTGGTGGCATGATAGCTTATGCTTTCATCTTCACGATGCCTTGGCTTCACGACAGGTGGGAGTCACAGCAACTGAGTACAAAACGTTATCAACAAGCTGTACTAGTTTACTTGTACTACGTGTGGTTCATTTTCTTCATGACTTACCTCCCACGTGTACGTGGCACCGTTACCGACGTCGGCGGCTCTTACAAAGAGTTCGTAATCTTACTCGGATGGCTGTCGATTATGATGGGATTTAAATGGGCGGAAATTATCAGAATTAAGAATTGAGAATTCTGAATTTAGAATTTTGGGGTGGGTTAATGAAAATAGGCAGGGGTACGATAAACCAAAGTTGTCACTCAATAATCCAGCCAGACGCGATTCACCAACCGACGCGCCCCACTACTTACAACCAGCTTTTCACAACCCTCACTAAAATTTAGATTTGAGAATTCAGAATTGAGAATTCTTGTGTGGGTTAATGAAAATAGGCGGGAGGACGATAAACCAAAGTTGTCACTCAGCGATCCACCCAGACGCGATTCACCAACCGACGCGCCCCATTATTTACAACCAGCTTTTCCCAACCCTCACTAAAATTTAGATTTGAGAATTCAGAATTGAGAATTCTTGTGCGGGTTAATGAAAATAGGCAGGAGCACGATAAAGCCAAAGTTGTCACTCAGCGATCCACCCAGAAGCGATTCACCAACCGACGCGCCCCCCATTTACAACGAGCTTTTCACAACCCTCACTAAATTCAAAATTTCCAATTCTCAATTCTCAATTCCTAATCTCTACATTCCCATCATCACAAACGCGCCCCAATAATACGGCTCTTTGAATTTAGTCATCAGTTGGGTTTGTGCTTGCTTAAAAGCTTTTTGCTTGTTGCCGGTTTTCGTCCAGTTGGTCATAAATGACGTCATCAGCTGTTGGGTCGCCGCATCGTCCACCTTCCAGAGACTCATGATAAGCGCGTTGGCGCCCGCCACTAAAAAGGCGCGTTGTAATCCGTACACACCTTCTCCTGCTTTCACTTCACCTAAACCGGTTTCACACGCACTCAAGACCACCAAGTCGGTCCCGTCCAAGTTCATGTTCATCGCCTCGTAGGCAGTCAATACGCCGTTGTCGTTGCTTGTCAAATCCACATTGTTTGTTCCCGCGATCGTGGTGGCGGCGCCGGCGAGCAGTAGTCCCGAACGGAGGAGTGGATTTGCTTGCGCATTTTCCATGTTGGTTCCATCTTCGCTCGTGACGTCTGCATCTTGCTTGAAATAGCCGTGAGTGGCAACGTGCAGCAATGCCGGAGCTTTCACTGCTTTCAGTGCAGCCTCTGATGCTTCTTTCTGCATGAACTGCTTGACTTGGAACCCTGCTGCCTTCAAAACTTTGTTTACCGCATCGAGCTCGACTTTTGTTCCCGGTAGCGCGGGCACGTTAGATCCTCCATAGTCGGGGAAACCGATCAACATCGCATCTTTTTTCACGACGGGCTTCCGCGACTTCAGTGCCAACAAGTCCTTCGAGTTGCCGATCGTAATGAGGTCATACTGGGTAAGGAGGTAAGCACCTGCAGGACTCTTCAGTGTGTTGAGGTTAATCTGGTTGTAGACGCCATCGGGTGAAATGTACACCGTCTTTTTGCCACCGAGTGTGGGTTCGATACGTGCCCAGAATTGTGCATAGGCATATTCATCTGGCGCCTTTTGCTGAATCGCGTTCTTGTAAAACTTGGCATACCTGTTTTCAAGTTGATTGCCATTGTCTAAAATCGCGAGCACCGGTGAAGGCGAAGTTTTGGTCATGGTCAACACCGCATAGCGCGAATCCTCGGTAAAATCCTGGTTGAATCCACGAACGCGAATAATCTCGACCACTGCTTCTTGATCGCCCAGCGCGTTTCGAATGGTTTCAAAACTTACGGGTTGCGTGGTGTAACCGTTCGAGAAATCGGTGGAACGCTCGGACAACGACTTCTCCATTCTGTTCGCCGACTGCACCATCGAATCGAGGTTGATCTTCAGGTCGCGGATTTCCTCCTTCGACAGCGCGAAGTAGCGAGCGAGCGATTCTTTTTGATCGAGCCACGTCATATAATCGCGAATCAAATCAGGATTACCACTTCGAAGGATCGATGTCTTCACCTTGCTCGTCGCGTTCAACAACAGCGCCTTGGTAGCAGTCTGATAGTTGAATACATCCTCCACGATCTTCGGCATGGTCGCGCTGGCATCAATAGCGAAGTTGTAGAACCGTTGAAACCTCGGAAACGTCACATCCCAATACTTGGTCTTTTCGGCTTCGCTCATCGGTGGAAAGTACTTGTTGATGAACTCGATGGTTTTTCCCATCACGATCTTGTAGTGGTCGTTTGCTTTCTCCCACTGTTTGTTTTTCCAGTATAAGATTGCGACTTCTTCTCTTGAGCGCACGTAGTCGGGGTGGTCGGTCCCCAGTGTCTTTTCGCGAATCTCCATCGAACGGAGGAGCAGAGGTTCGGCTTCCGCATAACGTTCGCGGGTACGGTAATACCAACCTTGGTCGCCGATCACCTTGGCGTAATTCGGGCTCTCTTCGCCAAACTTGGTTTTGTAGACAGCGGCCGCGCGCTTCAGGTAGTCTTCAACCTTTTCAGGTTTGTTCATCTGCACATATAAAAGCGCGAGATTGTTCAAAACGCCGGCGTAGTATGGGTTCGTGGCGCCGAGTTCCTTTTCCAACTTCAGGTAGATCGCTTCCGCCTCGGTGAACTTGTTGGTGCGTTGGTATAACAACGCAAAGTTGGATTGGATGCCAACTTGGTTGTTGATTGACTTCTTTTGGGCTTTGTCCAAAATTGCCGTCGCTTGTTTCAGGTTATTGATGG
>JBGAGB010000041.1:0-37420 GCA_044226945.1 Cyclobacteriaceae bacterium | reverse complement strand
TTCCGGTGGAGGTAAGCATGAATCCACGCGCCGTGGGGACCTTCTAAATCTTGAACTTCTTCATGAGCTCGGTGCCAATCACCTTTGCCGTCGAACCAAAGCCCCCGGAGAACGGCCGAAAGGGACGCCGGGGGCTGTGGTTGGCTAAAGGTTTGTTTAAACTCCGAAACGGTCATTTTCTACGATCGACTATCGGTTTGCTACCTCCAGTTCGATGATGGTGTCCACGGCATCCATTTTTGATTTTGGAATGATGATGCTCACACCAAATTCGTTCTCCACGAACTTGAGTTTCGACTTGTCACCAAAAAGTTTCGCCGACACTACTTTTTTGGGAAGCTTCGGAATGGTGAGGGTCTCGTCGGACCAGTTCAGCACGTGCAACCACACCTTGTTTCCTTTTTGCGTGGCAACGCCCCACTCGCGGGCTGAGAGGGGACCACCTTTCGTTCCGTAGATGGTCTCACCATTTAGTTTTAACCAGTCGCCCATTTGCTTGAGGAGGGCCGTGTGCTCGGGTTGAATCTTGCCGTTGGGCATCGGCCCCACGTTCAACAAGAAGTTGGCATTGTAGCCGGCAGATTTAACCAAGTATTGTACGAGGTCTTTGTAGCTCTTGTTATGGGAATCTTGGAGATTGAAGCCCCACGAGTTGTTAATGGTCTCACACGTCTCGTGCGGTAGATCTCCGACTTTTTGTTCAGGAGCAAAGCCAGTTGTGTTATGACCGGGTAGATCCTTTTCAAACATTTGAAAGTCCTCGCCGGCATACGGCGCCATGTGGTGGTTGCTGCCCACAAGTGCGGCAGGTTGAAGTTGGTGGATCAATCGGTATGTCTTCTCCAGTCTCCAATCGGCGTCTTTTTTGTCCCACATTCCGTCGAACCAAATGCCTGCGATCGGGCCATAGTTGGTGAGCAACTCGGTTAACTGGGCATCCATATAATCTAGGTACTTGTTAAAATCACCTTTCTCGTCGCGACCAGTGTAACCTTGCCCGGTGTTTCCGCGCGGGAAGTAGTCGGGATGGTGCCAGTCGAGTTGTGAGTGGTAGAAGAACAGCTTGATGCCTTGCGCATGGCATTCATCCGCCAGCATCTTCAGCACATCTTTACCATACGGAGTGCGGTCTACGATGTCGTAGTCGGAAACTTTGCTATCGAACATCGCGAAACCGTCGTGGTGCTTACTGGTAATAGTGATGTATTGCATGCCCGCATCTTTCACCATTTTCACCCATTCCTTCGGATCGAACTGGGTGGGGTTAAAAAAGGTCGGAAGTTTCTCGTAAGTCTTGACAGGAATTCGTTGCACTTGCATTACCCACTCGCCATCGCCAAGCTGACTGTATACCCCCCAATGAATAAAGAGTCCGAAGCGCGCCTGTTCGAACCATTCGCGGGCCTTCAGATTTTCGGGCGTGGGCGTATAGTTCCAGGGCGCTTGCGCAAACGAATTTGCGCCGATGAACATGACCAAACATACCGCCAAACAACTTTGACGGAAACGGGATAAGGAGTAAGAGGGCTTCATGTCGTTTTCTATTAAATTGCCGATGACTGAAAGTAGCAAATCTTCTTATGAGGTACGAAAACATCGGGAAAGAACTTTTCATCGAGAACCGCAAGCGCCTAGCTAAGGAAATGACTCCTGGCGCAATGGCTGTGTTCAATTCCAACGACATCATGCCTACCAACGCCGATGGTACGATGCCGTTTCGACAAAATAACGACCTGTTTTACCTGACGGGCGTCGATCAAGAGGAGAGCATTCTTGTCGTTTGTCCAGGTTTTCCAGAAGAACGCTATCGGGAGATTCTCTTCTTGCGCGAACCCAACGAAGTGCTCGAAAAATGGGAAGGGCATAAGCTCACGAAAAAAGAAGCGCAAGAACTATCGGGGGTGAAGACCATTTTGTGGACAGGCGATTTTGAAAAAGTATTCCACCACATCATGGTGATGGGCGGTGTTCAGTCCGTTCTTCTCAACACCAACGAACACTATCGTTCGGATGTTGTGGTAGAAACGCGCGACGCAAGGTTCATCAACTGGTGCAAGAGAACATATCCCCTCCATCAATACGGGCGTGTCGCTCCCATCATGTCCAAACTGAGAAGGGTAAAACAGAAAAGAGAGCTCGAGTTGATGCAACGCGCCTGCGACATCACCGAAATGGGGTTTCGGAGAGTGTTGGAGTTTTTAAAACCCGGTGTGTGGGAATATGAAATCGAAGCAGAATTTATCCACGAGTTTATCCGACATAGGTCGAAGGGTTTTGCGTACACGCCCATTATTGCCTCCGGCGAAAGCGCTGTGATCTTGCACTACATTGAGAATAGCCGCCAATGCAAAGACGGCGACTTGGTCCTGCTCGACGTGGCAGCAGAATATGCCAACTACGCCAGTGACCTTACGCGCACCATTCCGGTGAACGGCCGCTTTACAAAAAGACAGAAGGACGTGTACAACGCCGTACTGCGGGTGCACCGTGAAGCATTCAAATTACTGCGGCCTTCAATCGTCTATTTTGACTATCAAAAGGAAATCGAAGAGTTGATGGAGTCGGAGCTCATTAAACTCAAACTGATCGATAAGACCGATGTTCGAAAACAAGATGCGGCCAACCCAGCGTGGCGCCGGTACTTCTATCACGGCACATCGCACATGCTCGGGTTAGACGTGCACGATGTCGGTAACATGCACGACAAAGTTCAAGTTGGATCGGTGTGGACAATCGAACCTGGTATCTACATAAAAGAGGAAGGATTTGGGATTCGGATCGAAAATAACGTTGTGGTCAATAAAGACAGGAATTTCGATTTGATGCGGAACATCCCCATCGAAGCCGACGAAATCGAAGAGTTGATGAACCGCTGATGAAAAACGAGCTTGAATGAGTATCAGGAAGTTCCTTCTAGTCTCTGTCGCAGCCACATTCGCGATCGCTGCGGGTGCTCACGAGTTTTGGCTCCTGCCAAAAAAGTATCACTACAAAGTCGGCGAAGAAATGAATGTCGACTTCATGGTAGGAGAGAATTTCACTGGTGAATTCTGGGACTTGAAACGGCACCGGGCCGAAGAAGTGCAAGTCGTTTCAGCGTATGGAAAAAAATCTCTAATCAGTGTTGTGAAACCCACTGCCGGCAACAACCTCGCCTATAAGTTTACGAATGAAGGTACCCATCTATTTAGCCTCGTGAGCAACACCGCGTATATCGAGCTGGATGCCCCGAAGTTCAATGAGTACTTACAAGAAGATGGATTGGAAAACATTTCCTTTCTCAGAAAGAAGAATAACCAAACCGACCAACGAGCTAGGGAAAACTATACACGTTATGCCAAACTGCTTGTGCAATCTGGAACTGTCACCGATGAAGTTTATAAAAGGAAGTTGGGTCTCAAGGTCGAGATAATCCCGTTAAGCAACCCCTACACATTAAAGACGGGCGACTATTTGGAATGCGAGATCCAATTTGAAGGGAAATCTTTGCCACATCAATTGGTGAAGATCTGGAACTATGTCGGAAACCGGGTGTTCCTTCAGAATGCCTACACGGAAAATGATGGGCGAATCAAATTTCCGATCAGTGCTTCAGGGCCATGGATGGTTAGTTTTGTAAAGATGATGCCATCGCAGAAAGAAAACATCGACTACGAAAGTAGCTGGGCTAGTTTGGTCTTTGGAATCGAATAAGAAAAAAATATGGATACGATCAACTCACAACATGCGCCCGAACCGGTCGGGCCGTACCCACATGCCCGCAAGGTTGGAAACTTGTTATTCTTATCGGGCGTCGGGCCGCGGAAAAGAGGTTCCCATTTTATTCCGGGTGTCACCCTCAGTGGCAATGGTCATATCGTCGAATACGACATAGAAGTTCAGTGCAGGAGCGTATTCGAGAATGTGCGTTTGATTCTGGAAGCTGCCGGATCCCGTTGGGAAAACCTGGTCGACGTGACCGTGTTCCTAACAAACATGAAGGAGGATTTTGCGACCTATAATAAGGTCTACAAGGAATACTTTGTCACCAACCAACCTTGTCGCACCACCGTGGAGGTAACGGCGCTGCCAACTCCTATTGCGATCGAGTTGAAGTGCATTGCCACTGTTGATTAATTCTGAATGCCGGAGCTCGAGCGTTAGACCGCGAAGCTTTCGCCACAACCGCACGTGCGTGTCGCGTTGGGATTGATGAACTGAAAGCCTTTCCCATTCAATCCGTCGGTGAAATCGAGCGTCGTTCCGAGTAAGTACAAGAGGCTCTTCTTATCGACCAAAATCTTGATGCCTTTGTCTTCGAAAATTTGATCTGCGGGATTCACTTGGTTATCGAATCCGAGATCGTACATGAGGCCTGAGCAGCCACCGCCTTTTACGGAAACGCGGATATTGTGCTCAGCGGTCCTGCCTTCTTCTTGACGGAGGAGGACGATCCTCTCTTTCGCTTTGTCTGTTACTGAGATCATAGTTGTTAGGATACGGGGTTCAACACAACGCTGAATACAGTGATGGTATTTCTATCGCGGCCGTAGTACAGTTTTTCGAGTGCTTCTAGAATGTTTCCGGCGCGGAAGTAGGAAGTATTGAGTTCACGATGGCCATCGGCCACCCACTGAATTGTATACGAGTTTTCTTTTGCCTTATAGCTCTGGACGTAGTCCCACATTTTCCTCAACGCATCCACTTTGTCTGACCCGGCTTCCGAATGAAACAAAAAAGACTGTGCGTGGCGTGGGTTGATCGTAATGAGGTCCAATTTCGTTTTCCCTTCAAAGAAGCTGTACTCGAACACGAGATCGCTGCTTCGTAGACCAAGGTAATCGGTAATTTGCCCTTGGAGGCGTGCAGCTTCCACATGTGCTTCGCTGGCGGTTTCCATCATCACTTTGGGCATAATCGGTTGGAAAACTTATTTAAAGCAGGAAAAGTTTCTGAAATTCGCATTCTGGAAAATTCTGGCGGTTTCCATCAATTTGGGCGGTTGGAAAACTTATTTAAAGCAGGAAAAGTTTCTGAAATTCGCACAAATTTAGCGAAAAGCCCGCAAATACCTCGACTATGAAGAAGCTGGAACACATTGGTATTGCTGTAAAAGACTTGGACGTATCGAACAAGCTGTTTGCACGATTGCTGGGCACGACACACTACAAGATCGAAGAAGTTGCCTCAGAGGGCGTGAGGACTTCCTTTTTCAAGGTGGGCGATCTCAAGATAGAATTACTTGAAGCAACACGACCCGATTCCCCGATCGCCAAGTTTATCGAGAAAAGAGGCGAGGGGATTCATCACCTAGCATTCGACGTGGAAGACATTGAAAGCGCCCTCGCGACAAAGAAAGAAGACGGATTCGAGCTGCTGAATGAAAAGGCGAAAGACGGCGCCGATCACAAGTCTATCGCATTCTTGCATCCCAAATCAACCAATGGCGTATTGGTCGAGATGTGTGCTGACCGCATGGGGCGAAAGGATTAACATTTTGAAAAACTAAGACATGGAAGAACGTTCGGAAATATCCGGTTTGGGTGAATTTGGTTTGATCGACCGAGTGGCGAAAAAATTCAAGCATCAAGTTCCAACGACCGTAGTGGGAATTGGTGATGACGCTGCCGTCATCGACGCCGGGCACGAGTATCTTCTTTGGTCGACCGATATGTTGATCGAAGGCCCGCACTTCAACTTGCAATACATGCCCTTGAAGCACCTCGGGTACAAAGCCGTCGCCGTGAATGTGTCGGACATCGCCGCCATGAATGGACGTCCCGAACAGATCACCATCGGGCTTGGCTTAAGCAACCGCTTCTCCGTCGAAGCGATCGATGAATTATACGAGGGAATCAAGGCTGCATGCCAAGCATTTAATATAGATCTCGTAGGTGGCGACACAACATCTTCACCGTCCGGACTCGTAATTTCTATCGGAATCTTGGGGAGGGTGGCGAAAGACAAAGTGGCGCTCCGGAAAGGTGCGAAACCCAATGACATTATTTGCGTGACTGGCGACTTGGGTGCAGCATACATCGGGTTGCAGGTGTTGGAGCGTGAAAAGGAAGTTTTCCTGGCAGACCCCAATATGCAGCCAGACCTTGAACGCTACGAGTACATCGTCGGTCGACAGTTGAAACCTGAGGCACGCATGGATATCGTGTTCGATCTTGCCGAACGCCAGGTAACACCGACATCAATGATTGATATTTCGGATGGACTTGCGTCAGAACTATTACACATCAGCAGGCAGTCGAACGTGGGCATCAAAATCTTCGAAGAGAAAATTCCCATCGATACGCAGGCGTTCGAGACCGCCGTCGAAATGAACTTGGACCCCATCACCTGTGCACTCAATGGCGGCGAGGACTACGAACTGCTATTCACGATCTCGCCTTCCGACTACGAGAAGTTGAAGAACCATCCTGATATTCATTTTGTCGGTCATGTTCATAGCGAGCCTGGTCAAAATATGATGATTTCAAAACATGGAACCATCATCGGGTTGTCGGCTCAAGGATGGACACATTTCTAACTCCATTATTGCGTCCGTCGGAGTACAAAAGAACCAACTTTCAATGTCAGAATGTTCAACTGGTGGGAACCAGCGACAACACCGCTACTAACTTGAAATCTTACTTCTAGGCTGGAACAGCTTTCTACCCCTTAATTCAAAGGCATAGCTTGGATCACTGGGTTGACTCCCCTTGCCTATCAATCAATCGGGTAGGGGATGTACACGAAGTTGGTGAAATCTTCGTCCACGACGAACAAGCAACAGTATTCGTCTGGATCTTTATAACTGGATTTGAAGTCCGCTTCTTTTTCGGGGGACACAAGTTCCCGTTGAACGAACTCGTCGAGAAACGAGGCATAGTAGTTCCATGTGAGAGCCCGCTTTTCTTTTGGGATTAAGATTTGGCCAACCGGGATGGGTAGTTTTGAAATCGCGAAGATCGGATAATCGAAGCCCGCTTTCCTGATTTGATAAGATGCCTCTTTCAGTGTGTCGGAAACAATAACGAAGTCGGCCGAAATAGTCCCGAGGTATCTGCCATTGAGTTCCGGATCGTTTTCCATCTGCTTCGTTCTAGACGGGCAAAGATAAACTCAAATTTGCGAACGACCCTATTCGTTCACTAGCGGAAAATGGACGGGAAGGTTTCGTTGTGTCAGGTAGTCAGTGGCGAAAGCCATCAATTGCGGAAAGAATAGATTGAAGTCGCCGCTGAATTCCATGTACAGTTCACGCAGGTCATTTGAAGCCTTTTCCATGTTCGATTGATACGGTGTGCGCGAGGCCATGCCCGACAGTGCCCGATGCACACCCTCTATGTGGCTATAGCCCACGAGCCAGTTTCCATTAATCATGTAAGGAAGCATTCGCTTGACCTCTTCAGGTAGAATTAAATCAAAACTTTGAAGCGTGGTGTAGGCGTGTCGCGCAAAGGTGGGAAGGTCGTGGGGATGATATCGTTTCCAATTGGCAGCTAAGAAGTGATCGAAGAACACGTCGACTACCACGCCGGAGTAGTGGCGATAACTGGGGAAGAGTCTCTTCTTGCTCTGCTGTACGACGGGGTGACGGTCGGTGAAAAAATCGATTGCCCGATGCAGCTCGATGCCCGTGGCGATCCGTTCTTCGAATCGACTCGCGAGGTTCTTTCCCTTCACGAAATCGCCAATGAAATTCCCGACCATGACCGATGGCTCGTCGCCCGATAAGTACAAGTGCGCAAGGAAATTCATTTGTTGTAAGGTAATCGATTTAGACCTATTTTAGTCGGAGGAAGGTGTAAACGAAATTCCATGGTACTTGAACAACTGAAGCTCCTGATCAACCTAGCCCGCATCGACGGCGAAGTGGGCGCGCGGGAGGAAAAGTACATCTACAACATTGCCGAGGCGAATGGAGTTTCCCGCGAGACGGTGCAACCGCTCCTCAAAGCATTTCACCACGACATCGTGCCGCGAGACCTTGCCGATGATCGGAAGTTTGACTACATCTTTAGCCTCGTTCAACTCATGAAGATTGACGAACGCCTGTACCAGGAGGAAATCCGGTTTTGCTCGCGGGTGGCTGCTCGTCTGGGGTACGACCAAGCCGTGATGTTCGACCTGATGCTCCACGTCAGGGGTGTAATGCAGGCCAACGAACTCGAGGCTTTACGGAAATTAACTGCCAAATACCTATCGAAGTCTTGATTGGGTTAGATTTTTGGACTAACATTCACAGTTCAAAGACCTAAACCTTATGAAAAAACTCCTCGCCCTTGCCCTGATTTTGGCGTGCCACCTCGGCTTTGCCCAAAAGACCTTAATCCACTGCGGAACCCTGATCGACGGAAAGTCTAAAGATCTTCAGACTCAGGTCACCATTGTCGTTGAAGCCAATAAAATCGTGTCGATCGACAAAGGCTTCACCAAGCCTGGGAAGGATGATAAAGTAGTTGACCTGAGCAAGAAGACCGTGATGCCGGGATTGATCGACATGCACGTGCACTTGGAAAGCGAAACTAGTCGAGACGCCCTCGTAAAGCGATTCACTCAAAATGAAGCAGACATCGCTTTTCAATCGACGATCTACGCTAAGAAAAACTTGATGGCAGGTTTCACGACGGTGCGCGATTGCGGCGGATCGGGTGTCAATATTTCATTGCGAAACGCCGTGAACAACGGCATCGTCATCGGCCCACGCATATTCGCCGCCGGCAAAAGCATCGCGACAACCGGTGGTCATGCCGATCCGACCAATGGTTCACGAAAAGATTTAATGGGCGACCCCGGTCCCAAGGAGGGCGTAATCAACGGACCTGAAGATGCGATGAAGGCTGTTCGGCAGCGTTACAAGGATGGATCCGACTTCATCAAAATTACGGCAACCGGCGGTGTGTTGAGCGTAGCGAAAGACGGCAGCGGTCCCCAGTTTACTCAAGAAGAAGTGAATGCCCTCGTGCAGGCAGCGCGCGACTACGGTTTCCACACGGCCGCACATGCGCATGGTTCGGAAGGAATGAAACGTGCAGTGTTGGCAGGCATCACCACCATCGAACACGGAACGCTGATGACAGAAGAAGTGATGGATTTGATGAAGCAAAAAGGCACTTACCACGTGGCGACGATTATCGCCGGACGTTCGGCCGCTGAATACGCCAAGATTCCAGGTTACTACCATCCACTCGTTGTACCGAAAGCCTTGGAGATCGGATCGAAGATTCAAGAGAACTTCGGTAAAGCATACCGCAGAGGTGTCAAGATTGCATTTGGAACAGATGCCGGCGTGTTTCCCCACGGCGAGAATGCACGCGAATTTGGGTACATGGTCGAAGCAGGTATGCCCGCAATTGAAGCATTGTTGTCAGCGATGCAAGTTAACGCCAACATCCTCGGTATCGGCGACAAAGTGGGAAGCATAGAAGTAGGAAAGCTTGCCGACATCGTGGCGGTCGGAGAAAACCCGTTGAACAACATTAAGACGATGGAGAAGGTGTTGTTCGTGATGAAAGACGGAGTGATTTATAAAAATGAGTAAGACTTTCAATCGTTAACCGTTAGTTCGTTAACCGTTAGTTCGTTATTCGTTGGCCCGGGTTCATCGAAACCCACGTACCCTGGGACGAACAACTAACAACTAACAACGAGGGACGTTAGCCCGAGTCAATTCAAAAACTCGAGTACGCTGGAACGTATAACGCAAAAACGCATAACGACAGTCGTTAAATCGTTAACCGTTCAATCGTTATTCGTTAGCCTGAGTTAAATCCAAACCCACGTACGCTGAAACGGATAACGAATAACGCGGAACCTTAGTCCAGGTTGCTCGAAACTCAAGTACGACGAAACTAACAACGAATAACGAACAACGAGGAACGTTAGCCCGGGTTGATCGAAACCCACGTACCCTGGGACGAACAACTGACAACGAACAACGAGGGACGTTAGCCCGAGTCAATTCAAAACTCGAGTACGCCGTAACGTATAACGCAAAAACGCATAACGACAGTCGTTCAATCGTTAACCGTTCAATCGTTATTCGTTAGCCTGAGTTAAATCCAAACCCACGTACGCTGAAACGAATAACGAATAACGAGGAACGTTAGTCCGGGTTGCTCGAAACTCAAGTACGACGAAACGAACAACTAACAACGAACAACGATGGACGTTAGCATGAGTCAATTCGAAACTCGAGTACGCTGTAACGCATAACGCAAGAACGAATAAACGACAGTAGTTAAACGACAGCCCAAGACAAAACAACTACCAACGAACAACTATCAACTACCAACTATTTTTGGCTATTTTTGCGGTTCTAGTTTAGCCGAGACATGACGGGAATGGACCATATCCGCAATTTTTGCATCATCGCACATATCGACCATGGGAAAAGTACCCTAGCAGACCGCCTCCTGGAGGCCACCCAGACGCTCACCCAGCGCCAAATGCAGGCCCAGGTGCTCGATAATATGGATCTGGAACGCGAAAAGGGTATCACGATCAAGGCCCATGCCATCCAGATGAACTATAAGTATAAGAATCAAGAGTTCGTCTTCAACCTCATCGACACGCCGGGCCACGTCGACTTTTCGTACGAAGTGTCACGCTCGATCGCTGCGTGCGAGGGCGCGCTGCTCATCGTGGACGCCGCCCAAGGTATTCAGGCACAAACGATCTCCAACCTTTACCTGGCCCTCGAACACAACCTGGAAATCATTCCAGTTTTGAATAAAATCGACCTTCCCGCCGCCATGCCGGAAGAAGTGACCGACCAAATCGTCGACCTGATCGGGTGCCCTCGCGAGTCTGTCATCCGCGCAAGCGCCAAGGAAGGCGTAGGAATCCAGGAGATTCTCGAAGCCGTGGTCGAACGGATCCCGCCCCCAAAAGGTGACCCGAAAGCTCCCCTGCAAGCAATGATCTTCGACTCGGTATTCAACTCTTTCCGAGGCATCGAGGTATACTTTCGGGTGCTCAATGGCACCATCAAGACCAACGACAAGGTTCAGTTTGTGAACACGGGACAGGTTTACAACGCCGACGAAATTGGTTCGCTTAAACTTGACAAGTTTCCCCGCAAGGAAGTCGGGACTGGCGACGTAGGTTATTTGATCTCCGGCATCAAAGTAGCCAAGGAAGTGAAAGTGGGGGATACAATTACCCACGCGGATCGACCTGGAGAAGCCATCAAAGGTTTTGAAAACGTGAAGCCCATGGTGTTCGCTGGTATTTATCCAGTCGATACCTCCGAGTTTGAAGAACTCCGTGCTTCCATGGAGAAACTGCAATTGAATGATGCGTCGCTGGTATGGGAGCCAGAGACCTCAGCAGCTCTTGGATTTGGATTCCGCTGCGGGTTCTTAGGAATGCTTCACATGGAGATCGTCCAAGAACGCCTCGAGCGCGAGTTCAACATGACGGTAATCACTACGGTACCCAGCGTGCAGTTCCGTGCCATCCTCACCAACGGCAAAGAAGTGTTTATCAACGCGCCGTCAGAAATGCCGGACCCCACCGCGATCGACCATATTATGGAGCCATTCATCCGGGCTCAAATCATTACGAAGTCTGACTTCATCGGGTCAGTGATGGGTTTGTGCATGGATAAACGCGGAGTGATCATCAACCAACACTATCTCACCGCCGATCGGGTGGAGCTCACGTTCGAAATGCCTCTCGCAGAAATTGTGTTCGACTTTTATGACAAGCTGAAGTCAATTTCGAAGGGATACGCATCACTCGACTATCACTTGATCGATTCACGCGAAAGCGACATGGTAAAACTGGACGTGCAGTTGAATGGTGAGCGTGTCGATGCCCTGTCGGCGATTGTACACCGGGGCAAGGCACAAGAGTGGGGCCGCAAGCTCTGTGAAAAGTTAAAAGAACTCATTCCGCGACACATGTTCGAAGTGGCGATACAAGCAGCCATCGGACAGAAGATCATCGCCCGCGAAACACTCAGTGCGATCCGCAAAAACGTGTTGGCGAAATGTTACGGAGGAGATATCTCACGTAAGCGGAAACTGCTCGAGAAGCAAAAAAAAGGGAAGAAGCGAATGCGCCAAGTGGGTAACGTCGAGATTCCGCAAGAAGCATTCATGGCAGTATTGAAGATTGAATAAGCACATGGAAACCGCGACTACCTACACTATTATCGACGGCAGAAAGGTTTCGACAGAAATCAAAGCAGAGATTAGCGCCCGCGTTATCGAACGCAAATCGCAGTCTAAGAAAGTTCCGCATTTAGCCATCATCCTGGTGGGCGACGATGGTGCAAGTCAAACCTACGTCGATCATAAAGTAAAGGCATGTAAGGAGGTCGGGTTCCACTATACCATGATGCGCTTCGCCGACACCATCAGCGAAGACAAGCTCATGAAGCACATCGACCAAGTGAACCGTGATGAAGATGTCGACGGATTCATTGTTCAGTTGCCACTGCCGCCACATATTTCCGTGGAGCGAATCACTGAGAAGATCAGACCCGATAAAGACGTGGACGGTTTCACCAACCGGAACTTCGGAAGCATCGTATCCAAGAACCCACTTCTACTGCCGGCAACACCCTACGGTGTGATGGAGTTGCTCAAGCGATACCAGATCGAAACGAAAGGGAAAAACTGCGTCGTGGTGGGAGCGAGCCGGATCGCCGGGGCACCGCTAAGTATGATGATGGTGGAGCAAGGCCTGGCCACCGTGACCATCTGTCATAAGTTTACCCAAGACCTAGGCGAATTCACACGCAAAGCTGACATCCTGATTTCGGCGGTTGGGAAACCAGGGTTAATCACTGCCGACATGGTGAAAGAAGGAGCGGTCGTGATCGATGTCGGAACCACCCGCGTCGAAGGCCCCCAGTTCAAGAACGGCTATGCGATAAAAGGTGATGTCGACTTTAAACCAGTCGCAGCCAAAGCATCCTATATCACGCCGGTACCCGGTGGCGTCGGTCCAATGACCATCGCTTCGTTGCTGCTCAACACACTCCGAGCCACGGAGTTGAGGCATCCGTAGTTGCGCGACCAATTTTAAACAGCCAAAAAGATGACGGTACTTCCCCTCATGGAGCATTTTTATACGATCCAAGGGGAAGGTCACTACCAAGGGTATGCTGCATACTTCTTGCGCCTCGGTGGTTGTGAAGTTGGGTGCGTGTGGTGCGACGTCAAGGAATCTTGGGATGTGAACGCTCACCCGAAAGTTGAGGTTGACAAAATGGTCGAACACGTGGTGGCGACCAAAAGCCCCATCGTCGTAGTTACAGGAGGAGAGCCCGCGATGCACGACTTAAGCAATCTGACGTCATCCCTGCAAGCGAAAGGAATTCGAACACACATCGAAACTTCCGGCGTGTATCCGCTCACCGGCGATTGGGACTGGATATGCTTCTCGCCAAAGAAATTCAAAGCACCTCATCCGTCGGTCGCGCCACGAGCACATGAGTTGAAAGTGGTGGTTTACCATCGCAGCGATTTTGAATGGGCGGAACAACATGCGGCCAACGTTTCAGCCGAATGCAGATTGTTTCTTCAACCCGAGTGGTCGAAGGAAAAAGAACTCCTTCCCTTGATCATTGATTACGTGAAAGCCCATCCAAAGTGGAGGATTTCATTGCAGGTCCACAAGTACATGGATATCCCGTAAAGACGGAGTCAGCAACGCAACATCACAGCCTGTGAACTTGGAGCAATACCGTCATCAGGTCAACACCCTTGTTCGAGATCGCACCCCATTCCTGTTTGCGATTGATTTCGAGTTGAAGAACCCGTGGATCAGCCCTGTCTCGCAAGTCGATCCCGATTCGGTTTTGTTTGATTTCAATGGCGTGACCAATGCTCTTAAGCCCAATCAACTCAATGAACGAGTTGTCGACCTAAAACCCCGTGCTATTTCTTTCGAGGCTTATCGATCGAAGTTCTTAAAGGTGATGCATGGCCTTGAGCATGGCGATTCATTTCTTGCAAACCTAACGGTTCGAACCCCACTCGAAGAGAGACTCTCGTTGAGGGACTTATTCCACCAAGCGAAAGCCCGGTACAAACTTTGGATGAGGAATCAGTTTCTAGTGTTTTCACCCGAGCCGTTTGTTCGAACACGCAATGGTTGGATCTACTCTTACCCTATGAAGGGAACAATCGATGCATCAGTACCAAATGCCATCGAAAAAGTGTTGTCCAACCAAAAGGAAATGTCGGAGCATGTCACGATTGTCGATTTGATTCGGAACGACCTAAGCATGATTGCGTCGCATGTTCAGGTAAAAAGATTTCGCTACGTCGAACCCATCCATTCAAAGGGAAAGACACTGTTGCAAGTAAGTTCAGAGATTGCGGGTCAACTTGACGATCGATTTTATCAAGACCCGGGCGGTGCCATCTTATCTCTGCTCCCGGCGGGGTCAATCAGCGGTGCACCGAAGGAAAAGACCATTGAACTCATCAAATCTGCTGAGGGCGAGAAGCGAGGGTTCTATACTGGAATATGCGGTATCTTCGACGGACAGGATTTCGACAGCGGTGTGATGATCCGATTCATCGAAGAAGATCAAAGCGGTTGGTACTATCGCAGCGGCGGAGGTGTCACCACCCAAAGCGACGCCCGCGACGAATATCAAGAAACCCTCGACAAGATTTATGTCCCGATTGATTGAAAGCATCAGTCTACGAAATGGCGTTTTCGAGAACCTACGTGCGCACCAACGGAGGGTTGTCGATTCGATCCACACTTGCTTTGGCGGACCGCCGCGTTGGAACTTCGACGAAGTAATTTCTCAACATCAACTCCCAGCATCAGGTTGGCACAAGGTCCGTTTGGTGTACGATGATAGGAGCGCCACCGTGACGATAGCGCCGTATGCAATCCGGCCAGTGTCGACCCTTCGGTTGGTGTTCGACGACACCATTGAATATCAATATAAGTTTGAAGATCGCGCACGCATCAACCATCTGTTCGAGAAAAGGGGTGACGCGGACGACATCCTCATCATCCGAAATGGATTCGTGACGGATACTTCGTATGCCAACATCGTGTTCCGGTCGCCCGATGGTTGGGTCACGCCAACTACTTTCTTACTGAACGGGACCATGCGTCAAACACTTCTGGATTCCGGAAGAATCTCGGCCGTTCCCATACGGGTGGAGGACTTAGCTCGTTATTCACACTTCAAGCTGATCAATGCATTGTTGCAGGAGGAAGGGACAGAGTCTGATGTTTCAAATATTCGTTAGTTTTATACAATGAAGTGTCGTGTTTGTTTGTGGCTTACAGGCCTGTTGTGCATCGTCGCGTCGCAAGTGTTCCCGCAAGGGGTGGTGAGCTCCAAGAACAAGAAGGCAATCGAGGCATACGTGTTAGCCGATAATTACCGTGTTCATGCCCAGTATCAAGAAGCGATCGACCTTCTCAATCAAGCGATTTCGCGCGATAAGAACTTTTTCGAAGCCTACCTGCGGTTGGGGTATTGTTATAAATCACTTCGAGATTTTGATAAGGCGCGTCAGTCCTTCGAGAGTGGCCTACATCTAACTGGCGAACTGCGCTGGCAGAAGGTATTCTGGGTAGAGTTAACCGAGAATGCCATGCAACGAGCCGATTACAAGACGGCACTGGGGTATTCCGAGCGGTACCTTCAGAATGAAACGATCGCCAAGCAACGCGTCGATCAAATGCGACTGATGAAAGCATGCGCCGAGTTTAGTATTGCCAATATCAACAACGCGATCAAGTACAAGACCCATCGATTGTCCGATACGGTAAACGCGTTTGTACTTCAGTACTTTCCCGTGTTAACCGCAGATGAGCAAGAGTTGATCTTTACGCGCCGCAAAGGCTACACCGATGAGTTTGATGAAGACATGGTCATCTGTACCAAGGATAGCCTAGGCCGTTGGTCGTTTCCCCAGTCCATTTCTCCGGTGATCAATACTCCTTTCAACGAGGGCACGTGCACGATTTCGGGAGACGGCCGGTATCTGATCTTCACTTCTTGCCGGGCGGCACGTGGGAACTGCGACTTATACGAGAGTCGCAAGACTGGTGACACTTGGTCGCAACCAAAAAACTTGGGACCAATGATCAATTCGGTGAGTTGGGAATCACAACCTTCGCTATCGGCCGATGGACGCACATTGTATTTTGTGTCGGATCGGAGGGGTGGGATTGGTAAAAATGACATTTACTCGGCGTTTCAACATTCACCAGGGGTATGGACGAAAGCTCAAAATCTCGGTCCTGCAATCAATACTCCGTACGATGAACTGTCTCCTTACATACATGCAAACGGTCGAACGCTTTTCTTCGCGTCGGACGGGAGGCCTGGTTTTGGAGGAAAGGACATTTATTGGAGCGACTGGATCGATAGCGCGTGGGTGAAGCCCGTCAACTTCGGATATCCAATCAACAACCACGAAGACCAGTTCTCTTTGGTGATCACAGCCGACGGGCGACACGGTTATTATTCGCATGAAGAACTTAACCGGCAAGGCACTTCCACCATCTTCGAGTTTGAGGTGCCCGAAGAGGCCCGCTTGAAGTATCGAAGCAATGCCTTGAAAGGGGTGGTGCGCGACCGAAAGACACGCCAGCCCATCAAAGCGGAGATCGAGCTATTCGAACTGGAGAAGCGCTCCCTTATTTCTTCGGTCGATTCGGACTCGATCACAGGCCAGTATTTAATAGTGTTGACACAAGGGGCCGATTACGGTTTATACGTCACCGCACCTGGATACCTCTTCAAAAGCTTGAATTTCAACTATGAGCGCGAAAATGACCTAAAACCCATCGTCATCGACATAGATCTGGATAAGGCGAGCACCGGGGCGTCGGTCGTACTCAATAATGTATTCTTTGACCTCGATAAGTTTGACCTCCGGCCGAAGTCGATTACCGAGCTCGATCAGATCGCCCGGTTCTTGAAAGACAACCCCAATGTGAAAGTGGAGATCAGTGGTCACACAGATGACCAGGGTTCTGCTACTTATAACCTTCAGCTGTCGCAAAAGCGCGCGAAGGCCGTTGGTGATTACCTCTTAACTCTTGGTATTCCGGCAAATAGGATGAAAGAAGTTGGCTATGGCTCGAAGAAGCCCTTGTTGCCAAATGATTCTGAAGAGAATCGCCAAGCCAACAGAAGAATTGAATTCCGAATTATTGAATAGCCGAACATTCTTTCGGTTCGTGTTAAATCAACCAAACAATTGTTGATTCAATTGGATGAATATGCGCGAGAGTTAGCGATCTGCAACAGATTCTGTTCATCCCATTTTCGTCACATTTTTTTAACACACGTACCACTGCGATAACCCGCATGATGGGTTAACATTTCTTAACTAGTTTCACGGTTCTTTCAAACACATTTTTAACATAACCCCTATTCCTATGCGGAAATTTCTACAGTGGAAGAATGTGCTGACAGTGGTGTTTGGCTTAATCGCCGGACTTGCTGTTGCACAGGATCGCACCATCTCCGGCAGGGTTACTTCATCTGAAGACGGCTCAGCTCTTCCGGGCGTGAACGTCGTGGTGAAAGGAACCGCCAACGGTACCGTCACCGACGCAGATGGTAACTACAAGCTCTCTGTCAACACCTCGAACCCCACGTTGGTGTTTTCGTTCATCGGCCTCCAAAGTCAAGAGGTGGCAGTGGGCGAACGTTCAATCGTTGATATCAGCCTCGCGTCTGACGTCACACAGTTGAACGAGATCGTTGTAACTGGTCAAGGTATCGAAAAGGATACCCGCTCGCTTGGATACGCTACACAAAACGTATCTGGAGCGAACCTCGCGCAACGTTCTGAAGTGAACGTGTTGAACACCCTCCAAGGTAAAGTTGCCGGCGTGAATATCGTTGGTGCTTCCGGTGGTGCTGGTGCCAGCACAAGTATCACAATTCGTGGTATCACTTCTTTTGGTAACACAAGCAACCAACCCCTCATTGTTGTAGATGGTATCATCTTCA
This sequence comes from Cyclobacteriaceae bacterium, assembly GCA_044226945.1. Lineage (GTDB taxonomy): Bacteria > Bacteroidota > Bacteroidia > Cytophagales > Cyclobacteriaceae > ELB16-189. The sequence continues at coordinate 19,485 of JBGAGB010000041.1, read as the reverse complement.
ATAACAGTGTAGACGGTGGAACAAGCGTGTTTACCACCCAGCCTACCAACCGCTTGAATGACATCGCTCCTGAAAACATCGAAAGCATCAACATCCTGAAAGGACCGGCTGCTGCCGCTCTCTACGGATCACGTGCAGGTGCAGGTGCTATTGTGATCACGACTAAGTCTGGTAAGCGTTTGGCCGGTAAGACTGAAGTCACGCTGACTTCTTCTTACAACGTCCAAAACATCTACGGCTTCCCTAAAATGCAAAGCTTGTACGGGCAAGGAACAAACAACGATTTTATCAACAACTCGGGTAACTCTTGGGGTCCTGCCTTCGATGGTGGCCCTGCAACGGTAACTACCCTGCAAGGTGCAACTGTTCCTTATCAGGCATATCCGAACCGTATCAAGGATTTCTTTAAGACTGGTCGCGTATTCACAAATGGTGTGAATATCTCGTCTGGAAACGCTGATCACAACGTATCGTTGTCTGTGAACTCGTCGCTGACCGATGGTATCGTGCCTAACTCCCTGTTCGATCGTAACAGTGTGCAGTTCGGTGGAAGCAGCAAGTCTAAAAACGGCTTGATCATCTCTGGTTCATTGGCGTATGTGAACACCAAGCAGAGAAGCAACCCCCAAGGTAACGGCGGTAGCGCTCTTGGCCAGATCACACGTATTCCTGTGAGCTATGACCTTGTTGGACAGCCTTTCGAAAATGCTGCTGGACGTAGTATCTATTACAGCACTACTCAAAACCACCCCCTGTGGAGCACGAAATACGAAGTCGCTAACTCGACTGTCGACCGCGTGTTTGGTTTCGTGAAGTTGGGATACAACATCACCGACTGGTTGAATGTGACGTATCGCATCACTGGTGATACTTACACCGACCGCCGCAAGACTACCTATCAAATCGGTTCGAACCGTAACGCAACGGGTCGCATCACCGACGATATGTACTTTGCATCGGAATTGAACGGTGACCTCCTTATCACGGCTTCGAAGGACAACTTGTTCATCGAAAAATTGAACGCGAACTTGTTGTTGGGTCAAAACATCAACCAGCGCCGTACTCAGCAAATCTCTGCTGACGGCCAAACGATGGCGATTCCGAACTTCAACAACTTGGTAAACACAAGCGTGTTCACAGCTACAGGTGAAGCAAGCACGTTGCGCCGCCTCCTCGGCTACTATGCGCAATTGAGCTTGTCGTACAACAACTGGGCATTCTTGGAAATCACCACTCGTGGTGACCAGTCTTCGACCTTGCCTACGAAGAACAACTTGTATTTCTACCCTGCTGTTTCCGGTAGCGTAGTGCTTTCAGACGCCCTTGGCATCGAAAGCGATATCCTTTCGAGCTTGAAAGTGCGCGGTAGTGCAGCTAAAGTAGGTAAGGACGCAGGTACTTACCTGCTCACAAGCGTGTTTACATCTGCTGGCTACGGTAACAACGTTGCTTCCGTGTCGTTCCCGATGACTGTTGGTGGATCAAGCATTGTTGGTTTCGGTCCTAGCACACGTATCGGTAACCCCAACTTGACACCTGAATTTGTGAAGTCGTACGACGGAGCGGTTGTATTTGGCCTCTTCAAAAACAGGATCAACTTGGATCTCGGTTATTTCTACACTCGTTCGGAGAACCAAATCTTCAACGTCGCTGTGTCATATACCTCTGGGTATGCCACACAAACAACCAACATTGGTTTGATGACCAATAAGGGTATCGAAGGCGTGTTGAACGCTCAGGTATTGAAGATTGGCGACTTCTCTTGGGATATTTCTGCAAACTACACTCGCATCCGCAACAAAGTGGTCGAGTTGACTCCTGATAACATCCCCGACGAGAACAGCGCCATCCCTGGTAACAGCAACTTCATCGGTATGATCCCTTCGCTTTGGGAAGGCCAGCCTTTCGGTGTGATCGTGGGTAACGCCATGGCCCGCACTCCTGATGGCCAACTCCTTGTGAACGGAAACACCGGTGGTTACGCAACAACCGTAGGTGGTAAGATCATCGCGAACCCTCAGCCTAAATGGTTGATGGGTGTCACGAACACTTTCTCGTACAAAGGTCTCGTGCTCTCCGCACTCGTCGATACCCGCCAAGGAGGTCAAACACTTTCTTTCGGTGTGATCGACTTGAGGAACGCAGGCGTTCTTGAGCAAACTGTTGCCAACCGCGATCTTCCTCGCATCCTGCCAGGCGTGATCGATAACGGCGATGGTACCTACCGCCCGAACAACATCCAGATCAGCGCGCAAGCTTACTGGCAAAGTTTGGGTGGTCTCGGTTCAGAGGCCAGCGTGTTCGATGCAACTGTATATCGCTTCCGCGAATTGTCTTTGTCTTACAGCCTTCCTAAGAAATGGTTTGCTAAGACTCCAATCAGTTCGATCAACCTCGGTGTCAGCGGACGTAACCTTTGGTTCTTCGCTCCTGGTACCCCGGCTGACCCGGAGATCAATACCCAAGGCGCTGCCAACGGTGGCTCGTCGCAAGGTTTGGATCAGAACGGTGCTCCTAACACCCGTAACTTCGGTGGCAACTTGAGGGTAGTGTTCTAATTTTTTTAAAATGATTTCTATGAACATCAAGAAAATATTCAAGACAGCGATCGTGTTCCCCGTCGCGATGATGGTGGGGTGCTCGGATTTCCTCGACGTGAATAAGAACCCCAACAACCCGGAAGACGTGCCCGTGAGCACCATCCTCCCGTCTGCGTTGGTGGCAACTGCATTCGCGAACGCGAACGAACTGAACCGCTTCTATTCAACAGTGTCCGACTACTTGTATGGAGCTGGTGGTAGCCCCGCCAACTACGATACATACGTCCTCACTGGTGGTGACTTCGGTAACCAATGGACCGGCGAACTTTGGAACGGTGCTTTGATTCAATATCAACGCATCATCGACAAAGGAACAGTGGATGGTTCGATGGCATACGTAGGTATCGCTAAGATCATGCAAGCATATACTTGGTCTTTGGTGACTGATACCTGGGGTGATATCCCTTACTCTCAAGCTTTGAAGGGAACACAAGGTGTCACCCGCCCAGAGTTGGATAGCCAAGAGGACATCTACAAAGGCAACGCATCGAAAAACATCAAAGGTTTGTTTGACTTGGTACGCGAAGGCATTGCAGCCCTCGATCAACCAAGCAACCTGAACCCCGGTGTCGACGATGTGGTATACGGTGGTAACTTGACTAGCTGGAAAAAAGCTGGTTATACCCTCATGCTTCGCATGGCAACAACCATCAGCGTGAAAGAACCTGCGCTCGCCAAGTCAATCATCGACGAAGTGGTAGCAGCCGACACGTATATCAAAGCCAATAGCGAAAACCTCTCAGTGAAGTTTGGTAGCGCAGTTGGTAGCCAAAGCCCGATTTATTCGTACATGTTCGTAACAACGTTCCAAAACGAATTGATCGTCAGCGCACGCTTCCAAACACTGCTCGAAGATGGCGCCAATCCTGATGACCCACGTTTGCCCCTTTTCTTGAAGAAGGGCACCACGACGGCAACTGGAACGACGCCAACTCCGAACTACGTGACTTTCGAGAACGGTTTCCGTGGTACTCTTCCTGGAACTTTCACCTTCACCAAGTGGAACACAGCTGTCACCGGAGCAAACGGTGCTGGCCCCATCCGCTTGATCACCAACGCTGGCCGCGCATTTATGCTCGCGGAAGCAGTGTTGAAATTGGGTGTAACCGTTCCTGGCAAGACCGCCACACAACTCTACTATGAAGGGATGCGTGCTTCTTTGACCGAAGCAGGTGCAGCAACTGCCGACATCAATGCGTACATCGGAGCAACCGATGCAAGCGCTACGGCAAAAGCAACTTTGAGCGGAACCGTCGATAACCAACAAGATCAAATCATTACCCAGAAATACATCGCGATGACTGGTAATGGCTTGGATGCGTGGAACGACATCCGCCGCACAGGTTTCCCTGTATTCACACAAGTGGAACACGCAAACGCTGCCGGTGAAGATGGTAAACGCCCTGTTCGCGCTCGCTATCCTGATGCCGACATCGCACGTAACCCGAATTTGGGCGCCGCTGTGAAGAAGACCAACGAAAAAGTTTGGTGGGACGCTAACTAATTAAACCGAATGAATACCATGAAAAATGTATATAAAGTCCTAGCATTCGTGGCATGCATCGGCTTCTTTGGCCAGTGCGCAAACGACGGTGACTACGATCACCCGATCAACCACGATAATATTCCAGAAGTGCCGATCCTTTTCACAGGAGCAAAAACCTTTGGTGCTAACCCTTTTTATCAGGTGGCATTCCAAGGTGGTACTGCTGCGATCACGATCAACATTTCTGTTCCCGAGTCTTCACCGTTGAAGATCAAGGAAATCACGAAAATGATCGCTGGTGCAACGTCGATCACTCCTGCTAACGTGGCAAGCGCAGCAGTTGTGAACTACTTGGCGGCACCTATCGCAGTAAACGGTTCTACCGTGGCTGTCAGCACCTCCTTGACCGAGTTTAACAGTAAAGTGGCAGCTGCCGCTCGCGTGACTCAGGCAAACGTGGATGCCGCTGCAACTTCGACACCTGCTACGCCTTACGTAGAACGTGCCTTCATGTTCCTCGTAACGTTGGATTACCCAACAATGCAGGTTGCGTGTTACGCAGTAATCTGATTTAAACGAGACAGTTCTCGTATGTATAAAAGCCACCGGCAACTTTGTCGGTGGCTTTTTTGATTACTGCCGTCTTCCCTTTTTTGCCTAATTTCGAATGATGTGTCGAAGTTGGCTCACTTGGGTGGCGCTCGCCTGCACTTGTTTCTCCCTGAAACCCGGATTTGCCCAACAAGCAAACCCCAGTCAGCTGCAGCGCCTCAGTGATTCTCTCCACCTAGCAGATCAGCAGGCAAAAGCACGAATCTCTTCCTACGCGGGAAGGCTCAATATGCTCCCCGCCGAATCAACGAACGGCACCAAGTTCTTGCTGGTCGACATCGACCGGCTCGGGTATCCTGTGTATCGGATGACGCTCAATGCCGGCGCTGCCAAGACCACCGGTGCTGACGTGCTCCAAAATCCAACTACGTCAGGACTGAATATCACCGGTCGCGATATCCTGTTTGGAGTCTGGGACGGCGGGCGTGTAAAAGACCATATTGAACTAGGTGCTCGCTTGGTGTCCGTCGACGGCGACGAGTTCAGCGACCACGCGACACATGTCACCGGAACCCTGATCTCTCAAGGGATCAATCCCAATGCGATGGGAATGGCACCGTCGGCCCAGGCCGCTACTCACTATTTTGGTAACGACCTGGCTGTGATCGCTGGCTTGGCCTCAAGTGCCACACCTTACATTATTTCTAACCACTCCTACGGTGAGGGCACTGGTTGGATCCGCGATGGAAATAGTTGGACCTGGGCTGGGAACCCTGCCATTAGCGCTACAGAGGATTATCGATTCGGACTCTACGGAACGAGAGCGGCTATACTCGATCAAATCGCTTACCTCGCACCATCATATTCTATCTTTTGGGCCACAGGTAACGATCGTTCCGATACAGGGAACGGGTCACGCCCCGCCGACTGCAATGGAGGAACCGGCTACGATTGCATCATCCCCGATGCTGTCGCAAAGAATATTTTTACGATCGGCGCCGTCAACAAAGTGCAGACCTACACCAATCCAAGCAGTGTCGTGATGGGAACCTACAGCAGTTGGGGGCCAACCGACGATGGCCGCATCAAACCCGACCTTGTCGCAGCTGGTACCGACTTGTTTTCCCTCAGTGCAACAGGAACAAATACCTACGAGGTGATGGGTGGAACCTCAATGGCTACGCCAAACGCGGCGGGTTCGTTGGGCTTAGTGCAGCAACTCTATTCAGACCTGCATGGAGGTGCGTTCATGAGTTCGGCCATGCTGAAGTGCCTGGCAATCCACACAGCAAAAGAAGCAGGCCCTTTTCCCGGTCCCGACTATAGCTACGGCTGGGGACTCGTCGATGTAGCGGCAGCCGCCGATGTCTTGCTGAAGAAAAACGGAGTCGACAAGATCGTCCAGGAAGTAGCTCTCCAAAACGGGCAGAAATATGAAAGAGTCATCACTCCAGCTGTTGGTAAGAAAATCACCGCCACGATTGCTTGGACAGATCCAGCGGGAACGCCGCTACCCGAGTCACTCGACCCAACCACGCTGGCATTGGTCAATGATCTCGACCTTCGAATCATCGACGAAGCAGGGATCGAACAGCGCCCCTGGATTTTGGACCCGCTGAATCCTGTGAAACAAGCATCGCGCGGCGACAACTTCCGGGATAATGTCGAGAAGGTCGAAGTAAACACTCCTACCGCTGCCCGTTATCGAGTCGTCGTTAGTCACAAGGGGCAACTCAAGAATGGAATTCAAAAATTTTCGTTGGTCCTGACTTATCAGGATGTTAACTCCCCGTCGACATTCTATTGGATTGGCAACAATGGCAACTGGACCGATGGTTCTCATTGGTCGCTTTCGACTGGAGGGGTGGCCGCCAACCAAGTTCCCAAAGCAACCGATCGGGTCATCTTTGATGAGAACTCCTTTTCTTTCGACCAAGCCACAGTTGCTTTATCGTCGGACCAAACTTGTGCGTCAATAACCTGGGTTTCGAGCCGACTCGCGGGCATAGACTTATCAAACCACACGTTAACCATCACAGAAAGTATTCGGGTGCGACACGCGGGCGACTTTGCTAACAATGGAACAATCGCGTTAAGATCGAGCTCAACGGGGCGAATTGATTGGGAAATTCCAGCTGCAATCAATACGAACGTGGCGATCGAGTCAGGAACGTGGGATATCTACGGTTCGGCAAGAATTGGTAATCTAGCAAGCAACTCTACGTTCACGGCCTCGAAAGGATTTTTGAGCGTGAGCAACTTAACTGCCACCAACCCGATTTCATTAGTCGATACCAAATTGGAAGTTCGCGATCAACTATCGGTGCCAACCAACCCGTTCACAAGCCCTTCCGAGAGTTCAGAAGTATCTGTTCTTGGGGACAGCGATCAAACAATTACCGGGCTCGACTGGCCTGCTACTTTACGGATAGGAGGAAAGCTTCGCATCAACGGGAAGAGTAAGATCGGTCAAGTCGAGGTCGAAGGTATGTGCACGCTCGAAACGGACAACCGCGTCGGACTACTGTCCCTTTCACCAGGAGCTCAGTTGTTGATCTCCAACGCGACCACGCAGACGATCGATTCGCTTGCCATCTCAGGCTTGGCCAACAAGCGCACCCAGATCACCACTGCTTCGGGCGCTAGTTTCATAAGCCTCGGCCGCCACCGCCGATATTGCTTTGATTATATCGATATCAATAGTGTGAGTGTTTTGATGACTACCATTAACGCGGGACCGAATAGTACCGTCACCGCTGGTGTGGGTTGGCAAACCGTTCCTTGTGATCAAATGTTGTTTGCTGACTTTACATGGTCTTACGCCTGCACGAACTCGTTGGCACAATTTAAAGACCGGAGCGTGGGCTCACCTGATGGATGGAGTTGGAGTATGAATGGTCTCGGGCAAACGCTGAGGGCGGAGAAGTTGACGGACCAGAACCCGTACTTCGAGTTTCCGGCTGCTGGATCTTATCCCGTTTCGCTCACACTCACAAAAGGCAACTTGGTAGCAGACGTGGTTGAAAAAGTCGTCGCAGTCACTAAGAACTATCTGGACGAAAACGAAGTCGTACCGTCGGGTCAAATGTTACAGAGCAAGAACGTAGGCACTCGATATCAATGGTTATTGGATGGCGAACCGATTAATGGAGCGATCGACCGAGCGTACAACTTCGGCGGGGTGCCGGGGATTTATCAGGTCGCAGCTTATGATAAGACTTGCAATTCACTTTCAAAACCCTTCTTGGTTACCGGACTAAATACTTCAAAGCAGGAAGTCACGGTGACACCCAATCCGGCGGCAGATCGAATCGAAATACTGGGTGTGAATGAAACGGTGCAAGTCTTCGCGACTGATCTAACCGGTTGGGAGAGACCAATCGTCCGGGGAAATATCTCCGAGCTTCCCAATGCGTTGTACGTGTTGAAGATTGTGGTGGATGGACAAACGTACTACCGCAAGCTCGTCGTTGCACGTTGACTTATCCCTTCTTCCGTTTCATTAAGTATTGCGTCACGTATTGATGGCCGCCGTCTTCAAGGGTGGTGAATGGCTTGTCGTATCCAATGCCACGCAATTTGCTCATATCAGCTTCCGTGAAGTATTGGTATTTATCACGAATGTCTACCGGTGTGTCGATGAAAGTTATTTTTTCAGTCTTCTTCATCGCTTTGAAGACAGTTTTAGCTAGGTCCACGAAAGTGCGCGCCTTGCCCGTCCCAAGATTATAGATTCCACTCGGTTTGCGTTGGTGCATTAAGAAGAGACACACGTCCACAAGGTCGTCGACATAAATGAAGTCCCGAAGTTGACCGCCGTCCTTGTAGTCTGGGTGATGGGACTTGAAGAGTTTCATCTGACCTGTTTCCGAGATCTGGTTGAACGCATGCCAAATCACCGAGGCCATGCGACCTTTGTGATACTCGTTCGGTCCGTAGACGTTGAAGAACTTGAGCCCCGCCCAGAACATGGGTTTCTTTTTTTGTTCGAGCGCCCAAATGTCAAACTCAAGTTTCGACCATCCGTACGGATTGAGCGGCCGCAGGTTCTTAATTTTCGACTCGTCATCCTTGAACCCGAGTTCACCGAGTCCATACGTGGCTGCCGAAGAGGCGTATACCAGAGGGATCTGATATTTCGCGCACCTGTTCCAAATTTCTTTGGAATAAGAAACATTGAGTTGATCGAAAATTGACTTATTGAATTCCGTCGTGTCGGTGCGGGCGCCGATGTGGAAGATAAACTCGACCAGTTCGTGGTTCGCGTCAAGCCATGGGAAGAAGACATCACGCTCGACCCGCTCTTGAATTCGAAGTCCCTCTAAGTTTTTGTTTTTGGTGGGGTTGTCAAACTTGTCGACCGCAATGATGGCGTTGAAGTTGTCCTTGTTCAAGCGCCCAATTAGGCGACTACCGATGAATCCAGCCGCGCCTGTTACGATAATCATGTCCCGATTTTTGGAGCAAGTTAGTGTATATTTGCCTGCTACGGGTACACTTTTCGATATGATCTACGTTAGCCGGAAGGAACATTTTAACGCAGCGCACAAACTTTACAATCCTGCCTGGACAAGGGAAAAGAATTTCGAGGTGTTTGGACCATGCGCCAATGAGAATTGGCATGGCCATAACTTTGAGCTGATCGTCACGGTTCGAGGAACCCCCGACCCCGACACAGGATTTGTGATTGATCTCAAGAAACTTAGCACCCTTATTCGCGACGAGGTGATCGAACGACTGGATCACAAGAACTTGAACCTAGACGTGGACTTCATGAAGGATAAACTGGCCAGCTGCGAAACACTGACAGTGGAAATATGGAAGATACTCGCGCCGAAGATTTCAACCATCAGTAAGTTTGGCGCGCTCCATTGCCTGCGCCTTTACGAGACACCCCGCAACTACGTCGAGTATTTCGGCGAATGATATGCGATATTATCTAATTGCAGGCGAGCGCTCTGGCGATTTACATGGGGGAAATCTTCTCCGGTCCATCGCTCATTATGATCCCGAGTTTGTCGCGCGTGGTTTTGGCGGCGATGAAATGCGGCAGGCTGGCATGGATGTGACCGTCCACTACGAGAAACTCGCCTTCATGGGATTTCTCGCTGTGATTGCGAACGTGCGAAAAATTTCCGGCTTCATGCGTCAGTGTAAAGCCGACATCGAGAGTTTCAAACCCGATGTGTTGGTCTTGATTGACTACGGCGGTTTCAACATGCGGATGGCCAAGTGGGCAAAGTCGAAAGGGATTCGTGTCTTCTACTACATTTCTCCGAAAGTTTGGGCGTGGAACACATCGCGCGCATGGAAGCTAAAGGCAACCGTCGATAGGATGTATTGCATCCTCCCCTTCGAAAAAGAGTTCTTCAAAAAATTCGACTGGGAGGTCGATTACGTGGGTAATCCAGTCCTAGATGCGATCAAGAAGTTTCGCCCAACGACGGATTTTAAGTCGAGGCACGGGATAGATTCAAATCGAAAAGTGGTGGCGTTGCTCCCCGGAAGTCGTAAGATGGAATTGCGTAGAATGTTGCCCGTGATGGCGTCGGTTGCGAAGCGAAACCCCGACTACCAATTCGTGGTGGCAGCTGTCAGCACGCTTCCGCGCGACATGTATCGGGAGATCGAAGGAGTGTCCGGCATCCGATTGGTGTTCGAGTCGACGTACGACCTCTTGGCTCATGCCGATGCCGCACTCGTTACCTCCGGAACGGCAACCCTCGAAACCGCCCTTTTCCGAGTTCCAGAAGCGTTGCTCTATAAAGCCTCAATCATCGAAGAGAAACTCGTGCGAGCCATCATCCAAGTTCCGTACATCGGGCTTGTCAACTTGATCGTGAATAAACCGACGGTGCGTGAGTTTATCCAAAAGGACATGACCACCGAAATGCTCCACGAAGAACTGAACAGGCTGTTGAACGACTCAGAGTATCGAAGCTCAAAATTTCTCGACTACGACGAGCTCATGCGAATTCTCGACACGGGCTCGGCATCGGAAAACGCAGGCCGGATGATGGTTGAGCGGCTAAAGAATGAAATGGTTCGCGCTTAAGCGACTTTCAACTTGCTATAGTGCGACCTATTGAACTTCTCCTCGGCATAGGCACGGTTGATCACCAGCTTATCGGTTGCCTGATCTGAAGAAGGCAGTTCGAACATAGCATCGTTGATGATTGCTTCACAAATCGAACGCAGTCCGCGAGCGCCCAATTTAAAGTCCAAAGCTTTTTCCACGATAAAGTCCAGCGCGCCGTCTTTGAACTCGATCTCGATGTCTTCCATTTCGAAGAGTTTCTTGTACTGCTTCACCAGCGCGTTTTTCGGTTCTGTCAAGATCTTACGCAGCGCTGCATGATCCAATGGATTCAGGAATGACACTACGGGAAGTCGTCCGATCAATTCAGGAATTAACCCAAAGCTCTTTAAATCTTGAGCGGACACGAATTGCAACAAATTTTCCGTATCGAGCGGCGACCTGTTTTCGTTCGCTGAGGCAATAAACCCTAACGGGCGTGTATTCAATCGCCGTGCAATAAACCTAGAAAGTCCTTCGAAAGCTCCGCCGCAAACAAAGAGGATGTTCTCCGTATTCACGGTGATCATTTTTTGGTCGGGATGCTTGCGTCCACCTTGCGGCGGTACGTTTACAGCCGTTCCTTCTAAAAGTTTCAAAAGCGCTTGTTGCACGCCTTCGCCACTCACATCGCGTGTGATCGAAGGATTATCCGATTTACGGGCGATCTTATCAATTTCGTCGATGTACACGATCCCGCGCTCTGCTGCCTCAACATTGTAATCTGCTGCCTGCAACAGACGAGTAAGGATGCTCTCTACATCTTCGCCTACGTATCCCGCTTCCGTCAAAACGGTCGCGTCTGCAATACAAAAAGGAACTTGAAGAATCTTCGCCAGCGTCCGTGCCAAGTAAGTTTTTCCCGTGCCTGTCTCGCCAACCATAATGATGTTCGATTTTTCAATCATGACGTCATTATCGACTTTGCGTTGCATAAGTCGCTTGTAGTGGTTGTACACCGCCACCGAAATCACCTTTTTCGCTTCATCCTGTCCAATCACGTACTCGTCCAAGAACTTCTTGATTTCCCTTGGTTTGATGAGTTTGAAATTGGGCAGCGCTCCCGCCTCGACTTTGTTTTTCTTCTCCTCAGAAAGGATCTGGTTGGCCTGCGTCACACACTTGTCGCAGATGTGGGCGTGGATCCCAGAAATCATCAAGTCGACATCCTTCTTACTTCTACCGCAAAACGAACAGGTTACTTCAGCCATGTCTTTTTGTACGTTGTTTTAAACCTCATGCAGGGCATCCCCGCATGGGCAAAAAGTTAAACCTCAAAGATACCGAATTCTAACAAAAACCGACAGGCGGGTACCTGTCGGTTTAAGCGGGAAATCAGGTTTCCCGGGACGAAATCCAAATATCTGCAGCCTAAATCAGCCCTTCCTCTTTTCCAGAACCTCATCAATTAGGCCGTATTCTTTCGCTTCGTGCGCGCGCATCCAGTAGTCGCGGTCTGAATCTTTCTCGATCCTGTCAAACGGCTGTCCACTGTGGCGGGCCAAAATATTGTAAAGGTCTTTCTTGATCTCCAAAGTTTGGCGCAGTGAGATTTCCATATCCGAAGCCTGACCTTGCATACCGCTCATGGGCTGGTGGATCATGATTCGAGAATGGGGCAAGCCAGAACGTTTCTTGTCGGCACCGGATGCAAGAAGGACCGCTGCCATCGAAGCGGCGAGGCCTGTACAGATGGTCGACACATCTGGATCAATCCACTGCATCGTGTCGTAGATACCCAAACCCGCGTACACCGATCCGCCCGGGCTATTGATGTACATCACGATATCTTTCTTCGGATCAGCGGAAGCCAAGAAGAGAAGCTGAGCCGTGATCAGGTTTGCTACTTGATCGTCAACCGGCATCCCTAGAAAAATAATCCGATCGGAGATCAAGCGAGTAAACACGTCGATCGCACGGAAGTTTCCGGGGCGCTCTTCAATCACCGCCGTCGTCATGTTCTCGATCTTGCCGGCGTAAGAATCTATCAAGTTGCCACTCATCCCCAGGTGATGAACGGCGTATTTCCTAAACTCGTTATTCTGGTCTATCATGTTAATAGTAATTGTGTTTCTAAATCTGTAAGTCGAACCGAACGATTTTTTATTGTGGGGTTTCCCTAGTCAATGTTAGCAAAAAAGGAGTTGTCTCAAAAGGGTCTGTCCTCTAAGAATATTTGAGTTTGGCGCCGGGTAGAAAACTAAAAGAGGGTGCCCGTGTAGACACCCTCTCAATAACACTTTTAATTTGAATTAGTTCGATCAGTGGTTGTGCTGCGCCACGATTTTCTCGAACTCTTTCAAGGTGACGTTTTTGTCGGAGACCGTAATTTTCTCGCGAATCACCTTCATGATCTTTTCGTTGCGAAGTTGATTGTACGTCTTCATGTATTGCTCGCCGCGACCGTCTTGGCCCTGTAAGTAGTTATCGACAATCGCATCAAAGCGGTCGCCTAACTGTTCCGCGATGGCAGCATTTCCGCCGAATTGCTCAAGAATTTGAGCGCGGGCACGCATTTTTACCTCGTTATTTTCAACCGTCAACTGGTGATCGTCCGCGATTTTGTTGCGGATGAGATCCCACTTCAACGAATCTTTATAGGCACCGAATTCCTTCTGCAGCGTGGCGTCGTCGATTTGACCTTGGCTGGAATTCATCAACCACTTCTTGAGGAACGTTTCCGGCATTTCTACCTTGGTATTATCTACGTAGTAGTGCATGATCTCGTGCTCGAGAAGATGGTCGGTTTCACGCCGATAGTTACCGGCAATCGTTTCACGTACTTTCTCACGGAAACCTGCTTCGTCCGTCACGACATCTTTGCCGAACACGCGGTCGAAGAGTTCTTGGTTCATTTCCGCTGGCAGTATGCGTGTAATGTTGTTGACCTTCAAGGTGTAGCTTCCTTTCGCGGACTGAACTTCAGTTGCGTCTGCGTCTAACACCTGAGCGCGGACGGCCTCATCACTGATGTCCTCGATGTTGAATGTTACGCTATCTTCTTTCTTCACACCGAGGAAAGTCTTTTGCGCTTTCTTGTCAACTTTTTCAATCGGGATGTAAGAATTCTTCACGGAACCGTCGGCCATCGTAATCTCTCCGTGAAGGTTATCCGTTGTCTCGCTTGCTTCAGGATACGACACCTGGCCGTAGCGGCGACGAAGGTCGGCTAACGTATCATCGATCACTTGATCGGTCACCTCAATCACGTGCGCGGTCAACTTCACTTTAGGGGAGAGTTCATACTTGAAGTCGTCCACCATCCCAACTTGGAATTCGAATTCGAAATCCTTTTGGGTATCCCAGTCGATAGCACGCGCTTTCTCCTCATTGGGCAGCGGGTCGCCAAGAACTCGGAGCTTTTGTTCCTTGATGTAATCCGAAATGCCATGCGACACCAGGTGGTTCACTTCCTCGACGAGGATCGACTTTCCGAACATTTTCTTGATCACTCCCGCGGGTACTTTACCCTGACGGAACCCTTTGATGTTGGCTTTGCGCGAATATTCACGCACTTTTTCTTCCACCTTTGGCAGGTAATCCTGTTCGTTCAGGTTCACCTTCAATGTGCCATCGGTCACACTTTGCTTGTCTAATGAGATATTCAAGTTCCTGCAATTTTAGATTCTAACCATATCCCACACCTGGGCTTCACCAGGGCAGAATGAGTGCGGATGAAGGGACTCGAACCCCCACGCCTTTCGGCACCAGATCCTAAGTCTGGCGCGGCTGCCAATTACGCCACATCCGCAAGTTCACTTTCCACCGGAACGCCCGCGATTCACCCACAGGCGCTGTCAGTCATTTTTCTACCCTACGTGCGTGCCACTTGGGCTTGAAAAACGGCCATTTTTTGGTTAATTTCCCAAAAATGGAGTGCAAATTTAGGTAATATTCATTAGGATTAAAGGTCCGGTTCGAAAAAGGCGCATCCAATTAAAATGAGCCTTCGCAACAAACCCGTTCCGAAATTGAACCGTTACCCCTAAATCAGTGTCTCATTTAAGTAAGGACAAGAAAAGGAAGGTGCCGTGGTCGCGGACGTAGTAGAAGAAAAGAAGGAGATCATTGCCCGCTACCGGCGGCTACTCAGGAAAGCAAAACCTGTCCTGAAGGAGGGTGATGCCCGAAGGATTAAGCGTGCTTTTCAACTTGCGCTCGACGCACACAAGGACATGCGTCGAAAGTCAGGCGAACCTTTCATATTCCACCCTCTAGCCGTCGCCGAAATCTGCGTGGAGGAAATCGGTCTTGGCACCACCTCAATCATCGCGGCGCTCATACACGACGTGGTGGAAGATACCGACATCGAACTCGGCGACATCGAGCGGATGTTCGGAAAGAAAATTACCCGAATCGTAGATGGGCTGACCAAAATCCGGGGTGCATTCGAATACGGCACTTCTGCGCAAGCCGAGAACTTCCGAAAAATGCTCTTCACACTTTCGGAAGACGTTCGAGTAATCTTAATCAAACTCGCCGATAGGTTGCACAACATGCGCACGCTCGACAGCATGCCGCGTAACAAGCAACTGAAGATCGCCAACGAGACAATCTACCTGTACGCACCGCTGGCGCATCGCTTAGGCCTCAACGCGATTAAGACCGAGCTCGAAGACTTATATCTCCGGTTTACCGACCGCGCGGTCTACGATGAAATAGTCACCAAGATCGATGAGTCGAAGGCGTCGCGGAATAAGTTTATCAAGCAGTTTGTCCAACCCATCAAAGAGGAACTTGACAAGCTGAAAATCTCCTACGAGATCAAGAGCCGACCGAAGTCGGTGTTCTCGATCTTCAACAAGATGCGTCGTCAGAATATTCCCTTCGAGGAAGTCTATGACCTGTTTGCGATCCGCATCATACTCGACACGCCGCTGGAGCAGGAGAAGTCCTACTGCTGGCAGGTGTACTCGATCGTAACCGATTACTACACGCCCAATCCCGACCGCTTGCGTGACTGGATCAGCACCCCAAAAGCAAATGGGTATGAGTCGTTGCACACAACAGTGATGGCCAAGAACGGGCAATGGGTCGAAGTTCAAGTGCGCACCCTTCGCATGGACGAAATCGCGGAAAAAGGGTACGCGGCCCATTGGAAGTACAAGGACCAAAGCAACGCCAATCACGAGTCTAACCTTGAGAAATGGCTCATCCGTGTTCGGGAACTCCTTGAAAGACAGGATCTCACGGCGTTAGAATTTGTCGACGACTTCCGAGGTAACTTGTTTAACGAAGAGATCTTTGTGTTCACTCCTCGGGGAGAACTCAAGACCCTTCCGAAAGGTGCCACCGCACTCGACTTCGCGTTCGAAATCCACACCGATGTAGGGGCGAAGTGTATCGGCGCCAAGGTGAACCAGAAACTGGTATCGATCAATCATGTGCTCAAGAACGGCGACCAGATAGAAATTCTGACTTCCGCCAAGCAGAAGCCTACGGAAGACTGGCTGAGGTTTGTCGTCAGCCAAAAGGCGAAGTCGAAAATTAAAGACGTTCTCAAGGAGGATAAAAAGATCGTCGCCGAAAATGGGAAGGAGACACTGTTGAGGAAGATGAATCAACTGAAGTTGGATCCCATCCCGTCGACTTACGAGCAGATGCTGGCGTATTTCAAGGTAAACTCAAAGTTTGATCTTCATTACCAGGTAGGGACCGGAGTGATTGCGTTAGACCAACTCAAGGCTTTCAAAGAATACAAACCGGCTTCACCACTGAGGAATAGACCAAATGTGCCTGCCGATGCGCAGTTGGTAGAACAGGAACTCACTAAGAGCAAAGACGGTTCGGACACTCTCCTGATTGGCGACGACATGGACTTGGTTGAATATCGCCTCGCCAAGTGTTGTACTCCAATTCCTGGAGACGAGGTATTCGGGTTCGTGACCGTGGGCGAGGGGATCAAGATCCATCGGACGAATTGTCCAAATGCGCCGGAATTGTTTGCCAACCACGGCCATCGTGTGATTAAAGCCAAATGGACATCGCAACAGCAAGTGGCCTTCTTAACGGGGCTGAAAATTGTGGGCACCGACCGCGTCGGTTTGATTAATGACGTATCAAAAATAATTTCGGAGGAATTGAAGGTAAATATGAGCTCTATTGCCTTCAACACCGACCTCGGAATCTTCCGTGGCGAAATCATGCTTTACGTGAATGATACACGCCATTTGGAAGTCCTAATCAGCAAACTGGAAAAGGTTGAAGGGGTTGTGTCAGTCGCCCGATTTGACTCCCGCAACAACCCGTAAGCTCTTGGGGCTGGAATTCGTGTATTTTCCTTCATGCTCATGTTATATATTTGCCGGGTATTACGGGTCTCAGTAGGATGGCACTGAATGTAAAAGTGTACGAAGAAGTCAGGAAAATCTTCACAGCTTATTTGGAAAGCAAAGAGTTGAGGAAGACGCCTGAA
The DNA here is from genome assembly GCA_044226945.1 of Cyclobacteriaceae bacterium. Lineage (GTDB taxonomy): Bacteria > Bacteroidota > Bacteroidia > Cytophagales > Cyclobacteriaceae > ELB16-189. The sequence continues at coordinate 2,356 of JBGAGB010000041.1, read as the reverse complement.
CGCTACGCCATCCTTGAGGAAATCTATTCACTCGACGGTCATTTTGATGTGGAATCGCTTTACATCAATATGAAGAACAAGAACTATCGAGTGAGCCGTGCGACGGTTTACAACACGCTAGACCTGCTGGTCGAATGTGACTTGGTGAGCAAACACCAGTTTGGCAAGAACCTCGCGCAGTATGAAAAGTCGTACGGGTACAAGCAGCACGACCACTTAATTTGCACGGATTGTAATAAAGTTGTCGAGTTCTGTGACCCACGAATACAGAATATTCAGAACACAGTTGAGGAGCTATTGCATTTCAATGTGATGCACCACTCGCTCATATTGTACGCTAACTGTTCGAGGAAAAATTGTGAAAATAGGAAGTCATGAATTTTGCACAAGAGATTAAACAGAATACGCTGATTCTTCGCATCTCCGGTGACCTGATCGGGGAGGATAGCGGAACGCGTCTACTTGAAACTGTGAATGACGCAGTTTCGCATAAGGTGCCAGCATGTATCATCGATATTTCGGACTTGCGCTACATCAATAGCAGTGGCATAGGTGTTCTGATTACGATCTTGACCAAGTTTCGAAACAAGGGTGGCGAGGTTTATCTCATGAAACCGTCGGAAAGCGTGAAGAAACTCCTAGTGATCACCAAGCTCAACGCCATTTTCCAAATCGTGGAAACGGAGGAGGAGGCACTTGCGCTCGAAAAAAAATAATCATTACACACACGGAAAACGTTACTTGAAATGAAGGTGGATGTCCTTTTGGGATTACAATGGGGTGATGAGGGGAAAGGTAAAATTGTGGATGTACTGGCGCCGCGTTACGATGTGGTTGCCCGCTTCCAGGGTGGGCCCAATGCCGGTCACACCCTTGAGTTCGACGGCATCAAGCATGTCTTGCACCAGATTCCTTCCGGGATTTTTCGACCTGCGACGAAGAATGTAATTGGCAACGGCGTCGTACTCGACCCCATCGTGTTTCAAACCGAAATCAACAAGCTCGACAAGTTTAACCTCGATGTGAGGAAGAACTTGTTCATTTCTAAAAAGGCAACGCTGATCGTCCCTACGCATCGACTGTTGGACCAAGCTTACGAGAAGGCCAAAGGCGATGACAAGATTGGGTCTACGTTGAAGGGCATTGGACCGTCTTATGTGGACAAGGTGTCGCGCCAAGGTCTTCGAGTAGGGGATATTTTGTCCGAAAATTTTCAGGACAAGTTTCGCAAGTTGGTCGAAAGCCACTTTGCGATTTTGAAGAATCACGAAATTGTTTTCAACTGGACCGAGCTAGAGGCCCAGTTTCTGGAAGCTGTCGCCTTTTTGAAAGGCTTCCAATTAATTGATAGCGAGTATTTCCTCAACCAGGAATTGAAGAAAGGATCTTCGGTGTTGGCTGAAGGCGCGCAGGGTTCGTTGCTGGATATCGATTTTGGTAGTTACCCATTTGTGACCAGTTCGAATACTGTAACCGCCGGCGCATGCACGGGGTTAGGTGTCGCACCTGGTCATATTGGCGAAGTGTACGGAATCTTCAAGGCATACAGCACGCGCGTGGGCAGTGGACCATTTCCCACCGAGTTGCTAGATGAGGAGGGCGAACGAATGAGGAAAGAAGGTAATGAGTTCGGATCGACGACGGGTAGACCGCGTCGTTGTGGCTGGATCGATCTCCCTGCGTTGAAGTATTCGATCATGATCAATGGAGTGACTCAACTTTTGATGATGAAGGCCGACGTGTTGAGTATTTTTCCTACGATTAAGGTGTGTACCCACTACAAGTTGAAAGATGGGTCTATTACAGAGGCCGTTCCATACGAATATGTGAATGAAAAAATCGTCCCGGTTTATACCGAGTTGAAGGGATGGAGTTCTTCGTTGTCTGGAATTGGTGAACAGCAGATTCCCAAGGAGTTGGCTCAGTATATCGATTTCTTGGAGAGTGCTTTGGGGGTGCCCATTACGCTGATCTCGACAGGGCCAGACCGCACCCAGACCATCCATCGTAAACTACGCGCTGCATAATTTTTTTGCGGTGGACTTGCTTTCGTGGTTTCCATCACATACCTTTGCAGTCCCATTTTGAGAAACACGTCCAGTTGGGTGTGAATTGAAAGGGTAAGTTGAGAGGGTTGCTTTCAACTTCTGTTCAGATCGCTTCGAAAGAAGATTTTCTGATTCTGTTCAGATCGCTTCGAAAGAAGATTTTCTGAAAACGTTCATTGAGTGAATGAGACTGATAGCGGACCCGTGCATAACTCGGTAGAGGGTATGCACGAGTCGATTCTAGGATGGACCCGCGGGAGCGGGATCCGAACAATAGACGGACCAAGGATTGAACGACATAGGGTTAA
>JBGAGB010000040.1:0-38258 GCA_044226945.1 Cyclobacteriaceae bacterium | reverse complement strand
CTTGATCAAGCCGCGAATCATCATCTCGGCGGCGTGGAAGTCAGCAATCACGCCCTCCTTCAAAGGGCGGATAGTCTTAATGTTTTCGTGGGTTTTCTCGTGCATTTGCATTGCCTCGCGGCCGATGGCAAGCACTTTCCCGTTCATCTTGTCTAGGGCGATAATCGACGGCTCGTCGACGACGACCTTGTCTTTGTGAATGATCAGCGTGTTGGCAGTACCCAGATCGATGGCAACATCGCTCGTGAAAAAGTCAAAAAGTCCCATTGATGGTTAGTCCCTCCCTGAATTGGTAAAAAATTGGCTCCAAGTTAGTTAAATAATTGCGGCAAATTCATGCCGGGATGCGCGAAAAACTTACATCCTGAGGTCCAAGGTGTGTCGGCCGAGTGCTTAGTGCTTGAAGTGGCGGAAACCTGTGAACACCATCGCCATCTGGTGCTCGTCGCAATAGCGAATCGAGTCTTCATCTTTGATGGAGCCACCTGGTTGAATCACCGCTTTGATCCCGTTCTTATCGGCGATCTCGACGCAATCAGGAAATGGAAAGAAAGCATCGGAAGCCATCACCGCGTGTTCAAAGCTGAACCCAAACGAGCGGCCTTTCTCGAGCGCCTGCTTCAGGGCATCAACACGGCTGGTTTGTCCAACACCGCTTGCCAACAGTTGACCTTCTACCGCCAGCACAATCGTATTTGACTTTGTGTGCTTGCAAACTTTGCTCGCGAAAAGCAAAGCCTTGACTTCTTGTTCGCTTGGGCGTCGTTTGGTCGTCACTTTCAGGTCCTCTGAACCATCGGTCTTCCAATCCACGTCTTGCTCCAACACACCATTGAGCAATGTCTTCGCTTGACGTTTTAGCTGCAACTTTTGCTTTTGGCGGAGAATGATCCTGTTCTTCTTCGATGTCAATAACTTCAGTGCTTCGTCATCGTACGAAGGAGCAACGAGGATCTCAAAAAATAGCTTATTGATTTCGGCAGCCGCCGCTGCGTCAATCGGCTGGTTGCACGCCAACACACCGCCGAATGCCGATACCGTGTCTGCCTGAAAAGCTTTCTGGTATGCCTCCAACACAGACTTCCCAGTGGCTGCACCGCACGCGTTCGTATGCTTGATGATCACGAAAGCCGTCTCGCCGTCAAACTCACCCACCAAGTTGACAGCCGCATCGACGTCGACAAGGTTGTTGTACGAAAGTTCCTTTCCGTTGAGTTGATCGAACAGCTGCGAGAGGTCGCCGTAGAATACGCCTTGCTGGTGCGGGTTCTCGCCATATCTCAATACTTGAGCTTGACGCAAACTCGCTTTGTATACCGGGAGTTTATAAGTGCCGTTGAAGTACTGAAAAATGGCCGTATCGTAGTGGGAAGTCGTGTCAAACGCCTTTGCTGCGAATCGCTTCCGATCTTCAATATCGGTCTCCCCGTTTTTCTTCTCAAGCAATTCAAGCAGCTCACCGTACTGCTCGCGCGACGACACGATCAACACATCTTTGAAGTTCTTTGCCGCTGCACGGATCAAGGAAATACCCCCAATGTCGATCTTTTCGATTACTTCCTCTTCGGTTCCTCCTTTCGCCACCGTCTCCTCGAATGGATATAAGTCTACAATGACGAGATCCAAAGGTCCGATCTTGAACTGTTCTGCGTGTTGTACGTCCTCCGCTAAGTCGCGGCGGTAGAGGATGCCGCCAAAGACCGCCGGATGTAACGTTTTCACACGCCCTCCGAAGATGCTTGGGTAGCCCGTAAGATCTTCTACGCGCGTGACCTTGTATCCTAGGCCTTCGATAAACTGTTGTGTACCGCCGGTCGACACGAATTCGACACCCAACTTCGCCAGCTTGTGCACGATGGCGTCGAGATGATCTTTATAGTAAACGGAGATGAGCGCGCGACGGAACATTACAATGATTAAGAATTGAGAATTAAGAATTGAGAATTACGAATTAAGAATTTAGGAATTATGGAGACTAGCTTAGTCCCTGGGGATATTCGCGTTCTTCGTACTCACCAATCTCCAAGTTGAAATCGTCTGCGTCGAGGAGGGCAGGGAACTTGTCGCGGTAAGCGTGGAGCGAGTTGGCGTTGAGTTGAATGGTCTTCACCGCTTCGATTCCTTCCACCGAAAAGATGGGTTCGCCTTTCGGTGAAATGATCTGAGAGTTGCCGATGTATTCCACGCCCTTGCCGTCGATACCTACCCGGTTCACACCCGCTACATAGCTCAGGTTCTCGATCGCGCGCGCGCGCAGGAGGGTGTCCCAAGCGTTGGCACGAACTTGCGGCCAGTTGGCAACATATACCAACAGGTCATAAGCTGGTTTTTTCAGCGTCGAGTTCCAACGGTTGCGGCTCCAAACTGGGAAGCGCAAGTCGTAGCAAATCAACGGGCATATTCTCCAACCTTTCCAGTGGCCGATCAGTAGACTCTCCCCTTGCGAGAAGGTCATGTGCTCGTCTGCCATTCGGAACAAGTGTCGTTTGTCGTAAGTTTTGAAATTTCCACCGGGTTCCATCCACAATAGGCGGTTATAAAACCGATCGTGAACGTTTGCGATGAAAGAACCCATGACGAGTGCGCCGGTTTGGTCGGCGACCATCTTCATCCACTTGGTGGTTTTCATGTTCATCATCTCGCCCAGGCGGCGTGCTTCCATCGAAAAGCCTGTGGTGAACATTTCTGGCAGGATGATGACGTCGGTTTGCTCTCCGATGCGCCAAATCCGTTCCTCAAACATGGCCAAATTGGCATCCGGGTCTTCCCAATGAAGATCGGCTTGAATTAAGCTGATTTTGAGGTCTTGCATATGCCCGCAAAGAAAAACAAACGGGGGGCAAAAGTCTATAGGTTTCTCAAAATCCTTCCCGCCTTTTCCAGGGTCTCTTCTTTCTTGGCAAAACAGAACCGGAGCAGCTTTTGGTTAGTGCCGTCCTGGTAAAAAACGGACACCGGAATGGAGGCTACTTTGTGCTCTTTTGTCATCCATTCGGCCATTTCCTTCTCCGATTTGTTGCCGATGTGTTCGTATGAAAGCAACTGGAAATAGCTGCCAAAGCTCGCGAGTGGGACAAAAGACGACCCTTTGATCTGCTGCAGGAAGAAGTCGCGTTTCCGTTGGTAAAATGCACCCAACTCGAGGTAGTGTCTGGGTTCCTGCAAGTAGGTGGCCAGTGCCAGTTGGACTGGTGTGTTCACCGCGAAGGTGATGAACTGGTGGGTCTTCCGAATTTCGGTCGTAAGGGCTGGCGACGCCACCGTGTACCCAACCTTCCACCCGGTTGCGTGGAAGGTCTTGCCAAATGAAAATGCTGCCACAGCACGGTCCTTCAGCCCCGGATACTTCAACACACTTTCGTGTGAACGGCCTTCATAAATCAATCGCTCGTACACTTCGTCGCTGATCACAATCCAATCGTGCTTGTTCGCCAGCTCGGTCAAAATTCGCATGTCGTTGGGCGACATCACCGATCCTGTCGGGTTGTGAGGCGTATTGATCATGATCGCTTTGGTGCGCGAACTAGACTTTGCTTCAACGGTATCCCAAGGAACAACAAACGTGTTCCCTTGCCGCACCAAGTTCACATGAACTGGAACACCTCCATTCAATCGAATGGACGGATCGTATGAATCATACGCGGGATCGAGTACGATCACTTCATCGCCGGGTCGAATGAAAGCAGCGATGGCCGAATACAATGCTTCGGTTCCGCCCGCCGTCACAATCACTTCTGCATCTGGATCGGTCGGTCTAGCGTACGTATCCGCGACCACCTTGGCAATAGCATGTTTCAATGGCACCGCCCCAGGCATGGGCGCATACTGGTTGTGTCCCTCACGCATGAATTGGTAGATCAATTCAATGAGCTCGCTTGAGACTGGAAAATCAGGAAACCCTTGCGACAGATTGATGGCACCATGATCGAGCGCCATCTTCGACATCACGGTGAAAATGGAAGTGCCAACCTCTGGGAGGCGCGATTGAATATTCACGGAGCGTAAGTTTGAATCGGACCGGAAGATACCAACGCGGATCGAATGACGCTATTTGCGTAGCGGTGCTAGGATCCGGTACTCGGTTTCTACTTCACCTTTGCTGATGTCGGTTAGCTTTCCCTTCAACATCTTCTTTTTGAGTGGCGACAAGTAGTCGATGAAAAGTTTCCCCTCGATGTGGTCGTACTCGTGTTGAATGATACGAGCTTTCATCCCGTCGTAGGTTTCTTCTTTCAGGTTCCAGTCTTCATCATAGTAGCGGATGGACACCGTCTCCGGGCGAAGAACCTTTTCTCGAATGTTTGGGATGCTCAAGCAACCCTCTTCAAAGGGCCAAGGTTCACCTGCTTCTTTTAAAATGGTGGGATTGATGAACGCCTTCTTGAAATCGGTCATGTCCTCTTCCTCATCATCGAGCGATGAACCGTCGACCACGAACACACGCACGCCTTTCCCAACCTGTGGTGCAGCCAGCCCGATGCCATTGGCTGCGTACATTGTTTCATACATGTCGTTGATGAACGGCTTCACATCGCTTCCTTTTTCTACATCGGAAGCCTTTTTTCGAAGGATCGGATCGCCGTAGACAACTATCGGGAAAACCATGGAAATCAGTCAATTAGATCGCAAAGGTAATGATTCACGCGAATTTATTTGGGGGTTGTACCTTTGCCCCACCAACAAATCGTGCAACGAGGCGGTTCCAATGGGAAGGATTATAGCTATCGACTACGGAAGGAAAAGAACAGGGATTGCTGTCACAGATCCATTGCAAATTATCGCCACTGCACTCGACGTTGTGGAAAGCCAGCTGTTGTTCAAATGGCTTGAGACCTATTTTCAAAAGGAAACAGTCGACGAAATTGTATTGGGACTGCCGACGAACCTCAAAAGTGAAGACAACGAGATGACGCCGCTGGTGAGGGCACTCGCGGAACGCCTCCGCGAAAAATTCCCAACCAAAAAGCTGCACTTAGTGGATGAACGATTCACGTCGTCGATGGCCCAGAAGGTGTTGATCGCCAACGGAACGAAGAAAAAGGATCGTCAGGTTAAAGGAAATACAGACAAAGTCGCCGCAACCATCATCTTGCAGGACTTCTTACACTTTAGAAAATAAGGAGTTAGTTGAACTTGGAACGCTCGATGAAGATCTGCTTCACTTTGTTTTCCAAGGCCATCGCTTTTGGAAACAAGATTTCATTCTCGATCCGCGCGTGGGTCTGAAGGTTCTTTTCAAAGGAAATCAACTCCGAATAAATCACCTTTACATGAAGGGGTGATTGCGGATGAAGCAAATAATCGTTCGTGATTTTCCGGATACCCATCATCTCGTCGTCGTGGGCTTCATGCTCCATCGCAAAACGTTGCAATGAGTTCTTCTCCATCATGTAGTACAACTTCGCTGGGTTATACGTGCCTTTTGCAGCACGCTCCAATAATCGAATGTACTTGAAGAGCGTGTCTTCTTCTTCGTAGATGTGATGAATGAAATCCTCGATGAACAATGGAAATAGAATCTTGAGATCTTTCGCCATCGGTTCATACCGCACGTCTTCGGCACGAAAGCCTTCCACCAACCGACCGATGTACGGCAGCTTGTGCTTCACGAATAGAAAGTGTGCGTGCTTCAGGTATTCGATGATCAAGTCGATCGGGTAGGAGATCAGTGGGAGGTCCGCTTCTTGGAAATTTTCCCCCGGTGATTCAAGTTCTTTCAAAACAGTCTCCAACTTCAACCCCTTCTCTTGACATACTTGTTCGAGGGTATGCTCAGAGTATTCGTAAAAGCGGATTCCGAAGTAATACAGGACATGTGCGCGGACGCTGTCTTGGTCCACGAGTTCTCCAATACGCTTATTTTTTAGCGCAAGCCTGTCCATGATTGGTAAATATAGGAATTTGGCTGCTGAGGTCTTTTGGGGCTTCAAAAAATTCACCCTAACAAACCGACTTTGCCGCCGCGTGCGTACTTTTCCGGTCGAACCATTCCCTCAAATAACCGTTATTAACTTGTTATGGGTGAAACTCCGGAACATGTCCGGAACCACATTGTGATCATATGAGCGAGACGTACAACACAGATTCGAACGAAGAAAAGTCGACCATCGACACGCCCAATACTCCGACCAACAACAACTCAAAAAACCAGATAGCTCTTCCCTTGGTGCTATGCATCGGCTTGGCCGGCGGTGTCTTGATAGGTTCCACCCTCAACCCAACCGCGGGAGATAAGGAACTGGGTGGCGAGATGCAGAAATTCCGTGAGGTGATCTCACTCGTACAAAACGAGTACGTGGATGACGTGAAAGCCGACGAACTCGTGGAGGATGCTATCCAACACTTACTAACCAAACTTGATCCACACTCATCGTACATCCCAGCGCGCGATCGTATCGCGGCCAGCGAAGACCTTAGGGGCAACTTCGAAGGAATCGGTGTCGAGTTCAGCATCTTCCAAGACACGCTCGTCGTCGTTACAGCGTTGAGCGGCGGCCCTTCCGAAGCGGTTGGTATTCGTTCCGGCGACAAGATTGTAAAAGTAGACGATCAATCGATCGCGAACATTCATTTGAAGAATGCCGACGTGTATAAGTACCTCAAAGGGCCAAAAGGTTCTGAAGTAAAATTGGAAGTGGTGCGAGCTGGTTCCCCCGAACCCATTACATTCAAAATTGTTCGAGATAAAATTCCACAGTATTCCGTAGAATCGGCGTACATGGTGGAACCCGAGGTCGGATATATCAAAGTGAGAATTTTTAACGCCACCACGCATGAAGAGTTCGTCGCTGCACTCGACAAGCTCAAAGAGCAAGGCATGAAGAAATTGGTTCTCGACCTCCAAGGAAACCCTGGCGGCTATCTCAACCAGGCCATTGAATTGTCCGACGAGTTCCTGAAAGAAGGAGAACGCATCGTGCTCACGAAAGGAAAAGATATTCGGTACAACTCTGAAACACCTTCTACTGCGAAAGGAAGCTTCGAGCAAGGCGACTTGATCGTGCTGGTCAACGAGGGAAGTGCCTCAGCATCGGAAATCGTTTCTGGAGCTCTCCAGGATAATGATCGCGCATTGATCGTAGGGCGTCGCTCTTTTGGGAAAGGGTTGGTGCAAACGCCGTTCGATCTCAACGATGGCTCGGAGTTGCGACTTACCATTTCTCGATATTATACTCCTACCGGGCGATCCATCCAAAAGCCCTATGAATCCGACGAGGAATATGACCGCGAGGTATATGAACGTTACCAACACGGTGAATTCTTCCACGCGGATAGCATCAAGTTCAACGACTCGTTGAAGTACAAGACAACCGGTGGAAGGATCGTTTATGGAGGAGGTGGCATTATGCCCGATTATTTCGTGCCGCTGGATACCACGCAGAACAGTGCGTACTTCAATAGGCTGTTCAACGTGAACGCCCCGCGCGAATGGGCCTTCAAGTACGCGCAAAAGAATAAAGAGGAATTAGAGAAAATGGGTTTCGAAAAGTATCGACGTGAGTTCGTCGTCGATGATCGAATGCTAAATGAGCTTGTTGAACTGGGCAAGCGCGGGCATGTGCAACCCATGCCTGGCGACCTCGCTCGTCACAAAGCCGTTATTCAAAATTTCTTAAAGGCCGAAGTAGCGAGAAGGATTTGGGGGAATGAAGCATTCTACCCCATCGTGAATGAACAGAACGAAATCCTACAACAGGCACTCAAACTTTTCGACAAGATACCGGAGCTCAACCGACAGAAACTATAGGATTTGTCGGCAGGTGTAGTGCGGTATTTGTCATTCTAACAACCGACGCGATGTTACATTTCGTAATTTCGTGTAAACGAAAGGTTGTATGTACTATCACCGGCTCGGTCAAATTCCACCTAAGCGCCATACCCAGTTTCGCCAACCCGATGGCAGTTTGTATAAAGAGGAACTCGTGAGCTCGGAGGGATTCTCGGGTATATACTCCAATCTCTATCACATCTATCCGCCCACGCGCATCGGCGGCATCCAAAAGCAAGAGCCATACAGCGCAAAGATCATCGAGGACTACTCGTTGCGTCAAACGCACTTGAATACATCGAAGGTCACTACGACAGGCGACGACTATCTGTCAGCCAGAAAAGTGTTGCTTCAAAACAGCGACTGTTCGATCTCTATTTGTTCGCCGAAAAAGCGGAAGATGGACTATTTCTATAAGAACGCGGAAGGCGACGAAGTAATCTATGTTCACGATGGCAACGGTACACTTACCTCACAGTTTGGCAAGATGCCCATCCGACAAGGAGACTACGTGGTGATTCCACGGACCGTGATTTATCAACTCGAGTTTGAGGAAGGGCCTCTGCGTTTGTTGATCATCGAGTCGGCCTCGCCAGTCGAAACCGTGAAACGATATCGTAATCAACTTGGGCAATTGTTGGAACACTCACCTTATTGTGAGCGCGATATCCGTCCGCCCCAAGAGCTGATTACCATTCCGGAAAAAGGTGAATACCTGGTCAAGATTAAGAAGCAAGGATTCTTACATTATTATATCTACGAGCACAGTCCACTCGACCTAATCGGTTGGGATGGGTTTCTCTGGCCCTACGCATTCTCCATCCACGATTTCGAACCCATCACCGGCCGCGTGCACCAACCGCCGCCAGTTCATCAAACGTTTCAGGCGCACAATTTTGTGATCTGTTCGTTTGTTCCTCGCTTGTTCGATTATCACCCATTGGCCATTCCAGCACCTTACAATCACAGCAACATCGATAGTGATGAGGTGTTGTATTATGCAGAGGGTAATTTTATGAGCCGACGTGGCATTGAGCGTGGATCTTTCACGTTGCATCCTGGAGGCTTACCCCATGGGCCACATCCGGGCACGGTTGAGAAGAGCATCGGTGCGAAGGAAACACATGAGCTCGCCGTCATGATCGACACGTTCCGCCCTTTGTACCTCACGACTGATTCCCTTGAGTTCTTAGACAAAAACTACCCAATGAGTTGGACCGACCACGATACCAAGTCTGGTTTTCACGAAATCAACACACCTTGATTGTCGGCGGTTACATCGGGCTGTCTTAACGTAGTACCCAAGTTTTGGCTTAAAAGCGGAACAGCTTGGGCGAAGAACGGCCCATTGTGACAACCCTTTTTATGAAGGCTTCACACACTGATCAAACCGGCAAATAGAATTTTGTACGGTTTACCTGATCATTTTTCAAACTAGTCATACCTTCTTGAATCAATCGTTCATTGCGAGGTTAGTTTTGTTTCGGGCGTCGGAAATTCCAGCGATCGAACAAAACTTTTTTAACGATGGAATTGAGTGAAGTGGTAGCAGGCTTGGTCAACTGGATGTTGAGCCATGCCCCAGGAATGGGACTTTTCTTAGTAGCGATTTGGTTAGCGAGTTGGAGCACGACTCGTATCGTTGGCTTTCGCAATCGAGTTTCAGGTGTCGAGAAGATCGTTAAAACTCATGGAAAGATCTTAAAACGGCATGGGCGCAAAATTGAGGGCGTTTCTCGGACCCTGCTTGAACATGGATTGCGCATCACCAATTTGGAGATGAAGATCGAGCGTTTCACCGAAGACTTAAATTCAAAAGAGCGGCGGTTGAATCAAACGAACAGCCCCATCGAACTCACACCGCTTGGGTATCAAGTTTTGGAGGAAATGGGTGGGAAAGCCTACCTAGACGAACACGAAGAGCGATTGATGAAACTGATGGAGCGAGAACGATTGAAGTGTGCGATGGATGTGCAGGAATTTGCCGCGAGGTTTATGGATCGTGAAATTGATCAGGACGAGTTGATACCAGTTCGTGATTTCGTCTTCTTTACACCGACATATTACGTGGCCGAGGACGATTCATTTTCCTTCAAGATGCGCGACGCAATCAGGTTGATGGCGCTCTACCTTCGCGACAAGTATCTAAAAAGGCATCCCGAATTGTTAGCATCGCCACCGCCATCGCGTCGCGATAAGTTTAAGTCGAAACCAGGGCCATCAGAGGGTTCCACCCCCAACTAAAGTTTTCAAGTATTCCACCAGATCTACAAGCTCCGATTCACTCATCAACCGCTGCAAGTCGCCCGGCATGAGTGAGTTAGGTAGCTTGTTCTTCGTGTCGACATCCGCGGTCGCCACCTGTTGTGTGTTGTTCATATACTGCAATTCGATCTTGTCTCCAGTCTCAGACACAATGCGTCCTACAGCGGTGGAACCGTCCTTGAGTTTAATCACGTAACCCTCGTAACCGAACCCAACCCCTTGGTCTGGATACAGAATTGCCGTATACAGCGCTTCTTTTGAGAGCTTAGAACCAATTTCGCTGAGGTCCGGGCCGAAGTTGACACCACTGCCTTTCACCACGTGACAAGTAGCACAAGTGTTCGTGAACACGGTAGCACCCCGCGTGGCATCACCCACACGTTCTGCCAATACTGAAACAGGAGGGAGCGGCTTGCCATCTTTATTGCCAGGAAGCGTCAGGTATTGCGCAGCTTCTTCTCGCAGTTTTGCGCGCCAAACAGTCTGGAACACACCCGCAGCCGCTGTCTGCATGTCAGCCGGGATGCGTTTCGTCCTCGCCAACTCGAGTAGTCGATCTTCTGCTTGCCAAGGTCCACCGAACGCGCGTATCGCGAGCTTTCTCAGTTCGAGGTCGCGCGTCGAATCCAGCATCAAGTCTTCCATCATTTTTATTGCCAGCGGATTGGACATCGACGCATCAACCACACGCGTCAAAGCAACCGCTCGCTCGCGATCTGCACCATGCAGAACGGGTTTCATCAAATCCGTTCGTTCCCACTTCAGGAGCGTCCGCACCGACTCGCGACCCGCCAAACTATCGGGGTATTGGATGGCCAACTCCAATAGGTCGTTCGACTTATCTTTCAACTGGAAGGTGGTGATCAATTCTACGAACTCGATCTTCCCGCGATACTGCGCTAACGTTTCAGCCAATGCCTTCGAAATCGCTGGTGTTATTTTCATCTTCGAAGGATCCATGTGCTTCAATGCATACAACAACTTAGGACCCTTCACTTGGGTGGCTAACCGCGCCAGTTCATCCTGTTTCAAGCGGTCAGTATGAAAATCCAGCGCTCGGTAATACCGGAGCATCGAACTGTCGGGCGACTGGCGAATTAATTCGGTCAACATGGGGATAGCAGCTCGTGCTCGACTCCTCCACACGATGTCACGACCGGCGCGCGTATTCCAATTCGGGCCTACCAGTTTCTTCCATGTATCGAAATAGAGATCCCAATTCCCATCTGCCGAGATACCAAGCGCCTCTAGGTACCAGCGATCGACGCCATCATGTTGAACCGCCAACTTCGACCACAGTTGAGCTGCTTCTGGCGAGGGGTCGCCTCGCAGTGCAATCAATAAAGCGCGTCTCACTTGTGGCGAGGGATCATTGTTTAAATTCCCAATGATGGGCTTCATGTCTTGCTTCATCAATCGTGCGCCTCGAACGCCCATAATCTTGATGTTGGGATCCTTGTCGGCGAGCGCGGCATCGATGTAGGTGCGACCATTTGGCAAACGGATCAACAACCAAAACACCATCGCCTTTTGTCGGTCATCGGTGCCATTCCATCGTGCAGCCAATTCAGGTTCAGCGGTCGGGCCCATTTGAGCCAATGCCTTCCATCCCAGATACCGTGTCGCGGGATTTGGGTTCACCAAAGCAGCAATCGCTTCCTTAGGAGTTCCTAATTTCGGAGGCGCCACTTCGTAAGGCGACGATGGTTTCGCAATTCGATAAATCCTTCCCCGGTTCAAATCACCAACTTGGTGCCCACCTACTCCTGGGTCGTACCAGTCGGCTACGAACACCGAGCCATCGGGCGCCACAGTCACATCAGCCGGTCGGAACCACTGGTCTTTTTGTCCCTCTAACAAATTCACAATCCGTGCTTTGTAACCGGCGCCATCGGGGTCAGTGATGTACGACCGAACAACGTTGTGTCCTGGTTCCGAGTGAATCAACTTTCCATGGAAAATTTCTGGTAACATGTTCCCCTCGTACATCGCTATCCCTGTGGGAGATCCCGACCCTGTTTGCAACATATTGGGGACCACACCTGGGTCATTTAGATGCCAGTGACGCAGGGGAATTTGTGCTTCCATGTTTGTCCTCCGCGCTGGCCAAGACGCGCCGGTGATTTCATCTTTGAAACCGTAATTGCCAAACTCCATGACGAAGTTGATTCGCGTGGCTTGATTGCCGTCGTCGTCGTTGTCAGACTGCCAAATTGTTCCGAACGGATCAACCGTCAGTTCGTAATTGTTCCGGAAGTTGTGCGCAATGACCTCGACATTCGACCCATCTTCATCCATCCGAAGGGCAAGTCCGTCTCGAAAGGGTTTACCGTTGGTCGTGACTTTCCTACCATGGACATCCACGACAGTGTCACCGCGCGGATCTACTAGGATGGCCCCTTCGTTACCCATCGTAAAGTACAACCGCCCATCGTACGCAAAGTTGAAGGAGTGGATGGCGTGGTCGTGGTCCACCCCTTTTATTCCTTGAAAAAGAATTTCCTTGTTATCCGGCACGTCGTCACCGTTGTTATCGGTAAAGACAAAGACCTTCGGGCTACACGAAACGATTACCTTGTTGCCCAACACGCAGATTCCAAGGGCTGCATTGATGTCCGTCCCTTGATAATACACTTTGCTTTTGTCGGCTTTTCCATCCCCATCGGTGTCTTCTAAGATCATGATGCGGTCCCCTTCTTCCCGGTACGGATTTTTGGGGTTATACTGGTTTCGGTAGTTATAAGCTTCCGTAATCCAAACGCGTCCCTTGGAGTCGACGTCCATATTCGTCGGATTGCTGAACATTGGTTCCGAGGCAAAGAGTGTGACCTCCAGGCCATCGTAGACTTTTAAGTCGGCAAGTGATTTTTCCGGCGCGTGTTCGTCGGGCGTTTGTTTTGAGCACGCCATTGCGAGCGCAAGAACAGCCACGAATGAATATCTCATCGTTGAGGGATCGGGTTCAAGGAGTAATATAAAGTTATTTTTTGAACTAGGTCATTTAAAAAAACACCGCCTTCCTGTATGAAAAACAAACCGATCGGTCTATTTTTACGTATTCATTCCCATGTTGACCAAGTCGGAACGTACGAGGCAGTTTATCATCGAGTGTGCAGCACCCATTTTTAATCGCAAGGGATATGCTGGAACTTCGATGAGCGACATTCTGGAAGCAACTGGCTTGGCGAAGGGCGGCCTTTACGGCAACTTCGAAAGCAAAGAAGAAATAGCCAGGGAAGCGTTTCGCTACTCGTTTGAAATCGCGTACAACGGAATCGCTGCTGCAGTGATTCAAAAGCAGAGCCCCCTCGAGAAGTTATTCGCTGTGTGTGACTATCACAAAGACTACACACGCCACAGCCCTATTGAAGGCGGTTGTCCGATCTTAAACTTCAGCGTGGATGTTGACGACACCATGCCACGGCTCAAAAAAGACGTGCGCGCTGCCGTCGAAAAGATGTTGAGCGACCTGTATCGCATCATCGAGAAAGGAAAGAGACTCGGAGAGATCAAAAAGGATATTAATAGCGAGCGATACGCCGCATTGATCTATGCACATATTGAGGGAGCAATCTTCCTCGCAAAAATTCTCGACGACCATAAGAAGCTCAACCAGTCAGTCGAGTACCTCAAACAGATGATTGTAAGTGAAATGAAAGCGTAAGTCCACCCTAAGTTGACTTGCCGAAAACTATGACACAAAAAAGACCGATCGGTCGAAAATGATGATAGAGACAACAACTTTGACACAGTGGCCTGAGAGCCGGGCGATGATCCGCTTCTCGGACTGCGATTTGTTTGGTCACCTGGGCAACGTGTGGTACGTCAAGTATTTCCTTGATGCCCGCGAGGAGCACCTCCAAAATTCGTACGGCTTTACCGTAGGTGAATTTGCAAAACAAGGCGTGGGCTGGGTCGTGAGCGCCAACCAAATCGCGTATTTTCGCCCAGCATTCGTGAATGAACAGGTAATCATACGTTCGGCCATCGTAGAGTTCTCGGCGAGCCAAATACTTGTCGAGATGCAAATGTGGGATGCGCAAGGTACTCACATGAAATCCGCCATGTGGACAAATTTTGTGCATGTAGGAATGAAGGACGGACGACGAATTGACCACAGCGTCGAGTTGCTGAACATGTTCACACCCCTGGTAGCAGGGCCTTTTGGCGATGGGAACTTTGCCACCCGGATGCAGGAGCTAAAGGCACAAAAGTCATTTCAAACAACTTCGAATTAATAAACTCATGGAGACCTATAAAGTACCACTGAACATACGTTGGGCCGACATTGATGCAAACCGCCACTTGAGGCATTCTGTGTACTACGATTTTGCAGCGGCCATGCGGATGAACTATCTCAATTTGCAAGGATTGACCACCGAGAAGTTGATGGAGTTTCATGTAGGCCCAATTCTGTTTCGCGAGGAAGCTGTTTTTCGCCGAGAGGTGCGCCTCGAAGACAAGGTGGACATGGATGTCAAACTTTTAAAGGCATTGCCCGACTTTAGCCGGTGGTCGCTGCGCCATCACGTGGCCAAACCTGATGGAACCTTGTGCACGATCATCACCGTCGACGGGGCGTGGATGGATCTGAACAAGCGCAAGTTGACTGCGCCTAACGAATTCATCACGTCGATCTTCGAACGCTTCCCAAGAGATGAGCAATTTGAATGGATGACCCCAAAGATTTCGTAGCGAAAGGCAATTTGAAAAACGCTAATTTTCGATATGCGAAAATTGGTCGACCTCAGCCATACCATTGAACATGGAATGGTGACATACAAGGGGCTCCCCGCACCGATCGTCTGCGATTACCTATCGCGCGAGAGTTCGAGACCTTTCTACGAGGAAGGAACCTCGTTCCAAATCGGGCGAATAGACATGGTCGCCAATACAGGAACCTATGTCGACTGCCCTTTCCATCGATACGAAAATGGCAAAGATCTGAGCGAAGTGGAATTGGAGCGCTTTGCCAACTTACCAGCAATGGTCGTTCGCGCCGACTACAGACAAGGCATCGCAGTGGATGTCCACCATTTTGAAAACAGGGACGTCAAAGGCAAGGCAGTGTTGATCAATACCAATTGGGATGAACACTGGCGCACGGACCGGTATTTCGAACAACATCCATACGTCACCGAGCGGGCAGCACGTTGGTTGCACGCGAGCGGGGCAGTATTGGTTGGAATCGACTCGCACAATATGGATGACACGCGCACCCGTTCAAGACCTGCGCACACGATTCTATTAGGCGCAGAAATTTTGGTAGTTGAACACTTATGTAACCTTGCCGCACTCCCGGAAGATGGGTTTCTATTCAGCGCCGTTCCCCCAAAGTTTAAGGGAGTCGGAACCTTTCCGGTGCGGGCCTTTGCTTCTCAGCTTTAGCTCGTCTTCTTGAGCTTTGATCCAAGTGTCGATGACAGTTGGGTAATAGCGATACTCCAACGAGTGCACTTTTTCGGCGATCGACTGTGCCGTATCGTCGTTTGTAACAGGGACCTTCATTTGAGCAAGAACTTCACCTTCATCATAGTGCTCGTTCACCAAATGGATCGTGATACCTGTTTCGGAATCATCTGATGCGCGCACGGCTTCGTGCACCTTCATCCCGTACATTCCTTTGCCACCGTGTTTGGGCAACAAGGCAGGGTGAATGTTGACGATGTGGTCAGGGAATGCTTTGATGAGGCTACTGGGAACAAGCCACAAGAAACCGGCTAGCACCAAATGGGTAATGCCTTCGTCTTTGAGCCACTGGATCACTTGGTCGCTTTCGCGAAACTGGAACTTGTCAAAAACTCGCGTTTTTACCTTCAACTTCTTGGCACGCTCGAGTGCAAAGGCGGACGGGTTGTTCGAAAGCAGCATGACCACTTCGATCGAAGGATGCCCCTTGAAGTATTCAATGATTTTCTCCGCGTTGCTACCGTTTCCGGAGGCGAATATTGCGAGTCGGTGTTTCGTTGCCATGAAATGCAGGCGTAAATATAGCCATCGACATTATAAGAGTGCCATGCTGAATACACCCAACACCATGATGACCTTGCACAAGACACTCAGTTGGTAATAGTCTCTCTTGGTGTCGGCGCGATTTAGTCCAATCAACAACCAAGCGACAGGGGCGAACAAGAAGATGCTGAAGTAGACCATCGGTAGGCCACCGAGCGTGAAGTGCACCACAAATACACTCCCAACAAATAGTAGTGTGAGCGTGTAAATGACATTTTTCGTGCGTCGGATACCCCACACGATTGGCAGCGTCTTACATCCGAATGTATTGTCGCCCTTCAAGTCTTCCATGTCCTTGATGATTTCACGAACCAAGGTCACAAAGAAGGCAAACAACGAGTAGATGAAGATGCCGACACCTTGCGCTAGAATCACGGCACCGATGAAGGGAATTTGCCATTTCGGCTCTACTGCCCGTGTAGCTGGGGAAATGACGGCAATGATCCAAACGACCGCCACGGAAAGTCCCGTGAGCACTGCTACGGTGAAGTTACCCACGAACGGAAGACGCTTCAACGAGTTGGAATACCACCAAAGTAGGAACGCGCTCACAAAATTGACAATCGCGATTTTCCAATCGACCAGAAACCCGAGCGCGACTCCACCGAAGTTCAATACGGTGTGCAGCAGGATGGCGTACCGTCGAGAAATACTGCGCCCAACGACAACCCGCTCCGGCTTATTGATCAGATCGATTTTTACATCGTAGTAGTCGTTGATAATGTAACCCGCGGCGGCGATCATCATGGTAGAGATCGCCAATGCGGCCATGCGCCAGTCGTACAAGAGTTGGGACTGCACTAAGAAGACCGCCGTAAAATATTGAGCGGCTGCGATAATCACCAGGTTCCAGAACCGTGAGATCCTAATCAGGGAGGTGAACCAGGTTTGGAGTGACGCCATCGAGCAAATTTACGGATGGCGGGGCGATTCGGTTATTTTATTTCGAGCCGGAAGCCAATGCCGTGATAGTTGACTATCTGCACCGTTGGATCGTCTTTCAGGTATTTCCGCAGTTTTGAGATGAAAACGTCCATGCTTCTGCCAAGAAAATAGTCGTCGTCACCCCATACGGCTTTCAGGATTTCTTCCCGTTTCAGGACACGGTCGCGATTCTTGCAGAGGAGCCCCAACACGTCCGATTCTTTTTGAGTAAGCGTGCGTGTGTCGGAACCCTTGGTCAGGGTGAGATTGCTGCTATCGAACACGAATTGCCCCAATTCAAACACGGTCTCAACGCTTTCTCGACCGTTGGATCGACGGAGGAACACCTCGATCCGCATCTGGAGCTCTTCGACGCTGAACGGTTTTGTAATGTAGTCGTCACCACCTGCCGAAAACCCTTCAACTTTGTCCTCGAGCATTGACTTAGCTGTAACGAACAGTATCGGAACCTGTTGGTTCTTCTTCCGGATGTTGCGTGCCACCGTAAAGCCATCCTTTCGAGGCATCATCACATCTAGGATGCACAGGTCGAATGCATTTTGTAGGAACGTATTCTCTCCACTTTCGCCGTCATTGCAGAGTGTGACTTGGTAGCCCTTCATTTCGAGGTTGTCTTTGATCACAAAACCTAAGTTTGGATCATCTTCCACCAGCAATATCTTCGTATTCATGCGATAGGGAGAGTCAATGTAAATGTGCTGCCTTTACCGAGTTCGCTCGAAAGAGCAATCTTTCCTTTATGGGCTTCCACCACCAACTTCACATAGTTCAATCCAATTCCGAAACCCTTTACATCGTGGATGTTGCCTGTCGACACGCGGAAGAATTTATGAAACACCTTCTTGTGATGGTCAGGACTGATTCCAATCCCATTGTCTTTGACGGCGATCACCAGCGCGCCATTTGCATTCGACGTGGAAATGGTAATATGAGGCGTAGTCTTACAGTATTTGATCGCGTTGTCGAGGAGGTTGAAGAATACGTTGGTGATGTGGAGTCGGTCGGCATTCAAAGTGTGATTGCCTGCATTCAGTTCGAGGTCGATGGTCGCCGAATCTGCCGGGCGTCCTATCAAGATATTTCGAACGGCTTCTCCAATGATCTCATGAATGTCCAGTGACTCGCGCTTCAACGCTATCTGTTCGCGGTCGAGTCGCGCCATTTGCAACACCCTTTCAACTTGTTGTTTGAGTCGGTTGTTTTCGTTCTGGATGATAGTAGTATAGTTGAGCAGTCGCTCGGGCGTATTGAATATCCGTGGATCTTTTAAGACTTCCGTGGAGATTGCAATGGTCGAAATCGGGGTCTTAAACTCGTGAGTCATATTGTTGATGAAGTCGCGCTGGATTTCGGAGAGCCGGCGCTGTTTCAGAATCACAAACAATGTGTACACGAAAAAGAAGATGACGACCAGGTTTACTGCCGAAGAGAAAAGCCAAATTCCCATTTGACTGATCAAGTTGACTTCAAGCCGAGGGAACTGGACACCAAAATAGTAGCCATCGGCGGGAGGGCTTGGCCAGCCAGGCGCGTTCGCAGTTTCGCTCACGAGTCTCTTGTTGCTTGGCGATTCGTCGTTGGCTGCCATGCACTTGTAGATGCAATCGTAGACACCGTACTCAAATTCCGCGGAGATGTTTCTTTTCTCAAACTCGGTATTGATCAAGAACCCAAGCAAGTTCGAATCGATCGGGCCATTGATGGTCACCACGTAGTAATTCGTCGACACTTGGTCGACCGGATTGTTGGCGGGTGATGGCGTTTTGTTGATCTCGAAAATCCTAGTCGCGACGTTTCGAAGGGCCGCATTGACGTCGCGGTAGAATTGATTTTCATGAATATCGAATGCCTTGCGCACCCAATAAACTTGAGTGAACGTGATCCCAGCAATGCTCAAGCCTGCTAGAATGATGACGATTCGCAAAGTCAGTCTACTCACAATGTAAAAGTAACGATCATTTAACGGGGTGGTTGGTGTTTAACAAGTTGTTAACATCATTTACAATCGCTTTAACACCCAGGCGCGCTTTTTGATCCGAAGTTTGAACTGTTCAACGGAAGGAAATCAAATCCTCCAAAATTTTGTAATTTTGAACTCCCAGTGCTCAAAATTACGAATGAATGGAACGGGGTGCTGGGCCGGTTGAACGACTAATTACTCAACCATTAAAACACTTACAAAAATGAAAAAACTGTTTTTCCTCCTTATCGTGGTCGCCGGTGTAGCGACACAAGCCTTCAGCCAAACCGCTCCCAGCACGGATCTCGCCGTAGCCACTTTTGACAATCAAAACTTCGACTTTGGTAAGATCAAACAAGGCACACCAGTGACGCATGAATTCAAGTTCACGAACACGGGTAAAGTGCCGATGATCATTACAAACGTTCAAGCCTCTTGCGGCTGCACAACTCCTGATTGGTCAAAAGACCCGATCGCGCCTGGGCAAAAGGGTTTCATTAAGGCAACTTACAACGCAGCATCAGTAGGAGCCTTCAACAAGGCAGTTACCGTAACTGCAAATATTCCCAATGGATCGGTTCAGCTCTTCATTAAGGGCGAAGTTCAAACAACTGCGTTGAACAACAAGTAATCGAAGTCAACTCAACAAAAAAGCCAGGACGAACATCCTGGCTTTTTTGTTTCTGAAAGATTGAAGATCAAAGATTTCGAATCCAAATGTTGCGGTAGCTCACTGGGTTGCCGTGGTCTTGCAACTGGATGGGGCCCTTGTCGTGAACTTTGTAGACAGGAAGTCCTTTGTATTCTGTCGGTCCAGTAATCACCGTATGACTTTGAATCAACACGCCATTGTGTAACACCGTCACGTACGCTGGGATCAACATGCGACCTTCGGCACCGAAACGAGGGGCAGTGAAGATGACGTCGTAGGTTTGCCATTCGCCTGGTTTGCGGCAAGCATTGACCAACGGAATTGCTTGTTCCTGTTTGTAGATGGAGCCAGCTTGACCGTTAGAATACGTCACGCTTTCATAGCTATCGAGAACTTGCAACTCGTAGAGGCCTTGCAAGAAAATACCGCTGTTGCCGCGACCTTGTCCTTCGCCAACAATTTCTGATGGAGTCCTCCATTCTATGTGAAGTTGGAAGTCGCCAAAGGTCTTTTTGGTTTTGATGTCGCCTGCACCTTTTGCGACGGTAAATGCACCGTCTTTAACCTCCCATTTGGGAGTCGAGCCATCGCGTGCTGATTCCCATTCGCCCATGTCCTTACCATTGAAGAGTACAATGGCATCCGACGGTGCCTCTCCGGGATTTGTACCCGGTGTAATCTTCTTAGGTTTCAAATCCCATATCTCGGTGACTTTTGGATCGAGTTGTTCGCGCGGCGTGTTCTGCGCGATGGCCAACGCAGACGTAGCCACGAATGCCAATAGAAAAATTGAACGCATGTCTTTTACGGATTAGTGATACTTAAAAATAGCAAAGAATCCGGGACTAGGAGTACAGATGAGACCGCGATCTCCACGACTTTGCGTAACTGGTCGATTGTTTTGGTGGACGGCATAACGCTGGGCCCGTTCGAGCTCGTTATTCTGCTCGATCGATGATGTCTTGGCTGACGATCTCGTAAATCTTGGCCATGGCCGCGTCAGATTGGAGGTAGGCAAGATGTTGGTCAAGAATTTCCAGATCGCCACGAACGGCGGGACCGGTCTGGGCATGGTCTGGACCTACGGCCAGCGCCTTGTTGACTGTTTCCAAAATGAGGGGTTTCAGCCAATCGAAATTGAGGCGGTTCTGATCCATAAGAAGTTTCGAGAGGCGCAACATGTGGTTGGGAAAGTTTGACGCAAACACGGCCGCGACGTGTAATGCCCGCCGCTCCTCGGATGTGATGGTCTTGTAACGCGTTGTTAGTTCTTTGGCGATGGAACTCAGTTGCCGCGCTGCGATGTCGTCGCTTGCTTCGAGAAAGATGGGGACTTGCCTAAAGTCGACCGGACGGATTTTCGTGAAGGTCTGGAGTGGATAGAAAACCCCTGTGTGTGCCGCCGCTGCAAACTGTAGTACATCGATAGGTTGTGAACCGGACGTGTGGACGAGTGTTGCACCGTCGGGAAGGGCGATCTCTCTCGCCACTTCGCTAATCGCATCGTCGGGAACCGCCACCACGAAGAGTTGGGACGGACTATCGGAGAAATCGAGCGAAGATTTCAACTCGGCTTGATATAGCCTGCCTGTGAGGGCGGCCGCATTTTTTCGATTCGGGCTGTACACCTCCTTCACCACGAACCCATGGTTGTCGAAGGTTGGCGCCAGATGCCAAGCCACGTTCCCGGATCCGATGAAGCTGACGGTGAGCATGAATCAACTTAGACGCTGGAGATCTTGCTGCCGACTAACTCGGCGAGTTTGTCAACGGCTTGATCGATTTCTTCAGGCTTGTTGTATTTGCTGAACGAGAAGCGAACTGCCCCTCGTTTCGACTCAGGATAGAGCGCCGATAGCACATGCGAGCCGGTAGAAGCACCACTGGAACAGGCACTTCCACCCGACGCGGAGATGCCGTGCAAATCAAGGTTGAACAAAATCATGTCGTTCTCCTCCGACTCGGGAAGGCTCACGTTCAGAACGGTGTAAAGGCTCTTTTCCAAGTTCGAAGAGTCGCCATTGAATGTCACGCCTGGAATCTCAGCTTTTAAGCGCTCGATCATGCGCGACTTCAAGCTACCGATGTAACGTTGATGTTCGCCCATTTCGCGGTAAGCAATTTCCAATGCCTTGACAAGGCCTACAATCCCATACACATTTTCGGTACCACCGCGCATGTTTCGTTCCTGCGCACCACCATGCACCAACGGATGGATCTTCCTGTCTTTCCTGATGTACATGAAGCCCACTCCTTTAGGGCCGTGGAATTTGTGCGCCGCTGCGGTCATGCCACACACATACAGATCTTTTAGGTTATGACGGTAATGACCGACCGTTTGAACGGTGTCGGAATGAAAGAACGCGTTGTGTTCGCGGCACATTTCACCAACCATTTTGAGATCAAGCAAATTACCTAACTCATTATTGGCATGCATTAGCGACACCAATGCCCCGGGGTACAGTTGAAGTAATTGGGCAAGGTGATTAATATCAACATGACCGGCTTCGTCCAGTGCCACACGATGGAACTGAATTAACCCTGCCTTTTCTAGGACTTCGATTGTATGGACAACCGCGTGGTGCTCTATAGAAGACGAAATCACGTGTTTGATTCCGAACGTTTTCACGGTGCTCGTGATCAGTGTGTTGTCGGCTTCTGTACCGCCCGACGTGAAGATGATCTCTCCGGGCGTGCAGTTGAGAAGTTCTGCTGCCTTCTTGCGCGACGATTCGATAGCCGCGCGCACCTTGCGGCCGTGGGCATGAGTTGAAGATGGGTTTCCAAAGTCTTCCAGCAAGAAAGGTTTCATTGCCTCGAATACTTCGGGGTCTAACGGCGTGGTGGCAGCGTTGTCAAGATAAATAGCCATGGTCGCAAACAGTTGGTAAGGCATACCGAACGTAGCCCGGGCATCGCCAAACGCACAGGATCCGAATCGCTATGAGGGGCAAATTTACAACTTTATGATTTGCTGAATGTCGGAAATGATCTGGGCCGCCAACCGGCTCGCTGCCGCTTCATTTTTCGACTCCGCATAGATTCGAATGATCGGTTCGGTGTTCGATTTCCTTAGGTGAACCCATTCCTTGGTTTTCTCGAAGTCGATCTTTACGCCATCGGCCGTGTTGATTTGCTCCATCTGGTAACGTGCTTTTACCTCCTCAAGCACTTTGTCGACATCAATTTGGGGCGTGAGTTCAATCTTGTTCTTCGAGATGAAATAAGACGGGTAACTTGCCTTGAGTTGTGATGCTTTCTTCTTCGACTTAGCCAAGTTGGTGAGAAACAATGCGATCCCGATTAGTGCATCACGTCCATAGTGGAAGTCGGGAACGATTATCCCCCCGTTGCCCTCACCACCAATCACTGCCTTTGTCTCCTTCATCGCGGTGACGACATTTACTTCACCTACCGCAGCAGCAGTGTATCGACCACCGGTTTTTTCGGTGATGTCGCGCAAGGCACGTGTCGATGATAAGTTGGAAACCGTATTGCCTTTGCGGCGGCTGAGCACGTAGTCGGCCACTGCCACCAACGTGTATTCTTCGCCGAAGGGCTGGCCATCTTCACACACGAGTGCTAAACGGTCGACGTCTGGATCGACGATGATCCCGAGATCAAGCTTCGACTTTTTGACCACCGAGATGATTTCGCCAATATTTTCGGGCAGTGGCTCGGGGTTGTGTGCAAACTTTCCCGTGGGTTCGCAGTTGAGTTCAACGACCTTCGCGCCCAGTTGTTTGAGCAACATTGGAACGGCAATACCGCCGGTCGAATTGACCGCATCCACGGCGATTTTGAACTTCGCTTTCTTGATCGCCTTCACATCGACAAGACGGTGGCGTAACACCAACTCGATGTGACGCTTGATATAAGTGGTATTGAAAGTGAGCCGTCCCAGTTTTTCGACGGGCGCAAATTCAAAGCTCTCTTCAGATGCTAGTCGCAGTACTTCAGCACCATCGGCGGCTGAAATAAACTCACCTTTCTCGTTCAATAATTTGAGGGCATTCCACTGGGCTGGATTATGGCTGGCCGTCAGGATAATCCCACCGCCAGCTTTTTCGAGGGTTACCGCCATTTCTACGGTGGGAGTAGTGGATAGCCCCACGTCTATGACATCTAAACCGAGTCCTTTGAGCGTGTTCGAAACCAGCGCATTCACCATTTCACCCGACACGCGGGCATCGCGACCGATAATGACCTTACGACCTTTGCGCTTCTTCACCCAAGTACCGAAAGCTGAAGTAAACTTGACAACATCGACGGGTGTAAGGGACATGCCAGGGGCACCGCCAATGGTGCCACGAATCCCGGAAATGGATTTAATGAGTGTCATGAAATGAAATTCTGGAGAAACTTACTTCAACTTGCCGATCTTGGGGAGGGCAATACTCGAAGTGTTGTTAGCCGCTTTCTCAGGATCACCACAGGCATCACCTTCGCCAATCGTTTTACCGCAATACCCACACGTGATCCCCTGTTTTGCCAGGAAAGGACTCTGTGTGGCACAGGTTCCACGAAACTCACCATTCTTCACGAATATCAACCTCACTGACATCAGGATGAAGAAGAGGGCGAAAATGCCAAGTGTCAAGAGAAAGACTGCCATTTGAACTAAATTGCGTCAAAGATACCCAATTCTATAATAACAGCATTCTAGCTCACTAAGTTCGATCATGAAGAAGCCGCTATCTGCCCCAGACGTAAATCGTGCTGCAAAATTGGAAGCTTTCGATCGTTTGCTCACGGTCATGGATGAGCTTCGCGAAAATTGTCCTTGGGATAAGAAACAAACGTGGGAAACACTGCGACATCTAACGGTCGAAGAAACCTACGAATTATCCGATGCCATCATCGAAGGTGATCAACAAGAGGTTAAAAAAGAACTTGGCGACTTGATGTTGCACAATGTATTCTATGCGCGCATCGCCTCTGAGCATGGCTGGTTCGATATGGCCAATGTACTTCACGCCATTTGCGACAAGTTAATTGAAAGACATCCGCATGTGTACGGCGACGTTGTTGCGGACAACGAAGAAACCGTAAAATCGAATTGGGAGAAGATCAAACTAAAGACGGGCAACCGTTCAGTGCTGCAAGGGGTGCCTAAAGGTTTGCCTGCCTTGGTGAAGGCAATCCGGATTCAGGACAAAGCCCGCGGGGTGGGTTTCGATTGGGAAAGAAAAGAACAAGTTTGGGAAAAAGTGGAAGAAGAGATGGGTGAATTTAAAAGAGAGTTTAATGCGGAGTCCAACGTTGCGATCGACAAGGAGAAAGCGATGAACGAGTTCGGCGATCTCTTGTTCTCATTGGTCAATTACGCACGGTTTATCGATATCGATCCTGAAGAAGCGTTGGAACGCACCAACAAGAAGTTCATCAAACGCTTTCAATACTTAGAAACTGAGTCTGCAAAAGATGGAAAGGTTTTGGGGGAGATGACGCTGGGGGAGATGGATGAGTATTGGGAGAAAGCCAAGAAAATTTAGAATGAAGAATTCAGAATTTATAATTGGGCTGCGAATGAATCTGGGTTGAAATGGCAAGGTGATTCTGTTAACAGCTCACACCACAATCCTAAATTTCAAATTATTTGGAATTCAGAATTTAGAATTGGGCTACGAAAGAGGGTAAGTTAAGATGGATGTTTAAGGCTGCGAAACAACTCGGGCCACAATTCTCAATTTTAAATTCTCAATTCTTAATTTAAATTAAATTATTCGCGTACGCGTATTTAATCAATCCCACCAAGTTAGTTGCGCCGGTTTTTTTCAGAATGTTTTTCCGGTGTGTTTCGACGGTGCGTTCGGATATAAATAGGATTTCGGCGATTTGGCGGCTGCTGTACTCTTTCGCCACAAGCCTTAGAATTTCAACTTCGCGTGATGTCAGTGTGCCTCGGTCGTCGGGCTCGTCTGCGAGGTGGATGAGGAGATCTGAAATTTCGTCGCTCAAGAACCGCTTGTTGGCAATCACCTTTTGGAGAGCGTCTGTCAAAGTTTTGTGCGTGTCTTTCTTGAGAATGTACCCATTCACACCTGCACGTAGGAGTTCTCTTACAATCGCAGGATCATCGTGCATGCTCAACACCACAATCTTCATTTCCGGGAGCACCGTTTTGGCAGCCTTGATCAGCTCGAGCCCTGTTAACCCTGGTAACTCGTAGTCAGTCACCATCACATCGTATTCTTTTGTCTTCAAAAGTGCCAGCGCGTCCTTACCTGAAGCGGCAGTGTCTTTTACTTCGAATTCATTCGAGTTGGACAATAAGTTTTTGACACCGTCTAACAGAATCCGGTGATCGTCTACGAGCAAAATGGTATGTTTCCTCACGGGAGATAAAATTCGATTAAACGGATTTTGGAACCAAACCTTCTTGGACATGCGACTGGATAAGACAGGAGCAAAGCACAATAAACTTCATCTGGTTTGCCATACCGGTCGCTAGGTATTTTGAACATTGATAGGGGTATTTTCCGGTTCTAGCAACACCGGAACACTGATGATCACGGTTGTATTCTTTCGACCCAACTGGGTGTCGAAGTCG
Organism: Cyclobacteriaceae bacterium; assembly: GCA_044226945.1. Lineage (GTDB taxonomy): Bacteria > Bacteroidota > Bacteroidia > Cytophagales > Cyclobacteriaceae > ELB16-189. The sequence goes on along the minus strand of JBGAGB010000040.1, from coordinate 12,103 downwards.
ATGTTCCCTTTCACCAAGTTGATTCTTGAATGAACATTGCGCCAACCGTTTCCCTCTTTACTGTTTTGAAAACCGTGGAGGTCGAAGCCGTCACCGTTGTCATCTATGGTGACGACCCACTCATCTTCATGACCGGTTAACGAGATGGTAACTTCCGTAGCCTTCGAATACTTGATGATATTCGAGAGCAATTCTTGAACTACCCGGTAGATTGAAATTTCGATTACCGATGGAAGTCGCAAATCGACGTTGAACGCGGACAGTTCGGCTTTCAGTCGACCGGCCTTATTCATTTTTCGAACCAGTTCTTGAATGGCAGGTACAAGACCTTCTTTCACCAGGACGGGTGGCATCAAGTTGAATGCAATGTTCCGGATTTCGTCATGTACTTCGGTTAATAGTTGGTCCGAAGCTTCGAACAGTTCATCGCGCTTCTCGAACGAGGTAGGGTGACGAAGTGCTGAAATGTTAAGCTGGAGAGCTGAAATCAATTGCCCCATTCCGTCGTGCAGATCGGACGCAAATCGCTTCCTTTCGCTTTCCTGCGACTCGATTACAGCGTTGATCTGTGCTTCACGCAAACGGATCTTTTGTTCCTGGAGAATTGCAGCTTGGGCCTGCGCGTTGCGCTTTCGCCAAAGAATGAAAACGATGACCAGCAATGCCATAGCTACCGACAAGCCCACGATGAGCACGGAATTTCGTTCGATCGTTGCTAGTTGAAGCTTCGATTCTTGTGCCATCATCAAAATGGTCTGATTCTTTTTTTCAGTTTCGTACTTGGCTTCCAAGTCGTGGATTACTTTCGTGCGTTCAATGTTAAAGATGCTGTCGTTCAAGTTGTGTCCGTCGGTTTGGTATGCGTACGCATTCCGGTAGTCGTTCAAGGCGACGTAGGTTTTGGCTGCAAAGTGATAGCAGTGTCTCACGAGGTCGGCATACCCGATCTCCTTTCCTTCCTTGATTCCTGCGAGAAACAATGGAAGGGCTTCTTTGTATCGACCTGCGTTAAAGAACGTTTCACCTTTGTTCACCTTGTTGATGATCACCCCCTGGCGGTCACCAATTTTTTCACGGATTGCTGTCGAACGATCGAGGTATCCGATGGCCATGTTGATATTGCCATCGTTTAGTGCCATTTCGGCAAAATCGAGATAGATGTATCCAAGGCCCACGCTGTCTTTGATCTCCGTACGGATTCGGAGTACCTCTTCGAAGTAGGGACGCGCGTCTCGAAAGTTTCCAGTTGTTGAAAGCCAGACACCACGATGATGGAGCGTGGTGCCCAGACGTTCCAGGTCATTTGCAATCCGGGCGTTTTCTTCAGCTACATCGAGACACTGTTCCGCCTTTTCGTTATCCTTTTGCTTGTGATAAAAGACTGCCATCTCGTTGTTGACGGCCGCCACACCGCTCCGGTTGTGAAGAGAGTCGAACAGATGTTCCGACCGATAGAATTTCGGAAGCACGTTCTTGTAGTCACTAGATAAGAACGTAATGACGCCCCAGTTCATCTGGGCCTGCGCCTCTTCTAATGCCCAATGCTGGCTGGCTGCCGTTTCGCTTGCCCATTTTGCGAGATCGGAAGCGTTTTGAAAGTCGGCGCTATAAAGCTTGTAAAAGTTCTTGTTGATGAACTGCACGCGTTCGATGGGCGCCAGATCCTTCATTTGGGCGGCACTTGCCTCACGGTCGAGCTGTTGACCGGCAAGGGCGACGGAGGTGAGGAGGAATACAACAAATATTCCGGGTCGGGAGTAGGACATCCGGGCGGTGTTTTAGGGTGTGTGAAAGGTAAGGATTCAAGTTTGTGGCGAAGTGTACTTTACACCATAACTATTGATAATTAAGTGGTGGCACGGACGCGGCATACCCATTGGTCGGTATGCCAAATTACCAGCAGATACGGATTGATGAGTTGGAAGTGTGGGTGTTCCTTTGGGAGATTCAATAAAACCAACACCCATGAAATACTTGATACTGCCTTTGTTGCTGGTGACGTTCTTGGCACAAAGTCAGACCGTCGACATCGAAAAGACTTTCGATGTGTCGAAGGATGCACAGAAGGGATTCATCCAAATGATCGAAAACGATGAAGCCAAGCAGCAACTGAATGTCATCTATCGCGTTCGCGCAAAGCGCAACCAAGCGAAATTTATAATGTACACGTTCGACTACAATTTCAACTTGGTGAATCAATCCGAGGAAGTGGTCGACATGGAAAAAGAAATCCCAGTTAAGTATCGCCCGAAAAAATACAAAGGTGAAGCTTTCGAAGTAGAAGGTCTGTATGTAGAACCCAACATGCTTGGAACGCTTGTTCTGAAGCGCAAAGTGACCCGGTTTTCCTGGAACTGGTTTACACTGAACTACGGGTTTACCACTTCGGTTGAAGGCAAGTTGAAGGCAAAGACCGATGATGACAAGAAGCTCTTCTACCACAAGCACATCGAGGATATCAACAACGGTACGGCGATGATCTTGGCGGGTGAAAAGGGTTCAGCAAAGAGCGGCCCCTACAACCACATGATGAACTTCCACTTCATCAAGTACGACATCAACCTGACGAAACTCGCCGACGTCACCGTTAATTTTGAAACACCTCAAGCTGTAGCCGCGGTGTACGGATACCCGAGCGATGAGGATGCCGAGAAGACCGACATGATCGCCGTGTTCGCGACGTTCAAGGAGAAGCGCTACATGGGACCCAAAATCTGGGGCGACAAAGCAACGGATTATACGTATGTGCGCGTTTCATACGATGGCAAGCTCCTCGACAAGATTCAGTTTACGTCTCCGAATAGCATTTGGAGAATCGACGATTTCGTGTTTGGCAAAGACGGCGCCGTATACATGTATGGCCCTGCAAACGACGAAAAAGACGACTACTTCCACAGCGCAGGCGAGATCATGGACGAGAAGACCAAGTGGCCCACGTTCCAAATTGCAAAGGTGGCTAGTGGTAAAATGGAGTACATCACCAGCACCTCTATGAGCGAGTTCAAGTCGAAGTTGAAAGCTCAACCCGATGGCAAGAAAGGAGATCCTTACAACGGACGCCGTGTAGCATTTAACTACGCCATGACCGGTCCAACGGGAGAATTGATCCTAGCCGGCCAGAACTATGGCATGGACCGCAATGGCAAAGGTCAAATCGTGGGCCGTGCGTATGAAGACCTCGTGATGTTCCACTTCGATGCCAAAGGGACATTAGTTTCTGAATACACGATGAACAAGAAGAAGGCGTCCAATGCGCCCGACTTCCAGTTCTTTGAGTTCACCAGTGATGGTAAATCACTCTACTGGACTTTCTTTGACAACATCGACACCAAGCAAGTGAAGGAACTGGATGTGGTCATCGACAAACCGCTTCCGACACCGAAAATGGCAAAGATCAACCTGACCACCGGTGCTTTCGACAAGTACTCTGAATATGGTAAGGGTGAAAATTTTGTTCACTACAATGCATTGAACTATCTCCGATTCTCAAACACCAACCAAGTAAACTTCCTTGGCGAGAACAAGAAGGGAAGTTCTCTTTGGTTCATCCGTGTGAATTTGGATAAATAAAGACATGGAAGTTCAGCATAGGGAGTTCTGAATTTCTGTCATGGGCTGGCCTGTTAAGGGCTGGCCCTTGTTTTTAAAGGGAACACTTTTGGTTCACGTGTAACGATCTACTCGAAAATTGAAATCAATTGCCACTATCCTTGCCTGCCTGTTCGTCGTGAATGCCTTTGCGCAGGATGACTACTATCAAAAGCTTCAACAAGAGGCTTTCGAGGCTGCTAATAAAGCCGAGTACGCGAAGTCGCTCGAAAAAGCGTACGAGTTGTACGGTGCTTTTCCGGATAACGTGAATGGGCACGTACTCGTGTCGTTTAACCTGATCAACCTAGGTCGCTTTAAGGACGCCAATGGTTACATTAATGCTTCCCTTGCGATCGACCCTACTAATTCTTCGGGCTACTTCAATGCTGCATACTATCATTTGCTGGAGGGGAAGGTTGACCTAGCAAAGCAATACCTGTTGGAATCTCTCAAGATGTATCCTCCGAGCTTGCCCTTGAAAGAAGTTCTCGACGAGATCCGTCGCGTGGGGCAAAATAATAACCAGGCAGCCACCTTTAATCAAGTTGCTGACTGGTACCAACAGCAATTCAATATCAACAAAGAGAAGTATCCCACCATCCGTGAAATGGCGGAGGAGTTTCAAAAGGACACATCGAAGATCCGAATCGTTGCCGACCGTTATGCAGCTGAGTTCACAAAGATGAAATGGCCTGAAATGGCGTTGAGTGTATACGGATACGCGTGTCTTTGGCTCCGAGAACTTGGATTCCCAAGTGAAGGACGTGATGCTGGAGAAGCTGGCTACAGTTATTTTGTTAAGAACGGCTTCGGTAACAACCCCTATCAGGCCGCTTTTATGATTAACGAACTGATGAAGACATATTCATACCTCGGTAACGACGAGCGAACACTCAAGTTTACGGATGAAGTGATAAAATTGTCTAATCAGCTTCCGGTCCATGTACACGATGTCAATGTTCAATTGCTGGCGTCGGAAGCTTACGACCGGTTGGGGAAGAACAACGAAGCACGCCGGTATGCGGTTGCAGCGTATCAGCTGGCTGAAAAATCCGGCAATCGGTATGGTGCGACTTCGGCAGCAAACTCACTTTGTGCGTCATACAATATAGTGCACCAATCAAGCGATGTGAACGATGCTATTTATTATGGTGAGCAAGCGTTGCAATTGGGAATGAAGTACAAGTTCGAAGCTTTACTCGGAGCGATCATGAACAACCTCGCCCTTGCATATTATAAGATGGGAACGCGAGAAGGACAGTCGAAGGCGGCAAAAATGTATGGAAGTCTCGTCGCGATATACAAGGAAAAGAAGATGTGGTCGAATGCGGCCTTAGCGCTAAATAATGAGGGAGCTTTGATGATGCACATCGGTGGATACGACTACGCGGCGGAGTACTTTCAAGAGTCGATCGACCTTGCCAAAAGGGATATGGGTTCCTTGAGTGCAGAAGATAAGTTGACTTTCTATCAATCGCAGATGAGCGCATATCAATTCTTGGCTGTGTGCTATGCGAAGCTCGAAAATGCAGAGAAGACCTACGAAGCGATCGAAGGGAGTCGCTCGCGTGTGTTGACGGAGAGGTTGGCAAAAGGAAAAGAAGTGGAACCCGGTACGATTGCGGATTTGCAAAGACTACTTCAGCCAGACGAAGCCGCGATTTTTTATTCATTGTTCTCTGCGCATGAAGTTGTGATTTTAGTGGTGACGAAAAAGTACGCTAAAGTCGTTTTTCACAGCGACGATACATTTATCGGCGGCATCAAATCCAAGTACCTCAAGCAACTGACGCAAGAGCACGGAGAGCGGCGTGGCGCCGATCTGAGCGATGGAGGTGATACTCGAGTCGCGATGGCTGACTTTCAAAAAGTGACGCAGCTCACACGCAAGTTTTTCGAGAGACCTGGTGTGGGTGACGAAATTTTAAAGGAGTATTTGCAGGGGTACTACAAGTTTTTGATCCTGCCAGTTTTGAATCGGTTGTCGGGTGTCAAAAGCTTGTTGATCTCACCGGATGGCGTGTTGAACTACCTGCCTTTCGAAGCGCTTCAAATGCATGATGGAAAGTACCTGGTAGAGAAATATTCCATTCGATACTTGAACTCAACTGGCGCCCTCCGTTTGATCGAGGCTCGGCAGTATCCGCAAAACCGCAAGTCGTTGCTTGCGATGGGTGGTGCCGTGTATGAGGCCACCAGCACACCACGACCTTCGATCAAGACACTTCAGGAACTCAACGCACTTGAGCTAGAGGTTCGCGATAATAAAGCGTCGGGTAAATCGCAGCGGAGAGCGTATGCAGCCCTTTTTGGGAATGGCCCGATGAATCCATTGCCGGGAACTTTGGAGGAAGTAAAGACCATTTCGAAATATGTTCCGAGTGCTGAGATTTTCACAGGCAATGACTTTACGGAAAACAGACTGAAGTCAATGTCGAAAAACGGAACACTCAAGCAGTTCAAAGTTCTTCACCTCGCTACCCACGGCTTTGTCGTGGAGGAAATTCCCGATTTATCCGGCGTGGCCATGAGCATCTTTTCGAACGAACAAGGCGGGGAGGATGGCTTCTTAAACGTAGAGGAAATTTCATCTTTGAATTTGAACGCTGACCTCACCGTGTTGTCGGCGTGCCAAACTGCATTAGGTAAGATCTACACCGGCGAAGGTGTCACGGGCTTGACGCAATCGTTGCTCATCGCCGGATCCAACGCAGCATTGGTTTCTTTGTGGCCTGTGAACGACACATCGACAGCCCTATTTATGAGCGACTTATACAAAGAGACTGCAAAAGGTAAGAATCCAGCGCAGGTTGTCGCCGAATTAAAGCGCAAATTTATTAAGGGCGACTACGGGGATCAGTTCAAGCACCCAAATTTTTGGGCGCCGTTCGTCTACTTTGGCAAGTAATTAGTTATTCCACTCGAACTCCTCATCAGAAAGTTCGAGTTCTTTTTTCTTCTTGTTGCCTTTCAACTTGATCGCGTCGCGAAGTTCTTTCACCTCTTGCTTCAAGTCGTTGCTGATCTTTTGCTTGAGGGCTTGCTTATCGTAGCTGACGTCGTACTTGTCGGTGGTTCCTGTAATTTTTAGAAAGATGCGGGCGCGACCACCACCGTCGTCTTCGATGGCACCAAACACTTCGTCGGGATCGAGTTTCTTCTTATTTCGCAAAGGCGCCGTCACTCGATAGTCGATGTGTTGATCGAATGTATGAGTTCCGCTGAGCTGAATTGTTGTGACGTTGCTACTGATCTCCATCTGCGGAATGATGACCACCTTGTTTTCGATATGAATGTCGTTTTTGAGGTCGGCGAACCGCAAGTGGGCAAGGCCTTCATCGTCCAAGAATCGATTGAGGGCTTGCATCGGCTCAAAATTGTTGAGTTCTCCATTCTTGATAGTAGCGCTAATGTCGGCGACCAAAGTTTCAGGAAATAGGTTGAGTTTTTCACTGAGGGTCATTTCGGTATTGATCTCGGCGCTCGCTTGGCCCTTCAAGTGTTTAGCCTGGATCCAATCTTGATGAAAGTTTTCGAACACGTAGAAGATGCTGTCTACATGTACACCAATCAACTTGAATCCGCTCACCACCTCCACAGCTTTTGGATTCTTTGCGTCGACAATCCCGTCGAGTGTGAGCGCGCCACCCATCGCGTTAAAGGAGAGCTTGCGAGAGACGGCCAATTGATTTTTTATCAACAAGTTCCCCGTGAGTTTCCGTGGTTTAAAGCGTTGATAGTTTAGTGAGCCGATGGAGCAATTGAAGTTCAAATAAAGGTTGGGGGAGATGGCGAATCGGTAATCGCCGGACTGACCTTCGCCGAATGCAATCGAGAAAATTTCGTCGAGGTCCAAGTGATTCGATTTCAAGTCTGCCTCGATTCCAATCGGTTGGTCTTCGAAGAGCAGGAACGTGATGCTGTTGCGAAACAACCCGTTTAAGAGAAAGTCTGTGTTACCGATCTGGCCGCGGCAGTTGCTCAACGCCAGATCGTTGTTGTTGAACTGGAGAATGCCGTTCAGGTTGCCGAGCAGCACCGGTTGCTTCCCGAGGGAGAGACTGAGGTCTTTGAGTTCGAGCGTTCCACCGGCACGCACTTGTTGCGCGGTTGACTTGCTTTTCAGAAGCCCCACACGTCCGGCGAACGTAAAATTGGCGTCGATTGCCCCACTCATTTCGTTGACGCCTGGTATTGGGTAGAAACTCATGATTGACCGAGCATCGAGCAAGCCTTTGAACTCAAGGTCAATCACGGGGTCTTCGAAGTTCGCGAGGGCGAAGTTGGCTTCGAAGGGACGGTCGTTCAGTTCACCACGAACGTTTCTCAGGAACAATTTTGCGTCGTCGAGTTTACTGAACGATGGCGTGGCAAAAGAGCCCTCCAAATTGGCTTTGGTGATCCGTGACTTGTATTGGGGATGGTATAAGGTCGCATCGGCGCAACCAAACTCGATCGACAGCAAGGGGTCTTTTCGATCGCTAATTTCGCCCTTCACTTTGCATGTGAAGTAGACGTCGCCATCACTTTGATATTCTCGAAATTGATTCGCGAAACTCTCTGGGAGGAGCCCCAACACCGTTTGGATGTCGGTGTCCTTTCCGGTGGCGACGATGTCGATCAGATTTTTGTCCTGGAAGTGATACGTTCCCGTAACGTCGAAAGAAGACCTTCTCAGATCGAGTGTCGAAGGTTGAATCGTGACGATTTTCTTGTCATCATCATAGTCGACGTCAGCCACAGCGTCAAACCTTTTGTTCACCAAAAAAAGTTGCGAGCCCACGCCCACCTGCTTGGTGGTAACGTCGCCGGAGCCATGAATCTTATAAAGGTCACCCATCACACGGATGGACGCGTCGAGGTTGTCGCTGGTAAAAAGATGATATTGCTTTGCTTGCCGGTCATCATAAGATACCTCTGTATCGATAAGCCGGACATTCTTCAGGTCAAAAACAATCGTGTTACCTTCTCCGGTCGACTCTTTCGTGATGTTGTAGTTGCTTTTGCCGACCGCATTGATTCGTAGGCGGGTGACGCTCTTCTCCACCCGCAGACCACGAATGTCATATTTGCCTTTAAACACTTCGACCGGGTTGAGCCGGAAAGAGATCTTTTTGGCGGCTAAGAGCGTGTCTTTTCCCGGGTGGCTGTCTTCTACGTACACATCATGAAACTCGATGGCGAGGTTGGGGAAATCGTTCAGCACGGATACATCGATCTTCTTGATGCTGACAGGAGTGTTCAAGCTCTTGTTGGCTTCCCGGATGAATTCGTTAATGATCCGGTCCTTAAAAAGGTACACGGAAATGACCGCAGCGAGCAAGAGCGTCACTACGGTTAACGTGAAATAGAACAGGATGCGTTTGAACCTTTTCAAGCTTAAAAAATGGACTTCCCGGAAGTCAAGGCACCAGCAGGGCAAATTTACGAGTAGTTCCGGAAATAAGTAACGAGGCGACGAGCAAGCTAGTATGGCTAAAATCGGGGGTATGGAACGGGCGGGAGAGGCACTGGAGATGGTTATCTTGTCACATAAACAAAACAACTTATGAAAAAATGGTGCGTGATGGTGGTGCTGGCTGTGGCGATGGTGCCTGCGGTGGCCCAAGACTTCGAACGGTTGGCGGATTTGGAGCCCAAAACGGCGGAGGAATGTAAAGCAGCAGAACCCGATGTGCTGGCGGTGGCAAGTTACGTGTTGTCACGACCTGTGGCGGCGATGAGCAACGAGTACCGCGTGTCGATGCGCCTGATCATTACGTGGATGACGAACACGCCTGCCTACAAGTTTGCGATAGACGGAACCATTGCGAAACTAGCGAAAGACAATGAGGAGTTGTTTGGGTTATACATGGCGTCGATGACGAAAGTGGTGCTGGAGAATCCTGCAATCACGGCCGATACAGAAGGGTGGAAGATCACCAGCTATAAAACCTTACTTGATTTCTGTGCTCAACCTGCCAATAACATCAAAATGACCAAGAACTTGTCGAAAGCGATCAAGGCAAATCAAGAAGGCAAGTTGAAGGAGTATTTGAAGTGAGGGAAGTGTGGAAAGAACTTTGGGTTGTTTTTGAAGTGAGGATAAGCATGGACCAATCCATGTCATTAAGTTAAGCGAGAACACAACTATCTGAGGTAAGCAATAAGATTTTTGTTTGGTAGTGGAGTTGTCGCAGGTTCCCAACAGTTGAACATCATGAAATTGATAATTGGTTCTTTTGTATTCCGTGCACTTTTTGGAAAGAGCTCAAGAACCAATGGCAAAATACCAAATCAATGGACGTTAACTTAACGACATGGATGGACCAATGTTCAATGAGAGAATGGACAATCCATGTCATTAAGTTAACATTGCCTAGGTCATCGTGTTCGAAGTAAGGTCATATTCTCGTGTACACATATTCCATCGAAACCTCGACATCAAAATTCCAGTTTGTTTAGCCCCGGACGAACTAACCTGCAATCCGACCCTGACGGTGAAGAGGGGCGCAATACCACAGCTAGGTCGCAACACGTGAATAATAAGCCCCTGACCACCTCCGCCAAAGGCTACGGCGATCAAAGAAAGGGGCGGGATACCCTTCATCCCTCTTAACTTAATGACACGAAATACACAAGAACCAATATTCAATGGGAGAATGCACAATTGATCAGTTACGAGGAGCCTGAGTTTTGGTGGAAGTGTTGGGTCAGACGAAGCTGCTCGATTGAGAGTTGGTATATTTTTCAAAAGGGAGTTTGGAGGAGTTTTGATGGAAATACACAAGCCATGTCATTAAGTTAAGGTAACAGTAACCTCGAGAGCCCCTGACCACCTCCGCCAAAGGGCTACGGCGATCAAAGAAAGGGGCGAGATATCCTACTTTCCCCCTCTAACTTCATGACATGGAATACCCAAGAACCAATATTAAATGGGAGAATGCACAATTAATGAGTTACGAGAAGGGAGGATTTTGATGGAAGCGTTGGTTTAGACAAAGCTGCTCGATTGGAGATGGGTATATTTTTCAAATGGGAGTTTTGGAGGAGTTTTGGTGGGAATACACAAGAACCAATGTTCAATTGGGGAATGCACAATTAATGAGTTGCGAGAAGGGAAGAGTTTGGTGGCAGCATTGGGTTAGCGAAAAGGTCCTCGAATTGAGATTTGGGTTTTTGGAGGAGAATGAGCAAAGAACCAATATTCAACTAGAGAATGCACAATTGTGAGGTATATGAAGTGAAAGCACTGACAGGGGCTAACCACCAGGAGAGACACGGCGTCGGACTGTCGCGATGCTAGCGCCGATGATAGAGATAAGTTGAGAACATTCGTCAATTATAAGCTCAATGCGGGACGAGGTTGGCACCAGATTCCTCATCTCAATAATCTTGAGGCAATTCCTCGTTTCCCGCAACTCCTTGAGCACTATAGATAACTTGTGGATGAAGTCCGCGTCAGATTCGGCAGCCGAAACCTCGCCATAAATAAGAGCCGGAGCTGTGCAGGATCGAATTAGCTGCCCGCCAAGATGATTACTGGTCTTGGACTTCACCATCTGTTCCACAATATCAAGCGTTGATACAGAGAATTTGATTAGCCTTTCGTCGAGGTCAAACTTTGCATTCATAACAAGCCATTAAAGCGTTTGAAAAATCTGAGCCAAAGAAAAAGCCATTCGGAACTAGAAGGCCACAGAATTCCAGACAAATCGGAGAGATTATTTTCAGCAATACGCCAATAGTTTAATCACTGAACATTTTTAATGGGTGTTTTAACAGGAGTTTTGAGGTGAGAATAAGCAAGAACCAATATTCAATGAAAAGAATGGACAATTGATCGGTTACGAGAAGCCTGAGTTTTGATGGAAGTGTTGGTTTAGACGAAGCTGCTCGATTTGGTGTATTTTTCAAATGGTGTTTTGGAGGAGTTTTGGTGGGAATACACAAGAACCAATTTTCAATTGGGGAATGCAAAATTAATGAGTTACGATAAGGGAGGATTTTGGTGGAAGTGTTGGTTTGGGAGGAGTTGCTCGATTGGAGATTGGTGTATTTTTCAAATGGGTGTTTTTGGAGGAGTTTTGGTGGGAATACTCAAGAACCAATGTACAATGAAAAGAATGGACAATTGATCGGTTACGAGAAGCCTGAGTTTTGATGGAAGTGTTGGTTTAGACGAAGCTGCTCGATTGGAGATTGGTATATTTTTCAAATGGGTGTTTTTGGAGGAGTTTTGGTGGGAAATCCTCAAGAACCAATTTTCAATTGGGGAATGCAAAATTAATGAGTTACGATAAGGGAGGATTTTGATGGAAGTGTTGGTTTAGACGAGCTGCTCGATTTGGTGTATTTTTCAAATGGGTGTTTTGGAGGAGTTTTGGTGGGAATACTCAAGAACCAATGTACAATGAAAAGAATGGACAATTGATCGGTTACGAGAAGCCTGAGTTTTGATGGAAGTGTTGGTTTAGACGAAGCTGCTCGATTTGGTGTATTTTCAAATGGTGTTTTGGAGGAGTTTTGGTGG
>JBGAGB010000061.1:0-4728 GCA_044226945.1 Cyclobacteriaceae bacterium | reverse complement strand
AATGTACCAAACTCAACTCGTCCACCTCTCCCAAATACTCCCGCTTCGAAAAATGTTCCTCGATGAACACTTTTTCCAAATTCGCTACAACGCAGTTCACGAGCGAGGCTGGTCCGACAGTTACCTTATCTCAAAAGATGGACATCCAATCGGCTACGGATCAGTGAAAGGAAGCGATCGAATCGAAGACAGAAACACGTTGTTTGAATTCTTCTTGACCCCAAGCGAACGACCACACGCCGCCGAGATATTTAAGCAACTTTTGGATGTCACGAAAGTGATGTGGATTGAAAGCCAAAGCAACGAACCACTGCTCACCTCCTTGCTACATCACTTCGCAACCAATATTGAATCGGAAGTTATTCTCTTCAAACAAGGACCCAGTTCACATCTCGCGCTGGCGGGTGCCACCTTCAGGGCGCGCGGAAAAGACGAGCAGACGTTCGACCACCAATCCGAACCTGAAGGCCCTTTTGTCATTCAACGCAATGGCGAATTAATTGCGACGGGTGGTTTCTTACTCCATTACAACTTTCCATTCGCCGACCTCTACATGGAAGTTCGAGAAGATCAACGCCGACAAGGTGTTGGCAGTTTTCTCATTCAAGAACTTATTAACAGCTGCATGGCGATGGGTCGCGTGCCTGCAGTCCGTTGTCACGTCACAAACATAGCTTCAAAGTCCACACTCATTCGTGGTGGCATGGAAGTCGCCGGACAACTACTCAAAGGCGTGGTCACCGACACAAATTAATTCTTGCTTAAAGACCCATGATTCCACCCCATTGACACACTCCCGTGTTAACAAATTATGAAGTCCGCTGAACGGCTGTCGCATTTTTATATTTTGGTAAATCTTGGTTCACATTAGAACGTGAATAACGAAAAATACCGAAGTACTCAAATGATCGCTAGCAGACTTCCCTTTCCGTTCATGTTCTGGCTATTACTTTTTGGGTGTGTGAACGATCACGCCGTGGCACCCGCATTTGAATGTCCGAGTCAGCCTCTGAGCTACGACGATATCGCGGTGATCGTTCAAACAAAATGCGCCACTCCAACATGTCACGTGCACGCCAACAGCTCCATTCCATCACTCACCACCGTCAGTGAATTCACGGCAAACCGGTTTGATGCGTGGACTCAACTTCAATCGGGCGCTATGCCGCCATCTAACTCAGTCGTTCTTACACCTGACGAACGCGCCAAGCTTCTTTGCTGGATTTCATCGCGATTGCAGTAATCCGCTACGACTCAATCCATTTCTTTAAACTTCCGTTGATGTAGCCACTCCATGCGTCCGAACAGGCGGAAAAGCACTCCACCTCAGGTTTCAATCCCTCATGGGTGAATATGATCTCCGTCCGATCTCCCTTGGGTGCCAATTCAAAATGAATCTTTGTGTTTGTCCACTCTTGTTTGTCGGCGATGAACGACAACTTACTGTCGGTCACCAACCAGGTGATTTTACTCGACGACACTTCCACCAGCTTCTGTTTTGAATAATGCACATCTCCAAAGCGGACTTCAAATTCATCCCCAAGCCGATGTGTCCCCCCGACTAAATCCTTCGTCCACCAGGCCTTCACGTCGTTGATCCGCTGCAATGCTGTCGCAGAATCCCGATTGACTATTATTCTCGTTGAATAGCTGTTGCTCATATCTTTCCTCGCTTTTCATTTTTCCCTAAACAAACTTCGGCCAAAGAAGCCGAAGCGACGGCGGGTCAAATAGACATTTTGACGGGCCAATTTGGACATTCCCTCCTTTTCTACCTTTATTTTTCACAAATTCACTCTATGAAACATCTCACGATCCTTGTACCGAACGGCGACAACAACCTGAGTAGCATAGTCGGTGCTTACAAGATTTTTTCGAGAGCGAACGAATACCATGAATCGAAGGGGAAAAAATCAGTCTTCAGAATCGCCCTTGCAGGCATTTCGAAACGGGTACAATTCCACCAAGGGCTGTTTACCGCGCAACCCGATTCTTACATCAACCAGATACGTAAAACCGATCTCATCATCATTCCGTCTCTAAATCACAACTTTGAACGCGCAGTAAAAGAGAATCAACCAATCATCGACTGGATCAAGCGACAACGGAACAGAGGATCGGAAGTTGCCAGCATCTGCACTGGTGCGTTCATCCTCGCTTCCACAGGCCTGCTCAACGGAAGGAAGTGCTCTACCCATTGGGCGGCATCCACTCCATTCCGTCTCATGTTCCCGAACGTAGACCTCCAAACCGACAAACTAATTACAGACGAAGACGGTATCTACACCAACGGAGGCGCCTACTCGTTTCTCAACTTAATATTATACTTAGTCGAAAAATACTACGATCGCGATACGGCGATCTTCTGCTCAAAGGTGTTCCAGATTGATATGGATCGGCAGGCACAGGCGGAGTTCATCATCTTCCAAGGCCAGAAAAATCACAACGACGACATGGTGAAGAAGGCACAAGCATATATTGAGAACCACGCGTCCGAAAAGATCACAGTAGAGACTTTATCCTCCAAGTTTTCGGTAGGAAGACGCAACTTCGATAGGCGCTTTATTAAGGCGACGGGAAATACGCCGGTCGAGTACTCGCAACGAGTCCGGGTAGAGTCAGCAAAAAAAGCTCTCGAAAACACCCGCAAAACAATACACGAGGTGATGTACGCTGTCGGCTACTCGGACATGAAAGCATTTAGAGAAGTTTTCCGCCGCATGACGGGCATGTCGCCCCTCGCCTACCGCGCACGATACAACAAAGATGTGCTCAACTAACCTAGCGCTTCTTGACTACCGTAAATACCCGCGACAAATTAAATCCAAAACGAATATCACCTTTCGAGAGCTGCTCGGTCGTTCTGGTAATAAACGCCCTTTCGTTCATCCCCACACTATTCGTAAAGTGCAATTGGAAAACGTGGCCGCCAGTCTCGATATCAAATCCAATACCCGCATAACTTTGATAGGTCGACGGCAAGAAATACGAATTAATATACTGGTAGTCCCAATTGATCGAGACGCGCTTGGACAACTTCAATCGACCACCAAAGCCTAATGCTGGGATGTCGTTGAAGTCGGAAGCTGCCGCCACTAGGTTATAATGTACGACGCCCGGCGTCAACTGGAGTGTGAGTCGTTCACCAAACTTTCTGGAGATGGCGAGCTGGTAATAATACGCAAGGCGCGAACTGAAAAAGTTCACACGGCTGGGGTCTTCGGGCATCGTGTTGAGCGTAGAGCCAGCGATCAATACAACGGACACCGGACTCGCCCAACGTCCTTCCGCTTGCCACAAGAGTCGATATTTTACAAAGCCATCGAGTTCACGATTGAGGTTGCTTCGCCCCACCCCAATCATAATTCTCTTGGTTATCCCGTAATCGAATCCCAACCGCATGTTCGCTTGGTCGAGGCCAAATAGATTATTCACGCCGCCATTGACCAATCCAAACCGGTGGAGAATTCTGACATCCAACACACCCGCACCTAGAAATTCCGTTGAATGGGTATTGATGATGCGCGTTGTCTTAAACGCATTTGAAGTAAACTCTTTTTTCTTAGGTTCCTTATCCTCGATCAGGTCCAAGAGATCTTGGGCATTCGCCGAAGACGTGACGACCAAGGCAAACAACAAGACGAGATACGGGTAAGTCTTCACGAGCTTAAAGCGGTTTGTAGGCACAAAGCGTGTGGATCTTAACCGTTGGCGAGATCTTATCAGCTACAGCCCCGGGGATCGCGATATTGTAATCCGCCATTAGAATGGAAAACTCTGCCTCACCAGAAATGGCTCCTCCTCTGACGACAAACGTCGCAGTCACCTCGACATCCTTCTTGACACCATGCATATCGAGCTGGCCTTTTACCTTAACTGGATACGATCCGTCCTGTGCGAAATTGACGCTCGCTACATCGACTATCTGACCCTTGAACACGGCCTTGGGATACTTCTCACTTTCGACGTAATTTTCGTTGAAGTGTTCTTGCATCAGCGCGCGTTTGAACTCGAATCCTTTCATGAGCGCTGCAAACTCGATCTGACCAGTCGTAATGTCGACTACGCTAGTGACCGATTTATTGACACCATCAATGTCCTCGACTGAGGTGCCAGCCGAAAACGAGATCGTTCCATTTTTAGTAAAAATTCGTTTTTGTGCCTGTCCATTGGCAAACACAAAAAGCAGGCAAATAAGGGTAAGGACTTTCATAACAAACAATTTCTATTTAACGATGGAACAATGATTGAGAACGATATCCATGAGCTTGCCAGTGCATTCACCTTTCATCGTGACGTGGTCGCCTGCTTTCAATGTCTTGATCGACTCAGCCTCCTCGGGATAACAGCTACATGTGACACCACTGATCGGATCATTGGTCTCGAGGAACACCGTCCAATTACCGTTTTCTTCCGACACCGACGCGACCGTGCCACTGATAGCAAGAATTTTCCCGAGGTAAAGTTGATTGGCACCTGCTTCATCAGCATATCGTTCGACCAACTCACTCGCGGTCAATTCAAAGTCCGGATCTTGCGACCGAACATCGGCAGGAGCTTTGAAGAAGAAGTATAGGCCAATCGAGCCAGCAACAACAAATACCAAAAGGAAGACAACAATCCACTTTTTCATTTCAAGATTACAAATTACTGCGGCGCACCATTCGCGATCCAACACCTGATGATCGCCAATTGATCAGATGTCAGCCTCTCACTCGGAGGCATCGT
>JBGAGB010000039.1:0-40568 GCA_044226945.1 Cyclobacteriaceae bacterium | reverse complement strand
GATCACCTCTTCCCATTCCGAACAGAGAAGTTAAGCCCACCAGCGCTGATGGTACTACGGTAAAACGCGGGAGAGTAAGTCGTTGCCTTTTTCTATCAATAGCCCTGGATCCAAAATCCAGGGCTTTTTTATTTTATAACCACCCCCATCATACCAACGACAGAAATAAATCCCCCCAACCGTCGTTCTATGATCGCTATGCACATCTACAGGATCTCTACATTCTGTCTCTTCTTCGCTTTATCAACCATCGGCGCATCACACGCGCTCGCACAATCAACCGCGACATCACTCGCCCCCGCGAAAGAAGACAAAACAAAATCTCTCAACCTTCCCGCTAACACCAAGTCAAAACATAAAAAACATAAACAAGGAGTCTTCTCTCCCCGCAAACGGTCGGACTACAAACACGATGCACGCTACGAATTCTACCAACGAATCGAAGAAGCTGCCAAACAGAAACAACGCATCATCAAGGAACTCTCCAAACGCCAATATTCCGATCAGCGATACTTTGGTCACAAGCGAATCCCAAAACGCAGACCCCCGCACAAAATGAAATACTGCGGCGAATGCGGAATCAGGCACTAGCCTCTGCCCTCACCCCAATCATTTTCCAATTCGTATCTTTGCACTCACCATGAGAGTCGCACTTGCTTTATCCGCATTCGTCTTGTCGGGGTCTGTCGCCCTCGCACAAACCGGTAGCAATTCACAATCAACTACTCAAAAGCCAAACCTTCCTACAAAAGTCTACGCCCCAAAAGTTTCTAAGAAGAAGAAAGGCAAAACCGAAAAAGTTGACGACCGAGAGCGCTTCTACGACCGCATGGATGACCTCGCGAAGACACGTCGCAAGAATGAAAAGATGCGCGACCTTGATCAATTCACGATCTGCGTTAGCCGGGAGTCGACCACTAATCCAATCAAATGGACCTGGCGCCCTATATAGAGCACACGAACCTTAGCCCAACTCTCACGATTCGCCACATCGACCAACTCGTAGATGAAGCTAAACAGTATGGCTTCGTCGGCGTTTGCGTTCCCCCCTTCTGGGTAAAACGCGCCCAACGTGAAATCGGATCTTCCCCCATACAACTCGTCACCGTCGCGGGCTTTCCCCTCGGCTACAACATGACCGAAACCAAACTCGACGAGATCAGCCGGGCGATCGACAATGGCGCTAATGAAATCGATGTCGTCTGGAATGTTTCCTCATTCAAAACTGGAATCCCTTGGACCAAGATCGACATTGCCAAATGCTCGAAACTGGCCCACGACCACCAGAAGATACTCAAGGTCATCATCGAAACAGCTTACCTGTCCGACGACGAAATAGCAACCGCCTCTAAACTTTGCGCCGATGCCGGTGCAGACTTTGTAAAAACCTCTACAGGATTTGCGCCCAGCGGCGCGAAAGTAGAGCACGTTCGCATCATGCGTGCCTCCATCCCGCCTTCCGTACAAATCAAAGCCTCGGGTGGCATTAAGACACCAGAATTAGCCGCTGAACTCATCGCCGCCGGAGCAACACGCATAGGAACATCATCATCCATCTCATTGATTCAACCCCGATCATTATGAACATCCCTCTCCAACAAATCTTCCCACAAGAAAATGACATCCCCGCGCCGCATCGAATTGGCGCCCCGATCGAACAGCGCGAGTACCTCATCAACGGAGAACTTCTCACGTGGCAAGGAAACTTAAGCCCTGTGCTCAGCCCTGTGTTCATTCGAAAAGGCGAGCAGTGGGAACAAAGAACCATCGGGTATACACCCCTGTTGAATTCCGACGAGGCCCTTCGTGCACTCGATGCGGCAGTCAAAGCGTATGATCTCGGCCACGGAAAATGGCCCACGATGAGTGTAACAGATCGAATCGCCCACATCGAAAAGTTCCTCACCAAGATGAAACAGCAACGAGACGAAGTTGTCAAGTTGCTCATGTGGGAAATTGGCAAGCCGCTGAAGGACTCAGAAAAAGAATTCGATCGAACCTATGACTACATTGTAGACACAATAAAATCTCTCAAGGACCTCGATCGCAACTCGGCAAAACTGGTCGAGGAACAAGGATTCATGGCACAGATCCGCCGCGTTCCACTCGGTGTTGCCCTCTGTATGGGGCCGTTCAACTATCCTTTGAACGAAACCTTCAGCACCCTGATTCCGGCGCTCATCATGGGAAACACGGTCGTATTTAAACCAGCGAAATACGGAGTGTTGCTGATCCGTCCACTATTGGAAGCATTTCGCGACAGCTTTCCGCCCGGTGTTATCAACATCATTTACGGTCGTGGTCGCGAGACCGTAGGCGCGTTGATGGAAACCGGTCGTGTGGATGTGTTCGCATTTATCGGGACGAACAAAGGTGCGAACGATCTGAAGAGACTCCATCCAAAACCGCATCGACTCAAAGCAATTCTCGGACTCGACGCCAAGAACCCTGCTATCGTTCTGCCCGATGCCGACATCGACAACGCAGTAGCCGAATGTGTATCCGGCTCGCTGTCATTTAATGGTCAGCGCTGTACAGCACTCAAAATTCTTTTTGTACACGAACAAATTCTGAGTGAGTTCACCAAGAAATTTCTAGAAGCGGTCCAGAAGCTTAAGATTGGGATGCCTTGGGATTCAGGTGTGAACTTGACGCCACTCCCGGAACCCGACAAGGTCAACTACCTCAAAGGATTGGTCGATGATGCTGTAGCAAACGGCGCGAAAATCTTGAATGAAGACGGTGGCCAGTCCTTTCATTCCTTTTTCGCACCCACAGTGTTGTATCCTGTGAACTCTTCTATGCGGATTTACTCCGAAGAACAATTTGGTCCCATTGTTCCAATCGTTCCATTTTCAGATGACATGCAGGCAATCGAGTATGTGGTGAACTCCAACTTCGGACAGCAGGTTTCCATCTTTGGTACGGATTCCGTGAGAGTTGCTGCCCTGATGGATGCCTTTGTGAATCAAGTCGGTCGGATCAACCTCAATGCACAATGTCAGCGTGGTCCTGACACCTTCCCTTTTAACGGTCGAAAAGACTCGGCAGAAGGAACACTGTCGATCGCCGATGCGTTGAGGGTGTTCTCGATCCGCACGCTCGTCGCCACCAAAGGAACAGACGCCAACAAACAGATCATCTCGAAAATCATTCGAAACCGCGAGTCGGCATTCTTAAGTACTGACTACATCTTCTAAATGATTGTTCGAAAGCACATCCGCGTGTATGGATTGGTACAAGGCGTTTACTTCCGTGTCCATACACGCGATCAAGCTATTTCATTGGGACTCGTGGGTTTCGTGATGAATGAACCGGCCGGCACCGTGTACATGGAAGTAGAGGGGAAAGCGGATGCTGTGGATAGATTGGTGGCGTGGGCAAAAACAGGACCTCCGAGGGCGCGTGTTGATAAACTGGAGATTTCTGATGGCTTGGTCCGTCGTGACCCAACGTTTGACATTCGGCGTTAACGGGTGCCCTCGTGTTCGGCGATCAGTTTTTTCGACGCAACCCGAATCCAACTTGATTTCAAAACGTCCTTGAATAAAGTCTTTTTGACTTTCTTCAAATGGATTATTGTCCAACCTTGAGCGCCCCACTTGTTCGGGACCGGCGAGATGGCTCCATCCGGTGAACGGGAGAAAAGGGACTGCTCCTCCAAGCTTAGGGTGACGACAGCCGTGGAAGTGGACTCATCCATAGTCATAAAGATCTTTTTTGGAGCTCGGAACGAGGTCTTTTCGAAGTGTGGAAGCTCCACCGTTCCCGGGAATTCCATCGCTACTGTACGTGCTTCTTGGATTGTCATGAGGTCAAACTTAACTCTTGTGCTATTTTAGTCCTTGAAAAAACTGAACCTCCTTTATGCGCTTCTTCATTTTTATTTTTTCCGTTTTCGTGTTGACAGCATGCCAAGAACGGAAGTTGCTTGTCATTCAGTCTGATTTTGGAGTGAAAGATGGCGCGGTTGCAGCCATGAAGGGCGTCGCCAACACGGTTTCCCGTGATCTTCAAATTTACGATCTAACTCATGAGATCACGGCCTACAACATTGCAGAAGCTGCGTACCGGCTGGAGCAAACTGCGCGCTATTGGCCTTCCGGAACTGTGTTTGTGTCAATTGTCGATCCTGGTGTTGGCTCCGATCGGAAGTCGGTTGTCATGAAGTCGAAAACAGGACATTATTTTGTTACACCCGATAATGGGACCCTCACACTCGTGGCCGAGTCGATGGGAATCGATGCGATTCGAGAGATCGATGAGACCAAGAACCGACTGCCGGGATCGGGTGATTCTTACACTTTCCATGGCCGCGACGTATACGCCTACACGGCCGCTCGTTTGGCGTCAGAAACCATTTCATTTGAAGGCGTCGGCCCGCTACTATCAGCCGACATCGTTCGAATACCCGAACTGATCCCAACGGTTGAAAACAATGAGGTACACGGGGCGATCCCGGTACTTGATGTTCAATACGGAAATGTTTGGACCAACATCGACCAAACCTTACTCGAGAAAATTGGTATCAAGATGGGCGACTCCTTGCGTGTGCAGATCATGTTTGAAGGCAACCCCAAGTACTCGAAGACCTTGAAATTATCGCACACTTTTTCGGATGTTCCAGTCGGGAACGAGCTTGCCTATTTTAATAGTCTCCTCAATTTGTCGGTCGCGATCAATCAAGGAAACTTCGCTGCGAGCCACGGTATCTCCTCGGGTGCGGGCTGGACGATGTGGGTGAAGAAACCCTAGTTTACTCATTCTTCAAAGACTCAACTGGGTTCACCAAAGAAGCTGCAATTGCGCGATATCCGATCGTGATCATCGCAATGAGCAAACTAATCCCCAACGACAAGAGGAAGAATCCAATCGACAGCGGAACTTGGAACTTAAATCCTTGTAACCAACTACGCATCGCATACCAAGCCACTGGTGCCGCAATGAGAAACGCAACAGAAACAAGTAAAAGCATTTCTTTGGAGAAAATTCCAAAGATGCTCGAGATTGAAGCTCCAAGCACTTTGCGAATACCGATCTCCTTCGTTTTTTGATTAGCCATGTAAGCGATTAGGCCATACAATCCGAGACACCCGATGAAGATTGCGATGATTGAAAAGAGTTGAAATAACTTGGATGTCCGTTGTTCGTCTCGATACAACTGTGCGATTAGCTGATCCAAGAAGTTATAGTCAAATATCGCTTCGGGGAAGACTTTGTCCCATGCAGCACGAATCGCTTCGATGGAAGTCTGCATGTCGGAGAAAGTCGATTCTTGTGAAGTCTTCAGTTTCACTGCCATTTCTTTAATATTCCAAGGTAGGTTGGACAGGATTACATTTTCCATCGGGTTGTGGAATGAGTCTGAATGAAAGTCTTCGACGACACCGATGATCCGGAATTTCAGATCGCCACGACCATAGAGGAAAGTATCACCCAACGCAGCGTCTGGATTTTCGTACCCGAGCGACTTAGTCATCATTCGATTGACGACTGCGTCCTTAGTATCTTTCTCTTGAGGCAGATTCCGTCCTGCGATCAGTTTAAGGTGGAACAAGTCAATATAGTTTTCATCAGCTGTTTTCAAGTTGGCCATCTGCCGATCATCCTTTTGTACCGATGGATGCTGGAACTCATTGGAGACACGGAACCGCGACATTGGACTTGCAACGCTCAATGAAACGGACTCTACACCTGGTTGCGCCGATATCGTGTTCCGAAGCAAATCAAGTTGTGCCGGGGAAGCATCCGGTAACTTGGTGACTAGTATTGCCGAATGCGAGAACCCGATGTCATTCCCCATGAAATATTCCATCTGACGTGATGCCACGATCGTCCCAATGATCAACACTTGCGAAATCACGAACTGGATGATGACCAGCGTACGGCGCAGAGAGAACAACCCCGACGTGGAACGCACGGACAATGCATTCTTGAGTGCCTTCACTGGATCCATTCCAGCCATTACCAAGGCTGGATAAAGCCCTGACACAAGACCGACAACAGCAACCATGCCCATCAAGAACATCATTTCGGAAGGGTTTGCAATCGGCGACAGGCTGAGGCTATACCCGAGAATATCATCGATGTTGATGAACAGGAGTTGGGCGACACCCAAACCCACCACGGCCGCGATGCCTGAAATAAGGATCGTCTCTCCTAGAAATTGGAACACCAATTGACCTCGTTTGACCCCAAGGGCCTTCCGAACGCCAATCTCACGAGACCGATTGATCGCTTGAGCTGTTGAGAGATTCACAAAATTGATGCACGCACTGATCACCAAGAAGAGCCCGATCACGATCAGGATACCTATCTGCTGGTAGCTGATCTTCCTTCTACTGTAGTTAGCCAATTTAGAATCGAAGTGAAGGTCGGCCATCGGTTGCAATTGGTACTCCTGAAAGGCTGCCCGGTCTTTTCCAGCATACTTCAATAAGAAGTTCGGTAATAAATTCGGCAGGCTGGCAGCAGTCGACGCGTCGGGAATGAGGGCGTAACAGTTAATGTCTGAATGGTATTCATTCCAGTCCGTCCCATTTCTGAAGTAAGGATTCGAAGCTGTTTGATCCGGGTAACTTCCAATCAACGTGAACGGGATGTCACTATTGCTAGGTACATCTTTGACAACGCCCGTGACGACGAAATTGGTGGAGTTGTTCACCGTGAGGCTTCGACCCAACGCCAACCCCGTTTCATGTTCCTTCAATTTGAAGTACTTGCGCGCTAGTGATTCTGTGATGACCACACTTCCGCGGTTGACGAGCGCTGTGCGTGCATCTCCGGCAACAAAAGAGTAATCGAATACATGGAAGAAATTGGGGCCGGCATAGGCGACACCTTGGTACTCTTGAAACCGGTCGGCATTACCGTGAACATCTTGAACCGTTATTTGAGCATCCTTAGCGTAAAAAGTCATGGTGGTTTCGATCCCGAAGTCATTGGTCAGGGCGTCCCCTAGTGGGTGGGGTTGACCGGCTTGATATACAATCCCGAACTCCGGGTGGGTGTACTTGTTGACGACACGATAAATGTGATCGTAGTTCTTTTGGTACCGGTCGTAGCTCCGTTCGTACTGCACGATTTTGTAGATCGCCAGTCCACAGCCAATTCCCATGGCAAGTCCGGCGATATTCATGATTGCGAACAGCTTTTCCCGTTTCATGTGACGGATCGCAGTGTAGAAGTAATTTTTAAACATGCCGAACGAGTTTAAGTGTCTTGTTGAGAAAAGAGGACGCATCAATGCTGGTCGAAGGAGTTTTACGACTTGCCAAAAGAAGATCCAACGCGCCCGGTGTGAACCCACTCTTTCAACGTTCCGATAGAAGGTTTCCGCGAGGTCGCCTTCAATGTCTTCTAGGAAAGCCGGATGACAAAACCAACGGAAGAACCGAAGTGGCCATTGTGGGGGTAAGGAAGGAGCCATCTCAGTTAATGACAAAGTCGGGTACTGCCTGCCACAGGGCAAGGCGTTGTTCTCGCGATTCCTTTAACGCTTTCTTACCCAATGCAGTTAGTGAAAAAAAGCGTTTCCGTTTCCCGCCACGTACGTTGGTTGCTTCCCCAAATTCAGATTTCAGCATGCCTTTGTCTTCAAGTCGCCGAAGGGATGTTTGCATCGCTCCCATGCTGACGCTCCGTTTCAGGCGCTTCTGGATTTCGTCGATAATCGCGACGCCATACGCTTCACCCCTGAGGATGGCTACTGTGAGGAGCACGATTTCTTCGAATTCGCCCAGTTGATACTTGCTCATTTTTATCTAAGTTGTAGTTTTTATACGCGAGAACTTGGATTGGGTTGCATGAAATGGTAAGAAAGCTTCGTGCGAAGCCGTTACAATTAGAGGTTATTGTTTTTGGAACCGAAATGAGATGAGGCGAGGCACATCTTTGCGGTCGGGCGCATCAAACCATTCCCGGATGTCTGATAGTTGGAATGAGGAACGGAGGGCAGCTTGAACATAATCGGACACATGGTGGATGAATACGGGCAGTTCGATGGTTTTGTCGCCCCGTTCAAACCGCGCTTTGGTTCCGCCGTACTGTTTGAAAGGGTGAAGTTCGCAAAGGTAGAACGACCCTTTGGGTTGGAGGACTCTATGGGCTTCCTGAAAAATGTGAGTGAGGTTGTCGATATGCTCCAAGACAAGGCTGCAGGTGACGAGATCGAAGGTGTGATCTGGTGCAGGCCATGTTTGGTTGAGGTCGGCTTGCACGAACTGCACATGTGCGGCGGTAATTTTTTTCTTGGCGAGTGCCATCATCCCCTCGGAAAAGTCGAAGGCCATGAGCGACTGAGCCTGTTCGGCGAGCCACTGGGTGTTTTTCCCTGTTCCGCACCCAAGTTCGAGCACCTTGGAGTAGTCAAGGTTTTGTAGAAGTGTTTGCGCGGCAAGTTTCTCCAGATCGCGGGTCTTGTTCACGTTGGTATCGTACTGCGCCGACCACTCATTATAGGCATCAGAGATATTCATATTGGAACAAAGTTAAACTGATGTTTCAGGTTTCGATAATGTGATCGTTCTGCGAGTATTAGAATAGCTCAGTCGAGGCCATTGCTCGGGGCATCAAGAATCTGGCGGATCAAGCTAGAAATGATTGATGCATGGGTTACGATCATAAAGTGGCCGCCACCGTCGATGTGATGTTTTGCATCCCTTGAAGGGAGAAGGCGATCTTTGGTTCCATGGATTGTGATCAAATTGGCGGGCACAGAGTCATTTTTCCAAGACAGCAGGCGGTCGACTGCCCAGCTGGTGAATTCTGGGGAAGAGTCCAATAAGATGGAGCGTAACAGTTTGCGTTCGTCTTTACCGACTACGCCAAACAACCATTCGATGATTCGGTTTGACTGTTTCATCATCGATTTTGGAACAAGTCGATGGACCCTTAGTTTGCCCGCTGCCCGAAAATACCATGGGAGCGATTTGGTCCGAACAACCGAAGAAATAGCAATGATTTGACTGTTCGGTAAGTGCCGCGCTGTTTCGAGGGCCACGACTCCGCCAAAAGAAACTCCAATCAAAACCGGGTTGTGTGACTGAATTCCGCCGGCAATGCGAGAACTGTAGTCTGAAAGTGTCTCCCCCTCATTCGGTGCCATCCATTCGATGTAGTGAACTCGATGCTCGCCGAAATTCATATTTTGAAAGACACGCATGTCTGCGCCAAGTCCGCTAAACAGGTATATATCCCTCATTACTATGACAAAGGAAAAAGGATTGCTTTACACTCCCAATTTCCCAGTTGTTGTCTGATACGAGCGAAAGATTCCCGGGAGTACAATATAATCCTCCAAAAACAAGAGAGGCTGCCTTGTAGGACAGCCTCTTGATGGATTTTAGCGGGCGACGAGCTTCCGTCGAATGAAATCGGTGAAGCGATAACGCTTCAGCGCACTTTCGGGAAGGTATTTCGCACCTTTTACCTCGCCAATGCAATTGGGGCTGCCACAATTGCAAGCGAAAGGGCTGTCCATATCCCATTCAGCAGAAGGATAGAAGAACGTCATTTCTTCGCCTGGGACAAGGGGTTTCAATGTCACCATTTCCATTGTCGTGGTGTCGAAGAAGCAGTTGGGATCGCAACTGTGGTTCATGCACTCCAAGCATTCAGGGAATAGCTCGATGTGTTGGTTTTCGCCCACTTGAACGGTCAAATAGTTCGGTTCGGTGTGGGTAGCCCTAGAAATGAATCCTACCACGAACTCATTGGCACGAAAGTGCTTCATAGAATGCAGCGATCGACTGCTCGTAATGGGATCAATCCGTATCTCGGCTACCTCGCCAAGGTCGGATTCAACGATCGGTTCAACAATACTCATCTTAATTGTAGTGGTTGGTGTAACTAGTTGCAATATAAATCAACATAGTTCAATATTCAATGATCAACACTCATTGTTAGCATTTGAACATGAAAGTGTAGACATTCCACTACTCTTCTCTTAAGGTATCGATAGGTTTAGCCTTCGAAGCATGATAAGTTTGACTTGAAATGGTAACTAAGCCAGGTATCATGAGCAAGATGGTCGCAATGCACACCGTTGTAAACCCAAACTCGACACGGTTAGGCAAGTATTGAAGCCAAAAGTTGTTCAGGAAGTAACTCAAGGGAGCGCCAATCATTACCGATGCAGCTATAATCTTGATGAATCCCCGAGAAAGAAGCACGGCGATCCCCCAATCAACGGCACCCATTGCTTTACGAATGCCAACTTCCTTCCGACGGCGCTCAGTCATATACGTCGCCATACCAAGCAAACCCAAACAGGCGATTGCGACCGCCAATACCGCGATAGATCCCAAAATGGCAACCAAGTCCGAGATCGCTTCATGTGTGGCAGCCAGTTCACGATCGTAGTATTCGTACTTCATGGGGTGCAATGGATCAATCCCTTTCCATTTTTCTTGCATCTCGGCGATCAATGCCGCACCGCTGGTGGCCGCTACCCGCACGTTTAAGTACTTGAAGTGACTAGGACGGTTGAAAATGACCAATGGACCGATCTCATGCGTGTTGATGGGTAACTGATGTCGGAAGTTCTTCAACACGCCGGTCACGATAAAAGGCCGCCCCGGCTCGTTCCCATCTAGAGCCAATCCAACGGCGGATGCTGGGTGATCAATCCCAAGTTTTGTGATCAGCGCTTCGTTGACGAGCACATGGATGGAAGTAGAGTCGTTTGAAGGCAGTACTTGACTTCCCGCGAGAAACTGCAATCCCAAGTTGTCGACAAATCCCTCGCTCGCATTGAGCGCCCAGCTTTTCACTGGCTCGGATGTTGGCGTAAGCCGCACTTCGAGGCCGTTGGTCCGGCCAGCTGCGGGAATCAAATCTGAGGCCGACACCGCCACAACTCCTGGCAGGCCCGCAAATGCAGTCGACACCTTTTGATAGTCGGCTCCCTGAAGTTCGACATTCACTACGTTTTCCGTGGCAATTCCGTAGTCGAACGTCATATAATGCCTGAACTGGTTGAAAACGAGGATCGAAGTGGTGATAAACAGAAGCGAGAAAGAGAATTGGATCACACTTAAGACCGTTCGCATCCGCCCACGCGATGGACCACCAGCTTCGGTTTTCTTGAGTGCCGCGATGGGCTGGTAACCAGACATCCTAAATGCGGGAAACAATCCAGCGATCACGCCAATCCCCAGCGCAAACAGGAAGAACCAACCAAACACTGCCGGTTCCAAGGGTAGCTCAAAGTCGAGGTATCGGTTTACCCAAAGTCCTTTGAACGCTGGTCGGAGGAGGAGCAAGAAACTGACGGCAAATGCGAGGGCAATGAGCGCCACCACTATGGATTCACACAGGAACTGCATCATCAGCGAGCCCCTCGCCGCTCCCGTTACTTTTCGAATGCCGATTTCTTTTGCGCGGGTAAGAGCCCGGGCGATCGACAAATTGGTGTAGTTGACGCAAGCCGACACAATCACCACGATCGCCAGCAAACCTAGAAACCAATACCCTTGAATGGGTAACCGGTTGTTCGTGTCGTTACCCATTAATCCAAGTTGAATCTCGGGTAGAGGCTGATACCCGAACGACAACCCCTTCGCGTAATCCGCTTGAATGACGGATTCGTGCCGCTTAAGCGCATCGTTGAGTGCAAACGATAGGTCGTCTTTCGTCTTATTGGCACGGAGCAGCACAAAAGTGTATGCCTTGAAGTACCATTCCCAGTTTTCCTCCAAGTTATCGACCAAGTGGTTTGCGTGCAGGCCCGGCAACGTGGACCCAGAAACAAGCACATCGAATTTTAAATGAGAACGATAAAGGTCGGGGTTGATGACGCCTGTGATCGTGAACTCGCCCCAATCCACGGCTGCCTGATCGTCGCCGTCCGTGCGGATTGGGAATGGCAGGTGTCGATCCGAGAAGCGCACCACTTTGCCAATCGGATTGTCAGCCGGGAACAAGTAATCCGCTAGTTCCCGAGTGACGACCATCGACCGGGCATTCGCGAGCGCAGATCGTCGGTCGCCCATTTCAAGTTGAAAGTCAAACAAGTCGAAAAACGCAGGGTCTGCAAAGTAGCCACGCATTTCAACGACGCGTCCATTCGCAAGAGCATCCCCACCCACACCTGGGAAAAGCGTCGCAGTCTTCTCTATCGCCGGGTAATTGGCCCCAAGGAAATTGCCAAGCGGAAAGGGAGTGGTCGCATACGGTTGACGTCCATTCGGTGCGTGGGTGATCACCCGGTAAACACGATCCCTTTTGGTGTTGAATTGTTCGTACCGGTGTTGATCACTCAGCATGAGGATCAACAGGAGGCACACGGACATTCCCAGTGCAAGCCCAAAGACGTTGACGAACGAAAAGAGTTTGAAGCGCATCAAGTTGCGCCAAGAAACGACGATGTAATTCTTCAGCATGCCATACATGTTTAGGCGTGAGTATCCTTCGGCGGGGCGAATAATCGACGGTCGCAACAACAAGATGACATCGATCATGAAGCGGATGTTCGCTCGGAACCGACCTTGTTTGCGAACCCGCTCTTCGTACAATTCGAGGAGATCTCCCTCGACATAACGCACGATGGCCGGATGGCAAAACCAACGGAAAAACCGGTGAAATAAAGGTGGTGGCCCGACGTTCAAATCTCCCCCCAATAATAATTTCCTAAAAGTAGTATTAATAATTGTGCCAACGCGAAATCAACTTCGCGGGCCACAAAAAGTTAGGTCAAACGTACACTCGTGAACACCATCGTCACGGAAGTGTACACTTCCAAGAACGCGAATCGCTTTCTTAACGCACTTCTACGCTTCCACTTTTTCCCACGCGTCGGACGCAGCTCTCGACATGTAGGTGTCGTAGTCGTAAGGAATGTCACCGCCTTCGAGAAGACAGCCATCTGGAATAGTCGGGTAAATTTCTTCGTAAGTTTTTACGAGGTTCATGAACACGCGACGGTACACATGGGTGCGCGTGATTTGATCGGGGTGACCGAGCCCAGCAGCACCCAACAACTCCACGAAACTTTCTACGGTATTTTTGTGATAATTGGCGACGCGCGCAGTTTTGTCGGTGACGTCGAGGCCCTTCATAAAGTAAGGATCTTGAGTAGCGACGCCGGTGGGGCAGGTGTTCTTATTGCATTCCAGTGCTTGAATACAACCAAGCGCCATCATCATCGCACGTGCGCAGTTGCAGGTGTCGGCCCCGAGAGCCATCGCTCGCACGATGTGAAAACCGGTCAAGATTTTTCCAGAGGCGATGAGTCTCATTTGATTTCTGATCCCGAATCCACGCAATGAGTTATCGGCGAAAGCCAAGGCATCTAGTAGTGGCATTCCTACGAAGTTCGTGAACTCCGGGGGTGCGGCTCCAGTTCCGCCTTCGCCACCGTCGATGGTAATAAAGTCCGGGTAGGAATTAAGCTTCACCATAGCTTTGCAGATCGACAGGAACTCACTTTTGCGTCCAATGCAAAGTTTAAAGCCAATGGGTTTGCCTCCAGATAACGTTCTTAGTCGTTCGACGAACTTGATGAGTTCTTCCGGATTGCCAAATGCGCTATGATATGGAGGGGAGAATACCGTGGTCCCTGGTTCTACAAGACGAATGGCAGCAATTTCCGGAGTGTTCTTTTTCCCTGGCAAGATTCCACCGTGTCCGGGCTTCGCGCCTTGCGACAGCTTGATCTCGATCATTTTGACATTAGGCTTGGTCGCGTTGGCTTTGAACGCGTCGTCGTTGAAGTTGCCCTCTTTATCGCGCGCGCCGAAGTAACCAGTCCCAATTTGCCAGATCACATCGCCACCTGGTTGAAGGTGATACGGACTCAGTCCACCTTCGCCCGTGTTGTGTGCGAATCCGCCAAGCTTTGCTCCACCATTCAAAGCAAGGATCGCGTTTTTGCTCAGCGACCCGAAACTCATGGCCGAGATATTCAACACGCTCATGTCGTAAGGTTGCTTGCAATCGCGGCCACCAAACTTGATGCGCGGATTATGATCCATCTTGTGGAAGTCCTTCGGCGCGATGGAGTGGGTCATCCATTCGTAACCTTCGGCGTAGACGTTCAGTTGAGTTCCAAATGGGACAGTATCGATTTGTTTCTTGGCTCTTTGGTAGATCACCGAACGCTCATTCCGGTTGATTGGCGCGCCGTCCGTGTCTGATTCAACAAAGTACTGCTGAATTTTCGGTCGGAAGTCTTCAAAAACATAGCGCAAGCGACCGAGCAGCGGAAAGTTCCGGCGGATCGACTGTTTCGCTTGTATGATGTCGACCGCGCCCATATAAATAAGGGGTGCCACGATCACGAATGCAAACAAAGCGTCGATCCAAAAGTAAGCCCAGACCAGGATCAATGCAGTAATGACAATGCTGCTAAGTATGAAGATCTTCCTCATGAGTAGGGATGTTAGGATACCAAATATAAACTCTTTAGTGTGAACTCGAAGTGCTTATTCCCTAGGCGTTAGGACAGGCGTCGTCGAGTGGCAGTTCCATTCCAAGTGTCAAATAACCTGGTAGTTAGAGAATTTAGACCCAATTTTTCCCTAGCTTTGCGACGCCCGCCGAGGGCATTCAATCGCGTGGTCCGTAAGTTCTTTCCGCTGGACAAGAATTATCTTTTAGAAGAAGCTCAGCTTCTGCTACAGGACTCCCTCCTCTCATCACTTGTCGAAATCGTGAAGGAACATCATGAGCGGATTTACAACCCGCTTGGTATACCTGATGCTCTCACGCTGCGGATTCGAGCTTTCAAATTGGACGACCAACCCGAACGTCGCGCGCAACTTCAGGCGCTTTCAACATTCTACCAAAACTTAGCAGGCGTGTACCGTTATAAGTTCGGTCAAAACCAACTCGAGTTTCTTTGGACCGGTGAAGACCATAGCTCCAAGTATGGAGAAGATTGGGCCTCGTTCTTTCAAACCCAGTCGCAACGGTTTTGTCAAAACCCACAGTTCGTGAGGGCGGTGCTGGACCTCACCGTATTCCTTCCGGAGAACAGCAACGCTCAACTCGCCGAAAACCGTATGAACGCCTTCATGCTCCAAACCTTCGAAGTGAAGATTCACAAGCAACGAGGCATCATGGAAATGAAAGTTGCCTAAGCCAGCCCTGTCAGAACTCGCGCAACCTCAATTCTTAATTCTTAAATCTGAATTCTTAATTCTTAATTATCTATTGCCTACTTCCGGCGCCAACGTCGCCCCATAGAACACTGCATTCATCAACATCTTCGACGTGCCGTACCAGAAAGCGCGGAAGGTCATCCCCTCACTGAAGCCAATCACCCGACCGCGACCCAAGTTCGATACGGCGATCACTGAAGTGTTTTTCATCTTTTCGTAGTTCGGTTTCGAGATATAGCCACTCAGCAAGGGATTGCCTCCATAAGTAAGTGGATTGGCGTATGGACCTTTCCCTTTCTCAAGGAAGATGTTGTTACCTTTAAAAATCGGGATGCGGTTATCCCAATAGCCGAAAAGTAGAGGGTTCGACAGATCGCCCTCGGCCATGAAGATCGCGCCGCTTGTTTCTTGGGCGCCGCTATTCGGCTGGATGTCGGCATAAGGTTTCGCTTTCGCAACTTCCTTAGGTGCTTCTTCTTTTTTCATCTCGAATTTTCCAAGACCGGAGTTGCTTAACCACGTAAGCGCAGATTCAAACCCAATGATGACGCCTCCCGCTTGCGTCCACGCTTTCA
The DNA here is from genome assembly GCA_044226945.1 of Cyclobacteriaceae bacterium. GTDB lineage: Bacteria > Bacteroidota > Bacteroidia > Cytophagales > Cyclobacteriaceae > ELB16-189. Next base: position 24,892 of record JBGAGB010000039.1, on the reverse strand, counting down.
GTTTTTCCTTCCCCGATTCACTGATGGTGCTGTAGTTCCCAGGCGGAAGAATGATCACATTATAACGCGCGATGCTTGAATTATTCAGGACAGTCTGCGGCAACAAAGTAACGGGCATGTCGAAGCGCGTATCGAGTAGGTGCCACATTTCGCCAGCGTCGGTGTAGGTTACCCCCGCATCGACGACGAGTGCAATGTTTGGTTTCTGCAAAGCAGTAAAGCTACCGCTACCCAAGCTTACACCTCTATAGTCAAGACCGGTATTAAACCCATACACATCGATACCATCTTTCTTGGCAACATCGTGGAGGTAGACCGCAATTTGCTCGGGAGCTAAATCTTGATTTTCCAATGGCACGAGAATGGCGCCGCGATCGAAGCGTTTACCGGACGGATGGAAGAACACCTCGTTCGAGACTTTAATCCGAATGCCATGACTCAAGAGTCGATACATGGCGCGAGGGGCATAATATCCGTACGTCTCGAAGACATACGCGTAAGTCGACTGATCTCCCGACATCTTACCTTCCGGGAATTTCAATGAGGTAACGCGCTCGCCGGTTGAGATCGGAGCCTTAAGCTCTTCATAGTCAATTCCGAACGCTAGGGGTAGAGTCCACGAAGAGATATCGTAAAATAGACTGTCCTCGAAACGCGTCCTTTTCTCAAACATCGCTTTCACAAGACGATAATTGGGTTGGTTGGCGGGAACCACGAACGTTGCTTCCGCATCGTACGACTTTCCATTAATTGTTTGATTCGAGGGCAACTTGTAGAACTCCACATTTTGACGAAGCATCATCTCACCGAAGTGAAATGCGCGGGTACGATCGCGTGAAGCACCAACCACATAGGCTTTTACTGGATCCTTTGCTGCTTCTGCCTGCGCGCTCTTATAGAATTCGCGTTGGTAGGCAAGAAACTCTTCACGAAGCTCGTTCACCGCTTTTAAAGATGATAACATGGTGGTGAAGTGGTTCCGAATTGTAAACGGGAATCGTAAAACACCGTTCACCGATTCTTGTGCATGGCCCCGTGAGCTAGCCTGCTCGAAGAGAATACCCACAGAACCTTGTGTGTCTGGGTAAGTCGAACCTTTTCCGTAGTAGAAGTCATCGTATCCCTCCTGTGTGAAATAGAGCGAGCCGATTTGATCGAGCGCTTTCGCGTGATACTCCCCGAGTTTTCGTGTGAGCTCCTGATTCTTGGGTGGCGTGAGTGGATGCACGCGCGATGGCACACCGGGCATAAAGAAGAACGACGCATTGGTTCCTTGTTCGTGGTGGTCAGTCAACAAATTCGGTTTCCATTGTTGAAACTTGCGGATCCGTGCTTGCGATTCGGGAAGCTGGGCCACGAGCCAGTCACGGTTCAAATCGAACCAGTAGTGATTGGTCCGCCCTCCCGGCCAAGGTTCATTGTGTTCCGTGTCATTCGGGTCGGCCGACACACGCATACTTTTGCGCGAGTTCACCCAACTCGAAAAGCGATGCAGTCCGTCGGGATTGAAACTTGGATCGAAGAGAATGATCGTATTGTCAAGGTACTTCTCAATTTCTGGTCCTTGCGCGGCGGCTAAGTAATACGCCGCCACCAAACCTGCATTGGCACCACTCGGTTCGTTGCCGTGGATGCTGCACCCCAAGTAATAAACTGCGGGCATGGATTTAATGTCGAGCGAACCTGACTTTGTGGGATCCGATAGCAAAAGGTGCTGTTGCCGAATGGGTTCGATGTTCTGGTGGTTTTTCGGAGACGTGATCGTGAGCAACAACAATGGCCTCCCCTCATAGGTGTGACCAGTTACCTCTAGCGTAATACGATCTGATGCACGGTCGAGGGCGTACATGTAGTTAACCAACTTGTCGTGGCTAACATGCCATTCTCCCACTTCATGACCAATGACGGACTTCGGCGTTGGAATGGACGGATCGAGTTTAACACCGTCGGGTAAATAATAGGAAAGATCGACCGAAGGCTGCGCCAAAAGGCAGGCAGGAAGCATGATCGCGAGGGAGAAAAGAAGTTTCCGCATGAGTTGAATGTTGAACAAGAGTCGGAAGTAATGGTATTTTGCCCGGAGGTACAATAGGATTTTGAATTCAGAATTTAGAATTAGGAATTTAGAATTGGGTCAGGACTAAACGAATTGTGTGGGTTATCTGGCGAAAGGGATGCGGCCCAAGAAGCAAATAGCCACATTGAATTCACATGAGGATGACTTTGAAATTGTCCGATCGGCGATATTAGGTGCATGAAAAACTTGGCCATTCTCCTGGCACTCATCAGTTGTACTGCCTTTGGGCAGAATTTGCCGCCTTGGCAAAAAGGCTTCTTTGACATTCACCACATTCATACTGGTTCAGGAAACGCTACTTTTTTCGTGTTCCCCGATGGAACTACTATGCTGTTCGACGCGGGAGAGGTAGACAGGTCGATTGGTTCCCGCCGGTCGAATCCTTTGCACATCTCACCTCAAGTCGACTCAACGGCCGCGATCGCCATTAGGAAGTATATAAATCGTGTTTTGCCGCACGCCCGTCAGATCGATTATGTAGTGATCTCGCATTTTCATCCCGATCACTATGGAGCTTTTGCTGAATTGGTAAGATATTTCAAGGTCGGTAAGTTGATCGATCGCAACTACCCGACCTACTCCGATCCGGTCGACATTCGCAAACACAGTTTTGATTCCGCGGGCTTCCGAAAGTATGTCGCGGCGCAGCGCGGGCTTTACGTCGAATCCTTAAAGGCCGGCAGGAACGACCAGATCGTTGCTCGTTATCCGGGCTTTTCGGTACGGAATATTAAAAACAACGGCGAGCTATGGACAGGGGAAGGGGTTTCGACCACCAGGATCATCCCCGAGAAAATCGATTTAAAGGATTACAATGAAAATCCCTTTAGCATCGCGTTGAAGATTTCATACGGCGCATTTGACTATTTCACGGGTGGAGATATCACAGGGCTGCAAGGATTTGGGCTGCCCGTATGGTTCGATACCGAGACGCCAGTGGCGAAGGTTGTCGGTAAGGTGGAGGTCCTCTCTCTTAACCATCACGGTGTTCGCGACGCCACCAACGAGAGTTTCTTGGCGACGTTGGCACCCCGCGTGATCGTCCAACAATCTTGGAGTTCAAACCACCCTGGAGAGGAAGTTCTCCACCGAATGATCTCGCCCGCAATCTATCCGGGTCCACGCGAGATCTTTGCCACTTTCGTCCACGAGGAGACCAAGGTTACCTACGGCCGCTGGTTGACCGACAACTACAAGTCGATGGAGGGCGACGTAGTGGTTCGTGTGGGTGAGGGAGGGAAAGAATTTTCGGTGTTTGCTGGCGGAAAAAAGTTTGGTCCATTTCAATCGAAATAGCGACCGGAAAACGGGCGTTTTTGAAAATTCTAATGTTAAGAAATTTCAATTGCCAGCGTTGCTGACAAAGATCAAGTCACTCGCTCTAAGGTATTGACAGACAGTCGTTTACTTGTCGATATCGATTGCATTGTATGTTACCAATTTGTGAATGTTTTGTTCACAATATTTAAAACCCTGACCTCGGATCACGAAAGGGAAAAAGGATATTTTTGCACCACCTTTTTCCAATTAAAACCCTATCGTATGAGAAAACTTTTACTAACGCTTGCGCTGATGGCCGTTGCGACAATTGGCTTGTATGCGCAGATTACCACAGCCGGTATTACCGGTAAGGTAGTGGGCGTTTCGGGGGGCAAAGAAGAAGCGTTGCCGGGCGCCACTATTGTGGCCACGCACGTGCCTTCAGGTACCACCTACGGAACGATTACGCAAAACGACGGACGCTATACTATTCCTGGTATGCGCGTCGGCGGTCCTTACACTGTTAAGGTCAGCTTTGTCGGTTACAAAGAGCAAGTGTTTGAAGGCATTGGCTTGAACTTGGGTGTGATTTCCACCTTGGATGTAAAACTCGCAGATGAGGCCACCCAACTCGAAGAATTGGTGGTGACCTCTGACCGCAGCGACATCTTCTCGGCAGACCGCACGGGTGCTGCTGCTTCTTACGGCACAAGCTTGATCAACAGCGTCCCTACTATCGGTAGAACGGTTACCGATGTGGTAAAGTACAACGCGTTCGGTAACGGTAGCTCATTCGCTGGTCAAGATAGCCGCTTCAACAACTTCACGATCGACGGTTCTGTGTTCAACAACGGCTTCGGTTTGGGCAGCTCAGCTCAAGCAGGTGGTCGTACTGGTACCACTCCCGTATCTCTTGATGCCTTCGGTGAAATCCAGTTGAACGTTGCGCCTTTCGACGTACGTCAATCTGGTTTCGCGGGTGCTTCTATCAACGCGGTAACACGCTCTGGAACAAACGAAGTGGAAGGTTCTGTTTACATGTTGTCGCGCACGACCAACACAACAGGTCGCGATGTAAACGCAACTCCTCTTACAGGTATCAACATCGATGAAAAGACCTACGGTTTCCGCATCGGTGCTCCGATCATCAAGAACAAACTGTTCATCTTCGGTAACTACGAACAATTCACCAGCAGCACGCCTGCTTTGACGTTCCAATTGAGCCGCGGTCAGTCTGGTAACGTGTCTCGCGTAACAGAAGCCGACATGATCGATGTGACCAACTTTATCCGCACCAACCTCGGTTGGGAATCCGGTGCATTGGATCAATTCAACAACGAGATCACCAGTAAGAAAGGCCTCGTGCGTTTGGATTACAACATCAGCAACAACCACAAACTCGCCATCCGTTACTCACAACACGATTCACAGTCAGACCAGATCATCAGTGGATCGAACAGCAGTAACACGGCAGGTTTCGGTAACCGTACCAACTCACAAACTGCGATGTCTCCTCAAAATACCGGATACATCATCATGGACAACACGAAGTCGGCAGCAGTTGAGTTGAACTCGAACTTCGGTAGTAAGATTTCGAACAAGTTGATTGCTACTTACAACTACCAAAACGAAGACCGTAAGTATAAGTCGCCGTTGTTCCCGACCATCGAAATTCAAGACGGTGGTACGACCAACTCCACTTATATCTCATTGGGTATGGATCCGTTCACACCTAGCAACAAGTTGCGCTATTCAACTTTGAACATCACCGACAACTTGACTTACTTCGCTGGTGACCACACGATCACAGCAGGTATCGCGATCGAGAAATACAAGTCAGATAACTTGTTCTTCCCTGTATCGAACGGTTTGTATGTATATCGTAACATCGCGGATTTCAAAACTGCAATCACCGATTTCGTTAACAACCCGACCAACACAGTGTCGCCTGTTCCCGTATTGCGTTACAACCTCCGCTACTCTTTGTTGCCCAACGGACAAGATCCTTGGCAGACATTGAAGACCTCTACTTACAGCTTCTATGTACAGGATGAATTCCAGGTGACAGAGAAACTGAAAGTGACTGGTGGTCTCCGTGGCGATATCTTCGCTTACGATAACGGCACAGCGAAAGACTTCTACAACCCGATCGTGGGTGGTCTTACTTTCGCCGACGAATATGGTAATGGCTACGGAGTTAACACAGGTGCATTCCCTAAAACGCGTTTGCTCCTTTCTCCTCGCCTCGGTTTCAACTATGATGTAAACGGTGACAAAGTGCTCCAAATCCGCGGTGGTTCTGGCCTCTTCGTTTCTCGTATTCCTCAAGTATTGGTTTCGAACCAGTTGGGTAACAACGGTGTGAACACTGCCCTCATTTCTGGCGGTGGAACAACAGGACCTGCTTCTGTAGCTTATCCTTTCCGTTTGAGCCCTGCAGATCTTCCTGCAGCCGTGCGCCCCGATCCGACGAACGTGAACCTCGCCACCTTGGCACCTTACGTAGTGAATGCTACCGACCCTAACTTGAAGTATCCTTCAGTTTGGAAAACAAACTTGGCGATTGACTACAAACTTCCCTTTGGCGTGATTGCTACTGGTGAAGTGATCTACAACAAGGTGATCAACGGTTTGCGTTACATCGACGCGAACTTGAAAGCTCCGAACAGCACCTTCACTGGTGTAGATGGTCGTGATCGATTCCCTACTTACGGTAGCAACGGATCGACTCAAACATCTGCAGTGAACGTAGCTCGCTTCTACAACACCAACGTGACCAACGTATTCGTGTTGAGGAACACTAGCCGTGGCGATGCCTACACTTTCACTGCGAAATTGGAGAAGCCTACTAAGAAAGGGCTTGGCGCGATGCTTGCTTACACTTATGGTTTGGCCCGCGACGTACAATCAGTGGGTAGCACCGTGCAGGCAAACATGCCTACCAACTCAGGTCAGAACTACCTCGGCCTCAGCTATTCAGACAACGACTTGAGACACCGCGTGATTGGCTACGCGAACTGGAGAATCAACCATGGCGACGATGAAAAAGGCGGCGCTACCATGATTACCCTCGGCTTGTCTGCTACCAGCGGTCAGAAGTTCTCTTACATCTACTCGAACGATATGAACGGCGATGGTCAAACCAACGACTTGATCTATGTGCCGAACAGCGCTTCTGAGTTGACGTTCGTGCCATTCACAGTTGGTACTGGCGCTGCTGCTAAGACCTTCTCTGCAGCAGACCAACAAGCAGCTTACGATGCGTACATCGACAACAACCCTTATTTGAAGACCCGTCGTGGCCAGTACGCTGAACGCAACGGTGGTTTCTCACCTTGGTTGACCCGTGTCGATTTGTCACTCGTGCGCGAATTCTTCGTAGCAGTAAATGGCAAGCGCAACACGCTCCAGTTCCGTGCTGATATCCTCAACTTCGGTAACATGTTGAACAGCCGTTGGGGTGTTGGCTATACTGCTCCTGGTGCAAACTTCAATGCGATCTCTCCGATCAGCATTGCGAACGGTGGTAATCAAGCACCCACATACCGCATGGCAACGCAAGTTGTCAATGGCCAGACTGTGTTGATCCAAGATTCGTTCATCAAGAGCGTATCATTGGCAAACGTATGGCAAATGCAGTTGGGTATTCGTTACACCTTCAACTAATTGGAATAAGGTATAAGATTAAAAACCCCGGCCCAATCGGTCGGGGTTTTTTTATATTCGAATCATGAAGACGTACTTTATTGTAATCCTAGTAGCCATTTCGATGACCACATATGCACAGTCGTTGAGAGACCAGCTGGGCGACGGGCAAGTGATGTTGTGTGCACATCGCGGTGGGATGTATCCACATCTTGCCGAGAATTCGCTTGAGACGCTGAAACGGTTGGAGGAAAAGGCGGCGGGGCGTCCGCTCATGGCAGAGGTCGATATCAGAAAAAGTAAAGATGGAAGCCTCTATTTAATGCACGACGAAACGCTAGATCGGACCACGACGGGCACAGGCAACATCGCAACACTTGGTGATTCGTATTTGAAAGGGTTGAAATTGAAAACAGGCTCCGGAACAATCACCAACGAATCTATTCCGACATTCGACCAATTGCTGAAGTTTATTCAGACACACAACATTTACTTGATGCTGGATGTCAAAATCGACGATTGGCAAGTCGTGTTGGAAAAAGTGAAGAAGGCTAACGTGATCGATCGTTGCTTGGTACTGACATTCAAACCTGAAAACTCACTAAAAGTGTATTCAATCCTTCCCGAGATCGCGATTTCATGTTTGGTGACCAAGGAAGAAGATCTATTGCCATTGCGCCCGGTAACGGCCGGCGGCAACATGTATGCTTACGTGAATCGCGATGCGCCCGTGCTTTTGACTGAACGAATTCGGTCGCAGCAGATTTCGATGGTAAGCGATGCCAGCGAAGTAACCACACACGGCGGAACACCATACGACAGGGGTTTCTACAAAGGATTGTTTCAGCGAGGTGTGGTCGTGATGGTAACAGACCTCCCGAATGAAGTTGGAGCGTTTTTGAAGTAGCCCAGCGCTCCGGAAAATCGTGGAGCATCGTTGTTCGCTTTTTTGTACATTCAAGATATGGCGAACTTGAAGTCTGTTTGGCCCACCCCGGTCATCGTCGCCTTGTTGGCATTTCAATCTTGCGAAAAGAGGTCGGAACAATCGTTTACGACGGCCCCGCAAGTTGCCATTGATCTAGATTCCATTAAATCCCGTGGGTATATCGAGGCGCTCGTCGACAACAACTCGGTCAGTTACTTTATTTTCCGCGGCGAGCCAATGGGTTATGAGTATGAGTTATTGCAGCAGTTCGCCCACGACATTGGCGTTGAACTAAGAATCAAGATTATTTCCGGTGTGGAGGAGTCGATCGATCGTCTCAACAAAGGCGATGGCGACGTGATTGCTTTCCCTTTGACTATTACGGAGGAACGAACCCACTATATCCAGTTTTCGAAACCTCTTTTTACTACGACGCAGGTACTTGTTCAAAAGAAGCCAGCCAATTGGCGTGATGCCCCGGATTCGGCGGAAACCAAGATGATTCGTCGGCATGCCGATTTGATCGGAAAGACAGTCCACGTGATGAAAGGCTCATCTTTTAAAGACAGGCTGACACGGTTGAGCGAAGAAGTGGGGGGAAAGATCATAGTTGTCGAAGACAGTGCGGATGCCGAGACCGAGTCGTTGATTAGACAGGTGGCGATCGGCGAAATACCGTTGACAGTGACCGATCAGACTTTTGCGATGGTGAACGCGAGTCTTTATCCGGACTTGGACATTGAAACGGTGATAAGTTTGCCACAAGAAATTGCATGGGCCACGCGCACCAATTCACCCCAACTCAATAGTGCCGTCAATCGGTGGCTGGATCAAGTGCGGAAGAATCGAAAGTTTCAGTACATCTACGACAAGTATTTTAAGAGCCCGCGTACCGCAGCTATTCGAATGAGCAGCGACTATTCTTCTTTGAGTGGAGGAAAGCTGTCGGTATTCGACGAAACGATCCGCAAAGAGTCGGAAGCATTGGGTTGGGACTGGCGTTTGGTGGCGTCAATAGTTTACCAAGAGTCAGGTTTTAACCCGAACGTGAGGTCGTGGGCCGGAGCCGTGGGCTTGATGCAACTGATGCCCGCTGCGGCAAAGCAATTCAAAGCGGGCAATGCCTACGATCCCGTGCAAAATATCAGAGCTGGGATTAGGGTGCTGCAATACCTCGATGGCCTGTGGGCGAAAACGATCGACGATCCAAATGAGCGGTTAAAGTTCGTGTTGGCTTCTTACAATGTCGGTGTATCGCACGTGATTGATGCGCGCAACTTAGCACGGAAGTACGGCGCAGATCCCACCAAATGGGAGGGGAACGTGGAGAAGTACCTCCTCTTGAAAACCAAACCGCAGTATTATCGTGATCCTGTTGCGTCGGCAGGTTATTGCCGTTGTTATGGACCTGTGAACTATGTGCGAGAAGTGCTCAATCGTTTCGAAGCGTATAAACTGCACATTGACTAACGTGTCACGAAAGCTGCGACACGATGCCAGCGAAATCCAAGCTTTCCCATGTGTCGCGAATGTCAGGCATAGCCATCACCCCATCCATGATTTTCTTTTGCTTTTGTCCAATGGCATAAGCGTCTGAATAACGAATGTCGCTGCGAAAGGTGACCATCGTGTATAGCGGAATCCATTGTTCGGGGAACAGCTGGTGGAGTCGAGCCTCGATCTTTTTTCGGAGCAGAAATTCTTCGTCGGCAACCAAGTCGCGCATTTCTACAAAGTTGTCGAGCGCCAGGGCCGCGATGGCATCGGCATCAGGTTTCCGCGATACTTCAAATGCATCGATGGTTGATGCCCAGTCGTCATGATGTTGGTCGAGCAACTCGTTTAGAACGCGGCAATCTTCGAAGCCCGCATTCATCCCTTGTCCAAAGAACGGTACGATTGCATGTGCGGCGTCCCCTACCAGCAACACGTTGTTTCCAAGAGACCAAGGCCAGCATCTCATGGTCACCAATGATGATGCAGGGTTGTTGCTCCATTGTAGTGCGAGGTCTGGGATGATTTTCGTTGTGTCGGGGAAAACGCTCTTAAAAAACTCCTCTGCTTCGTGTCCAGTTCGGATGGTATCAAACGACGGGTTCCCCTCGAACGGAAAGAATAGTGTGCCGGTAAAGCTCTTGTCTGGATTGGGAAGCGCGATCAACATGAAGCTTTCGCGTGGCCAGATGTGGAGAGCGCCGGGTTCCAAGGCGAAGTCGCCACTTGGAGTGGGCGGAATGTGTAGCTCGCGGTAGCCATGTTCGATGTACTCTTGTGAAAAGTTGAAACGCCCGCTGGTTTGGAGTCCTCCCCGGATTGCAGAAAATGCTCCATCGGTTCCTATGAGATAGTCGTAGGGATGATCGGTTTTACCTTGCGTGGATTCGAAGGTGAGAATGCTCCTTGACGGTTCGAAGTGCACACACCGCTGTTGAAACTGAATGGTGACGCCCGCATTTTCGGCAGCCGTCATCAGGATCATGTTCAGATGACTCCGTGAAATTGAATTGATGAACTGACCTTCTTTGCCATACGCGAGAAAGCTGAGTTTGCCGTGCAAATCGTGCATCATTCGGCCCTTCATCGGAAGAGCTTCTTGACGAAGGATGTTGGCCAGCCCCACTTCTTCCAGTGCACGGATGCCTCGTGTGCTCAACGCGAGATTGATGGAACGACCTCGATCGACTTCGGCCCTGCGCATATCTGCCCGCCGTTCGAAGATGGTGACGTTGTAACCACGACGGGCGAGGTAAATCGATAGTAGTGAACCCACGAGGCCCGCTCCGACAATGGTGATGGATGATCGCTTCATTTCTGAATGGCTTTTGCGAAGACTTGTGCGAAATGCCAAACCTCCTCGAAAGTGTTGTACATCGGCACAGGCGCGATGCGGATCACATTCGGCTCGCGCCAATCCGCGATCACGCCTGACTTAGTGAGTGTATTAAAGACCTTGCGTCCATCCTTCAGCATGAAAATTGAAAGCTGGCAACCGCGTTGATTTGGATCGGATGGTGTGAGGATTCGAAACGACGCTTGTTCCGGATCGGCAGAACGCAACAGGAATTCTGCGTAAGATGTCAGTTGAACACTTTTCTTTCGTAGTCGCTGCATGCCGGCTTTGAGAAATAATTCAAGTGAAGCGAGGTGCGCAGCGCCCGACAGCACGGGAAAGTTCGAAAGTTGCCATGCGTCCACTCCGGGCATCGGCACGAAGCCACTTTTCATTTGGAACCGTGTTTCCTCTTGGTATCCCCACCAACCTTCGAAGCGAGGTAGTGCCCGTTCGAAGTTACGTTCGTGTATGAACGCTCCGGCAATGCCACCGGGGCCAGAGTTCAAATACTTATAGCTACACCAAACTGCGAAGTCCACGTTGTCGTCATGCAATGATAATGGAACGTTTCCGACCGCATGTGCGAGATCGAATCCCGCGAAAGCGCCTACATCGTGTGCCAGGTGTGTAATGGTGGCGAGGTCGAACAATTGTCCAGTGTAGTACTGAACGCCGCTTAGCAACACGAGCGCTATTTCATCGCGGTGATGATGCAAGGTTGCGACGATGTCTTCTGTTCGTAGGTTAACTTCGCCGGGTCGAGGGCTAATTTCGACTAACACCTCGCTTGGGTTTAACCCATGAAACCGGATCTGCGAATCTACGGCATACTGATCTGATGGAAAGGCGCCCGCTTCCATCACTATTTTGCAACGCTTGCCTTGCGGTCGGTAGAACGAAACGAGCATCAAGTGGAGGTTGACCGTGAGTTGATTCATGGCCACCACTTCCGATTCCAAACCGCCAGTGATCCGTGCCAGCGCTTTCTTGGCGAACCGATGGTAGTACAACCATGGGCGCTTTGAATGGAAGTGTCCTTCCACTCCAAGTGTTGCCCAATCCTTTAGCTCAGTCTGTATGTAGCTGGACGCCGCCTTGGGTTGAAGCCCGAGAGAGTTTCCGGTGAAGTATATCGCCGTCTTCCCATTTACCTTCGGGATGTGAAAATGTGATCTGAAGAGTCGAAGTGGATCAACTTGATCGAGTTGCCGTGCGTACCTGCGATCATGTTGGAATCGGAAAGACTTTGCCATTGCCAGTTGGTCGACTAGACGAAACGCGGATCAGCTTCCATTACGGTACCGCATTTCTTACAAGTGCGCAATTCCGTCGAGCCATAGAATTCGCGAAAACGTGGGAGAAAGTCTTTCTCTATGTTGTCGAGGTGGAAGCGGTATTCGTGTAGTTTGTTGTTGCACTTCTCGCAATACCAGATTAGGCCATCCAACACATCTTGTTCTGGCCGCTTGCATTCGATGACCAACCCGACGGTTCCTGCGGGACGTTCTGGGCGATGAGGAGTGTTGCTCGGGAGCAAGAACATCTCGCCTTCGCGGATTGGAATATCGACCGGTTTGCCATCTTCTTGAATGCGCACATTGATGTCGCCTTCCAGTTGGTAAAAGAGTTCTTCGGTCTCGTTGAAGTGAAAATCTTTGCGTGCATTCGGACCACCGACAATCATGACGATGTAGTCACCCGCGTCGGCGTATAGGTTCTTGTTTCCAACCGGAGGCTTGAGCAGATTCCGGTTTTCCTCGATCCATTTTTTTAGGTTGAAAGGCCTTCGAATCGGCATAAACTTCAAGGTTTGAGTAGGTGTAAAGCTAAGTTTTTAAAGTCTATATTTACACAAAAGTGTGTACCAATGGATTTGAAACTGGACGGAAAAAATGCAGTGGTTTGCGGTAGCACGCAAGGGATCGGAAAGGCGTCTGCCTTCGAACTTGCGCTTCTCGGTGCCGACATTACCCTGATCGCCCGAGATGAGAAAAAACTAAAGGCTGTGGTGAAAGAGTTGCCAACACCATTGGGACAGAAACACGACTATTTAGTTGCCGATTTCAATTTTCCTGATGCCCTGCAGTCTGGACTTGAAAAGCATTTTAGCAAGGAACCGGTTCACATCTTGGTCAACAATACTGGCGGTCCTGCCCCCGGCAATGCTTTCGACGCAAAAGGTGATGAATTTGTAAAGGCATTTACCAATCACTTGTTGTGCAATCAAGTGCTTGTTCAAGCGCTCGTGCCTGGCATGAGAAAATCACAATACGGGCGCATCATCAATATTATTTCTACTTCGGTAAAGGCGCCCATCCGTGGACTAGGTGTTTCAAACACCATACGTGGTGCGGTCGCGAATTGGGCGAAGACACTCGCAACCGAATTGGGTCCTTACGGAATCACAGTCAACAACGTGTTGCCCGGTGCGGCCATGACAGGTCGACTTGAAACGCTGTTGAAGAACCGCGCCAAAAAATCCGGTAAGTCGGTGGAAGAAATGAAGAAGGAGATGATTGCTGAAATTCCAGCGGGTCGCATTGGCGAAGCTTCGGAAGTGGCAGCGGCGGTGGCGTTCCTTGCATCACCAGCAGCAGCATACATCAACGGCATCAACATTCCGGTCGACGGCGGAAGGACAGGTAGTCTATAACTTCATCTCCACCCATGGAGAGAATTGCAAACTATATCAATGGCGAGTTGGTCCCACCCATTTCGTCATTGTACATCGAAAACGTCAATCCGGCCGAAGCCAAGGTTTACTCATTCATTCCGGATTCTGATCAGCGCGACGTGGATGCGGCAGCTCAGGCCGCGCTCGGTGCGTTTAAGTCGTGGTCGGAAATGAGTACCGACAAACGATGCGCGATCTTGTCCAAGCTTGCCGATTTGATCGACCGAGACCTTGAACCACTCGCGACGGCAGAAAGCGTTGATAACGGTAAACCCGTGAAACTCGCTCGGTCTCTTGACATACCACGTGCATCGGCTAACATTCGATTTTATGCGCAAGCGGGCGTGCACTTTGCAAGCGAGGCGCACGTCACCGGCGTCGAGGCTGTGAACTATACCTTGCGTGTCCCTTCCGGCGTGGCCGGATGTATTTCACCTTGGAACCTTCCTCTGTACTTGTTCACGTGGAAGATTGCGCCAGCGCTTGCCGCCGGGTGTACCGTGGTGGCGAAGCCATCCGAAATCACGCCGATGACCGCGTATCTCTTTTCGAAACTTTGCATTGAGGCTGGCCTACCACAGGGTGTACTGAATATCGTGCACGGGTATGGTTCTGTCGTGGGGCAAGCGATCGTCGAGCATCCTGGAATCACTTCTATCTCTTTTACCGGGGGAACGGTGACAGGAAGGAAGATCGCCGCCACCGCAGCTCCTATGTTCAAGAAGCTGTCGCTTGAATTGGGAGGTAAGAACCCAAACATCGTGTTTGCTGATTGTGACTTCGAGCAGGCAATTGCGTCTTCGATGCAGTCGTCGTTCGCCAACCAAGGGGAAATTTGCTTGTGTGGCTCGCGCATCTTGGTGGAGCGATCACTCTACTCAAAGTTCGTCGATGAACTCGTGCGACGTACCAAGTTGCTCGTCGTGGGCGATCCATCGGAGGAGACAACAAACCTCGGTCCGTTGGTGTCGGAGGCTCACATGAACAAGGTGTTATCCTACATCGAGTTGGCGAAAAGCGAAGGTGGAACAGTTTTGACTGGCGGAAATCGCGTGTCGGTTGGAGGAAGGTGCGCAAATGGGTATTTCGTAGCACCCACGGTGATCACAGGATTACCCCAAACATGTCGCACCAATCAAGAAGAAATCTTTGGTCCGGTGGTGACCGTGAGCCCATTCGACACCGAAGCGGAGGTGATCGAGATGGCCAACAGCAATATGTACGGTTTGTCGGCCACCATTTGGACGGAGAACTTAAAGCGAGCGCACAGAGTCTCGGCGCAAGTAAAGAGTGGCATCATCTGGGTGAACTGTTGGTTGTACCGCGACCTCCGTACTCCGTTTGGGGGCATGAAGCAATCTGGCGTAGGGCGTGAAGGTGGATGGGACGCGTTGAAGTTCTTTACTGACGCGAAGAACGTGTGCATCAAGCTTTAAAGGCAGATCGACGCACATGAATTTCTTCGACATCAATCATATTGCTTTTACACTTTTCGGAAGCAAGGTCAGCTACCTTGAGTTCCTGGGCTTCGTGAGCGGAGCTATCGCTGTCACGCTTTCGGCGCGCGAGAAATTGTTAAGCTGGCCGATTGGCATCATCAATGTGGTGTTGTCATTTTTTCTCTTTTACCAGTCGCAGTTATATCCCGACATGTTCTTGCAGGTTTTCTTTTTCGTCACCAATGTGATTGGATGGTGGCGCTGGGCTCATCCAAAGGTGGGAGAGGAGAACCTGAAAAGTCAACTTCGTGTCACGTTGCTTGGGACGGGCAAACGATGGATGGTGGCCTCGATAGGAGTGGTGGGAACTGTATGTCTGGGTTTGTTTGCGACGAGGTTGCACGAGTGGCTTCCAACGGTGTTTAGTAAGCCAAGTGCGGCGCCTTTTCAGGACTCTTTTATCACCGTGGTGAGTGTGATGGCGCAATACTACCTCATGCACAAGAAGCTTGAATCGTGGCTGATGTGGTTGCTCGTCGACCTGTTGGCAACCTACGTATATTTCTCCCGCGATCTCCTGTTCTATAGCGGTCTGTATTTCGTCTTTTGTGTTTTGGCGGTGTATGCGCTTATCAATTGGACGAAGGAGTATCGTGGCTATGGGCGTGGGTAGACCGAAAGAATTCTAGCTCAAGACAACCTCACGCTGTCACCTATTCATAGTCTCATTTTGTCCTTCAACCCCCAATATTCCGGCTTCTAATTCCTTTCTTTGCGCCGTGATTCGCGGCGTCGTTATCGGCAAGTTCTTACCTCCCCACCAAGGGCACTTAGCACTGATCGAATTTGGCGCGCTACAGTGCGACGAACTCATCGTTTCCGTGAGCGCCGGCGAGGGATATTCAATCCCAGCATCCTTGCGGCTCGAATGGCTTACACAACTGGTGGCGCAATGGCCTCATGTGAAAGTGCTTCCACTCATCGACAATTTCGACGATCCTTCCCTGCCTTGGCACGAGCGCACAAAAGCTTGGGCAACCGCCATCGCCAATGCTTACGGAAAAATCGATCGCGTATTTTCTTCAGAAGAGTATGGTGACCCGCTTGCCCGAAACCTTGGAGCCCAACACGTCGAGTTCGACCCCGGCCGTCAACAGGTTCCGATCTCAGCTTCAATGATCCGCTCGAAGCCATTTCGGTACTGGGAATTTATCCCACCTGTCGTTAGGCCCTATTTCGTGAAGAAGATATGCTTCTTCGGAGCCGAAAGCACGGGCAAGTCTACGCTCGCATTGAAAATGGCACAACGGTATCACACCGTCTCGGTTCCGGAAGTAGCTCGCGAAATGATCACGTCCAACGACTTCACGGTAGACGATATCATTCGAATCGGACACGCGCAAACGAATCGAGTATTCGACCTGTCGCGCGTCGCCAACAAGCTGCTGTTTTGTGATACCGATTTGATCACCACCGAGGTTTATTCACAACATTACCTAGGCGTGATACCCGAAGTTCTCTTTGAATTGGAGAAACAAGTCGCGTACGACCTATACTTTTTTCTCGACATCGACGTGCCCTGGGTGGCAGATGGCCTTCGAGGTCTCGGAGACAGACGTCAAGAGATGAGCGACCTATTCATGAATGAACTGAAGAAACGAAATATCCCGTTCGTGTTGGTGCGCGGCACGTTCGCTGAACGAGAGCAGACAATTATTACGAAAATCGACGAACTGATCGAGAGGTTCTCCTGAACTTAGTTGTCAGTCGTTCGAATGAATTTCTTCCCGGCTATTTCAGAGCGAAACATCTCTACACACTTGCGATCTTGCAGCGTGACGTAACAGGTCTTTCCATCAGGACCACCGAAGATGATGTTACTCGTCTTTTTACCTTTCATCTGAATTTCTCGAATGACTTTACCTCCCGGCGACACCATGGCGACAGTTCCTTTGCCGTGGCGCGTGATGTAGAGGTTGCCCTTCGCGTCGCACTTCATGCCATCCATTCCGAAGTCAGGAAATTCGATCAACAGGCGTTTATTGGAAATGTTTCCCTTGTCGTCCACATCGAATGCCCACACCTTGCGTTGGATGCTCTCGTTGACATACAGAATTTTTTCGTCTGGGCTTAACTCGATGCCATTCGTGGTACCCATGTTCTCGGCAAGTTTTAAAATTTTCCCATCCGGTTCGATGCGCCAGATGTTGCCTGTGCTGTCGGCCCAGTTCGGATCACTTGCGAAAATCTGCCCGGCTTTATTCACCGTGATGTCGTTCGGTTGGTTGAACCCACGATGGTGACAGAGAACGGACACCCGCCGATTTTTTGTGTTCACGCGAAGGATGTTATGTCCCTTCCAGTCGGCCAACAGCATATTCCCGTTCGCATCCCACATGATGGCATTTGCCACACTCTTGTATGGTAAAGTGACATACAACGACACAGACCCATCGGAATACACTTGCCCAATGGTCCCATCTTTTTGGTAGTTGACGACAAAGAGATTATTGTTCGTATCCACGTTTGGGCCTTCGATGTTCTCTGTAAAGAGATTTTCCTGCGTGAGATCGGTGGCGACGAATGGTTCGGATTGCGCCAAGATGGACGCAGGTACAAGCAAACTCGTCAAGAAGAAGAGCAGTTTTTTCATAGCGACACGACGGATCAAACTTCAGGCCATCCAGGGGGCCCGTGACAAAATTACCGACCGATGCGATGGCCTTTTTGCGCGTAGAACAAGATGTACACGTAGCAAGGCAGCATCAACGCGAAAAACGTCAACTGAAAGTCGTAAGTATCTTTTAAGCTTGCGTAAAGTTTCGGAATGATGGCACCGCCGGCAATCCCCATGATCAGCAGGGCCGAGCCCTTTTCGGTAAACTTGCCCAACCCCTCGATTGCCAAGGGCCAGATAGAGGGCCACATGAGCGCGTTTGCGAGTCCGAGTGCAGCCACGAACACCACCGATACGTAACCGTGCGTGAGGGCTGCTGCGATCGTGAAGACGATCCCCAAAATCGCTGAGATCCTCAACGCTTGCGATTGACTGATGTACTTAGGAATTGCAATCAAGCCAGCGATATACCCGATCGACATGCCGATCAACGTGTACGCAGTAAAGAATTTAGTTTCGTCTGTCGGAATGTTGAATCCTTTCCCATAGGTGCCAATGGCATCGCCTGCCATCACCTCGGCGCCGACATAAAGAAAGATACACAATGCGCCTAGGATCAAATAAGGGAACTGGAAGATGCTGGTGCGTTCCGTCTCACCGCTGCTCACCGAACGTGCATTTACAGCAGACGCTTTTATTTCAGGTAGCGCCGACCGTGTGATCAAAAAGGCTACAATGACCAAAACAATTGCAATGATCACGTAAGGCAGGTAGATGCTGGCAGCGAATTCATTGAGGATTGCTTCGCGAGTTTGTGAGTCGGACGCGGCGGCGACTTTAGTCTCCAATTTGTCAACATCTTTCAACACGAAGGCGCCGATAATGAAAGGACTTGAGAGTCCCGCGATCTTATTGCAGATCCCCATGATACTGATGCGCTTGGCCGCAGTTTCAATTGGCCCAATGATGCTGACGTATGGGTTGGATGCGGTTTGCAGCAACGACATGCCGGAACCGATGATGAACAAACCGAGCAGCGAAAATGCATAGTTCCTGGAGGCGGCGAACTGCCCAAACACGAAAGCCCCGATGGCCATCACGATAAGACCAACGGCCATCCCTTTTTTCATGCCCGTCTTCTCTAGAATCCAAGAGGCAGGCAACGCCATGATGAAGTAGGCAAGATAAAAGACGGTGGTCACTAAGAATGCCTTCGAGTCGGTGTCGAGGTCGAACGCTAATTTCACGAAAGTGATCAGGGGCCCGTTGACCCAAGTAACAAATCCGAATATGAAGAACAATGCCCCCATGATCGAGATCGACACGAGGTATTGTTTGTTTTCGTCTGCCATAATTTTGACTCGAATTAGATTATTTTTGCCCCAGATTTTTTTCGAGTATACGACTAATTGATCAAACCCCAAATGACCAGCCAGCCTAAATTGACACTGCTCGTTCTCGCCGCGGGCATCGGAAGCCGTTACGGAGGAATAAAACAGATCGACGGCTTTGGACCAAGCGGGGAAACGATCATGGACTACTCGCTCTTCGACGCCATTCGACACGGGTTTACCAAAGTCGTATTCATAGTCCGTGAGGAAATCCTCGCCACGGTACGAGAGAAGTTTGAACCCAAGCTCAAAGGCAAAGTGGAGGTCGAGTTTGTCATCCAAGGCCTCGATACCCTTATCCCAAAAGAGTTTCAAAATGCAGAGCGCACAAAACCCTGGGGAACTGGTCACGCCATGCTTTGCGCAAAGGACGTGATCCATGAACCGTTTGCCGTGATCAATGCCGACGACTTCTACGGACAGGAAGCGTACCGTTCGCTTTCTCAATTCTTTCGCGCGGGAGCACACAACGACCACGCCATGGTTGGGTTCACCTTGAAGAACGTATTATCGCAACATGGAAGTGTGTCTCGCGGCTGCGGCGAAACCGATGCGTCGGGATACCTCACAACGGTTGTCGAAAGGACCACCATCGTGAAGGAAGGTGATAAGATCATCTCGAAAGAAAAGGACCTTGATCGCCCTTTGAGCCCAGAAACGCCGACCTCGATGAACTTTTGGGGCTTCCAGCCGGACGTCTTTGGTTTTGCCGGCGAACACTTCCTGGAATTCTTGAAAGACAATCACAGCAATCTGAAGGGTGAATTCTACATCCCACTGTTCGTCAACGAAATGATCCGACGCAAGCGAGGACGCGTGAAGGTGATCAGCGGTGGTACTACTTGGTTCGGTGTCACTTACAAAGAGGATAAAGATGAAGTGTCGCGTAAGATCAAGGAGTTGATCGACAAGGGAGAGTATCCGTCCAAGCTTTGGTGATCCATCGAGAACCTAAGTGATGGTCGCGAAAATGATATCGGTACTCGCGAAGTTCGGCGTGCAACCAGTCGCGGACCCGGTACCAATTGGATCGGGTCACATCAATAGAACTTACAAAGTCAAGACAGGCGATCGGAGTTTTATACTCCAACAGATCAATACCAATGTATTTCGTCACCCGGAAGTGATCGCCACCAACTTAGAGTTGACTCGTGTGTGGCTGCAACAACAAGCTCCGGAGTACCTGTTTATCTCGCCACTTCCTGCACTAGACGGATCTACTCTTGTGTATGAAGACGGATCGCCGTGGAGGCTTTATCCGTATTACGACAACACGTATACGATCGACGAAGCACAAACTGTTCAAGAAGCACGCGAGGCCGCCATCGCTTTCGCGCGATTCGGGCGACTCATGAAAGGTTGTGAGATGACGAAGTTCCGGCCCACCATCCCTCGCTTTCATGACCTTTCGCTTAGGTACCAGCAGTTCGAAGATGCGAAGAAGGGCGCCCATATCGATCGACTCACCACCGCAAGAATCGAAATCCAACGTACTGAACGTTTTCATACTTTCGTGGACACGTATGAACGAATGATTGCCAGCGGCACATTGACGGCAAGCGTTTTCCATAACGATACCAAGATCAACAACGTGTTGTTCGACGGTTCTTCCAAAAAAGCGATGGCGGTACTTGATCTCGATACCGTGATGGAAGGATATTTCATTTATGACCTCGGCGACCTAGTGCGCACGTTGGTGAGTCCCGCTGGCGAAGAAGAACGGGATCTCACGAAAGTGCAGGTGAGAAAACACTTCTATGAAGCCGTTGTCGATGGATACATGACTGAAATGGGAAACGCACTGTCGGCTGACGAGAGGAAATTAGCACCATTCGCTGGCTTAATGATGACGTACATCATGGCGATACGTTTCCTCGCCGACTACCTTCGCGGCGATACTTACTATCACATCAAGTATCCGGAGCAAAACCTCGTACGGGCACGAAACCAGCTCGCGTTAATTGAAGGGTTGAAGGCGTAACGAACTTCGGAAAAGACTACGGTTTGAATAGGTGTGGGAAGAAGTGCGACACAATCGCTGCCACAATGGCGACCGCGATCGCAAAGCCAAATAGTTTGGCGCGTTGCACATAGCCCCTGACAGACATGAATCCTTTTTTCCGCATCACAGAATATAGAGTGGATAACCACCGTCGCATTCAACAAGACCACACAAGAAAGGAGATAAACAATGCGCCTTTTGGTGTGGCAAGCGAACAAGATCGGCTTTCTTAACTTTTTGATTCTCAGCCTCTATCCCCTAGTTTACGCATATTCGATTTAAAACCGAGGGTGCGACAGTTAAATGACGTGCTGCGATTAGGCAAATCATCTTCGGCAAAAAGCCGAGTCAAAAATCAACAGTTGAGTTGAAACCTTGGTCATTGGGTATTGGTCATTGGTCATTGGATATTATTGAGATTTATTGACGGATTGCGTTGTATTTTCTTAATTCTCAATTCCCAATCCATGTCTTTAAGTTAAGGGAGGAAAGGAGGATATCTCGCCCCTTCTCCACGGGGGCTATTGTAGCGGCAGTGATCTTAACTTAACGAAATGAAATGCCTAACGACCAATCTATGTCTTTAAGTGACGATCACCTTAGCTGCAACAAATTCCATCAGGCACAAGACGTGCTGCGATTAGGCAAATCACCTTCGGCGAGTCAAAAATCAACAGTTGAGTTGAAACCTTGGTCATTGGGTATTGGTCATTGGTCATTGGATATTATTGAGATTATTGACGGATTGCGTTGTATTTTCTTAATTCTCAATTCCCAATCCATGTCTTTAAGTTAAGGGAGGAAAGGAGGATATCTCGCCCCTTCTCGACGGGGGCTATTGTAGCGGCAGTGATCTTAAACTAACGAAATGAAATGCCTAACGACCAATCTATGTCGTTAAGTGACGATCACCTTAGCTGCAACAAATTCCATCAGGCACAAGACGTGCTGCGATTAGGCAAATCATCTTCGGCAAAAAGCCGAGTCAAAAATCAACAGTTGAGTTGAAACCTTGGTCATTGGGTATTGGTCATTGGTCATTGGATATTATTGAGATTTATTGACGGATTGCGTTGTATTTTTTAATACCCAATACCCAATACCCAATACCCAATACCCGGAGCGATGAGCTAGTGTCTAACAACCAATAACCAACAACTAAAAACCAACAACCAACAACTCCCTAAAGAGCTCACGTATTCCCTACCACTTGCATCGTCTCCATGGTAGGAGATCCTTTACCGCCGCGAGGCTCAATCGTAACTGCAAATGCAGATGCTCCGGCGGTCTGTTTCATCTTCATCAACCCGTTGATGGCGTTGCCTTCCTGTGGACTATCAAACATTCCCACATCTACTGGTTTTCCATCTACGATTGCCCAAAGTTGGTACTGTTGATCAGAGGTGAGTCTTTTCAAATTCAATACGCTCAAAAATACTTCCTCTGACTTCGGATTCCAGTATACAGATGCCATCGCGTCGGGTGCATGGTCAGTACCTTTCATCATCACGCGCATGAAGGAAGGATTGTTCATCACCTTCATCTCGTTCTCCATCAAATCAAGACGATGGTTTACTTGGTTGTAATCTTGCGCTACCTGTGCGTTGAATGCACGCATTTCGTTTAACGAATATTCCGACTGTTTCCAGTTGCCCCAAAACGTATAGGCCATCCAAGCAGCACCAAGAGCCAATGCCAAGGATGCCGCGGTGGCGTATTGCCAAACAAGAATTCCCCTCGAGGGCGTTTGCCCTACCGCGTGAGGCAGAGATCGCACCGGTGACTTCACCTCTTGCAAGAGGCGCTCTTTCACAGCGGGGCTAGGCGCACTTCCGGCGCGCGTCATGAGTAGCTCTAAGGTTTCTTCAATGGCGGCCAACTCACGTCGAAGTTCGGGGTGTTCCGCCAAATGGCGCTCGACTTCCAGCCGCTCCAGGTCGGTCAGCTCGCCCAATGCGTAAGATTCTAGGATGCCTGTCGATATGTAAGCGTCGAGGTTCACAGCTTCTCTTTTACATCTGCGGGTTGGGATTTATCCATTTACGCAAATCCATCATCGCCATCCGCAGCCGCGTTTTCACCGTTCCGAGCGGTATCCCCGCTTCCTCGGCAAGCTCCGACTGCGTATAACCTTTTAGGTATAGGTATTCAACCACGAAACGTTGCTCTTCCGGGAGTCGATGCAGCAATTCGCGCACACCTATCCCCTCCACCGGGGTTTCCACCTGCTGTTCGCGGTTTACTCTACCTACGAGAAGATCGATGTCGCCGGTTTTTCGGTTTTGAGAGATTTCTTTCGACCTCGCTTTGTCGATGGCCAAATTGCGGGTCACGTTGAGCATCCAGGTAAAAAGACGCCCTTTTGCCGAATCGTAGGTGTCGATCTTGTTCCAGATTTTCAGGAAAGCGTCTTGCAACACTTCCTCTGCGATATCGGAGTCGCGCACGACCCGGCTGATCACGCCATTCAAGGCGGCACTGTATCGGTCGTAGAGATAATCCAAAGCCGAAACTTCGCGGGCTTTCAGCTTGGCAACTAACTCTGCTTCCGATATAGTGGCTCTTCTCAGGATAATGAAGTTAGCAAGTAAAGGACGCGAGGCCGGTAGGCGACCTCACGACCTCGAATTAAATATGAATGACTTCTCCGTAAGCAGCAGCAGTAGCTTCCATCACGGCTTCGCTCATCGTAGGGTGTGGATGCACCGATTTGATAATCTCGTGACCGGTAGTTTCAAGCTTACGAGCAGCAACCACCTCAGCGATTAACTCAGTGACGTTGTATCCGATCATGTGCGCACCCAACCATTCGCCATACTTGGCGTCGAAGATTACTTTCACAAACCCGTCAGGAGCACCAGCGGCTTTCGCTTTTCCTGAAGCGGTGAAAGGGAACTTGCCAACTTTGATTTGGTAGCCTGCCTTCTTCGCAGCTTCTTCCGTATATCCAACGGACGCGATCTCAGGTGAGCAGTAAGTGCAACCAGGGATGTTATTGTAGTCGAGCGCATGAGGATTTTGACCCGCGATTTTCTCGACGCAGATGATCCCTTCGGCCGAGGCAACGTGAGCCAAGGCAGGACCTTTCACAATATCGCCGATCGCATACACGCCAGGTACGTTGGTGCGATAGAAGTCGTCAACGACCACGCGTCCTTTTTCAGTTTTCACACCGAGGTCTTCGAGGCCAATGTTCTCTAAGTTGGTGGTGACGCCTACGGCAGACAATACCACATCCGCTTCCAGTTTGATTTCGCCAGTGGGGGTCTTCACCGTTGCCACGCAGCCTTTGCCCGACGTGTCAACTTTCGTCACCTCAGAGCTGGTGTAGATATTCATTCCGGCTTTCTTGAAAGAACGCTCCAGTTGTTTTGAAACTTCCTCGTCCTCCACGGGAACAATGCGCGGCATGAATTCCACGATGGTGACTTCGGAACCGATCGTGTTGTAGAAATATGCGAACTCGACACCGATGGCGCCAGATCCAACGACCAACAATTTTTGAGGGCGTTGTTCCAACACCATTGCCTCGCGATAGCCGATAATCTTCTTGCCATCGATCGGTAGACTCGGGAGCTCACGTGACCGGCCACCTGTAGCCACGATGATGTGCTTCGCTTCGTAATCAACTTTTTTACCAGCGGCGTCCGTCACTTCAACTTTCCCGCCTTTTTTCAACTTGCCGTAACCGGCGATGTGCTCGATCTTATTCTTCTTGAAAAGAAACTGGATGCCTTTGCTCATAGAGGCTGCTACGTCGCGGCTGCGCTTCACCATCCCTTTAATGTCCGGTGACGCTTCTTTCACATTAATCCCGTAATCGGCGGCGTGCTGGATGTACTCGAACACACTGGCGCTTTTCAACAATGCTTTGGTAGGGATACATCCCCAGTTGAGGCAAATGCCACCAAGTTCCGCTTTTTCTACCACGCCAACCTTCATCCCGAGTTGGGAAGCACGAATGGCTGCAACATATCCGCCAGGACCTGAACCGATCACGATCAAATCAAATTTCGACATAGCTAA
>JBGAGB010000038.1:0-44098 GCA_044226945.1 Cyclobacteriaceae bacterium | reverse complement strand
AGGAGGATGAGTTTTTTCATGGTATGAGGTCGATTAAAGGTATTAATTTTTAACTTTCGTGAACTGCCGTCCAACGAAATTGTAACCTGCCAACCCATGCCTTTCAGTAGCGCTCTTCCTCTCATTTTGCTGCTGGAACTGATGGCGATTATCTATGGGATTGCGACTTATGGATGGACACTCGAGGGCCTGCAAGCGGTGACGCGTTTCTCCGGCCGCGTGTCGCTTGGTGTATTTAGCGCCATCTTCCTATTTCATAAACACCCATTTCTGAATGTCCGTCGATTACTGTCGAACAAATTCTTTCTAGCATTTGCCGTAGCGCACGGCATCCATTTATTCGAGGTGCTTTCGTACTTGTATTTCAGTGGCGCCCAACCCGTATGGACACGCGCCATCGGTGGCATGATCGCTTATGCTTTCATCTTCACAATGCCTTGGCTTCACGACAGGTGGGAGGCGCAGCAACTGAGTACAAAGCGTTATCAACAAGCTGTACTAGTTTACTTGTACTACGTGTGGTTCATTTTCTTCATGACTTACCTCCCACGCGTACGTGGCACCGTTACCGATGTCGGCGGTTCTTACAAAGAGTTCGTGATCCTACTCGGATGGCTCTCGATTATGATGGGATTTAAATGGGCAGAAATTATTAGAATTAAGAATTGAGAATTCTGAATTTAGAATTCTTGTGCGGGTTAATGAAAATAGGCGGGAGGTCAATAAACCAAGGGTGTCACTCAGTGATCCACCCAGAAGCCATTGACCAACCGACGCGTCTCCCATTTACAACCAGCTTTCCCCAACCCTCACTAAAATTTAGGTTTGAGAATTCAGAATTGAGAATTCTTGTGTGGGTTAATGAAAATAGGCGGGAGGACGATAAAACAAAGTTGTCACTCAGCGATCCACCCAGAAGCCATTCACCAACCGACGCGCGCCCCATTTACAACACGCTCCTCTCAACCCTCACTAAATTCAAAATTTCCAATTCTCAATTCCCAATTCCCAATCTCTACATTCCCATCATCACAAACGCGCCCCAATAATACGGTTCCTTGAACTTGGTCATCAGTTGTGTCTGCGCTTGCTTGAAAGCCTTTTGCTTGTTGCCGGTTTTCGTCCAGTTGGTCATGAATGAGGTCATCAGCTGCTGGGTCGCCGCATCGTCCACCTTCCAGAGACTCATGATAAGCGCATTGGCGCCCGCCACTAAAAAGGCGCGTTGCAATCCGTACACGCCCTCTCCTGCTTTCACTTCACCTAAGCCGGTTTCGCACGCACTCAAGACCACCAAGTCGGTCCCATCCAAGTTCATGTTCATCGCCTCGTATGCAGTCAATACACCGTTGTCGTTGCTTGTCAAATCCACATTGTTTGTTCCAGCGATCGTGGTGGCGGCGCCTGCAAGCAGTAGTCCCGAACGGAGGAGCGGATTGGCTTGCGCATTTTCCATGCTAGTTCCATCTTCGCTCGCGACGTCTGCATCTTGCTTGAAATAGCCGTGGGTGGCAACGTGCAGCAATGCCGGAGCTTTCACCGCTTTCAACGCGGCCTCTGATGCTTCTTTCTGCATGAACTGCTTCACTTGGAACCCGGCTGCCTTCAAAACTTTGTTTACAGCATCGAGTTCAACTTTTGTTCCTGGCAGTGCAGGCACGTTTGATCCTCCGTAGTCGGGGAACCCGATCAACATCGCATCTTTTTTCACGACGGGCTTCCGCGACTTAAGTGCCAACAAGTCTTTCGAGTTGCCGATCGTGATGAGGTCATACTGAGTAAGGAGGTAGGCACCCGCAGGATTCTTCAGTGTGTTGAGATTAATTTGGTTGTAGACACCATCGGGTGAAATGTACACCGTCTTCTTGCCGCCAAGTGTGGGCTCGATACGTGCCCAGAACTGTGCATAGGCATATTCATCGGGCGCCTTTTGCTGAATCGCGTTCTTGTAAAACTTAGCATACCTGTTTTCAAGTTGATTGCCATTGTCTAAGATCGCGAGCACCGGCGAAGTCGATGTCTTGGTCATGGTCAACACCGCGTAGCGCGAGTCCTCTGTAAAATCCTGATTGTATCCTCGAACGCGAATAATCTCGACCACCGCTTCTTGATCGCCCAGGGCGTTTCGAATGGTTTCAAAACTCACGGGTTGCGTCGTGTAACCGTTCGAGAAATCGGTAGACCTCTCGGACAACGACTTCTCCATTCTGTTCGCCGACTGCACCATCGAATCGAGGTTGATCTTCAGATCGCGGATTTCTTCCTTCGACAGCGCGAAGTAGCGTGCGAGCGACTCTTTTTGATCGAGCCACGTCATGTAATCGCGAATCAAATCAGGATTACCACTTCGAAGGATCGATGTCTTCACCTTGCTCGTCGCGTTCAACAACAGCGCCTTGGTAGCAGTCTGATAGTTGAATACATCCTCCACGATTTTCGGCATGGTAGCACTGGCATCAATGGCGAAATTGTAGAACCGTTGAAACCTCGGAAACGTCACGTCCCAATACTTGGTCTTTTCGGCTTCGCTCATCGGGGGAAAGTACTTGTTGATGAACTCGATGGTTTTTCCCATCACGATCTTGTAGTGATCGTTTGCTTTCTCCCATTGCTTGTTTTTCCAGTATAAGATTGCGACCTCTTCCCTTGAGCGCACGTAGTCGGGGTGGTCTGTCCCCAGTGTCTTCTCGCGAATCTCCATCGAACGTAGGAGCAACGGTTCGGCTTCCGCGTAGCGTTCGCGGGTACGGTAATACCAACCCTGGTCGCCGATCACTTTGGCGTAATTCGGGCTCTCTTCGCCGAACTTGGTTTTGTAGACAGCGGCCGCGCGCTTGAGGTAGTCCTCAACCTTTTCAGGCTTGTTCATCTGCACGTACAAGAGCGCGAGATTGTTCAACACGCCAGCATAATATGGGTTCGTGGCGCCGAGTTCCTTTTCCAACTTCAGGTAGATCGCTTCCGCCTCGGTGAACTTGTTCGTGCGTTGGTATAACAACGCCAAGTTGGACTGGATGCCAACTTGGTTGTTGATCGACTTCTTCTGGGCCTTGTCCAAAATTGCCGTCGCTTGTTTCAGATTATTGATGGCCTCGTCGTTTCGACCCATCTCGGCGTACAAGATCGCTTGGTTGTTCAGGACAATCGACATCTCCTGCCCCTCTCCTAGCAACTCCTTGACGATACCTTTTGCAGCATCGAAATCCTTTTCAGCCTCATTATAATAGGCCAAGTCCTGGTACAATACGGCGCGGTTGTTCACGGAAGCCGCGTATCCAAAGCTCTTTTGTCCTAGTTTCTCCTCGCGCATTTCGAGCGCTTGTTGCGTGAATTGGGACGCCGAGTTGAACCGTCCCAACGTCGCGTAAAGCAGACCGAGATCCGAAAACGTCTTGCTATAATTGATGTTATCTGTCAGGTTTTCATTCTCATAAGCTGTCTTTGCTGCTAAGAAATAGAACTCGGCAAGCTTGAATTGCCTTTTTTCGTAAAAGAATTGAGCGGTGCCCAACATATCGCGGCAACGTTGTGCAGGGGGCGTACCTTTGCTATTGTCTTTTAGGAATAGGTTCGAAGCAGCATATTTTGCTTTGGTCATCACTTCCGACTTGTCGCGGATATTCATCATGCCGCTGTTGTCGATCACGGTGATGGCATAGTTGAAGTCGGTTGAGTCGAGTCGATCGCGGTCGGCGTCGGCTTTGGAGGCGGCCTTGTCTTTCAGCGCTTTGGTTCCCTTTTCCACACGTTCCTTCAAGAAATTACCCACTTGGGCTTGCATTCGGGTGGTCGCTAGCAGCAACACGATTGCGACAATCAGGCTGGTTCTCATAATAAAAAAGTGGTGTTTGATGTCCGCCAAAAAGCGGTGGTGTAAATTTACGGGTTAATTCGAACTGTTCACCTAAGCAAAATCTGTGTCAACTTCCCTTTTCCATCGAAGTACATCTGCGGCTGTCATCGAAGCATTGACGGAAATATTCGACGAGAATCGGTATGCCGACAAGGTGATCGAGAAGGTTTTAAAGCAAAACCCGAAGTGGGGTGCCCGCGACCGTCGTTTTATCGCCGAAACCACTTACGAGATCGTGCGATGGTATCGCTTGTTGCAAGAACTCTCTGGGAAATCGCAACCCTCGGCGTGGCAACTACTTGGTACGTGGATCCACTGGCAACAACTTCCACTCCCCGAATGGCGCGAGTTCTCCGACCTGTCTTTCTCGGGTTGGGACAAACGTGAAGCCCACGCTCAAAGTGTCAGGCGGATCCGTGAATCCATCCCCGATTGGATGGACGAGTTGTGTGAGCGTGAATTGGGCGCAAAATGGGATTCTGAAATTCACGCGCTCAACGAAGAAGCCCAGGTGGTTCTGCGCGCAAATACGCTTCAAATTTCGCGTAAAGACTTACAGCGAGTGTTGTACGACGAAAGAGCCGATGTTCAACCCGTGCCCGGTCTGCCAGATGCACTCGTGCTCGAACAACGACAGAACGTGTTCAGGCTTCCGGCCTTCAAAGAAGGGTTATTCGAAATTCAAGACGCCGGGTCGCAACTGATCGCTCCCTTCCTCAAGGCAGAACCCGGCATGCGTGTCATCGATGCATGCGCAGGTGCCGGCGGCAAAACCCTGCACCTGGCGGCCCTCATGGAAAACAAAGGGCGAATTCTCGCCATGGACCCCGAAGAATGGAAACTCGAAGAACTTCGGAAACGAGCGCGTCGTGCCGGAGCAACAAACATTGAAACGCGGGCGATCGAAAGCACCAAAGCAATCAAACGATTGGCGGCGTCGGCAGATCGCGTCTTACTCGATGTGCCGTGTTCGGGCCTAGGTGTCCTTCGAAGAAATCCCGATGCGAAGTGGAAGCTATCTCCCACTTTCATCGAAACCGTAAAGGTTGCTCAAGCAGGTATCCTGCAGGATTATAGCACGATGGTCAAACCGGGGGGACTGCTCGTGTATTCTACTTGTAGCATCTTGCCCTCAGAAAATGAACAGCAAGTGTCCCGGTTTCTAGCAAACACTGCTAGCTTTGAATTGGAAGAGGAAAAGCAAGTCCCGCCGTCCGGGGGATACGATGGCTTCTACATGGCGAGACTCCGTCGGAAAAGTTAATCAGTAACCTCCGATCAGGTTGACGGAACAGAAGGATTGGGTAGCTTGTCCTCGTCGACATACAAACGAACTCTCGACATTCAAATCCAACGACCATGAAATTCTTATTCGCGACTATTTTCCTTTGTGTAGCTACAATCGTTACTGCGCAAGACCTTCGCTCCGTGCTCCTCGCTCAAATGAAGAGCACTCACGACGCGAAGGATTGGTTTGTCCCCGCCAACGTAGCCATCGAGGGGATGACGGCCGAGCAAGCATCATGGAAAGACGGCAGCGGCAACCATTCAGCCGGTCAACTTACACACCACCTCGTGTTCTGGAACGAGCGCGTACTGGCGCAGCTAAAAGGTGAAAAAGTTGCAGACTTTAAGGGCAACAACGACGAAACGTTCGATTCATTTGACCAGAAGACATGGAATGACTTGGTAAAACGCCTCGATGCGGTATTGAATGGTATCGAAAAAGTGATCCAAGATGCTCCCGAGTCAAAGCTAAAAGAGATGGCGCCAACTATTGCAA
Organism: Cyclobacteriaceae bacterium; assembly: GCA_044226945.1. GTDB lineage: Bacteria > Bacteroidota > Bacteroidia > Cytophagales > Cyclobacteriaceae > ELB16-189. The sequence continues at coordinate 38,462 of JBGAGB010000038.1, read as the reverse complement.
ATGTGGCTACTCACAATGCATACCATACGGGACAAATCATTTTTGTGAGGAAGTTGCAGAAGTCTTGGGACCCGAAGAAAGGCGTAAATTAGGGGATGGCCAAAAAAACAGAATCCAAAACGACCCCCACCACCGCGAGCGTTGATGCGTTTCTAAAGAAAACTGCCGGCGACCGTCTCGACGACTGCAAAAAGATCGTGACATTGATGGAGCGCGCGTCAGGTGAACCGGCAACGATGTGGGGACCATACATGGTTGGGTTCGGAACGCGCCACTACCAGTACGATTCCGGTCGCTCTGGCGATATCTTCCGCATTGGATTTGCCCCCCGCAAATCCAATATCACTTTATACTTGCACGGCGCCTTGGATAACTTTCCTGACGACGTGAAAAAACTGGGCAAGCTGAAATCGAGCGTTGGATGCTTGTATGTAAACAAGCTCTCAGACATCGACCTTACCGCGTTCGAAATGCTCCTAAAAAAATGCTATCAGTGGAGTACTTCATCAAAAACCAAGGACGTTTCGAAACAGAGTGTCCGGAAACCGAAGAAGTAGGATTTTCTATTTGGGATTTTAGAAATTAGATTTGCCCTTGCTGCGAACTAAAAATCTATCCCATTGTCCTTCCTCAAGTCAATTTTCTCAAAGATTTATGTGATCTGGGTTTTACTCGTCTTCTCGAGTGTCATGATCCTTTTCCTTCCTGGGTTCCTCATCCCTCCATTATTCGGACAACGCGCGGTCGTCGTCACACATTTCTTTATTAAAGCTTGGTCGAGGATATTTAGTGTATTGAACTTCATCCCGTACGACATCCGGAACCGCGACCGAATCAAGCGTGGCAAATCCTACATCTTCGTGAGCAACCACACTTCTTTCATGGATATCCCTGCGTTGGTCGTCACCATGAAGGGACAGTTCCGGGCGTTGGCGAAGAAAGAGCTTCTCAAGATTCCAGTCTTTGGTTGGATCGCGCAGGTGATGTGCGTGGTGGTCGACCGCAGCAGCAACGAAAGCCGCCGGCGAAGCATCGAAAACCTGAAAAGGATTCTTAGTGTCGGAATCTCGGTATTGATTTTCCCGGAAGGGACCCAGAACAGGACGAAGGAGCCACTGCAACCTTTTTATGATGGCGCGTTTCGTATTGCCGTCGAAACTCAAGAACCGATTCTCCCAATCGTAGTGGTGGGCGCAGGTAAACTTATGCCTCCCGGTCGATTCCACATCCAACCGGGTAAGATCACGGTGCTCGTAGGTGAACCCATTCCAACGGTCGGACTCACCCTTGCCGAAGTGAAAGACTTACGCGAGAAGGTTTTCGCAATCATGTCGAACATGATCTCCACAAATAAGTAACTTGAACCATGCCCCACACCGATCCTGTATCAGACAAGCTCAAGCAGATCAAGATTATCTTCTTCGGATTAGCACTTGGTCAACTTGTGACGGGCGGCGCGATTGCCTTCGCAATCTACAATGGCGCTTTCGGTGAGCCTGACTATTCGCAAGCGCTGGTATTGCAACAGGTGGCCATGTTCTTAGTGCCGGGTGGAATGGCCGCCGGGTACTTTATCTTCAAGATCCAACTCAAGGCGATCTCGAAAGACCTACCGCTAGATCAAAAACTGAATCGATACTTGGCAGCGGTGGTGATCCGGGGCGCACTTTTTGAATTACCATTCCTATTTTGCTGTGTGGCCGCATTGATCACTGCCGAGCTCCTCTTTCTCTACATCGCGCCTGTCATCCTTTTCGTGTTCTTATTGCTTCGGCCAACGGTTGAAGGTATTACTGCCGACTTGGACTTAACGCACGCGGAAAGAAGTAAACTTCCTGTCTCGTGAAAACGCTCGTCCTGGTATTTGCCGGCGGCGGCCTTGGGAGTGTGGTTCGCTTCCTCTTCGGAAAATGGGTCAACACGTTGCACACACTCACCTTTCCTTTTGGAACCCTAGCGGCGAATGTGGTCGCCTGTTTCGTGCTCGGAATCGTAGTTGGACTGGTCGATCATCGCCAGATTTTTTCCGCAGATTCACGCTTGTTTTGGGCTGTCGGTTTCTGTGGTGGCTTTAGCACCTTCTCCACCTTCAGCCTCGAATCGTGGCAACTCATTGAACAAGGTGCCCACCTTTCGTCTCTTGGTTACGTCCTGGCGAGCGTCGTGCTTTGCCTTGTCGCAACCATCGCAGGGATCTTCCTAGCGCGTTAAAAAAAAGAGGCCGCCCGCTTGGAGCGACCTCTCACACTTTAACGATAACCTACCTCACAAGTCCTAAATCTTGACTGACAACGTAAACGACCAGGTTCGACCATCGGAGGTCCACACACCAGGGCCCGGATAAAAACTCGGGCGCTTCGTGAAGTAGTGTTCGTTGGTCACATTACCCATGTTCGCTTTGAAGGTCAGTCGATTTCCAAAATTATACGAGGCATTCAGGTCCACCAATCCATACGATGGCACCAACCCCACAGCTCCGTTCGCCGACGGTACGACGGTGTTCAATGCATCTGCGTATGATTGCGCGGTGTACGAGTAAAGAGAATATCAATATTGCTCTCGCCTTGTCGAGCCGTGGCATCGGTATACCTCGCATGGAACAATGCTGTAGAAGTAAATAGCGATAGCTCAGCCTTGCCAACTGCGACCGTGTATTCGACGAAGATCTCCGCCCCATACGTCACAGCATTTCCAATGTTCGTGCGAAACAAGTAGTAGTTGCCATTGGCATCGTGTCCGGCCAAAGCACCCAACCTGTTTTCATAGACCATTCGAAAACCGCCCACATCCCAGCTCAGATGAGGCGAATGGCCGCGGTATCCAAACTCAAATGTCGACCCACGCGCGTCACGGAGATTCTTATCTACTTGTTCGTACGTAGATGCAGGGATGATATCCTTGAAGATCACAGGACGATACGATTGAGACCAGCCCGCATACGCATTGCTCTGCTCCGTTACTTTGAACTGGGAATTCAAACCCAACAGCGGAAACTGATGCCTGATGGTGTTGGGTAAATTTCCAGGATCGTAATAAGTAATGGTACCGGTCATATCGGACTTGCCGGTCTCAAACCGAATGCCCGGGTTCACCGACCACCTTGGTGTCAGGTTGAAACTGTTCTCAACAAAGAGTGCCACGTTTTTGGTCTTGAAGTGCAAGTCGCGACCAAACCCTGGTTCCGTCAACCCGAGATTGAAGTCTGTGCCAGTGGTTCCCTTACCCAGCTGCTGGCGGTGTAAATCGTTATTAAAGATTTGCATACCGCTCGTGAGCAAATGTGATTTGCCCAGGAAATTGTAACGATGCAACACGCGCCACTCGGCTGTGTAACTGTTGAAATGATCGATATCGACTTGACGCGCGGCGTATTGACCTGTCGCGGGGTTGATCGCGTCGACCACATCAGCCGGTTTATCAAACTGGACGCTGTTCCGAGCGCCGAGCACTGCCGAGGTTGTAAGCGACATCTTGGTGCGCGGGCTGATCGTCCAATCTGCCGTGATCGAAGGCACATAAATTTCAGGGTTGAAATAATTGCGCGTGCGCGTAGACTGTCGCGGGTCCGCCTGGAACATCGCATCGGTTAATGGACCTGGGATGCGGTAGGTATATGTAGACCTGGCAAACTCGGCCGTGAGCTTGAGCGCGCGGGTGGGCTTGTAAACTAACACCAAAGCCTGCGCATCGCTTTTGCTCGAGGCATTGTCGCGATAGCCGTCCGATACACGCTTTTGGTAATACGCGTAGTATTCAACTTTTCCGATCTGCCCGCCAACCGAATTATAAGAGCTGAACAAGCCATACGATCCGGTCGTGGTGATGTTCTCATAGCTGAAACGCTTTGTCGTGTCGGCACGCTTGGTGACGTAGTTCACCATGCCCCCGAACTGCGCTCCATATTGCAGGGAGCCCGTACCGCGCACAATCTCGATCCGCTCGACCGCTTCCATCGGCAGAGAATAGTGACTCGCCGGATACCCATACATATCAGAATTGGTGAGCACACCGTTCTTCCGAATGTTGAACTCCCATCCTCGATGGGGATCAAGTCCCCGTGTGGAGATGTTCACTTGGTTTCCCGAGCCATCCATGTCGTACACGAAGACTCCGGGGACCTTGGCGAAGATCTGGCGCCCTGTTTTTTCGGCTAGGTTTGCATCCATGTTGGCAACTTGGATGACCTCGTTTTTCTTGCCAGTCCAGATCTGAGTGCCTTGCACTGCAGCCAGTCTTGTGATTTGTCCACCCGGGCGAAAAGATCGAACCACCACCTCATCGAGTCTCCTGGTTGCGAGCGAGTCGTTTTGAGCATACGTTGTGGCGCATGCTCCAAACAACAAGGCAACCAAGAGTTTACTCGAGAGAGGGCAGCGCTTCTCAATTCGCGCCATCCGTCTTTGCGAAGTTTACTGTGTATGCCGCGATCCGTTTGCCGTGGTCAATACCCACCTCGCAATCCTTGCGATAGTGTATTCCACCGTAGAGCCTAGAAATGGCAGCCTCCTGCGCTTGCTCATCAAAGTAATTCGCTCCCGATGGGAACAGGTATGACAGCACGCTTGCTGCCGCGGCAGAAAAGGTACTATGTCCAGAAGTGTAGGCAGGAAAGTTGGGCACCCCGGTGGCAGTCTTGATTGATGGATCTAGCTGCGAGGGGCGTGGATTAAAGTAAAAGAACTTTGTTTCCCAACAGCCAATCGCTGCGTCGTGCAATGCGATGTTCAAAAGGGCGTAGGTGCGTGCGGCTCTAACTTCGCTCATATTCGCCGCTTCGATATAATGCGAAGCGATTTCATCCCAGTGACCGGGAGGGGTGTAAGTCCCCACACCATCCGCCCACTTGTGCACAATGGCTAAACGCTCGCGCGTCAAGTGTGTCGCATAGTACTTCACTTCCGCTGTTTCTTTCGCCATTTCCTCAGATGCCGTTGGCGGTGGCGCGAGAGGTCTCTCGTTCACAATGTCTGAGTTCGTCATCATCCACGCCTTCACTCCGGTGGAGGTAGCCCCCAGGGATCGCAAACCAAACAATGGCAGCATCGGAGGACGAGGGGGTGTTTCGAGACTTACCCAAGCAACTTCACCACGATCTTCGGCACCTTTCTTCAAGGCAGCCCATTGGGTCGCGTTACCAACCGAGGCACCCATTCCGTCGCCACGTGCTCGGGTAATAAACAGCGCTGCTACATCCTTGCCAAGTTGTAAACCAGCAGAGATGTCGCTGGCAGTTGCCTTGCCTGACCACAGTGCTGCCTGTCTTTGCTGGGCCGCTTTCAACGTGATCTCCTCCACGGCGGCGGGGAACAGGAGCTTTAGGAGCTCGGCCGTTACACCCGACATCACAGCGTCTTCGGAAGGGTACCCCGGCAATGCCGTCTTAGCCATCAAAGCTTGAACAGAACCATCTGCGTTGTAAGGCGCTGGGCGGTTGAATTGATACTTGTAATACCATGCAGCCTTTAGTGCGTCGTATTGTGCACTCGATACGTAGCTATAGGCGCGCGCTGCATAAGGTGGGTTCGCAAAAGGAAAGTTAGGATCACCAAATGGATTCTCTGCGTCGGGTGCCGGATATGAGCCATTGGCAAGTGGCGCGGGGGGTAGATTGAACTTCGACACCATGCCGCGTAAAATTTCATTCCAGCGCAACACGCCGCCAGCACTCCAATATTCGATAATCTTCTTTTGCTCGTCGTTCAAACCCGCCTGCAAGGTCTTGATCGACTCAAGTTCAGCTTTGAAAGCATCGGATGTTGAAGCTGCGGGAGGAGCAACCGTCACTTGCGTAGGGCCTGTCAACAGGATCATTTTCCAATTCCCTGCGGTTTCGTCGATGCTCGCGGGCTCAAGACGTTTAAGCTCTTGATCGAGGGGAACTTCCTTGTCGCAACTCGTAGCGAATACGACAATTGAAATAAGTATAGATAGAATTTTTTTCATGGCTTGTTAAGATTGAGGTGTTTCGCCTTTGGTGCTTTTCTTGAAGTAGAATGTGTAGAGGAGTCCGCCCATCACCGATGTGGTCTGCCCTACGTTACGTCCGTTCACGGTGTAGTTCACCATACCACGTACACCCAAACCTTTCGGCCACGGCAAGTAGTACATCACCAACGCACCCACACGCTGCGCATTCATCCTGTTCGAAGGGAAAGGCATGTCCTGACGTCGAATGTCGCCACCACCTTGGGTATTCATTTGCATGTACGACAGCTCTGCCTGCAGTGCCCCCTTGTGATAACCAAGGTCAACCTTGTAATCCAACATGTTCGGCATCCACACCACGTCGGTACTGTAGTAGTGTCCGTCGGTGTAGTAAGCGGGACGATCGAGTTTAGTATTGCTGCGCCAGGTGTAGCCACCCGAAGCATTCAAGTACACACCCGACTTGTGCGCATAGTTGAGGGTCAACCGACCGCCAACATTGGTCGTGTGCAACCCTAGCGAAACCGGTAAGAAATCCGGAGTATAGTTCGATAGCGGAGTTGAAAATGACGCTACGGCAAACAGATAAAATTTACCGGGACCCGCTTCGGTCTGAATCACTTTATATTTCCCTGAAAGCATCATGTCTTGCATGCCACTTAGGCCGGTGAGCGTACCCATGCTTACTTTATTACTCACATAAGGCAGCGAGGCCATCACATTGATCTTGGGCGAAACGCCATAGACTCCGTACCACATCACCGTGTTGCCTGTAAATGTCCCAATGTTGAGATTATCACGCTTCAGACTTCCTTCCCAGTAATGGTCCCAGCGGTCATGCTGGAACATAAACCCTGTACAAAGGGTATTCGCCGGCATCAAGAGCCCGTCGGTCGGGACTTGAGAAAAGGCCGGCGCTGCACAAATCAATAACACATAGAGTAGTCGTATTTTCATAACGAGTAAAAGGGATTTAGCAATTAGAAATTCACTGGCTGCCAATGATTAAATGTTGTGCACACGTGTACACAGCAAAACAATCTTTGCGAAGCCTCAGCTAGGAATTGGGAGACATCCTCGTGGCGACCGCCGCGAGAAAAATCAAATTAGGCCCGGTTGTCGGGCGGGTGAATAATCGACGCGAAATAAGAGTCGACAAATGAAGGAATCGTAGAAAAAGGCATCACGACCTGTTCCCAACGAGTGTTGGTCTGAGAAATCGCGATGTGCATCGTCATGTAATCTTTGATCAGCGTGGGAACGACAGACGTTTTCCCGTCTTCCTGCTCCCCTGCGAACGACTGAACGAAGTCAGCCAGCGTATCATTGAGGCGACTGGACTTTTCATCCTTGATACACTCGATATAGAGGGTGTCTTTATAAAGTCTTTGCTTCACGAGGTGGTACACTTCCCCATCCTTTTCGAATTGGCCCTTCACCGGCTCGTAGTTGCGGGAGTCGACACCGTACGGAACGGTGAGAGGAACCCTAAATGTGACCTTTGCGCCTAAATCATACATCTCGGAATCCAGCTTGGAAGAAAGTTGCCGGGTCGAATCCGATTTCATTCCTAGCAATAGGCCATAGTATCCCAGCACATTCAGCAGGAAAACGGACAAGGTAACGATTGCGACAAGGCGTCTCACACTACGGCATTGTAAAGCATAGGTAAAGAAATTCCACGTTTCCGCAAAATGAGTTGACGGAAAATGAAAAAAACTTGCATTTAATGTACCGATTGAAGCAAAATCCCTAAGTTTCTTGTCTTGAGAGAGTTATGAAGCCCACTTTGACCGCCATATTGCTGTCGCTGTTGCCCATTTTGGGCTTTTCGCAGCAGTCTGTAGCGCCCAGCGTGAACAACCTGGTCGCGATCGAGGTCAAACTCAGTGACACCTTCATATCCACATCTATTGGCGAGCCCGCCATTACCACCATTGCATCGAAGAACGGCATCATCACACAAGGTTTCCTCCAACCGGAAATCCTTCCATGCGTCGACTTGGCGTTCAATTACTATCCCAACCCAGCGAAAGACATCATTACGATCGAAGCGTATGGCTGTGAGGTAAAAATCGAATCGATGGAGGTAATCGACTTGAGGGGAAGGTTGTTGACGACGGCGCTGCCAACAAAAACGAACGAGTTGAACCTAGGCGACCTCGCCCAAGGTGTCTACTTGATCAGAGTCAAACTAACCAACCAAGATGTACACACCATTTCGGTGGTAAAAACTTCGAACTGAACCTGACCCCCAATCTCCCTATGCGGTTCTCTTTACTCTTGTCTGTTGCGCTGTCACTCCTCACAATGACCGGGCTCGCCCAGTCGCCACCCGGCATTAACTACCAGGGTGTCGCGCGCAACATCGACGGGAAACCGTTGGTGTCGAAGGAGATCACCATCCGCATCAGCATACTTAAAGGAGCCGACAATGGCGAAGTGGAATATCAAGAAATCCATTCGTTAAAAACCAATGCCTTCGGATTGTTCACCCTTGTGATTGGCGAAGGTTCTACTCTTAAAGGAGACTTCCGGTTCATTAGTTGGGCTATCGGAAACAAATGGCTGCGGGTCGACATGGACGCAGATGGGGGCAACAGTTTTCAAATGGTGGGTTCGCAACAATTCATGAGTGTTCCCTACGCTTTCTACGCGCAATATGCAGGCAACGGTGGTAATGCCACTACGCTCACCCCTGGTGCAGGCATCGATATCAAGGACAACATCATCTCGAACACTGGAGATGCAGATGCAAGTCCTACGAACGAGTTGAATACCAGCTTTACCTTAACCGGCACCAAGTTGCGCCTCACCGATGCAGGAGGCACCAAAGAAGTTGACATCGCGTCGGCATCACAGTCCATTTCGTCGATCTTAACTTATGGGACCGACGCCGGTGGCCTTCAAATCGACAACCTTGGCACGCCCGTGAACCCCAACCAAGCGGCGACCAAGCAATATGTCGACACCAAGCTGGCGGGCCTCGACGGCAGCAACACGAACGAGATCCAAGACCTCACCCTTTCGGCGAACAAGTTGAGCATCACCAACAATCCCACAGCGACGCAGATTGACCTTACACAATACTTAGACAACACCGACAAACAGAACTTGAGCTCCACGGCGGCTGGTACCAATAGAACGATTTCGATCACGAACGGAACTTCGACAACGATCGACGTGGCCGACAACGACAACAACCCGAGCAACGAAATCCAGGATCTGAGCCTAGCTGGCAACACGCTTTCATTGAGCAGCGACGCGACTCCAGTGAACCTTGCCCCTTACCTCGACAACACAGACAACCAAAACCTGAGTGCGACCGCGGCTGGAACCAACCGAACAATCTCTATCACGAATGGAACTTCGGCCACGATCGATGTCGCGGACAACGACAACAGCACCACAAATGAACTTCAAACGCTGACATACACTTCGGCCACCAAGACACTCACGATATCTTCAGGCAACAACGTGACGATACCCGAAACTCAAACGCTCTCGCAAGTATTAAGCTTAGGGGCCGATGCTGGGGCCCAAAAGATCACCAACTTGGGAACACCTACTGCGAGCAACGACGCCACCACGAAGAAATACACTGACGATGCAGATGCCGTACTTGCATCAAAGATTGCAACGAACTACGCCTTCAAAGCTAATTTCAACTACACCAATTCATCGGGCTTGGTGGTGAATGATCAAGCGATGCCCTTTTCGTCGAAGACCTTCGACGACTTCAACGTGGTAGGTGGCAGCTCCTTCACCGCGACAGAAGCTGGAACCTACCTTTTTATTGTTGATGGAAGCTACACGGCACTCATTGCTGGTGGACAGCTGAGCATGCTCTTTAACGGAACGAAGTACCCAGTCGCTATTGTCCAACCTTGGGGAGGGCTGATCGCCAGATTCAACGCCACGATGATGTTCCGCCTCCTCCCGGGTCAGACGGTAAGTCTAGTGGGAGATAACATTTTGAACGGTGCTGTACTGACCGGAAGTTTTTCGGGTCACAAGCTGTAGGCTACAAAGGCACGTAGATCACCTTTTTCGTCTCGAAGAAGGGCTCCTCAAAATATTTGGTGAGGTCATATTCGCTGTACGGCCTTTTCAATTCGCGCATCTCCTCATCGAGGTCGCCGCCTTTCAAGTACAAAATGCCGTTGTCGAGAGTGTGTTTTGATTCTGTTTTGGCTTTGTTCCGCACCCATCCATAGAACTCCTTCATCCGTGTCACTGCACGACTTACAATAAAGTCGTACTTGTGCTTGATCTCTTCCGCCCTAATTTGTTCGGCGCGTACGTTCTTCAAACCGATTGCTTGCGACACCTCTTTGACCACGGTAATCTTCTTCCCAATCGAATCGACAAGATGAAATTGTGTTTCTGGAAAAAGTATAGCTAACGGGATACCTGGGAAACCTCCACCTGTTCCGACATCGAGGACTTCCGCGCCCGGCTGAAACGCCATTACCTTTGCAATGCCAAGTGAATGTAAAACGTGATTGACCTGAATATTCTCAACGTCTTTTCTCGAGATGACGTTGATTTTAGAATTCCATTCCTCGTACAGAGGACCTAACCGCGCAAATTGATTGGCTTGCGCCGCCGTCAGGGTAAAATACTTCTCAACCACCAATTCTAAATTCCTAATTCTAAATTCGAATTCTAAATTCCTAATTCCCAATTCTAAATTCTAAATGTGTTCTTTCTTATTCTTCACCAAATCATACATCAATTCCCTCGCCCGATGCAATTGAGCTTTCACCGTTCCGAGTGGCGCTTCGAGTTCGGCGGCTATTTCTTCGTATGACAATTCGTGGAAGTACCTGAGGCGAACAAGCTTTTGGTATTTAGCCGGAAGCATGTTCACGAACACTTGGATGAGTTCTTCTTTTTGGGCTTTGATCGTTTCCTCTTGAGGATCCGGGTTTACATCTTCTACGTCGATCGACACGGACTGGCCATCGTCGTCGGTGTAGGTGTTTTCGATGCTGAGCGTGTTTAGTTTTTTCTTCCGTATGAAGTCGATCGTATTGTTAGTTGCAATGCGAAACAACCAGGTACTGAAAGTAAAGTCTTTTTTGAACCGGTGTAGGCTTCGGAAGGCCTTAGCGAAAGATTCGATGGTTAGATCTTCGGCATCGTCGACATTGCGAACCATCTTGAGTATCATGTGATACACAGGCCGCTTGTAGCGCTGCAATAGCTTCGCGTAGGCCTTGTCATCGCCGCCAACGGCCATGTCAATGAGCTTGAAGTCTTCCAGTGCTTTCGACGAGAACCTACCTTCTTCTAAATCTTCCATCGTACCCTTTTTGTAAGTAACGCAATCGGGCCTGCGACAAGATAGTAAAACGCGTAAATAAAATCTAAAAAGGGCACTTTCCACCCCTCGAACGGCTCTTTCAGCCTTCGTTCCGCGGCGCTCATCACACTCACTATCAGCGCGGATCGCAGTGCTAAGGCTCCTAGCAACCACGGTCCTGCCCACGGCACGGCGGCCCAGGCCAACACCGAACCGATCCACGACAGGGTGAAGAGTCCCAACAACACGCGGTCACCCCATTTGTAGCGCTTCCCTACCGATAGATGACGGAACTTTTGAAAAAAATATTCTGCCCATGTCGCTTTGGGTGCTGACGGCACCACCACCGAAGTGCCAAGGGCCACGGCAACGTTCTGCCGAGTCGCATGTTGATTCACGAACAAGTCGTCATCGCCACCGATAATTTCCTGGTGTGCGATAAAACCCTTTGATTCTAAGAACAACTGTCGACGGTACGCTAGGTTTCGACCCACGCCCATGTAGGGTCGCCCGAGCAGTGCAAAGCCGATATATTGAACCGCGGTCACCAGCGCTTCAAAGCGAATGAATGAATTTAAAAATCCGTCGCGGCGTGTGTATGGGGAAAAGCCAATCACAATTTGCGTGGGCTCCTGAAAATAGCTTGCCATTCCTGCCACCCATCCAGGGTTCGGTCGACAGTCAGCGTCGGTGAGTAAGATCCACTCGTTCTTTGCAGCTTTGATCCCCATGGTGAGGGCGAACTTCTTGCCGGTCATGTGACGCGGTGCATCTCGCACAGTCACCATCCGCAGTTTTGGGTTATTGCTCGTTTCTTGAAGGAGGTAGTCGAACGTCCCATCGTTGCTCCGGTCATCGACGATGATCACTTCGAAATTGTGGTAGGCTTGCGATAGGAGTAACGGAACTAACTCACGCAAATTTGACTCTTCGTCGTGCGCGCAAACGATGACCGATACGCCCACTTTACCCGGCTGCGAGGGCTCGCGGCGGTCTCTTGAAAACCCCATCAATAAAACCGCCAAATAGATGATTTGGATCGCTGCTATGGAAATTCCGACAACAAGAATAATGAAAGTCACCACTGGGGTTTAAAGCTGGGCACAAATATAAACGCTTCACCTAATCCTCTTAACTTCGCGCGTTAAATGAAGTTCGACCTCCAACACACGGATCCGGCGACGAAAGCGCGCGCCGGAAAGATCACCACCGACCACGGCGAAATCCCCACTCCGATTTTCATGCCGGTCGGAACTGCGGGATCGGTCAAGGCTGTGCATCAACGAGAACTCGAGCATGACATCGACGCCAAGATCATTCTAGGAAACACTTACCACTTGTACTTACGACCTGGCATCGACCTGCTGGAGAAAGCCGGTGGACTTCATCGCTTCAATGGGTGGTCGCGTCCCATCCTGACCGATAGCGGCGGTTATCAAGTTTACTCGCTGTCGGCCAACCGTAAGATCAATCCCGAAGGGGTTACGTTCAAATCGCACATCGACGGTTCATTGCATCGATTTACCCCCGAAACGGTGATGGACATTCAACGTTCCATCGGTGCCGACATTATCATGGCGTTCGACGAATGCACACCCTACCCATGCGAATATGGATACGCGGCGCGTTCGATGGATCTCACCCACCAATGGCTCAAGCGTTGCATCCGTCAACTGGACGTGTCGCCTCCCAAGTATGGGTATTCACAAGCGCTCTTCCCCATCGTACAGGGGAGCACCTATAAAGATTTGCGGACGGCATCGGCGCAATTTATTGCCGAACAAGACCAACTCGGCAATGCCATCGGCGGACTATCGGTAGGGGAACCGCATGACGAGATGTACACCATGACGGAGTTGGTGTGCGATATCCTGCCGGCAGCAAAACCCAGGTACCTTATGGGTGTCGGCACGCCGGAAAATATACTTGAGTGTATCGCCTTGGGTGTTGATATGTTCGACTGCGTGATGCCCACCCGAAATGCCCGCAACGGGATGCTTTTCACGACCCAAGGGGTTATTAACATTCGAAACGAAAAGTGGAAAGACGACCTGTCTCCCATCGACGTCGCTCTCGGGGATTACGCCAGCACTTTCTATTCGAAGGCCTACTTGCGCCATTTGATCATTAACAAGGAGATTTTAGGCGCGCAAATTGCTTCGATCCACAACCTTGCTTTCTACCTTTGGCTGGTGCGCACCGCCCGCGAGCATATTTTGGCTGGCGACTTCCGTGAATGGAAGGAGAAAACGGTGAAAGTGGTATCGCAACGACTTTAAAAACTGCCGCAACGGCACCGGATGAAACTCCTCGACAGATACATTTTACTTAAGGTCCTGTCCACGTTCTTTTTCGTGTTGTTGATCTTGGTGGCAATCATCGTCGTGATCGACCTCACCGAAAAGATCGACAAGTTTTCCGCGAACAACCTGAGCACCCTCACGATCTTGGGTTACTACGCCGAGTTCGTCCCCTGGATCGCCGGCCTAATAGCCCCTATCATTGTTTTCATCGCGATCGTCTATGTAACAGGCCGCTTGGCTGCACACACCGAAATTATCGCCATGCTCAGCAGTGGCGTGAGCTTCCCACGCCTCTTGGTCCCCTACTTCTTGGCAGCCACCATCATCGCATCAATCACTTTTGTACTCAATGGCTGGGTCATTCCACGGTCCAACAAATCTCGATTAAACTTCGAACTCACTTACTTCAAGAACAAATACTACGCAGATCGACGGAACATTTTCATGCAAGTAGAGCCGAATGTGATCTTGTTCATCCAGAATTACAACAATCAAAACAACACCGGCTATCAATTCACGCTCGAAAAGTTCAAAGACAATCGTCTAGTTGAGAAGCTGCGTGCTGCAAACATCGCATGGGACACTACCAAAAAAACTTGGGTGCTGAAGAATTGGTCGAGGAAATATGTCGATAGCCTCTTCACGGCACGTGATGCACCCGTACACCTCGACACGATGGGAGCAGAACTTGACACCTTGCTCAACATCAAGCCAGTCGACTTCGAGAGCGAGGAAGGGAAATATGATGGTATGACGATTCCGGAACTCTCTGAGCACATCCAAAAGCTAAAGTTCCGGGGCTCAACTGGCGTGGAGACGTTCGAGGTTGAACGTCATATTCGGTTCGCATCCCCGTTCACCATCTTCGTACTCGTATTCATGGGAGTTTTGGTGTCGGCACGCAAGAGCCGAGGAGGAACTGGCTTCCAGATCGTGATGGGATTTATCCTTGCGTTCATCTTACTGATCTTCTTCATGCTCACGCGTACGTTTGCCGAGACAGGCGCACTTCCTCCATTGATCGCAGCTTGGCTGCCAAACATTACCTTTGGTGTCATCGCCGCGTTCATGTACCGGTACGTTCCTCGCTAGATGTCCACGACTAAAGATTACATCAACCTACACTTCCTGGTTTTCCTTTGGGGGTTCACGGCCATTTTGGGTAAGCTTGTCACGATCCCAGCTGTGGAGATGGTATTTTACCGCACCGCACTCGCGGCCGTTGGAATGGGTGCCCTCATGTTGGTTCGACGCACAAGCTTCCACGTGAGCGGCAACGACCTCATCAAGCTGTTGCTGACAGGATCAATTGTCGCTGTCCATTGGCTGACGTTCTTTGTTTCCGGCCGCATCTCGAACCCATCCACAAGTTTGGTTGGGTTTGCGACGTGTTCGCTGTGGGCCGCGTTTCTTGAACCACTTGTGAAACGTCAACGTATTCAGGGGTTAGAGGTGGCACTGGGGGTTGTTGTTGTGATTGGTTTGTACATCATCTTCTCCTTCGACTTCCAATATCCATTAGGCTTGTTTTTTGGTATCCTGTCGGGGATTACAGTGGCCATCTTCGCGGTGATCAACTCGGTCCTTGTCCGTCGCATCAGTTCGGCGACGATCACGTTTTACGAAATGTTGGGCGCTGCCATCACCATTGTCCTGTTCTTCCCGTGGTATCGCGACCATCTCACTCCCGATGGTAAACTCCATCTCGCGCCGCCACCAATCGACTGGTTGTGGATTGGAATCTTGGCGTTCGTCTGTTCGGTATACGCGTATGCCGTCGCGATCGAGTTGATGAAACGACTGTCGGTGTTCTTCATCCAGCTTTCACTGAACCTGGAGCCCGTGTATGGAATCCTGCTTGCATTGTTAGTATTCGGCGACCGCGAGGTGATGGGCCCGAGTTTCTATGTGGGTACTGCCGTGATTTTGGGCGCCGTCCTATCTTACCCGATCCTCAAATCGAAATTGACGGGTCGAAGCGTGTCGTCATCTTAGTTCATCGCTCACCCACACAGTAGCATTTTCAAAAGCAGGAAGTTGAGGTCGGTCTGTAAAGATTCCAAATACGGCTGAGCCAGAGCCACTCATGCAGGCATAGACCGCCCCTGCTGCATACAGCGCATGTTTCACTTCCCCGACCGCTGGGAACTTGTGAAATACCGTTTGTTCAAAATCGTTCTTGAGCCGTTCACGCCACGCTTCAAATGGGAGCTTGAGAACTTGGGTCAAGGAGTCGACAGGGTGATGGGGAACAATTCCCGCGTACGCCTGGGCCGTTGAAATATGAACCTCTGGCTTGACCAACGCCAGGTACATTCCTTTGAGTGAGACATTGATTGGCGTGAGTACTTCACCGCGCCCCGTGCCGAGCATCGGAACGTCGTCAATAAAAAACGCGCAGTCACTCCCCAACCTCGCGGCTTTTTGCGCAAGTACTTCGTTGCCTAATTTCAGTTCAAAAACATCGTTCAGGAGTCGTAGCGTCCAGGCAGCGTCCGACGACCCGCCACCCAAACCCGCACCGGTGGGGAGAATCTTATGAAGGTGGATGTGTACGGGCGGAAGATGAAATTCATTCTGAAGTAGATGATAGGCACGAACACAGAGGTTCTCCGACAATTCGCCGGGAATTGATTCACCGCTGGTTGTGAATGCAAAAGCATGCGATGGAATTACTTCGAGGATGTCGGACCATCCAACTGGGTAGAAACAAGTCTCGATGTCGTGATATCCATCGCTCCGTTTCCGCAACACGTTCAACCCAAGGTTGATCTTGCACGGCGGGAAACTTACCATGATTGCAGACTATTTCGAGAGGCGTTCGATCAGTTCTTGGGTAATTCCCGAAGACGAGAATCCACCATCGTGCATCAAGTTCTGCATGGTCACCATGCGTGAGTAATCTGAGAACATGAGTACGATGTAGTTCGCGCAATCTTCTGCTGAAGCGTTGCCCAGTGGCGACATCATTTGAGCGTAGTCGTAGAACACGTCGAAGCCCGAGATGCCGGCGCCCGCGGTCGTCTTAGTAGGCGATTGCGAGATCGTGTTCACGCGTACTTTTTTCAGTTTTGCAAAACGTGCGCCATAGCTTCGCGCGATCGACTCGAGTACAGACTTGGCCTGAGCCATGTCCGAGTAATCGGGAAATGTTCGTTGGGCCGCGATATACGACAGCGCCAGGATAGAACCCCACTCCTTCATCGCATCGGTTTTTTCTGCCGTCTGAAGGACCTTATGGAATGAAATACCTGAAATATCCAGTGTCTTGAGGAACCATTCATAATTGAGGTCGCCATAGGAACGGTCTTTACGAACGTTGGGACTCATGCCGATGGAGTGGAGCACAAAGTCGATCTTCCCTCCAAGCACTTCCATGGATTTCGTGAACAAGTTCGTGAGGTCTGCCTCCGACGTTGCGTCCGCGGGGATGACCTCGGCATTACACTGTTTTGCGAGTTCGTTGATCTTACCCATGCGCAACGCGATCGGGGCGTTCGTGAGCGTGAAGGATCCTCCCTCTTCTTTGATTTTCAGGGCCGTTTTCCATGCGATTGAATTCTCGTCTAGCGCGCCGAAAATGATTCCTTTTTTGCCTTTCAAAAGGTCGTATGCCATAGGTTAAGCGTTGATGATGATTGGGTTAAACCAAGTTGTGCACAATATTACAAATACCTAATATATTTTCACGGGATTGAGAAAAACTGCTAAATTTCAAACACTTTACCCCTATAGCAAAAATGCTTGGGGTTAAACCCAAAACTAACACGCAAAACCGACCATGGACTCTACTAACCCTCTTGCCCTAGTTTTCGAAGACTGGAACGAGTACATGTCCCTCATCGGGACCGGGTTCATTGTGCTGGGGATCCTAATCTTCCTGTACTACGAATTCCGCCTTCTGCAAATCAAAGATTACAAGGACAAGTACGACTACGTGAACACACACGAGATCAAGTACTTCTGGTACGCCATCTTCCTTTTTATCATTGCCGGTTTCTTTTTTTCCAACACATTCCTCACTCACCGGATTATCGAGCGCGGTATGCTTTGGTTCTGGGTTCGCCTCTTCATCACGGTGAGCATGGGCTTTATCGCTTACTTTTTCTTCAGTAGCATCGTGCGCATTTATTACCCACGACGCCTAGAGAAACGACTCCAAAAAATACGCTTGAAACCACGTGTTTCGCCTGCCGGCAATGAAATGCGCCGCCTGAGCGAAGAAGAAGAAGACGCACACTTGGAGGCCGACCAAATCGCAGAAGAGGCCAGCGCCATCCATTCGGTCGACTACGACGTGTGGCTCGATGAAAAGACTGGATTCAAGAAAGTTGAAAAGTACATGGCGTATCAACACGCTGAGGAATGCCCGGAGTGCGGATATTATACCATGAAGATCCACAGTGAAGAAATTGAGAAGCAGCCCACTGCCGAAGAAACTGGACTTCTACTCAAACACTATCGTTGCAACTACTGTCGTCACCGGGAACGTCGCGAAGTCGTACTCGCGAAACTTTCAACGAACGTGAAGTAGTCCCACACCTAATCACCATGCAAGAGCGGTCCTCACAAGGGTCGCTCTTTTTTTGTATCTATTTGCCAACGATCAACATCAAGACTTACTACTATCTTTGCGTTACCTCGAATCAGTGAAAGGGCAACCCATTGGAATTTTTGACAGCGGCATCGGTGGTCTCACCGTTGCTCATGCTATTCGTGAACACCTGCCCCACGAGAGACTGGTGTACTTCGGCGACACGGCCCACTTGCCTTATGGCGACAAGTCCGAGGCCGCTATCCAAGCTTATTCAATCCGAATTGCCGACGTCCTCCTAAAAAGAGGTTGTAAGGTGATCGTGATCGCTTGCAACTCGGCGAGTTCAGCGGCATACGAGCTCTTGAAAGAGTATGTGCGTAAAGACGCCCACATCATCAACGTGATCGACCCCATGGTCGAATCGGTGGTGAAAGGCTTTCAACAAAAGGTGGTTGGATTGATCGGCACCAAACGGACGGTTCAATCAGGCATTTACGGTCGCAAGATCCAAGAGGCAAACGCAGGAATTGAACTCAAGGCCCTTGCTACACCATTGCTCGCACCGATGATCGAAGAAGGATTCTTTCACAACCAGATCAGTCATGAAATCATTGGGCAATACCTTTCAGATCCACAATTAGATGGCATTGAAGCCTTGATATTGGCCTGTACGCACTATCCCTTGATCCGCGACGAAATCTTGAATTATTATCAGGGCAAAATGACTGTCCTCGACTCGTCGGTCGTGGTGGCGCAGGCGTTGCGCACGTACTTAGTCGCTTCGGACCTCCTCAACTCGGAACCCAATCCGGCACACCACTTCTACGTATCGGATTATACCGAAGCCTTTGAAGCAGCCACTCGAATCTTCTTTGGAGAGCAGGTGAAGTTGGAGCGCCATGGGCTTTGGGACTAAGAAAATCATTGGTGAACACCCATTAGTTTTCGCGCCTGTGGACGTTCTTCTATCGGAACTTCCTTACCTTCCTACCACCTATTCTCGTTGTAAAGACCTCCACCCTTCGAAAAACTGGCTATTTATCCTCAGAATGTAGGTTTTCCCTCTCATTTTAAGATTTTCAATTGAAACTATTACTCAAATTTGACATCCGGTAATGTCCACTTTGCTCTTCATATTGCCCTTCTTGCTGGTTTACCTCGTGTTGGTGGTGTACGCCGAACGAAAGGTATCCGCATTTATGCAAGACCGGCTGGGTCCGATGGAAGTGGGTTACTATGGATTACTCCAAACCATTGCCGATCTTTTGAAGCTCTTGCAAAAAGAAGACATCGTACCGTCGAATGCCGACCGTTGGCTTTTTAAGGCGGGTCCGATCATCATCTTTATCGTAGTGTTTGCGGGATTTTCGGTACTCCCACTAAGTCCCTACTGGCCAGGTTCGGGACTTCAAACTGGGATGTTCTTCCTACTAGCTATCGTGAGCTTAGATGTTGTTGGGATCATGATCGCGGGCTGGAGTTCCGGAAACAAGTTCAGTTCACTCGGCGCGTTTCGTGGCGTCGCTCAAATCATTTCCTACGAAGTACCATTGACACTCTCGGCGCTTTGTGTGGCGATGTATGCAGGAACACTGGACTTACAACAAATCAGTATGGCCCAAAGCCATCTTTCTTCGAAACCGATCTACCTATTTGGATTCACTTCCATTGACATCACCGCAGTAGGGGGAATCCTCTCGTGGAATGTCATTCAAATGCCCTTCTTGTTTTTCGCCTGGGTTATTTTCTTCATTGCTTCGTTGGCAGAAAGCAACCGTGCGCCATTCGATTTACCGGAAGCGGAATCGGAATTGATCGCTGGTTTCCACACGGAGTACTCAGGATTTCGTTGGGCAATTGTGATGCTTGCCGAATATGCCATGATGTTGCTCGTGAGCATGCTCGGAGCAGTGCTTTTTTTCGGCGGCTGGAACACTCCATTTTCCAATGTTGGATCTTGGACCCTTGCCACTTGGACAACCGGTGCAATCTGGGGGATCATTTGGCTCGTCGTGAAAACAGTGGTGTTAACGATACTTCAAATATGGGTGCGTTGGACTTATCCGCGCGTTCGCATTGATCAATTGATGAACTTAGGTTGGAAGTATCTTACTCCTGCGGCACTATTATTGGTAATCATCACAGGATTTTGGAAACTATGGTTGGCGTGATGACTAAATTTTATTACTGGATCTTATTGATGTGCTTCGTCGCGGCAACGTCCTTCGGTCAGAACGTTGATCCTAAGACGAAGTCAAAGATTGACAGCCTCAACTCTCTGTTACAGAAGGCGAATTCTGATAACACCAAGTCGGAATTACTTGTAGCGCTCTCACGCGCCTACCAATATGTCGATCACGAAAGGTCGAGGGGATACGCTGATCAAGCATTGCAGATCGCGCTCGGAACCGGTCACCACCCAAACACCTACGAAGCCTACAAACAACTTTCTCTCTTAGCATCTGTTTCCGGCGACTACAATACCGCATTAAAATTCGACAATACGAACTTGGTTCACGTGGTGGAACTAAAGGACAGCGCAGGAATGGCTGAAGTTCTCAACTTAATTGGCAACGACTACCAAGATCTTGGCCGTTACGATGAAGCCTACTACTACTTTACCCAGTCGCACCGCATGGCTACGGAAATCGGCGACTCACTGCTCATGGATATATCAATCCACAACGTCGGTACCGTGTTCAAGGACATGGGGCAGTACGACATCGCGTTGCAGCATTTCGATGTAGCCCGCAAGATTGGCGAAAGGATCAAGGATGACGACGGGCTGGCGTACATGCTCGACGAGAAAGGCGAAGTTTATCTCAAGAAACGGGATTACCAACAAGCTCGCCAATACTTAGCCCGCGCACTCGACGTAATTCGACAACGGAAACTCTCAATCCTCGAGCACAGGACACTCAGCAAGTATGCGACACTTTCGGCTGAGCTTGGCAATCTCGACGACGCAATCAAGTACTACGATTCTGCGTATGCCATTCACAAAAGAAATAGTAACGAATTCGGCCTTGCGGAAGTTGACCTAGGTAAGAGCAAGGTATACCTCGCCAGTGGCCGGTTCAAAGAAGCAGAAACGCTGCTATTGAGTGCAAGCGAGACCGCACGTCAATTACACGCCACGAAGTTGGAAACCGAGAGCTACAAATTGTTATCGGAGTTGGCGGAAGCGAAGGGAGATTTTAAAAGCGCCTTAAAGTATTTCAAAACACATAAAGTTCTTGAAGACAGCATCGTGAGTCAAGAGATGGTTCAACGGTTGTATCAGAGTCAATTGAAGTTTGCAACCGAAACGAAAGACAGCGAGATCGCGTCTCTCACCCGAACCACCGCGGAACAGGATATCATCTTGAAACGACAAGAGTTGCTATTCAACATCCTTGTAGTGGTTGCTGCACTCACGGCCGTTTTGTTGATCTCTATTTATCGTAGTGGCCAACGCCGCATCAGGATCAACCGCCTGTTGATGGAACATCAAGCCGAGATCAAGAAACGAAGCGTGGAGTTGGAGCAGCTGAACCAAGTGAAAGACAAGTTCTTCTCAATTATCTCCCATGACTTACGCTCCCCGATGAATGCATTAGCCGGCATTCTTGACTTGGCGGAGAAAAAACAACTGACACCCGAGGAGTTTACCCTCCTCACTAAAGAGCTGCGTGTGCAGTTCAACCATACCAAGACGTTGATCAACAACTTGCTCGACTGGACCCTCTTGCAAATGGATAAGTTGCGCATTCACGAAGATCGAATCGACTTGCAACGACTCGTCAACGAGAACTTTAAATTGTTCGAGGCCCAACAACCTAAGAGCATGCAGCTTAAGAACGAGGTTTCAAATGGGGTCTTTGCGTTAGCAGATCTAAACATGGTGAATCTCGTTTTCCGCAACTTGATCTACAATGCCATCAAGTTCACCGAAGCCGGCGGATTGGTGACCGTACAGGCACAATCGAAAGGCGATATGATTGAAATTTCGATTGCCGATAACGGAGTGGGTATCTCACCCGATGTTCAAAAGATTTTGTTTGAAAAAACAACCGGGTATAGCACCCGTGGCACGGCGAACGAAAAGGGCACAGGTCTTGGATTAATCCTTTGCAAGGAGTTCGTGGAAAGAAACGGAGGCACCATCTGGTTACACAGCGAAGTGGGCAAGGGAAGCACGTTCTTTTTTACCTTGAAGAAAGCCTAGACGCGGGCTGTATTCTCCTCACAATCAACTATTTTTACTGCTTAGACGTGGTGGGTATCGACCACGTGCGGGCACATGGCGGCAACTGGCAACTATTGGGGCAACATCGGCACAGCAGTCACCACACTGCTGAAAGGCTTACGGCTAACTGGGCGCCACATGATCGCCGCCCGAAAGAGTAAAACTTCGGTCGACATTACCTCGAAAGGCTATTTTGAAAAGCAGGTGGGCATCACCACCATCCAATTTCCGCACGAAACCATTCCAGTTCCCGACAACGGGCGTTATAAGCTGCACAACGAAATCGATGATTGCATTGTGTGCGACAAGTGCGCTAAGATTTGCCCCGTCAATTGCATTACCATCGAGGCGATTCGTTCGCCCGAAGAATTTGGAAAGACCTCCGACGGAACTTCGAAACGGATCTACGCAGCTAAGTTCGATATCGATATGGGCAAATGCTGTTTCTGCGGTTTGTGCACCACCGTTTGCCCCACCGAATGCCTCACGATGACCAAGGAATACGACTTCAGTGTTCTCGACATTCGCGAGCATAATTTTCCGTTCGGCGAAATGGGCGAAAATGAGATCCTACAACGCAAAAAAGAATGGGAAACACATCAACAGGCGAAGGCCGCCATGCCACCTATTCAGAAAAGTGAAGGTCCCCCTCCGGCTGCCCAAGTAACACCACCTGCTCCCGGTGCCAAGCCAGTGTTCAGACCCAGGGTGAAACCATCGACTCCCCCACCGCCACCCCCGGAAGCATGAGCTTGGTGAATATCGCCACATACGGACTAATTTTCATCGCTGCCACAGCAGCCATCGCGATCGTATTTATACGCGAAGTGTTTCATGCCGCATTGCTTTTACTCGTCGCGCTCCTTTGCATGGCAGGTTTGTTCGTCGTGCTTAGCGCGGAATTTCTGGCCGTGGTCCAAATCATTGTTTATGCCGGAGGTGTCTTGTTGTTGATGATGTTTGGTGTGATGGTCACGAACCGTATCCAGCAACCACAAGGCGTCGGTCGACGAAACGGCTTGGCTACGACGGTGGTCTGTTCTTTTCTTCTGGTGATTTTGGTGAACGCAATCGGACGCGGTGGCGCCCCAGAAATAATGGCGACGGAAAGCACGCCTCCTGACATTGGTGCCGCCTTACTCACCTCGTTTGCCTTCCCGTTCGAACTCTCCGGCGTCCTCTTGTTGGTAAGCCTCATTGGTGCCATGGTCGCTGCCACCCACCAAAACTCGTAAAAGATGGCGATGACTACCCACGAAGCGCTTCTCTACCTCGCCGCTGTTCTCTTTTGCGCCGGAATCGCGGTGTTGTTCACCCGGAGAAACTTGATCATGATGTTGATCGGGATCGAACTGATGTTGAATGCCGCCAACCTGAACTTGCTCGCTTTCCGATTGACGCACCCCAAAGCTCTCGACACAGAAATGTTCGTTTTCTTCATCATCCTGGTGGCGGTGTGCGAAGCGGCCGTAGGAATCGCCCTCGTCGTCCGGGTGTATCGCTTTTATCAAACTTCGATTCCGGACATGGTCAACGAGCTAAACGAGAAACATTGAATGAAACTCGCGACATATCGACCATCACCTTCGTGTTAGCCGCTGCAGGTTTCCCATTGTTGTCAGCGCTTGTTTGCTTGGCGGTTCCGAAGCGATGGATTTGGCTCGCCCCAATAGTCGCAACGCTGTGCATGCTCGCAGCCACGGTTGCTGTCGGTTTCCTGTTCGCCCGCGGCTGGCAAACCGAGGCCCAAGCATCCGTGACGTGGTTTCAGTTGGGAGAACAATCCATCGCACTCACAGTTTTAGCCGACCGACTTTCGATCCCCATGCTATCGATGGTTGTGCTGGTATCCCTACTCGTGCACGTCTATTCTGTTGGGTTCATGGCCGACGATACCGAAGTTGGTCGTTACTTTTCCTTCCTCGGTTTCTTCACATTCGCCATGATGGGCTTGGTCATTAGCGGCAACCTCTTCGTGCTCTTTTGCTTCTGGGAACTTGTTGGCTTTAGTTCTTACCTACTCATTGGTCACTGGCGCGACCGAGTGAAAGCCGGTCGAGCAGCTACGAAAGCTTTCATCGTGAATCGAATTGGTGATGTGATGTTCATTGTGGGCCTGATGATCGTTTGGAAAAACCTGGGGTCTTTCGAATTGTCTGCCTTAATGAGCACCACGAGCAACGATACAAGCTGGCTCACGTGGGTGGGCATCTGTTTCTTCGGTGGGGTAATTGGAAAGTCAGCGCAATTCCCATTGCTCACTTGGTTGCCCGACGCCATGGAAGGTCCCACCCCCGTGTCGGCGCTCATCCATGCTGCCACGATGGTCGCAGCGGGCGTGTACCTTTTGCTTCGGATTCCTTTCGTGATCACTGCCCCAACCGCGACCGTCATTGCGCTGGTCGGAGGAGTGACCACACTTTATGGCGGTTGGCTCGCGCTCAGGCAGTATGACCTGAAGAAGATTCTCGCCTATTCAACGATCTCGCAATTAGGATTCATGATGGTTGCGATCGGAGCAGGCAGCGAAGTCGGGGCATTTACTCACTTAATTGCACATGCACTCTTCAAAGCTTGTTTGTTCCTGTCAGCCGGAGCCGTCATCCATAGTCTCTACCACGCCGCGAAAGTTCAGCACTTCGATCCGCAAGACATCCGGAACATGGGAGGTTGGTGGTGGGTCGCCCCACGGCTCACAGTAGCCACAGGGCTTGCGCTCGCCGCACTGTGTGGCCTTCCTTTGCTGTCGGGATTTATCTCCAAAGAGATGATCTTCGTGCCAGCGGTACACCGCGCCATGTTAGGCCAAGGCTGGTTGCCGTGGTTGTATGTGGTGATTTTATTCGCATCCTCGGCGCTCACCGTTTTGTATTCATATCGATTGTTTGCCACCGTGTTCTTGGGCACCACCGGCAAGGTACACCTTGATGTGAAACCCATTCCTCCGATCATGCAATGGCCCATTTCGGTATTGGCGATTTTATCGCTATGGTTTTTCTTTTCATGGAATCCCACCGGACCCGGCGGTTGGTTATCAAATATGGGTGGAGTCACCTCTGCTTACGCCCATCAATGGCATACCGTTTTTTCACAAGCTACAGCGGTCATGTGGTCTTCGTTAGCTTGGACGTTCGCGTTTCTTGCGCTCGGGTGGTGGTTGTTCACACGGTCGGAGTTAGACCTAGCACCTCCACGACACACACTCGATGACCTTTACGGCAAGACCGTCGTCTCTCCTGTGCTGCGCGCTTCAAATGCGATCGCCACGGTAGACGTTCGTCGCATCGATGCGCTGCTCCATCTTGTCGTCTATAGCCAAGTCACATTCGCGAAGGCTGCTGGACTTGTGGATCGATATGTAGTAGATGGTGCCGTGGTCGGGATGGCTTGGGCTGCGCGATGGATTGGAACAATCATCCGTCGCACACCCGGCAGCAACGTGCAAGGGTATCTCGTGTGGACTGCGATCGCACTTATTATTTTTATATTTTGGCTACTCAAATGATGTCGGAACACCTGCTCACATTACTTATTTTTATACCCGTGGCAGGGGCAATCACATCGTTGTTGTTGCCCGTCAGCCAATCGCCGCTCCAACGTTGGGTTTCATTAAGTGCCACATTACTTCAAGCAGTCGTATTGATCGTCGTCTTCACGCGGTACGACACTACCATTAATGATTTTCAATTCACAGAACGTCACGAATGGATCCGGTTGCCTCTTAACCTGAACGCGGATTACTTCGTAGGCATCGATGGTCTTAGTCTTCCAATAGTCGCGTTATCGGTGCTCGTGATGATCATCGCCACCCTTGCTTCGTGGGAAGTAAAGGACCGCGTGAAAGGATACTTTGTCCTCCTTCAAATCCTCAATGCCGCAGTGATCGGCACCTTCTGCGCACTCGATTTACTCTTGTTCTACCTGTTCTTCGAATTCATGCTATTACCGATGTTCTTCCTCATCGGGATTTGGGGAGGTCCGAGAAGGGAGTACGCTTCGGTCAAGTTTTTCTTATACACCTTATTGGGATCGATTCTCATCTTGTTGGTGATTATCGGTTTGTACCTGTCGTCGACCACCGGTGGAAAGCTATTGGTACATACGTTTAGCATTCCCGACTTAATGACGCCCGGTCACATTCTGGCGAACTCGATTTTCGATCCAGTGGTCAACTGGTCCATCCTCGGGTGGCCGGCTCGAAACTGGGCGTTCATGTGCTTACTGATTGGCTTCGGGATAAAACTCCCGATGGTCCCGTTACATACCTGGTTGCCCGATGCCCACGTCGAAGCGTCCACACCGATCTCTATTATTTTGGCAGCATTGCTTCTCAAGATTGGCGGCTATGGGTTGCTGCGCGTCGCTTATCCTCTTTTCCCCGATGCTGCCCAAAGTTTGACGATCGTAGTGGCAGTTTTTGGAATGGTGTCGATCGTGTATGGCGCCATGAACGCACTCGCGTCGACGGACTTAAAGAGACTTATCGCCTACTCGTCCGTGTCGCACATGGGCTTCGTGCTGCTGGGCATCTCGTCCATGACCACGGAAGGCATCACCGGCACCGTGTATCAGATGATCAGCCATGGACTGATTTCGGCGATGCTCTTCATCATTGTGGGAGTGGTTTACGACCGGACCCACGACCGGACAATTTCGAATTACTCCGGTCTTGCTTCCAAGATGCCAGTTTACACTACGTTCACGCTGATCGCATTCTTCGCAGCGTTGGGTTTACCCGGACTCAGTGGATTTGTGGGCGAAGTGATGGTGTTCCTCGGCGCATTCCGTTCGGAGACCATCCCTACTTGGATTGCCGTGGTATCGACTTCGGGGCTTGTGTTTGGAGCTGGTTACGCACTCTGGACCATTCAACGGATGTTCTTTGGACCATACTCCGTGCGTGAAAATCCAGCGATGCCCGACCTTACGCGCCGCGAGCAGTTGATGCTTTTCCCCCTCGCCTTACTGGTCATCTCGCTGGGCATTTTACCACAGCTGCTGATCAACTACATCAACCCATTCGCTTTCTTGCTTCGCGCGATTGTGAATCACCACCCATAACGCGAGCGAGTCATGGAATCCAATTCACTTTCCAAACTCGCGGCCGACTTGGCGTTCATCCAAGGGGAACTTGTGTTAGTCATCGGCATCGTTGCGCTGCTTCTGGCATCATTCTCAAAACGTCTTAGTAAATGGAGTTTGATTATTGCCGCAGTCACGCTAACTGCGGTCTTGGTCATTCAGACCGAGCAAGTGTTGGTCGTCACACCTGAGGTCAAAAGAACCCTTTTCTCCGACATGCTCGCGTTGGATTTTTTCTCGCTCAGGTTTAGAGCGTTGGTATCACTCGCCGCATTGCTTGCAGTTCTGGTTGGCAAACGTGATGAGCGACCAGAGTATTACATGTTGTTGATGGCGGCAACCTTGGGGGCGAGCATCTTGGCGTTGAGCCAACACTTCGTGACAATCTTATTGTCGTTGGAAATCTTGTCGATTGCGTCGTATTTACTCGTTGCCGGAATGGCACCCGACCGCCATCGCGCGGAAGCCGCTTGGAAGTTCTTCATTTTCGGATCGGCCTCAACCGCGCTCATGATTTTCGGGATGTCCTATTGGTACGGGGCAACGGGTAGTCTCTTGCTTGTGGTGAGCAACACTCCGATTACTTCAACGAGCTTATTTGCGATTGGCGGAACCCTGGTACTTGCAGGGTTCCTTTTCAAGATGACCGTGGCACCGTTTCACCTTTGGGCGCCAGATGCGTACGAAGCGAGCCCCTCTACGCTCCTCTCATTTCTATCCACGGTCCCGAAAATTGGTGGTTTGGCTGTATTGGTGCGCGCGCTCCACGTGCTAGTCGATGACACCTCTGCTGTGGATTGGCACTGGGTCGGGACTTCCCTCGCGCTGGCGTCAGTCATGGTGGGAACTCTCGGGGCGCTCGGGCAATCGGATGCCCGACGGATGATGGCGTACTCTTCCATTGCGCAGGCGGGCTTCTTGGTCACCGCACTCGTGGCCTGGGTTGGCACTGGCGCCCATTTTGAAAGCCTGTGGTTTTACGCCGTGGTTTTCGTGTTGATGAACACCCTGGTTTTCGCCGTGCTTGGCGCACACGTTGGCAAAACCAGTTTCGAAGACTTCTCAGGCATGGGGACGGATGCGCCGATGGCCGCCATAGCGCTCACGGTCGGGCTTATTTCCCTGGTAGGGTTGCCACCGGTCGCTGGTTTCATGGCCAAACTGTTCGTGTTTGCGGCAGTCTGGGACCTCTATCAGGAGACCGGTCGGGTCGCCTACCTGAGCCTCTTTGTCGTTGGACTGCTGGCCGCCGTGGGATCGCTGTTTTTCTACCTGAAAATCCCTTTTTACATGTACTTCAGGAAGAAATCGGGCGTGTCGACGCTAAAAATCCATCCTTTCACAAATCTTTTGATCGCCATTCTGGTTATCGTGTTGCTCGCGCTGTTCTTCGCCCCTAGCCAGTTGATGCTGTGGGTGAATAGCAGTAACTTTGAGCCTTAACGACCTTCGATGAGCGATCAAATCCTGCACGAATGTGGTATCGCGCTGATCCGTCTGCGTAAACCGCTCTCCTACTACATCGAGAAATATGGCCCTACCTATGCCATGAACAAGATGTACATCCTGATGGAGAAACAGCACAACCGAGGGCAAGACGGCGCAGGGATTGCCAACATCAAGATTGACATCAAACCGGGCCAGCGATACATTAGCCGGTACCGTTCCATCAAGGCGCAGCCAGTCGCCAACTTGTTCAAGAAGATTAGCAAGAAATACAAGAAGGCTCAAAAGGAGGGCAAAGACAAATTCCGCGACGAACAGTGGCTGAAGGAAAACGTCGCCTTCATGGGAGAACTTTGGTTGGGTCACTTGCGCTATGGGACCCATGGTATCAATAACATCGAGAACGTACATCCATTCCTTCGTCAGAACAACTGGCGCAGTCGGAATTTGGTGATGGCCGGGAACTTCAACATGACCAATGTGGATGAACTCTTCGATATTCTCGTCGAACTTGGTCAGCACCCTAAAGAGAAAGTCGATACGGTGACCGTAATGGAAAAAATCGGTCACTTCCTTGACGAGGAAGTTCAAGCGACGTTCGAAAAGTACAAAGAGCAGTACACCAACAACGAGATTTCTGAAATCATCGAAAACAAAATTGACCTGCAGCGCATCTTACAACGAGCGTGCAAAGACTTCGATGGCGGCTACACGATGGCCGGCCTCACAGGTTCTGGGTCTGCGTTTGTCGTGCGCGATCCTTCCGGTATTCGCCCTGCTTACTTCTACGCAGACGACGAAATCGTAGTCGTTGCGTCAGAAAAACCTGCGATTAAGACTGCGTTCAATATCAACTACGACCAGATAGAAGAAATCAAGCCAGGTCATGCGTTGATCATCAATAAAAACGGAGGTTACGGCCAATACCAGATCCTGAAGCCCCTCGACAAACGCTCGTGCAGCTTCGAGCGAATATACTTCTCGCGAGGTACCGACCCCGAGATTTACCAAGAACGCAAGCAACTTGGCCGCCTGTTGGTGCCTCAAATCCTAAAGGCCATCAACTTCGACCTGAAAAACACAGTCTTTTCCTATATCCCGAATACGGCCGAAACATCTTTCTTGGGGATGATGGCCGGTGTGGAAGACTACCTGATCACCAAGCAAAAGGAGATCATCATCGACCAAAAGCCCTCGATAGATTCGTTGGAAGACATCCTTTCGTTCCGACCAAGAGTCGAAAAGATCGTACTGAAAGACGTCAAGCTTCGCACATTCATCACCGACGACGAGCATCGCGACGAGATGGTGGCGCACGTGTACGACACCACCTATGAAGTCGTCAACAAGGGCAAGGATACCCTGGTGGTGATCGACGACTCCATCATCCGCGGTACGACGCTCGAGAAGAGCATCTTACGCATGCTCGACCGTCTCCAACCTAAACGAATCGTAGTTGTTTCCTCCGCTCCCCAAATCCGGTTCCCCGACTGCTACGGCATCGACATGAGCAAGATGGGCGAGTTCGTGGCGTTCCGTGCCGTGGTTCAACTCTTGAAAGAACAAGGCAAAGAATATCTGCTGGGCGAAGTGTACGAACAATGCTTGGAGTCGGCCGAAGAAGAAGTTCCGGTCAACTACGTCAAGCGTCTCTACGAACAATTTACCTGCGAAGAAATCTCCGACAAGATCACCGACATCGTTCGGCCAGAAGGCATGAATGCAGAGCTGCAGGTGGTCTTCCAAACCGTTGACAACCTACATAAGGCGATCCCCAACCACTCCGGCGACTGGTACTTCACGGGAGACTATCCCACTCCTGGCGGCACACGTGTCGCAAATAGGAGTTATGTGAATTATATGGAAGGGAAGTTGGTAAGAGCCTATTGAGAATTGAGAATTCTGAATTTGGAATTTAGAATTGGTGGGATAGGTGATTGACTGCGGCTTGAAAGGGTGCTGCTGGTTGGTGAATGCGCGCTGCTCCTGTGAACTTTGCTACTCTGCAACCTGAAAGAATTTAGAATTAGTGGGATAGGTGATTGACTGCGGCTTGAAGGGCAGTGCTGGTCGGAGAATGCCTGCTGCTCCTGTGAAGGCTTGCTACTCTGCAACCTGAAAGAATTTAGAATTAATGGGATAGGTGATTGACTGCGGCTTGAAAGGGCGCTGCTGGTCGGTGAATGCATGCTGCTCCTGTGAATGTTGCTACTCTGCAACCTGAAAGAATTTAGAATTAATGGGATAGGTGATTGACTGCGGCTTGAAGGGCAGTGCTCGTCGGAGAATGCGTGCAGTCAGGTTAATGGTTGCTATTCTGCAACTTGAAAGAATTCTAAAATTGAGGATAGAAAATTGACTGCGGCTTGAAAGGGCGTTGCCGGTCGAAAAATGCGTGCTGCTCCGTTATTGGTTTGCTATACTGTAACCTTAAAAAAATTAGAATTGGTGAGCGTAAAGAAGAATCAATTATCAATGTCAAAATATGCAACTGGCGGGAAGGAGCGACAACACAACGACCAAGCGTGATTTTACTGTTAGCCCGGAATCCCCCACTTCCCTCGTAGCTTTACGACATGAAATTTCCAACAACCAATTTCTAAGAATCAATTTTCCAATGGGGACCAAAGTCGTTGTGGGAGATAAAAAAAGCCTGCACGAGGCAGGCTTTCTATAAACACTCTTAAACTAATCAGGGCTAACTACACCTTGATTTCTACATCCACGCCGCTAGGAAGTTCGAGCTTCATGAGGGCGTCTACGGTTTTTGCGCTATTCGAGTAGATGTCTACCAAACGCTTGTAGGTGCAGAGTTGGAACTGCTCACGAGACTTCTTGTTCACGTGAGGCGAGCGCAACACAGTAAACTTCTCCCGTTCAGTGGGCAACGGAATAGGTCCGCTTACAACGGCTCCTTTGATTCTGATTTTTTGGTTCATAACAATCTTATCAGGAGATTCTACTTATTTGGCACCCTTTACTTCCTCTACAACCTTATCTGCCAAGTTCTTAGGAACGGCAGCATAGTGAGAGAACGTGAGCGTTGCAGAAGCGCGGCCCGAGGTGATGGTACGTAAGTCGGTCACATAACCGAAGAGTTCTTTCAGTGGCACGTCGGCTTTGATTACTTGCGCATTACCGCGAGTATCCATACCCTTCATGATACCACGGCGACGGTTCAAGTCACCGGTAACAGAACCTGTGTATTCGTCAGGCGTGATCACTTCCACTCCCATGATTGGCTCAAGGAGTTGAGGTGCACATTTCGCAGCAGCTTCTTTGAAGCCGAGGCGAGCGGCCAATTCGAATGACAGTGAGTCAGAGTCTACATCGTGGTACGAACCGTGCACGAGCTTCACCTGCATGTTATCGACAGGGTAGCCGGCGAGTGGGCCGTTGACCATCGCTTGTTCGAAGCCTTTCTGAACAGCGGGGATGAATTCGCGAGGGATAACACCACCGACGATCTCGTTCAAGAACAAGAAACCTTCTTTTCCATCTTCGCGCGGTCCGATTTCGAATACGATATCAGCGAACTTACCGCGACCACCAGTCTGTTTCTTATAAACTTCTTTGTGTTCCACGTTCTTGGTGAGTGATTCCTTGTAGGCCACTTGAGGCGCACCTTGGTTCACTTCCACTTTGAACTCACGACGCATACGGTCGATGATGATTTCCAAGTGCAATTCACCCATACCGCGAAGGATGGTCTGACCAGTTTCGTGATCAGTATTCACACGCAGTGTAGGATCCTCTTCCACGAGCTTGGCAATGGCGTTGCCCAACTTGTCGGAATCAGCTTGCTTCTTGGGTTCGATGGCATAACCGATCACAGGTTCGGGGAATACCATCGACTCGAGTTCCACGATGCGTTTTTCGTCGCAAAGGGTATCTCCAGTTTTAATATCCTTGAAACCAACCACGGCGCCGATATCACCGGCAGCCAAACGGTCGATTTGATTTTGCTTGTTTGCGTGCATTTGGAACACACGCGAGATACGTTCCTTCGAACGTGAGCGTGAGTTGTACACGTACGAGCCAGAATCCAAAGCTCCAGAGTAAGCACGGATGAAGCACAAACGGCCTACGAAAGGATCGGTCGCGATCTTAAATGCCAACGCTACGAACGGCTCTTTTTCGTCGGGACGAATTTGAACTTCTTCTTCAGTGTCTGGATTCTTGCCGATGATCACATCCTTGTCGAGTGGTGAAGGAAGGAGTTCCATCACGTAGTCGAGCATGGTTTGCACGCCCTTGTTCTTGAACGAGGAGCCGCACACCATTGGAACGATCTTCATATCGATCACGGCCTTGCGAAGGGCGGTGAGGATTTCAGCCTCAGTAATCGTGTTAGGATCGTTGAAGAATTTCTCGATCAACGATTCGTCGTATTCTGCTACTGCTTCGAGGAGCTTCTCTCTCCATTCGTGGGCTTCGTCCACCATTTCGGCAGGGATCGGCACCACTTCGAAGGTCATACCCTTGTCGGATTCGTTCCAGATGATACCACGGTTGTTGACCAGATCGACAACGCCTTTGAAGTTATCTTCTGCACCGATGGGCAATTGGAGGGGAACGGCCTTGCTACCCAACTTGTCCTTCACTTGTTGGCAAACGCCCAAGAAATCGGCACCAGAACGGTCCATCTTGTTGACGAAGCCAAGGCGCGCAACTTTGTAGTTGTCTGCCAAACGCCAGTTGGTTTCAGACTGAGGTTCTACACCGTCTACGGCGCTGAACAAGAAAACGAGACCATCGAGTACACGGAGGGAGCGGTTCACCTCAACGGTGAAGTCCACGTGACCAGGTGTATCGATGATGTTGATGTGGTATTTGTTACCGCGGTAATTCCAGTTAACAGTTGTTGCAGCAGAAGTAATGGTGATACCACGTTCTTGCTCCTGCTCCATCCAGTCCATGGTTGCTGCGCCATCGTGCACTTCGCCAATCTTGTGGTTCACACCAGAGTAGTAGAGAATGCGTTCGGTGGTAGTAGTCTTACCCGCGTCGATGTGGGCAGCAATACCAATATTCCTCGTGTAGTTAAGATCTCTCGCCATGTAGCTCTCGAGCCCCTATTATTATAATCTAAAATGTGAAAATGCCTTGTTTGCTTCGGCCATGCGGTGGGTGTCGTCCTTCTTCTTCATCGCAGCGCCTTCACCTTTCGATGCAGCGAGGATTTCAGCAGCCAACTTGTCCATCATGGTTTTCTCGCCGCGGGCGCGGGAGTAATCAATCAACCACTTAATGCTGAGGTTGATGCGACGCTCGGGCCGGATTTCTACGGGCACCTGGAAAGTAGCACCCCCTACGCGGCGGCTTTTCACTTCGACAGCCGGCATCAAGTTGTTCATGGCACGCTTCCATACTTCCAGGCCCGGTTCGCCACCAGCCTTTTTCTCTACGATCTCGATCGCGTCGTAGAAGATGTTGTATGCCACACTCTTCTTTCCCTGCTCCATGAGGTAGTTCACGAACTTGGTCACAAGTGTATCCTTGAACTTCGGATCAGGAAGGAGGTATCTTTTCTTGGGTTTTGCCTTTCTCATTGGACTATCGAATTATTTTTTTGCCGGTTTACCTGCGGGTGCACCTTTACCTGCGGCCGCAGCAGCTCCTGCTTTCGGACGCTTGGCACCGTACTTCGAACGGCTTTGGAGACGACCATTGACACCCGACGTATCCAATGCACCACGAATGATGTGGTAACGAACACCGGGAAGGTCTTTTACCCTACCACCGCGGATCAGCACGATCGAGTGCTCCTGAAGGTTGTGACCTTCTCCGGGGATATAGGCGTTCACTTCCTTCTGGTTGCTCAAGCGAACGCGAGCCACTTTACGAAGTGCCGAGTTAGGCTTCTTCGGCGTGGTCGTATACACGCGCGTGCACACACCCCGACGCTGAGGGCATGAATCCAAAGCGGGCGACTTTGACTTGAATGTCAACTTCGTCCTGCCTTTTCTCACAAGTTGCTGAATGGTAGGCATTTACAAATTCTTTTGTGACCTTTTTAAAAATTAGGACTGCAAAGGTATCCAAAGAAAAGATGGGTACAAAGGCTCCCTGAAAGATTTTTTGTGGGGTAAACAGCTCGAAAATGGCGCAAAATCGCCTGGAAAAGCATTATTGAGACCACCTGATCACGCCAAAATCCGGTACCCCCACTTAAGCCGAACATCGCCCGCAAACCATGAAGAGCTTTCCTTTTGCCGTTAAAATTGAGGAACTTGATCCAAAACCGACACGTGCAGCCCCGGCAGGAGGCCCCTTTGCCCCCACTCTTGCAGCCAGCTACACCATCGTTTGAATCTCCCATGACACACGATCAAAATGCTAGCAAAATCAGACGTTGGCCCGCACCGGTCGCCTTATTCCTGCTTTGGAGCTGTCTAGATACCTACAATCCCCCTGTCACTTTTGCATCGGAAGCCCTCGTCGTCGACGGTTTCCTCAACCTTTCGGACCAAAGCGCACAAGTAAAACTCTCGCGTACTCAGAGTGTGCAGGCTTCCGAACCTCCCGAAACCGTGGCAGGGGCGACCGTCTCAATCCAAAAAGTGGATGGCACCACGTTCACGCTCTCTGAAAGCCAACCGGGCACCTACGAGGCAAGTAATCTAATTGTAAGTGTGGGCGAAAAATACTCCCTGAATATTAGCACGGTCGACGGGAAGCTCTTTCGTTCCGACTTGGTGGAGGGATTGAGCTCTCCGCCAATCGAAAGCATTACCAGCGGCCTCACACTTACCGGAGACGAGCTCGCAATCAGGGTCAGTACAAGAAACGAAGGCGGCTCACGATATTTTACTTGGGACTATGTTGAGACGTTTGAATATACTGCACCCACCTACTCGGGAATGATCAACACCGAAAAAGGCCCGAGACCTAGACGTCCTGATGAAGACTTTTACAGGTGCTGGATCAGTGTCCCGAATACGAGCATTTTGGTTGGAAACACGCAGGCGCTGAGCGAAAACATTGTGAGAAACCAATCACTGCTATCTATCCCTCGTGGCTCCCCGAAGCTATCGGTGCGTTATAGCGTGCTCGTCAAGCAACGCGCTATACCTCGAGATGAATACAACTACCTATCACTCCTTCAAAAGACCACGGAAGAAGTTGGCGGTCTGTTCGACCCATCACCCGCCCAAGTCGTGGGCAACATGCATGCTACTAACTCGACTGAGCCGATATTGGGGTATTTCAAAGCCGGTTCCGTCAGTGAAAAGCGTTTTTTTGTCACCTTCGAAGAGCTCCCAAAGAGTTTTCAAGAGCTGCCGAAATCAAATTGTCAAGTCTACAAGACTTGTCCCTTCCCACGGCCGCCAGTTCGTGGTCCTGGGACAACCTGCGTGGCTATCTCTGACATCCCAGAATATTTTCCCCTAATCGCGGAGTTCATGCTTGGTCAAGATACCTTGTATTGGACTTACGTTTCCGGGGAGTGTGCCGATTGCCGGCAGCAAGGAGGCAAAACTGATCGACCTAGTTTTTGGTGACTCTAATTGTGCTCGAATGCGAATTGAACAAGAACAAATGCGATGCCTGTGAAACAACCGCTTGTCATCTTCCTGCGGCGTCGGTTATGGCTCCTCCTCCTACTCGGAAGCGCCTGTCTCGACCCATTCAATGTGCCATTCAACAATGCGCCTGATGGCCCGATTGTCATCGATGCCTTCCTAAACGGCACCACGGGCACCGCTACTGTCCGCCTTTCCTACCCACAAGGGATCACCAGCAAAGATCCAACTGTCGTCATTCGTGGTGCTTCTGTCGCGGTGGTATCGCCCACAGATCGATTCGAGTTGGTTGAGAATTCGCCCGGCATATACAGCGCTTCGGGAATTCCAACCCCACCCGGGACTGTCTTCACATTAAACGTGCAAACCAGTGACGGTCGCAAGTTCGTCTCAGACCCAACGCCCATGCGCGCGACACCAGAACTCGACAGCATCACGTTCGCAGTTGGTTTCGACAAGGAAAGCTTCGAGGTATCCGTCAATACACACGACCCCTCCGACTCTGCCCAGTATTTCAGTTGGGACTACGAAGAAACTTACGAATACACGGCGGCCTATTTTTCAGGATTCATCTACGACAAGGTCAATCCAAAACCAAGGCGCGACGAAGATCTAATCTATCGTTGTTGGCGTACCATTCCTTCCACGTCGATCGGCATTGTCACCACGAAAGATCTCAGTGGGTCGATTGTCAATAAGTTTCGAATCAACACGATACCGGCGGGTTCGATCAAACTCTCGATTCGATACAGCATCTTCGTAAAACAGCGCGTGATCGGCCCGGAGGAATACGCATACTTGGGCTTACTGAAAAAGACAACGGAAAAACTCGGAGGCCTTTTCGATCCACAACCGAGTACGATCGTCGGCAATCTCCACGAAGTGGGACAGCCAAACAGCGTCGTGTTGGGCTACTTCAGCGCCTGCCAAGTATCGGAGAAGAGGGTATTCATCCGTCACGAAGAGTTGCCGCTATCGTTACAAATTCCCCAACCTAAGGTTTGTGAACAGAAGTTTACTTGTCTTCTACCCGGCGACCGTGGCTTCGATTGTACACCCCTGGAAATAGTGGGGTACAATCACGAGTTATTGTTTGCGGTCTACGGCCCTGATGGCACACCTTCTACATTTGCATACACTCTCAAAGAGTGCGCCGATTGTCGCCTTCAAGGGGGCATCCCGAAACGACCTGCGTTCTGGTGACATCCCGGTTTCGTCCATTCAATACCGCGCCGATGAAATCTTGACGTCCGACTTTTTCCAAATCGCGTCAAACCTTTTTGCCACTGTCGCAACTTCGGCAGGCTTCGACAACTTTTGATACGAGAGGGCCAAGCCCTTCAACGACCAGCCGTTTTCTGGATTTTGTACGAGGTCTTCTTCGAACACCTTGATCGCATCGGCATGGCGACCCGCTTCGTGCAATGCCGCACCTAAAAAATGTCGAGAGGGCAATCGCCAATCGGGAGGTTCGTTGTATCGCAACTCGTCCTCAGATACTGTAGCTTGTTTGAGTGCATTCAATCCTTCGTCCACCTTCCCTTCAAGGATGTTTAAGGGCACCTGCACAATTTGTTGAGTGGAATTGAAGAAAGCGTAGATAGTCGAAAGTGTGTCCAACTTCGAGATAGAATCCAGTTTAGATAGTTCCTTCTTCGCCTCGTCCAATTGGTCCATGCGAAGAAATGCCGTACCTCGTCCAAAGTGATGAAGCGCAGATGTATGATAGTTCCTGTCGTCAGGTGGTGGAAGGGAAAGTACGTCGTTCCACTTCCCATACCGAATCATCGCTATGATCGGCGCATTGAAATAGTAATCATAATATGTTGGGATACTGGTTTCCAAAGATTTGACATGGTAGGCCAGTTTGTTTGCCTCCTTCAAAGCTGTTTCCGATTGCCCGTTCATCAACGTCCCATACGCGAGGAAGTCGATGTTGTGAGGATAATAACCAAGTCGATAAAGTCCCATGTCGTTTGATCGAGAGAGGAATGCTTCATCGGCTTTGATTGCCAATCGATTCGAGTTGTTAGAACGTTCGTACTCGCCAATCCGCACATAGATATGCGATGGCATGTGAACGATATGTCCCGCAGAAGGCATGGCG
>JBGAGB010000037.1:0-44062 GCA_044226945.1 Cyclobacteriaceae bacterium | reverse complement strand
TCACGCCCTGTGGCGGCGATGAGCAACGAGTACCGCGTGTCGATGCGCCTGATCATTACGTGGATGACGAACACGCCTGCCTACAAGTTTGCGATCGACGGAACCATTGCGAAACTGGCGAAAGACAATGAGGAGTTGTTTGGTTTATACATGGCGTCGATGACGAAGGTGGTGCTCGAGAATCCTGCAATCGCGGCCGATACCGAAGGGTGGAAGATCACCAGTTACAAAACCTTACTTGATTTCTGTGCTCAACCTGCCAATAACATCAAAATGACAAAGAACCTTTCGAAAGCGATCAAGGCAAATCAAGAAGGCAAGTTGAAAGAGTATTTGAAGTGACGGAAGGAACGTTGGGTTGTTTTTGAAGTGAGGAGCATGGACCAATCCATGTCATTAAGTTAATCGAGAACACAACTATCTGTGGTCAACAATAAGGTTCTTGGTTGGTAGTGTTGTTGTTGGTGGTTCCCAACAGTTGAACATTATGAAATTGATAATTGGTTTTTTGTATTCCGTGCACATTTTGGAAAGAGCTCAAGAACCAATGGCAAAAGACCAAATCAACGGACGTTAACTTGACGACATGGATGGGCCAATGTTCAATGAGAGGATGGACAATTGGTGAGTTACGAGAAGCATGAGTTTTGATGAAAGCTTTGGTTGAGA
The DNA here is from genome assembly GCA_044226945.1 of Cyclobacteriaceae bacterium. Classification (GTDB taxonomy): domain Bacteria; phylum Bacteroidota; class Bacteroidia; order Cytophagales; family Cyclobacteriaceae; genus ELB16-189. The sequence goes on along the minus strand of JBGAGB010000037.1, from coordinate 43,393 downwards.
CGAAGCTGCTCGATTGCAGATTGGTGTATTTTTCAATTGGGTGTTTTTGGAGGAGTTTTGGTGGGAATACACAAGAACCAATTTTCAATTGGGGAATGCACAATCCAAAGAGTTATCAGAAGGGAAGATGCCGATCGAAGGACCAGCTACACACTATCAAAAAAAAACCTCGGCAGTACCGAGGTTTTCTCTTGTGGGAGCTGAGGGGTTCGAACCCCCGACCCTCTGCTTGTAAGGCAGATGCTCTGAACCAGCTGAGCTAAGCTCCCTTTCCGTTTTGGGACTGCAAATGTAATAGAGAAATCGATTTGTGCAAAAAATAAGGGCCAAACCACCCGAATTTCTTGGCTTTTCAGCTCGCTAGACCCATTTTTCTAGTGTTTGCCCTCGTACTTCACCCCCGCCCTAATCGCTATGTCTAAACTGTTCTCGGATGGCACAAATGGGCACGAAAAATTAGGATTATACGCACAAGTCGGGTTGTAGGCCTTGTTAAAGTCAAGCACCAAGGCATTGCCTTTCCGCGGAATAGTCAAATCAATGTATCGCCCACCGCCGTATGTTTCATCCCCAGTCGTTAGGTCGGTGAAAGGAAAAAATAAATAGTCTTTATAGCCGGGCGTCGTCAATAGGCTCTCGGACTGGTATACCGGCACACGAAATGTTTTCCCCTTCAGTTCGAAAACCAAGAAGCCGTACACGCGCATTGATGTCATTCGAGACGTCGATGTCTTCATCTTCTTGAACTCCGAACCCGAAACCACCTCAAGCGAAGCCATCACGCGATACGTAGGGTCGATTTCGTAGAATGGAAGTCCTTTAAAGGAAGCACGTTCTTGAGCCGACAATGGCGACCGGGACATGTCCGAAAATTCGAGGTTCAACTCCTTGCGGTATTCCAAATTTTCAACCAACACCGAATCAACTTCTTGTGCCCATGCGGACGTCCCAATTAATAACAGAAAGACCATTCGCTGAATCCAAATCATACTGTTTGAGAAACTTCGTTGAAAAATCGGAGGTAAATGCTCTGCCAGCAAATGATCAAGGGTTCGGACTCACACTCGTCCAGCCACCATCCACAACCAGCGACTGTCCCGTCACGTGACGCGCCGAACGACTCACCAAGAAGCAAACAGACGCCGCAATGTCTGCCGGAGTTGCCGGCCTGCCCATCGGAGTCAACGTCTGCCACACACGGTCGTAGTCGCCATCTTGCATCGTGCGCTCGGTCTTCGTCGCTCCCGGCGCCACACAATTCACGTTGATCTTAAATTGAGAAAGTTCGATGACGAGGTTCTTTGCTAACATCTCCAACGCCGCTTTCGTCATACCATAAGCAGCCAGGTTTTTATGCGCTTGATGACCTGTCACCGACGACATAAACAATATGCTTCCACCGTCGCCTTGGTCTTTCATTTGGCGCGCCGCAGCTTGAGCCAGACTGAAACTACCGCCGAGGTTCAATGACATCACCTTCATCAAATCAGAATGCTTGTACTCAAGGAAATCTCCGAAAAGGGTGATGCCCGCATTCGCCACAGCAATATCTAGCCGACCAAATTGCTTTATCGCTTCATCTACGAGTGCCTGCACAAAAACCGGATCGGCGGCGTTGCCCGCGAATGGAATGCATGCCCCACCACGATGATGCGACGACGCAATTCTTTGTAACACCTTCTTTGCGCCTTCTTCGGCCAAACCAGACTCGATGTCGTTCAGCACGACTTTCGCACCAGCAGTTGCCAACGCTGCGCAAATCTCGAGTCCGATGCCTTGCCCTGCTCCGGTGACAACCGCCACTTGGTTCTCGAAGGTGTCCATGATGTCATGAAATAATCAATGGGAATCGCGCGACACATCGCTACCCGAACCGCCTTTCAACATCTTCATGTCGGCCCCAAGGTGCGCTTGCTCTACGTTGGTCTGATAGAAGTGCACGTAACCTCGGTTGTATTGCTTGTGACGAGGTTTCCAATTGGCCCTTCGTTTCTTGAACTCGTCGTCGCTCACGGCAATTGTCAGGCTGCGTCCAGGAACGTCCAGCGTGATTACATCTCCGTTTTGCACCAATGCGAAGTTGCTGCCCAACGCCGCTTCTGGCGAGGCGTGGAGGACAACGGTGCCAAATCCAGTACCACTCATCCGGCCGTCTGAAATGCGGACCATATCGGTCACACCTTTCGCTAAGAGTTTCTTCGGGATCTGCATATTGCCCACTTCGGGCATGCCAGGATAGCCAATCGGTCCTACGTTCTTCAACACCAAGATGCTAGTTTCATCCACGGGCAGGTTGGGATCATCGACCCGTGCGTGAAAGTCTTCAATGTCTTCGAACACCACGGCTTTGCCAGTATGTTTCATTAAGTGTGGACTCGCAGCCGAAGGTTTGATCACACAACCATTCTCGCACAAGTTACCTGTAAGGATTGCCACACCTGACAATGGATTAAATGGTTTGGCGACGCTTGTAATGACATCCTTGTTGAATATTTCGGCACTCGAATAGTTCTCTTTTACCGTCTTTCCGTTCACCGTTTTCACGTTTCCACGCAAGTGACCATCGAGTTCCTTCATCACAGCAGGAAGTCCCCCTGCGTAATAAAAGTCTTCCATGAAGTGTTGCCCAGAAGGCTGCAGGTTGGCAATCAACGGCACGTCTTTCGAGAGCTTGTCGAAATCTTTTAAGTTCAACTCTACCCCGATGCGTCCGGCGATCGCGAGTAAGTGAATGATGAAGTTTGTAGAACCACCAATTGCCGCGTTGGTGATGATGGCGTTTTCAAACGCTTCACGCGTGAGGACGTCCGACATCTTAAGGTCTTCATTTACCATATCCACGATGCGTTGTCCGGATCTTTGAGCGAAGACTTTTCTTCGTGAATCAGCCGCGGGTATGGCCGCGTTTCCTGGCAGTGTGAGCCCGAGCGATTCTACCATGCAGGCCATGGTGGAAGCCGTCCCCATCACAGCGCAGTGACCACGACTGCGCCCCATGCACGCTTCAGCGTCACGCATTTCATCGAGCGTCATCTCACCCGATCGGATCGCGTCGTTGAATCTCCACACATCGCTCGTACCAATGTCTTTACCACGGTATTTCCCAGTAAGCATCGGCCCACCCGAGATCACCAACGTGGGCAGGTTCACGCTCGCGGCACCCATCACCAACGACGGAGTGGTTTTGTCGCAACCGCACAGTAAGACCACACCATCGATTGGGTTGGCACGGATCGATTCTTCGACGTCCATGCTCGCCAGGTTCCGATACAACATCGCGGTGGGTTTGATCAATGTTTCACCCAGCGACATCACGGGAAACTCGACCGGAAAGCCGCCTGCTTGCAGCACACCACGTTTTACCGATTCCGCAATCTCACGGAAGTGGGCATTGCAGGGAGTGAGTTCTGACCAAGTATTGCAAATCCCGATTACAGGTTTGCCATTGAATTCTTCGTCGGGGATGCCTTGGTTTTTCATCCAGGCCCGGTAGATGAAACCGTCTTTGCCGGTTTTACCAAACCAGCCCTGGCTGCGGAGCTTTGTCTTCATTTATTCGAGGTTGAAAAAGTGGTGTTATTCGAAAAATACCCATTTGCAGCCATCCTGGAAAGGTAATTCTTATCAGTTGGAACAATTGTAGGTACAATTGTCGTTATTACACCGTTAAAGGTGTTATCACGCACGTGGAACTAGAGAAAGCCATTCACCAAAGGTCGTTCAGCAGCGAGCATCAAAAGGCTGCGATCAATGTCCTTTTTACTGCGAGTTGGCTGCACAGTGGCAACGCTGCGCGCTTGAAAAAGCACAAGATTACCCCAGAACAGTTCAACGTGCTGCGAATTTTGAGAGGAAGCCATCCCTCTAAAATGATGCTGGCAGAGATTACCAGGCGTATGATCGACAAGAGCAGCAACGCTACAAGGCTTGTCGAAAAACTCCGCCAGAAGGGGCTGGTAGACCGCGAGCCTTGTGAAAATAACAGGCGCCAGGTGGACATCACGATTACAATCGCTGGCCTCGACCTGATGAAAAAGATTGATGCGGAGGAGGGATATTGGCTCGAGACACTCAAGGGAATTACGAAGGCGGAGGCCGTGGAACTCAATCGAATCCTCGACAAACTGCGTGGTTGAGCAATCTGCGTTGTCGATCTATTCTGTCGGCACGACCGTGTTGCGAATGTCGAACTCGTCTTTGATGGATATACTCATGAGATCGAGGTGCGCAAATTCTGATTTTTTGAAGGTAATCCGATCGCGCTTCGTGACGGCCTCGATATAACGCCCTGTGGTAATGCGTTGTCCACGGTTGTTGGTGCCAGTCGGTTGGAATTTTTCAGCGTAAAGCGCGTACACGGTGACGCGATAATGGTTGTCGAGTACTTCGACGATAAACTTTCCGGTCCACTCCCCATACCAATACATGCGCGGCGTGTTGTAATAGTTTCGCCCATAGCGTTTGCAGTCTACTTTATAGTGCCGGATTTCTCCATTGTATCCAGCTTCATTTCGAATGACGTTGAAGGTGAAGAACTTCGACTTGAGCATCTGTACCACCTCGCGACGAAGGCTATCGGAGTTTCCGGAAAATTCGTAGGTGTTGCTCCAATAAACGTCGCCCGATTCAATTCTGAAAAGCTTATACCGTGAGACATCTTGTGCATAGAGTTGGATCGCGACGAGAGAGGCGAAAATGATCAGAAGAATATTTCGTCGGCGGGCCATATCACAAAAAAAGAAAATCGCCAGGTAACCTCATCGGTTCATTTTTGACCCAGTTTTTCTCAAAAAGCCTAAGAATTTTTTGAAATAGGCTCAAAAAAATGCCCTTCGTAATCCGTTGCGGTGATTTTTTTTCAAAATGGGGTCAATTTTCGCCTCGTGTTTTAAATCTTTGTTAAGTCAAAACGAAAAAACTAAACACAAACCTTAACCCTCAGGCGTATGAAAAAATCTTTGATTTTGTTAATTGTGCTCGTCGCTGTCAGCGTGCTCGCGCTGTTCAAGCCTTCGATTCCTACGACGATCGTGACCGAAGGAATTGTTGCAGGTGACGTAGCATGGATGCTCGCAGCCACAGCATTGGTGCTTCTGATGACACCCGGTCTTGCATACTTCTACGGTGGCATGATCGACACCAAGAATATCATCTCTACCATGCTCCAAAGCTTCATCGCGATGGGCGTGATTTCGGTGGTATGGATTGTGGTTGGATTCAGCCTCGCCTTCGGTGATTCAATCGGCGGTTTTATCGGCGATCCCCGCACGTTCTTCATGTTCCAAAATGTGTTGGACGGCAAGCCATGGTCATTAGCTCCTACCATCCCGCTGGTATTGTTCGCCTTCTTCCAATTGAAGTTTGCGATCATTACCCCAGCCCTGATCACAGGTACTTTCGCCGAGCGGATTCGCTTCAAGTCTTATATCCTTTTCCTCGTATTGTTCTCGCTCTTCATCTATGCGCCATTGGCACACATGACATGGCACCCCAACGGGTTCCTCTTTGGCTTGGGTGTTCTTGATTTCGCAGGCGGTACTGTTGTCCACATGTCGGCAGGTTTCGCTGCATTGGCCGCCGCTATTTACTTGCGTGACAAGACTGAGAAGAAGGCTGCGATTGCACCTGCGAACATTCCTTTCGTACTCTTGGGAACGGGTTTGTTGTGGTTCGGCTGGTTCGGCTTCAACGCCGGTAGCGCGCTCGGTGCAGGTCCTTTGGCCGCATCTGCTTTCGCGACTACGAACACTGCCTCAGCTGCGGCTGGTCTTTGCTGGGTGTTGATGGACGCCGTTCGCGGCAAGAAGCCTTCAGCACTTGGTTTCTGTATCGGTGCGGTAGTAGGTCTTGTAGCGATCACACCTGCTGCGGGTTTCGTAGCGATCCCTGCCTCTCTCTTCATCGGAACCTTTGCTTCCATGATCAGCAACGTGGTAGTACACTGGAAATCGAAGACTTCTTTGGAAGATACTCTAGATGTGTTCCCCTGCCACGGTGTAGGTGGAGCAGTGGGTATGGTGATGACTGGTTTGTTCGCGCACCAAGCTGTGAACGCTGCTAACACGACTGGCAATGGTTTGCTCGTGGGTGGCGGCATGGGCCTCATCACGATTCACTTGATTGCTCTCGCCATCGCGATTGCGTTCATCCTCGTCGGTTCATTCGTGATCTTAAAGGTGACGGATTTGATTTCGCCGATGAGCATCAGCGCAGAAGACAAGGCTGTCGGTCAGGATTTGAGCCAACACGGCGAGAACATCCCGATGTACGACGTGAAGACTGCTTAAGTCTCGCAACATTTTCACTAAAGCGCCCGGGGGGAATGGTCCTCCCGCCCGGGCAACCTTAGCTTATTGTTACTAAAACACATTCAAAATTATGAAAAATCTCGCACAACGATTTGCCATATACCTCGGAGTCGTCGTTGCATCATTGACCGTAGTCCCCGCTATGGCTCAAGACAACCTCACCGCATCACTCAATAACCGTCGCCTTCCTGTTGGCCGTGAAACAGATGAAAAGATTGTAACGGCTGGTGAAAAACTCGAAGCAAAAAAGGCAGAAGAAGTAAAAGAGGAAGAAGTTAAAAAAGAGAAGGAAGAGGAAGAAGGCGGTAAGTTGTCGGTGAACGGCTATCTCGATAGCTACTACTTCACCAACTTCAACAAACCTGCTTCGCGCGACAACATGGGCATCTCTGGCGTAGGCCGAGGTTTCGACCGTCGTGTGGATCAATTCCAATTGGGTATGGTGCAAACCGTTTTCAAGTACACAAACAAGAAGTCGGAAATGATTGCCGACCTCGCGTATGGTCCAAGTGCGCAATACGGAAACTACGGTAACGTTCCGAACTTTGCCCCTGCCTATGGGTACGCCATCGGAAACGATACTTGGTCTTCGGTGATCATTAAGCAAGCATATTGGAAGTACAACGCAACCGATAAGCTGTCCTTCACCATGGGGCAATTTGGAACCCACATCGGGTACGAGTTGATCGAAGCTTCACTCAACTACTTCTACTCCATCAACCACACTTTCAATAGCGGGATCCCTTTCTATCACACAGGCTTGAAGGGCACCTATGCCTTCAGCGACAAGGTGTCGTTGATGTTGGGTGTCGTGAACGGCTTCGACTACGTGCACGACAACAACCGCAAGAAGGGCCTCATCGGTCAACTGGCGCTTGCCCCTGTAGAAGGATTGACGATGTACATCAACTACATCAACACGAACGAAGCCAACGCCGATGCAACCGGTAAAACTCCGAAAGGAAACTTCACGGTGTATGACTTGAACGGAGCATACACGTTTTCCGACAAGTTCTACATTGCTTATTGGTTCATGCTAGGTACTCAACACGGTACCCTTGGTTCACCTGGTACATTCATTCCTGCCGATGGCGACGTAGACGCGACCAAGAAATGGTGGGGTGCGAACTTGTACTTCGTGTACAACACCTCAGATTTGTTTAGCATCGGTCTTCGTGCCGAGCACTTCAACAACGATTCAGGTGCGCGCGGTTTGCGTGCGGTCGATTACACCGGCCAGGCGATGGGAACGTCTGCAAATACGTTTACCCTTACGGGAACTTTCAACTTGGCAGATGGAAACCTGATGCTGAAGCCTGAACTCCGCATGGACGTGTTCAAGAAATTGGACGGTGCGCTGAATGAACAAGCGCAACAATTCATGGATTCAAATGGCAACTTTACCAAGAACAGTCAAACGACGCTGGGTGTAGCCGCCATCTACAAATTCTAATTCAACATTCAATTGTTACTTCGTTATGTCAAAGACGAAACTTGAGTACATCTGGCTAGACGGGTATCAACCAACCCAAAGCCTGCGCAGCAAAACTAAAATTGTGAAAGACTTCGACGGCACGCTGGACGATTGTCCGGGTTGGTCGTTCGATGGAAGCTCGACCGAACAAGCTACTGGACGTTCTTCCGATTGTCTTCTCAAACCTGTCGCATTGTTTCCAGATCCAGGTCGCAAGGATGCATTCCTCGTGATGTGCGAGGTGCTCAACCCCGACGGCACGGCACACGTGTCGAATGGACGTGCAACCATTGAAGACGACGACCGTGACTTCTGGTTTGGTTTCGAACAAGAATATTTTCTCTGGAACCCTTCGGCAGACAAGCCGCTCGGTTTCCCGGAGAACGGATATCCAGCCCCCCAAGGACCTTACTATTGCTCGGTGGGCGCAAAAAATGCCTTTGGACGGGAGATCGTGGAGGAACACTTGGACCTTTGCCTGGCTGCTGGGATTAATGTTGAGGGCATTAACTCCGAAGTGGCAACGGGACAGTGGGAATTCCAGATCTTCGCCAAGGGCGCCAAAGAAGCCGGCGACCAAGTGTGGGTTGCGCGATACTTGCTCGAACGCACCGCAGAGAAATATGGCATCTCGATCAACTGGCATTGCAAACCACTCGGCAACACCGATTGGAACGGATCGGGCATGCACGCCAACTTCTCGAATTCGCTCTTGCGCGAATGTGGCTCCAAGGAGATTTACGAACAAGTTTGCCAAGCGTTTGCTCCCGTGGTAAAAGAACACATCGCCGTGTACGGGGCCGATAACCACTTGCGACTCACCGGAAAACATGAGACGCAGTCTATCGACAAGTTTTCGTACGGCGTGTCTGACCGCGGTGCTTCTATTCGCATCCCGATCGCTACCGTCGAAGGTGGTTGGAAAGGTTGGTTAGAAGACCGCCGTCCCAACTCGGCAGCAGATCCTTACAAAGTTGCTGCACGCATTGTCAAAACCGTCAAGCCAGTGGGTGAACCCGTAGCCGTGTTAAATGGCAACGGCAAGAAATGAGTTAGTTGGCTTTCTTTCCTGTAACGTTCAATGGGCTGCTCCGAAAAAGGGCGGCCCATTGTTTTTATCGGTCGCTAAGTTCCATCACAAGTAACGCAGTACCAGGGATCGTGATGTTGTCCCAACCTTTCGGACTCACCGCTTCCGCAAAGGCGCACAACACCGAAACACCGACGACCATGGGCCAACGAGAAACTCCACCCGATGTAGGAATACACCACACGAGCAATATGGTTACCGCAAACGCACTCGCGACGAACATCGAAGTGCCCATGAGAGATTTGTATCCGCCACTCAAGCGATACCGTCCTATCGGCCAACGTTCCCCAAACAGCGCTGCCATAGGATCACAAATGGCAAGGACTAAAATTGGTACATAGAAGAATAGCAGATCACGTTGGTGGTGTTCAAAAACCATGAAACATCCATAGACAGCCACTGGGTACGCGATGCTCCCCACCGATTCGCGATCGATCCCGTTGATCGATGGAATCCATTTCATCTTCAAGCTCACCGTGAGAATCAACGCAAAGCCAGCGCACAATAGCAACACCCAAATGTGATGGTCGAATAGAAGTGGGAACAGTAATGTCAGCAAGCCGGTAATCACGTGCACAAATTTCCGGGTGTATTCTGCCTTGACCTTGGTGCGATGATACAGTAGTTCCGCGATCGCGAACAACGCAAGAAAGGCGATACCTAAAAGGACTGCATTCTTAAAGTTGCTCATATACGATGCATCAACTCCCAAGCAACGGCTGCCCCGAAAAAACTGTCGAATCGATCGAGAACACCACCATGACCAGGAATTAAATCGCTATAGTCTTTGACACCACACCAGCGCTTGTAATAAGATGCCAGCAGATCGCCAGCCAATGCAGCGATTGAAATAAATGTTGCCGAGAGCCACGCGTTTATTTGAGGAACCTCGAAGCGCATCAGCCACCCAGCAAAGAGTGCCATGGCAAATCCTCCGATTAACCCCTCAACAGTTTTACCTGGACTGAGTTTTGCGACCAACTTGTTCTTTCCAAAGAGTTGCCCTGTCACTTGGGAGAAGCCGTCGAAGGTGAGCACAACCACATACACGAACAGGATGGTGTTTGCAGTTTGATGAGAGGCGAAGTTCAGGAACACCACGACAATGGCGGTGAAAACCAAGGTTGGTATAATCCATGACCGCCACGGTTTTCTTGATTTGGATGCGACAGCAATTACTTCCCAAAACCCGATGGTGGCAAGAACTAACGATGCCCACCACACCCAGTCCATTTGAATGAGGGCCATCATGGCGAACACGATGATCACGTAAGCCCAGTACTTGGTCCAGCGTTGTCGGGCGCCAACACCAGAGGCACGACGGTTGACGAGCCAGGTGGCGAAACCGCCGATGACGAAAAATACGGATACGATCATAAATCCCTCAGAGCCCATTACACGATCTTTTTGTTTTCCTTAAGCATAAAATAGATGCCTTTGACATTTGAACGAAGTGCCGGAATGGACAACACAATCACCAAAGCTTCTGCATACACCACGCAACTGGCGGTCACCATGAAATAGAAATACCAAGATGTGTAACCAAAGACAAAGTAGGTGAAAATGAATATCCCTTGAATGTATCCGAGGGTCTTACTGGAGTACAAGTGGAAACTTGTCGGGCGACGGAATCGGATTAAGGAAATGATTTGTGGCAGCGCATACATCCCGATCACAAAAGAGAATGCCAACGCATGTTCGTTTACGAATGGGCCTTCCAAAATGATCATCCCTGAGAAGGCCATGATATATGTTCCGATGTCGGCAAATGAATCTAGGCGCGCACCAAGTTCAGTTTCCAAGTGAAACGTCCGTGCAATCCATCCGTCGAGGATATCTGTAATTAGATTGATCGATAGTAAGGTGATATAAATGCTCTTGTTGCCATCGACGATCGACCCAACAATGAAAGGAAGGGCGATGATCCGATAAATGGACAACGCGTTTGGCACATTTATTACTTTTTCCTTTTTCATGATTTTGCTTTACGTCCTAACTTTTGGTGTGCAGCGGAAAAGTGACCGGATGCCAACGCGGCAGCAATCGATAGCTCGCCGGCTAAGACGACAGCTCCACAAATCTCGGCCAACCGGCGTGCTTTACCTGCTCCGAAACAGTCCATCATTTCTAAGCATTCACGTTGTGTCGATAGTCCCGTTCCCCCACCCACGGTTCCGACGATGAGATTTGGCAAAGTGACACTCGAATACAGGGAGCCAGTTGATGTAGTCTCCATGCGGGTAATGCCTGTTGCAGCTTCCGAAACGCAAGCGACATCCTGACCAGTGGCGAGAAATAGCGCGGTGAGGCCGTTCGCAAAATGACCCTGAGCCCCCATTGCACCGCTCTGAATGATACCAATTGTCGACGATCGCCAGTATTCGGTCATGAGCCTTGGCGTTGACTTGAGGACGTCTGTGACGATTCTCTCGGGAAGTTCGATTTCGGCAGTTACTTTTTTGCCACGAACGGAAGTGAACGATAGTGCAGTTGCCTTCTTGTCGCCGGAATAGTTGCCTTCGATGAACCAGAGCTCGGGCTTCACTGGGCAATTTTCAAGGATAAATTGACAAATCGCATTGGTACACAAGGTCACCATGTTTTGACCCGATGCATCCCCAGTGTGAAACTCAAAGATTAATATCAAGTGGTTTCCTTCAATGTTGGTTTTTAAATCTTGCAATCGCGCATGTTGACTTGTGCTGGAGACAATGCTGGCGTACGACTCTGCATGTTGCAGGACCCACAGCAGGAACTCACCAAGAAATGTCAGATTTTGAAACTTGAATACAGGACTTCTTTGCACACACTCGACGAGGCAAATAGAAGTGGCACCTCCCGCTAAGTAGCAAGCTTTTGCGCCCCGGTGATACGAGGCAACGAGGGCTCCTTCCGTGGTGGCCATCGGAACAAAGAAGTCGCCATGTGCAGCGGAGCCTATCACCCGCACAGGACCGATCACACCCGTGGGTACGGTTGTCATTCCCACAAAATTCTCGATGTTGCCTTCGAGCGAGCTCCAGTTCTCGAGGGGTTGATGCCCCATTAATGAAGTGTAATTTTTTTGAGTCTGCTCAAACAAAAACTGGCGCCGGTTGTCGGTGCCAGTTTGGGTGGTTGACAATTCGACCGGGAGTCGGTCGCTTTTTGCCACTTCCACTGTTTTATTGCGAATTGAATCGATGACCTGTTGCATGTCTTTCGATTCGTTCAGCCGCACGAACGCATCGCGGGTGGTTCTTGAGGAGGATGACATAGAAGAGGGATGGAAAGGAAAGATAAGGCAACAATCGTGCAGGTAATACAACCAGATAGCCCCGAAAAACTGGATTTTCGCTAAGTATTAATTTTCATTCGTACAATTTTCTCCCCAGATGATTCGTTCGCGGCACGCTAGAAGCTGCGCGATTCTTTTATAATTTGGAACATGATCAAGTTTAAGGCAACCATCGAGGCAACGACCAACACCGCCGAGAAGTTGGGGTGGAAATTTGTCGTACTCTCAAAGACGCATGCCGAGAAACTTAATCCCGGAGTGCGGACGTCTTACCGGGTGAAAGGTCGGGTTGATTCGTATGAACTGAAGAAGAAAGCGTTGATACCCATGTCGGAGGGTCGGTTCTTGGTTACACTCGACACGAAGATTCGGAAAGCAATCGGAAAGAAAGTTGGGGATGTGGTCACCATAGAATTGGAACTCGACAAGGCTCCCTTGAAGATTTCTCCCGACTTGATCGCCTGTCTACAAGATGAGCCGATGGCCTACGAACACTTTAAGTCGATGCCGCCTTCTCACCAACGCTATTTTAGTAATTGGATTGATCAAGCGAAGACGCCGCACACAAAGGCAAAACGATTGACGATGTGTGTGATGGCGATGGCCCGGAAGATGGACTTCGGGCAGATGATCCGAGAAGGCCAAGGAAAAAACCCGTGATTAGCCATTCCAAAAGGCCCGGACAACCGTCTTTGACTACGTACCAGCACGGATGGCACATTAACTAGGGGCGGGTATTGGTCTGCACGTTTAGGATGCCGAATTTTAAGCAGCAAACCGTATTTCTCTCGGCCTTACATGAGACCTAACCACCTTTTGGTTCCCCTCCTCGGATTCGTCCTATTATTATTAGTAAGTGAGCCTGTCTGGGCGCAGTTTCCGGCGTCTCCGAACTTGCTCGACGAAAACGGCAAGCGAACCGGTCACTGGACCATTCTCTACGACAGCAATTTTTTCCTGGTGAACGACCCCGATTCCGTGGGTTATTATAGGTTGATTCGATTCGAAGCAGGCGTGCCAGTTGGAAAGATCCGGGACTTCACGAAAGCGGGATTGAAGTATTGGGACGGGTACGCGCTCAGCATCGACCCATACGTGTTCGATGGAGAATCCAACCACTATCATGAAAATGGACAACTTAGTTACCGACAGGTGTACGTGAAGGGCAAGCGCGATGGTCCGTGCTGGGAGTATTATCCCAATGGAACGCTGAAGTCGGAAGGTCAACACAAAGACGACGAACAAGATGGCGTATGGAAGTACTACCATGAAAATGGGACCCTTCAACTTCAATTGACCTTCATCAAAGGGCGAAAGAGTGGACCGGCGAAGTTTTATCATCCCAACGGGCGCGTCTCTAGCGAAGGGAGTTACAGGCTCGATTACTTCGATGGCGTTTGGACGAACTACTCTGAGACGGGCGTGAAATCGTTCTTCAATACTTATCATCTCGATACACTGCAAGGTCCACACGAGGAGTACTTTCCCGACGGGACGATCAAAGAGAAGAACAGTTACCGCAAAGGGAAACTACACGGTGCAGCAGTCGTGTACCATGAAAATGGAAAGCTCAAATCGAAAGGCCAGTATCTCAATGACGAGAGAGACGGTGCATGGGCGTTTTACCATCCCAATGGACAAGTCAAATCTAGAGGCAAGGTCAAAAATGGTTTGTTCGAAGGCACATGGGAATACTTCTATGAAAACGGCCAGTTAAGTGAACGAGGATTGTTGGTCAACAACTTATATGAAGGTCCTTGGGACGTTTGGTACGACAATGGTAAACCAAAAGCGCGAATCGAATACGCGAGGGATTCATCGAATGGAAAGTACGTGAGTTGGTACCAAAACGGTCAAGTTGAAGAGGAAGGTCAGAACTTAAGGGGCCAGCGAACAGGACCTTGGAAAAAATACACGGAGCAAGGGACATTGTTGCAAGAAGGATCATACTTGAACGGTGAAACCGAAGGACTATGGAAATATTACGATGAGGCCGGTTGGATCAAAACAGTTGGATACTACCACCAGGGACAACGCCACGGTGAAACGAAGCGCTTCTTCGAAAATGGTCAATTAAGTGAATGGCTATTTTACAAGGATGGCTTGATGGACAGCACTTACGTGGGTTACTACGAAAGTGGACAAGTCAATGCTGAGGGGTCCTACCGCAATGATTTGCGCCATGGAAATTGGAAATGGTATCATGAGAACGGGACGTTGTCTGGCGAGTCGACTTACATTGACGGGAAAGAGAACGGGCGAACGGTTTCCTACTTCCCCAATGGCAAGAAAAAGATAGAAGGTGTTCGCAGGGACGATCAAATGGTGGGGCACACCAAGTTCTTCTTCCAAGACGGAAATGTAGAACAAGAAGGAAACTTTATCGACGGATTGTTTGATGGAAGATGGGTGGTCTACGATTCGGCCACTCGAGCCGTAGTTGAAGAGCTATGGTTGGTGAAAGGAAAAAGGCATGGCGTGTTGACCTACTTTGACACGAAAGGGAAGCCTACTTCAAAAGAGTATTACATCAATGGGTTTCAAGAGACGGCTGGCAATATCCGCGATAGCATCGACCACTTGATTAACATCAAAGATTTTTCCGGAGCGCTCGCGGCCACTGATTGGATGGAGCGGGTGGCAAAGAGAGACACGAAGAAGGCCGCCGATCGAACGCTGCCCATTCACATTCGCTCGCGGGTATACGCAGCGATGGCAGACTACAAGAACGCGCTGATCTGGGATAAAAAGTACATGAAGGCCGTAGAACGCTACGAAGGAAAATCTTCAACCAACTACAGGGTGGCGGTTCACAACGTGGCAACAGCGTTGCATGGTCTTGGAAAGATGGACGAAGCGCTAAAGTACTACGATGTGGCAATCGAGTTGTCGAAGGTGTCGGGTTTGGGAGAGTCTTATTGGAGTAGCGTTAATAATAAGGTGTATTGTCTGAACGATGCGGACAGGCAACCTGAGGCCATCGCCATTTTTGAAGAAGAGTTGCGAAAGGCAGAAGCCCAGTTTGGCGCAGACTCAAGTGCGGGTTGGTACCTGCGTCATGAAGTAGCTGAATTTTATTACGACCGTGTTAGTGATTATGAAAAGTCGTACAAGATGTTCGACGAACTCCTAGACGATATCTTGGTTTCGGGACAAGAAAACCACCTGTTCGAGTACGATTGCAACTCACGGATTGCGACGATGTTTTATAATAATCTCAATCGTCCACAGGACGCAATACCATACTACCGCGATGCAATTTGGTTTGCGGAACGGAACAAGTTGGCTGATCGACCTTTGTACGCGCAACAGTTGGTAGATCTTTTTTACATCACCCAACCGGGCCAAATGGCGGACTCGACCACACGTGCCATCAATGCCGAAACGACGGAGAGGATGGAGCGGGCCGTCAATGTGGTGGTGGCATCAGCTGCACATGCGGAGTTATTGCTCGCACTCGGTAACGATCGCTACGACCACGATCGCTACGGTGAAGCGTTTGAGTGGTTCAAGAAATCGGAGATAGCATTTATCAATGGTGGGAAGGCCAACACGCTTCGTCAGGCGGCTTCTCTTCAAAGTATGGCGTTTGCGCTCATTACCTTCGATCGACGGCGCGGCAACGAAGCTGAGGGATATTTCCTCAAGTCAATGGACATTCGGTCGAAGTTGGTAAAGGAAACTGACTACGATTACCTGACATCGCTTCGAAGCTTGGCGAGTTTTTATAGCACACTTGAGCGATACGATAAAGCCATTCCGCTTTTGAAGCGAGTAATCGAACTCGCGGGTGAAAATGGAGATCAGGCGCTGGTGGCAAAAGCTTATCAAAACCTTGGCGAAGCACACTATTATATGTGGCGTTATCAGGAGGCCATTCCTGCCTTTGAAAAGGCGCTGGCGTTCCACGAAGGGCATAGGCAACAGTTGCCTCTGAACCATATCAACTGCGTGGGTTTCTTGGCGCGTAGCTACTCGTATTTGGATCAACATGACAAGGCGGTTGCGTTGTCTACCCAGGCTGTTTCGCTGGCCGAAGAGATGTACGGGAAGAAGTCTGATACCTACTACTACCGCCTTTCATCCTTGGGTACGGTGTTGGAGCGCGCGAATCGCTATACCGAGGCGCTCAAAAGTTTCACTGAAGCGGCCCAGGGACTCAAGGAAAACTATGGAGATAAGAGCAGCGAATATTTTGGCGCGCAACGAAACGTGATTAAGGTATGGTCGAGCCTGAGCGAGTACAAGCGTGTGATTGAATTGGGCGATGCTCAACTTGCGACCGTCGCGCAAACAATCGGCATCGAAACGGACGGTTATCTTGATCTGGTTTACCTGGTAGCCGATGCCTACGCCAACTTGCATAACTATGAAAAAGCCGAGCAGTATTATGTGTCGGCAGTCGAAGTTTCACGCAAGGTAAACGGACCCGAAAGCCCGACGACAGCGACTCACTTGTCGCGACTCGGAAATTTCTATGACAGGAGGAATCGCATTGAAGAAGCTGAAGCCAATTTGAGAGAAGCACTCGCAAATATGCGCACGTCCGGATATGCGCAGTCGTCCGTGCTTTCGGCTTACTTAGTCGATGTTGCCGACGTGTTGGCTTCGCAAGAAAAGAATAAGGAAGCCGAAGCACTTTTCCTCGAGGCATATCGGTTGGCGCAAGTCGACACCGTAGATAACATTACGACCTACGTCACGGCAGGGCAAGACCTTGCGCGTTTTTACAATAAAGTTGGCCGTTACCGGGATTCGGAAAAGCTGGTTAAAACGATGTCGACCATCATCGAACGGAGATACGGTAAGAAATACTACTATGCATCGGTTCGGGAAGGGCTCGTGTTTATCTACACCCGCCAAGGACGATATGTCGAAGCCTTGGCTGAAGGACTTTCATTGCTCGAAATATTGGAAGGCGAGACGGGCCAGGATCATTGGTTAGTATTGAGCCTCCACAATACGATCGGAATTATCTATGATGACGAGGAGAATTTCGACAAGGCTGCAAAAGAATTCAAGTTTTGTGTCGATGCACTGAATCGAAAGAAGAAGTTAACAGAAGTAGATCAGGCGTCGTTGGCAACCTATCATGCTAACCTTGGTCGCATCGAGTTGGTGCTCGGCCGGTACGAAGAAGCTGGTCAACATTTGGAAGAATGTGCGAAGATCCGCAAAGCCGCCAAGATCGTTCCCTCGCAATCCATCAGCGCCGCATATCAGTCCACCCTTGCGGCCTACTATCGAGCCATTGGTCGGATGGACAAGGCGGAAGCGACTTGGCTGGAACTCACGAAGACACTGCTTGATTTTTCCCGAGACAACTTTTACTTCATGAGCGATGAGGAAAAGGCCCAGTTTTGGAAGAGCATCAGTGGATACTTCAGGGTGTTTCAATCGTTTGGCGTTGAACGCGCGATTAAGAACCCAGCGATCACGGCCGACATGTACAACGTCCAGCTGGCCACAAAGGCAGCTCTTCTAAGTGCCTCAAACAAAATCCGCAAACGCATCCTCTCGAGCCGAGATACCTCGATGGTGAATATGTACTATCATTGGACACACAAAAAGGAACAACTGGCACAATTATATTCCGCAGGCGTTCAAGATGCAGCACAACGGAAAGAGATTGAAGCACTTGAAGAGTCGGCGCGAACCCTTGAGAAAGAAATGAACATCACCGCCGAAGACTTGAGCGCTGACAAAGGCGGTGAGACAGTAACATGGAAGAATGTTCAAGCCACGTTGGGACCCGACGAGGCCGCCGTGGAGATCATCCGCTTCAGACACTACAATTTGTACGCGCGCGATTCGGTGCTCTATGCAGCCCTCGTGCTCACCGCCGAAACCAAGCAGTACCCGAAGCTTGTCGTGTTGCGAAATGGAAGTTTGTTGGAGGGCAGATACTTGAAGTATTATCGGAATTGCATCACCACCAAGACAACCGATACTATTTCGTATCATCAATTTTGGGAACCTCTCGCAGGGGCAGTCGGTAAGAAGTCCCGTGTATACCTCTCGCTCGACGGAGCCTACAATCAAATTAACCTCAACACCTTGCTCAGTCGCGACGGGAATTACCTAGTAGACGAGAAAAACTTAACGATTCTGTCCAACACGAAAGACCTATTATCGATCAAGTCACGTAAGTTGAAGCGGATTAGTTTATCGTCGGCAGCATTGTTTGGCTTCCCAACCTATTTCCTCGGGAAGGGCAAGATGAATGCAGCAGCAGGAAGCACACGCGATTTCGATGCGACGGCCGTTGAAGTTGATCGGACAGGAATCAGTCCGCTACTTGGCACAAGACAAGAGATCGAAGCGGTAGGCAACATCTTGGAGGGACACAAGATGAAAACAACGGTCTACAGCAGCGAAATGGCTAGTGAAAAACAGATCAAACAAGTGCAGCACCCAAGGGTGTTACATATCGCAACACACGGGTATTTCATGGACGAACAAGGTTCCGTACTCGGCGAGGGCGAGAACCCAATGTTGCGAGCCGGGCTTTTACTTGCAGGTGCTGCAAACTTCATCCAGGATCGATCGCGAATTGAAGAAGAGAACGGAATCCTCACCGCTTACGAAGCTTCCAACTTGGATTTGGACAACACCGACTTGGTCGTGTTGAGCGCGTGCGAAACCGCGAAGGGCGAAGTTGAAAATGGCGAGGGTGTTTATGGACTTCAAAGGGCATTTCAAACTGCCGGTGCACAAACGATCGTCATGAGCCTGTGGAAGGTCGACGACGCTGCAACTAAACTATTGATGAGTACTTTCTATTCTAAGTGGATGTCGGGGATGACCAAAGCCCAGGCGCTGAAGGCAGCACAAGTAGAACTGAAGCGTCAGTATCCGCAACCCTATTACTGGGGAGCCTTCGTGATGCTCGAAAACTAGAAAAAGCCCATTTTTTGAGTCGAATTCCAATTTTTTGAAATTTTGTTGTAGATACAACAATTGTATGAACTTTTGTTTGGACTTGCCCGTTGAGTAGGTAAATCGCCTTGTAGGAGAGGCAAAAAGGGCGTGAGGCCCTTAAATTTCAGACCATGAACACAGTATTGCACAAAGCCGACACACGTGGCCACGCCAACCATGGCTGGCTCGACAGCCACCACACGTTTAGCTTCGCCAACTATTACGAACCGTCGCGAGTTCATTTCGGGGCCCTGCGCGTGTTGAACGACGACATCGTTCAGGGTGGGATGGGCTTTGGAACACACCCACACGACAACATGGAGATTATCTCAATTCCCCTTTCGGGTGACTTAGAGCACCGCGACAGCATGGGCAACACTGGTGTGATTCGTCAGAACGATGTTCAGATCATGAGCGCCGGCACAGGCATTCAGCACTCCGAGTACAACAAGAATCGCGATCGGTTGGTCAACTTCTTGCAGATATGGGTGTTTCCGCGCAAGCGCAACATCGAGCCTCGGTATGATCAAAAGACCTTCAAAGCAGAGGACCGAGTCAATCAGCTCCAAACGATCGTCTCCCCGGATGATGCCGTGGCAGACGGAGGTGTGAAGATCAACCAAGACGCTTGGTTTCACTTGGTGAAATTGGAAAAAGGAAAATCAGTCGATTACAAATTGCACCATCCAGATCACGGTGTGTATGCCTTTGTGTTGGACGGGTCACTATCCTTGGCGGGACAAGATTTGACTCGCCGCGATGGGTTGGGTGTATGGGAAGTGACTGACTTGACACTCTCAGCGCAGCAAGATTCTGAAGTCTTGTTGATGGAAGTCCCAATGAAATAGCTCATGACGTGGGCGCGGCTCCCAATGCGGCGGTCGTGCCTGCTTAAAAATCTCAACCGATGAAAAACAGAACAGTATCTCATTTATTATATGCCGAGCAGTTTGACATGGGTGGGATGCCCATTCGTCAACCGCTGCCGACGATGAACGTCAACCAGTTCGACCCCTTCTTATTGCTTCACCATGCAGATGTGAAGGTTCCGACGCATTTGGATCCTGATCATGCTGGCGTGGGACCGCATCCACACCGCGGATTTTCGCCGGTCACATTTATTTTCAAAGGTGGTGTGCACCATCGTGATAGCCGTGGAAATGACAGCGTGATTTATGAAGGAGGTGCGCAATGGATGAATGCTGGAATGGGAATGATTCACAGCGAGCGACCACCTCATGATATTCACGAGCGTGGGGGCAGGCAGGAAATTATACAGCTTTGGATCAATACGCCGTCGGCACACAAGATGGATCAACCCGCGTATTTCCCGGTATCTGCCGAAGAAGTGCCCACTAAAACCTTTGATGGGGGTCGCGTGTTATTCATGTTATTCGCTGGTGACTTGCAAGGGATGAAGGGTCCTATTCCCTCTCATACGGAAGTGAACGCAGCAACGGTGACACTTAAAACCGGTGCAACGTTTTCGACCGAGATTCCGCTTGACCATCACGCGATGATCTATTTGCTAGATGGGCAACTGAGTGTAGAAGGCTACGGTTTGGCAGATGGCCTGCACGCTGTGCTCTTCAAAAATGATGGCGAAGGGATTTCTCTGAAAGCCCTGGCCGACACTCGAATCTTGCTTTTGAGTGGTAAGCCGATCGAAGAAGAAGTTGTGTCTCATGGACCTTTTGTCATGAACAACACCACACAAATCCTCGAGGCTATGCGCGACTATCAAATGGGAAAAATGGGTGTATTGGTGGAGAGGTAACACAGACAACGATGACGACAACAATTGAATATCCGGTAGCAGATTTGATCAAGAATCGCAGAAGTGTTAGGAGTTTTTCGCAGGAGCGAGTGACAGATGAGCAGATGCGATCGTTGTTCGAGGCGACTAGATGGGCACCGTCGAGTTCGAACGAACAACCTTGGTTCTATATATATGTGACGCGGGATCAAACCGAACTGTGGGACAAGTACCTGGATTGCTTAAATGACGGCAATAAGATTTGGGCAAAAGACGCTGCGGCTCTGATCTTCAGTGTGGCGCGCAAACAGTTTCGAAAAATGAAAGTGCAGAACGCCCATGCAATGTACGACTTGGGCGGTGCCAACTCGTTCTTAGCAATTCAGGCTGTCGAAATGGGATTGCAAGTGCGACAGATGGCGGGCTTCCACCACGCAAAAACGCGGGTCAACCTTGGAATACCTGAAGACTTTGAGTTGGGGGTATTCATTGCGGTGGGCTACCCCGGCGATTCGAAATCGTTGCCGGAGTACCTGCAAGCGCGGGAGGCCGCCCCGAGAGAGCGCCATACTCAAGAAGAATTTGTTCAAAACGGAATCTTTCACACAGAAGCGTAATCGCCAATACGGCGAACCACCGTTTCAATTTCTTAACTTTGAAGAATGCGAGCGTTGGTATGGGTTATGGTAGCGATGGCGATGGGTGCTTGTAAAAACGAGCCCTACGCCGACGCGCCGATCGGAATCTTCGGATTGGTCAATCACAAAACGAAGGTGACGAATACATATAGGTATCAAAACCAGCGGCTTTATACTTTTGTTTCTACCGATGCGAATGGCACCGTCACATCTTCTAAGAAGTTCTATTTCCAGCGCGACGTGGTAGATCAAATAATTGATAGTACGTCCGCGACTTCCGTTCTCAAGACAAGTTTCTACTACCCTTCCGACCAGCCCGTGGTCGACAGCACTTTCCTCGTGGCGGGAAATTCTCGGACGCTGCAATCGGTTCGTACCGTGAACTATGACACCGAAAGTAGGCCGATCACAGTCACGTTGAAAACGTTCGTCACGTCGGTCACTGTAAAGTCAGCGGAACTCACTTGGGAAAATGGCAACGTGGTGCGATTGATTACGTATGACCAGTCCAGCGGAAACAAAGTGGTATTGCGTGACCTGAAAATTCAGCACGACCAGGAGGCTTGCGTTTTTGGACAGAACTCAATTTATCTTTTCACAATCTCGTTAGACGAGTTGTATTGGCTCTCCAAAAACAACCCAAAGATTTTCAACGACGGAGCTGCCGATAGGAAGTACACATATTGGTATAACAAGTTCGGTTACCCTTCAAATTTTATGGACGACGCAGGCACTTTGTACGGCGTCACTTACACTCAAATCCGTTAAACGAAATGGAAGAGCTTACGAAAGAATATACGAAAGGATCCACCACCGTCGTTTGGAAGGCGCATCTCTGTCAACATTCCGGCATTTGTGCAAAAGGCCTCCCCCGTGTTTTCAACCCTCGCAGGAAGCCGTGGATCGATATGGAAGCTTCCGAAGTTGAAAAAATACGTGCCCAAGTTGGACTCTGTCCAAGTGGCGCACTTTCACTTCAAAACAGTGCAACGGAACAACCAGCAACATGATGTGAAACTTCCCAAGCGCGATGAGATGTTGGTTGATGTTCGTGGGGTTGTTTCCTTTTGTTGCGCTGGCTCAGCAAGTGAAGCTATCGGGGACGGTACGAGAGCAGGGTGGTCCATCGCTCCCTTTGGCGCACGTGTTGGTGTTGCCCGACTCTCTCAGCACGATAACCGATAACGAAGGACAGTTTTCGTTCCAAGTTGCACCTGGGCCACGAACTCTCTTAGTGAGTTATGTAGGGTATTCCACCATCCGCGAAGACGTCCGACTTGGACGCGACACCCGCATCGACATTCGTCTCCGCCCGGAAGTTAGCCAGCTCGAAGAAGTCGTAGTAAACTCAACGCGCTATCGCAACGAGGAATTAGTCAAGTCGACGCGTTCCTCCACCAACACCATCACCAGCGAGGACATCGGCGCGATCCCTGTGTTGGGCGGTGAAGCTGACGTGATTAAGACAATCCAATTATTGCCAGGCACAGTACGTGGTGTGGAGGGCAGTTCAGATCTATTCGTCAGGGGAGGTGCTGCCGATCAAAACCTCGTCTTACTGGACGGCGCCACCGTTTACAACACCTCTCACCTTTTTGGTTTTCTTTCCGTGTTCAACCCCGACGTGGTGTCGGACGTCGAATCGATCAATGGCGCATTCCCAGCCCAGTACGGAGGTCGGCTCTCGTCGATTCTGAACGTAAACACTCGAAACTCAATTCCCGATCGAACCCACGGTTCCGCAGATATCGGGTTGATTGCTTCACGCCTGTTCCTCGAGCAACCACTAGTTAAAGACAAAGCCAGTATTTGGTTGAGCGGTAGGCGAACTTACATCGATCAAGTAGTAAAGGCGGTTGGGTTGGAAGTGCCGTATTATTTCTACGACCTCAATGGCAAGCTTCTCCTTCGACCAACCAACAAAGACAAAATCGAGTTGGCACACTATAATGGAGATGATCGACTGGACTACCTCCGTGATCGGAATGGCGATGGTGTAGGGCAAACTACCGGGTTTCACTCTGGCAACAACAGCCAAACGTTGAGATGGAATCGCGCGTACAGCCAAAACTGGCACCACGATGCCACATTGTTTAGGACGAGTTATCGCTACGACCTCTACAGCAACTTTCGGGAAAATGTCCTTCGTGCGTTTTCGGACATTCAAGACTTAGGCGGTCGGTTCTTAATTGGCAACGATTCACTTAAGAACCACGGGTCCCTGACCCTTGGCGGAGATGTAACCTACCATCGACTGAGTCCCAACGTCATCAACACATCAGGAACGATTGCCGAACTCTTAAAAAGTAGTTCAACGCGTGGTCGAATTGCCACCGAACTCGCCGCCTTTGCGCAATACGAATTCCAACCCACGACAAAACTTCGAGTCAGCGCCGGATTGCGAACATCGGCCGCCATTCTAAACGACACCCATTATATCAATCCCGAACCGAGATTTGCCGTGCGATACATGATCGGTGAGCATTCGTCCATCAAAGCAAGTTATTCAAGGATGGCACAGTACCTCCATCGCGTTTCGAGTTCTGCCGTTTCGTCGCCCACCGATATCTGGTATCCAGTCACTGACAGCATCCGCCCGCAGACCTCCAATCAAGTTGGAATAGCATTTCAAAGGAATCTTCCTTCATGGAACACCTTCATTAGCGTGGAGGGATACTATAAGAAGATGAAAAACCTAGTCGGGTACGAGGAAGGGACCAACTTATTCTTCAACACTGACTTTGAGTCGAGCTTGATCCAAGGCGATGGCAAATCTTATGGCTTCGAATTCTTGGTGCGCAAACAGGCGGGCAAGTTCACCGGGTGGATCAACTACACGTTGTCATGGTCGTGGCGCCGATTCGATTCAATGAACAACGGTGAATGGTTCCATGCGCGCTACGACCGACGCCACAACGGCGCTATCGTCTTGCAATACGCTTTCGCCAAACGCTGGTCGGTTTCATCCGTGTGGGAATATATTTCAGGATCACGATTTACGCCGATCATCGGTCAATACGCCATTACCAGTCCATCGTTGACCGGTTTTGATCTCGTCCCGGTGTTCGCACCGATCAATAGCGTAAAGCTCGCGGACGCCCATCGGTTGGACATCGGACTGAAGTACCGAAATCGACCCGGGCGGTTTATACAGTGGCAAATTTTCGCAGGCGTTTACAACACATACAACCGGGCAAACCCTGTTGGAATGGTCGTCACCGTTGACCCGAACACCGGACAACTAAAGTATCAGCAACCTGGACTCTTCGGACTATTACCATTTGTGAGTTATGGAATCAAGTTTTGATCTGCGCCGGGTAGTTTCTTGGGCTTCGACCCTCGCCATTGCAATGCTTGCAAGCAGTTGCTTACCGGATCCACTCGAAGTCTCAGGTGTGCCTGTTGCACCCACCAAGATCGTGGTATCATCGCAGTTAATTCCAGGGCAGGCAGTTGCTGTGTTGCTCACGCGTTCCATTGGCGCTTTGGAAGCAAGCGATGATTCCGATCCAACCGCATTGTTGAATCAGATTATCATTGAAGACGCAAGCGTGACGATCCACGGTAATGGAAACACTTACGCGTTATCTTATTTGGGTTCCGGCGTATACGGCGCTGCGAATGTTCAATTGAATGCAGGTTTGTCATATACACTTGACGTAAATAGTCCTTCATCGGGTTCGGTGACGGCAACTACCGAGGTGAAGCCGCTGATCTCGTTTGATGAGGCGACTGCAGATTTTTATTATGTTGGACGTGACACGCTGGCGGACATCAGCTACCAATTCACCGATCCCATTGGAAAGAATTGGTACATGGTCACCGGCCAGCGAGTCACTCGCCGCAACTTGCAAAGTCGGTTATTGAACCCACGGATGACAACAAAGATATTCGATGATGTCGCTTTCGAAGGAAAGATCAAGCAAGAGACGTTCAGGGTCTTGTTTGATGAAGTATCTGAAGGAGATACTGTAATGGTCACCCTATCCAACGTCAGTCAAGAATATTTCCGGTTTATGAAACTTCGTGAAGACACCCGTTTTGGCTTGGTTGATTTTTTGGGTGAGCCCGTCAATTATCCTTCGAACGTGCAAGGCGGATTGGGATACTTTAATCTATACACGCCCGACGTTCGTCTGTTCATCATGCGATAGTGCACGGCCCACTCTGTAGCTCGAAAAGTCGCGTGTCACCATTTCATAAACGATCTGCAGCCAGATGATGGTGCACGGCAAAGCCTTGAATGAATGTAAACGCAGCCAGGTTCTCATCGCCGAAGGATAGATGTCGACTGTATTGAAGCTTCCCAAAACAATCGAGAAGATCAGCAGGGTCCACACCCATGGAGTCCATTTGGGTTGGATCACAAACCAAATTGCGACACCAGTAAATACAATAATGTAGGTCGACGATTCGGACGAAGAGCTGAACAACACAGGGAAGATGAGGGTGCTTGCCAACAGCAGGAGTTGGAAAGCAAGGTTTCTGTATTGCGCGATCCTCACAAAAGGAATTGCATAAAGGACGATCAGCACAAGTAAGAAGGGTAATCCAGGTATCGAAGCGTCTTGGAACAAACGTCGTACAAACCCGATAATCGAAATATCTTGGTAGGAATCTAAACTCACATTTTCAACATTCTTGATGGTGAGGTACTTGTACCACTCTGCATACATGTCGATCACATATTGCGGGGATGAGATGGTCATGGGCACCACAAAAAGAGCGATTGTCCAGATCGCGCTCCACAGAATGAACTTCCACTTATTCCTGACGAAGAAGAAGAAGCCGAAACCTACAATTCCGTAAAGCTTAACGAACATCCCCACCAAGATGGGCAGCGGGGCCCATCGCTCACGTTGTTCATAAATCCATACGAAGGTGAGCACGAGCATTGCCGCAATGGCTATGTTGAATTGAACGTTAAATGCGGCCGTCAGCAATTCATTCCAACAAATCAGCATCATTGTATTTTGTTGCCACTCTTGTAGTGGAAGTTTACGGATGGCCATGTAGAGAAATAGAACCAGGCAGGAAATCCAGAGCAATTGACCCAACCAATTCGGCAGGTAAGCGAACGGAGCGAAAACGACGGCGAATAATGGCCCGTAGTGGTTCTTATCCAGGTATTCACCCGGATGGTATCCATACATGTTTTCGCCATTTACTGCATGAATCGTTGTGTACTTAAAAATGAAGTAGTTGTTAGGGAAGTCTGACAGGAAGTTGTGCTTCACGAACGCCCACAAGATGACGAGACACCAAAGAGCAAACATGTACCGTCGGTCGTGGATGAAGCGGGCGAAGAAGGAACTCATGTCGTGGATTCGCGCGGTAATTTTAAAGATTGCGACGTCGACCGCCAAGTCGCGCGGGTAGGCTGCCCACCTTTTTTATGGGAATCGGGGGCTGAGTGGGACTTAGGGGATTCGAACCCATGACCTTTGCTCTGTCAAAGCAACGCTCTAAACCAGCTGAGCTAAAGTCCCTTTGATTTTCGGAGTGGCAAATATAATAGTGTTCACAAATAAACCGAAACTTTACTATTGGATGTCGAGCACTTCCACCTTGCTTGTGGGGCCCTCCTCGGGAACACACTTTGCAATGGCCGATTGAAGCGCTTGCAGGATACTCTTTCTTGAAAAATTGGCATTGACCACCAAGCTGATTTCGCGGACTGGTTTCGGTGGGGCAAACGCCCGGATTTTTTTTCTCTGAGCTTTCGTCAGGTCGCGAGTAGCAAGCAGTGGAAGGATGGTGATTCCCTTGTTATGATCCACCAAATTTTTCAATGTCTCTAGGCTCCCGGCTTGATAGTGAAGTCGATCGCTCGCCACATCTTTCATTTTCAATTCGCATAGGTTGAAGACTTGGTTCCGGAAGCAATGACCTTCTTCGAGCAGCCATAATTTGCTGAGGTCGATGTCTTTTGGAAGCACGTACTTCTTTTTCGACGCCTTCTCATCGGCTGCCACATACGCAAAGAATTCTTCGTAGAAAACCGGGTGCTCGATTAGCTTGGGGTCGTGCAACGGCGTGGCTAGCAAGCCAATATCTGTCTCCCCATTCTTCAACGCCGCGATGATATCATGTGTTACCAACTCAGAAATTTTTACCCGCAAACCCGGGTGACGCTCCACGAAAGCTGGAAGGAAGAGTGGCAGTAGGTACGGAGCCAACGTCGGGATCACGGCAATGCGAATCTCGCCAGCCACTTCATGCTTTAGCCCTTTCGCAAATTCCTTCAACTGATTTACATCGGCCATGATCTGTCGGGCACGCAAGATCACCTCTTTCCCTTCGGAGGTTGGTTCTACCGGCTGGCGACCACGATCGAAGATCATCACGCCCAGCTCTTCTTCAAGCTTGCGGATCATCATGCTCAGCGTCGGCTGTGTCACGTTGCACCGGTTCGCCGCCGTTGCAAAGTGCCGATAGGTGTCGACCGCCAAAATATACTCTAGTTGCTGAATGTTCATAGATTCTATCTATGTAAAGATAGTGAGTATCTATGAGATTGAGGCTTAGGCAACCACGAACTGGTAGCCAACCCCTTTAATCGTAATGATCTCGATCGAGGGATCCGCTCCAAGGTGGTCACGGAGCTTGGTGATGTACACATCAAGTGTACGCGAATTGAAGAAACTGTCGTCGCCCCAAATCCGGAGCAAAATCTCCTTGCGCGAAACGACCGAGTTTCGATTGTCGGACAAGATTTGTAAAAGCATCGCCTCACGGTGCGACAACTTTTTTGAGGAACCACCAATCTTTAAATCGAAGCGCACAGGGTCGAATTCGAATTGACCAATTTGATAGCTTCCAATTGGTGCCGTAGCCTTGGCACGTTTTGATAGCGATAGCAAATTGTTGACCCTCACAATCAACTCTTCCATGCTAAATGGTTTCCGTAAATAGTCATTGCCCCCCGACTCAAAACCCTTCAACAAGTCTTCCGTTTGGGTTTTCGCTGTAACGAAAATAATCGGCACACCTGGATTGATGAGTCGAATGCTCTTTGCAACGGAGTACCCATCTTTCGAAGGGAGCATGACGTCGAGCACACAGATGTCGGGCGACACCTTGCGAAACAAGTCTAGCGCTTTCGCCCCGTCTTGCGCCATGTTGACCTCAAAGTCGCGACTCTCCAGGCTCTCCTTCACGATTAAACCCAAGAAAGGTTCATCTTCTACGTACAAGATGCGGGTCTTCGATGTCATCCTTGAGCCTTTGGTAGCGAGATGGTAAACACACTACCCTGACCGAGGGCGCTCGTGACTTCAATAACTCCGTGATGACTGCGGACCACGCTATCCACGTAACTCAAGCCAAGGCCGTAGCCTTTGATGTTGTGAACATCTCCGGTCGGCACCCGAAAGAACTTCTCAAAGATCTTCCTCTTGTATTCGGCGGGGATCCCGATACCCTGATCTGCAATTTTAAGGATGACGCGATTTTGATCTTCTTCCAGCCGGATCGTGATATTCGGTTCGCCGCCGCTGTACTTCAACGCATTGTCAAGGAGGTTATACACCACATTTGTCAAATGAACCGATCCCCCTTCGATCATAAAGGAGTTGCCATTTTGTTCAAACTTGACATTGGCCTTCTGCCGTTCGAAAATGAGCTTCATTGAATGGAGGATTTGTTCTACGGTGCGCCTCATGTCAACTTGTTCCTTTTCGAAGTTCACACCGTGACTGTCAAATACAGCAGTCTTCAACACTTTGTCTGTCAGCAGTGCCAATCGATTGAGTTCTCCTTGTGCGATGTCTAGATACTCGCGTGTTGTCTTTGGATTCTCAAGGGCATTGAAATTTCGAAGGGCTTCTAAAGCTACACTAACTGTGGTAACGGGCGTTTTGAGCTCGTGTGTGATGTTGCTGATGAAATCATTCTTGAGCTCCATAAGCCTTTGTTGCGCCCTCATGCTTCTATACATCGCCCAAAAAGCAGCGCCGGTCAACACCGTCAATACGACCGAGAAAATCAACTGTGGGCTGAGTTGCATCCACAGATAGGATCTCACGCCTTCAAATGTTGAGGCATATCGACGACTGGGCGAAAATCGAACCCAATCGGTACTGAGCGAGTGGGAGCTGAGTTGAGGGGCATCTGGTGCTCGTTCGCGAATCACGTCGTGAACAATTTGAGGAAGGCTTTCGCTGTCGAATACTGGCGCCGGTGGCCGTTCAGATCGAATCGAGAAAGGCAACGCGATGCCGTCTTTTAATAGAGCCCGTTCAAAATGGCGACGAATTGTATCGGTGGCTACTGAGTCGACCGTATAGCGGACAACAACTTGGGTACCATTCCCAAAGCGCATTGTTTTCGACACGGAAGCGATGATATCGCGAGCACTGTCGGGCATCGCGCCGCGTACTAGTATCTCCGCCATCGAATGGAGTTGAACTCGTTTTGATTTCCGCTCTTGAGCGCGACCAGTGTCCACGTCTAACGAGAAGAAAAGCGCACGAGGTCGCCCGTTTGTGGTATCCCTTGCAGCTGCGTGTTCTAGAAACGTGGAATCGCGCAGGTTGAAAAGTGTGCTCCGAAATAGGTCGCTCGTTTGGCGCCGCAAGTCGAGGTACGCCTTTTCGTACGAAGCACGAAGCCATATCCCTTGGAGGACGAGCAGCAACACCATGCTGGCGGCCATCAAAGCAATAGGTACAAGGTTCTTTCGAGTCATGGAAACGAGGACGTCACAAAGGTAACGGCTTTTTTACCCTCAAGATGACAGGCATTAACGTTAATTAACAATGCTTTCAGGACCATTAACCAGTATAGACCATCATGAAGCCGTTCTTTGTCCTAGAGAAAAATATGAACCTCAGTCCAACCATGAAAAAATTGATTCTACTCCTTGGAGTTATCGTCTGCTTGATGGCGAGCTTAAACCTTTCGTATGCACAGAAAGACGAAGGTGTTATTACCTATGAAGTGAAAACGGATATGCATCGTCGCATTCCAAAAGAGCGAGAAGCGATAAAAGCGATGATTCCTCAATTCCGAACTGACAAACAACAATTGTTTTTCAATAACAACGAGTCGCTGTACAAGAAGTTGGAAGAGGATTCCGAAGAAGACATGGAGTCAACGAGTCATGGTGGCGGCGTTCAAATCAAGATGAATCAACCAAACATCGTGATTCACTTTGCTTCCAACACCCAACAACGGACCACGCAACAGGAATTTATGGGAAAGGATTATTTGATTGTAGACACCTTAAAGGTTGCACCTTGGAAATTTGGGACCGAAACGAAAATGGTGGCGGGATATCAATGCAAGCAAGCGTATTACACCGATGAGTCTAGACCCGATCAAAAAACCGAGGTAACAGCCTGGTATACCGACGAGATTCGACCTTTTCTTGGTCCGGAAAAATATCACTCGTTACCAGGGACCATCTTGGCGGTTGATATGAACAACGGAGAGCGTGTCTACATCGCAAAGTCGATCGAGTTCAAGAAGCTTGGAAAAAAAGATCTGAAAATCCCTTCTAGCGGAACACCGATGTCGCAAGCCGCCTTTCGAAAAATGGTGGACGAGCAAATGAAGAAGATGGGCGCCAGTGGTGGTGTGATGATCCGCACCAACTGAAGTTTTTCAAGTTCACGAAGGTTTCACACTTAATTTTTTCATCACATGAAGAGAATTTTAGTCTCGATGCTACTGCTTTGCCCACTTCTGGCAGTTGGACAAAAGTTCAACCTCTCCGGGACATTGGTAGACACACTCAAGAGCCCATTGCCGTCGGCGACGATTATGCTTCTAAATGCGAAGGACTCTTCATTGGTGAATTTTGGGGTAAGCGATGCAAAAGGCTTCTTCCAAATTAAAAACATCCCTCATAACAAATACTTATTCAAAGTTTCATTCGTAGGGTATGCCACGTATACGCAAGTCATTCAACCAGAGTCGACGGTTACCGATCTGAACT
The DNA here is from genome assembly GCA_044226945.1 of Cyclobacteriaceae bacterium. Taxonomy (GTDB): domain Bacteria; phylum Bacteroidota; class Bacteroidia; order Cytophagales; family Cyclobacteriaceae; genus ELB16-189. The sequence goes on along the minus strand of JBGAGB010000037.1, from coordinate 11,989 downwards.
TGGGCTCGGTGAAATTGCGACCCCAATCCACGCAACTCGACGAGGTCGTGGTGCAGGGTGAGAAGGCTCCTGTTGTCGTGAAGCATGACACCATTGAATTCAATGCAACGTCATTCAAAACGAAAGCCAATGCCAACGTGGAGGATCTATTAAAAAAGATGCCAGGTATCGACGTAGACAATGATGGCACGGTGCGGGCTCAAGGCGAAGAAGTGCAGCGTGTCACCGTAGATGGACGTGAATTCTTCGGGCGTGACCCCAAGTTGGCGACGCGCAACCTACCCGCCGACGCTGTCGACAAAGTTCAAGTCTTCGACAAGAAATCGGACCAATCGCAATTTACCGGCATCGACGACGGCCAACGTGAAAAAACGATCAACCTCGAGTTGAAGGAGGAGAAGCGAAACGGCGCTTTCGGTACTTTGATGGCTGGTGCCGGCACGAATGATCGCTATCAAGGGCGCGCGAATCTGAATCGCTTCAGTAAAGGGAAACAACTTTCTTTTTTGGGGATGGGAAACAATGTGAATGAGGCTGGATTCTCACTCAATGACTACATGAATTTCTCCGGAGGCTCTCAGGCCTTGCTTGGGGGTGGCGGCCAGGTTCAATTGCAATTCGATGGTAACAATTCAAACGGCGTGCCTATGAATTTCGGCGGTCGTCAAAATGGTATCATGACCAACTACGCCGGCGGCCTCAACTTCAACACAACTCTCAACAAGAAGACCGATGTAAATGGAAGCTATTTCTACAATCACTTGGATCAAAACATAGATCGCACAACTGACCGCGTGAACTACTTGCCAGATGGTACCTACAACTATAACCAGTTGAGTAAGCAGCGAAACAACAACGAGAACCACCGGATGAATATGACCATCGATCACAAGATCGATTCTTCTAACTCGCTACGGTTTAATGCCAATGCCTCTGTCACGAATACGCGACTGTATAACACGAGTGAGAGCACCACCACGACTCCCGACCGATCTGTTCAGAACACGAGCTACACCACTACTTTGACCAATGGTTCGGGTTTCAATCTCACTTCGAGTTTGCTGTATCGCCACCGATTCGCAAAACGTGGGCGCAGTTTCTCGGTCAATGTGAGTGGCGTGGCCGCCCGCAATGAAAGCAACGGTGAACTTACCGCTGAGAATTCCTTTTTCACAGGCACGCCGGAAAAAAGGAACGTCTCACAAGAAAATAATCAAGCCACCGACAACCAGACTCTGGCAACGACCTTTTCGTACATCGAACCGCTTGGAAATCGCCGCTACCTAGAAGCGAGCTACAACTTCCGCACGAACCGCAACCAAGTCGAGAGGAACGTCTACGATGTGAGTGCGGGGACATTGACCATCAATCCCCTTCTCAGCAATGCGTACAACAGCAACTACCTGTACAACAGGCCGGGTTTGAGTTTGCGCATGAACCGAAAGAAGTACAATGTCTCGGTGGGCGCTAGTTGGCAACGGACGAGTATTGATGGACGACTCGTGTTGCGCGACATCGACATCAACAAGACCTTTCAAAACCTCTTGCCGGTGGCCCGGATGAATTATGACTTTACAAACTTGCGCCATCTTCGGTTCGACTATGAAACCTCCATGCAGGAGCCCTCGATCCAGCAATTGCAGCCAGTGATCGACAACACGACAAACCAGATTAACCAGTCCATCGGTAATCCAGATCTTCGTCCGGGTTACTCGCACCGTGGAACGCTGCATTTCAGCACTTTTGATCCAGCCGCGGGTTTCAACCTTCTGATCTTGGCAACTGGGGTGTATACCTCCAACGCCATTTCGTATTCGCAAACGATCAATCCCAACCTGTCGACCTTGACGATGCCAGTAAACGTAAAGAACACGTCAGTCTTGTCATCGAACGTGAACTTTGGTTTTCCGATCAGGAAGCTCTCAAGCCGATTTTCACTAGGTCCTACGGCGCGTCAAGTCAACAACCGCGTGTTGATCAACAACAACGAGATTGCCAGCCATCAGCAAATACTCGGTGGGACCGCTCGATACAACTTTACATGGAAAGATTACTTTACACTGGACCTCAGTGCCAACTTGAGCAGGCAAAACATGAGATACAAAGCCGAGACTGCTTCGAAGCCTCAAGACCAGAATTATTTCAACAAGACCTATTCGGCTGAGACCAACGTGACTGTTTTGAAAAATTTCCAACTGAATGCGGCGCTGGATTATCTCATGTACTACAGTCAGACGACCGGATTCCGACAAGAGATTCCGTTGTTAAATGTCTCCGTGTCGCGTTTCTTTTTCAAAGCACAAAGTGGCGAATTGCGCCTCGGCGTAGTGAACCTGTTCGACAAGAGCCTGAGTGTGTCTCAGCAGTCGAATGTGAACTACTTGGAACAGACCACCTACAATAACTTGGGCCGTTATTATATGGTGAGTTTCACCTACTCGCTGAATAAGCAATTGAACCCGATGGGTGCCCGTAGCGGTGGACGTGCCATAAGAATGGTGATAGAGGACTAAATTCACTGTGATCGGTGATATTGGTAGAGGCGCACGATTTCTCCTATTTTTAGGATTGAAGTCGCGCCTTCCTATTTACTCTCTTTATCGGTAGGCGCGTTAGAACGACCATGCAACGCACTACTAATAGAGTCCTCCTGACCATTTTTGCCTTTCTTGGCACTTTGTCACTTTACGGCCAATTGTATACGCCCAAGTTTGATGTTCAGGGACACCGCGGCGCGCGTGGTGCCCGACCCGAAAACACGATTCCCGCTTTTCTCTACGCGATCGACGAAGGCGTTACGACGATTGAGATGGACCTCGCCATCACCAAGGACAACCAAGTAATTGTGTCTCACGAAGGATGGATGTCGGCTGCGATTTCGTTGGATTCCCTCGGTCAGGAAATCCTGGAGAAAAATGAAAAGAAGCACAACATCTATAAGATGACGTATGCGCAGGTTGCCAAGTACGACGTGGGCACGAAAGTCAACGACCGCTTCCCTCAGCAAATGAAAATGAAAGTTGCGAAGCCGTTACTCAAGGATGTCATCGTCGCGGTGGAAGACTACATCAAGGGCCGTGGTTTATACGAAGTGGATTATAATATAGAGATCAAAACCGAGAAGGCAACTGATGGAAAGTTCCATCCAAAGCCACAAGAGTTCTCTGACCTGGTGTTCAACCTCATCGATCCCTACCTCTCATGGGATCGCGTGGTGATTCAATCTTTTGACTTCCGGGTGCTGAAATACTGGCATGAAAAGCATCCGGAGGTTCGATTGGCGGCCTTGGTCGATAACTTGAAAACGATCGAAGAGAATATTGCAGATTTGGGATTCGTCCCCGCGATTTACAGCCCGGAATACAAGTTGCTTTCCAAAGAGGAAATCCGGACATGTCACAACAAAAAAATGCGCGTGATCCCGTGGACTGTGAATGACCCAGGAGAAATGGAGGAACTGAAAGGCTGGGGTGTTGACGGCATTATTACAGATTACCCCGATATCGCCAAAAACATGGGGTATACCTATAAAGGCGGGAAGGGAAAACGCTAGTTTACTACCCCCATTTGTCAGGTATTCTGCACCGTCGCGTGTAATCTTATTCTTATTTTCGCGACAAATCCTTTTACATGAAATATGACGCTTATTGTATCGGCAACGCGATTGTCGATATCGTCACCGAAGTTGAGTACGACTTTTTTACTAAGAACGATGTCGAGAAAGGGGTAATGACCCTTGTCGACGAGAAACGCCAATTGCTTCTAATGGAGGCGATTGACATGAAGAAAAGTAAGATGACCGGCGGCGGATCTGGTGGCAATACGGTTACAGCTCTTAGCCAATTTGGCGGGAAAGGCTATTTCTCAGGCATTGTTGCCCAAGACACACTCGGAAAGTTCTTCCTCGAAGACCTTAGCCGCAACGGTGTCGATACCAGCATTTCCTATGATGCTTGCCCGAAAGACCACACGGGCCGTTGCTTGGTGATGACTTCGCCGGATGCGCAACGGACCATGAACACCTTCTTGGGTGTAAACTCGTTCTTTTCGCCGGCACACCTCAACGAAGCAGCGATCAAAGATTCGTCGTATGCCTACATGGAAGGTTACCTCGTCGCAAGCCCCAAGGGGTTGGAGGCGATGAAGGAAACGAAGAAAATCGCAGAAAAGAACCGTGTATCGGTCGCGCTCACGTTCTCGGATCCCAGCATGGTGAAGTATTTCTCGAAGCAGATGGAGGAAATCGTTGGTGCAAGCGTCGACTTGCTTTTCTGCAACGACGAAGAGGCGATGATCTTTACAGGAACGAATTCAATCGTCGAAGCACGCGAAAAACTGAAACAGGTGGCAAAAAAATTTGTCATTACGCTCGGGGCAAACGGTGCGTTGATCTATGATGGAGACACCTTTATACAAATTGAACCTTATAAGGTGACGGCTGTTGATACCAATGGGGCAGGTGATATGTTTGCTGGCGCATTCTTGTACGCGATTACACATCATCACAGTTTTGCCGATGCAGGGAAACTTGCTTCGCTGGCCGCATCGAAGGTGGTGTCGCAATGGGGGCCGCGATTAGAAACCAGTGTGGTCAAACGAATTTTGTCGGAACTAGCATAAAATATATCTCAGAGCAAACAGAGTTGAATTGAAACCAAATCCAATGTTAAACAAACTGATTTCGTTCGCGGTCGCCATTTCTGTTGCGACCAGCACTTGGGGGCAGGCAAAGCCCGACGCATCGCAGGCGCGTAAGATCGAATACACCGAATACGACCTCGACAATGGGTTGCACGTCATCCTTCACAAGGATAACTCAACTCCAATCGTAGCAGTTTCGATTTTGTACCATGTGGGTTCCAAAAATGAGAACCCCGAACGCACGGGTTTCGCCCACTTCTTCGAGCACCTCTTATTTGAGGGGAGTGAGAACATCAAGCGCGGCGAGTTCGACAAGTACATCACCAACGCTGGAGGGACCAACAACGCCAACACGTCGAATGACCGCACGTATTATTATGAAATTCTCCCGTCGAACCAACTCGAGCTCGGGCTCTGGCTCGAATCAGAACGGATGATGCACGCGAGAATCGACCCCGCAGGAGTGGAAACACAACGCGAAGTCGTAAAGGAGGAGAAGCGTCAAAGAATGGACAATCAACCCTATGGCAGCATCCTCACAGAAATTCTGAAGCACGCGTATAAGGTGCACCCTTACCGGTGGCCCACAATCGGTTCTTTGGATCACTTGAATGCAGCTACTCTGCAGGAGTTCATCGACTTCTACAAGACCTACTACGTTCCCAACAACGCCACGCTATCAATTGCCGGAGATATCGAAATCGACCAAGCAAAAGCGCTTATCGCGAAATATTTCAAGGATATTCCAAAAGGAACTAAACCTGTTCCTCGGCCCAACATCGTAGAACCCCAACAGACGCAAGAAGTTCGAGACGTCATTTTCGATAACATCCAACTGCCTGCCGTGGTGCAAGCATATCACATGCCCGCGCAAGGAACAGATGATTCGTACGCGCTCGACATGCTCAGCACATTATTGAGTGGAGGCAAGAGTTCACGACTCTACAAAGCTCTGGTCGATGAACAAAAGAAGGCATACACCGTACAGTCATTCCCTTTCTCTTCCGAGGACCCGGGATTGTATCTCGTATTTGGATTGGCAAACATGGGTGTAAGTGTCGAAGACTTGGAGAAAGCCATGGATGCAGAAGTTGAAAAAGTGAAGAATGAAGTGATTTCCGAACAGGAGTTTCAAAAAATCCGCAATCAAGTAGAAAGTCAGTTTGTTCAACAAAACTCAAGTGTGGCGGGGATTGCCGAACAATTGGCCAATTACCATGTGTACTTTGGCAACACGAACCTGATCAATACCGAGATCGAACGCTACAACAAAGTCAAGCGCGAGGACTTGCAAAGGGTAGCGAAAAAGTATCTGACAAAAGAGAACCGGGTTTCGCTGTTCTACCTTCCGAAATCAGCGCAGAGCAAGCCCGATGGAACTCAAATCAAACAACAAAACTGAGTCATGAAAAATCTCATTGCGATCATATTGGTCCTCACCTCGGTTGCAACCTTTGCACAGGTAGACCGCAGCAAGGCGCCCAAGCCAGCGCCGGCACGTGAAATCAAGATTGGCCAGTACCAGTCTTTTACACTCAAAAACGGACTTCAGGTGTTTGTGGTGGAAAATCACAAGCTCCCACGGGTACAATTTTCACTTCAATTGAAAAATGACCCCATCATGGAGCGCGAAAAAACTGGGTTTGTCGAATTGACCGGCGACTTGATCGGTACAGGAACGACCACGCGCAGCAAGGCGAAACTCGACGAAGAGGTTGACTTTATCGGTGCCAGCCTCAACACCAGTTGGAACGGAATCTTTGCGTCGAGCCTCTCGAAGCATCGCGACAAGTTGCTCGAGCTCATGACCGACGTCCTGTATAACCCTGCTTTTTCTCCTGCCGAGTTGGACAAGCTAAAGCAGTTGAAAGCATCCGAACTCGCCGCAGCGAAAGACGATCCTAATTCAATCGCCGGAAATGTGCGCAAGCGACTCGTCTATGGCAAAGAACATACTTATGGAGAAATCGAGACGGAAGAAACGATAGGTGCCGTCACACTCGACGATTGCAAGAATTACTTCAATACATACTTCAAGCCCGGTAATGCGATGTTGGTCATCGTGGGTGACATCGACATGAAAACTGCCAACACCGCTGCGGAAAAGTACTTCGGTAAATGGGCTGCAGGTACCGTCACAAATCCAACCTATGCGCAGCCAAAAGCACCGGCTAAGACATACGTCGCGCTTGTCGACCGCCCCAACTCGGTGCAATCTGTTATTAGTGTCGGTTATCCCGTAAACTTGAAAACCGGATCACCAGAAGCTATTCGTGCACGCGTGTTGAACCAAATTTTGGGTGGGAGTTTTTCCGCGCGCCTCATGCAGAACTTGCGCGAAAAACATGGCTATACATATGGTGCTAGCTCGCAGCTAAGTAGCGATTTCTTAATTGGAAACTTCAACGCCGGCGCAAGCGTGCGAAACGAAGTCACCGACAGTTCGGTGTACCAATTGATGTACGAGCTGAATCGAATTGTAAAGGAAGCAGTTTCTGAAAACGAACTTGCAGCGGCAAAAGCTTCTATCTCCGGTGCGTTCGGCCGTTCACTCGAGAGCCCTCAAACCGTAGCATCTTTTGCTGTCAATACGGCGAAATACAATTTGCCGAAAGACTACTACAACAACTACTTGAAGAGCATCGATGCAATTACAGTGGCAGACGTACAAGCCGCCGCCAAACAATTTATACTGCCGAACAACGCCTACATCATCGTTGTGGGTAAAGGGGCAGATGTCGCTGAAAAACTGAAGCAATTCGGTGAAGTGAAGTACTACGACACGTATGGCAACGAAGTAGCGGCTTCCACGAAAGTGGCATTGCCAGCAGGCCTCACCGCCGAGAAAGTGATCGCACGTTATATTGAGGCAATTGGAGGCGATAAGGCAGTGAAAGGAATCACGTCTGCAAAGATGTCATTGAAAGGGAGTGTTCAAGGCCAAGAGCTTGTGCTGACGATGACCCAAAAGGCGCCGAACAAGATGGTGCAAGAGATGAGCGCGGGGGGACAAGTGTTTCAAAAGATGATCGTCGACGGCAAGGACGTGTCGAACACGATGATGGGCATGAAACAACCAGTTGACGCCAATGAGAAAGCGAACAAACTTTTCGAAGCAGCAATCGTGAAGGAGACGGCGTATCTCGCGTACAATGTTAAAGTTGAGCTAAAAGGTATCGAGCAAGTCGACGGCAAAGAGGCGTTTGTGGTCGAATACACCACGCCCAACGGCGAGAAGTCACAAGACTTCTACGATCGCGAGTCGGGGCTGAAGGTTCAAAGTGTTCAAACCCAGCAAAGCCCCCAAGGCCCTGTGAATATTGTGGCTAAGTTCGGTGACTACAAGGATGTCAAAGGCGTGAAGTTCCCGAACTGGTTCTCACAGAACATTGGGCCGATGTCGATCAAATTTGAGGTGACTTCGATCGACATTAACCTGCCAGTAGACGACGCGATCTTCAAGATCCAATGACCTAGGTCGATGTAATTTGGGTCGCACGCCGATAAAAACAGTCGTGCGACCCATTTTTTATGGCGTACGGAGAGGATTTGCAAATTCAGGGATTCCTGGGCATATTTGCAGCCCTTTTGGAAAAAAGCACTAGAAAGTCATGAAACGTACTTATCAACCGTCACGCAAGAAGAGGAAAAACAAGCATGGTTTCCGTGAAAGGATGGCCACTGCGAACGGCCGCCGTGTGTTGGCTAGCCGCCGTCGTAAAGGACGGAAGAAGTTGACCGTTTCTGACGAGAAAACTTTCAAGCACAAGTAATCTTCGCTAGCCGCCATTCCGTGGTTTCGACCCCGGGAGCAGGGTTGGGTATGCGGTATTGAAACCTGCGTTTTCCGACCTAGTTATGGGTAAATTCACCTTCGGCAAGCACGAAAGACTCTCAAAAGAAACTTGGATCGAGGAGCTCTTCGAAAAGGGCTCCTCGTTTTATTTTCATCCGTTTAAGGTCATCCACCTCCCACACCCGGACCCAGACCATTTTCCAACCCAGGTGCTATTCACCGTACCCAAGCGCCAGTTTGGACGTGCTGTCGACCGCAATACGATCAAACGTCATCTTCGTGAGGCATGGAGACTGAACAAGGCTGCCCTCGAGCCCACACGTGGTAAGTGGCTCATTGCTTATATTTATACTGCTAAGACGATACTCCCACGCGAGACGTTCCAGCAAAAAATCAAAGGTTCCATCCAAAAGATTGGTTCGCGACATGACCAAGAAAAATAGAGTACGACTGGCAGTTGGTTCGGTAGTCATCATTGCGCTATTCGTATTCGCGCGACCCGTTGAGAAGTACTTCGAAATCGCCAAGAGTCTTGACATTTTCAGCACGCTCTTTAAAGAAGTCAACACGTATTATGTCGACGAAGTAGATCCCAACAAGCTTGTGAGCAAAGGAATCGACGGGATGCTCGAAACACTTGACCCGTACACGGTTTATATCCCGGAGGAACAATCGGAAGCGTTTAGCATCCAGACGACAGGCCAGTATGCGGGGATCGGTGCACTCATCGGAATCGTCAACAACAAGGCCGTCGTCACGCACCCTTACGAAGGATTTCCCGCGCATCGCGCCGGCGTTCGGGTAGGCGACGAGTTCATCTCTGTCGATGGGCAAAATGTCAAAGGAAAACCAACCAACGTCGTGAGTGGGTTCCTAAAAGGAAAACCCAAGACTTCCGTCGAGATCGTCGTGCGAAGACCCGGTACCAACACCGATATCAAGCTGAAACTTGAACGCGAAAGAATCAAAATATCGAACGTGGTCTATGCTGGATTGATTCAACCAACGATCGGTTACATCAAGCTCGACGACTTCACCCCGGGCGCGGGCAAAGAAGTAGAAGAAGCCTTGAAGCAATTGAAAGCAAAAGGCGCGAAGAAGATGATCCTCGATTTGCGAGATAATCCCGGTGGGCTTTTGTATGAAGCGATCAACATCGCTAACGTGTTCTTACCAAAGAATAAGGAGGTGGTGTCGACGAAAGGAAAGGCATCGGAATGGAACAAGACTTACACGACGCTAAATGAACCCACCGATGTGGAGATACCTTTGGTCGTGATGACCAGCGGTGGTAGCGCGTCGGCATCCGAAATCGTGGCGGGATCGCTGCAAGATTACGACCGCGCGGTGCTCGTCGGTCAAAAGACATTTGGAAAAGGACTGGTGCAGACCACGCGACAACTGTCATACAACGCGCAGTTGAAGGTGACCACCGCGAAATACTATATCCCGAGCGGCCGATGCATTCAGGCGCTTGACTACACACACCGTGATGCCGACGGTTCTGTCAAGAAAATGGCTGACTCCCTCAAAGCTGAATTCAAGACCGCGCATGGAAGGAAAGTGTACGATGGTGGTGGATTAGATCCTGACGTGGTTGTGGATGCCGAGATTTTTGGTACTGCTTCCGCTGAACTCGTGGGCTCAGGATTGATCTTCGAGTGGGCATCGATTTATTGTGCTACGCATACAGCGCCAGCGTCGATGAAGGACTTTCACATTTCGGATGCCGACTATGCTTCGTTTGTTCAATGGGCGAAAGGTCAAAAGTTTAAGTATGAAGACCCCCTCGACAAACGCGCCGACGAGTTGATCGCTGCAGCCAAGAGTGAGAAATATTACGACGAGTTAAGCACGAGCTTGAACGAATTGAAGACCCGGATCGCGTCGAATCACGAAGGGGAATTCACACGATTCAAAAGTGAAATTGCCGCGTTGCTAGAGACCGAGATAGCGTTTCACTATGGTTTGAACGCTGGCCAAGTCGAAGCGTCGATCAACCGCGATCCCGAGATGAAAGCCGCCATCCAAGTGCTCAACGACGATGCGTCTTTCCGTAAGCTCCTGATGCCACAGTAATGTCGCTGATCCTGAGCATTGAAAGTTCGACAACCGTCTGCTCTGCCGCGATCCATCGGTCGGGCCAATTGTTAAGTCAAAGATTGATCGAGACACCCAACTCGGCCGCAAGTAAGCTGGCAGTGTTAATACAAGAGGCTGCAGCCCAGGCTCGGGTAACGATGGAGGAATTGGAAGGTGTGGCTGTTTCTTCCGGCCCAGGTTCCTACACAGGCTTGCGAATCGCAGTGGCGACTGCGAAGGGATTGTGTTACGCGATGCAGTTGCCGTTGATAGCTGTGAGTTCATTGGAACTGATGGCGGCGCAGGTACGAAGTGAACATCCGGATGCTCAATGGTGGTGCCCGATGATCGATGCTCGAAGGATGGAAGTGTACACGACGATTTTCGATCGCGAGGGTAACCAAGTGGAACCGATGCAAGCAACCATTATCGACGACACGTCGTTTTCTAGTTTTTTAGAACAAGGCATCGTCTCATTCTTTGGAAATGGGTCGAGCAAATGTCAAAATGTGATCAACCATCCTCATGCGCGGTGGATCGCGAACGTGATTCCAACGGCAGATTGGCTGGGCAAGCTCGCGTGGAAGTCATTTATGGCTGGTCAGTTCGAAGATGTGGCAGAGTATGAGCCACTTTATTTGAAAGACTTCGTGGCAAAAAAACCAAAATCATTTTTTTGATGTTCAAAGGCTGAACTCATGGAAGGCGAAATCATCAACCGGGTAGCGAATAGTTCGTTGGTCACGTTCGACTTGGAACAGTTGCATGTGACTGGCGAGCGCGTGGTCTACGATATCAAAGGGTATTTGTGGCAAGAGATGATCTTGCGCGAGAAGGAGTTCCGCGAACATGTAAAGACGTTTGACTGGAGCCAGTACTCCGATAAGTTAGTGAGTGTGGTGTGTACTGCAGATGCGATCGTTCCTACTTGGGCGTACATGTTAGTTGCCTCGGCGCTTGAACCTCATGCACGCCGCGTGTTTTTTGGGAGTGTGGACGAGTTGGAAGGGGTGTTGTTTCATGAGCAATTGCAGAAGATAGATTGGGAGAAGTACAGAGGGGCGAAGGTGGTGGTGAAAGGATGCAGCGACGTGCATGTGCCAGTGTCGGCGTATGTGGAGGCGACGTCGCGTTTGGTGGGTGTGGCGGCTTCCGTGATGTATGGTGAGCCTTGCAGCACGGTTCCAATTTTCAAGAGAGTTCCGCGATAGTGTTTGAAATAGGGCCTATTTAGGTTTGGAGGCGGTTTTTCTTTGGGGTTTCCCCTGATTTTTCGCAGAAATCGCACTTTTCTTGAAATTTTCTGTTCGGGTATTTGCAGGATGATTCCCGTCCTATATCTTTGCAGTCCCTTTCGGGGGAAAAGGCTGAATTCAGCGGAATTTGGCTGGTTTTGAGGATTGAAAGATTTCAAAATCACTGGTGTTTGAAACCCGGGTCACACTGGGCGGAAAGCGCAACGTTCATTGA
>JBGAGB010000003.1:0-345410 GCA_044226945.1 Cyclobacteriaceae bacterium | reverse complement strand
GGTGGAGCGACGGCCGAACGCGGTGGTCGGAGCAAACGATACTATGAGCTCACGCGCGATGGCAAAGTGGCACTCAACCACGCGAAGGCACTCCGCGATCAACTTTGGTCTGAGTCAAAGGTCACCCTCTCCATCCAAAAATGAAGAAGAGTCAGCCACCAAGGCTTGCCGCGTGGATCTTTGATTGGTTTAGCGGTCAGGCACATGTAGATGATCTCCATGGTGACATGGAGGAAATTTTCCATCGAAACGTCTCAAAGTTTGGTGTGCGGCGAGCTCGCTGGATCTATCATCGTCAGGTGTTCTCCCTCATTTGTTCCTATGCCATTCGCAAACGAAGAAACCAAAAGAAACATCACCCTTTCGCCTCCTCGAATATGCTCTCGATGCTACCGAACTATCTCAAAGTTGGCTTTAGAAGCCTGATGCGCCATCGATACTTCGCGATCATCAACATGGTGGGGCTTGCCATCGGAATGTCTGTGAGCTTACTCATCTTATCCATTTTCATGAGTGTTACAGACTACGATGAGTTCCACGCAAACAAAGACCGAATATTTCGGATCATAACCACGACGAATCAGGGCGAAGAACTCGCGTCGGCTCCAGCGATATTGGCGGAGAAGATTCGATCGGAGTTTGTCGGTGCTAAACACGTTGTGCGAATCGATAGAAGCCTTTTCACTGACGAACCACAACCGCGACAAGAAGCCTACTTGAATGGATACTACGTAGATGAAGCCTTCCTCGATGTGTTCACCTTTCCGCTCGTACAAGGCGATCCCAACACCGCTTTATCCGATCCTACTTCGGTTGTGCTCACAGAGCACTCGGCCGAACGCATCTTCGGTTCCGCAGATCCAATCGGGCGACAAATCAACGTGGGTGGTCGAATGATGCAAGTGAGTGGAATCATGAAAGACTATCCCGCGAACACACACCTTGCCTTTGACGCTCTGGCATCGATCGAAGCAGTCGCAGCAAAATTTGAAAACCTGAGCGCAACGGACAGCTGGACAACGTTTCGAAGGCATTTCGTCTACGTTGAACTCGAGGACGGTATCGATCCCGCGCGTCTTCAGGAATATGTTGACCGGGTTGCCTCGAGTGCCTATACAAATCAAGAAGATTTCCGCGCGTCATTCAAAGTACAAGCTCTTGGTGCTATCACACCTGGTCCTGAACTCAATGACTCCATCGGACCAACTTGGAGTTATCAGTCGTTTGCCATTGCCGGTGGTTTGGCGCTTCTCATACTCTTACCTGCGTGTTTCAATTATGCCAACATATCTATCGCCAGGTCGCTGAAACGCTCGAAAGAGATTGGACTTAGGAAAACTCTTGGTAGTCGACGGCATCAAATTCTCCTTCAATTCCTCTCTGAGACAATGATTATCGCGGCAATGTCACTGGTTGGTGCAGCCGCAATATTCTTTTTGATTCGCCACGAGTTCCAGTCGATGCTTGTACATGCATCCGCGCTTGATCTAAGCCTTACGCCTGGTCGGGTTGCCGTCTTTATTTTGTTTGGCGCTTTCACGGCGGTCACTGCTGGTTTAGTTCCTGGTCTTCATTTCGCAAGGCTGAGTCCAATGGAAGCGATGCGCACTCACTCGGCCACGAACCCCTTCTCGGGAATGCGACTTCGCAAGGCATTAATGGTGTTTCAATTTGCACTCTGCCTTACGTTCATCTTGGGACTCGTCGTCTTCTCAAAACAGTATCGCTATGCGAGAGGCTTTGACCTCGGCTTCAATCAAGAAAATATCCTAGACGTATCCCTGTCTGGAGTCGAACCCGCGAAAGTCGAGCGTGAGTTTTCAAAACTAGCAGACGTACATCAAGTGTCCTTTTCGTCTGGTGTCATGGGGCATGGCGTGCCAAGTACATGGGCAAGTCTTGACGGATCCACCGACAGCACTCAAGTCTTTCAAATGTATGTCGACGGTCATTTCGTAGAGAACATGGGACTCAAGTTGCTTGCCGGCAATTCGTTCGAAGAATTTACAGGCCGCGAGACGTCCGTCATCATCAATGAAACACTGATGAAACGACTCTCCTACGCTGGACCATCGGAAGCACTCAATCAAGTTTTACGCGTCGACACCCTAAGTTTGAGGATCATCGGAGTAGTGAAAGACTTCCATTTCTGGCAGTTACACGCGCCCCCCGGAAACTTCTTCTTCAGAAGCAACCCCGAAGAATACCGGCTGGCCAATGTGCAACTGGTGTCCTCAGATGTACAACGCTCGATTGAACGCTTAGAGGCTTCTTGGCGTAATTTTTCGCAAGGCATTCTCTTCAAAGCGGAGTTTCTTTCCGAAGAAACAGCGGGTGCCTTTTCGAATTACATTACGCTGCTAAAAATCTTCGGCTTTCTCGGTTTGCTTGCGGTCACCATCTCGTGCCTAGGACTGTTAGGAATGGTGGTCTACGCAACAGAGTCCAAGACGAAGGAGGTTGGTATTCGCAAAGTAATGGGCGCCACTCAGTGGAGTTTGGTGTATCTTCTCGCTCGAGATTTTCTCAAACTCATGTTCATTGCATGCATCTTCGCTTTGCCGATTACGCTCCTCCTCAATAAAGTACTCTCTGGATTGGATTACTATCGCGTCCCGATCACCATCTTCGACGTATTGCTCGGCGTGCTGGGGATGTTATTCATTGGAATCCTGACGATGGCTTCGCAAACATGGCGCACGGCTGGCACCAATCCCGCCGAGACGCTCAAAGTTGAATAGTGCTTGCCACAAAAAAGAAGGAGCACCTTCGTCGTTGAACGGGTGCTCCTTCAAGAAATTAAATGGATTTCGTTAGAATGGGTACTCCCCTTTCTCGATTACGTAGTTTGCAACCTTACGGCGTGCTTCCTTCAAGTTGTAGGGGTCGATCTTTGTATATCGTTTCAGACCCATGAGCATCAGGCGAAGCTCGTCGCCATCAGCAAACGAAGTGATCGCACTCCTTCCGGCGGAGGCTGCTTTTTCGACAGCGCCATGGAGGTAAATGATCGCAAGTTCTTTTTGAATCTCGGCCGCTTTCTCGCCCTTTGTCGCAATCATTTTCTCGACGCGCAAGATGGCGGATTCGGCCACATAGAGCTCGATCAGCATGTCAGCTAAATTCATGAGTACCTCCTGTTCTTCGGAGAGTTTCATCATAAACTTCTGCACAGCAGAACCGGCCACCATCAAGCCCGCCTTCTTGAGATTCGCGATGGCCTTCTTCTCTTTTGCAAAGATTCCTTCGTCGTCTCCAGCTCCAAAGTCTGGAATAGCCATGAGATCCTTTTGAACAGCCATCGCTGGAGACATCAGATCAAGAGTTCCTTTCATGGCACGTTTCATCAACATGTCAATTGTCAGGAGTCGGTTGATCTCATTTGTCCCTTCAAATATTCGGTTGATGCGCGCGTCGCGATAAGCGCGGTCCATTGGTCCCTCTGCTGAAAATCCCATCCCTCCGTAAATCTGCACGCCCTCGTCGACTGAGTAGTCTAAAACTTCTGATCCGTGTACTTTCAGGATGGCACATTCTATTGCAAACTCCTCGAGTGACTTGAGTCGGGCTTTGGAGGAATCCATCCCTTGTGCGATGAACGCATTGTACGCATCATCGATGTTTTGGCCTGCGCGGTAGTGCGCCGATTCACTAGCGAAAATCCTTGCAGTAGCTTCGGCGATCTTGTGTTTAATCGCACCAAATGACGCAATCGGCACACCAAATTGCTTGCGTTCCTTCGCATACTTCACTGCCTTCGAGATCGTCGCTTTTGAGCCGCCGACTGCCGCAACCCCTAACTTGATCCTGCCGATGTTCAGAATATTTACGGCAATCTTGAAACCGTTCTCCCGCTCGCTCAGCAAATTTTCAACTGGAACCTTGCAGTCGTTGAAGAAAATCTGACGCGTAGAGGAACCTTTGATCCCCATCTTTTTCTCCTCTTCGTTCATCGTGATCCCTCCAAAAGAACGCTCGACGATAAAGGCACTAAGATTCTTGTCCTGATCAATTTTAGCGAACACCACATATACGTCGGCAAAGCCACCGTTCGTGATCCACATTTTTTGCCCATTGATCACATAGTGTTTTCCATCGGCGCTCAATACAGCCTTCGTTTTTCCGGAGTTAGCATCTGAGCCTGAATCGGGTTCAGTCAAGCAATAAGCTGCTTTCCATTCCCCAGTCGCGAGCTTAGGGATGTACTTCTTCTTTTGCGCATCATTACCATAGTACAGGATGGGGAGCGTTCCGATCCCGGTATGGGCCGAGAGTGCAACCGCCACTGAATGTCCGCCGCCAATTACTTCCGCCACCAACATTGTAGTGTTGAAGTCCATTCCAAAACCGCCTAATTCTTGTGGAACCGACGTACCCAACAATCCAAGCTCGCCCGCCTTGTCGAGAATGGAGGGCATCAACTTGGGATCCTTCATTGAATCAATCTCATCGAGTTTCGGGTACACCTCTTTTGTCAAGAAGTCCTTACACTGTTGTGCAATCATCTTTTGTTCCTCCGAAAAATCTTCGGGTGTAAAGATGTCGTTTGCTTGGGTCTCTTTGATCAAGAACTCTCCGCCCTTGACCTGTCCCTTAGTTGCTGTTGCCGTGCTCATATTCTTGTCTGCCTTGTTGAATTCCGTAAGTGATCGATTAATTGAGTAGTTCATAGATGCCAGCTACTCCCTGGCCGCCACCGACGCATGCCGTCACCATTCCATACTTTTTCTTTTGGCGCCGCATCTCATTGAAAAGTTGGACGGACAATCGTGCACCCGACGACCCAAGAGGGTGTCCAACGGCAATCGCCCCACCATTTGGATTCAGCTTCGAGCGATCAATACCAAGCTCGTTGATCACCGCCAATGATTGTGCGGCGAAAGCTTCATTCAATTCAATTAAATCGATGTCCTGCAGTTTGAGTCCAGCTTGCTTCAAGGCTTTCGGAACGGCAGCTACTGGGCCGATGCCCATAATTCGAGGTTCTACACCGGCGACAGCGTAACTCATCATCCTTGCGATTGGCTTTAAGTTGAGTTGTTTCACCATTCGGTCGCTCATCACACAGACGAATGCAGCACCATCCGAAGTTTGAGATGAATTCCCCGCCGTGACAGTGCCATTTACCGCAAACACGGGTTTCAGCTTCGACAGGCCCTCCATTGAAGTGTCGGCGCGAATGCCTTCGTCGGTGTTCACAACAAACTCTCGCGTTTTCTTCTTCCCGCTCTCGTCTACATACACCTCTTTTACATTGATCGGCACAATCTCATCCTTAAACTTTCCATCCTTCCATGCAGCCGCTGCCTTTTGATGAGATTCGACGGAAAACTGATCCTGTGCTTCGCGCGAAATCTTGAACTGCTGGCTAACCTGCTCGGCGGTAAGTCCCATGCTGATATAATAGTCCGGGTTGTCTTTCGCAATCCCATAGTTAAGAGCCGTTTTCCATCCCATCACGGGTACGAGGGACATTGACTCTGTGCCGCCCGCGATGATGATATCCGCTTGACCTGATTGGACGCGTGCCGAAGCTATCGCAATCGCTTCTACTCCCGATCCGCAATAACGGTTGATGACCATACCCGGCGTCTCAATTCCAAGAGCCATTAATGAAATCATCCTGCCCATTTGCATGCCCTGCTCAGCTTCCTGCACAGCGTTGCCAACGATCACGTCGTCGACCATCTTAGGATCTAGCCCGGGTATCGACTTCACCAAATATTTAATGACATCGACGGCCAAATCATCGGGGCGCGTAAACCGAAAGCCACCTTTCTTCGCTTTGCCCACACCAGTGCGGTATCCTGCTACGATATATGATTCCATAATTCGAAGGTTTTTAAGTCAGAATATTAATTTCTTAGCGGTTTCCCGCCGGTAAGGATCGACTGAATTCTTTCAAGGGTCTTTCGCTCACCACACAACGAAACGAAAGCTTCACGTTCAAGATCGAGCAAGTACTGCTCACTTACTTCCTGTGGAGACGTGAGGTCTCCCCCACACATCACGTTAGCTATTTTCATCGCGATTTTGGCGTCGTGGTCAGAGATATAGTTGCCAAGCCTCATCCCATTCACGCCAGCTGCAAACAGTGCCAACCCGGTTCGTCCTTGTACTTTGATGTTCTTAGCTTGCGGGGCCATCGTGTACCCTGCTTCCGCCAATTCTATTGCAGCTGCTTTTGCATCTAGGATTTGGCGGTCTTTGTTCATTGATATTCTGTCTTTTGGTCGGAGGATTCCAAGGTCGCGCGCATCGTGTGCCGACAACGCCACTTTTGCAGTCGCGATATTCATGAACGCGTTCTGCAACGCATTCAACTCAATGTCCCCTTCTTGTGAGCGATCGCTTACCCGCTTGGTGAATTCTTTTGTTCCGCCGCCTCCCGGGATCAATCCAACACCCACTTCGACGAGTCCGATGTATGTTTCCGCGGCTGCCTGCGCGAGGTCCGCGTGCATTGTCATCTCACATCCACCACCCAAAGTTCTCCCTTGAGGTGCGACGACAACCGGAATACCTGAGTAACGAATTCGCATCACGGCGTTCTGGAACGCTCGCACCATGAAGTCGATCTCGTCGTAATCCTGCTCGATTGCGTACATGAATACAAGTCCAAGGTTGGCACCCAAGGAAAAGTCCGCTCCCTGATGTCCAACCACAAGTCCACGGTAGTTCTTTTCGGCAAGCTCGATCGACTTGTTTAAACCAGTAATGACATCGCTCCCGAGTGTGTAGCTCTTGCTGTGCCATGAAAAGTTTAAGATGCCATCGCCAATGTCCGTGACCTTGGAGTCGGCGTTCTTCCAAACAATATTGTTGCTGAGGTTTTCGAGGATAATGAATGCATCCCGTCCAGGAATATTCTTATATGATTTTGAGGGAATGTCGTAGTACTGACGGGCTCCCTTCTCAACTCGATAGAATGTTTTATTTCCCGCTGCCAACATATCGTATACCCACTGATTGGGTTTATAGCCCGCTGCCTCCATGGCTGGGATTGATTTCTCAATTCCAACCGCATCCCATGTTTCAAATGGGCCGAGCTCCCAACCAAAACCTGCACACACTGCATCGTCTATTCTAAAGAGTTCGTCGGAGATTTCTGGAATGCGAAAACTTACATACTTGAACAACGCGTAAAAGCAATCGCGATAGAAGTCGCCAGCTTTGTCTTTACCCGCCAGCAGCACCTTGAAGCGCTCGCGCAAGTTGTCAATCGTCTTGGTTGTTTCGAGGGTGGCAAACTTGGCTTTTGCCTTTGGCTTATACTCAAGCGTTTTTAGGTCAAGTGTCAGGATTTCCGTTCCCTTTTCACCTTTGCTTTTCTTGTAGAAACCTTGACCTGTCTTGTCGCCGAGCCATTTATTCTGCTCTAACTTCGACACCACTTCGGGCAACTTGAACATGTCTCGACTCTCGTCACTGGGCAAGCCATTGTACAAGTTGTTTGCTACTTTGATAAAGGTGTCGAGGCCGACAAGGTCCGATGTGCGGAAGGTCGCCGACTTTGGTCTACCTATTACGGGGCCGGTCAGTTTATCAATCTCATCGACATTCAAGTCGAACTTACCCATTGAGTCGATTACTTTCAGCAAGCCCCACACGCCAACCCTGTTTCCGATAAATGCGGGTGTATCCTTACACAAAACGGTCGTCTTACCCAAGTACAAGTCACCATAGTGCATCACGAAAGCGACCACAGAAGGATCTGTGTATGGCGTTGGGATGACTTCAAAAAGCCGCAGATATCTGGGCGGATTAAAAAAGTGAGTTCCGCAAAAGTGTTTTTTGAAATCGTCGGAGCGACCCTCTGCCATCAGGTGGATCGGTATTCCTGAAGTATTTGAAGTAATGAGCGTGCCTGGTGTTCGATACTTCTCAACCTGCTCGAAGACTTTCTTCTTGATCTCAAGGTTTTCTACGACCACCTCGATAATCCAGTCTACGTTCTTGATCTTCGGCATGTCGTCGTCGAAGTTGCCCGTGCTCACCCGCGATGCAAACTCCTTCTTCATTAAAGGCGCCGGATTCGACTTGATTGCGCGCTCGAGCGATGAATTGACTATACGATTCTTGACAAGCTTGTTGTCCAACGCTAGTCCCTTCTTCTGCTCCTCTTCGTTGAGTTCCTTTGGTGCAATGTCAAGAAGGAGTACTTCGCAACCCACGTTGGCAAAGTGACAGGCGATGGCCGAGCCCATCACACCTGAGCCCAAAACCGCTACTTTCTTAATGGATCTATTCATATCATTTATGTCTCGACAAATTCAATTGCGTGCTTCGTGGCCTTCCCCAGCATAGATGCTGTTCCGCTCGACGATTTGGTTTATAGTCTTCAACACGTCGAAAAACACATCCAGCTTTTCAGTTTCAACCTGTTCACGAACAACTTCATTGAATCGGAGTACGGTACTCCTTGCTTTCTCTTTATTCTTCCTGCCTTCTTTCGTCAGGCGGATGCGCACTGAACGCTTGTCATTCTTGTCCGTCTCTCGGTAAATCAAACCTTTTTCTTCCATTGACTTCAACAAGCGGGTCAGGCTTCGTGCCTCAAGGCCCATGAGCGGTGCTATTTTCGTCGCCGGTGTACCTTCATCCGTGTGGATGTTCAACAGCGCAAAGCCAATCGACATTGTTCCGCCGTATTTAATTGCTTGTTGATTATACATCCGGGCAATCGCATGCCACGATGCCTTAATATGATAGTCAACTGTTTCTTCCCTCTTCATGCAAACGATAGCGAAGATAGAAGAATTTATTATGCATGCAGAGTATTTAAGGAAAATTTAAAGCCCTAAGCTTCCTTTCCGATCTTTCTGAGGAAAAGGCGCGTGGCTTGCCCAATCCAGTTGTCGCGATGGATGCGCTCCGGAAATACTTCGATCACTTCAGCAAGCCGCTCTACGGCCTCTCCGTCCAATTCACTGATTTGGCGGAAGGTGAAAATGTCCAGGGCATTCAACTTACGTTGAAAAGCAGGTCCTATCCCCTTGATCTCGGTCAAATCGTCGCGGTCGTTTGAGTCCGCTTCGACAGGACGTACGAAGGGATGGTCCGACCAGTCGCGGTGTTCCGCTTTTGGGTTGGTGCCCGTATGGTTGATCTCTTCGGTCAGTTGACCAATGTTCTTGTTCTTATCATCTAGCTCACCTTCAAGCACACGGACCCGGAACTTTGCTGAAGAGAGCTCGCCCTCTAGTTGCTTCAACTTGCGTTCTAATTCTGAGGCCGTTGCTTTGGCGGCGGCTTCGGAAAGCTCGAGTTCCGCAAGTTTTGTTGATAATTGGTCGGCATGGAGCTTTTCGGCGACGGCCTTGTCCTCCGCAAGTTGGCGTGCATGCTTCCATTCATGCTGAGATTCCTGCGCTTGGGCTAGTTGAGACTGAAGCTCTCGTATCTCATATCCTGCGTTTTTCGCGAGTTCTGACGCATTTTCGAGTGGCTCTTGACGCATCAACCATGCAAGTCCAAAACCCATAAAGAATGCCACCGTCAGCATCAACAGGATCTCGATGATGGCCATTGTTCCAGCCATTGGCGCAATCGCACCGACCGTTTCCGGCAGGCCCTTGATACTGAACATGTACCAAACAGCGCTAACAAAGCACCAAATCGCAAAGACACCAATAATCCAATATCCTTTCTTCATGTCTAGTGAGGTCATGAGCGATTGAATTTAGTTGTTTTCGGCAAAACGAGAGCAATTTTTTGCTCAATGGTGCAACCAGCTATTTGACTTTAGCGTCTTATGCATAATTCTCTTATGTATTCGACTATGCACTCTCCGGAACTTCTCAAAGGAACGCTTCAGACGATCGTACTTAAACTTCTAAAAGATCATGGTAAAATGTACGGGTATGAAATTACCCAACGAGTGAAGGAGCTTTCCAACGGTCGAATCCTCCTCACCGAAGGCGCTCTCTATCCTACCCTGCATAAACTGGAAGCGGATGGTCTGCTGAAGACGGAGGTGGTGAACATTGGAAAGCGCGTACGCAAATATTATCTCCTCACTGCACAAGGGCGGGTACATGCGAGGGATCGCGTCACCGAGTTTCTTGACTTTATACAGACCATGGCTTCAGTCCTGCAAGTAAAAACGAGCTAGGTGGAACTCCGGGCGGAACATATTGACTACATCATCAAAGATCTCAATCAAAGAGGTCTTTTATTGGAGGGATTGCGTGACGAAGTGGTAGATCATGTGTGTTCTGCGGTCGAAGAACGGATGGCGGCGGGTGCGCGATTCGTGGATGCGTACGAAGAAGTGATCGCGACGTTTGGTGGAAGTCCCGGCCTACAGGAAACTCAAAATCTTACCATTGAAACAAGACATCAAAACCTTATTGACATGCTAAAGAGCTACTTAGTAGTTGCGCTTAGAAACTTAAAGAAACAGAAGTTCTACAGTGCGATAAACACGATCGGTCTGGCCGTGGGCATCGCGTCGTGCCTGATCATCGTGCTGTATGTCACCAATGAACTTAGTTACGATCGTCATTTCAGTAATTCCGACAGGATTTATAGAGTCGAATCGGAAATCAAATTTGGAGATAACCACCTTGTATTGTCTGTCACCCCCGGTCCCATGGCCGAAACCCTTCGAAAGGATTATCCCGAGGTGGAAGCTTCGACACGTTTGTGGAACAGCAATACTGTCATTTTCCGCCGCTCGGAAGAAAGCTTCAAGGAACCCTACGTCGTATTTGGCGACAGTACGCTGTTTGAAATTTTCGATATCCCTTTTGTTTCAGGTAATCCCAAGACGTCGCTACGTGAACCGAATACAATGGTGATCAGTCAAAAGGCTGCTGAAAAATACTTTCCAAACGAAGACGCTTTGGGTCAAGCCCTCACGAGTAACAACGGCACAGTTTGGAAGATCACTGGCGTCTTCGCCAACATCCCTGCCAACACGCATTTCCACTTCGATTTTATTCGCTCTCTTGTATCAGACCCTTATAGCAAAGACGAAAATTGGTTGAGTAACAACTTTCACACGTACGTGAAACTCGTGCGTGGAACGAACCCGATCGATTTGCAAAACAAATTCCCTAAGATGGTTGACACCTATGCGGGACCTCAACTCAAATTCGCGCTCGGGAATGACTTCAGTTTGGACAACTTCAAGGCCCAAGGCAATAAACTTGAATACACCCTTCAGCCGGTCACAAGGATCCACCTTCATTCCGATCGCATTGCAGAAATAGAGGCGAATAGCGACATCATGTATGTGTACATCTTTAGCATCATCGCTGGCTTTATCCTCATCATTGCCTGCATCAATTTCATGAATCTGTCGACCGCGCGTTCAGCCAACCGAGCAAAAGAAGTGGGCATTCGGAAAGTAATGGGGTCCATTCGCGCGCATCTCATCCGTCAGTTTCTAATGGAGTCGATCTTGGTGAGCGTCTTATCATTCGTGCTCGCCATTGGTCTTGCTTGGATCTCGCTCCCGATGTTCAACACGCTTGCCCAAAAGAACCTTCAAATTCCATTTTACTCGATTCAGTTTTGGCTCATTCTTTCCGCTGGTGCCCTTTTAACTGGTGTCATGGCCGGCCTGTATCCCTCCTTTTTCTTATCTGCTTTCTTACCTGTGAACGTACTGAAAGGAAATCTCGCCCTCGGTTCCAAAAGTGGCTTTGTCCGTGGTACCTTAGTCGTATTCCAGTTTTGGATCTCGATTGTTCTGGTGATCGGCACAATCGCTGTCAACCGCCAATTGTCGTTTATTCAGAACAAGAAGATTGGATTCAATAAAGAACAAGTCATCGTCATTCACGACACCTACGCACTTCGGGACCAGCTTCAGTCCTTCAAAGATGAAGTCGAGCAAAACAACTTCATTAAAAGTGGAACGATATCAGGTTTTCTGCCTATTTCCGGAACCTCACGAAGTGACAACACGCATTGGCCGGCGGCCCAACAGCCAACGGAAGACAACATGGTATCCATCCAAAACTGGGACGTAGACTACGATTATGTCAAGACACTTGGAATGCACATCGTCGCAGGTCGCGATTTCTCGAAGGACTTCCTGTCCGATTCCTCGGCGGTCATCCTCAACCAAGCGGCGGTAAAGGCATTTGGGTTTGCCAATCCTATAGGGGAAAAAATTGCTACGTTCGCTGAGTCCGCCAATTTGGATACCAAGCTACTCCGGATCTCTACGGTGGTCGGCGTAGTTGAAGATTTTCACTTCGAAACATTGCGGCAGAATATCGGACCTCTTGCGCTTTTCCTCAGCAGAAGTTCGGGCCTCATCTCTTTTAAATTTGATTCAGATAACACGCGAGATGTGATTGCCCACATCGAAACAACATGGAAAAAATTTGGCCCCGGTTTGCCGTTCGACTACTCTTTCCTAGATGAAGATTTCGGCAGAATGTACCAGTCTGAGCAACGTCTTGGCGACATCTTCTCGGTTTTCGCTGGGCTCGCCATCATCATTGCCTGCCTTGGATTGTTTGCGTTAACAGCTTTTACAGCGGAACAAAGAACCAAAGAAATCGGAATTCGAAAAGTGATGGGCGCTACCGTCTCGGGCATCGTCATCCTCCTTTCGAAAGAATTTGGAAAGCTGATTCTAATTGCCTTCGCGCTTGCAGCACCCGCCGCTTGGTACGGCATCGATTGGTGGCTCAAGGGCTACTCGTATCGAACGGAAGTCGGTGTCGTGGTATATGTCATGGCCGGCGTTCTTGCATTCGGTGTGGCTTGGATTACCATGAGTTTCCAGTCAATCAAAGCTGCTCTTGCCAATCCCATCAAATCGCTTCGTAGCGAATAACGCTGAGTAGATTTAGTTACATCTCGGGGCACCAAAACGGTGCCCTTTTTTTGTGCATCCCGCATGTGATCAATTCCGTATCTTGAACTTTTTACGTTTCGACATGCGCATCATCACAATATTCATTTGCGCCATCTTGCTGGTTTCATCAGCAGCAGGCCAGACTTGGTACAAGGGGAACCTTCATACTCACTCCTACTGGAGCGATGGCGATGAATTCCCGGAAATGATCATGTACTGGTATAAAACTCACGGCTACCAATTCGTAGCACTATCTGATCACAACACGCTTGCGTCTGGTGAGAAATGGAAACTCATCGCGAAGTCTCAAGTAGCCACCGATGGATTCACGAACTATTTGAACAAGTACGGAAAGACCTGGGTCACCTACAGGCAAGACACAGGGCGTGTAAGTGTGCGTCTGAAAACGCTGCAGGAGTACAGGCCGATGTTCGAAGATCGCAACTTTCTCATCATTCAGTCTGAGGAAATAACAGAACGATTGGGTGAGAAGCAGATTCACATGAACGCAACTAATGTACAAGAACTGATTTCACCACAAGGTGGAAACACGATTGTTGAGGTAATGCAGCGTAACTTGGATGCAGTCGCCCGTCAGCGAAAAGACTACGGCGTTCCTGTGATGCAGCACCTCAACCATCCAAACTTCTTCTATAGTGTCACCGCCCAAAATATTATTGACTTGAATGGAGAAAGATTCTTCGAAGTGTACAACGGTCATCCACTCGTCCACAACTACGGCGATAGCACGCATGCGAGCACCGAGCGAATGTGGGATGAAATCAATATTGCTTATGCCAATTCAGGGAAGCCACTACTTTTTGGACTTGCGACTGATGACAGCCATAACTATCATCTTTTTGGCCCGAGTTATAGCAACGCGGGCCGAGGATGGGTCATGGTGCGTTCGAATGAACTAACCCCTGCTTCGTTGATCTTGGCGATGGAGGCAGGTGACTTCTACGCAAGCACCGGCGTTACCTTGCGCGAATTATTCGTGAAAGACAACTTTCTGCATATCGAAGTAGAACCGGAGAAACCGTACTACTACAACATAGAATTCATCGGTGTTCGGAAAGGCGAGTCTCGTGCTTCAACGTTGGCTACATTTCCCGGGCCTAAGGGTCAATTTGAAGTGACCGACGAATATCTCTTCGTACGCGCCAAAGTGACATCAACCAAGAAGAGAACCAACCCGTTGGCCGAAGACGAAAACGAAGCTGCATGGATTCAGCCTGTTCTCGTAAAGGCCAAAAAATAGCTCATTAGTTGGTCTTGATGAATGTAGTGTCGGTCTCAAGTGTGGGCACGAGGTAACCCCCAAATTCAAACTGCACGTTTGGAAACCGGGTCGTTAGCTCTTTTCGCGAGGCGGTGTCGATGACGGTCTCAAATAGAATAACTTTTTGTATTGACGGTGCGTCCATTAACCGTTTCACCCCATTGCCATCCACTTTAGTGCCGCTCAGATTGATTACTCGGAGGTGCGTCAGCTTTAACAACTCTTCGAGGCCCTGATTGCTGACATTCGTCTTAGACAAATCAAGGGTTACTAGGTTCTTCATTGTTGCAATCGAGGTCCATGAAGCCTCCTCCAGCGTTGTCCCCGTGACTTTAAGACTCACAACATTTTTGGCAATCTGAACCAGTCGTGCGACCAAACTACTTGCTTGTGAGGCGCTCACAAAGTTCACCTGCAGGTATCGGCTTCCCTCGGCAATCGGAGTTATTGCGACGCCTTGTGATGTCAAGTAATTGAGAAGTGTGGGGTCTGGTTCGGGAACGGCACTATTGTCGTAAATCTCGTCCGAGGCTTGCGGCTGTTGCACTGACGCCCATTTTGCAGAGTCAAAAACAGCGTCCAATTTCGAGTCAAAGCTTGCACCCGACGCAATCCACGTAATGATCATATCGCGTTCAAAACTTGACAGTTGTTTACGCTCCTTTGGAGGCATGTGGTCTTCGTGATCGAGGGGTAACTCGATACGATTGGCGAGCGCGCTCTCCTCCGGATTCAATGCTTCGAAAATCTTTCCGTTTTTTCCGCCTTTCGCAAGAGACTCGCGCGTGTCCAGGCGAAGTCCACCCTTTTGCTTACCACTGCCATGGCAGGTGACACATTTGGAATTCAGAATGGGCTGAATGACATCTTCATAGAAGAGTGCTTGTCTTAGTTTGACAGAAGAAGGGTCAAAATCGGGGGTATTGGTCGTGGTGGAAATCGGTTCCAATAAGTAATGCTCGCCATGGGTGATTGATCCCCCGAGATGACCGGTAATGCCGACCAGAATTAAAGTCCCCATGACGCTCGTTTTAATAAGGACTCGATTCGCCGAGTGTTCCCGAACAATCCACCAGGTGATAACGGCTGCGACGCTCAGCGTGATCCCCATCCATTTGTGCCAGCTGATTGAATCGACGTCGTACTCGTCGCCTCGGGTGAGGACCAATCCCGAAACGACAGCAACTATTGCCGAAAGGCCCCCGAGTAAAAATGTAAACTCGACCACAGCTTGTGGCATCTGATATCTGCCACGGGATGCAAAGACAAAGACAACGGCGAGGCAAAGTATACCAATCGGGAGATGCACGACAAGAGGGTGAAGTCTCCCGAGAAAGTCAATTACCGTGGTCATGAAAGATAACGCTTGCGAAAGGTGTTCATCATGTGAACATTAATGTCCCATTGATCCGCAAGAGGTTGCCGGGTGTATGGTGTTGTGGGCATATAATCGGGCGGACCGAATTCGGCAAGCATCGTCACTGCTTTGCCTTCCTTCTTTTTTCTTTCAACTACAGTGTCCCACCAATTAAAATGAGCTTTGACAGCATCACCCCATTCCGGTGCAC
The DNA here is from genome assembly GCA_044226945.1 of Cyclobacteriaceae bacterium. GTDB lineage: Bacteria > Bacteroidota > Bacteroidia > Cytophagales > Cyclobacteriaceae > ELB16-189. The sequence continues at coordinate 329,740 of JBGAGB010000003.1, read as the reverse complement.
GTGGTTCGGAGACTTGCGGACCTTCCGGGTGTCCAACGCGTGCATGGATGTGATCCACGCGGTTGAGAACCATAGCGATCGTTTCGCTTTGATCACTCAACAACGACTCATGAACAGCGCACCAATGGGAAATGTCGAGGGTGATACGCAGATCCTTGTTCCTCTCAATGAGCTCGCGCGTAACTGGTGCAGAGTACAATGCTCGACCGCGATGCGTTTCGTGATAGATCGGCAAGCCAGTAGATTGGGCCAACTTGGTCGTGAAGGCAATGGTCTGAAGCTTCTGGTCAGCGGTGAAGAAATCGCGACCTGAGTGACAGTTGATGTAAAGTGGTTTCGTCTTAGCGATTTCTTGCAGCGTCGCTTCGAACTGTGTTTGGTTCTTTGTGAAGTCGGGATCGCCGCTTCCCCACAAAAAAGCGTGCTTCAATCCGTGCTTTGACAACGCTTCAAACATGGGCGTTCGGTCTTTCTCATTCGTGGGCCACCAAAGTTCAGCCCCGTCGTAACCAGATGCTTTAGCTTTCGCACAAAATTCATCCCACGAACCAGGAAAACCCCAATTGGTCGCCATGACGGTTAGACTAAATCCTGGTGCCGGTTTCGTGCCTGTTGGTCGGGCGAAAGTTTCTAATGGGTTCATCATAAGTGCTGTGCTTGCAATGGTGGATGCTTTTAAAAATTGTCGACGGGTTGGCATGACTTGATATTTGGATAGATGCTACGCGATTATTTCTTGAATAACATTTCCATGAACGTCGGTTAACCGGAATGGGCGTCCCTGGAAATCATAGGTAAGTCTTTCATGGTCAAATCCCAACTGTCGAAGGATCGTTGCTTGTAGGTCGTACGGAGTGGTACGTCCTTTTAATCCGGCGTAACCTATTTCATCGGTCTCACCATGGCTGTATCCCTTTTTAATCCCACCACCAGCCATCCAAATGGTAAAAGCTTCGGTGTGATGATCTCGCCCTAAGAACGGGCTGTCTTTTCCATCGCGATTTTCCTGCATGGGCGTACGTCCAAATTCTCCTCCCCAAATGACAAGTGTTTCGTCCAACAAACCTCGTTGTTTCAAATCCAACAAAAGGGCAGTGGTGGCTTTATCAATCTGTCGACATTTGTTTACGAGTCCAGTGTTGAGGGCTTCACCTGCATTTGTTCCATGCGAATCCCAGCCCCAGTCAAATAGCTGAACAAAGCGAACACCTTTCTCGACAAGCTTTCGCGCTAACAAGCAATTATTCGCATAAGATTCCTTTCCGGGTTGAGTCCCATACATCTCGTGGATGTACTGTGGTTCGTCGTTGATGTTCATCACCTCTGGCACTGAGATTTGCATCTTGTATGCCATCTCGTACTGCGCGATGCGAGAGAGGATCTCTGGATCGCCGGACGTCTCGTGTTGCAGTCGATTCACTTCATTGATCGCGTCGATAGAGGCGCGCCGATCATCTCGGCTCACCCCATTCGGATCGTCAAGAAACAGGACGGGCGCACCCTCGGATCGACATTGCACGCCTTGATAAACAGACGGAAGGAAGCCGCTTGCCCACACACTTTTGCCAGCGTCGGGATTTCGACCACCTGACGTCAGGACCACGAAGCCCGGGAGGTTGCTATTTTCTGTGCCCAGACCGTACGTTACCCAGGAACCCATGCTTGGACGACCCAACCGGGCACTCCCTGTATGAAGGAGCAACTGCGCCGGGGCGTGGTTGAACTGGTCGGTTTGCATCGCCTTCAGGAAAGTGACTTCGTCGGCCACTGATGAAAGGTGCGGCAGGTTGTCGGAAATCCATGCCCCCGATTGGCCTCGTTGCTTGAAGAACGCTTGAGGGCCAAGCATTCGCGGGACACCTCGGATGAAGGCGAATTTCTTACCCTCCAATAAAGACGGTGGACAAAGTTGGCCACTCATTTTCATGAGTTCGGGTTTGTAGTCGAACAGTTCCAGCTGTGATGGCGCACCGGCCATGTGGAGATAGATAACTGCCTTGGCTTTAGCCGGAAAGTGTGGCGCTCGAGGGAGCATCGGGTGAGCCGCCAAGAATGGATCGAGTCCCGCTGTGGGTTTCGTGCTGCACCCAGTGAGCGATCCCAACGCAAGCGCACCGAACCCAAGCCCGCATTCTAAGAGAAAGTGGCGACGCGTTATTCCTTGAAGATCTCTCCTTTGGTTCTCGTCCACGTCAGTTCTTGGTTATAAACTCATCCAAATTCATGATAGCGGAAGCTACCAACATCATCGCCTTCTTTTGCTTGGCCTCCGAAAAACTCGCCGGTTGAATATCTCCCCCCGCAATCTTTTCAAACAAGGTCACCAAAACTTTTAACTCCGGCTCTGAGGGTGCGTGGCCCAGCGCTGTTGTGTATCCATAGGCGATCTGAGCTTCGCGCTCGGGAGCGCTTCGAAGCATTCGTTCGGCTAAGTGATCTGCAGCCTCCACGTAAACTGAATCATTCAATGTGACCAACGCCTGTAAGGGTGTGTTCGTCCGTATCCTTCGAGCTTGACACACTTCTCGCGCAGATCCATCGAAGGTGATCATGCTTGGATACGGTGCCGTTCGCTTCCAGTAGGTATACACAGCTCGCCGGTATTGGTCTCCTCCACTGCTTTGCTTCCAACTCTGTCCATTGTAGGGTGATCGCCAGATTCCCTCCGGTTGAAATGGCATTGACCCTGGGCCGTACATCCGGTTGCTTAACAAACCGCTTACGTACAAGGCTTGATCCCGAACCTGTTCTGCGGAAAGTCGAACCCGGGGAGCCCGCGCGTAGTACTTATTTGCTTGATCTTTGGATAGATGTTCCGGCGTCACTTTCGAATCTTGTCGATACGTTGCTGACATCACGATTTCTTTGATCAATGTCTTAAGGCTCCAATGGTAATTGTTCATGAGCTGCCATGCCAAATGGTCCAAGAGCTCTGGATGGGTCGGGGGGATACCTTGCGTTCCCAGGTCTTCTAAGGTTTCAGCTAGACCGGCGCCGAATAGTTGCTCCCAAATTCTATTCACGATGGTTCGTGACACGAGGGGATTTTCATGACTTGTCATCCATTGGGCAAGTCCGAGCCGGTTCTTAGGTGCGTTCTGATCCATTCTCGGCAATGAGGCGGGTAGATCTGGTTCAACGGTGTCTCCTTTCACCAGCCAGTTTCCACGTTCGAAGACTCGACTCGCGCGTCGCATTGTCGTGGGGTTTTCTACCATTACAGGTGTGGATTCAAACTCCGCAGTGAGCAGTTGCCAAAAGTCCTTTTTATAAACCACCGATTGTCGATCCCAAGGAATGCGGTTGTCTGTGAAATAGAACCAGTCGAAGATCATACCTGAGTCCCCAGGTTTCTTCAGCGCAGGCGCTTCGTAAGAGAAGTAGAGGTCATGCATGCCGTCGGTGGCAACGATGGGTACTTCCATGATCGTCCAGTCACCTTTGGTGTTCGGTATACGCAGCGACGCGATCACCGGACCTTCATGGCTGTCCAACCGGATCGTCCACGTTCCACCATCCACGAATCCTGCGAAGCGGTATATCAGCCGGTTGCTATTGGAAAAAGAAACATGTGGTAATCGCGCCTTTCCATGGTTGCGGAAGATCAACCATTTTGTGTCGGTGAGCGCGCTGTTGACAAATTGATCGGATTGAATTGAGTTGATCGTGGGTTGCCACGTCTTGATAAAACGATATATCTCCGATGCCTTATCTGGCGACACCTCGGTTGAAATCCAATTGGTAAGGCGCTCAAGTTTTTTGCGGCTATCGTCGTCTAGATGTCGCAGTGTTGGATAGTCGTCGTATGTGTCTTCGTCACGCGTGTTGTTGAAGAACGCCATGAACTTGTAGTACTCTTCGTGCCGAAACGGATCGTAAGGATGGCTGTGACACTGAACACACGCAAATGTTGTCCCCATGAGCGTCTCCCAAGTGGTATTCACTCGATCGATCACGGCCGCCGTTCGAAACTCTTCGTTATCCGTCCCGCCTTCATCGTTTGTCATTGTATTTCGATGGAAGGCTGTGGCCAAAAGTTGAGCATCGCTCGGATTGGGTAACAAGTCACCTGCTAGCTGTTGAATCAAGAATGAGTCGTAGGGCAAGTCGCGGTTGAATGCATCTATCACCCAGTCGCGATAACGCCATATGGATCGGATATAATCGCGTTCATAGCCTTTGGTATCAGAATAACGCGCCAGGTCTAGCCACATGCTAGCCCATCGCTCGCCGAATCGTTTGGAGTTCAACAGTGAGTCAACAAGGTTTTCGTAAGCTTGCGGGCTAGTATCGTTTAAGTACTTTGCCCTGAGCGATTCCGGCGCGGGCATTCCGATTAAATCGAGACTGACACGACGAAGCAACTGTTCTTTGGTTGCTTCGGGCGATGGTTGCATCGCGAGCTCTTCCAGTTTGTTTGAAATAAATCGGTCGATACTATTTCTTCCCCAATCGCTACTCGCAGGAACTTCGACTTCCTTTACTGGTTGATACGCCCAATGGTCGCCCCAATTCGCACCTTGTTTGATCCAATCGGTGAGTACTCGAATCTCATCGTTGGTTAATGGTTCTTTCTTGTACGGCATCCTGTATTCGGGATCCGTGCTGTTAATTCTTGCGAGCAGTTCACTATGGTCCGGATCACCTGGAACAATTGCGTAGAGACCACTCTCGGCTTTGGCCAAGGCATCGTTGCGGAAAAGCAAACTAAATTCAGCTTCACGTTTTACCCCACCGTGACAAGCAATACATTTTTTGTTTAAGATGGGTTTTACCTGGGTGTTGAAGTCAATAGTTGTGCTCGCATGAAGCCAATACCACGCGGCGCCGAAAACGACGAAAGTCGCTAATGCAGTTACCACCCAAACCTGACGCATAAGGGTAAGTTACAACGTTCGCGCGGCAAACGTAAAACCGTTGTGGAAAATGTGGCTATTGACCTGCGCGAATGAGCGATTCGAAAAACCAAATCGTGTCGCGGTACGAATTCAGGCTCACCCGTTCGTCTATTCCGTGGAACCCGACTGGATCGGTCATCGGGCTAAACTTGATTACTTGGTCGGAGATGATGTCCATGTATCTTGAGTCGGTTCCACCAATCATTAGGAAAGGTGCCGTTAGAGTTTCCGGGAATGTTTTACGAATCGTTTTTTGGACGAGTTGGAAGGCATCTCCGTCCGTGGGTGTAATGGGAGTCGGTTCCGAGATAAACCCGCCCAGCGCCGAAACACTTACGCGCGGATCATTAATTGTTTTGTTGACTCGGGCGATAGCGAACGCAGAACTGTCGCCGGGAAGCAAACGCAAGTTTACCACGGCAGACGCCACCGTTGGGATCACGTTGTCCTTCACGCCCGCGTGATAGATCGTTGGCACAAGGGTGGTCCTAACAAACGCGTTTGGACCAGGGGCGCTCTCGTATCCTTTCACGACAAGTGATTCTAGCAGCCACCGATTGGCCACTGCCATTTTCTGGACAAAGCTCAATTCGGGTCCGATGTGGTCCAAAAATTCGTTCGTCACTGGCGTGAGGTGCGCCGGGAAGGGATCGCGCCGAAGGGCGACAAGCGCCTGATCCAGTACATCCATCGCCGTCTCATTGGCAGGCATTGAAGAATGGCCTCCCTTTAGCTCAACCTTGAGTTCTAGGGAGAGGTACCCTTTCTCGGCGGTGCCGATCAGGGCTACTGGTTTCGTCATCCCTGGGATCTGTTTGCTTGTGACTATTCCGCCTTCATCAAGTACTAAGTCTGCATTCACGCCTTGCAGCTTTAAGTCCGCAGCGATGGCGCGCGCTCCCGTTCCACCTACTTCTTCGTCGTGGCCAAATGCCAGATAGATCGTGCGCTTCGGTTGGAAATCTTCGTTCAACAATTTCTCCACAGCTTCTAGGATACCGATCAGGTTGATTTTGTCGTCACATGTTCCCCGGCCCCATATCGTGTCATTTTTAATCACGCCTTCGAAAGGATTGATTGTCCAGAGGGCTTTCGACGCTTCCTCGATCGGGACCACGTCTTGATGGGCCATCAATACGAATGGTTTAAGCGTTGGGTCGGTTCCTGTCCACTTGTACAATAAGCTGTGCGAGGCGATGATGCGTCGCTCCAACATAGCGTGTACGCGAGGATAAGTTGACGAGAGAAAACGATGGAAGCCGTTGAACTGAGCGGAGTCTGGTTCTACGTTGATCGCAACCGAAATGGTCTCAAACTGGATGGCGCGTTGGAGGTGTTGTATAGCAGTAGGAGCAAGCGCCGGCGGCGGCTCGTACGCGATATCTGGTTGGTTCGATTTAAACGTAAAAGTTCGAAAAAGCACGATAACGACCAATGCGAGGAGTGCAAGGCCGGCGATTTTCAGAATGCGCAACATGGAGCTCTAACTTTCGGGCTTGAAATCGCCACGGAGCATTCGGTAGCGTTTTCGAGCTTCGGCAACATACACACTTCCTGGATACTTGGTTAGAAAGTCGCGATAAATCTCCATCGCTTTTTCCTTGTTTCGAAGCTGATTTTGATAGATGTCGCCCTGCAAGAAGTAAGCGTCGTCCGCTAAGATGTCGCTCCCAAACCGATCGATTATTGTTTGCAGCAACGCTATAGATTCCTGAAAGTGGCCTTGCTTCATTTCGAGGTTCGCCTCAAGCCACAGAAAATCATCAAGCATGGGCGAACTCTTCTTCACCGGGTTATCGATGTACAGTGAATCACCCGTTTTGTTCGATTGCGCATTTTTTTGCGGAGAGTCGATCAAGAACGGATCATTTTTTGAAATCCACACTTTGTCGTCGTTCGTGAATTTCCTGAGTTTTCGCATCGCCTCTTGATTCTTGTTTTGCTGCAAAAGCAGTTCAATAGATGCGTATTGCCGGAGTGCGTAACCTGTTGAATCATATCCAAGGTTCTCGTTGATCCTCATACTCAGTTCCATGGCATCGTTCGCAATTTCACGCGTGGTAGCTTGCTTGAGAATATCGAGGTGCTCTTGCGCCAACGCAAACTCGCCCTTGAAGTAAGAGAGTTTCGCGTTCTTTAGTTTGGCTTCGTAACCAGTTGGCGCATCGCGCTGCATCCGCTCAACCTGTGAATACAGCAACGTAGATTCCCACGGTTCTTCCTTCAAAAGGTAAATGTCGCCAAGTTCCAGCTTCGCTTTCGATTTGAGATACGTAGACGCCCTCTGATTCTGAATCAGTTTATTCAACCGGTTCACCGCCGAGTCCTTTTCATCGAGGTAATACGCGAAAAGTCCCGCTTCGTTGAGTTGCGCTTCATGAGCGTTGGGGTTTTCGGGATACAAACCAACAAACGTGTCGTATTCTCGAATAAGATAACGAATCGAGTCGCGGTTGACGGGATATCTTCGCTTCACTTTCGCTTCTCGAGATTTGATTTGCCCCAATCGAGCCGGTAAATAATGCTCGGTATTGGCGTACTCTTTCATCACGTATGAGAAACTCTTGTCCGCATTGTCAAAGTCTTGGTTGTCTAAAGCGATCCGAGCTATCTCGAGTGTCTTTGGCTGCTCTTTTTTAAACCTCTTGTCGTAGGCGCGGGCCTGAATAAAGGCGCCGTAGAAATTTTTTTGCTGGAGGTTTACCCAGATCAGTAGGTCGGCGAAAACATCCGACTGTGGGTTTTGTTGAACTCGGTCATATAGCAAGCGTTCCAGCGTCTCGAGTTCCTCGGGCTTCGTGAGCAGACTCTGCAGTAAGTTTTTCACACTCCCAATGTTCGCTGGCGTTTGAGTCACATAGTTTAGGTACTCGTTCACCATCTCGTCGCGCTTTCCCTGAACACGGTAAAGGTTCGCCAGCTCGAGCGTGAACAGACTGCTGTTCCGGAGAGCGGTACGCGCCTCCAGTAGCGACAACGTTGCGTATTCAGCTAGCTTGTGCGAAACAAAATAATCCGACACCGAGCGCACACGGAAGATATCCGGTCCCACCGCTTTGATGATCGACTTAAAATACCGATCAGCTTTTTGCGCCTCACCGCTGCGAAGATATACCAGACCAAGGTCGAGTTTGTAGTTGAGTCGCTCATCATATTTTTTCACAAGTTTTTCCACGTAGCCTTCTGCCTCGCGGAACTTGCCCAGATCGAGCAGCAAGTTGAAATAGTTATCGTGAATTTGCGGTATGTTCTCCGACTTTCGCGCAAGAGATTCATACATCGAGAGCGCCTTGTCTTTTTCACCTTTTTGCAGATACTCGTTTGCGATTTTTATATCCGTGTTATCCTGAGAAAAGGCGTTGAAAGACAATAGACAAACGAACACAACCTGTATTAATCTATTATATATAGTATTTATGTAATTATAATTGGTCATGTGTGTTTGTGGATGCTTTGGTGCGCGGTCCGATCTGTTGTTCGTTCGTTGATGTGGTGTGGGTAATTAGTTGTGTTCTCGGGTCGTTTGGTAAGGTTTAATGTACGATAAACAATTGAACAAGGATGTTAATAAGGTTATCAACGAGTTTTTAGAATGTGTAGAGCTGTGGATGAATGGGGTAGTTTTCCACGTAACGGTCTATTTTTGGTTTGGTTTTTAGTTTTGGTTTTGGTGTTGTGGGTTTCTTGGGAGTTGTCCACAGGTTGTTAGAAAGTTATCCGCAATGGGCCTACTTCCCAGTTTGCGCGTAATGGTACTTCGGGTTTTTTCTCGGAGTTAAGGTAATAGATGATTTTCTCTGGTTCCTTGTTTTGGGGGTAGTTTGCTGTGTCCCATCTGCCGTTTCCGTTTTCGTCTATGATAACCCGTAGTCTCACTGTTTCAGGGGGGAGATAGTTGATTTTGATTTTTTTCTGGTCGATATATTCGCGGATGATTTTATTGCTTGCACTGAGGACTTGGAGGATAAAGTGAGGGCGTTGTGTTTGGAGCTCGACTTTTAGAGTCGAGGTTGTGGGTGTGTCGATGAGTTTTAATGTTGGAGCTGCCCGTCTACTTGTGTCGTTGTCGATGGAAATAGCGAAGGAGGGGGCGAAAGTAATTTTTGGGGCTTTCGGGAGTGAATCTATTGGTATCGGTTCGGATACGATGAGTTGATTTAACGCCGTGTCAATTTTATAGTTTTTTAGTTTGAGTGGTAAGCGTGTTAGAGAGTCGTATTGTATGTAAAGGCTGTCCGGGTTGACATGCTTTAGAGGTTTGTTGTAGGTGACTTTAAATTCAAGTTGGTTGTTGTCGATGTTGTAGAAGAGATCTGTTGCGGAGATTCTGAATGTTTCCGTGATTTTTGGTCGGTTGTCACGTTTGATATAAAGGAGTGTGTCGATGTACTGTTGGATACTATCCTGTGCTTTTACTTGGATGAGGGTGCTGTCGATTCCTGTTTTTTGGTAGTATGCTAGGATTTCTGTTTGGTTGTTGTTGAAGGTGGAGAGCACAGTTGAGTCTGAAATGATTCGATATTCTGCGATTGGTTTGTTGAATCGAATGATGTTGACGTTGGACTGGTTTCGTGAGCTGGTAAGCTTCGGCTTCCTTGAGTCGATGTTGACGAGGTGGACTTTGAGTTTGCTTACGTTGGAATCGAGTTGGATGGTGGTAGCGAGGAAACCGAATTTTTCTGTTCGGCTTTCTGCTTTGAGATTTTTATTCTTGTCGTTAAAGGCGTAGAGTCTGAAATTGCCTTGTTTTAGGTTGGTTATCACGAAGTTGCCTTGTTTATCGGTCTTGGTGAAGTATTCCGGGATGTCTTCGAAGATGTTGAACGTGTCGCTTCGGTATAAGGCGACGGTGATGTTTTCTGGGATTTGGTCGGTGAGTGCGTCGCGGACTGACCCTGCGATGCTGAGAGTGTCTATCGTAGGACCAGTAGAGAATGCGAGGTGTATGGGTTGATCTTTACCGTTTTGTGTATCCAGCGCTGGATTGTTTTCGGTGATGTCTTTGACCGCTTCCCGGAGGTTTAGGTTGTACGTCGTGTTTTCTTTCCAGCGTAATTCCGGCGTAATGACTAGTGAATTTCCTTTGAGTTTGTACTCTGTTTTGATTCCGATAGTTGGGACGATGATTATTTCTTCTTTCGGATTATTGAGTTGTACTGGTTCGGAGAAGGTGATGATGATTTCGTTGTCGTTGAAGTTTGTTTCGTTTGGTTTCGGGTGATATTTGATGACCGTCGGTGGGATGGTGTCTTTTGGTCCGCCTTGTGGTGTTGTTTGTGTCGCGCATGATAGCGCGATTGTGCCGATGATTAATATGTGGAGCCAAGCGTATTTCATGTTCCCGCAATGTAGATCAGGCTTGAGTAGTTGTCGCGGCCTGCTTTTAGGTTTGAGATGAAACCATTTTTTACTCCTCTCGCGTATTGTAAGAATGTGTTTTGGGTTGGCCGGATGTATTGTTCGCTTAAGAGGCTGACGTAGTATGCGTCGAGTTTCATCGGTTGGATGTCCACAAGTTTCAGGTTGTGTTTCGTCAGTAGTTCCTTGATATTCTTTTTGTTGAAGTGCCAGAGGTGACGAGGCACGTCGTAGCCGGCCCAGTGTTCCTTGTAGTGTTTTGCGTCGTGACTTTCGTGGTTGGGTACGGCAATAAAAATCGTACCGTTATTGGTTAGCAACGACCGAAGTTTGGCGAGGGTTTCGTTTAAATCTGGTACGTGTTCTAGTACATGCCATAAGGTGATGGCGTTGGATTGGTCCGTGATTTCTGCGAGTGTTTTTCTGACCAAGAGATCTTTTCGGATTAGCGAGCGGGCTTCGAGTGATGGTTCGACGCCGGTGACTGTCCAGCCGGCGTCTTTGCAAGTTTCGAGGAATTGTCCGGTGCCGCAGCCGTAGTCGAGGAGGTTGAATTTCGACTGGTAGCGGTTGACGAGATTTAGTTTCCGGATGAGGGCCCTTTTTCGTGCTTCGCGGTAGATTTTGTCGAAGAGCGAGGTTGTTCCACCGGTGTGGGAGATGTAGTTCGCGGATTGATAGTATTTGCCGAGTTCGTTTGTGTGAGGACGGGGATTGGTTACGAGCAGACCGCATGTGTCGCAATGTTGCACGTGGAACATTTCACCCGTGGTGGTGAAGTCTTTTGCTTGAAAGCGATTCGTGAATTTTTTCCCGCTGCAAATCGGACAGGCGGAAGGGGTTTCGGATAGCATTACCTGCCAAGATACACGGTTAGTACTGATACGTCAGCGGGTGAGACGCCGCTGATGCGAGACATTTGACCAATTGTTGCGGGGCGAATCTTTTTTAGTTTTTCACGTGCTTCATGGGAGAGAGCTTTGACTTTGTCGTAGTCGAAGTCTGGGTATATGACAAAGTCTTCGAGCGTTCCGATTCGTTGGGCGAGTTCTTGTTCGCGTTGGATGTAGCTTTCGTATTTGATGCTGATTTCCGCTTGTTCTAGTTCGTCTTTTGTAAACTGATTTAGTTCTGCATATAGGTGTGAGCCCATTTTTGTGAGATCGTGGATGGAGACTTCGGGTCTAAGGAGAATTTTTGTTGCGGGTGTTTTTTCGGCAATCGGTGATGATCCGAGCGATTCGAGAATCTTGTTGGCAGGGTCTGGGTCTACACGTAGTTGTTGGATGTTTTTCTGGACGGCAGCGATGTTTGCTTTCTTGTCGACGACTGATTGGTATCTATCTGCTTTCGCGAGACCGATTTGGTATCCTATTTCTGTTAGCCGAATGTCCGCATTGTCTTGTCGCAGTAGGATTCTGTATTCTGCTCGGGAGGTAAACATGCGATAAGGTTCTTGCGTGCCTTTATTGACGAGGTCGTCGATGAGGACTCCGATGTAGGCATCGGACCTTTTTAGTACGAGAGGTTCTAGGTTGTTGATTTTCCTGTGGGCGTTTATTCCGGCCATTAAGCCTTGGCAAGCAGCTTCTTCGTAGCCGGTGGTACCATTGATTTGGCCCGCAAAGTACAGATTGTCAACCAGTTGGGTCTCTAAACTTGTCCTTAGTTGTGTAGGAGGAAAGTAGTCGTATTCGATGGCATAGCCTGGTCGGAACATTCGCGCATTCTCAAAACCCGGGATTTTTGTGAGGGCTTTGTATTGGACGTCTTCTGGGAGAGAGGTTGAGAAGCCGTTGACGTAGATTTCGATTGTATTCCAGCCTTCCGGTTCAACGAAGATTTGGTGGCGGTCTTTGTCTGCGAACCGATTGATCTTGTCTTCTATTGATGGGCAGTATCTGGGTCCGAGTCCTTTGATTCGTCCTTGGAACATTGGGGATTTGTCGAATCCTTTCTCTAGTTCTTGGTGGACATTATCGTTGGTGTACGTGATCCAGCAACTGAGTTGTTTTGTGAGCGGTTTTGTTTCGGGTAGGTAAGAGAATTTTCCTGGCTGTTCGTCGCCCGGTTGTTCTTCCATTTTGGAGTAGTCGAGTGAGCGGCCGTCGATTCGTGGCGGTGTCCCGGTCTTCATGCGTCCGGCTTCGAATCCTAGTGTGATGAGTTGTTCCGTTATTCCTGTGGCGTTTCGTTCGGCCGCCCTGCCACCACCGAAGTTTTTTTCTCCGATGTGGATGAGGCCATTTAGAAAAGTGCCATTGGTGAGGACGACCGCTTTGGCCCGAATTTCAAGTCCTAAGGCGGTCTTCACCCCTACTACTGTGTTGCCGGTGACAATGAGGCCAGCGACCATTTCTTGCCAAAAGTGAAGATTTGGTGTTTGTTCTAAGGCTAACCGCCACTCCTCTGCAAACCGCGCGCGATCGTTTTGGGTTCTTGGGCTCCACATCGCCGGTCCTTTAGATCGGTTGAGCATTCTGAATTGGATCATCGATTTGTCAGAGATGATTCCGGAGTACCCGCCGAGTGCATCGATTTCACGAACGATCTGACCTTTTGCGACGCCCCCCATGGCTGGGTTGCACGACATTTGGCCGATTGTGTTCATGTTCATTGTGACGAGCAAGGTTTTCGAGCCCATGTTTGCAGCTGCGGCCGCAGCTTCACATCCGGCATGGCCGGCACCCACCACAATGACGTCGTATTCTTGGAACATTGTCTTTTTGATGTTTCACGTGGAACCCAAACACCGACTCAGTGCGGGATCGTTCCACGTGGAACATGTTGCTATTTCAACGCAAAGATAAGTATGCGCTTTCTCTTTCGCGCATTTCAGATTTCTGGCGGGTGGTCTTATCGCCATACCCTAAAAGATGAAGGACACCATGGATGATCACACGATGAAGCTCTTCATCGAATGGCACGTCCAGAGCCCGGGCGTTTTCGCGGACTCGCGGAATACTTATATAAATTTCCCCATCGACAGTCCCGTTGTGTTTTGGCGCATCCCCCGACAGGTCAAAAGTGATGATGTCGGTAAATGTATCGTGGGCCAAATAGTCTTGATTAATCTGCAAGAGATAGCTGTCGGTGCAAAAAACATAGGAGAGCGAACTTATACTCCTGCTTTCCGCGCGCGCAACTTTCCGAATCCACGCGGCCGTCGTCGATGGGTTGGGAAGTCTAAACTTCGTTTGGTGATAGTTGAATTGGATTTCGGCGGTGGTCGCCATCAGGAGTTCATGTAGAAACTGAGTTCTACCACACGGCCATTCTCGTCGAAGGCCACCTCATCACTCAAGTGTTTCATGAGGAATATCCCACGACCGCCAGGCTTCTCCAAATTCTCGGGCGAAGTGGGATCGGGGAGATTTTGGTAGTCGAAACCAGTACCCTCGTCCTCAACTTTGAACTTGATCAGACCCTCTTCGAAGGCAAGGGAAAGAGATACATTCTTGGAAGAGTCGCCTCGGTTGCCGTGCCTAATCGCATTGTTTACGGCCTCGGTCACGGCAATCATGATGTTGCCATAGATGTCGTCGTCAAGGTGGTATTTCTCCTTCGCATTGTCGATAAAGCTTTCGATCATCCTGATGTTCTCTGCGAGCGAAGGGATTTCGATTCGGATGTTCTTCATGCCAGCCACCTCAAGTAGTTATTCCTGTGTACCAATTCTCTTAAAATAATCGTTGACCTCCTTCTTATAATAAGGGTATAGCTTAGGAGGTACGGTCTTCAGCAATTCTACTTCTTTTTCCTTTAATCTTAAATATTCCTCAAAAGCGCGCGGAATTTCTTTGTCGTAGTCCTTCGCTGTCTCCCCTTTCCGCTCATCATCCATGTTCTGTTCACGAAGCGACTTCTCAGTTTCGAGCAATCGCGTCATAATCTCCTGCTGCCTTCTGATCGTCTGCTCTGTGATCTGCTTATTAACCAAATCCATTTCTGTTTGTTCCATCTTACCCGGCAAATCTCCACCCGGCACTTTCCCACCTTCTTGCTTCAGTTTTTCCTGCATCTCCTGTAACGCACGACGAATTCGCTCCTGCTCAGCCGCGGCGCGAGCTAACTCCTCCGAAAGTTCACGCCCACTCTTTCCCCCCTGCTTCAGCTGCTGAATCCGCTCATTCAATTGCTGCTGCATTTGGCCCAAATTCATCGGCTGGTTGTTCTTGCCTTTGCCCTTCCCTTTCGATTTCATCTTCATCGAATTTGCCATCATGTCCTGCATCATGTCGAAATGATTCTTGAGCATCAACGCCAAGTTGTTGATACTAGTCATCGACATCTGCATCTCACTTCCGGCCTGTCCCTTCCTTCGCTCACGAACAAACTCAACCGACTTGTCCAAATGCGTATTCAACTCCCCAACCTCACGGGTCACGACCGACCCAAGGAAAGCATCCTTCTTTGCAAGAGATAACAAGCTGTCTTCCAATATCTTAGCGTCATCTTTCAGCTTCAATTGGTCTTGGCCAAGCTGTACATAACGCGGATCCGTTTGCTGGATCGGTATAAAGTCCTTCATCAAGTTCTCCTGATCGAATGAAAGCTTGATCAAGCCGTGCACGATCTGCCGCAACATCTCTAGGTTCTGCATATCAACTTCCATCTCCATCGAATTCTGCATGTCCTCCATCTTCTGCTGCATCTGCTTCATCTGCTGAACTGCTTTCTTCTGTTGCTGTGCCGACGATTTTTTCTGTCCCTTTTGCAGCGATTGCTTGCTCTGCTCTTGAGCATCCTGAACATCCTTCATCTGCTCGTCCGAAGGTGTGCCCGACTCTTCATTCAGCTCGTCGTCAAGTTTCTTCAACTCCTCAATCTCTTTCTTAAAGTCTTCAAAATCGTTTGCTAACTCTTCCTGCTTCTGGTCAAGGCTTTTCTCGCCCCCTTCGTCACCCTGCTGCTCTTTTCCCTCCTTGCCGTTTTCCTCTCCATCTTTTCCCTCCTTTTGATCCCCTGTTTTACCAGTCTCTTGATCTTCTTTTCCATCTTTTCCTTCCTTCCCTTCCTTTCCATCTTTTCCTTCTTTGTCGCTGTTCTGGTCGTTCGACCCTTCTTTCTTCAAATCTTTGCCTTCAGTTTCATTCAAGAGCTTCTCTTGCTTTTGAACCTGCTCCTTCAAATCCATGATCGCCTGATCCAATTTGAACTCACGCTCCATCTGCTTCACCAGCTCCAGGGTACGTTCAAGCTCCTTTTCCAAGTTGTCCCCTTTGCGATCCATCTTCTCTAACATTCGCTGGATTTGCGATGGATCAGAACTCTCCTTCAACAATTTCTCCAGCTCTTCGAAAAGCTTCTTTGTTTCTTCGTCGAGAAGCTCATTCATCAACTTTTGAATTTGCTCAGCTTTCTCCTTGATGCGCTGGCTCTGCTCGTCGGTAAAGGCATCCTTCTTCTGATCCAACATCTGGTTCTCTTTCTGCAGCTCATTGATCAGTTGATCCAATCCCTGCTTTTGTTGGACGAGGTCCTCAAGCATTTTCTTATCCTGCCAGTCTAAACTTTGCTTGCCTCTCAACTTCTGTTGAGCTTGTTCCACAGATTCCTGCAGTTCCCTTGCTTTGTTAATACTCCGATCGATCTTTCCCTGGGTGGCTGCTTGCGCTTTGCTGATCTCGGCTTTCAATTGCTCCTCGCCAGGAAGGGCAAAGACATACGTCGCAGAGCGCGTTGACTTGCGTCCATTCACGCCATCATTGTCCCATACCTGCAGAAAGTAATTGAGTTGATCGCCAGGTTTGAGATTCAAGGAATCCAAAACCCATTGGTGAAAGAAACTCTGTTGGTTAGACCCAGAGGATAAATTGAGCGCGACTTTTTTATCGGGCCCTGGTTTCTGACCACCATCGCGAACAATCGAATAATGCAGATCCAATCCGGTAATGCCGTAGTCGTCGGCAATGGAGCCACCAAGCAACACGCTCTTGAACAGAACCGAATCACGAATGTGATCCACCACTATTTCGGGATGCTGGTCTTTAATGACGCGGATAGAGTACGCTATCCGATCCTTGTTCTTCGCATGCTCGTTCTCGAGGGAGATCCAGTAGTCTTGCGGGTCTTTGAAGCTATTGCCAAATGTAAATTGCTGATCATCAATTTGTTGCATTGGATTTTCCGAACCACTTCCAAAACCAATGATTGCTGCCGTCGCGTGTGTTCCGCCAACCGTCCACGTCACCTTTGTCCCTTCAGGAATTTCAAGGTTGCCCGTGTTACTCAGTTGTTCAGATTTTCGCGCGAGGTATCGAGGGTACAACAAATCAATCTTCAATCCAGTAAGCTCTGGTCGATTGATAAGCTCGATGGAATAGGGTTGTGAGAAAAACCCGGATGCTTCAAATTGGAAAGCCAATGGGGTTTGCAAGCGCTCGAACGTGTAGGTGAACTCGCCAGGTTTGATGGCTTCCATTTTCAAACGCTGCCGACCCGAAACAATGTAGGCTGCTTCTGGAATGGCTTGACCATCGAGCGTCAACTGAAGCGTAAAATCCTCGTTGAAAAATGCTGTTAACTTTTCTTGAGGGAGAACAAATTGAAATGGTGCCTCCGGAGAGAACTCGGTGTTGAACTGGACAATCCGCTTGGTGCTCTGCGTGAAGATGTCTTGATTGATGACCCAGAGTACGGCCATCAGCACGAAAGGAATAGCGAAGTACTTGAGGTAACGCCGGTTTTCGCCAAGGTCAATAGCTTGTTCAAAAGGAATACCAACCATTGCTTGCGATTTCTGCGCGATCCCCGCTTGGACCAAGGGGCTTGAGCTGTTCGGTAGTGACGCGAGTTGAAGTAAGTTGAGCAGTCGATCGCTGATTGTCGGGAAGTGATTTCCAACCAACCGGGCGCTTTGTTCCTGGTCCAACCCCTTTTTATACAACCACCAGCGAATAGGTTGTTTCAAAAAACGATAGACACAAAAGAGGACGAGCCCAACAAAAGAAGCGAACACGACCAACCGGGCGGCCTTGCTCATCCATAGAGTGTATTCGAGTAATGCTGCAATGATGAAGTACACCAATATCAGCGACAGCGTGAGAATAGAGCCGCGGATGAATAGATTCAGATAGTACTTCCGGCGGAAAGACGCCAGATTGTCGTAAATCGGTTTGATACCCTCCCCCATAACTCGATCACATTTCCATTTGACAAAACGTCGGGAAGCGAGTCCAAGTTTAGAGACACGCCGACTAATAAATATAAGACTTGGCTGGCACAAGGTGGCGTACCGGTCGACATAATCCCGTTCCCGGGGGGTCGTTTAGCTGGCTTCTCCCGCTGGACGATCGGAGACTTGAAGGTTCCAACCGTACTCTTTTTCGAAATAGTCTACCAAGTGAATCTTTAGCAGTCGTTCCTGTTCGAGGAGGTCGAAGTGGGGAAGTTTTTTCACCATTTTCCAATGTGGCCAACCGTCCTTATCGCTGCCAACCAGTTCGTAGTACCCTGACAAACTGAGCACGCGGCAGATGGCGATGTGCATAAGGTCTTGCTTTTCCTCTTTCGAGAAAGGCCGATAGCCCTTTCCTAACTCTTGCACACCGACGACGAACAGGACGCCGTTTAGGTCTTTCGGTTTACGCCCGATATGGGCTTCCATTTCGGCGAGCAACTTTTGCCACTGGCGTTCAAGCTCTAGGTCTTTTTGAAACACGGCGTTGCCTCGGCGTTATTTGGATAATTCTTCCCAATATTCAAATGCACGACGGAGATGGGGAATCACGATTGTCCCACCCACGAGCGTTGCGACTCCCAAGGCTTCGTGCACCTCCGCGGTCGAAAATCCGAGCTCTTTGCATTTACCGAGGTGGTATTTGACACAATCATCGCATCGCAGGACAAGAGAGCAAGTAAGGCCGATCAATTCTTTCGATCTCACATCGAGGGCACCCTCTTGGTATGCGTTGGTGTCTAGATTGAAGATTCGCTTGATGATCAGATTGTCGGCAGCCAAGATTTTCTCATTCATCTTACTGCGGTAGTCATTGAATTGCTGCACCAGACTCATAACCTCTTTTTCTTGTAAAGATAGGTGTTGAACGGGTATGATTTCTGCCACTCCGATTATCGCAGAAGATCAGGGAAACCGAACATCTGGAATTTCCATAACGGCCTTCATCCATGGATCTTTGCAAATGATTTTGGCCGACTTCATCGCATTGTTTTACCCACGCTGCTGCGTCGCTTGTCAAGCGCCTTTAGCAAAAGGTGAGGAGGTCCTATGCACGCGCTGTCTTGTGCAATTACCAAAGACGGCCTACCACCGGTACAACGACAATCCAGTGATGAATCGGTTGGGTGGGCGCCTACCGCTGAGTTTCGCCTCTGCGTTCTTGAAATTTAGAAAAGGAGGACTCGTTCAGAGTTTACTACATGAGTTGAAATACAATAACCGACCTGAGATCGGAGTGCGCATCGGACATTTGTACGGAATTGAGTTGATGGAGCAAGGTTGTTCTGAAGTGTTTGACTTGATCGTGCCGGTGCCTCTACATCCTTCGCGCATGCGCAAGCGTGGGTACAACCAGAGTGCAAAGTTTGCCGAGGGTCTTGCCGAGTCGCTCGCGGTACCATGGGCCGAGAGCATTTCTCTACGCCGGGCCGCAACATCGACGCAAACGCGCAAAGGTAGAGCAGACCGGTGGAGTAACGTGAAGGATGCATTTGCCGTTGGCGCCGCTGAGCTCGTCACAGGAAAGCGCATACTACTTGTTGACGACGTCATCACAACAGGTGCCACCATCGAAGCGTGTGGACATCACTTGGTGCAATCGGGATGTCAAAGTTTGAGTGTGGTGTGCATCGCGGAAGCCTGAGCTAACAACAAAAAACCCCGGCTGTTGGGCCAGGGTTTTCGTTTGAGGATTTGTCGATTACCAGTTTGAACCGGCGCGGATCATCGCGCAACGGAAACCGATGGTTGCTGTTGAAGAGTCTTGATCTAGGTAACGACGTGTACCTGGCGACATCCAGTATGCCACGTCTTTCCAAGAACCTCCTTTGTACACACGAACCTTGTCAGACACGAGTGAAGTAAACCCTTGTGGGTTGGCTTCTTCCCAGTCGTCGTTGTCAGGGTCTTTAGCGTTGAACTTTGCTTTAGCGGGATCCATTTTAGGATCTTTCAATTGGTAGTTATTTCTATAACCAGCTTTCGCGTCATCGAGGAAACCATCGCGGCGGATAGGGTTAAGATCATCAAAGTCTTGGAATGACATCGGGCGGTACACGTCCATTACCCACTCACTCACGTTACCGGCCATGTTATAGAGACCGTAGTCGTTCGGAGGGAACTCGTAGATATAGGATGTGATCAATGCGCCGTCGTTCAAACGACCTGCAATGCCGGCGTAGTCACCACGACCTCTCTTGAAGTTTGCGAGGAAGAAACCCATCGTCTTGCCGAAGGGATTACGCAGCGCGTGACCATCCCAAGGGTAAATGCGTTGGTACATTTGAAGTTCTTCCACCCATTGGGTAGCGATGAGTGCTTGTGCGGCATATTCCCATTCTGCTTCTGTTGGGAGGCGGTAGGCTGGAATCACCACGCCTGTTTCGAGGGGGATGCGTCCACCGGGAGCTACTTCGGGAAGTTCTTCGCCAGAGTCTGCAAGAAGTTTTTGGTTAACTGCAGTAGTCCTCCATTTGGCGTAGTTGTTTGCCTGAACCCAGCTTACGCCGACTACAGGGAAATAACGGAAACCAGGATAGCGGAGATAGTGGTCTACATATGGGTCGTTGAATGCCAATTTGCCAACCCAAACGGTAGTATCGGGGAGGGCAGCTTGGTACACTTCCTGAGAAGAGTCCTTGCTCAAGTAGTGCATGTATTCCAACCAGTGAATATTCGCGATTTCGGTTTCATCCATGTAGAAGGACGCTACAGACACGGTCCTTTCGATGTTGTCGCGATACGACATAACATCTTCTTCGAACGACCCCATCACAGCGCGACCACCTTCAATAAATACGGTGTTCGGAGCATGCGGCTGCCCTTCGAAAGGTTTGACCTGAAAGCCACCCGCGTCGTCGTCGTTGTAGGCGAGACCGGTAGCGGTACTCATTTGTCCTGGGTTCGTAGCTGTGGGCTTACCTCCTCGGTTTCCGAAGAGTGAGCACGAGGCGATGATCATAGATCCGCCTACGAGAAAAAATAACCCCCTTACGTACTTCATTTTCCTAGTGTTAGATATTAAAGAACTGCTAATATAATTAGATAAAGCAATGTTTTCCAAAGGCTAAGGATTTTTAAGATAAATCCTTAGTCCAGGTGCCGGAAGTCGTCGCCGAGATGAAACGCCACCTTGTCGGAAGTATTGCGCCACCCGGCCACTCCAAGAATGGGAATCCCATTTCGGACAGTTGTCCCATACCGGGATGAAAACCCGCTAAAATAACTCAAAAACGCTGTTTTTGGCCGTGGCATAGTTTTCACACCTAGGGCCGGCGTTATGAAAGCAAAAGAGATTTTCACTATCGAGGACTTCAAAAAAGCCTCTTTCGAAAAGAAGTGTGACGTGGTGACCATGCAGTCGAATTACATCGTGACTCGCACCTCGGGCAACTGCAAAGTGTACCTCTATCACACGGGCGAATTTTTCATCGAAGTGTACTATTCACCCATCTACAGAAAGGTTCTCATGATCAACCCTTTCAACGATAGTGAGAGCCTCCTTCCCTACACCGACCGAGTATCACTTAGTTCGGTTGGCATCATCGATCCAAAGGACAATTAATAAAGACAAAAGCCATGACCAGTGCTTCCCACGTTCCGATGAACGAATTCCAGGAGTTCTCATTAGAAGAAAAGGCCAAAGCAATAACCATGTTTGGCAAGATGATCGCGACGCGTACGGCTTTTGGAATCGACTTCTTCCTTTATGCCTTAGACAACTACTATGTGGAAGCTGCATCAATCCCAGAAACAGGCGCGGTAGTCTACATTCGCGCGACGAAGAGTTCGCATCTAGCCGATCTTTACCTCGAGGCGATGCACTTACCGAAGTTCTAGATTCTATTGAGCAGATCGAGCGCGGACTCAACTGACGTAATCTGCTCGATCGTTAGTGTAAGCTTTTGATTTGCATCCTTCATTCTGCAACGACGCGAGTTGGCCTGAACGAAATGCAGAATTTTTCCAAAGGTTTCTGACTTGAAGTATTCGTCTTTACCAGTCACGAACTGACCTTTAAACTTGTCGTTCTTCAAACTGATCTTTTCAAAACCATGCTTCTCGCCCCACCAGCGTAAGCGCACGCTGTCGATCAACTGCGTAACGGAAGTAGGAATTTCGCCAAAGCGATCTTTCAACGAATCTCTAAATTGACTTAGCGCGTCTTCGGTCTTGATGTTATCAAGAACAGCATACAACTGCAGGCGCTCACTGGTGTTGCTCACATACGTCTCGGGGATCAAAATTTCCAAGTCCGTTTCAATCACGCAGTCTTGAGCCAGCAGCTTCGCTTTTTCAGCGAGTTCGCTCGCAAACAGATCTTTAAATTCAGTTTCTTTCAATTCCTGGATCGCATCGTCTAGGATCTTGTGGTAGGTTTCGAAACCAAGATCGTTGATGAATCCACTTTGCTCCGCGCCCAGCAAGTTCCCCGCCCCACGAATATCGAGGTCGCGCATGGCCACCTTGAACCCATCACCTAGTTCTGAGAATTCTTCTAATGCTGAAAGTCGTTTTCTGGAATCGGACGATAGGACTGATGATGGCGGTGTGAGCAGGTAGCAGAATGCTTTCTTGTTGGATCGACCCACGCGGCCACGCATTTGATGCAAGTCGCTCAAACCAAACATATGCGCTTGGTTAATGATGATCGTATTCGCGTTGGGAATATCCAAACCCGACTCGATGATGTTGGTCGACACGAGCACGTCGTACTCGCCTTCAATGAATCGAATCATCACTTTTTCGAGCTTGTCACCATCCATCTGCCCATGCGCGATGCCGATTCGGGCGTCGGGAACGAGTTTGAAAATAACGTTGGCTACTTGTTCGATGTCGCTTACGCGGTTGTGTACGAAAAATACTTGGCCTCCCCTCCTAAGCTCGTGGCTTACGGCATCTCGAATGATCTCCTCGTTAAACGTATGGAGTTCAGTCGTCACTGGTTGTCGATTGGGAGGTGGCGTGCTGATGATGCTCAGGTCGCGCGCACCCATCAAAGAGAAATGAAGTGTTCGAGGGATGGGCGTGGCGGTCAGGGTGAGGACGTCCACGTTGACCTTCAATTCTTTGAGCCTGTCCTTCACTTTCACTCCGAACTTCTGTTCCTCGTCAATAATTAACAGGCCTAGGTCTTTGAACTGAACATCTTTACTGACAACGCGATGGGTTCCAATGATGATGTTGACCTTCCCCTCTTTCACGTCGGCGAAGACCTTCTTTAACTGGGTGTCACTCTTGAATCGGTTTGCATACTCGACGCGCACGGGAAAGTTCGCGAGTCGTTCGCTAAAAGTCCGATGGTGTTGCATGGCAAGAATCGTGGTTGGCACAAGCACCGCCACCTGTTTGCCGTCGGTGGTTGCCTTGAATGCTGCGCGGATTGCGACTTCTGTTTTACCGAAGCCCACGTCGCCACAAACCAGGCGGTCCATTGGATGCGGGGCTTCCATGTCGCGCTTCACATCTTCCGTGGCCCGCGCCTGATCGGGAGTGTCTTCATAGAGGAAAGAACTCTCTAACTCGGCCTGCAAAAATCCGTCGGGAGAAAAGGGGTAGCCAGGGGCGGTTTTTCGTTTCGCGTAAAGATTGATCAGTTCTTTCGCTATGTCTTTAACCTGTCGCTTAACCTTATTCTTTTTGGATTCCCATTCGCCCGAACCGAGCTTGCTGATAACAGGTGGTGTGCCTTCCTTTCCAGTGTACTTCGAGATCTTGTGAAGCGAGTGAATGTTGATATACAACATGTCATCGTCGCGAAAGACCAACCGAATGGCTTCCTGTTCACGACCGTTGACATCCTTTTTTTCAAGACCCGCAAATTTTCCAATCCCGTAGTCGATGTGCGTAACGAAATCGCCCGGTTGCAATGTTTGCAACTCGCGAAACGTCATGGCTTTGGACTTAGAGAACTTTTCCTTAGCGCGATAGCGATGGAATCGCTCGAAGATCTGGTGATCAGTATAACAGACGATCTTCAGGTTGTGATCCACAAACCCTTGCCTGAGCGAAGTGTCGAGTGTTTGGAAGCGCAGCCCGGGATGGATTTCGGAGAAGATCCCTTGGAGGCGTTCGAGTTGTTTGTGTTGTTCGGCAACGATAAAATTCGTGTACCCCTGCATCTGGTGGTCTACCAGGTTAGCTGCGAGGAGTTCGAAGTTCTTATTGAATGATGGCTGCGCGCTAGATCGATACTCGACAGTGACGTCGGCGGGCAGATGAAATCGGCTACCGAACTCGACCTTACGATAGGGCGCGACACTCCGTTCGAAACTATCGCGTGTTTCAAACAGGGCCTCAGGCTTGAGCGCCAGCCTTGCTTGACCGCTCTCTCGAACGATTTTGTCGAAACTTTGGGAGGCCTTTTGGAATGACTTTTCGATTACATCGAGTGTGAGGGCGGTGTCTTTTAACCAGACGCGTGTAGATGGAGATACGAATTCGAAAAGCGATTGTCGTTCCTCTTGCACCAATCGAGTCTGCACGTTGGGCATCAAGCTAATCTTGTCGAGCGTTTCGACAGACAGTTGTGAGCCGGGATCGAACGACCGGATGCTGTCCACTTCGTCGCCGAACAATTCAATTCGGAATGGCAGTTCGTGGGCAAAGGAAAACACGTCGATAATTCCGCCCCGGATGGCAAATTGACCTGCTTCGTACACGAAGTCGGTCTTTTCAAAATCGTACGTGTGAAAAAACTCCTCCAGGAAGGCACGATCGAGCTGCTCCCCCACACTGACGACAAACGTGTTTGAGGCGAGAGACTTTTTATTGATCACCTTCTCAGAAAGCGCTTCTGGATACGTGACAATAATATTGTGTTTTCCGGGGACAGAAAGCTGATTGAGGCATTCCGCCCTCATCAAGATATTCGCATTCTCTGTTTCGTCGTATTCATACGGCCTTTTGTATGACATCGGGAAGAACAGGATTTCCTTTTCTCCTAGTAGGTTCTGAAGGTCGTTGAAGAAATAAGAAGCCTCCTCTTTGTCGTGGAGAATAATAATGTGATCGGCACGTGTGGCTTTGAAGACCGTCGCGAAAATGACCGCGTCAAGGCTTCCGGTCACTCCCTTGAGCCGAATCGTGCTGTTGCTTTTTGATTTGGACGCACTTATCCCCTCGGCTAGCGTTCCAACCAGACCGTCGGCTTTAAAAATCTCAAGAAAATCGACCGCCCTCAACCTGAAAAACGAGAGCGCAAAAGTAATACAAATTCGTGCACTGCACGCCCGCTAATCAAAAGGAGTCGAAAGTGGGACATAATTTCTTCTACTTTTGGGGAATCATGGCATTTGGGTTACTCTTCTTTTATTTGGCCGTGGCTTGCATTGGGTTCATCATCATTGGATTGTGGCGCCCATGGGTGTTGCTTTGGTGGGAAGATGTTTCCAATCGCCGCAAGGTGATCAAAGTCTATGGTAGCTTGGGAATCTTGTTTTATGCAATTTATTGGGTCTTAAAACTTTTAAACACTTGAAGAACACGGTTTACACTTTTGGATTGGCTCTGGTAGTCACATTACTTGTTTTGGTTTCAGGTTGCAAGAAAAAAGAGCCGGTAGTGGTCAACGCCGTGCAGACGGAGCAGAATGATATGCCAGCACTCTTCATCACCGAGACAAACGACCAGCAGGTATACTTGAAAGATGCGAAAGGAAGCACGGTGCTCGTATTTTTCGCACCCGACTGCGACCACTGCCAGCGTGAAGCAAAGATGCTTTCGGAGAACACTGAAATCTTCGATGGCTACAATGTGTTTTTCATTGCAGCCGATTCGCTTTCGACAATCTCAAAATTCGCGACTGAGTATAAGCTTACGGGCCATGACAATATCCATTTCGCGCACGCTGAAGGGATTGACGTTTTTCGTTCGATGGGACAAATCAATTCGGTGCCGCTTTTTGTTGTTTACCGTGACGAGCGAATTGTTGCTCGGGTGGATGGCGAAGTTGGATTGCCGCGGCTGAAACAAATCCTCCAAGTGAAGTAACTACTTCACGCGGGTGGCTTGCACCAACCATTTTGTCGACACGCCGCTAAACCCGATGAGGTAGCGTTCTCCACCTTCGGATAATCCAGTTCTTTTTTTGAGTTCCTCGACTGTCATCGGATAATTGCGCAACAGGATGTTTGCTTGCTGTTGGGGAAAGGCCCGTCGCAGATCCTTGTCCGGTTTTACAAATCCCTGAACTTCAAACACGCGTCCGGGAAATGCGTCGACAGATCCGCTGCTCGTATATAAATGCGTATTAGCTTGGAGCTTGAACAGACCGAATCGTTTCGCAATGGTCCGAAACGCGCCTGCTTTCATGACGGACGGATTTGGCTCAAATAAATACCTGAGCGGTTCTGAGTAATCCTCTGTCGTGTTTCGTTCGTCTTCCAGTTTGAAATGAAATACTGGATCCCGATCGCTCGCATCCGAGTTGTAAAGGTGGTAACAATGAATCGTTGGCTCACCGACGAATCCTCGCTCGGACCAAAAGAGCAACTCCTTGCAGTCATTGTCAACCGAAGTAACGACAACATGACGAACGTTTGGAATCTCACGAAGCCCCTGTTGAATATCCATCAAAGGCGACACCTTGATAAAGAGTGTCTTGGCTCTGGAGAAGATCGTCTGGTACAACTCCTCCACATTTGGCTCGCAATCGCTAAGTCGAAAAATCTTGCGTTGGTGTTGATCACGTCGCGATGGGTCGATGAACATGAGGTCAACACGATCGGAAGTAGATTCCAAAAATTGGCCTGCGGTACCCTGAAAGTAGTTGATGTTTGTTCGACCGAGGAGTCGATGATTGTGGGCGGCAAGGCCAAGTAAGTCCTCGTTGGGTTCTACGTGTGTGACGCGCTCAAATTCCGAGGAGAGAAAATTTGAGTCGATTCCAAAACCTCCGGTGAGGTCGACCATCGTTTGTCGGGTGGTGAGCCATGCCGAGACAAGTTTCGCTTTCAGTTTCGCCGTGGCTTCGGAGGAGCTCTGTTCGAGGTTCAACGTGGGCGGGTAAACGATGCCTCGCGTCTTGAAGTACGTAGGGATTTTGTATTGCGCCTTCTTTCGCGACTTGATTTGTCCTGCTATCACGGCCGCGGGCAATCCAAGAATGTCTTTTTTCCGAAGAACGAGTTCACTTGCATCGGTGTATTCGCGTCGGAAGATGAAATCTTGCACATCGGCAGTAGCCAGAGCCTCAATTGCGATCATGTCGAAGGTAGATGTAGATATTTCGAACGTAGGCCACTAGCCCACCGGATTGGGCAACTAATAGGACCAAATCATCGCGATACAAAGAGTACACCACCACCATCACGGAAGCTACAGCGCTGATGATCCAGAAACCCAGAGGCAATAGCGATTCATGTGCTCGTTCAGAATAGTACCATTGATAAAAGTACCGAAAGTTCAGGAGGAGTTGCCCGATGCCACCCACCGCGAAGAAAAAGTCGGTGAAGTGGGTAGACGACCATGACCTTGCGACAGACCATTCGCCAAACGCGGAAAAGGCCAAAATGCTTGGAGGAAGCGCTAATAAAAGCACACGAGATGCTCGCGTAAGGTTCTGCCACGCTCCCTTTAACTGCAAGTTCCGAACATATATGAAGAACGAAATGGTCTGACCAATGATGATGATCAGATCGTGTCGGAGAATGCCGTAGATTAAGAATAACGAAGATCCAATCAGGCTGAAGACCCAAAAGACTGTCGGAGACACCACTTTGCCTTGTCTCTCGGAGATGATCCATTGTGCGACCGTGCGTGCTCCAAACATCGCTTGACCGAGAAAGCCAAGAATGAGCAAACCGATGTCGAATGCAGTTCTATCCGAAAGGTGCACGATTCAAGCGATTAGGTCAGCGCAATAGTACAACTCAAATTTGAGTAATGTAGCTTATCAAAATTGGTTAATCGTGGCC
Source organism: Cyclobacteriaceae bacterium (assembly GCA_044226945.1). Taxonomy (GTDB): domain Bacteria; phylum Bacteroidota; class Bacteroidia; order Cytophagales; family Cyclobacteriaceae; genus ELB16-189. The sequence goes on along the minus strand of JBGAGB010000003.1, from coordinate 302,387 downwards.
CCATGTTATCTGACAAATGGAGCCATGTTGCTTTCAGCTTGCGGAGGACTATTCTTCGTCTTTGTTCATGAGGGCACCTAAGAGGTCGAAGGCTCCCACATCTGCTACTTTTACGCTGTTATTCATTCCTTCGAACGATACCTCGATATAGCCGTTTTGCTCGGTTCCAACTTTGGCTTCTGTGAGTGTGAACACTTGAGATCCGTCGGAATTCGAGCTACCAGCAACAAAGACAAACCGTTTGCCTTCGAAATTTAACACTGCCCGTGCTGGAAGTACTGAAGTTGGTTCGCTACCTGTTTCAATGTCTGCCGACAGATACATACCTGGGATCAGGGAATTATCTTCTTTGTCCAAGTGACAATGAACACGCACCGTCCGTTGGGGCGTCACTTCCTTACCGATCAAGTATACCGTTGCGGTACGCGGCGTCGACTCGTTTGCTAGAACAAAATGCACCTTCTGCCCTACTTTCAATTTTAGAACATCCTTTTCGAATGCAACCAACTCGGCGTGGAGGTGTTCTGGATCTACGATTTTCATGATCACATCTGTGGCATTGACGAAGCGACCAACGGTTGCCGAAATTTCAGTGACATAGCCGTTGATTGGTGCAATCAAATTGATGGTGCCTCGTAGCTCGTTTGCGGTCGAAAGTTTATCGGCGTCGATGTTGAGGATCTTCAAGCGAGCTTTGAGTCCTGCTGTGCGTGCGTCAAGACTTTGAAAGTTAGCTTTTGCCTGTTGAAGGCTTTTTAGGGCGTTCACATTTTCCCTGGCGAGCTCTTCCTGGCGTGCAAGCTCGGCCCTTGCCAATTCGCGTTGGCTCATCCAATCGAGATAATCTTGCTGCATTTGGATGTACTCCGGATTCTCCATCACAGCGACGACTTCGCCGGCTCGAACCTTTTTGCCTTGCAGCATCTCGGTTGCCTTGAGGAAACCGCCAAACGGCGCGGATACCGTTACTAGATTTTGTGGAGGAACATCGAGTTGTCCATTGACATGTACCACACCACTGAGGGACATTTCTGAGATGGATGTTGTCGTGAGACCAATGGTCCTCGCTTGATCCGCCGAAACTTTGACGGTTCGAACAATCGTTGAATCCGCGGCGGACTTTTCGGAGGCAACAGAATTATCATTCTTTGAGCAGCCGTAATATACGAGGGCAATGAGAATGAAAAGTGATATGTATTTGCTATGAGTTTTCATGTGTATTCTTAGTTCTGGTGGTTAAGGTATTCCAACCGGATGACGGCTTGATTATATTTATTGACTGTATCTAGGTAGCCCACATAAAGTTCGTTTGCTGTTTGCATCGCGAGGAGGAGTTCTATCATACTTGTTTCTCCGAGTTGGTAGGAGCGAGATCCCTGACGGAATATGGCCTCTGACTGGTTGTTACCTTCCTTGATATAGTAATCGAGTGATTCCCGGTACCGGGTAATTTCCGCGACCACGCCTTTTATTTGTGCGTCGTGTTCAGCCACGCGTTGCTCGCTTGCGTTCGCGATTGCCTTCTGTCGATGTTCGTAAAACTTCACACGAGCAATTTGAGGTCGAATCCAAAGAGGGACAGCCACACCCAACTGAAAGCCCTGAAACCGGTTTGAAACGGTCGCGAGTTCGGCTGAACCAGTTCGAAGGGGAACCCCAATTAATGTTTGATTGAAATAGCCGACGGTAATGTCTGGAAGCACGTTGTGTCGTTGCACGTTCGTTTCCATGGCTGCCACTACTGCCTGTTGGCGATACCATTGTGTGAGCAGCGAGTTTTGCGCATCGAATTCCGGATTTTCCAAAATGGTGATTTGATCCGAAACCCTCGTTACGTCAGCGGTTCCGATAAGGGCAGCCAAACGTTGTCGCGCCGATTCAATACTTGCTTCGTTTTGTCGAAGGCGAACCTTGATTTCTTGCGAACGTCCTTCAATCGTTAGCTTCTCCAGCATGGTAGCTTCGCCCGCCCGCTGACGAGCACTCGAAGCAATCACATGTCTCGAAAAGATGCTGTCCAGTTGTGTGTATTGCTTGTGGAGCGCGAGTAAAAAATTCAACTCATGCCACGTGGAACGGACTGCCCAACGCACTTCCGCAGTTTTATTTGCCTTGAAAAGCCGGGCGTCTTCCAGGAACGCGTCATTCAGTTGACCACGAGCGCCAAACACTGTTGGGAAAGGCAAGGTTTGAGTAATCGTGATGTTATTATCATTCTTCGGAAAACCGTTATACTGACCAAACGTTCCGAATACCGTGGTCTTTCCCACATCGCCGGTCGTTTTCATTTCGGCCTTTCGTGAATCGAACATGTTCCCAGCGGAGGTCACGTCTTTGTTGTTCTTAAGAGCGAGTTCGATCGCTTGTTCGGGCGAGAGAGTTTCCTGTTGCGCAAATGCGTTCGTACTTAGGGTTAGGAACACCAGGGCAGCGACGATGGCCTTTGGTTTAAACCTGAATCCATTTTCGAACCATGTATACAAGCATGGAAGCACAAAGAGCGTGAGGAATGTAGCGCTCACTAACCCGCCGATCACGACAGTCGCGAGCGGCCGTTGTACCTCCGCACCACCACTGTGAGACAATGCCATCGGTAGGAAACCGAGAGAGGCGACCGACGCAGTAAGCAACACTGGCCGTAGGCGTGTGGCGGTACCACGAAGGATGATCTCGTTAAGATCAGTCAGGCCTTCTTGTTTAAGTCGATTGAATTCCGCCACCAGCACGATTCCGTTCAACACGGCAACCCCGAACAATGCAATGAATCCAATACCCGCAGAGATGCTAAAAGGCATCCCTCGGGACCACAGTGCCAACACGCCACCGATCGCTGAAAATGGAATTGCCATAAAAATTAGAAAGCCTTGTTTGATTGAATGGAAGGTAAAATACAAGAGGATGAGAATTAGTAGGAGCGCAACAGGTACAGCTACACCGAGTCTTTTACTTGCCTCCTGAAGCTGTTCGAATGCACCACCGTACGTGATGTAGTACCCGGGCGCAAAGGTGACTTCATTCCGAACCCGTCCTTGAATTTCTTTCACGATGCTCTCGACGTCGCGTCCCCGAACGTTGAACCCCACCGTAATCCTTCTCTTTGCGTCTTCTCTTTGTATCTGATTAGGAACAAGTTTCAGTTGTACAGTCGCCAATTGCGAGAGCGGAACTTGGATACCCGAAGGTGTTGTAATCGGCATGTTAGCCAGGTCATCAGCGCTTTGACGCTGCGATTTATCAAGGCGTACCACTAAGTCGAAGCGCTTCTCCCCCTCATACACAAGCCCTGCCTTTTGGCCGGCGAACGCACCGCGCACGACCCGGTTGACGTCGTCGATGTTTAAACCAAAACGGGCTAGTTTGGCGCGATCGGCTTGAACGACAATCTGGGGCAGCCCCGATGCTTGTTCGACATACACATCTTGCACCCCTTCGATGTCGGAAGCGAGCGCACCAACTTTCTGCGCGTAGCGTGTGAGTTGATCCAAGTCTTCACCAAAGATCTTGAGCACCACGTCTTGACGGGCGCCTGTGAGTAGTTCATTGAAGCGCATTTGAATAGGTTGTTGAAAGCCGAAAGCTACTCCCGGGAGATACTCTTCAAGTTTGGATTTCATCTTCTCAGCCAACTCGTTGCGGTCGCTGCCGGATGTCCAGAGCTCTCTGTCTTCCAGCACGACGATCAAGTCCGACTGCTCCATCGGCATCGGGTCTACAGGGATTTCAGATGACCCAATTTTGCCGACTACTTGCTTTACCTCGGGAAAGTTCGTGACCAACACTTTAGCGGCCTTCCCCGCGACGTCGACAGATTTCGTGATGCTACTTCCGGTGAGAAGCCTGGTTTCAACGGCGAAGTCTCCCTCTTCCAGCGTTGGGATAAATTCAGCACCAAGCCGCGAAAAAATGAACAAGCTTGCGGCGAACAGTACGACGGCCGATAATGTTGTCAGCGCTTTGTGGAGCAGCACAATTCTAAGAAGCTTGTCATAACTGCGATGGAAGAAGGCCATCAATTTATCCGAAATGGCGAGCGAAGATTGTGGTGACTTCGACAGAAACTGCGCACTTACTGCGGGTACATAGAAAAGTGAAAGCAGAAACGCCCCGAGGATCGCGAAAGAGACAGTCTGTGCCATGGGGCGGAACATCTTTCCCTCAACACCTACCAACACCAGGATCGGCAGGTACACGATCAAGATGATGATTTCACCAAACGCAGCACTCTTCCTGATTTTCGAGGCGGATTCATACACTTCAGCATCCATTTCCTCTTGCGTGAGTCGACGTGAGATTTGCCGCACTCCAAGGTGATGCATCGTGGCTTCGACTACAATCACGCTGCCATCGACAATCAAACCGAAGTCAATCGCACCAAGGCTCATCAAGTTTCCAGAAACGCCGAACAATGTCATCATGGAAATCGCGAATAGCATTGCCAAAGGGATAACGGACGCGACGATCAACCCTGCGCGGAAGTTGCCAAGAAGCAGGACGAGCACGAAGATCACGATCAAAGCGCCTTCTGCTAAGTTCTTCGCAACTGTGTTGATCGCGTTCTGTACAAGCTTAGTGCGATCCAAGAATGCATCGATGTAAACTCCTTCGGGGAGAGTTTCCTCGATTTGTTTGATCCTTTCTTTTACTCGATCAATTACTTCGGACGAATTGGCTCCTTTCAACATCAGCACGATCGCTCCCACCGCTTCACCTTGGTCGTTGTATGTCATCGCACCGTAGCGAATCGCGGCACCTAATTGCACCTTGCCAGCATCGCGTATCATGATCACGACCCCATTTTCGTTTTTGACTATCGTGTTGTTGATGTCATCAGCAGTCTTCAATAAACCGTCGCTTCGAATGAAGTACGCGTTGGGATGGCGATCGATATATGCGCCACCAGCATTTTGATTGTTGGTCTCAAGCGCTGATACGACTGTGTTGATGTCGATATTCAAGCTCCGAAGGCGCTCCGGATCAAGTGCCACCTCGTATTGTTTCAGTTCGCCGCCAAAGCTGCTCACATCCGCGACGCCCTTTACACCGAGCAACTGACGTCGTACAATCCAGTCTTGCATAGTCCGAAGTTCCATGACGGTGTATTTGTCTTTGAACTCCGGTCTGACTTTCACGAGGTATTGAAAGATCTCGCCGAGACCCGTGGTCAGTGGCGCCAGCTCTGGTTGGCCGAGTCCGGCGGCTAAGTCTGCGCGTACACCCACGAGGCGTTCGCTCACTTGCTGCCGTGCCCAATAGATATCGATGTGCTCACCGAATACGATCGTTACGACCGACAAACCGAACCGCGAGATGGATCGGATTTCCTCAATCCCCGGAATTGTCGACATGGATTGTTCCACAGGGAAAGTCACCATGCGCTCGATGTCCTCGGCGCTATAAGACGGTGAAATGGTAATGACTTGAACCTGGTTGTTCGTGATGTCAGGTAAAGCGTCGATGGGAAGCTTGGTAAAGGAATATGTCCCCCAAATCACCAAGGCGACCGTCATCATGGCGATCACAAGCTTATTGTGGACAGAGAAATGGATGATCTTTTCGAACATCGTTGTTGAAGTTTAAAGGATGGCCAAACGAGGACACGGGTCGTCAACATTTGTCGACAAACACACGTATGTGCGTGATTGGCGTAAGAATTTTTGAAAATGATCCCGAAGGAAAGAATGGGTGACTAGGCCCTAGGCGGCTGGAAGATATCGTGCGAAAGCAACGAAGGAGATATCTGCTGGTCGAATGAAATGAAATCTTGAGTAGAGAGGAGGACCGGTTCGTTCAGTCGAATGTTCGGTTGCACTAAAGCCGCAGTCTGTGTGGCCTGCGAATGGCTGCAAGTCTTGAAAGGAAGCCGCATATCGGTATCGTCGTGGGGCACATCGGTTTCGTAGTGCATGACCAAGAACTCGATAAACGACATGTCGACGGTGCTGCTATGCTCGGTGTAGTGCTTTAGGAGGAGTGGAACCTTCAAGGCCTGATGGAACTCCGTGAATGAACAGGAGTACACCATCAAAAACAGAATCGCCAGAGCCTTGCGCATGAACTCAAAGTTAAGGATTAAAAAAGACTCAAGAGCCCCCCTTTTCTGAATTTTGTTAAATCGTACGCTGGTAACGATTTCCCATTGAAATATCGACGTTTTGAAACCGTGAAGAGTTGATGAATGGCTTCGGCAATGTTTCCATCGCCAACCATTCGACGACCAAATTGCGTGTCATTTACATTTCCGTCGTGAAGAGAAGAGATTTGGTTCCAAACTTTATCGAAACGATCAGAGAAATTCTTACGGAGCCAATCCTCAAAGATTTTTCCGATGGCACCATTCAATCGAACTACTGTCATACCTGCGGCAACAGCCCCCGCATTGGACGCGGCCCTCAAGATGTCAGGAATTTCGTGATGGTTAAGCCCGGGAATGATAGGCGCGTTCATCACACCAACCGGAATCCCGGCATTCGCGAGCTGTTCGATCGTGTGTAGTCGTTTGAAGCCGCTCGCAGTCCGTGGTTCCATCTTCCGGCGCAACTCTTCATTCAGGGTTGTCACAGAGACGTAAACATGCACGAGATGATCGCCGGCAAGATCTTTCAATAAATCGATATCACGCGTGATCAGCCCGTTCTTAGTGATTAGGCCCACAGGATGGCGATAGTTAGCCATCACTTTCAACATCGCACGCGTGAGTCCATACTTTCTTTCCTGTGGTTGGTAGCAATCTGTGTTACCCGAAAACATAATGGGAACCGCATCCCACTTTGGATTCAGGATAAACTTCTCTAGCAGCTCCGCAGCATTTCTTTTGATGATGATCTTACTTTCAAAATCCAACCCTGCGCTATAGCCATAGTACTCATGTGTGTTGCGGGCGTAGCAATAGATGCACCCATGCTCACAGCCTTGGTATGGGTTCGCAGAGTACATGTGTCGCAAATCCGGACTGTCTACCTTATTGACAAGTTTCTTCGCGGTTTCTTCAAACACTTGCGTGGACGGATTTTCTAACAGAGGCTCGTCCAAACCTTCGATGTGCTCCGATACATATTGGTTTTTCAAAAACCTGTTCGAAGTCTTGATTTGAGACCCCCGCCCATTAAAATAGTCTTGATTCTGCTCCATGAGGCCAAAATACTAAAATATTTAGCAAAACTAAGGGGCGCTCTAATGTTTTTAGGAGTCGCTATTTTTGGATGTTGAACAGCCTAGAGTACAAGGTTCCACCGATCACTACATTGACCAACCCGTTTGGTTGCGAGGTGTCGTTGTTACATGAGTATCGAAACCACGAAACTGTGCCGGGTAACAAATGGTGGAAGTTGCGAGACAATTTACTTGCAGCACGACAAGCTGGTCATTCCCTCATAGTGACCTTCGGAGGTGCTTATTCAAATCACATTCGGGCGACGGCGGCAGCTGCCAACATCCATGGTTTCAGGTCGATCGGGATAATCCGTGGCGAGAAAGTTCGAAACCCTTCTTTGGATTTTGCCTCGGATCATGGGATGGAACTCCACTTTATTTCTCGTGCGAACTATCGCATTAAAGTCGACGAAGCTTTTCAGCGGGAGTTGCACACCAAATTTGGACCTCACTACCTTATTCCAGAAGGAGGAACGAATGAGTTGGCAATTCAAGCCTGCGAGTCTTGGGGTAGGATGTTGGCAAAAGAGTCATTCGACCAAATTTATGTTCCGGTTGGGACGGGAGGGACAATGGCTGGACTCATTCGTGGTGTGGGTCAAAAGCAGCAAGTGGTGGGCGTACCTGTGTTGCGAAACAACGGTTTCTTAGAAACGGACATTCGTCGATGGGTTGGAGACAAGACAAACTGGAAGCTCTTAAACGATTACCACTTCGGAGGGTACGCGAAAGTCAATCACGAACTACTTGCATTTTGTGAACAGTTTGAAAAAGAACAGCACGTGCCGATCGAACCAGTCTACACAGGAAAGTTGATGTATGCTCTGAGGGATCAACTCTCAAAGGGACTTGTCGATAAAGGCACGCGGGTGTTGGTGATCCACACCGGAGGGATCATTCCGAGCCAATTGTGATTCGTGCATCATCAGAATCCCATGATCGCACGAATTGTTGGGACCAGTTATTACCCAAACAGATCTTCGAAGATTTCTGTCAGCTTGCCGAATGCTTTCACTTGAATCCGCGCCTTAGAGAGGTCGATTGATTTCTGACTATACTTTGAGATGTAGATTTCGGTGAACCCAAGTTTTTCGGCTTCGGAAATCCGTTGATCGATTCGGTTGACGGCGCGCAACTCGCCACCGAGGCCTACCTCAGCCGCGAAACAGGTCTTGTCGTTGATAGGAATCTCTTCAAACGAAGAAACTATCGACGCGCAAATGGCCAGATCGATGGCCGGATCTTCCACAGAGATACCACCTGCCATATTTAAGAATACATCTTGGGTGCTCAACTTGAAACCACAGCGTTTCTCTAAAACAGCGAGCAACATATTGAGTCGCTTTTGATCGAACCCGGTAGATGTGCGTTGGGGAGTGCCATAAGACGCAGGGCTTACAAGCGATTGAATCTCGATGAGCAATGGTCGGTTGCCTTCAATGGTTGCGCCGATTGTAGCGCCGCTGAGCTGACCGTCCTTTTGTGAGATTAAGATTTCGGATGGATTCGACACTTCGCGCAATCCTGTTCCAAGCATTTCATAGATACCAATTTCCGAGGTTGATCCAAATCGGTTTTTAGTGGTACGCAAGATTCGGTAGGCGAGGTGACGGTCGCCTTCGAATTGCAGCACCGTATCGACCATGTGCTCGAGTACTTTAGGACCGGCGAGCATTCCATCTTTGGTGATGTGGCCTACGAGGAAGACGGAAGTGTTTGTTTCCTTGGCAAACTTCATCAATTCACCGGCGCATTGCCGCACTTGACCAACACTTCCAGAAACGGAGTCTAACAATGGAGAGTAAAGTGTTTGAATTGAATCGACGATGAGCAGTTGGGGCTTCAACTCTTCGACTACCGAAAAAATGACGCGCGTATTGGTTTCGGTGAGCACATGAAAGTTGTCGCTCGCTTTCTTTTGGCCGATTGTTCTTTCGGCGCGCATCTTAATCTGTTGCTCGCTTTCCTCGCCTGATACGTAGAGTGTGCGAAGTTGTGCCATTCCTATTCCTATCTGGAGCATGAGGGTAGACTTCCCGATGCCAGGTTCGCCCCCGATGAGGACGAGCGAACCGGGTACAATGCCACCTCCCAGTACGCGATTCAGTTCGTGATCGGGAGTGACAATCCGAATTTCAGATGCGGACGCAATTTCAGACAGCCTACGTGGCTGAACAGTCTTGCTATTGGGTTCTGCGCGCCATTCATTTTTGCCGCCGTCTGTTTTAGTGACGATCTCTTCGGCAAAAGAGTTCCAGGAGTTACACGATGGGCATTTGCCGAGCCACTTGGCCGACTCGTACCCACAAACATTACAGAAAAAGAGTGTTTTTGCTTTCGCCATGAAGGGTCAAATGTCACCGTTCGCTGCGCATTGGCCAAATGCGAAAGTTGAATTTGGTGCCAGAAAGCCAGATTAGAAAGTTAAAAAAGGAGCATAATCACCCGAAAGAGGTATTTCAGAAAGACGTTGGATCGACGTAATTGGTTGATTCTCAAATCCGGACAACCCCATGCTGGTGCAACGAAGCGCCGGTAAAACACCCGGAAAGTTTTTTATGAAAATCCCCTCCCTATTGGTCGCCTTTATCATGGCGGCGGCATCGACTTTTGGTCAGAAAGATAAAGGTCCCTCATTCGGCGTGATTACACCTGAAGAGCAAAAGATGGTTTCGTACGAGAAGGCACCAAATGCATCTGCAGTCATATTGTTTGATATCGGCTCCTGCGAGTTAACAGAGTCACTTGAAGTAACCTACAAGCGTCACACTCGAATCAAGTTCTTTACCGCTGAGGCCATCGAGGAGTTTGCAACAAAAACGCTGAATTACGAGACGACAAGCGATATGATCACCAGAATCAAGGCATCCACCTATAATGTTGAAAACGGTGCGCTTGTCGAGTCGAAACTCAACGATGATGGTATTTTCAAGCAAAAGCTTAATAAGCGATACAGCCAAGTGAAGTTCACACTTCCAAACGTGAAACCGGGTTCCATCATTGAGTACAGCTACACATGGACGATGTCTGTGTCCTTATTGCCCTCGTGGCAATTTCAACACACTATTCCCACAAAGTACAGCGAGTACGTCACCATGATCCCGAAGAGCTTCACTTTTAGGAAGGACATGATTGGATTCTTGCCGCTCACGCGTCAGGAAGAGAAAAATCAAGGAGCATACGAGAAGCTTGTTATGGAACATGCACCCGCGTTCATTGTCGAGCCATTTTCAACAACGCCGGAAGACTATTTATCAGGGGTCACGTACTATATCACCGAAATCTACATCCCCGGAAGGGTATTCAACCTCGAGAGATCTTGGAAAAGCATTGCGAAAGGGTATGACCAGTCTCAGGACTTCGGCGACTTGCTGAAAAGTACTGGTTGGTTGGAGAAAATAGTTGAGCCCCTCATTGCCGGCGCGACAACTCCCGAAGACAAGGCCAAGCGGATCCATGAGTTTGTGAGGAATAATATTGTATGGGATGAGCAAGTGTGGGATGTCCCCGAGCAGTCCTTGAAGAAAGTACTAGAGAAAAAGAGAGGTAGCTCAGGTGAGATCAACTTGCTCCTGGCGGCGATGCTGAAACGTGCTGGGCTGGATGCATATCCGGTTCTCTTGAGTACTCGTGACCATGGTTTGATACGCCCGTTTACACCGCACGCAAGCCAGTTCAACGATGCGATTGTGTTGCTAAAAGCAGAAGGAAAGGACAGACTATTGGATGCGACGGATCGCAACCTTCCATTTGGTTCATTACCAGAAAGGTGCCTGAATGGAGAGGGACTCGTGGTGAATTCGGATGCTGCGATTTGGGTTCCGTTGGTTGGTACAAAAGCTCGAAGCACCTACACCACAAATCTTAAGCTTTCGCCGGATGGTGAATTAACGGGATTCGTCTCTATTGCGCGCGATGGAATCTATGGGAGTGACATGAGGGGCCGCTACCAAAAAATTGGACAGGATGCATACGTCGCAAGTGTCAAGTCGGGTAGATCGTGGGAGATTAGCAAGAGCGAGTTCAGCAACATGGAGACCGCGACCGAAGCGGCCAAGGAAGTCCACGACATGTCGATCCGCGACCATGTGCAAGTCAACGGAGATATCATGTATTTAAGTCCTTTCATCGCGGGACAGGAAAACAATGTTTTCAAGTCTGAGACACGCGAATATCCAGTGAACATCCCCACGCCCTTCGATCACATCTATTCGGCTAAGATTGAAATCCCAGACGGCTATAAAGTGGAGGAGGCGCCAGCAACTAAAGTTTTTGCTTTGCCGGGCGGCGCGGGAAAATATGTGTATAGCGTCACCATTCTCGGGAACACTGTAAATGTGACGTCTCAATTGACAATTGCAAAGAATACTATCCTCCCAGCGGATTACCCGATATTTCGAGAATTTTATGCCATGGTAGTGGCCAAGCAGGCGGAACAGATCGTGGTAAAGAAAGCTAACTAAATATGAAGAATGTACTTCTCGTCGGGCTCTTGTGCGTGTGCGAATTGCTCGTTTCGGCAAAAGACATTAAGTACCCAGTAAGTTCCATACCCGCATCATTGAAGGTGAGTGCAAACATTGTTATCCGCGATAACGAAGGCGTCTTCAAGATACTTTCTCGTGGATCGGCGACCGTTCACTATCACGTGGCCATCACCATCCTCAATGAAAATGGCCGAGACTGGGCTACGGTATACATTGGCTACGACAAACTGCGCAAGGTGAGCAACATCAAAGGTTATACGTATGATGCCAACGGTGCGCAAGTGAAGAAATTAAAATCGTCGGAAATCTTTGATCGGAGCTCCTATGATGGATATAGTCTGTTTACCGACAACCGTGTCAAGATACTTGATTTATCAAACTCGGCTTATCCGTATACGATCGAGTACGAATATGATGCAGACTTGTCAAATCTCTATGTGATCGATGACGCAAACATCACGGGATCGGAGGATGTGGCCATTCAACATTTCTCGTATCAATTGCTGTTCCCTGCAAATTTGGCACCTCGTTACAAGGCATACAACATCGACCTGAAGCCAGAAAAAGGCCTGGTATCTGGAATGGAATCACTCACGTGGAAAGTAGACAACCTCCCCGCAACGAAGCACGAGCCCTTAAGCCCACCCGGATCGCATCTCAAGAGAATTTCGATTGCACCTTCCGATTTTGAATTCAATGGATATGTGGGAAACATGTCGTCTTGGGAAGAAATAGGCAAGTGGCAACTCCTGCTGAACGAGGGAAGGGACGTACTTCCAGAAGCAACGAAGAAAAAGATAAAGGAGTTAACAAAAAACCTGACCACGGTCGAAGCTAAGACGAAAGCGCTCTATGAATACATGCAGAGTAAGACGCGGTACGTGAGCATTCAACTTGGGATCGGTGGCTGGCAGCCATTCGATGCGACGACTGTAGACCAAAATGGATACGGAGATTGCAAGGCACTCTCCAACTACATGGTTTCTATGCTGAAGGAAGTTGGCATTAAGGGTTACTATACAATTATTCGCGCAGGCGAGGGCGAACCGGACGCGGATCCTTCATTCCCTAACCGGGAGTTCAATCACATTATTGTTGGTGTTCCAAATGCAGCCGACACAATTTGGCTGGAATGTACTAGACAAACGATGCCCTTCGGGTATATCGGCAAATTTACAGAGGGCCGTTATGGATTGATGGTGACCGAAAAAGGTGGCAAATTAGTTCGCACCACTTACTACCCCGCCGAGCAAAACGTCAGGACAACTCTCGCCGATGTAGAGATTGATGTAAACGGAAACGCGAAAGCATCGGTCACGACAAATTACACCGGGCTGCAATATGAAGAGGGAGATCTCGATTTTGTGCTCAATTATTCGGGAGACGAACAAAAGAAATGGATTCAGAGAATGACGGACATCCCGAGTTTTGACGTGACCAAGTTTTCACTTACGAATGAAAAAGCACGTATTCCAAATGCGGTGGTGAAAATGGATCTTACATTGAACAAGTACGCGTCAGTCAGCAACAAACGAATATTCCTGACGCCAAACCTCCTAAATAAGTCTAAGTATATCCCGGAAAAGGCGGAGAGCAGGAAGACTGAGTTTGCGCTTGGAAACGGCTACACGAAAATCGACACCGTCCGTTTTCATTTACCTGAAAGCATCTACCCGGAGTTCCTTCCACCAAATTCGAAGATCACATCTAGATTTGGCACCTATGAATCGGGGTTTAAGCTCGATCAAGGGTCGCTCATCTACTTCCGAAAGTTTGTAAGGAAAGATGGCACATATCCCCCCGATGCGTACAACGAGTTGGTGGACTTTTATCGAAACATCAACAAGGCGGACAACACCAAGTTGGTGTTCTTGAGTAAAACTTAGGTATGTACGCCTTCGCCCACGCGGTGCTCATCGGCGTCCTCTTTGCGCATAAACTCGAGGGTTTTCCGATCCATCCATCTTGGAAACAGAATGTTGAGCCACACGGCTAACTTTCCTTGAAGCGTGAGAAGGACATCGCGTTTGCGTTTGACGACTGCTGCATAGACTTCGCCCGCGACTTCTTCGGCGCTCATCATGCTGCTTTCGTCGGCTGGTGAATGGCCTTGCACTTTCCCGTTTGGCATTAATGCTGAACGTCGAATGTTCGAGGCAGTGTACCCCGGGCATACAGTTAAGACATGCACCCCATGTTCTATCATCTCCGAACGCAACGACTCCAAGAAGCCGATCATTGCGAATTTTGATGCTGAATAGGCACTTCGTTCCGGTGTCGCTCTTCGCCCGTTTACTGATGAGATGCCAACGATCGATCCCTTGGTCCGAATGAGATGCGGTAACGCAAATTTCGTTGTGTAGATCGTGCCGTAGAAGTTTATGTCCATCACCGTTCGAAAAACGTCCAGATGAAGTTCTTCGAATTTTCCGCGCATCGTGATGCCTGCGTTGTTGATGAGCACATCGATTCGACCAAAACGCTCGATTGTGGTCGCCACCACACGCGCACAATCCGATTCGACGGAAACGTCGGCGACAATCGGAACAATGTCAACGCTCCGACTCTTAAGCTCTTCGGCGGTAACAGTAAGTTGTGTTTGATGTCGTCCGGTGATTACAATCTTGGCCCCTTCGACCCCGAACTTTTGCGCTAGGGCGCGACCAATTCCCGACGATCCCCCCGTAATCAATATAACCTTGTCTTTCATACGTCGTCTGACAAGCAACCCTGACAAAAGTAATCAAAAACAAAAAGGTAATTTTGAGCCCATGTTTTTAATCAGGGCGCTCTCCCTCATTCCTCTAAAAATACTATACCTCCTTTCAGACGGGATTTTCTTTGTCACTTTTTATGTGATTCGGTACAGAAGACGCGTGGTTTGGACCAACCTCGTCAACTCATTTCCGACAAAAACCACCCAAGAGTTGCGTGCGATCGAAACACAGTTCTTTCGAAACTTGAGTGATTATGCAATGGAAACCCTTCATCTTTTGTCTATCAAGAGAGAAGACCTCGTGAAGCGAATGCGTTTCGTGAATCCAGGCGTCATTCGTGAATACACGGACCAAAATCAATCTGTTTTAATACTCGCATCCCACCAATTTAACTGGGAATGGCTCTTGGCGGCCGGATGTTTGGAATTGCCCGTTCCGGTAGACTTTGTATATCAACCGCAAGCCAGTGCTCTCGCAAACCGCCTTTCGATGGCCACGAGAACGCGCTTCGGTGGCTTTCCCGTGCCACGTGAAACGGTGGGGAGGGCCGCCCTCAAACGCAAAGACGTATTGCGCGCCACCGCTATTGTTGCCGATCAATACCCAGGACACTTCAACCACAGACGCTATTGGACGACATTTCTTCACCAACGGACGGCATTTTTTCATGGGTTGTCGCAATTAGCAGTACTAACTCAAAGCGCTGTATACTTTGCGGCAATCACGAAGGTGAAGCGTGGATATTATTCAGTCGAGCTCATCAAAATCGCAGCGCCCCCGTTTACGGAAGAGAATAGTTTGAATTTAATCGACGAGTATGTCAAGGTGAGCGAACGCGTCATCCACCAGCAACCCGAAGGTTGGCTGTGGTCGCATAAGCGTTGGAAAAATAGGGAAGAGGACTAGGCCAGCATTAACTCGATGTCTTCTCGCGTTAATTGCTTGATGATGCTCTCTTCCGTGGTGATGAGATTTTCGGAGAGCTTCAATTTGTGTTTCTGCAAACGCAAGATTTTCTCCTCTACCGTGTTGCGAGTGATGAACTTATAAGTAAACACACGCTTCGTTTGGCCAATCCGATGGGCGCGGTCGACAGCCTGTGCTTCGACAGCCGGGTTCCACCAGGGATCAAGGATAAAGACGTAATCGGCTTCGGTCAGGTTCAAACCTAAACCACCAGCCTTAATTGAAATTAGGAACACCTTCAAGTTCGGATCCTTGTTGAACTTCTCAACTTGATCTTTGCGATCATTCGAAGAACCATCAAGGTAGGCGAACGGGACCTTTTGCTTGTACAGGAACTCTTTTACAATATCGAGGTGCTTCACGAACTGACTAAACACAAGAAGCTTGTGGCCTTCCGCCATCGCACTCTCCAACATGTGAGACACATCTTCGAGTTTTCCAGATTCGCCCGTGTAGTTCGGGTCGATCATCCGTGGATGATTTGACAACTGACGCAATTTTGTCAAGCCTTCCAGGATCATGAAACGAGAGTTGTTGATACCCTCTTTATCGATTTGCTCGAGAATCTTATTTCGGTAGAACGCTTTTGCTTCCTCGTACTTCTCTTCTTGTTCGGGAGTCATGTTCGTATAGTGAACATTCTCGACTTTTTCCGGAAGTTCAGTAGCCACTTGCGACTTCAGTCTTCGAAGGAGGAATGGTTTGATGATCGCGTTTAGCTTCTTCGTCTTAGCCTCATCCTGTTTCTTTTCTATCGGGACTTGGTATTCGTTCTTGAAGAACGTTTGCCCACCCAACAAACCAGGGTTGATGAAGGTCATCTGCGACCACAGGTCCATCGTGGTGTTTTCCAAGGGCGTACCGGTCAACGTGAGGCGGAACCGAGACGTGAGTTGCATCACGGCCTTCGCTATGTTGGACGTTGGGTTTTTGATCACCTGAGACTCGTCTAGGATGATGTAGTTGAAGGGGAATTCTTTCAACAAGTCTATGTCTAGGCGCGTGATTCCATAGGATGTGAGAACAAGATCATAGTTCTTAAACCTCGAAATGTCTTTGTTTCGAAGAGTTCCCGTGTAGGTCAATATTTTCAGGTCTGGAACAAACTTGTTTGCTTCCATTTCCCAGTTGTAGATCAACGACGTGGGCATCACCAAAAGGCTTGTGCCTGCGTTACCCTTTTCTTTCTCCGCAAGTAATAGCGCGAGAGTCTGAACGGTTTTTCCAAGACCCATGTCGTCCGCTAAGCAGCCGCCGAGGTGGAACTCGTTGAGGAAACGAAGCCAGTTATATCCCGCTTTTTGGTACGGGCGAAGTTTGCCAGCAAATCCAGCGGGTAACGAGTAGTCCTTGATTCCATCGAAGGAATCGAGACTCCGGAAGCGCTCGCTCATGTGTACTTTCGCGAGGTCACCATCTTCCAGTTCTTTCAACAGGTTCAGATGGTATTTTTTCAATACCGGTTTTTCGTTGTCGCCATGCGTTTCGCTTAGGGCAAACAAGTCGCCATACTTCTGCAACCAAGCGTCCGGAATGATGGCGATCTCACCGTTGGGTAATTTGAATTCGACTTTCTTGCGCAGGATCAACTTGCGCAATTCCTTAAAAGAAATTTCGTATTCGCCGAACCGAATCTTTGCATGGATGTCGAACCAGTCGATGTTCTCCTTGACTTCCAGTTCAAATACAGCTTTCCCAACGAAGTATTTTTTATCTCGATTCTCGGGTTGACTGACTTCGAAGCCGAGGTTCAAAAGATTGACTCGATTTTCATTAAGCCATGAGAACGCATGTGCCTTCTCCACGGCACATCGGAACCCTTTTAGGGGTAACCCGAGTTTGATCAATGTTTGGGCATATTTCTTTTCGCCGTCAATGTTGCGCTTGACCCGATGGAATATGTAGTCGTTGTCTTTTCGTTCGATGGTGACGCTGACGGGGCCGAACACTTCGCCACGAAAGCGATGTTTACCGTACTTGAAAGAGAGATCAAACACGATCTTCCCAGCTTCGTCATCTTTGGTTTCGGGTTCTCCCGATTGCTCGAAAAGATCCGAGACTTCGCGAGATTGACCTTGATGTAATTCCGAAAGCGTGAGTAGAGGATGTGGATCGTAATTGCTCCGGTTTATTTCAAAACCTTGGACATCTACGTCATCGAACGATGCAATCAAGGGAGCAACAAAGCGGTTGTAATACGTTTCTTCAAGATTCTTGGGGATCACCACGAATTTTTTCGAGAGGAATGGCATCAGCTTTCGGCCATCAACATGCTTGTCGAACCCATAGAGCTTGCCGTTGAATACCATCCAGGCTGGCTCTTTGCAAATAAGGTATGCCGACGGATTTGGGATGTCGATTTTCTTTCCGTCGTGCTCGATGGTCGGATAGTAGTTTGTGTTTTCGTCGGTCCTTCTGAAATGGAACTGGATGGTCGCGCGTTTCTCGAGCACTTCCACTTTTTTCCAAGTCGGTTCGCCGTCGTTTCCCATCTCGAAGAGCTGCTTGCCTTTCATCTTATCGAGAATTTCGGCGCGCTTGCCCTCGAGGTACCGTTCAATTTCTTCTTGAACCAGTTCATTGCCCTTTTGCTTGTCGTACACCTTGGCGAAGAACTCGTTTGGCTTCATCATCTTTGCCGAGAATTTCTTCAGGATCACGTCCTGACTCATCTTGTCCATGAGTTCGATGAGCTCATAATCGCGGGCATCCAGGCCTTTAGCAAACTCACGGGCATTTTTCGACGAAATGTTCTGGTGCTGGTAGGTAAGCTTTCCTTTTTCGTCGAGATGGACGATAAAAGATTCAAAAATATAGCCCAAGTACTCGTGCTGGTACAGCGAGTAAATCACCTGAAACGGTTGGGCTGCTGAAACTTTCATGCGTGTAAGAATCGTGCTCAGTGCTAACAAAAAAGCGCTTCAAAGGAGTCACTTTGGCTCAATTTCAGGCGATTACACACCAAGCAGAACTGCTAAACTAAGCATTTCCGAACGAATTTTTTAAGGGATTTTCCCCCCTTCCTTACATGGGAATTACATGGCGCAACACCGGCTTATTAAAGATTCGTGACGCTGTACGAACGAGCGGCACGCGAGGCGGGATAAAACGAAGTCAGGATGGTGATCACAATGACCAGCAGGGCAGTAACTGCAAAATCGACGAGCCTCATCTTAACAGGATAGTCGGAAACGATGGCGTTCTCCATCCCCATACCCACGAGTCCAAACTGATCTTGGAGGAAGCAAATGGATCCGCCTAGTATCAGCCCGACGATGGCTCCGGTGAACGAGATAATCGCGCCTTCAGACAGGAAAACCCTCCGAATGAAATCGGGATAGGCGCCGAGTGCATAGAGTACGGAAACATCTTTCTTTTTGTCGATGGCCAACATCATAAGTGAGAAAAAGATATTGATGGAACCAACTAACACAAGTGATGCGAGGGCAAGTGTGGCAAACAGTTTCTCTAACTTGAGCAAGCGATAGATATCCTGATGTTGTTCTTCGTTGGTGAGAACCTTAAAGTCTACTCCGAGTTTTTGTAAGAGTTGTGATTTAACTTTTGCCACATCGGCGTTGGGTGCAGTCTTTACCTCCAGCCAAGTCCGACGATTCCCATAGTCGAGCAAGTCGCGGGTAAAGTCTAGCGGGAGGAAGATGTAATTTTCGTCGTAGTTCTTTTCAATCGAGAACACGGCACCGGGGCGAATACTTCGTCGCGCATACATCCTTGAAGGGTCAAGACCTCCGCCAGAAACGTTTCGGATGTAAAAGATCTGCATGGCGCGCATGTCGTCTTTCAGGTTGATCCGAAGATTGCGTTTTACTCCTTCGCCCACGATGGCGAACGGGATACTGTCTTGGTGGAGTGCCAATTTGCCGGCGACGATATTTTCGTTCAACCTTCCCTGCTCAACGAAGTTGTCGCTGATACCGCGAATAATGGCGGTCATTTCAAAATCGAGATATCGCACGTATGCATAATCTTCGATTACTTCCGACACGAGCTTAACGCCCTCGGTGGAACGAATGCTTTGGAGCAATTCGTCGTTTATTTCGAATGTCTTTCGCTTCGCCGCCTCTATTTTTAATTCAGGATCGAAAGAAGTGTTCAATGATCGCAGGAGGTCCTCCAAGCCATTGAAAACGGAGAGGACTATGATGAGTGCAGCGGTCGAAAAGGCTACTACGCCCATCGAGAGGAGCGAAATCACATTGATGAATGACTTCTTTCGTTTAGAAAAGAAGTACCGCCGGGCGATGAATAGCGGGGTATTCACTTTTTCTTGGGCGATTCAGGTTTTGCTGGTGACGCCGGCGGGATGTGTAAGCTTTTGAGAAGATCGTCCATTTTCATGGCGTTTTCCTCCACCTCATCAATGAAGAAGGCCAGTTCGGGAATGATTCGGGCTTGATTCCTGATTCGTTCGCCCAAAGCTTTGCGTATCTCTTTCTTGTGTAAATCCAGTTTGTCGAGGATTGCCTGCTTGTCTTTGGCGAGCATCATGCTGATGTACACCTTGGCAACGCTTAGATCCGGGCTAATGCGCACTTCGGCAATCGTGATAAAGGCGTGGTCCAAGAAACCGCGCTTATCTCGTAAAAAAATGTCGCTTAATTCCTTTTGAATCAGGCGCGCAAACTTTTGCTGTCGTACCGTGCTGCTCATCGTATCAAAGGTAAGAATTTCGTGGTTCAACGTAGGTGTGGCAAAGGATTATCCAGACGCCGCCCTTGTTCAGATTAGTCGTTTGTTTTCCTTTATTTGCACTTCGAATCAGAAGAACTGTGCTCCGATTTTTTCGCATCAACGACCCCTATCGGCTACTCGCCATCCTTCTGTTCCTCATCTTATTTAGTTTGCCCTTCATAATTGACACCCCAGGCCAGACAAGACCAGAGTTGAAGGCAATTTTGGTTGGAGAGGCAATGAATCAAGGTCAGCACATGTATTCAGAAGTGTATGACAGCACACCGCCATTGTCCGCGGCCGTATTTGCTTTTCTGGACTGGACAATGGGAAGGTCGATCGTTGGGCGACAGATCTTTGCCCTTTTGTTGATATTCGTGCAAGCGGCGTTTTTTGCTATAGTCTTAATCAACACGAAGGCTTACAACGACAACACCTACGTTCCTGGTTTTATCTACGCTCTGTTGTGCTTTGTGTCGTTCGATTTCCTTACCGTGACACCGGTGCTTCTGGGTTCTACCGTGATACTACTAGCGCTCAATAACCTGTTTCGCGAGATAGAGTTTCGCGTCGAGCGTGATGAAACAGTTTTCAAGGTTGGATTTTATTCCGGGCTTGCGTCACTTTTTGCATTCACCTACGGAATATTCATGATCGCGTCGTTGGTGATCCTCACAATTTATTCGCGCAATAACTTAAGGAAGACGTTGCTCATGTTTGTGGGTTTCTTACTCCCACACCTGGTGCTATGCGTGTGGTATTTTTATCGCGACGAGTTGCCGGCACTTTGGACGAACTTCTATTCTGAAAACCTGTTCCATACCGATTCAAACTTGGTATCGGTTCGAACATTACTGTTGATCTCCGCGTTACCGTTGGTCTATTTCGTGTTCTCGCTTTTCATGATGACGCGCGAGGCGCGATTTACAAAATACCAATCGCAGCTCTTCCAAGTCATGTTTTTGTGGTTATTGGTCTGCGTGGTCGAACTGATTATTGCACGGCAATTGACGCCGAATGCATTGATTATCGCCGTTCCAAGCCTTTCCTACTTTTTTAGCTACTACCTCCTTCTGATCCGGCGAAAATGGATTGCGGAAACCACCTTGTGGGTGCTAATCGTTGGAGTGATCAGCGTCGCGGTGTTGGCAAGTAAGGGCAGGATATCAGCAATAGACTACAGCGCCCTGATGATGCCGGCAACCGAAACAAACTCCCCAAAGGAGAAGAAGGTGATGGTGTTGGCCGACGACCACAGCATTTATCGATCGAATCAATTGGGTGGCTACTTTCTCGACTGGTCTGTTTCAAAGCGTGCACTTGGTCGCTTAGATGAGTATGAAGAGGTGCTTCGGATTGATCAAATGTTTCAGCAACACCCACCCGATATCATTATCGATCCCTCGGGAGTGCTACCCACAATCATGGCAAGAGTGCCATCTATCGAGAAGACCTATCGAAAAGAGGGGTCAGATCGCTACGTGAAAAGGTAGCGTTCAGCAGGCGATCTTGTTTACGCGCCTTTCATGGCGACCACCTTCAAACGAGGAGTTTAGAAATCGATCGACAATCTTCATCGCAAGTTCCGTACTGATATATCTGGCCGGTAAGCAGAGAACATTGGCGTCATTATGCTGACGTGCGAGCGCTGCCAACTCCTCGAGCCAACATATTGCTGCCCGGATGCCTTGATGTTTGTTGGCGGTAATGGCCACACCATTTCCGCTTCCGCAGATGAGGATGCCCAAGTCGAAGTCCTTTTTCTCAACGGCCGATGCCACTGGATGGGAGAAATCCGGGTAATCGGCCGATTCGCTCGAATAGGTTCCGAAGTCCTTTGTATCAAATCCAGCGCGCACAAGGTAATCGCGCACCTTTTCTTTCAGTTCAAAACCTGCGTGGTCCGCTCCTATGGCGATCTTCGGCATCATGATCTGTTTTGTTCTTCTTTAGCTTCTGCGGCTGCGACGCGTTCTTTACGACGCACCTCGACCGCGGAAATGAAGATACTTATTTCGTAAAGCACGTACAACGGCACAAAAATGATCATCTGGCTAATAGGGTCGGGGGGTGTAATAATTGCCGCAATCACAAGGATGACGATCACTGCATGTTTGCGATACGTCCGCATGAACTTGGGAGTGAGAAGCCCAATGCGTGTCATGAAGAAAACGACCACTGGCAACTGGAATAGCAAACCGCTGCCGAACACAAGGGCAACGATCGTTTGAACGTACGAGGTGATGTCGAATTCGTTCACGATCATATCACTGATCGAATAAGTAGCGAAGAACAGGATTGACATCGGTGCTAGCACGAAATAGCCGAACGAGATGCCAGCCGCGAACAAACCAGATACGGCAAAGACAGCGCCGCGAGTCCCCTTCATTTCATTTGCGTAGAGACCCGGTCTCACAAAACGCCATATTTCCCAAAACACATAAGGAAAGGCCACAATGAGACCGATCACGGCAGCAGACGTGAACTGCATGCTGAACTGTCCTGTCACCAAGCGGCTTTGGAACTTCACCGGAATTTCCGTGACACAGAGCGAGTCACCCATTCCAAATCTTTGACTGAGGTTGCAAAGGGCGCGGAACGTGATAAAACTAGGTTTGGCAGGAGCGAAGATGATATTGTCGAAAATCCACTTCGTGTATACAAAAGCGGCAATCATGAACGCCATGATGGCGAATGCCGAGCGAACTATGTGCCACCTAAGTTCCTCAAGGTGATCGAGGAACGACATTTCTCTTTCTTCATGCTGCTGATCCAACGCCATTGTAGTCGCCTGTGATTATGTCAATTAAAACTATTTGTAAAGCGGAAATTTCTTCATGAAAGTATTCACTTTGCGCTTCATTGCCTTGAGATGCTTTACATCATCTGGCTTTTTCAAAGTTTGATCGATCAAGTCCACCACTTTCACCACATCTTTTTCTTTCAAGCCGCGTGTCGTGATCGCTGGTGTCCCAATTCGCATACCTGAGGTCACCATTGGCGACTGCGTATCGAATGGAACCATGTTTTTGTTGATGGTGATGTCAGCCTGGATAAGTGATTCTTCCGCTTGCTTACCAGTAAGGTTCTTCGAGCGGAGGTCGATCAACATTAAGTGATTATCGGTACCACCCGAAATGATCCGGTAGCCGCGCGAAGTAAACTCTTCGGCCATCGCCTTGGCGTTTTTCGACACTTGAAGAATGTACTCCATGTACTCGTCGCTCAATGCTTCTCCGAATGCTACGGCTTTTGCAGCGATTACGTGCTCGAGTGGGCCTCCCTGCGTACCAGGGAAAACGCCTGAATCGAGGACAGATGAAATCTTGCGCAGTTCACCTTTTGGTGTCTTGAGTCCCCAAGGATTGTCGAAATTCTTTCCAATCATGATCACACCGCCGCGAGGACCGCGAAGCGTCTTGTGGGTGGTGGTCGTTACAATGTGACAATATTCTAAGGGATCATTCAGTAAACCGCGGGCTATGAGACCGGCGGGATGGGAAATGTCGGCGAGGAGGAGCGCACCAACGGCATCGGCGGCTGCACGCAGTTTCTTGTAATCCCAATCGCGGCTGTAGGCAGAGGCGCCGCAGATGATCATTTTCGGCTTCTCACGCTCGGCGATAGAGAGGACTTTGTCGAAGTCTATCGTGCCGGTTTCTTGTTCTACACCATAAAACACCGGTTGGTAGAGTTTCCCCGAGAAGTTGACTGGAGATCCGTGCGTCAAGTGACCTCCATGGGAGAGGTCGAAGCCAAGAATCTTGTCACCGGGTTTTAAACACGCCAACATGACTGCTGCATTTGCTTGTGCACCTGAGTGAGGCTGCACGTTCGCCCAGCTAGCGCCAAACAGCTCCTTAATACGATCGATGGCCAGTTGCTCGATTTCATCCACCACTTCACACCCGCCATAGTAGCGCTTTCCAGGGAGCCCTTCGGCGTACTTGTTCGTCAGCACCGTACCCTGAGCTTTCATCACTTGGGTGGATACGAAGTTTTCGGAGGCGATCAATTCGATTCCGCTTTCCTGACGGTCTTGCTCCTTTTGAATCAGGTCGAAAATGACTTTGTCTCTTTTCATTGAAATGTGGTGGTTGGTTCGGCGCTGCGACTGAAAATAAACCGCCAAAAATAGGGTGGTAGCCCGTCAATGAAAAGGAATTCTGAAATAATTAAGCCATTAGCGACGCCATTTTGAGAAGGAAAAGGACAAAATGACAAAGGCCGCTGACCCCTGTTGGAATCAGCAACTGTTCGTCACTTTGGTGCAGGTATCACCACGATACCCGACCGAGGCTTACTATCCAAAGAGTGGAAGAGAGCCTCTCCAGCAGTTGGTTCGGAAGCCACCTTCGACAGGTTGGACAATCCTGTGATTTGTTGAAGGGCGATATTCAATAACGTTTCTCTCGAATCGCCAATTGGATACAAGTAAAGACTGTTATCCGCATTAATGATTTGCGGGGTGAATCCACTGCTATAATCAGATTGACCTTGGCTGTTCGAAAGGCGCACAACAATCGGTTGAAGCCCCCATGTATTTTGCGTGTCGCTATCGTCGTAGATGGAAATTGACCCGACATTCTTTCCAACAGTTGTGTTTCCGATCAAGAATACATCCATGTATGGTTTAAGCCCATTGATGATCAGTTCGCTGGCCGAAGCGGTCCGCGAGCCAGTAAGAATATACACCCGACCGTCGCGAAGTTGACTTCCAACGTTCTGAGATTTTACCAAGAAAGGCACTGTTAAGAAGCCTTCGCCAAGATTCGGATTTGCCTTGATATCCGCGGTCACCTTAGAGTTGTAATCATGTTGCACAAAGACGGTCGACGCTGTGACATTCTTGACAATCAAGCTTGCCAGATTTTGAGCAGCGGTTTCTGCCCCACCACTGTTGAAGCGTAGATCAAGAACCAAGTCGGTAATTCCTTGCGACTGGAATGAAGAGAAGATCGATTCCATTTCAGTCGTATACGTCTTGCTGTTGGAATCAGGTCCTTCCGAAAAGAGATTGTACACGTAGTAACCGATCTTTCGATCGCCATAGGTAACGACCTTGTTAAGAAAATTTGGATCTTCAGCGTACTCTGTAGGTACAAGACTGAGCGTAGAGGGAGTGCCGAAAGCTTGGGAGTCAACGTTTAGCGCCCGATAGGTTAGCGTATGATTGGCGGAAAGCTTCGGAAGCAAGTCCTGATAATTATCGGTAGTGATGGTTGTGCCATTAATTGCCGTTACGACATCGCCACGCTTAAGACCCGCGCTAGCGGCTGCGGAATTATCTTTCACGTACAACACTTGCATGAGCACATTGGAACTCGTCGTTGATTCTTTGTAGAGTACGAATTCGAATCCCGGTTCTTTCGATACACCGCGTAGGCTGTTCACTAATTGTGTAAAGTCGGCTTGAATCCACGAGAAGCGATCCTCTGAAGATAAAAGGGATTTAAAGAAAGGTTCGGGCTCGAGTGTTTTGTCTGGATTGGTTGGAATATTCGAGTTCCAAAAGTACCAATAAGACATGTTGTCGAGTATCCAAGAGTTGACATGGTCGTTCGCATTAATGGGGGTGGGATCATTTTTCTTCTCGCATGACTGAAGGGCGACCATCAACAGTATCGCGATCGCGCAGCGTGTGAAAATCGACGTGGATTTCATAGTGATAGAATGAGTTGCCTTTCGAATGAACGAATAACGCGCAGCATGGTCAGATATTTCGAACCTGAGTTATGAATACGTAGCTGTCCCAAGGCCAAACATCGACAAATTCGTAGTTGTGGTCTTTCCGGTAAATTGAGTTCGTGAATTTGTCTCAACTTTGAAGAGGGATGAAAGCTACTACCATCACGAGGAGAGACGGTTTGTTGATCACCCTGCATGTTGCAGGAGTGCTTTTGTACACCCTTTCTCCGATGTTTTTCAACGGGATGAGGTCGTCGCGGTTTGAGCAAATTCAGCTCAGTTTCATCTTTCACAATGCTCTGATCGCGAGTTTTTTCTATTTCAATATGCTCGTCCTGATACCGAAAGTACAGAAGGACCGCGGTTGGTTTGTGTACATAGTCGTCACCTTCCTTTGTGTCGCAGCCTTTACCATGTTTTCACACTATGCGCGCGACCTATTTTTCCCGCGTGAATTCCGTCGTTTCCCCGTCGATCGAATTCGAACTCCGCCCAACAGAATCCTCCAATACGTCGGATATTCATTACCCTTTTTGATGGCTTGGTTGTTCAGCACGAGCGTCAAGTTTTCTATGAACTATTTTCGAATGGAGCGCAGGCGGAAGGAAACTGAAAACGAAGGCCTTCGTTCCGAATTAGGGGTCCTAAGATCGCAGATCAGCCCCCATTTTATGTTCAACGTTTTGAACAGCCTCACGGCCCTTGCTCGCAAAAAGTCGGATGACCTCGAACCAGCGATTATCAAGCTTTCACAGCTAATGCGCTATTCTATCTACCACGGTGGTTCTGTCGATCCTTCCGGCCAGGGGAAGGTACTCTTGGAAACAGAAATTGAGTACCTAGAGAACTATATCGACTTGCAAAAGTTGAGGTTTGGACAACACGTGAGCGTGAAGTTTGAGAAGAATGTTCTTCAACCGGATTACCGGATCGAACCGATGATGTTGATTTCTTTCGTGGAGAATGCATTTAAGCATGGCGTTGCTTTGGTGCCCGAACCGGTGATCGAAATATCCCTCCATTGTACCGACGGTGTACTGAAATTCGCGGTTAAAAATAAATTTGTCCCGCACTCAGTCCAAGACGAGACCCATGGCGTTGGACTGAAGAACGTCAAGCGACGCCTCGAGCTCCTTTACGAAGATCGATACGAACTCACCATCAACGAACACGAACCTTGGTTTACCATTCACTTGAACTTGATTGAAAAATGAAATGCATAGTGGTCGATGATGAGCCTCTCGCTCGAGAGTTGATGGAGGATAACATCAAGAAAGTACCATACCTGGAGTGGGCCGGATCGTGCAGCAATCCGCTCGAGGCGTTGGAGATACTCAATCGCCAGAAGATCGATCTCGTTTTCCTTGACATCCAGATGCCAGGCATCAACGGAATCCAGTTTCTGCAAACGTTGAATCAACGCGTGCTTGTCATCTTTGTGACTGCTTATGAGAAGTTCGCGATTGAAGGTTACAACCTGGATGTGGTCGACTACCTTTTAAAACCAGTGGCTTTTGACCGGCTGCTAAAGGCAACGAACAAGGCGTACGAGTTATTTACGCTTCGAGCGAAGCCAACGCCCCAAGAGTTTTTCTTCGTCCATTCCGACTATAACCTCGTGAAGATTTCCTTCGCAGATATCCTTTATGTGGAAGGGCTTAAGGATTACGTTAAGATTCACCTTTTGTCAAGCCAGCGTCCCGTTATCACGAGAATGAGCATGAAGTCTCTAGAGGAATTGTTGCCTGGCCGCAAGTTTGTTCGCGTCCACAAGTCTTTCATCATCTCTATCGAAAAGATCATCTCGATACGCAAGGGCCGCGTAAAGATTGGTGTGTCGGAGGTACCGATCAGCGATAGTTACTCGGAGAAATTCTACCAGATGATTGGCAAGCCCGATTCTCTCAAGTTGAGCCAGTCCTGAGGGTTAAAATGCGCTTAAAAAGCGCCTCGCTCTCTGGAATTTCCTCGCTACGATTGCGACATTCGCGTGAAATTTCGGGAACTCCTGACTAGCAATAGATCGGCTCATTCCCGCTATTCGTCTCAAATTCTTTCGTAATCGAGATACGATTGCCATGTTGGGTTCGGTATGCGATCTCCCGGTATAATCTTCCTCCTGCTATTACTTGGCACTTTCGCTCAGGCTCAAAGCTTGTCGCGGGCAAAGGTGGATGGTCTTTACATGGATCCACTCGACGCGGTTTTGGACCAAGTGTCGAAAGAGACCGGCGTGCAATTCAGTTTCGATCGGGAACGGCTAGCCGCCATCAAATATGAGGCACGGCACTTTAACCTTCCCCTCAAGGATTTCCTTGACCTTGTCTGCAAGGAAAATCGGCTGAAATACTACCAAGACGACAAGGGACTTGTGATCATCTTCGATATGTTCGAAGACCCTCGCGACACGCAAGTATTGGGACGAGCTGAGCCCGGAAAGCCAACGAAAACTTTCAAGGGAGAGCCTAAGAGACTCAACTTCGCCATCACAGGAAGAACACTTGACCGCCAAACCGGGGAGACACTTCCTTTCGTGAACATCACCGTGAAGGGCACGAAGCTGGGAACCGCTTCGAACGTAGACGGGTTTTTCAACTTGCTCAAAGTTCCTTCCGATACATCGACGCTCGTCGTGACGTACATGGGATATGAAACGAAGTATGTCTTCCTCACACCTGATGCGCCCATCAATAACATCTCAATCGAGTTGGCGCAAGCAGCCACCCAACTCCAAACAGTGACGGTTACGGGACAACGAGAAACGGCGGCGGCTCTTCAAAGCAACGAGAAAGTGTCGATGGTGAAGATGACACCAGCGAAGATCGCGACCCTTCCAAACGTGGGCGAGCGCGACATTTTCCGGTCTTTCCAACTGATGCCGGGCGTGAGTGCCGCCAATGAGAACGCCGCTGGGTTGTATGTCCGTGGCGGAACACCCGATCAAGCACTCGTCCTGTACGACGGGTTTACTGTGTACCACGTAGACCACTTGTTTGGATTTTATAGTGCGTTTAACTACAACGCCTTGAAGGATGTTCAACTGTATAAGGGAGGGTATGAAGCGCGCTTTGGTGGACGCATGTCGAGCGTGGCCGAGATCACTGGCAAGGAAGGGAACCAGAAGCAATTCAACATGGGTGGCGATTTAAGCTTGCTGAGTGCCAACATCTTTGCCGAAATACCCATCAATAAGAAACTCACCTTCCTTGTAGCGGGGAGAAAATCGTATCGTGGGCCGTTATACGACAAGGTCTTTAAGTCATTTACCCAATCGAGCACCACGGCGACACGCCAATTTGGCGTAGGAGGGAACGGGCGATTCACGCGGCCTGACTTTGGACAGACCGTTCGTTCGTTCTTTTATGATTTGAATTCGAAACTCACCTATCGTCCAAGTAGCCGCGACGTATTTGCCTGGAGTCTCTATAATGGCACGGACAAAATGGATAATTCACGCGACCTCGATCGTCCGCAATTCGGCCCCAGCGGACAAGCACTCAGCACCAACATCAGTGATTTAGCCAAATGGGGGAACACTGGAACAAGCTTGAAGTGGTCGCGGCAATGGAGCGATGTGTTCTACGGAAATACGCTCGTGAGCTATTCAAACTATTTCAACCAACGCGATCGATACACTACCTCGGTAGTCCAAGATGCAGAGTTGGGCCAGACCACTGTGAGGTCGGGTACGCTCGAACACAACAACTTGAATGACTTCTCTTTCAAATCAGACTACGAATGGAAGCGAACAGAGCATCGTTCGATTGAATTTGGCGCGCAGATCACATACAACGACATTCGATACAAGTATATACAGAACGACACCTCCACGATCATAGACCGCCACGACAAGGGACTGACGTCCACGTTGTATGCACAGGAAAAAATTCGTTTACTGAACAACAAGTTGTTGCTGACACCAGGTGTGCGAGCGAATTACTATGGGATCACGAAGAAACCGTACATCGAACCAAGATTCTCTTTCAACTACCAGTTGACCAATAAAGTGACGTTGAAAGGAGCTGCCGGCCGTTATTACCAGTTCACGCGGCGTGTATTGCGAGAGGATCTGTTGCAAGGAAGCCGCGACTTCTGGACGATGTCGGACGGAAAGCAACTTCCAGTAAGCTTTGCGGATCATTACATCTTGGGGGCAGCGTATGAAAACGATGATTTCCTTTTCGACGTGGAGGGTTACTTCAAAAATCTACAGGGACTTTCGGAATACTCGCTGCGGTTTACTCCTGCATTCGGCCAAGTTCGCTACGACGAGAGTTTTTATACGGGAACTGGTCAGACACGAGGCGTCGATGTTTTAGTCCAAAAGAAAGCTGGTCAGTACACTGGTTGGGTTGGATATACACTGAGTCAAACAGTGAACACATTTCCGATCTATCAGGAGAAGCCTTTCTTAGCAAGTCAAAATGTGACAAGCGAGTTCAAGTCTATCAACATGTACAAGATGGGGCAATGGGACTTTTCTCTCACGTGGATTTTTGCTTCGGGGAAACCATACACCGCTCCGACCGGTGCGTACACGATCGATTTGCTTGACGGCAATACCAACCGATTTTACAATGTATCGGCGAAGAATGCGCTACGCTTGCCCAACTACCACCGAATGGACATTGCGATCACCTATCATTGGCCAAATAAGACTGGCGCCATGAACAGCATCGGCCTATCATTCTTCAACGTGTACAATAGATTGAACGTTTGGTATCGAGAGTTCCAAGTTCAATATGGACAACTGATCCAGACGGACATCCACTACATGGGTTTCACTCCAAACGTAACAGCCTCAATGAAACTACGATGATCGGTAGCTGTTCATATCGCAGATTACGAAAACTATTCATCGATAGGATAGTTGCCGGATTTGCGTTGTTCCTCGTGTCGGGATGCCTGTCGTCGTGTGTCGATGTGAACGACACAGTCGAGAGTGTAGCGAAACCAGTGGTGCAGGCGTATTTGATACCTGGACATCCGGCAGAGGTCAACTTGTGGGTCGAATCGACATTCATCGACACAGACACAACGATCGATGTGTCTCAGCTTGAAGTGACATTCGAAGTAGACGGAAAGCCATACATACTACCACCTCAAGGAAAGGGAAAGTACTTGAAAGACGACCTTTTGATCGAAGAGGGCCATACTTATTCGATACACTTTAACTACGATGGCGACTTGATTTCGGCCACGACCCAAATTCCGTCCAAGCCGAAGGGATTCACGCAGTCGGACACGACGATTGCTGTTCCTACTTTTAGCCAAGAGTTAACCGAAGGTTTCCCCGATCCAATACTCTTTTCTTGGCAGAACCCGGATCAGAAATACTATATCGTGTTTGTCGAGATTGACGATCCGAACCCAATTCAGGTAAACACGACTAACTTTGAACGTCCTCCCTTCCGATTTAGGAACGACCCCACGCAAGGAACGCAGTATGAGTTGCGCTCACAGTCATTACGCTATTTTGCTAAGTATCGTGTTGTACTGGCGGAAGTGACAAGTGATTACGCCGCGCTGTATCAACAGAATGGTACATCTTCTGTCAACATCAAGACACCTTTTACCAATGTGAATAACGGGTTGGGAATTTTTACAGGCGTGAATACCGACACGTTGCACATCCGTGCCCGAAAGTTTTAGCGTCACTTCGCGTGCAGCCAAGCGACTTTTTGCTCAGATTCGTGGTGCCGACCTAAGATGTCCCGATACAGCTCCGGCCTTCTTGCATTTACGTAACGATTGCCCCCCGCCAACGCCAGGTTGCGTGCGTCGAGTGTCGTTGTGACCACATCGTCGTCGAGTTTTCGACACTCAGCTATAATTCCGCCAAAAGGGTCGATGACCATTGAGCACCCGTTTTTTAACTGGTCGTCGTCCATCCCGATTGGATTGGAGAACACCACGTATATACCATTGTCGTAGGCCCGTGCGGGTAGCCATTTCATCAACCATTCCCGACCTTTCAATCCATCGAATTCGGCTCGCAACGCGTCTGGATTCGTGTGCCGATGGCGCCAGAGCACCGGATCAACAAAGCCGGCACCAGGGCGAGGGGACGGTGTACACATGGTTACATGCGGCATGAAGATTATCTGCGCACCGAGCAATCGGGTTGCCCTCACGTTCTCAATAATATTATTGTCGTAACAGATCAATATCCCGCATTTCCACCCGAGCAAGTCAAACACACAGTACTCACGGCCCGGTGTGAGATGTGGATTAATAAAGGGATGGAGTTTTCTAAACTTGGCAACAAGGCCATCTTCATTCACGCACACATATGCTTTGAACAAATTTCCGTCAGCATCCTTTTCAAACAAACCGGCGAGAACGGCAACCTTGTGTCGTTGAGCGGTTCGTTGTAACGCATTAATGCTTGCTCCCTCTGGGATGAACTCGGCTAGGTTTGTCATTTCATCGCGTGACAGGTGGCGGGCAAAAGTATAGCCCGTAATCGAGCACTCATGAAATGCAACGGCTTGCGCCCCTTGACTTGCCGCCAGCCCAGCCAACTTATCGATCACGGAGAGGTTGTAAGTCTTATCACCGCTTTTGTTTTCAAATTGAGCAGTTGCTATTCGTATTGGATTCATATTCTAGCCTTGGACGAGCGATCGATAGCCACGAGTATCAACGCAACAACTACGAAAGCGATGCAAACAAAAAAACAATTCTTTGCTACGATTGGGTAACCAAGTTTTGAGACATCAATGAACGGGTAGGGATAGAAACCAGAAAACGCCCCCTGAACCAAGATGTAGAGGCAGTAAGCCAAAGGGTACCAAAGCCATTTTGGAATGGAAGTCAACCGGACATTTTTTCCCCTCACAAATGTCCACCAATAGATGGTAGTGAGTAATGGAACGATTGAATGGAGAAGTTCGTCTACGACACGTTGCAGGCCTTCAGGATTCCAAGTGAAGCGGAGCACAGTGTTGTAGACTATTCCAACCACGATGATGTACACGGTGACGGCTGTGAAGACCGACGGCCGCGCGAAAAACGCTTTATAGTGGGAGTTCAACGAAAGTGAAGTAAAACTCCACGCCACAAGCGTGTTGGTGAGAATGGTAAAGTACCCGAAAAAGCGAAATAGTGTTTCAGGAACCGATAGCGTTGCGTGGTTGAGCATCAGGACGAGCTGAGCGACGATCGCGAACCAGCCGAGAATTGCAACAACTGCCGCGAGGAAACGGGAACGATCCATTGTGGAAGATCGCCCCAAAATAGTTTGATTGCAAGGCTACCAGCTATCGCTGGAGCCCCCTCCCCCGGAGAAGCCTCCTCCTCCGAAGTCGCTCCCGCCGCCGCCGCCGCCCCAAGATCCGGAGCTACCGCCAAATCCACCCATCGGTAGGATCCAGCCTCCGCGAGACATGTAGCCTCCGCCACCACCACGACCCCCTCGGCGAGAAGCAAGGATGATAAAGATTAAGATCACGATAAGTGACACCCAGGATGTCGGTTTCTTCGAACGGCGCTTGATGGGTTCGTCGTTCGTGTACTCACCTTTGATAGTTTGAATGATCGCCACCACAGCCGCCTTCACCCCTCCCGCATAGTCTCCTTGACGGAAAAAAGGAGCCACTTGATTTCTATTGATTCGACTGGACTGGGCGTCTGTGAGCACACCTTCAAGTCCAGCGCCAACTTCGATGCGCATGCGTTTATCTTGAATCGCAATTAAGAAAAGCACACCGTTGTCCTTCTTCTCGTTTCCGAGTTTCCATTCGTTGA
This sequence comes from Cyclobacteriaceae bacterium, assembly GCA_044226945.1. Classification (GTDB taxonomy): domain Bacteria; phylum Bacteroidota; class Bacteroidia; order Cytophagales; family Cyclobacteriaceae; genus ELB16-189. The sequence continues at coordinate 268,939 of JBGAGB010000003.1, read as the reverse complement.
ACACACGATTGGCGTAGCTATCAATGTCGTCGCCTTCCATTGAGTTCACAATCAACACCGCAATTTGGTTTGAGGTGGAATCGCGCTCATGTTTCAAAACATACTCAAGTTGGGCTACATCGTTAGCCGAAAGCACGTGCGCTTCATCGTGTACCCACTGACCGTTGTGAGGAGGAATTGCTTTCTGCTGACCCAACGCAAACGTCGAGACTGACAGCGCGAAAGCAATGAGTAGGAAATGGACTAAGTTTCTGGGTGAGGTGTTCATCTGCACTATTCTATTCTCAGGTCGTCGCCCAATTCGTTGATATCGTCTTCCGCACGTAGGAATCCTTTTTCGAGTAGGATCTCGCCGCTTCGTTTGATGGCAGACTCGAGTCCGTCCACTAGTTTATTTTTCTTGATTCCCTCGATGATCATTCGAACGAGTGCATCCCATTCACGTTGGTCAACCACTTTGCTGATCCCTTTGTCAGCCATCACAATCACTTCGCGTTCGAAAAATGAAACGAAGATGAGTATCCCAGTTCGTTCGCGGGTATTGAACACTTCTTGTTCAAGGAAAGCACGTTCGGCCCGAGCCGCAGTCGCTATATCCAACATGGGTTGGTTCAGCAACAAACGCTTTAGCGGGGCGAAGTAATGCGTCGCGATGCTGCCGCAGAGTCCCGACAAGAGGATCAGAATAATCATATTGAGCGGATCGTACACACCGTATTCCGTGGGCGCATAACGGTCTAAGAAAACAATCGCTAGGCTCATCAGAACGGCGGTGATCACGCCACCTCGGTAGTTAGCCACGGTATAGCGCCCACTCGACTCCACGAACACGGGTACGATTTCACCCGATATCTTGCTTTCTGCGTCGAAGACCGCAGTCTTGATGCGCGCAAGGTCGTCTTTACTAAAACGGGTCTGCAGAGACATGAAACTGATTTACTCGCAATTTAGGAATAATGTGACATCTATTCGGTACCTGACCGGATAGACGCAAAATCAAATGACTTTAGCTTTCCAACGCCCCGATTTCATGTAGAAGTAGGCCATGCTGAACATGCTCACCCAATACACCCACTCACTTCCCCAGCCCCAGGTGATGGGCAGCGTCGAAACCTCGAGCGTATAGTACACATACACGCTATAAATAATAATGGTGACAAGCTCAATCGTCAGGTTGACGACCGTGTTGCCAGTCCCGGTGACAGCGTTCAACCAAACAGTAGAAAAGGACATCAGCAACAAGGCCACCGCAACAACACGGACAACCGGGATTGCATAAGCGATAAACTCGGGTCCCTGGCCGTAGAAGGAAAGGAACCAATGCGGCCAAACGTTCAGAACGATGAATAGGACGAACGAGATGCTAAAGCTGATCGTCGCAATCTTTCGGATCAGCCCCGGAACTTCATCATGCCGCTTTTGACCAATGATGTTGCTCACCATCGTGCTACAAGTGGCTGCAAACGCCCAAGAAAAAGTGCCGAACACTCCAAAGATGTTGCGCATCGTGTTCGACACCGCCAATGCCAACGAGCCGTGATGCTCTACCAAAATGTAGAAGAACTCCCAACTGATGATGCTGATTGCGTATTGGCCAATCAACGGCGATGACTGCACTAGGATCAACCGAATCATCGATCGATCGATCCTAACTTCTTCGAACATCGCAAACTGCACGTGAAGTTTCTTGATGTGGATCACCACCCAAATCACGATTAGTCCTGTGGCCTCTGCGATGATCGAGGCGTAAGCTGCTCCATTGAAACCAAGTTGCGGCAACCCAAAATGGCCATAGATAAAGCCATAGTCAAGAAACACGTTCATGAGTGTTTCCGAGAGGGTACCCCATATCAATAATTTAGTTTGGTTTGTACCGACCAAGAGCGCGTTCCGCATCGCATAGAGATACAAGAAAGGAAGCCCCCAAATTCGAATCAGCAAGAAGTTGATCACCTGTTCGGCGATGGCCGAGTTGTGTATCGTTGCTCGCAGGATGTAGGGAGCAACCGTATAAGTGATCATGATCCCCATCGCCGCGATGGCAAGCGCTACCCAAGCGCCATGTACGAACAGCCGCCCAATTTCTTTATGCAAGTTTTGACCGGCGCGGCGGGCGATGAGTGCTTGCAGACCGTTGTTCAGGCCGTTGCCAATCACCGCAAAAATGAGATAGAAAACTCCCGTTATTCCAGCCGCAGCAAGTGCCTCCTGTCCCAAGCCACCTAGAAATACATTATTGGTGATGAAGTTGATCTGTGGAACCAGGATTGCCAACGAAATGGGCAGCGCCATCCCGAGGACCTGACGGGACGTCACTTGCAATCTCAAGTCTTGTTGCGCTTCCACGGGAAAAAGGGAAAAGAGCCGCAAACGTACTAAATTAGAAGATCAACCAAATCAAAGTTGCCGTCAAGAATTCGTGTCAAGAAGGTTAAGCTTACACCGCCTGACTGGAGTTTCTATCTAGCGATCATAGTGGCCGCACTCTTTACCATCGCGCTTTACTATTGTGTCGTGTTCGTGCTCGAGATAGTTCGTTACACGCGCGTCAGGTTTCAGTATCTGTCATGGGTTGACTTATTTTCACTCCACTTTTTCATTTCTTCCCTGTGTGTGGCAGTTGGTTTTTCTGTTTTCACTTCACTTGTGATGGCAAGAGTTCGGCGACTGCAGCTATCAGTTTTCTACTCTATTCAGATCGATCAATGGTATACTCAGCCCACATTCTACATGCTTTTGGTGAAGTTCATGGGGCTTGTATTGATTGGCTCGTTCTGGGATTATCAAAATATCGTCCGCGATTTGAGGACTGAACTCGTCATCATTGCGGCGGTCGCTCCAGTCGTCATGATCCTGCAACAATGGATCACAATCCGTAGGCGAGTTGAGGGAATTACGGCTGCCCTGATGGTCAAGGTCATTGTGCTTCAATTTTCGTTTGCTGCCGTGTTGGCTGCTGTCCGCGGGTACGACTTTTCCAGAATGGAGGCGCAAGCCATAAGTCGCACGCCGGATCTCGCATTGGATCTTAAGGTTCCGCCGAGTTCCTTTTCGGTGCCAGCGTACCTCTTCAGCGGTAATGAAAATGACGTTTATGTGGCGCGGCGCCGCGATAACGGCAAGATATCAATCAGCGCTGGTGTATTTGAATCAAACTATGTTTCATTGGAGGGCCTGATCCAATCAAGATTCGTTGCACGCGAAGACAACGGCTCGATAGCACGACGAGGCATCAGGTTAATTGCAGATCGCGAACTCCCCATCAAGACCATTGAAGAGGTAATCCATGCAGTGGCGCTGGCAGGTGACCGCACAATTCAGTTTAGCGTCAATGATCCGTACTCAATTGCCGCACTTCCGATGCAATTGATCAAACCCTGCGACGCAGATGCGAACACCCAAGGGGATAGTCAAATGACTAATGTCAGCACGCCGTGTGTTCCTCCTGGGAAGGTCAGCAACTTACCATCAATCCATTTTGGAGATGACGAAATATTATTAAACGACACAGTTCGCAGCGTTACACAAGTGGCGGAATGGCTTGAATGGGAACTGAAGGCCGAGAGTGATGCTTTAGTCCAATTTCGACTGAGCTTCGACAGCTCTCTACACTATGGCACTTTTATTCAGCAGTACGAATCGCTTGTGAAAACTGCTTTTGACGTCACTGCGATGGAGTTGAAATCCAAATTTGGAATAGACGCATATACTCCGGGCGAGATTTTGGATACGCCGGGCGCGCGTGTCGAAGTACGCTTCAATACACCCCAGTTCTTGATCCTTACAAAGCAGGAAATCCAAGCGATTAAGAGTTTGTTGAAGTGAGATTAACACAAAGGGCAAAAGGGCTTCTCAATTACTGCTTACATTTAGGAGACAGATTTCTACCCAAGCCATGCAAACCATTCTTGGAGCCAACGGTGTCATCGCCACCGAGCTCTCGAAACACCTCCCCTCCTACAATACTCAAGTCCGACAAGTTTCCAGGCATCCACGTAAAGTGAACGAGACGGATGAATTGGTAGAGGCCGACTTATTAGACTACTCGCAAACGGAAAAAGCGGTCGCCGGAAGCGACGTGGTGTACTTGACCGCTGGCTTGAAATATGATATCAACGTGTGGCGAGAAAGCTGGCCTAAAATCATGAAGAACGTGATCGATGCGTGCAAAAAGCACAACGCGAAGCTCGTGTTCTTCGACAACGTGTACAGCTACGGAAAAGTGGAGGGCGTCATGACCGAATCGACGCCATTTAATCCCAATAGCAAGAAAGGCGAAGTGCGAGCTCAAATCGCCACCGTGTTGCTCGACGAAATGAAAGCCGGCAACCTACAAGGCCAAATTGTGAGGGCCGCCGATTTCTACGGGCCCGGTGCAAAACTCTCACTCACCTATTCTACAGTCACCGAACGATTGAATGCAGGAAAGGGGCCACAATGGATAGGAAACCCGAAGGCGATCCACACATTTACTTACACACCTGACGCAGGTCGGGCGCTGGCAAAGCTTGGTAATACAGCATCCGCGTATGGTCAGACCTGGCACGCTCTCACCAGCAAAGAGCGAATTAGCGGTGAGGATTACGTTAAGATTGCGTGTCAGTTGAAAGGTGCACCATTCAAAGTTCAAGCGATGCCTCCATTTATGGTGCGCGTCGTCGGTTTGTTTGTTCCTGTCTTGCGCGAGTTCGTGGAAATGATGTATCAGTTTGAACATGACTACATCTTCGACAGCACCAAGTATGAGCAAGCTTTTGGTGAACTGGCAACCGCCTACCAGGACGGGATCGCAGCCACGCTAAATGAGTAAAAAAATAACCAGTACCTCTTTCGAAGCACTGGTTATCGTCGTTGGGTACGGTAACCCTTATCCTCTCACCAACTCCACGTTGAAGTGAAGCTTCACTTCGTCAGCTACGACGATGTTGCCCGCTTCTGTTACGGCGCTCCAGTTGAGGCCGAAATCTTTGCGGTTGATTTTTCCATTTACTTCGAAACCCGCGCGGTAATTACCCCAAGGGTCGGCTGCAGCACCGTGGTTCTCTACGGCGAGTTCGACAGCTTTCGTGGTACCACGAACTGTGAGGTCGCCCACGAGTTTGTATTCATTGCCGGCCACTTTCTTCAAAGCGCCCTTAAAGTCGATCGTAGGATACTGTTCAGCGGCAAAGAAATCCGGTGACTTCAAGTGCGCATCGCGGTCCGCTACGTTCGTGTCGATGCTGTTCGTGTCGATCGAGAAATTTACTTTCGCGCCATCGAAGTTCTCACCGTCACTTTCCACCGAGCCACTGAATTTCTTGAAGAAACCAGTCACGGTAGAAATCACCAAGTGCTTTACCTTGAATTGAACTTCGCTATGGGTGGTATCTACACCCCATTTTGTTGCTACTGCTGCTTGATTGCTCATGTTTTTTTGTCGTTTTATTGTGACGACACAAAGATGCATGGTGCAACAAGCGGTTTCTCTTGAACTGGATTAAGAACGAGCGCCTGGGACTTAACCTAGATTAAGAAACCCGTACAAGTGCCAACAAAAAGGGCTGCCTCAATCGAGACAGCCCTATTGTATTCTCAAGATGGTGTTGCTTACGCGGGCACGCCCACCAACTTTTTCTCCTTCATGTATTCTGCAATCTGCACGGCGTTGGTCGCAGCGCCCTTGCGCAGGTTGTCGGCCACCACCCACATGTTGAGGGTCTTGGGTTGCGACTCGTCGCGGCGAATTCGCCCTACGAATACCTCGTCGCGTTGATGAGAGGTGATCGGCATTGGATACACATTGTTCTTTACGTCGTCTTGGACAATTACACCTGGCGTTTTCTCCAGAAGATTGCGAACCTCTTTCAAGTCGAAGTCTTGATAGAACTCTGCATTGACAGCTTCTGAGTGGCCACCAATGGTTGGTACGCGCACCGTTGTTGCTGTCACGCCGATGGTTTCATCTTGCAGGATCTTACGCGTTTCGTTCACCATCTTCATTTCTTCCTTGGTGTAGCCGTTGTCGCCGAACACGTCGATGTGTGGCAGCGCGTTCATATCGATCTTGTGAGGATAGACTTTGGGCCCTTCCACCCCTTTGCGCTCGTTCATCAATTGAACGACGGCGTCTTTCCCCGTACCAGTCACCGATTGGTAAGTCGATACTACAATCCTTTTCAGTTTATACTTATTGTGGAGTGGCGCGAGGGCCATCACCATTTGAATGGTTGAACAGTTTGGATTGGCGATGATGCGATCCTCAGCAGTGATCACGTGACCATTGATTTCAGGCACGACGAGTTTCTTGGTAGGATCCATCCGCCATGCCGATGAGTTGTCGATGACGATCGTTCCTACTTCGGCAAACTTAGGAGCCCATTCGAGAGATGTACCGCCGCCGGCGCTGAAGATGGCGAAGTCCGGTGCCAGGCGAATCGCTTCTTCCATGCTCTTGATCGCATACTTCTTACCCTTATACTCAATTTCCTTGCCTACGTTTTTGGCGGAGGCCACGAGATAAAGATCATCAAATTGGAAGTTGCGCTCCTTGAGCACTGTTAGGATTTCCTGACCAACTAGGCCAGTAGCTCCGACTATCGCGATTTTCATAAAGCAAAAATACTAGTTTGTCCGACCATGAAAAATAAAAACCTTCTATCAATACGATTGATGATAATCATAGCGAACGTGTGTTCGGTAGTGAATACATCCTACGGTCAACATACTATCGACGAGCGCTTCGATCACCCGACGATGCCAGCGTGGATGGGGACGCGTCCGCATTTTATCGTAAACAGCGCACAGCAGTTACAACTGAACAACACCATTGCAGGCACATCGTTCCTCACTACATCGTTTGCACCCTTATTGAACGACACTCAGAACAACTACCAATCGCTTGAGTGGAACATATACGTTCGTTTAGCGTTCACGGGTTCAGCCAACAACTACGGTCGCATCTTTTTAATGAGCGACGATGACGATCTCACGAAGGCCTTGACCGGATTCTATATCCAACTGGGGGAGGCTGGATCGAACGATGCAGTCGAGCTTTTCAGATTATCGAATGGAACGTCAACTTCAATTTGTCGGGCCGAGAACGGGACGATCGCTTCGGCGTTTGCCATAAACCTTCGCATCACACGATCCGAAGAAGGGCAATGGGTCGTAGCAATTGACTACAATGGCGGGAGTGATTTCCAAGAGGCTGCAACTGGCATGGATGCGACTTTTATTCCATGTCGTGCATTTGGGATTTTGTGTGTATACACGGTCGGCAATGCTACAAGATTCTATTTCGATGACATCTATGCCGGTCCACCAAGACTACCACCTCCGCCACCAGAGATTCCAGAAGTTGGTGACGTTGTGATCAACGAGTTTTTTCCGGACCCCTCACCGTCGGTCGGCTTGCCGGTACAAGAGTTTGTTGAAATCTACAATCGGAGCGACAAGATATTTGAACTCAAAGACTGGCGCCTCGGCGACGCAGCGACACTGGCGACCTTGACCAACGCATCGCTCGGACCAGGTGAATATTTGATCTTAACGCCGCCAGCAGGCGCAATTCCATTCTCTGAATTTGGTCGCACGCTCAGCGTCGTTGGCTTTCCCTCCCTCAACAACAATGGAGATGCCATTCGCCTCTTAAGTCCAAAAGGTGTCACTATTGATTCGCTAACCTACACACTCGCTTGGTATCAGGACCAGACAAAATCAAACGGTGGGTATACGATCGAGAAATTGAACCCTGCGATGCCTTCGATCGACCCTACCAATTGGATGGTGTCGCAAGCAAGCGTCGGTGGCACCCCGGGAAAAGTCAACTCGGTCTTTGGTCGAAATCCGGATTCTAAAAAACCGACCGTTCTGTCGCACGCATTCATGAACGACTCCACACTGCGAATCGTGTTCAGTGAACCAATGGCAAGGGAGAGTTTAGAAGATCCGCTGAACTATCGCCTTTCGCGCGCTGGCCTCATAAAGATCGCTGCCGAACAAGATCCTCCTCAGGCGATTCAGTTGTCATTTTCTCAAATGGAAAATGGATACGATTATACGCTTACGATTTCACGAGTCAGCGATCTCGCTGGAAACGAACTCGACCCGGTAGAAATGAAATTCCTTTTCTTCATCACGCGTAAGGTTTACCAAAAGGATATTGTGATCACTGAAATGATGGTTGATCCAACACCGGTAGTCCAACTTCCCGAGGCCGAGTATGTTGAAATACGAAATCGCTCCAAGCACCCGATTAATCTCGCAGGCTGGACATTAGAAGATCCTGTTTCGCGCGCCACGCTTCCCAAATTCATTTTACATACAAATTCCTATTTGGTTCTCACGGCAAACGCCAATGCAAGTAAGTATTCATTTATTACCAACGTAATCGGTGTCCCAAACTTCCCATCGCTAGGCAATGCAGCCGACCGGATCACCTTGCGATCACCTGACAAATCGTTGATTGACACGGTTTCCTATACCAACGCATGGTACCGAAACCTCGAGAAAGCCGACGGCGGTTGGTCAATGGAATTAATTGACCCAGAGAATTTGTGTGCAGAGGAAGACAATTGGGCCGCAGCGGAAGATCCTCGAGGAGGAACACCGGGCATAGTGAACTCAATCAACGGAAATAAGCCTGATGTCTCGCCACCAAAACCTGTTCGCGCTGTCGCGATCACACGACGTGTCATCGAACTTTTGTTTAACGAGAAGCTAGGTGAAGAAGCGATTCATGCACACTATTCGATCACTCCGAACAGGGGTAAGATCACTTCAAGCTTTAAGAATCGCTCGCGGCGAGAAATTTTGCTAACGGTAGAGGATGAACTGCAACTGAGACAGGACTACAATATTCGAGTCGACGGTGTCCAAGATTGTCCCGGCAATTATGGTCGTGCTGAAGAGATCAGGTTGATGATACCAGAGACTGCAGGGGTCGGGGATGTTGTTCTAAATGAAATACTATTCAATCCAAGGCCGAGTGCCTTCGACTTTCTCGAGATAGTAAACGCTTCTGAGAAGTATATCGACATCAACGGTTGGAGCATTGCGAACAGAACGTCAAGTGAATCAATCTCCACGCTTGAGGGCATCTTGGTCCCAAGGCAACATTGCGTTTTTACTCCATCGAGGGCGTCACTTGAATCTAACTACCCGAGTGCCGTTGGAAAGAGGGTTTTCGAAATGCGTTTACCGTCTTTTCCAGACGATAGCGGCTATGCAGCGCTTCTAGATCAAAATGGTCGCGTCGTCGATGAGTTCGAGTATTCCGCCAAGATGCATTCGTCTATGCTTCGTGACGTAGAAGGAGTATCGCTTGAAAGGATTTCGCCTCGAGTGGCGTCAAGTGATTCGCACAACTGGCATTCATCTGCAAGCGTGGTGGGTTACGCGACACCTGGATTTCTGAATTCTGCCACCACACCAGAGTTCATTGGATCTGACTTGGGTATTGACGTCATCCCGCCCATCATCCGTACTCAGGCAACGACGCCGTTCACACAAATTCACTATCGCTTAGATCGAATCGGGATGGTTGCCAACGTGGTGGTAGTTGACATGGATGGGCGACTCATAAAGGAGATTGTGAACAGTGCAACACTTGGGGCCGAGGGTTTCTTTCAATGGGATGGAGACAACTCCACAGGAGAGCGTGCACCAGTTGGTTACTACACCATTTGGTTTCAGGCTTTCGATTTGGACGGAACGGTGATTACCCGACGTAGACGAGTAGTGGTCGGGTTTTGACCGCCTACTGGGCGTGTTCAAGGATCAACACGATGGCCCTGAATGCAACATATCGGGCATAAGCTACGACCAGTTCCCCAAAACGCCGCGACAGGGAATTAATATCCAGGCATTTTTTGTTTAGGGGTCGACCCCGTATTTTTGCCAATCTTTTTCAAAACCGTATTTAAAGAGGACAAACATGGCTAAATCGACCAAGAAGGCGGCCAAACCTGCCAAGAAGAAAGCCGCAGCCCCTAAGGCCAAAAAGCCCGCACCTGCCAAAAAAGCACCCGCGAAGAAGGAAAAAGAAGTAAAGAAAGTGGTAGCCAAGAAGGTTGCAGCTCCCAAAAAGGAGGCCGCCAAGGAGGCACCGAAGCCGACAATGAAGAAGGCAGCAGCGCCAGATCCAACGAAGAAAGTGGTGCAGCTCACCAAAAAGCAGGATAGCGCTCCGAAGCCACTCCCCTCACCGCAACTCAATATCTTTCCCATCCTGACCCAGCGCCCGATCGCCCACAAACCGAAAGTGAATCAAGTGGACGACCGCACGCGCTACAGCGACGAGGAATTGAAGGAATTCGAGACGTTGATCCTTAAAAAGCTTGAAAAAGCACGTGAGGAATTCCGGATCCTGAAGGAAACTTTGAACCGCAACAACGATGCGGGTACGGATGCCACTTCGGGGGGCAACACTAAAGTGCTGGAAGACGGCGCCGAAACTGCCGAAAAGGAGAACTTGAGCCAATTGGCCGCCCGCCAGCAGAAATACATCATGAACCTCGAAAATGCCCTCGTGCGGATCAAAAACCACACCTATGGAATTTGCACCGTTACTGGTAAATTAATTCCTAAAGAAAGGTTGATCGCTGTGCCGCACACCACGCAGTCGATTGAGGCGAAGATGATGCAAACAGACTAATTGAACTGAAATGGATTTTCTCTTAAACCACGTTGAAGCGTTGATTTTCTGCTCGCCGGTTCCCACGAAAGTGGCGGACATTCAGGCGTGTCTTTCGGAGATGTTCAATGCCGAAGTTCCGGAAGAAGACATCACCAACGCCATCGCGAAGTTGGAAGAGAAATACCTGAGCGACGAATACTCGTTTTCAATCAACAAGTCGGTTGGGGGCTATCAGTTTCTCACGAAGCCGGCCTATCAAACCAGCATAGGCATCATGTTGAAACAGCAGTCAAAGAAACGACTGTCGACCTCAGCAATGGAGACACTGGCGATCATCGCTTATAAGCAACCCGTGTCGAAGACGGATGTGGAGAACATTCGCGGTGTAAACTGCGACTACGCCGTCCAGAAATTGCTAGACAAAGGATTGATCGAAATTCGTGGGAAGGCCGATAGCGTGGGACGTCCAATGCTATACGGGACAAGCCCAAAATTCATGGAGTACTTTGGTATCAACGACATTAACGATTTACCGACACCGAAAGACTTTACGAGCGAAGTGAACACGATCGGAGAAGTACCTGAGAATTAACCGACACTCAGCATACCAACAAAGGCTCCGGTTCAATTTGGGTCGGAGCCTTTTTATTTGAATAACATTTATGGCAAAGCAAGAAAGAAGAAAACCCACCGGACGACGCAATTCGTTTGGAGGTCCCCGTCGCGAAGGCGATGACCGTCCACGTACCACAAAGGGTGGCAAGTTCCGAAGCACCAAACCACCGGCCGACGGCGATCGCGGGCGTGACTCCGGCCCTCGCGGAGGCTTTGGTACCAAGCCTCGGCGCGAATCCGATGGAGGTGATCGCCCCTTCCGTAAAGGCCCATCCAGCGGCGGTTACGGTCGCGCTGGGAGTAGCTACGAAGGTGGTCGTCGCGTGTTTAAAAGCGGCGGTCCACGCAAACGCTTCGACAACAATGACGAAAGTCGCCCACCCCGTGGCGAACAAGGAGAAGGTGGCGAATTCCGCGGTCGCCGTCGCGAAGGAGGAGATTTTGATTCTCGCCCGCGCCGCCCACGCACCGACAGTGAAGGTCGCTCAAGTGGTGGCTTCCGCGGTCGCCGAAGAGATTCGGATGAACGCCCGTCAAGATATCCAAGGGGCGAACGTCCTGAGCGAAGATCATTCGTGGAGTCTAAAGTATCTCGGCACAAAGAGCGTAGCGAGAAATCCGAGACACCGGCACCTGAAAAACCAAAAGATGGACTGATCCGATTGAATAAGTTCATCTCAAACAGTGGTGTTTGCTCCCGACGTGAAGCAGACGAGCGCATCAAACTGGGCTTGGTAACTGTCAATGGTGTAACCGTGACCGAAATGGGTCACAAGGTGAAACCCACAGACGACGTGCGATACGAGGGCAAGAAACTGACAGCCGAAAAGCCTGTCTACATCTTGTTGAATAAGCCAAAGGGATTCATCACAACAACAGACGATCCCGAAGAGCGCAAAACCGTGATGAGCTTGATCGCAAGCGCATGCAAGGAACGTGTGTACCCGGTGGGACGCCTGGATCGAAATACAACAGGGTTGTTGCTCTTTACCAACGATGGCGAGTTGACCGATAAGCTGACCCACCCGTCATTCAATGCAAAGAAAATCTACAAGGTGGAATTGGATCGCCCCCTTACCAAGGACGACTTTGAGAAAGTGAAGGACGGTGTGCACTTGGAGGAAGGTAAGGCGATTGTAGATGACTTGGCAGTTGTGAGCGACGACGGAAAAACTGTCGGCATTGAACTCCATATAGGATGGAATCACGTGGTACGTCGCATTTTCAATGCGCTCAACTACGATGTGGTAAAGCTCGATCGCGTGGTGTATGCCGGTCTCGATAAGAAAGACTTGAAACGCGGCGATTGGCGCTTCCTCAAGCCAGAGGAAATCGTAAGACTGAAACATTTTTGATTACGATGACCGTAACATTCTGTGTTGAAAACCATCGCTAGGGTTATTAGAGTACGACTTCAAGACCGCAGAAAATAACGATGCTATGATTGGCCTCCGAGAGAAAGCAAATTACTTCTTGGTGTCACTTGCTAAATCAGTTTCCAGTTGGCAATCGCTTTGCCCGCACTGCAAAACGAATGTGAAGAACGGCAGGGTGATAGACAAAAAGTACCTCGTGACCAATTTGATCGAGTGCCCAAATTGTAAGATTCTCGTACGCACTCCAACGGACACGGCAAGTGCGAGCAATGAGTTCTACCAGAGCGCGTATTCACAAGAATACACTACTGACTGTCCGCCCACGGAGGAACTAGCGAAGTTGATTCAGAGTAACTTCGTCGGGTCGGATCGTGATTATTCACGCTACATCCGGTTCTTTCGTTTCTTGGGTGTTCCTGACAATGCGCGCGTTTTGGATTTTGGATGCTCTTGGGGCTATGGTCTCCACCAGCTCACGAGAGCAGGATATCAGGCGGAAGGATATGAAGTGTCGCGTCCAAGGGCCAACTACGGTCGCGACAAGATGGGACTGCAAATTCATTCGTCATTTCAAGATCTCAAGGGCGAATATGATGTGATTTTCTCGTCCCATGTGCTAGAGCACCTTCCCGATTTCGACGAGATCAACCAACTGTATCGCAACAATCTCCGACCCAATGGTCGCTTCGTAGCGGTAACGCCAAATGGGTCGGATGATTTCAAAACTGAAGATTTTGTGGCATACCACCAACTCTGGGGAAAGGTCCACCCCGTTCTATTGACGGATGAATTCGTAAAACATAATTATCAAGATGCCCTTACTTATCTCGATAGTTGGAACTCGGCAGATCCGGAATTCGTAACAGCAGGTACCGCCAATCGTCGACTGGATAAGTTTGAACTGGTTTTCGTTTTGAACCCTCCAAAGTAGGCCATAGACACGTTGGAAATTGGGTGCCGTCCCTAAAGAACGACACCCTTAATAAGATTATTCACTCTTCAAGTTATCGACAGGATTCACAAACGTGGCACGCCAGGTTTGTGAACCTACCGTGATGATAGCGAAGAGTAGTAGCATGAGGACTCCGAATAGAATTTTTGGAACGTCCACCTCCACGTGATAGGGCAGAAGTTCGAGCCACAACTTGTTTAAGAACCAAGCCGCCGGAACCCCCAGCACGATTGCAATTATAATGATGAACATGAAGCCTTTCGACAGGAGGTAAATCAGTGACCCGTTGCTACTTCCCAAGACCTTGCGGATCGAAACTTCCTTAATACGTGTTTCTGTGGCATACGTTGCCATCCCAAGTAGGCCAAGGCACGAGATGAAGATCGCCAAGAAGGCGATGAAGCCAAGTATTTGCACTGCGTCTCCGAACAGGGTATTATAGATCATCATTACATCCGTCTTCATATCGGCTACATCCATTTTCAAACCTGGATTCACGAGCGACCAAGATTCTTCGACCGACTTCATTGCATCAGTGTATGAGCCGCGATATTTCACTTGGAGCATTCCAAACGAAGGGCGGTCGTACATCAAGGCGAGTGGCGCAATTTTGTTCATCAAGATCTGATGATTGTAATCTTTCACCACTCCAATGATCGTTTTGGAGGTAGAGTCCGAATTGTAGATGATCGTTTGTCCGATCGCCTCGGCCGCCGACTTGAACTGCAGCACTTCTACTGCCCTCTCGTTAATCACGACTTTGTCTTTGTTTGCGTCGTCTGTGGTACCTTGAAGGAACGTTCCTGCTACCAGCGTCAAGTTAAGGTTGTTGAGATAATCGTTATCGACCCAGAAGTAGTCGAGCTGTGACCATTCAGGATCCGACAGCTGCCGCTTAAACCCAGCACCGTACGTAGTCCCCGCTGCCGGCAAATGCGACACCGCACTCACACTTTCAATATTCGAATGGCGGAGTAGTTCGTTCTTTAGTGGTTCGTGATTAGTCTTATTAAGTTTTACGCGAAGTTGATTCTCCATGTCAAATCCTTGGTCTCGGTTCAAATACATGTCGAGCTGGCTATACAAAACCGTGACGGATAAGATGAAGATCAACGCAAGTGTGAATTGACCTACGAGTAATACTTTTCGCAACCCCATGGCGCCAAACAACCTCATTCCATTCAGACTCTTTAATACTTTGACAGGCTTGAAACCCGAGAGCACGATGGCGGGGAATGAACCTGCGAGCAGGCCCACGAGTACAGCGAATGCAACGAATATTGCGTAGACACTTACGTTTGCCGCAAGGTCCCATCTGAACATTCGCGCAAAGGAGAGTTGTAGGATCAAGGGTTTGATCAATGTCAAAAGGGCGATCGAAAGAACCAACGCACACAGCGACACGATCACGGCTTCGGACAGAAATTGAGAGAAGACTTGTGTCCTCGACGCACCGTTAACTTTCCGCACCCCGATTTCTCTCGCGCGCGTTAATGATCGTGCGATGGAAAGATTGGTGAAGTTGAAGCACGATGTAACTAAGATCACTCCGGCCAACCCCGACAATATATAGACTAGAACCCACGGAAGCGACGGACCAATTGGATTATTCGCAAATGGACCAGGTGTGATCGCCGTCAAGGATTGCAACTGAAGCCGCATCTTCGTTGCGTGCGAAGGAGTTCCCCCAATGTGACGATCGTAAATTTTTTCTAATTCCCTTTGAAGGTCTTCGGGGCTCCCTTGTGCTTTCAGTTGTACGTACGTCCAGGTGTTCCAAAAGTTGGTCCAATCCTGTTCGCCGGATTCCATCAATTTTTGGGACGCGAGTGCATCAACTGTGGTCATACTTGCTAGGGCCTCAAAAGCAATGTGAGTTTTGCGATCGGTGTGTTTGAGCACACCCGTTACGGTGTACAACCCTTGATCGCCCACCTTGATCGTTTTGCCGACTGGATTTTCATCACCGAACAGTTTGTCGGCCGCTTGCCGTGTTAAGACGACAGAATAGGGCGCTTTAAGCGCAGTGTTGACATCGCCATACTGAAGTTCGTACTCGAACATCTGCAGCACACCCGGATCTGCGAAGTATCCACCTAACGGAACATTCACGTCTTGGTTTTCAAACTCGATCCAGCCGTTTCCGAACCCTCGTTTGAAACGAACCACATGCTCGACACCGGTAAACTGTTCGAGTTCCTCTTTAAGGGGCATTGGCGAAGTGGACGTCAGAGTTGCATCGGCGGCAGCTTGGCCAGTGTGTTCATCAATGTGAATGGAGTTGACCCGATAGACCAAATCACGTTTGCTGTTGTACCGATCGTACTGCATTTGATCAGCGACTAGCATGATGATCGCCATGCATACCGACATCGCTAACGATAGCCCAAAAATATTGATGGTGGAAAAAAAACGGTGCCGAACCAAGTTCCGCACCGCCGTCTTAAAATAGTTTCGAAGCATGATGGGTTTTGGTCAATGAATTATTTCGAATCCCTGCGTACGATGAAATGATATAGCAGGAATCCTCCCGAAATAAACACGGCAACGAGTCCATAGGGAAGGGGAGAGTCTGGACGTGTTTCGATGAATTCAAGCAACACAAAGGCTAAACCTCCTGACATGGTAATCAGTCCCCATTTCAGCGACGAGTACTTCGAGTCGACTGATTGTTGTTGCTTGAAAATGGCTTGGGTGTCTTCGTTTACGAAACCTTTTTCGATCATCTTTTTCTTTAAGATGTAATCGGTCATGATCTTTACGAAAAAGTATAGACCAGCACTAAAGGATCCCATGATCGAGATAGGCATTAGTACTTCTTGCAAATGTGAGTCCATGGCTGTTGTTTTTGGTTTTGGAGCGTGAGACACGCATTGCCAAGGCCATGTTGCAATTCAATCCAAAATATTCCTGAAGTAGGCCGGCAAGATTCTTTAATTTGAACTGCAACACCCCGCCCAAGTCCTGTGTCTAACCCAACCATGGAAGACGACAAAATCCTCGTTTCCCGCGTGCTGAACGGGGATATGAAGGCTTTTCATGCGCTGATCAAGCAGCATGAGCGGCTCGTTGTCCACATGATTGGGAGATTGGTTAAGAACCCCGACGACCGTGAAGAGATCTGCCAAGATGTATTCCTAAAGGTGTACCAGAAACTCGGTGAGTTTCAATTCAATTCTCAACTAAGTACCTGGATCGCGACTGTGGCATACCGGCATGCAATTAATCACCTTCGCAAAAAGAAGTTATTAACGACGGAGCTGCCGGATCATGATGCTCACTGGGCCGACGTGGCGATTTCCGAATCCGACTCACTAGCTGATCAGGATCTGGAAGAGGTTTTGATGACACTGGTGGAACGGCTTCCCATACAGTATCGAGCAGTCTTGACTTTGTATCACTTAGAACAAAAGAACTACGCTGAGATAGGTGAGATCACTTCCATGCCCGAAGGCACCGTTAAGAACTACCTGTTTCGTGCACGACAATTATTGAAAGAGCAAGCAAAAAAGTACCTTGGTAGCGAGGAATGGATATGAATCTTGATGAAGAACTTCAAAAGAAAGTTGAGTCGGGTAACGCTGACTTAACCCCAGTGGAAGAAGCAGATGGCGTTGCATATCGCTCGGTCTTCACCGCGCTTGAAAAAGAACCGTCATATCGCCTTCCAAGTAATTTTGCGAGTTCGGTCGTTGCCGCTATCCAGGCCGAGGTTGCGAGGCGCGAGGCCCGCAAGGATAAATGGTGGCTTGCTTTGGGTCTCATGGGCATGGTGGGGGCACTAGCCTATGCGCTCATTTCGATAGATTTCGCCGTGGGCGCCGGGGCTTTGTCGTTTATTTCCGGGTATAAAGGTGTCATTGTATTTACTGGAGTGGTGATCTTGTGTCTCCAGATTATTGACAAGTACGTGTTCCCCCGGATCTCCAAAAAGATTTAGCCCTTACCGTTCGACGACGCGCAACCACTCGGCGACCAACTTTTCTTTCGAGAATTTCTCCTCTGCTAGCTTGCGTGAAGCCTCTTGGTGTTGACGGAGCCATTCAGGGTCGGTTAAGAATACTTGGATCTTTCTCGTAAAGTCGCCAGGATCGAGTGGGTTCACCCAAATTCCGCACTTCGCGCGTTCGATTTCCGATCGAATCCACCCTCCGAAGTTTACGACGATGAGTTTACCAGCGGCCAACCCATCAAAGAACTTATTCGGCGAGCCTGTTTCGAGAATTGGTATGTTCTTATAAGAGACAAATGCGGCATCGGAAATATTGAGAATGCTGCGTACTTCTTGCCGGTCGATGAAGCCGGTAAACGTGACGTTCTTCAACTGCAAGTGACTCGCATGTTTCTTGAGACGCTCCAACAGCGCGCCCGTTCCACAAATGAAAAAGTGTATCGGTAATTCCTGTTTGCGCGCCAAGTTGACGCATTCAAGGAAGTGGTCCAATCCATTTGCCAAACCTATCGCGCCGATGTATGAAACCACGAACTTACCGGCCGTCCCATACTTCGCTTCCGAGTTAGGATCTTTTGGAGCAGGTTGATAGAATTCGCAGTCGGCCATGTTAGGAATCATACTCACCGGAGCTTGAGGCGCTCGTTTCTTGACAGCATCCGCAATGGCGGGACTCATCGCGATTACCGCTTTCGCTTTTCGGTAGGTCTTTCGCTCAAGTTGAAAAAGGAACTCCTTCGTGAGTGGATTTTTGAGAAACCCCATTTGAATGGGAGCGTCGGGCCACAGGTCGCCGACTTCAAAATAGTAGGGAATACCCATTCGGGTGCTGATCCAACGTGCTGGGATGGCTACCGTCAACGGAACTGAAATGGCGTACACCGCAGTGAGGTCTTTCATTTTCGACGCGAGTTGGATGCTTTTCACTGCGTACGACAGAAAGGCGCGGCCTCTCCGAAAGAGTCCATAGGAATTATCGTAGTCTGTGGGGAGGTAATGAACTTCTATCCCATCGATGAGGCGAGTCTCACGCCTTTTTTCGGTGTGTCCTGTGATGACAACGACTTGATGTCCTTTCTCGATAAGAGCCTTTGCCAAGTGATAGGAGCGGATCGCACCTCCAGTATAGGGTGTCTGGAAAAACTGGTGGAGGATCAGGAATTTCATCCTGCAAAGAAATGAAAACGATTTTTTAAATAATCAACGATTCGTAGATTGATCGCAACTAAAAGATACTCAAGCAATGAAAAAGTCGCTGCTCATACTCTTGATGGTGGTCGGAACGATCGCTGCCTATTCTCAAAAGCCACAGAAGCTCTTCAATGGCAAAGACCTTTCGGGGTGGATTGTATATGGAACAGAAAAGTGGTATGTGGAAAAAGGAGAATTGATCTGTGAAAGTGGCCCAGACAAGCAATACGGCTATCTAGGTACAGAAAAGACTTTCAAGGATTTTGAATTGACGCTCGAGTTTAAACAAGAATCGAACGGAAACAGTGGCGTGTTCTTCCATTGTTCGGTCGATGGCACGACCGTGGCGGGATGGCAAGCCGAGGTTGCACCCTTGAACCATAACACGGGTGGTATTTATGAGTCTTATGGACGCGGCTGGCTAATTAAGCCTGCACCTGAGAAGGAAAAATTCTTGAAGGAAGGCGAATGGAACACGATGAAGGTTCGCGTGAAAGGAGATGAGGTAACGACGTGGCTGAACGGCGAGCAAATGATCACTTTGAAAGACGATAAAATCGGGAGTGTTTCGGGCAAGATTGCTCTTCAGATCCACGACGGGGGTGGAGTGAAGGTCCGTTGGCGGAACATTAAGATCAAGACCCTTTGACGGGCAAAACAATGGATTTGAGATTGGTCCAAATGAGTTGGGCTTCAATCTCAAATCCTAAGACGAATTGAAAATCCGGTTGAACTTATTCGATCATCAAGCTCGCATACTTTTCGAGTATGCAAGGATGTTCAAAATACTTGAAGACGAGGGTTCGAGTTGCGCGCGATCCAGTTTCCCGAGGGTAGCTTTCAGGTCGTTGTACATGGCCTGAAGCTCCGAGTCGCAGAGCAACGCGTTATTGATCTCCTTCGTCTCCTCCACCGAGGTCTCGTGGTATAGGAATTTGATCAGGTCGTTTTGGGTAAAGAGTTTTATCATAGGCGAAATTTGTGTGACTCATCTTCTTTCGCAGGTTGATCAATGCATACCTCATACGTCCAAGGGCAGTATTGATGCTTACACCTGTGCGGTCGGCGATTTCTTGGAAGCTCATGTGGAGGTAATGCCGCATGATCAGCACTTGCTTCTGTTCTTCGGGTAGTTGTTTAACGAGATCTCGCAAGCGACTCTTGGTTTCTTTGAGAACCTGCACATCTTCGAACGACTCTTCTGCAAACTGCAAAGAGTCCATGACCCTACTTCCATCTTCCAGGACCACTTCGGGGTAACGCTTTTCACGGCGGAAGTGGTCAATCGCAAGATTATGTGCAATTCGGCTTATCCAGGGAGCAAACTTCCCCTCCTCATTGTACTTATCTCCCTTTATCGTATTAATCGCTTTGATGAAGGTCTCTTGAAGGAGGTCTTCAGCTATATAGCGATCTTTTACTATCAAATAAATAGCCGTATAAATACGGGACTTGTGTCGGTGAAGCAGCATCTCGAACGCCCCTTCGTTACCTTTCTGATAGAGTGCAACCAATTGGCTGTCACTACATCTGCTATCGATCATTGGGTTTACATTTTGGTAACGTAGAAATCTGGCTCGATAGTGTCTGGGGTTATGAGATTTTAGATTTGGTTGAGAAAAATAGAAAAGTTTCCCGAAGGAGCAAAAAAAAATCAAAAAATCTTGCCTTCAATGTAATTTGTTTTACTATTTGGCGACAATTTTTGGAGATCGATATATGGCTGCGAGTAAAAAGCGCGTTATCAAGAGTTTGGAGAACCTGAGTGAGGATTTGAAGGAGTTAATGCGCCATCAATACCCCAACGGATACGAAGGAAGCATCACACGCATCATCAATGCTAAGAAAGAGCCCATCTTCGTGTTTCCGCTCGAGACAGAGGATGCGGTTTATCTAATTAAGCTTCCCGCGACAAAGAACAGTGACGGAGAATATGACGTCGAACCTGCCGAAAAAGGTGAGTTTGGTGCAGAACCTCGTGCAAACGACGATGATTTCAACAATAACGAAGGCGACGACTTCGACAACAACGAGGAAGAGTCGAACGACTACGACGACGAGGGCGAAGGCGGCGGTAAACGGAACCGAGAAGCCAGTTATGACCCCGATTTCGACGGGTAGTGTTCTCGCCTAAAAAAGAAAGTCGCTTTTTTTCAATCAAGCTGAACACCATCCTCACGGGTGGTGTTCTTATTTTCGCCCAACATGACGACACGCGTACACGACGATCAACACCTTGACGAACTCAATCCGAAG
Source organism: Cyclobacteriaceae bacterium (assembly GCA_044226945.1). Classification (GTDB taxonomy): domain Bacteria; phylum Bacteroidota; class Bacteroidia; order Cytophagales; family Cyclobacteriaceae; genus ELB16-189. Next base: position 247,979 of record JBGAGB010000003.1, on the reverse strand, counting down.
GACTATATCATCATCAAGCGTGCGCGCGTCAACAACCTGAAGAATCTCAGCGTTGCCATTCCCCGCAATAAACTTGTCGTGATCACAGGTCTCTCGGGATCCGGCAAATCATCGCTCGCCTTCGACACGCTTTTCGCAGAAGGGCAACGGATGTACGTCGAAAGCTTGAGTTCCTACGCAAGGCAATTTCTTGGTCGCATGGAGAAGCCCGATGTCGACTACATCCGCGGCGTTTCTCCGGCCATAGCCATTGAGCAAAAGGTCAATACCCGGAATCCTCGCTCAACCGTCGGCACGAGCACGGAGATCTACGACTACCTCAAATTGCTGTTCGCCCGTATTGGCAAGACTTATTCGCCGGTGAGTGGTAAGGAGGTGCGCCGCGATTCTGTCACCGATGTCGTAGACTTTATCAATCAACAAAAGCCGGGAACCCGGATCATGGTTTCGTGCCCGTTGAAGGTTCAAAAGGGTCGCAAACTGGAAGACGAGCTAAATCTCCTGCTCAGTAAAGGATTTGCGCGCATCTTAATCGGCGGTGAAGCGAAGTTTATCGAGGAACTGCTCAACCCGCCGGCCGAAGGAAAAGCAAAAAAGAAGAAGCTTTCCATTGACGGTGAACTCGAAATCTTGATCGACCGTGCCGCCGTCAACCGTGATGACGAAGACCTTACCTTCCGCCTATCGGACTCTGTCCAAACAGCGTTCTTCGAAGGTCATGGCGATTGCCGTATTCATGTGGAGAGTCTCGGGCAGTTTGCCTTTTCAGATCGCTTTGAGTTGGATGGTATCAACTTCACCGAGCCATCTGTCAATCTCTTCAGCTTCAACAACCCATACGGCGCGTGCCAAACATGCGAAGGGTTTGGCAAAGTGCTCGGAATAGATGAAGATCTCGTAATCCCTGACAAGAGCCTGTCGGTATACGAAAATGCAATTGCACCCTGGCGTGGAGAAGTCATGAGTGCACAATGGTTGAGACCCCTCCTGAAAAGTGGAATTAAGTTCGACTTCCCGGTACATCGTCCTTACGGTGAGCTCACGGCGAAGGAAAGGGATATACTGTGGCAAGGGAACGAGCACTTCGACGGCATCAACGAATTCTTCCGCTACTTGGAATCCAAGATGCACAAGATTCAATATCGTGTGATGTTGTCAAGATACCGCGGTCGCACGACCTGTCCGGATTGCCGCGGTACGCGTTTACGCAAAGACGCGTCATACGTTAAGATCGGGGGCTACTCAATTACCGATCTAGTGCTGATGCCAATAGAAGACGTGTATTCATTGATGGGCAGCCTTGCCATCAACGAGTACGAAAAGAAGGTTTCTGAAAGGTTGCTCGTTGAAATCCGATTCCGGCTCGAATACCTTGTCAAAGTCGGCCTTGGCTACCTAACTCTGAATCGACTAACAAATACTCTGTCGGGGGGCGAATATCAAAGGATCAAGCTGGCGACTTCGCTCGGGAGCGCGTTGGTTGGCTCGATGTACATTATGGATGAGCCCAGCATTGGTCTTCATCCTCGCGACACGGCGCGAATGGTGGAGGTGCTTCAATCGTTGCGCGATCTTGGCAACACTGTCATCGTTGTCGAGCATGAGGAGGACATCATGCGGGCCGCAGATCAAATCATCGACATTGGACCTGACGCAGGGAGTCATGGCGGCGAACTCGTGTTTCAAGGCGCACTCAAAGAGTTGTCCAACAACGTGGCATCGCATACTACGGACTATCTGTCCGGTCGTGAACAAATATTGGTGCCTAAAACTCGCCGCAAATGGCGAGACTCCATCACGATCGTGGGAGCAAGGGAGAACAACCTGAAAAACCTCACGGTGAAGTTTCCCCTAGGAGTACTTACTGTGGTAACTGGGGTCAGTGGCTCTGGGAAGTCTACGCTGATCAAGAAGATCTTATACCCTGTTGTTGGGCGGTTGAATGGTTCGGTTGCAGAATCGCCTGGTCGCTACGACCGAATCGACGGCGATTTCTCACGCATTTCGCAGGTGGAATTTGTCGACCAGAATCCCATCGGAAAGTCGTCGCGATCGAACCCGATTTCTTACGTGAAGGCGTATGATGCGATCAGACAGTTGTTTGCAGATCAGCCACTTTCGGTTCAACGAGGTTACAAGCCTTCACATTTCTCATTCAACGTGGAAGGCGGTCGTTGCGATAACTGCGAGGGGGAAGGTGAGATCAAAGTCGAAATGCAGTTTATGGCCGACATCTACCTCACCTGTGAGGTGTGTCAAGGCAGGCGCTTCAAGCAAGAGGTTCTTGAAGTTGAGTATAAGGGAAAATCCATTTCGGATATACTCGACATGACGGTGGAAGAGTCGCTCACCTTCTTTCAGGAGAGGAAGCCAATCTTCGACCGGATCCAACCCCTATTTGAAGTGGGTTTGGGATACGTCAAACTTGGCCAGTCGTCAAATTCACTGAGCGGAGGCGAGGCCCAGCGCGTCAAGTTGGCCTCATTTCTGGGGAAGAATGCACCCGATGCTGGAGGTCAAATACTCTTCATCTTCGATGAGCCTACAACGGGACTTCATTTTCACGACATCTCACGTTTGCTGAAGGCCATCAACGCACTTGTGGAGGAAGGACACACCGTCATCATCATCGAGCATAATTTGGAGGTGATCAAGTGTGCCGATTGGATCATCGATCTCGGCCCCGAGGGAGGCGAGAAAAAAGGTGGTGAGCTTGTGTTTGAAGGCACACCCGAAGCCCTCGTCAAGAAGGGCAAAGGCTATACGGCGCAGTATTTGAAGTCGAAGCTTGGGTAGCACATCAACAAGAAAATATTGGGGGGAGGATTCAATGTCGTTGGATTAAGGAAGACGAAATGTGTTCCGGGCTAAAGGTAAGATTTCAGGCTAGTCGTGGTGTTGTCGCTGGTTCCCACCAGTTGAACATTATGACATTGAAAGTTGGTTCTTTTGCATTCCGTCTGAGGCCCGAAAACATCCAAGAACCAATGTCAAAATATCCAATTTTGCTCGCCGCAGCCTCTGACGTAGGCGAGCTTACTCGCCGTCGTTTTGATGCATTAGGTCATTGACCTCCGTAGCCTTGGCGAATGAGGTAGCCTTTAGCGCAAGTGATAGCCATAATGGCCGCACAGCTCTTAATTCAACTACATTGGTAGAGGAGTGCCCATTCACAACTCGAATGATGCAGTTGGGCGTTCGGGTTTTCTCAAGTAGCCTTTGGTATGCGGATTAATACTTGGCTGGCTGCCCCGGGGCTGGAAGTGTTCTCTTGATGAACTCTCTCACATGTTCATTCGATGACACTAAGTCTTCTGCGCGGAGATACATCATGTGCCCACTTCGATAGCCCTTGAAAGAAAGTCGATCTTTCATCAAGCCACTCGGATCAATCTGCCACATCGTGTACTTCGCCTCGAAGTAGGTCGTCGCACCATCAAAGTAACCCGATTGAATCATTACATTCAGGTAAGGATTCTCAGCCATTGCCAAGCGAAGGTTTTCACCCGTCTGATTGTTTGAGTTGTCCCACGGATGCACCGGCCCAAACATGTTGTATTGCAAATCAGTTTTGTATTTCAACACATCACGCAAGTAATAGTTGATCGCAGGCGTAAATGAATGTAACCAGGATGTCAATTCTGCATTGTAGTCGGGTTCAATGCCAGCCGCCTTCTTGTCAATCCCAAGATATCGCGAATCGAGTCTTCCAATGGTTTGCCCCTTCTCTCGGAGAAGTTCTTTCCAGAAGAAGTCGGTCGGGACATTTAGGTTGTGTTGCAAGATTACCTTTTCGGATAGACCTGAATATCGCGACATCTTGGCGGCAACCTGCTTGCGTGCTTGTGTGTCGATGAACCCCCCTTTGGCCAACGCAGGAATCAATTCATCTACGGTGAATTTTTCAACTTCGGGAAGTACTTCGTCTAAGTCCTTTTGTTGTAGGTCGGGCGAAAGCGCTTTTTGATACCATGCCGCAGCGGTATAATAAGGGAGTGTGAGCGCGTCGCTTACAGGACCATCTCGACGAATGCCAAGATCGGTAGGCGATACCAAGATGACACCATTGAGATACATCCAATGTTGGTTTTGTAATGCCAACGCTAATCCCGATACACGTGCCGTTCCGTAGCTCTCGCCGATCAAATACTTGGGTGATGTCCAACGTCCCACACGCGATACAAATACATCCAGCCAATTAGCCAAGTAGGCGATGTCGGCATTCACCCCAAAGAAGTCTTTTCGCTCAGCCTTCGGGTCGAGTAACCGTGAGAATCCAGTATTCACAGGGTCGACGTACACGATGTCCGCTACATCAAGGATAGAATGAGGATTATCTTTTACGCCATACGGCTGAATGGGGTAACCCTCTTTGTCAATTTCGAGAATCTTCGGTCCTGTATAGGCGACATGCATCCATACCGACGCCGAACCAGGGCCACCGTTGAATGACATCACGAGAGGGCGTTTCGCTTTATCGACGACATCCGTCCGTTCGTAAAATGTATAGAATATCGATGCAACTGCCTTCCCCTCACCATTCCAGACAGGCAACGTACCAGCTGTTACTTTGTAGGGTATTTTAATTCCTTTGATCGTGACGGAAGAATTCGTGACGACAGAAGACTCGGCTGGGACAACTCTGTCGCTCGTGGTTTGAGCGGCCAACAATTGGATGGAGAGTACGAATACGGCGATGTGACGGAGAAAGTGCATAGAATCAGTTTAAACCAAAGTGAAGATATCATGACTGCCCCCCGATCGCTTGCGCATTTATCGCTGCGGTTCAAATCCTGTTTGAAGGTAGGTGGAATCAATCCCGGCCAAACTTTCGTACTTTTGACCTGATACTTTACCTATGGAATTACTATACAAACCTTGGCCATGGTATGTGGCTGGGCCGGTGATTGGCTTGACAGTGCCACTTTTGCTTTTACTGGGAAACAAAAGACTGGGGATCTCGTCTACGCTGCGACACATTTGCGCGGCGTGCGTGCCAGCATCGATATCGCTTTTCAAATACGATTGGAAGGCTGAATCTTGGAATTTGCTTTTCGCCCTCGGTTTGGTGATTGGCGGATTTTTGGGTGGTGTGGTCTTCGCGAACCCAGATCCGGTGGCCTTATCCGAGTCGACCCTCTCCTATTTGGCAGGGTTTGGAATTTCAGAGCAAGCGGGTTTGATGCCCTCCGAGTTGTTTTCGTGGTCGCAGTTGGTGACCACACGCGGTTTCTTGTTGACGATTGTCGGCGGATTTTTGGTCGGCTTCGGAACCCGTTACGCGCGTGGATGTACGTCGGGTCATGGAATCCTTGGGTTGTCGGCACTGCAATGGCCTTCGCTGGTGGCCACCATGTCGTTCTTCATCGGCGGCATCTTGTTTTCGAATTTTGTCCTCCCTTACATTCTAGCCTTATGAAAGGAATAAAGTATATCCTCGCGGGTGTTGTATTTGGAATTGCCCTTACGAAGGGTGAGGCCATGTCCTGGTTTAGAATCATGGAGATGTTTCGATTCGAGAGCTTTCACATGTTCGGCATTTTCATGACGGCAATTCCAACGGGTGCCATCGGCTTATTTCTGATTCGTAAGATGAAGGCAAAGACTATTTCCGGTGAGCCTATTTCAATGCCAGAGAAAACCTATCACCATGGAGTGATTCTTGGGAGTTTGATTTTCGGTTTTGGTTGGGCGCTCACGGGAGCGTGTCCTGGACCCATCTACACACAAATTGGCTCGGGTTACACGGTCGCGATTGTCACTTTGTTGGCGGCGATTGCTGGTACTTGGACCTTTGGGGCGCTTCAAAAGTACCTTCCAGATTAATGGAATTTTGCATGTCGGTGCATCATGGTCGTACATTTAAATAAACGACGACCATGAAAGGCATTCTTTACATTGCCCTCCTCATTCTTGGACCTTTATCAGCAGTAGCGCAAGACGCAAAAACCTTAATTGAAGAAGGGATTGCACTCCACGATAAGGGTGAATATGGTCTTGCGATTGAAAAGTACTTGCAAGCTCTTGCAAAAGAACCCGACAATGGTACGGCATATTATGAAGCGGCCTTTAGTTATCATCTCAACCGCGATTATGACAACGCGTTGAAGATGGCGGAAAAGGCTCTTGAGTATGCCGACGAACAAACGAAGATGCTGGCCGCAGCTGTAAAAGGTTCTATCCTCGACGATTCCGGCAGGAGAAAAGAGTCGGCTCAATGGTATGAAAAGGCAATCAAGGAATACCCAAATCACTACCTCCTTTTTTTCAATTATGGAGTAACGCTGGCTGGACTGAACAGACTCGATGACGCAGAGTCGGCATTCATTTCTGCCCTGTCGAATAGGTTCACGCACCCAGGGAGCCACCTTCAACTTGCCAACTTGGAGCGAAGTCGAAACAAAAAGGCGAAGGCTGCGCTCGGGTATTACTTTTTCTTGCTGCTTGAAAATGAAACCGAACGTGGAAAAGGAGCGTTTCGCATCCTCCAAGAGTTTTATTTCCCGAATGCAAAAGACTCTAGCAAAGCCAACACAATTTATCTGACGCTCCCTCCAAAAGGTGAAGAACGTTGGTCGTCGGTGGAGCTTTTCTTTAATCTAATCGGACCTGCTTCGAAAGAAAGAAGTCAGGGAGAAAGTGAACAAGTGAAGTTTGTATCCGCGACTGAATCGTTTTTCAAAATGCTATCGGAGTCATCCGGCAATCAGGTCACAAAAAAGAAGAAGAAACGAAGCGGTCAGCCTGCTGCTGACTTCTGGTGGGATAATTATGTCCCTTTCTTTTCCGATTTGCTTTCAGCCGGTCATGTGGAGGCATTTTGTTACCACATCATGAAAGGTCAATATCCCGAGGAGTTCGAGAGATGGCAGACGAGTAACAAAGATCAACTCGATCGTTTCTATCTTTGGCTTAAGACACGATAATAGTGCATGGCTGACTTCAAGAGTATTCTAGCGGCGGTTGAAAAACATATTGAACTCGATGACGTGGAGCGGGCGATACTATTGTCCCTCCTCGAATCGCGCTCGTTGAAAGCAGGTGAATACATAGAGCATACAGGCAAAATGTCGCACTACTTCATTTTTGTGAGTATGGGCTGCCTAATGGCTTACTACACAGATCCGGATGGTGTCGAGCGCGTGATGCAATTTGCGACAGCATCTTGGTGGACCGGTGACCTGCACAGTTTCACCAAGAAAAAACCATGTATCTATTCGACACGAGCGCTCGTTGATTGCGAGGTGTTGCTCCTGACCGCCGAAGGGATGGATGCGCTACTGACGAGGGTTCCCAAGTTCGAAAAGTACTTCAGGATACTTTTTCAGAACGCACTTGTTGCGCACCAGCAGCGCATCATGCAAACCATTTCGTTCACTGCTGAGGAGCGCTATGAGTCATTTCGCGAGCGATATCCAACTCTCGAGCAATTTGTTCCGCAGAAATACATCGCCTCTTACCTCGGCGTCACGCCAGAGTTTCTGAGCAAGATTCGACGGCGGTTGATGCAACGCTAGGAGCCATACTCACTAAAGAGCTTAAAGGCTCGAGCTAAGTCTACGTTTCCGCCCGAGAGAATAATGCCCACGCGTTTTCCCTTGAACAAAGCTTTTTGCTTCAACACCGCAGCGAAAGGAACGGCGCAGCTCGGTTCCACGATGATTTTCAATCGTTCCCAAATCAACTGCATCGCGTTGACGATTTCTTTGTCAGACACCACGATCACATCTTTGACCAGTTCGCGGATGAGCGGAAAAGTTTTATCACCAAGTGAAGTAAGCAAGCCATCTGCCACCGAATTAGCCTGTGAGGGTTCGATCTTTCCACTTTTCATTGACCGAAATGTATCGTCCGCACCTTCGGGTTCGCCTGCGTACACAGCGGTACTTGGGGAGAAGTATTTCGCCGCCAATGCAGTTCCACTCAAGAGCCCACCGCCACCCACTGGCGTAATGATGGCGTCGAGTTGCGGGACTTCTTCGAAAAGCTCTTTGGCAGCCGTGGCTTGACCCGCCATCACATCGTAATTGTTGAACGGGTGTATTTCGGTGGCACCGGTTTTCTTGACCACTTCCGCTAGAGTTGTTTCCCTCGCTTCCAGTGTCGGTTCGCATTCGAAGATCTCGCCGCCAAAAGCGCGGACACCTTTTTTCTTGATTTCCGGCGCGGTGCGTGGCATCACGATATAAGACTTCACATCCACCATGCGTGCAGCACGTGCCAACGCCTGGGCGTGATTGCCCGACGAATGCGTGGCAACACCTTTCTTCAAATCTTCGGTAGAAAGCGACAAGGTGGCGTTCATCGCACCTCGCGCTTTGAAGGCGCCAATCTTTTGAAAGTTCTCAGCTTTGAAAAAGACGTGGGCGCCGGCAAGTTCATCAATGCTTTGACTGGTCAGTACTGGCGTATGGTGGATGTGCGCACGAATGCGCTCATGCGCCTGCTCGATGTCGGACTTGGTTGGTATGTGGTTCATATTGTCTAGACTTTCTTTCGCCCAGGAACTGTCTGAATTTGAGGTTTGTACCCAGAATCGCTGAAGAACTTGGCAGCATTCTCAAAGGTCATGATTTGCGGTAAGGTCTTTTCCGGGAACCTTCCATGGTAAGATTGCACAATTTGCCAACCCACCCACTGCCCAATTCGCCCTGGGCATTTTTCACCTACTTCCAATGTCTTTGGCCGTTCGATGATATACTTCTGCTTGTCTTGCATTGACGTCGAGAACAAGACCTCGTCTTCAATCAACCGCGACCAAATCAAGCTTTCAAATTCTTGTGAGCCACGTATTTCTTCAGTGGTGTAACCAATCAATACGCTGTCAGGCGCGCATGGCGTCATTTGTTTTGCGAAATAATAAGCCTTTCCGTAAGCCACCATTTCTGCGAGCATGGTTCGATCTTGCGGGTCGAGGCGATTGTACCGCCCATCGAAGCCGTATAGCAACATCAACGACGGAACGATGAAACCGGGGTGGTACCGTCGCTTCATGTAATCGTACAAGTTTAAGTTGTCGTACTTCGCACCCTTTCCCAGGAAATAATCCAATCCGATGATGACTAAAGAATCGCTCACGAACAGATCTCGATCAAAACCTGTGATGACTGTTTGAATTTTCGGTGGCTGAAAATCTGGATAGTAATACTTCAGGTTCGCGAACGCTTGTCTAAATTCTTCTTTCAACTTCGACATGTCGCCAAACACTCGGTGTGTTTCCATCAACAGCGTATCGATGTGAGGATTAGTAAACTTTTCGAAGTTCTTGTTAATAAACACCGAGTCATCTGGATAGCCGCCCCTGTTCATGAACTCGTCGCGAATGAGAGGATGTCGTGTCAGGAATGTGACGAGCTCCTGTTTTGTCTGAATAGCGGGGAGGGAGTCCTCCAGCGATTCCCAAACTAGGTCGACATGGATATTCTTTGTGTCGGGAATAAAAGCACACGGCTCCGACTGGTCGCGGTTGCAACTCGCGAGCGCGGCCAACATCGGGAGCACCAGGAACCAGCACTTTCTCTTCATAGCAGGCAAGATAACCGCGAATTTAGAATTTGGGGCGAAGAATTTAGAATTTACGATCTTTGCCCGCTATCACTCAAGCTGTTGAAGAAGGTCAAACATATTGCAATTGCAGGAAACATTGGATCTGGTAAGAGCACGCTCGCCGAAAAGCTTGCCAAGCACTACGGCTGGACTTCGCTATTCGAATCGGTCGACCAGAATCCGTACTTAAGGGACTTTTACAGCGACATGACACGTTGGGCGTTTCACCTTCAAATCTACTTCCTGAACAGTCGCTTCAATCAAGTCCGTAAAATCCGCGAAAGCGCGAGAACGATTGTCCAAGACCGGACCATTTACGAAGACGCACATATTTTTGCTGCCAACCTACACTCCAGCGGTCACATCAACGATCGTGACTATCAAAGTTACCTCGACATCTACAATTCGATGATCAACTTCGTGGAACCACCCGACCTGTTGATCTACTTAAAAGCAGACATCCCAAAACTGGTGCACCAAATTTCAAAGCGCAACCGCGACTTTGAATTCAACATCAAGTTGGAATATCTCAAAAACCTCAACGATCACTACGAGCGTTGGATCGGTTCTTACAACCACGGAAAACTGCTGGTGATAGACGTGAACAACCTCGACTATGTGGCACGCATCGAGGACTTTGCGCTCATCGTCAGCAAGATCGATTTCGAGCTGAACAACCTCTTTAACACTTAGCCGATTTGAATTTTTGAAAGGAGCCAAGCCGGAGCTCCAACTCCCTCGATCGTGTGGAGGGCTGGAAATTTTCAGCGTCATCACGCCCATTTGTTTATCAGAAAGGGGCGGTAATTCGCCCACCATCAGCGACCTTGTGACATACATTTGGTGAACATCGAATTGTTGCCCATTGAAACAATGAAAGCACTTGTTTTTAGCGCGATCGAAGACGTTCGCTTCGAACAAATTCCTGACCCATCGATTGTGGCCCCCACAGACGTAATTGTGAAAGTCGAACTTTGTGCCATTTGTGGTTCCGACCTCCACGTGTTCCACGGTCGCGAAACGGGCATCGACGGCCATACGGCAATGGGCCACGAGTTTACCGGTGAAGTGGTGGAGGTGGGACGCGCCGTCCGTACGCTTCGGAAAGGCGATCGCGTGATGAGTCCCTTTACAACAAGCTGCGGAAAGTGTTTCTATTGCGTTCGGGGACTCACCTGTCGATGCGTCGAGAGTCAACTCTTTGGTTGGGTGGAAAATGGGAATGGTCTGCAAGGGGGGCAAAGTGAATTCGTTCGCGTTCCGAATGCGGACGGAACCCTTGTTCGGGTACCTGATGGTATTTCTCGCGACGAAGCATTAATGTTAGGAGACATACTCTCGACGGGATTTTTCTGTGCGAAGCAGGCGCAACTCCGTCCAAATGAAACGCATGCGGTAGTTGGATGCGGACCGGTTGGCCTGATGGCGGTGCTTGGAGCAATCCACTATGGGTCGGAGAGACTTTATGCCATCGACACGGTACCGGAACGTCTCGCGATGGCTGCAGCTTTCGGCGCCATTCCAATCGACGCGAGCAAACAACCCGCGAAGGGACTGTTACTCGAGGCGACAGAAGGGCGTGGTGTCGATGCGGTGATGGAAGCCGTGGGAAGTAGTTCCGCAGGTCAACTTGCGTATGATCTCATCCGACCGGGAGGAATCATCTCGGTAGTGGGAGTATGCAATGATGAACACATGTCGTTCTCGCCGGTTCAAGCATACAACAAGAATCTTACCTACAAAGTCGGGCGGTGTCCTGCACGCGCCATGATCGATGAACTCGTACCAGTTGTTCAAAAAAAGAAATTTGACGTGAGCCGGATCGTGACCCATCGCATGCCTTTATCCGAGGGCGTAAAAGGTTACGACATTTTCGCCCACAAGAAAGAGCATTGCCTGAAGGTGATATTGCAACCTTAAAAAGTAAAAACCCGGTTGCTACAGAAGTAACAACCGGGTCCTCCCAAACGACGTTTCTTACTTGTTAGTTGCCAACCATGAAAACAGCGTTGGCAAAAACTAACTTACCATTCTCCCAGAAGGTGCGGAACAACGGGTTGTCTACGAAATAGGTGACACTTCCTTGCCCCTTTTCTTCGACGCCAAACACGAGGCTATTTGAAATTTTCTTGTTGATCTTAAATCCGGCAAAACCCTGCACTGGTTTCGCGGCACCCTTGATCACGCCCACGTTCCAACCATTATCAAGAAACCCGTAGCGAAGTTCGTTCGTCTTCAACGTGTAGTACGTGTCGCGCAATCCGTACGCGAGTGGGTGCGAGTTGTCGACTGATACCTTGTAGATCGCACCTGAGATGGTTTCTGAGAGTTGCTTCCGTTCAGCCTCATTGTATTTGCGAAGCAGGTTCTTTTCGTGTTCTTCTTTTTCTTTCTTCTCAGCTTGTGTCTTCTCATCATCGGTTGCGTATGGCTTCAAACCGAATCCCTTCTTTTCTGCAAAAGCCGTCACGCCATTCGCAATTACGATCAAACGACCACCACCGGAAACCCAACCCGAAATCGTTTCGAGGGTACCTTCGTCGAACATGCGGTAGAAACCTTCCGGAACAATCAACACATCATATTTTTTGAGGTCTACATTCCGGAAGTAGTCAGTTCCAATTTGCGCAATTGGGTAATGAAGTGTTTGCTCGAAAAGATGCCATATCTCCCCGCTGCTCAACGAGGACGTCTGTTCACCAAAGAGAGCCGCGACTTTTGGCGCCTTGATGTAACCCACATAGCCAGAGCCGAAGTCCTTCCCCTTTTCTACGAACCCGGTCGAAGATGTATAAATTTTACGATCGGCAGCCGTTGCCAGATTGCGCACCACTTTGTCGAAATCGACTACCGACTCATTATTGCGTCGAGTGACTATCAGGGTGCCAGGCTCGAAAGACTGTCCGCCGACTGTGAACGGAAGATTCGCGGCACGCACTTTAATGTTCTTTTGCAGGAGCGATGCCAAGAAGGCGGCGTCTTGCAAGCTTTGATAGCGGAAGATGTAGGCATAAGGTTGATCCGGGATTCCGTTGTTGTCAACTGCCTTCGCTTGATAGGCTTTCGAGGGGTTGATTCTCTCTGGAATGGCGTAGCCCTTCAGATCATAGTTGTACATCAAGTTCCAAGCGGTGATGTCGTAGGTAGCTGAGTCCGACAGTTTAGATTGCGGTTCAAACAATGTGGTGATGAATCTCGACTTTGGTTGATACACATTTACTACAATGTCATCAGTGCCTAAGTTAAAATTCGATTGTCCTTGCGTTTGATAGTCGAATCCGCGTGTGGGTTTGCCAGCCGCTGGGTGACCGTAGCGAATGCCATGGGTATCAAACCACTTCGTGATTGTATTCAACTTGTCTGCGTTGTTATCTCCCTTTATGACATAAGTTTTGTACGGAGCAGCAGGCGCGTTGGTGTTGTCTTTGAAGTACTTTTCGAATTCGTCTACTACACGATTTGCATTCTGCGATGTAATCTCGACAGTAGAAATGCCGGCGGTATAATGATGCGTCAACCGATCTTTCAGAGTGAGAGGATCGCCTTCGCGTGTGGTGATGGTTAGTCCAGCGAAACCGCTTCCACCCTGTTCATACGTCATCCCAATGGCGCCGCTGTAGGTGGGGTACGTATCGCCATAGCTTGGATAGTATAGATCAAAAACTTCTTTGGTGAAGTACAGCCAACCCTGAGCATCGAAGTACTTGGCGTTGTTCTTACCGATCATCTGCTGGAACTCGCGCTGCCACGTAGAAATGACTTCATGGTAAGGTTCGGCAGCGGGGGCGAAATAATACGGGTTGTTAGGTCCTTGCTCGTGGAAATCAACATGGACATGGGGCATCCATTCATTGTAGACTTTGATCCGGGCTTTCGATTCTTGCTGTGTCTCCCATGCCCAGTCGCGATTCAAATCAAATAGGTAATGATTGGCACGTCCTCCCGGCCAAGGTTCACGGTGTTCTTTCGAATCTGTGTTGGGGTTAGGGGGAAATTGACCGTATTGATTGTAGAAATTCGCATAACGATCGCGGCCGTCAGGATTGATACATGGATCTAAGATCACGACAGTGTTTTTAAGAAGCTCCTTCGTTTTCGGGTTGGAGGGATTCGCCAGTTCGTAAAGAGTTTTCATCGACGCTTCTGTCGAGTTCGCTTCGTTGCCGTGCACGTTGTAGCTCAACCAAACGATGGCCACTTTATTCGCGGAAGGTTGACCTTCCAACATGCCAGCCCTCTTGAGGTTGTCGGTCCGGATTTGTTCCAGGTTGGCGAAGTTTTCTGGTGACGCCACCACTGCGAAAATCAGCGGGCGATGTTCATAGGTTTCACCATACTGCTGCACTTTGACGTTAGGCAACGCTTCGTCAACATGTTTGAAGTATTCCACGACGCGGTGGTGGCGGGTGAATCGGTCGCCCAATTCATACCCGAGAAATTGCTCTGGCGACTGCAACCCCGACTGTGCGAGGCAGGCCGTTGCCGAAAAGAGCACGACAATAAGCGTTCTTAGCATAAAATGAATATGGAAATTATTTTGGTCGCGTAAGATATTCCACCGTCTCTCAATTCCAAAGAGGGTTTTGACAGGACCAGAAGCAACCCTAAAAATATCACCCAATAGGTGAGACTATGAAAGGCAGCTTTTTCGAGGCAACGGAGCAAGCGAGGGGTGTCGTGCCAATCAACTCGCCGTCTGCCTCAATGGGAATAGGAGTAGGGGACGAAACGGTCACAGAGCCCAAAGATTGATAGTCGATCCATTTTGGCGCGTGCAATTTCTTCGGCTTTTTAATCGCTTGCAGGTACAGGAGGAATTGCATGAGCGGAATACCCTTGCAGAGGAACAGGTTTAGCTGCCGATCCGCGATGCTTGCATCAGGAGCGATATAAATCGAATGCCCAAAAGCCTTTCCGTTCGAGATCGCCACGACCCGCGCTGGCCCCGACCAACTATAGTGGCTAGATTCGATTGTTACAGGTGTCGGACGGTGCGTGAAGAAGGTTGTCAGAATAGCCTGTAGATACTTGACGGAGGCACCGGCCCACTTCCACGATCGATTTGACAAGCGGTTTACCACCTCCGGCCCCATCCCTACAGAGCACTCGTTGATAAAATAGTGAGTGCCGTCTATGAGTTGGACGCTGCCCACATCAATCAACGATGTTTCACGTTTTTCAAATCGGTTGAGTACCCCTTTGGGCGAGGAATCTTGCTTGACGGTACGTGCGAAGTCGTTACCGGATCCGAGCGGGATTAAACCAAGAGTTGGGAGTTGTGATCGGTCTGATTCGAATAAGCCATTGACTACTTGGCTCAGGGTGCCATCACCCCCCGCCGCTACAACAAGCGATTCGCCGCGAAGGCTTGCGGCTGTTGCGATCGCGCGTGCGTGACCAGAATACGAAGTCTCTTCCACACGTGCCGAGAACCGGTCTCGTAAAACTGGAAATAACTGCTGATAGAAGAAATCGCGACGGTGCGAAATTCCATTGAGGATAATCAGCATGAGGGAGCGGAACTACCGCTATTTGCTTTTACAACTTTTCTTGATGGCAGCTTTCGCGTCGACCGACCCCATTTCTTCCGCTCTTTTCAAATCGAGGCAACCATCATAATTGTTATTCATCAGGAGTTTCACTAACCCGCGCTGCAAGTAAGTTTCTGGATCACCGGGATCCAGATCGATGGAACTTGAGTAATCTTCAACAGCGCCAGCATAGTCCTCTTTTTCCGATTTGCTCAACGCACGGTTGTCGTAGTACACGGGATTACTGTCGTCGAGCTCGAGTGCCTTTGTAAAATCAGCGATCGCTCCGGTGTAGTCTTGGCTGTTGTGCTTCACCACGCCCCTCAAGTTGTATGTGTCTGCATCCTCGCCGTCAAGTTCGATTGCCTTTGTGTAGTCTTCGAGCGCGCCTTTCAGGTCTTGCTTGGCCGCTTTGGCCAAGGCGCGATTCTCAAATTTGATGGCATCTTTCGCATCCATCAAAATGGCCTGGTTGTAGTCGGTAATAGCCTTGTCGTAGTTTCCGATGTTGTAGTAAGCCACCCCGCGCAGGTTGAACAAATCGAAATCCGACTTGTCTAATTCTATTGCCTTCGAATAGTCGTCGATCGCGCTCACAAACTCGCCAAGTTCCGCTTTTACGGTGCCTCGATTGTAAAACTTGTCGGCGTCGTTAGGCCCGAGTTCGATTGCTTTTGTGAAATCGAAGTAAGCACCTTCTAAGTCGTCGAGGTAATATTTAGCGAGTCCTCGATTCGTGTAGGCATCGGCAAATTTGGGATTGAAATGGATTGCCTTGTCGAGATCTTCAATTGCCGACTCGTCATCCAGCAAAGCCATTTTAGCTTCGGCGCGCAAGTTGAGCGCATCGGTCTGGGTAGAGTCTATTTCTAACGCATACGTGAAATCGCTGATAGCGCCGTAGAAGTCGTTGAGCCCCATCCGTGCTTGACCCCGCAGATTGAGCGCTGCCTTGTTGCGAATGTTCGCATCCAATACCTTAGTGAGATCGACCTTTGCTCCTTTGAAGTCCTTCGCGTTGAGTTTCTTTCGAGCCGCTTCCAAAGGATCTTGGGCAAAGGCGGTCGTGAATACCAACAGGGCTACGACAAGAAATCCTAAAGTGCGCATTCTCACGTGATTTAAAGGTGAAATTACGAAAAGATGGAGTATTAAGGCGCCTCCTTCGCCCCTCCATCCGGCATCGTATTGTCCCCTCATCAAAAAATTAACAAAACCAATCCATGAACCGCCTTACATTTGGAATTACGGCTGTGAAAAAGAGCCTCTTATGACAACCCGAAAGATTATTGTATCAACTTTTGTTCTCGCCGCCGCGGTGGTGTTCAATACACGTGCGCAGGAGAAACCACTCGACATGAAAATGGATTTCGAGGAGTATGATCCGCCATCAACGCTCGTGGTGGAGGAACATCACCTTACTCGGTCGAAGTTTCCATTCATAGACATTCACAATCACTATGGCAACATGAATAATGGTGACCTGAGTGAGCGGGTGAAGGAAATGGATAAGCTAAACATGGCGGTGATGGTCAATTTGAGTGGGCGCGGCTTTCGGAGTAGTGGCGATCATCTCGAAAAATCCATTGAAAACATTAAGGAACATTACCCCAGTCGCTTTGTTCTTTTTACGAACGTAGACTTTCGCGACATCGACAACCCCGACTGGGGCGCTCGCATCTGCAAGCAATTGGAAGACGACGTGAAACGAGGAGCCAAGGGGCTTAAGATTTACAAAAGCCTAGGCCTTTTCGACAAGGACGCAAAAGGTGAGCGCATTCATATCGACGATCCTCGGATAGATCCGGTGTGGGCAAAATGTGGTGAGCTTGGAATCCCGGTGCTGATCCACGCTGCCGACCCCAAACAGTTTTGGGAACCGATCGATAAGAACAACGAACGATGGCTCGAGTTGAAACTACATCCTGGAAGACGTCACGATACAGACCCGGTGAAATGGGAAACGGTGATCGCAGAACAACACAACATTTTCAAGAAGCACCCAAAGACGAAGTTCATCAACGCACACTTGGGTTGGTATGGAAGTGACTTGAAAAAACTGAGTGGACTTTTGGATATGTATCCGAACATGTACACCGAAATCGGAGCTGTCATTGCCGAGCTGGGACGCCAACCCCGAGCAGCCAAAGCCTTCCTCACCAAATACCAGGACCGTGTACTCTTTGGAAAGGATAGTTGGGTCCCTGAAGAGTACGAGACGTACTTCCGTGTGCTAGAAACAGAAGACGAGTATTTCCCATACCACAAACGCTACCACGCTTTTTGGCGCATGTATGGAATAGGTTTGCCAGACGAGATTTTGAAAAAGATCTATTACAAGAATGCGATGACGCTGATTCCGGGACTCGATAAGAGTCTATTCCCGAAGTAGCATTGGGAACTCGAACTAACGTAGAGGCTATCTCAAAAGGATGGCCTCTTACTTTTTAAGCCATCTTAAAATCCAATTTTGAATTCCTCCTTATGATCGATGGGAATTCTCATGGGGAAACCGTTCACGTTTACTTTCAAATGTCCAACGTAGTGCAGTTCATATTTCTTTCCACCGAAAAGGCTCTTTAAGGTCTGAACGAGTCCCAAGTCTTCCATTTGAAGTTTGACTTTCAAAGGAATCGTAAACTCGGAATTCGGCTTTGCAATAATGTTCAAGTCATGGTCGACCGATGCTGACTTCTTGCCGTCGACTAAGACATCGATCTTAACTTGCCTCAAGCGCATCCGTGATGTGTTGGGATTGAAAAACACCGCGTCGCCAGTGAGTACTGGAGGGACACCGGGTTCGAGTGAGATATTATTTACTGCACGGAGCTGTACGGAATCCTTTGGAAGGCATCCCACCAAACTTGCAGCGATCGCAAACACAATTAACCAGGATTTCATAACGCGTCAAAAACAGTGGCAAAGGTAGGAAGGCGGCACATAAGTCAAGCGCCCCTGTTACATTTGCGACAATGAATCAAGCTCCTTACAACCTCGATGCAATTGTGGACGACCTAGCGACATTCGGGTACTCGGTCGTCGACTCGTTTCTAACGCCCGAGGAGGTCGACTCATTTCTCAGCCTCGACGAATTTCGCGACGGGTTGTTACATATGAAAAAGGCGGGTATCGGCCAAAAGACGGAGTTTAGGGTAAATGAATCCATCCGTGGCGACTATATCAGATGGATCGATCCCATTCATGCCGGGGGCATCGTCAAGATGTACCTCGACCGCGTGAACGAACTGATGTTGTATGCCAACCGAACCTTATTTTTGAGTTTGAAGGACATCGAGTTGCACATGACGGTCTATCCGGCCGGGGCATACTACAAGCGACACCTCGACCAATTCAAGCCTGGAGATCACCGCAAGCTTTCGATCATCACCTACCTCAACAGGGAGTGGACCGCCGAACAGGGGGGACAATTGCGGATGTACCCGGAAAATGGCAGTGTCGATATTTTACCCTTGGCGGGCCGAATGGTGTGTTTTCGAAGCGACGCACTAGAACACGAGGTTCTCCCATCAACAAAAGAAAGGATGAGCGTCACAGGGTGGATGCTCGACCAGCCTGCTGGCTTGAAACACCTCACCTAGGGGGTAGTTCAATTTTCCTCTTATATTGGGCAAGGCTGAATTTGTAAAAACCCCATGGCCAATAGCTGGTTGATCATTTTAGCGGTGTTGTTAGTGGTTGCCGCGATTGTATTGGCCATTGTCATCACGAAGTTGAGAAAGCAAAAAGTCCTGCTACTGGTTCAAAGCCATGAAATCGAGAAACAGATACGTGAGTTGAAGGTTCAGAACCAAGTTCAGGCAGACCTCAACCGTCAGAAGCAGCAATTGATCATGCTCGTCTCACACGATCTCAAAGGTCCGTTCAATCGGATTTTTGCGTTGACGCAGCTTTTGGAAATGAGTCCGGGCAATTTCACGGACGAGCAAAAGGAATACCTCAACAAGATGTATCAAATTGTCGGCGACGGACTGAACATGGTTCGCAACATCGTCGACGTTCGGAAGATTGAAGAGAAGGGACTTGAGCCATATCCGGAGAAGTTCAACCTTCCGCAAGTCATTTCACCGTTGATTAAGCAATACCATGTACTTGCCGATAAGAAGCATATCCAGATAGATTATCAAACGCCCGAAAAAATTGAAATGGTTGGTGATAAAAACTACATCAGCCGTATAATGGAAAACTTGCTATCCAATGCGCTTAAGTTTTCACAACCAGAGAAGAAAGTCACTGTACGTATATCAACGAGTGGATCGCACGTGATCATTGCTGTTCAGGACGAAGGCCCGGGTTTGAACTCCGACGACCTCGCAAATTTGTATCAGAAGTTTAAAAAGCTCACACCGCGCCCCACTGGTGGTGAAAGTTCGCAAGGGTTGGGACTGAGTATTGTCAAGCAGCTTGTGACTTGTATGAACGGAGATGTGAAGTGTGACACCGTTTTGCAACAAGGATCAACATTCACCGTCACACTTCCACAGGTGCTGACGTTGCAAAAGAAAATCTAAAAAGAAGAATTAGTTGAACAAGTAGTAGTCATCCTCTTTGCCGTCGAGGATCGCCTTCAGAGAATCGACAACGTTCTCATCTTTGATGACGTAATCGCGTACACCTTTCTGGATAAAGCCAAGCACCATTTGACCATCGTCGAGCGCGCTCAACATGATCACCTTGTTATTTTCTTTGACGCGCGACTTGATCCGATCGTAAAGATCTATTCCTGAAATGCCTGGAAGTTTGTAATCGATGATCAGAACATCGGGGAGTTTGCCGTTGATTGCTTTTTCGGCATCCTCTGCTGTTGGAAAATGCCGGACGATCCACTCAGCGTTTTGGCCAAGCAACGCCTTGCGGATGAATTCCGCATAGATCTCGTCGTCTTCCACCAGGTAAATCTCCATACAGCCTGTCCGGCGTCGTTTTAATTTGCAATATACTAACGTTTGCTATCTAGCGAAATCCGAAATCGACGTTTTTACCCCCATTTTCTCCGCGCAAGGAATGTTGCAGGCAGAGGATTGAACGCGTGCGCGAACGTCGCGACTTTCTTTCTACCTTAATGAAACTAAACCTTCCCGCCTCTGATGAAAAAGATCTCCCTTTTTGTTGTGCTCTGCATACTTTTTGGATGTGAGCCGACACACGACTCAACGTCGCTGCTTCGATTCTCAATCGCGTTCACCAAGGAATTGAGCGATCAAGCACAAGATGGTCGGCTGTTGATCATGTTAGCAAACAATGACAAACGCGAACCTCGTTTTCAAGTGAACGAAGGGTTGCAAGGACAATTGGTATTTGGTCTGGATATCGAAGGATTGAAACCGGGAGAGGTTATTGAAGTTGGGGAGAACGCATACGGATTCCCCTTTGCAAGCTTGAGCGAAATTCCAGCTGGAGACTATTACGTGCAGGCGCTCATCAATCGTTACGAGACTTTCCACCTCAAAAGTGGACATACCGTAAAGCTCCCACCAGACCAAGGTGAAGGTCAGCAATGGCATTCAAAGCCCGGCAATTTCTATAGCAACCCAGTCAAAGTGACGCTTGATCCTAAAGTGTCGTCACTCACCCAACTCACCATCGACCAAGTAATACCGCCAGTGAGCGAAGCGAAAGACACTAAGTATATCCGCCACATCAAGATTGAAAGCAAGTTGCTTTCAGAGTTCTGGGGAAAGCCAATGTACTTAGGTGCGCACGTGTTGCTACCCGAAGGTTTTGAAGAGCATCCGAACGCGCACTATCCTTTGATGGTGTTCCATGGTCATTTTCCGAGCGACTTCGGTGGCTTTAGCACAGAGCCACCACCATCAGACATGGATACAACCGATTACATAGAACGTTTTCACATCTACGGCTACAACAAGCTTCAAAAACAAGAGGCCTACAATTTTTATCAACAATGGAAGAGTAAAAACTTTCCTCGATTCTTGATCGTCGAGATACAACATGCGAATCCGTATTACGATGATTCATACGCCGTAAACTCCGCCAACCTTGGACCGTACGGCGACGCGATCATGAAAGAACTAATTCCAGAAATTGAAAAACAGTTTCGCGGAATTGGTCAGGGTTGGGCGCGTTTCACTTATGGCGGTTCCACAGGAGGATGGGAAGCACTCGCCGTGCAGATGTTCTACCCCGACGATTTCAACGGATGTTTCGCTGCGTGTCCCGACCCAGTCGACTTTCGTGCGTACAGCACTGTAGATATCTACAAACAGAAGAATGCTTACTACTATGAGTCTGATTTTAAGAAACTCGCGTTGCCTTCTGCTCGAAACTACCTGGGGCAATTAACTAGCACGGTCGAGCAAAGCAATCACCTCGAGTTGGCGCTCGGCACACACAGTCGATCAGGAGGACAATGGGACATTTGGGAGGCGGTGTATTCACCGCAAGGTCCGGATGGATATCCAGCCCGCATCTTCGATAAGTTGACAGGTGAGATTGATCCCAAGGTCGCTGAATACTGGAAGGAGAATTATGACTTGAGACACATTCTTGAACGCGATTGGGCGACCCTTGGGCCAAAGCTCCAAGGCAAGATTCATATCTATTGTG
This sequence comes from Cyclobacteriaceae bacterium, assembly GCA_044226945.1. Lineage (GTDB taxonomy): Bacteria > Bacteroidota > Bacteroidia > Cytophagales > Cyclobacteriaceae > ELB16-189. The sequence continues at coordinate 226,317 of JBGAGB010000003.1, read as the reverse complement.
GTGATATGGATAATTTCTATTTGAACAACGCCGTGTACTTGATGGAAGATTTCTTGAAGAAGACGAACACACCGTTTTACAAGGGAGAGGTGGACTACGGCGACCGCGCCGAGCACTGTTGGAACGGTGACCACGAAAACCCGAACTATATTTCGCGGCTGCGATACAATACGATGTACCTTACTAAAATCATGAAACGAATTTCGGAAAGCGCCCCCGCTGGCGCAGATCTGAAAAGTTGGAGGTATTGACAGTACGATCGAGTTCTTGTTGGTTTAATCTACATGGATGCTGAAGAGAAAAAGCGGAAACGACGCCTTTTGTTGTTTCGCATTTGGCGATGGGCGTGGCGAACGTTCGCGGTGCTGTTCGTTGCTCAGTTTATCTACATCGTTTTGCTTCGATTTGTTAACCCGCCCATCACGACGACCCAATTGAGTCGGTGGATGAGTGGCGACGGCTTGGTGCGCGACTATGTGTCGTGGGATGAGATTTCACCCAACATGAAACTTGCGGTAATCGCGTCCGAAGATCAAATGTTTCCTTTTCACGATGGTTTTGACTGGAAGAGTATTCAGGAGGCGGCGGAACGAAACCAAAAGTCGCGTCGGATTCGTGGTGCCTCCACCATCTCTCAACAAGTGGCGAAGAATGTATTCCTTTGGCAGGGGCGGAGCTGGTTCAGAAAGGGCCTGGAGGTATACTTCACATTCATGATCGAAAACGTATGGGGCAAGCAACGAATCTTGGAGGTGTACTTGAACGTCGCTGAGATGGGGAAAGGGCTCTTTGGCGCTGAAGCCGCTGCCCAGAAGTACTTTCGAAAACCAGCTTCTAAATTAACGCGCGAGGAGGCGGCCATGATTGCTGCGTCTCTTCCGAACCCTAGGCGGTACACGGTAAAGCCTTTATCGAACTACGTCCAAAGCCACTATGGGCATGTGGTCGGCCAAATGAACAACTTAATTTTTGTGCCTGAGGTGGCAAATCTTGTGAATGCGCCCTGAGGTTAGAGGCCCATGCCGAATAGATCGGTCGAAAGCCAAACGAGCACCGCGATCGCGACGCCCACCAGAAGGGTTATTTTTCGACTCTTGAACATAACTTCCCCGATTTGACACCCAAACGTAGGCAGGAGGTTGGAATCGCCGAAAAAGATGGAGATGAAGCCCGGATTTCGGTGACTGAAGTGCCACATTTTCGAACTGGATCGGGCTAGTGCAGCTCGAGTTCGCGCAAGTACAGACGGATCGTGTTCTCCAACCCGAGGTAAAGGGCGTCGCAGATCAGGGCGTGGCCGATACTCACTTCATCGAGCCAAGGAATGGACTTGGCTAGAAAGGCGAGGTTGTTCAAATCAAGATCATGACCGGCGTTGACACCCAGACCAGCCTCGCGGGCCACGCGCGCCGCTTCTACATAGGCAGCCACCGCCAGCGAAGGGTTTTTTAGGTATTCCGACGCGTAAGGTTCTGTGTAAAGTTCGACTCGGTCGGCCCCTGCCCTCGCTGCACCCTCGACCATCTTGGGATCCGGGTTGACGAAAATGCTTACCCGCGCACCGTGACGATGCAGTTCCTTGGTGATATCAAGCAAAAACGATTGGTGAACCGAGGTGTCCCACCCCGCGTTAGAGGTAATGACGTGCGGCCCGTCGGGAACAAGGGTAGCTTGTGCGGGTTTTGTCTTCGCGATGATATCTACGTACCGTTCGTCCGGATAGCCCTCAATGTTGAACTCGGTTGTCACAACTTCTTTCAACTGGAGCACGTCGCTGAATCGGATATGCCGCTCGTCAGGACGAGGATGAACTGTAATTCCTTGAGCACCGAAACGCTCGCAGTCGATCGCTGCTTTGGTCACATCTGGATTGTTTGCGCCGCGCGCATTGCGCAAAGTGGCAATCTTGTTGATATTTACACTTAATCGAGTCATTAAAATTGCAGTCAGGGTGACCAACACAAAATTCGTTCAATATTTTTGCACTACGTATACTATAAACATTTTTTTATGAGCCTTAAGCAAACGATCGATAGCGACATCAAGCAAGCAATGTTGGCGAAGAACAAAGAAGAACTCGAAGCCCTTCGAAGCATTAAGTCACAAATTCTTTTGGCTGAAACCGAAAAAGGAGGCTCTGGAGAAATCGGACAAGACGTAGAGATGAAGTTGCTGACCAAAGCGGCAAAGCAACGCAAAGAGTCGGCGGACATTTTCCAAAAGGAAGGACGTGAAGATCTCGCCAAGCGCGAATTGTTTCAACTGGACGTGATCAATCGCTACTTGCCTAAGCAATTAACCGAAAATGAGATCACTGAGGAATTGAAAAAAATCATTGCCACCGTCGGAGCAAAAGGTCCACAAGACATGGGGAAGGTGATGGGTACCGCCACGAAGGCACTAGCCGGAAAAGCCGATGGTAAATTGGTCTCGGAACTCGTGAAGAAACTCCTCGCATCTTGAGCAAAGCAGACATTGCGATTTTAATTGCCATCATCATAGGTGGCTACAAAGGCTATAAGGACGGGTTCCTCATGGGGCTTGTCACCATGCTTGCATTGATACTTGGTGTGTTTGGCGCCTTCAAACTTACTGGTGAAGGAATGTTGTTCCTTCAAGATGAATTCAACGCAGACAAGGAAGCGCTTCCTTACATCACATTTCTCGTGATCTTCGTCATCATTGTATTATTGGTGACGTTGCTTGGGAAGTCGATTCGAAATTCGATCGACAAATCGTTTCTGGGAAGGGTAGACGAGATCTTTGGCAGCGTGCTAGGGGCGTTCAAAACTCTTTTTGTTTTGAGCGTGTTGTTGTGGATCGCGGATTCGTTTAGATGGGAACCACCGACAGAATGGACTGATGGATCGTTCTTATATCCGTTTACTGCGCATCTGGCACCCGGAATGGCTCGATGGGTTGCACAGTTCGTTCCGTTTTTACAGGAAATATTCCCATCCTACTAGGTTTCCGCAGGTTCTGATTTTTTTGTTACTTATCTCCAAATTACGACTCGTGTATGGCGCTTAACGTCAAGGAAAAGGATGGATTTAGATATGTCGACGAGGGCAGTGGCGAGGTCTTGATGTTATTGCATGGTCTATTCGGCGCACTCAGCAACTGGGAAGGTGTCGTTGCACGCTTTTCTAAGAACTTCCGCGTCGTGATCCCCATGCTGCCAATCTACGAGATGCCAATAAAAGACGCCGGCCTCGAAGGGCTTCGCACTTTCGTGGAAGAGTTCGTCAAAGTGATGAAGATCGAGAAACCCATCATTATGGGGAACTCGCTTGGAGGCCACGTCGGTTTGCTGTACACACTTAACAACCCAGACAAAGTTTCAAAACTAATACTGACAGGAAGTTCCGGGCTTTTCGAAAATGCCATGGGTGGGTCGTACCCTCGCCGCGGAAGCTACGACTATGTGAAGGAGCGCGTCGAGTATACGTTTTACGACCCCAAAGTTGCTTCAAAGGAATTGGTGGATGAAGTTTTCGAAACCACTAAAAGCATTCCTAAGTGTATGAGGATCGTGGCGATTGCCAAATCAGCGCAGCGCAACAATCTTTCGAATGATCTCCCAAACATCAAGCAACCCACATTGTTAGTTTGGGGTTTGAACGACACTATTACACCTACCATGGTAGCACATGAGTTCAATCGCCTGATTCCAAACTCACAACTCAAGTTTATCGACTTGTGCTGTCATGCACCCATGATGGAACATCCAGACCGCTTCAACGACCTCGTGGAGGAATTCTTAGCCCCCGCCCAATGATTGCAGAGGAATTGATCAACCATATGATTCCACCGCTGAAGGTGAACGACGATGCACACAAAGCAATCGTGTGGATGGAAGAATTTCGTTGCAATCATCTCCCCGTGATCGACGACGGGCAATTGATGGGATTCATTTCCGAAGAAATTATTCTCGAAGCAAACGACATCGAGCGCCCACTTCGAGAGTTCGAGCTAATCGGTAAAGAGTGTGTCGTTCATAATGAGACCCACGTGTACGACATTTTGCGTGTTGCGAGCGACAACAAGCTTCAAATTGTTGCCGTGCTAAATGACGAAGATCGCTATGTGGGAGTGATCACGGTGCAAGATGTGATGACGTCATTTGCGCAATCGGCCGCGATCCAAATGCCAGGGGGAATTATCGTCTTGTCGATGAACTTGATCGACTATTCTCTGGCTGAGATCGCCCGGTATGTCGAGGAGAACAATGCGAAGATCATCAGCTTCATGATCGTGGAAGATCCTCTCGATAAGGGGAAGATCAAACTAACACTCAAGATCAATCAACAGGATTTGTCGCGGATCGTTGCCACTTTGGAGCGATTTGGCTATCGGGTAATCGCTCGTTATCAAGAGAATCGAACTGATCCTTCGAATGAAAAAGAGCGCCTCGACATGTTGATGAGGTATCTCAACATTTAACGACAGGAAATTAAGAGAACATAAGATCGAGTCATTCAACTTCTTTCGCGACTAGTTCTTAGATTCATAACCCTCACGCCCAACTTCGCACATGCGCATCGCCATCCACGGTCGAGATACCCGAAGTGCTTCCACCGGTTTTATTGAAAAATTGGTCGCAGACCTTCGTGAACACAAAGTGGATGTGCTCGTGTCCAAGAATTTAATGGACCACCTCCCGAAGGGTGATGCACGGCGGCTGAAGCTAAAGTCGTTTAAACAAGGCGACAAACTTTCGCGTGTCGACTTTTTCGTTTCGGTGGGAGGCGATGGAACGCTACTTGAATCCGTCACCTACGTCGGCGATTCGGGGGTCCCCATTCTGGGTATCAACACCGGCCGGATGGGGTTCCTGGCCACGACTCACAGGAACGATGTCGCGCAGGCAGTCGCCGATTTACTAAAGGGAAATTTTGAACTCGATCAACGTATTTTGCTGAGACTCTTCTCGGACAAGCCGTTGTTCGGTGATCAGCCTTTTGCCTTAAACGACATGACGATCTTCAAAAAGGACTCGTCGTCGATGATCACTGTTCACGTCCATGTCGATGGGGAGCTTCTAAATTCTTATTGGGCGGACGGGCTTATTTTGGCCACACCCACGGGATCCACGGGTTACTCGCTGAGCTGTGGTGGACCCCTCGTTTACCCCAGATCCGACAATTTTGTGATCACCCCCGTAAGCCCCCACAACCTCACCGCGCGCCCGATAGTACTTCCCGACAGCTCTGAAATTACCTTTACGATCGAGGGGCGGAGCAAGCGGTTCCTCGTATCGCTTGACTCCCGGTACGAGACCGTCGACGCCCACACCCAGTTAAAGGTGAAAAAGGAGAAATTTAAGATCAATTTGGTGCTTCTACCCGGGTACCACTACTTCAAGACCCTCCGTCAGAAGCTCAACTGGGGTCTGGACGTCCGGAACTAACAAAAAGAAAGAAATTGGTTCCAAAACGACCCCACCTGAGTCTATCCTAGTTGTCGATAATATTCTGTAACTTTAGGGTTTTGTAATCTTACCATACATGAGAAAGTTGTGGTTGGTGTTGGTCGTGTTGTTCATGGCCGCTCAAGCGGAAGCGCAAATCAATAGGCACACGATCAAGAAAAACAACAAGCGTATTGGCAATTTCCGCGGAAACAAGAACACGTTCGGAAAGACCAAGTCCTATTCGGCCATCGGCATTTCAGTGAATGCACTGAATTATTATGGCGATTTGGCGCCAAAACCGACTAAGATTAGCACCGATATTTCTTTCACCCGCCCAGGGTTTGGCGTGTCATTCATGCACCGTTTTGGGCCGCGCTACACAGTGCTCGGAACAATGATGGTCGGCACACTGAAAGGATCTGATGCTGAATCGGCAAATAAAGACGACCTCGCCAACGGTGTGTATCGCTACAAACGGAATCTTTCGTTCCGCAACCAAATCAAGGAACTCTCTGCAGTCGCAATATTAGACCTCTTCGAAAATGATGGAAATTATATCAGCCGCGTAAAATGGACGCCATATGTGTTCGTTGGTATAGGGATGTTCTTACACCAACCTAAGGCGCTGGCACCCGCGACTGACCTGAATGGCAACCCGTTGGCAGATGCTGGCAAGTGGGTGAAGCTCCGTCCGCTCGGCACTGAAGGCCAATATTCGCAACTGAAAGAAACAGACGTGAACTACGGCATCAAGCCTTACGGATTGTTGCAGGCCGCTATTCCGTTTGGACTTGGTGCGCGACTTCGCCTGAATGAAGTAATGGACCTGTGGGCCGACATTGGATTCCGCTATACGTTCACAGACTATTTGGACGATGTGAGTGGTAACTATGTTGACCTAGGAGCATTGAACAGCGACTTGGCGAGGGCAATGTCATATCGTACAAATGAACTGAAGTTGCCAACCAGTACGAACACATACGTATCCAACTATGATGGGAAGACATACACGGTGGAGGCAGGCTACGGTCAAGAGTTCAAAGACAATAATCGCGGGAGCAAGAAAGATCGTGACGTCTACATGGTCACAAGTTTCCGTCTTACCTATATCATCGGGGCAACTTATCACAAGGCCAAATTCCGGTAATGCATAAGCTCGGGAATATTCAGAAGCTGACATTCATCTTGTCGGCGGTGATGTTCCTGTCATTCGGAGCAAACGCCCAACTGCGTCAAAAAGCCGAGGTTGGCGGAGGCATCGGAACGTTCAATTACGTTGGAGATTTAGTTCGATTTTACAATCCGAGTTTAAGCGAACCAGCCCTTACAGTCTTTTACCGACACAACATCAGTTCAATTGTCAGTTTCCGCGCGGGCCTTACCGGCGGCAAGTTGCGTGGCGACGACCGAGGACATCCCATCGATGCCTTCGCCACACAGCGGAAATACAGTTTCAATATTACGGTCATCGAAGGATCGACGATGTTCGAGTACCATTTCTTGGACTGGCGAGATTCCAGACACAAGCTTCGGTTTACGCCTTACTTGGTTGGAGGTCTGGCCATGTTTGGAATCTCCGGCGTCACCTCGAAAAATGGTGAATACAGTAATGTCCAAATGGCAATCCCACTGGGTGGGGGGGTCAAGTACGTGCTCAATCCCAACTGGTACATCGCCTTCGAATTTGCCAGCCGCAGGACCTTTTTCGACTACCTCGATAACATTTCGGACAACGACCCGTCGATTAAGAACTACCAATACGGCAATCGATTCGACAACGACACATATTTTTTCATGGGCATTACCCTTACCCGCACGTTCTACGACATTCCCTGTCCCCGAAGCCCCTATTAAATTCGGTTCATTTTGACCTGATCATATATCGGAATGTGGAGACGAGAATGTTGGTTTTGGAGACATAAAACGGGCCCTGTTATTTTTTGAATTGAAAATCGTGGGAAGCCGGGGGGGTATGCGAAAGTTCCCCTAAAACGGCTATTTTTGCTGCCTTGTGGCTTCTTTAAAGGAAAATATTCAACCCGGGAACATCCCAGAACACATCGCTGTGATCATGGATGGCAATGGCCGATGGGCCAAAGGAAAGGGTGCTGCCCGCATTTTCGGCCACAGGAATGCAGTTGAAGCAGTCCGCGCTGTGACCGAAGGATGTGCCGAACTCGGAGTGAAGTTCCTTACCCTGTATGCCTTCAGCACCGAGAACTGGGCGCGGCCCAAAGAAGAGGTCGATGGCCTTATGGAGTTGCTTGTCAACACTCTGAAAAAGGAGATCGGAACGCTTCATGAAAATAAGGTGAAGCTTCGCGCGATTGGGGAAATCACAAACCTTCCGCGCGACTGCCAAAAAAACTTGCAAGAAGCGATTGAAGCTACGCGAAACAACACTGGTCTGACGTTAGTAATTGCCCTCAGTTACAGCGGCCGCTCAGAGTTGGTGAAAGCGATGAGGCAAATCGCTGAAGACGTGAAAACCGGAGCCATCTCGATTGATCGAATCGATGAACGGCTCATTGCGAGCCACTTGGAAACTGTAGGTATGCCCGACCCCGAGTTGTTGATCCGGACCAGTGGCGAGTTGCGCGTGAGTAATTTCTTGCTCTGGCAAATCGCATACACCGAGATTTTTATCACGAAGACGTTGTGGCCGGATTTTAGAAAAGAGGATTTGTACGAGGCCATTTGTGCCTACCAGAAACGGGAAAGAAGATTTGGAAAGGTGCTCGAACGCACGGCGTAATGATGAAGAGACTACTACCCCTTATTGCTATTTGCGTCTTGGTATACTCGCTGCCAGCGACCGGGCAGTTCCGTAGCCGCCAGCAGCAGCAACAGTCTACTCCTGCCGCTCCAGCCGACAATCTCAACTATGCAAACCCCACTGAATACATCATTGGTGGAATCGATGTGGTAGGCTTGAAGGTGCTTGATAAGAACGCGATCATCTCCCTTACTGGTCTGCGCGTGGGCGACAAAGTGAAAATCCCCGGTGATAAGATTTCAGGAGCCATGCGCAAGCTCTGGAATCATGGTCTGGTCGGCGACATCGCCATCGAAGTCGAAAAGATCGAAGGACAAAACGTGTTCCTCCTCATTCGACTCGCTGAGCGCCCGCGATTGGCTGATTTCTACTTCACGGGCATTGCCAAAGGTCGGCAGTCGGCACTCAAAGAAGACCTCAACTTGATCAAAGGAAAAATCGTAACAGCAGCGATGATCCGGAACGCCGAAATGTCGGTTCGGAAACACTTCATCAAGAAAGGGTTCCTCAACACCGAAGTGAAGATCACGCAGATCTCCGATACCCTGAGCCGTGGAAATATTCGTTTAAAGATCGACGTCGACCTGAAGCAAAAGGTCCGCATTCACGAGATTACCTTCGAAGGCAACGACAACATCAGCGCCACAACACTTAAGCGCAAAATGAAGAAGACACATGAGTATGCGCGTGTCACCCTTCACCGTGCTGCCCTTGGTTTTGTCTTGGGCTTCCGCCCGAAAGACATTAAGGAATACCGCGACTCTTCGGTAGACCTAGGCTGGCGTGGGCTGAAAGAGTTTGTCAACCAACACGTGAAATTGAACGTGTTCAATTCATCGAAGTTTATCCAGTCCGATTTCGACGACGATAAAGTAAAAATTATCGACTACTACAACTCCCAGGGTTATCGCGATGCTGAAATCGTATTCGACACGATCACCAACTTCGACAAACGTTCAATCGATGTCCATTTTAAAGTGTCTGAAGGGCGGAAATACTATTTCAGGAACATTATTTGGACAGGCAACTACTTGCACAGTGCGTCCACTCTGAACAAAATTCTCGACATCAAGAAAGGTGATGTTTATAACAAGGAATTAATTGACAAGAAGACAAGCTTTAACCCGAAAGGTGCCGACATCAGCGGGCTATACATGGATGATGGATATCTCTTTTTTAGCGTGGTGCCGGTAGAAGTCGCTGTGGTCAATGATTCGATCGACGTCGAGATGCGGATTCGCGAAGGAGAACAAGCCATCATCGATGAAGTGATCATCAGTGGAAACAACCGCACGAGCGATCACGTGATTCGTCGCGAGTTAAGCACAGTGCCGGGGCAGAAGTTCCGCCGCTCCGATTTGATCCGTACGCAGCAACAGCTTTCGCAGATGGGGTACTTTAACCCGCAGAAAATCGATCAGGATATTCGGCCTAACCCAGATGACGGAACGGTGGACATCGAATGGAAAGTGGAGGAGCAATCAAATGACCAGATCCAACTTTCAGGTGGTTGGGGCGGTTATTATGGATTTGTGGGAACATTGGGTGTCACATTCAACAACTTCTCGGCACGGAACATTAAGAGGTTTGACAAGTGGAAACCATTGCCTGTCGGCGATGGGCAGCGTCTTTCAGTGAGCGCACAATCTACAGGTAAGTCATTCCAGAGCTATGGATTGTCTTTCACCGAACCATGGTTGGGTGGACGTAAGCCGAACTCTTTTACAGTAAGTTTAAACCACTCGCTTTCGCGGATTCCCACATCGACATTTACGTTCGATAACAACACCTATCTCAAGCAGAGTGGTGTCACGATCGCTTTGGGTCGTCGCCTTGAGTGGCCGGACAACTACTTCACGCTTGTGAACTCGGTGGGCTTCCTGGTATACAACTACAAAAATTACTTCCAGAGCTCCTCGACGATGCCTGCCCAAGGCCATACCTATGACCTGTCGGTTGAAACAACCTTGTCGCGTAACAGTATCGACAACCCGATGTTCCCAACTTCGGGATCCTCCCTGTCACTGAGTTTGAAGGTGACTCCACCTTGGTCTGCTTGGCGCGATCCCTCGTTCTTGGACAGCAAAGAGGAGCGCTACAAATGGGTCGAACTCCACAAGTGGATGTTGGACATGAAGTACTACCTGAAGCTCATCGGCAGCAACAAACCCCAAGGACGAAGCCTCGTCTTGGAAGCGCGCGCTCACATGGGCTTTATTGGATCGTACAACAAAGCCTTGGGCGCAGGGCCGTTTGGTCGATTCCTGCTCGGTGGGGATGGCTTGGCTGGCGGTTTCAATTCGTACGTGCTAGGTCAGGAGATTATCGGTTTGCGTGGTTACGGCAACAACAAGGTCACTCCTCCACTTTACGCGTTGCGTGGGTCGGCATCGACAAGCCAGATCGAAGGCGGCATTGTATATGACAAGTTCAGTTTGGAATTGCGGTATCCAATTACCACGGGACAGACAGCCACGATCTATGGTTTCGTATTCACGGAAGCAGGAAACAACTGGAACAATTATGTGAAGTTTAATCCGTTTGACCTGTATAAATCGGCCGGTGTTGGAGCTAGGATTTTCATGCCTGCCTTCGGCTTGATTGGTCTTAACTGGGCGTACGGGTTTGATACCCTGCCCAATGATAGCAAGCCAAGCGGTTCGCAGTTCCACTTCACCATCGGTCAGCAAATCCGTTAAAATGAAGCTTTTCACGGCGCTGACATTTATCCTGTTTTTCGGCCTGAATATTGCCGAAGCACAGAAATTCGGTTACATCGACTCGGAATTTATCCTGTCGAAGATGCCGGAATACAAGAAAGCCCAAGATGAGATCGACCAACTGTCGGCCGCTTGGGAGAAGGAAATCAGCGAGATGCAAATCAAGGTCGAAGGCTTGTACAGTTCTTACCAGGCGGAACAAGTGCTCCTGACGGAAGAAATGAAAGCATCACGACTGGATGAAATCAAGAAGAAGGAAAACGAGTTAAAAGAGTACAATAAGAAAGTGTTTGGCTTCGGTGGGTTGTTTTTCCTCAAGAAGCAAGAGTTGATCCGCCCCCTCCAGGACAAAGTTTGGGATGCAGTCGAGAAAGTTGCCAAGTCGAACCGACTGGCGATCATCTTCGATAAGTCGGGTGAGCTGGTGATGATTTACACCGACCCACGCCACGACTATACAGACTTTGTGCTCGAAGAGTTAGGACTCGGCGACACCAATGACAAAATCAAGTGAAAATAAACCATTAATGAACAATCAGATGAAAACCCTTCTCTCCCTCGTCTTTTTCGTGGCCGTTGCAGGCAGCACGTTCGCGCAGGCCCCGGTTGCACAAAAGATCGGATATGCGGACTGGGATTATATCTTCAGCCAGATGCCGGAGTTCAAGCAGATCGATGCTGAATTGAAAGCCCATCGTACTCAGCTGGAATCTACAATCGAAGCGAAGCAACGTGATCTTCAAACGAAGTACGAAGCGTTTACCAAGCTTCCTGCAACAACGCCCGACGCCATCCGCGCCGATCGTCAGCGCGAGTTAGAGCAGTTGAATGAAAGTTTGCAAAAGTTTTCTACCGACGCGCAGTCTTCGATGCAGAACAAGCAAAATGCTTTGATGGAGCCAGTATTCAGCAAAGTAGGAAAGGCCATTGAAGAAGTAGCTAAGGAAAATGGTTTCAGCTTTATCATCAATCCGCAATTGTTGCAAGGTGGTGACATCCTACTTTACAGCGATGAGAAGTTCGATATCTCGAACCTAGTTCTCAAAAAGTTGGGGGTCACACCAAAACCCGCAACACCTACCACGAACAAATAAGTTCGCGAGCTTTAAAAAAGAAGGGGCCGTATCGATCGATGCGGCCCCTTTTTGTTATCGAGCAATTACCTAAGCACGTCCTTGCTTCATGCGGGTTTTAAACTTCTTGAGCTGACTTCTAAGGGCTTCCGTTGCCATATCGGTGGCAACTTCAAACGAGCGCGCTTTTTCGATTGCAAAGAGCTGAGTCCCCGGAACGTTTAACTTAATTTCTACGGTTTTGTTTTCAATGCCTTCGTTATTGAGTTTAAGGAACACTTCTCCATTGACCATTCGATCATAAAAGGTCTCAAGCTTGTCGATTTTCTTTTGAATGAACGCGATGAGCTTGCGGTCGGCAATAAAGTGCACTGCATGAACCTGTACTTTCATAACGAGAAATATTTAAGTGAAACAATCTATTAATGATGCTAAACATCTGCATAAAGTCTATTTAAGCTTTCGGGTGAGCCTGGTCGAAAATCTTCTTCAATTTTTCCATTGTATTGTGCGTGTACACTTGCGTGGCGGCCAAACTCGTATGGCCCAACAAATCCTTCACGGCGTTAATTTCAGCCCCTTTGTTTAACAAGTGCGTGGCGTAGGTGTGACGCAACACGTGTGGACTTTTCTTTTCAACTTGCGTGCCAGCTAGACCTCGCTTAACAATTGTGTAGACGAGTTTTGGATACAATTTCTTCCCTTCATTGGTAACAAAAAAATGATCGTGATCCAACCGCTGCACTTCCCGATTTCTGGTTTCTCGATAGTTCTCAATTAATTGAACGATGCCAGCCGCGAAAGGGATGATTCTTTCTTTGTTTCTTTTACCAAGAACTTTAACTGTTTGTTCATGGAAGTTGAAATCGCGATCGCGTAGTCCGATCAACTCACTTAAACGCATGCCGGTGGCATAGAATAATTCGATAATGAGTTGATTACGTAAACGAATGTTTTCAGGGTCGTCGTCATTTGTCGTCTTTGCCGCGTCGAGCACCTGGATAAGCTCGTGCTCGTTTACGAAGTGAGGCAGTTTTTTCTTGGTCTTGAGAACCTTCACCTTTAGCATGGGGTCCTTCGTGATCGTTTCTTGCTTGAGGAGGAATTTATAGAACGACCTCAAGCAAGCGATCTTGCGATTGATCGATGCTGCATCAAGTTGTTGTTCTGAGAGGGAGACAATCCAGCTGCGGACCATGCCGTAGTTGGCTTCTGCGGGTGAGGATTCGAATTCCTTGGTCAGGAATGCTTCGAATTGTCGCAGGTCGGTACTGTAAGAGACTAAAGTTCTCGGGCTATATCTCCTTTCAAATTGAAGGTATTTGAGGAAGGTCTCTACCATTCTTTTCCCACCGTACGATCCTGGATGAATGTAAATAAAAAATCCCCCCGGTCGAAGTGGCCGAGGGGATTGTTTATAGAATGTCTATGGATTGTGGATCAATCCGTAGTTGAGATCTGCAAAAAAGGCAGGTATTAGTAGTTGTCCTGAGCGTAAAGCTTTTGGCGGTACACGGCGCGGAGGACCTGTCCACGGCGGCGTACGGACGGTTTTTCGAAGGCGGTGCGCGAACGCAACTCCCTCAAAACGCCTGTTTTTTCAAATTTCTTCTTGAAACGCTTCAACGCCTTGTCAATCGACTCGTTTTCCTTGATGTTGATTACCAGCATGCCTCTGATTCTATTTTAGGGATGCAAATATAAGAGTCCTCCGGAAACTAGCAAAATACCCCCCTACTTCAAGATCGACCTCGAAATGACCATTTTTTGGATTTCTGAGGTGCCTTCCCCTATCGTGCAAAGCTTTGCGTCGCGGTAGAATTTCTCCACGGGGAAGTCTTTGGTATAGCCGTACCCGCCAAATATCTGGACGGCTTCGTTCGCCACTTCGACAGCTACCTCCGAGGCGTACAGTTTCGCCATGGCTGATTCTCGATTGACGCTTTCCCCACGGTTTTTGAGATCGGCAGAGCGATAGATGAGCCACTTGGCGGCTTCGATCTTCGTCGCCATGTCGGCCAACTTGAACGAGATCCCTTGGAAGGAGGAAATGGGTTGATTGAACTGATGGCGTTCCTTCGAGTAACGCAGGGCGGCATCGAATGCACCTTGTGCAATTCCCAAACTCAGAGCCGCGATGGATATCCTACCCCCATCCAATACTTTAAGCGCTTGAACGAACCCGTCGCCAACTTTACCGATGATCTGGCTCTTGTGCACGCGACAATCGGTGAAGATGAGTTCTGTGGTTTCAGACGCACGCATACCAAGCTTGTTTTCCTTGCGACCACCGGCAAAACCGGGTGTTCCACGCTCGATGATGAATGCTGTCATCCCACGCGAGTCGCCTACTTCGCCAGTCCGGGCGATGACGACGGCTACATCTCCGGAGCGACCGTGAGTAATGAAGTTCTTGGCGCCATTAAGAACATAGAAATCTCCGTCTTGAACTGCTACTGTGCGCATGTTTCCCGCGTCAGAACCAGTGTTGGGTTCGGTAAGACCCCATGCGCCGATCCATTCGGCAGTGGCAAGCTTAGGCAAGTACTTGGCCTTCTGCTCTTCGCTTGCATGTTGCAAAATGTGACCCGTGCAAAGTGAGTTATGCGCTGCCATCGAGAGGCCAATGGATCCATCGATGCGTGCAAGTTCAGTGATGGCCGTTACGTATTCGTGATAACCGAAACCCGAGCCCCCGTATTGTTCGGGAACCAATACGCCCATGAGTCCGAGAGATCCGAGTTTCTTGAAAAGATCGACTGGGAATTCCTGGGATTCGTCCCATTCCATCATCTTCGGTTTGATCTCGCGCGCGCCGAAGTCGCGGATCATTTGCGCGATCATAGTCTGATTTTCGTTTTCCAGGAAACTGATTCCTGTTCCTCCATCCGCTACCATTTCCATATCTACACCGTTTTCGTTTTGAGCCTTCAGCAAAAGTAGGAAGTTTCTACCAAACGAATGTTTGTTCGCAACGAAAAATCTTTCCATTTGGAGAAATATTGACCTATTTTTACGGCCCTTGTCGTGCAGTTAAGTCCTACGGCAAGCCACCATTACCCACATCAATCTCACATGAAAATCGCTGTCGTTGGAACTGGTTATGTCGGCCTCGTGACCGGCACCTGCTTTGCCGAAACTGGTAATTCTGTCACTTGCGTTGATATCGACCAAGAGAAAGTCAAGAAACTTCAATCGGGAAGGATCACGATCTATGAGCCTGGCCTCGAGAACTTGTTTAAGAGAAACATTGAGCAACAGCGGTTGTTCTTCACGACCAACTTGGAAGAAGGTATTCGTGATGCAAAGATCATTTTCTTGGCGTTGCCGACACCTGAAGGTGAAGATGGATCCGCGGATTTGAAATACATCCTAAAAGTAGCGGACGATCTAGGACCCTTGTTGAAGGACTACACCGTGATTGTGGATAAAAGCACTGTTCCGGTTGGGACGTCTGACAAAGTTCGTGAGCGCATTGCATTGAAAGCGAAAGTGGACTTTGATGTCGTATCCAATCCTGAGTTTTTGCGCGAAGGTGTTGCCGTGGAAGACTTTATGAAGCCTGATCGCGTGGTGATTGGTACTCGTTCGGAGCGCGCGCGGAAATTGATGGATTCTCTTTACGCTCCTTTCGTTCGTCAAGGCAACCCGATCATTTTCATGGATGAGCGTTCGGCAGAATTGACGAAGTACGCGGCCAACTCATTCTTGGCGACTAAGATCACGTTCATGAATGAGATTGCAAACCTATGCGAATTGCTGGGTGCGAACGTGGACGAAGTTCGCAAAGGTATCGGCACCGACAGTAGGATTGGGAAGCGGTTTCTTTTCCCCGGCATTGGTTATGGCGGGAGCTGCTTCCCGAAAGACGTGAAGGCTCTTTCGAAGTCAGCGATTGACGCAAAGTACGACTTCAAGATCTTGAATTCCGTGATGGATGTGAACGAAGGGATGAAAACAAAACTGATCCCTACGATCAAGAAGCATTTCAACAATAAGTTATCGGGACTCACCATTGCGATGTGGGGTCTGTCTTTCAAGCCTCACACTGATGACATCCGTGAAGCATCTTCGTTGTACAACATCCGTGCGTTGCTCAATGAAGGAGTGAAGATCAAAGTTCACGATCCGGAGTCGATGGAAAATGTGAAGAAGCTATTCGGTGATAAGATTTCGTATCATCCAACTCCCTACGAAGCAGCGGAAGGCGCAGACGCGTTGTTGATTGTGACGGAATGGCCCGAGTTCAGGACCCCTGATTTTGATCGACTGAACACCATTCTCAAAAACAAGGTTGTCTTCGACGGTCGCAACTTGTATGACTTGCCCGTGATGAAAGACTTGAACTATACCTATTACAGCATTGGAAGGGAGGTCGTCAATGGCAAGTAAGAAGACGGTCCTCATTACCGGTGGTGCAGGTTTCTTAGGATCTCACTTGTGCGACAGATTCATCAAAGAAGGCTTTCGAGTGATCGCGATGGACAACTTGATCACGGGTGATCTGCGAAACATCGAGCATCTTTTCAAGCTACAAGACTTCGAATTCTACCATCATGACGTGTCGAAGTTTGTGTACGTGCCAGGTGAGTTGGACTACATCTTACACTTTGCCTCCCCAGCAAGTCCAATTGACTATTTGAAAATTCCGATTCAGACATTGAAAGTCGGTTCGCTGGGTACTCATAATCTGCTTGGATTGGCCCGGGCCAAGAAGGCGCGCATTATGATTGCGTCAACCTCAGAGGTTTACGGAGATCCAACCGTGCACCCACAAACAGAGGAATACTATGGGAACGTGAACACAGTGGGGCCGCGCGGTGTCTACGACGAAGCAAAACGATTCCAGGAAGCGATCACGATGGCGTACCACACTTTTCATGGATTGGAGACGCGCATCGTTAGGATTTTTAATACTTACGGTCCACGCATGCGTCTAAACGACGGTCGTGTGTTGCCAGCATTTATCGGGCAGGCGTTGCGCGGTGAGGACTTGACCATCTTCGGAGACGGCTCACAAACACGTTCTTTTTGTTACGTCGACGACTTGGTTGAAGGCATCTATCGTTTGTTGATGTCGAACTATGCCCAGCCCGTCAATATTGGCAATCCTTCCGAGATCACGATCAAACAGTTTGCTGAGGAGATTGTGAAACTGACGGGCACTACGCAGAAGATCACCTATATGCCGCTTCCTAAGGACGACCCCAAGCAACGGCAGCCGGACATTACCAAGGCTAGGGAACTGCTCAAATGGGAACCCAAGGTGAGTAGGGCGGAAGGTTTAAAGATCACGTACGAATACTTCAAGTCTCTACCGAAGGAGACGTTGTATCAGAGGGATCACAAGGACTTCTCAGCTTATTCGAAATAAGCCGCTTAGTTTTCTTGGAACACTACGTAAAGCACTGTTGAACCAACAGCGTCAAGTGTTCTTTTGTTAATAATCGACATGTTGTCGCTCGTGGTATGGTGAAAGGAGCCAAACGATTTACCATCGTAGGGAACGATGTCGATGGTGGGGATTTTGGCTACCGCGCTGACGAAATAGTGATCGTCGGTGATTGCGCCCACCTTTTTTGGAACGAACACATCGGAGTAGCCGAGTTTTGCGGCTGCATTCCATACTTTGTCGATGATCGTACTCGCATACTGCTCACCAGTCCCTTCACGGAAGAACCTGCTGTTGGCACCACCTACCATATCGAGAAGAATTCCATAGTAGGCCCGATAATTTCCTTTGTGTTTGTTTTTACTCCAATATTGGGAGCCGAGACACCACCAGTCGTCCCAACCATCGGCGGGCCGTGTGAGTGGCGCGCCTTCTTTTTCACCATAATCTTCTCCGTCGAATAGAATGATGTCGACGCCTGCGCGCGGTTCGTTGAGTTGCAATACGCGGGCAATTTCGAGCAGGACGCCCACGCCACTACCTCCATCGTTGGCCCCATCGAATGGTGCATCTCGTTGAACTGAATCTTTGTCTGCGAAAGGCCGGGTGTCCCAATGTGCGGCGAGTAGAATTCGCTTCTGACGGTCTGGATAGAAAGAGGCGATGATGTTTTGCAAGTCCCATGTTTTTCCGTCGAAGGTGGGCGCCTTGAATGTTTGGACAGAAACTTTCGCTCCATACTTTTTAAGTTGTTCGACGAGGTATTCTGCGGTAGCTGCATGTGCTTTGGAACCGGGCGTTCGTGGACCAAAGTCGACTTGTCGTTGAATAAAATTGTACGCGGAGTCGGAGTTGAAGGCGGGCACTGTGATCGATGTCTCAGTGTCCGAAGAAGTTGAACTCGGACCACATCCCGAAAGGAGTGACGCAAGCACGAAGAAAAGCGCTGCAGCACTTACTGGGTGCCGGTTGGCGAGGATGGACCTGTTTGGTGACAAAACAAAAAAGTTATATATTTGCACTACCATCTGAATTTCTTAGCAAAGAGGGGACCGAAAGTCCCCTCTTTCATTATCCACCCGCGTGGGCGGATGGGCGACCGGAAGTTCGGAATTTTTATGGATGTAGCTTCAAAAATCAAGGAATTGGCGGAATCCGTGCTGTCGGATCCGGGGCACTTCATCGTAGATGTGCTCTATTTTGGAAAGCAGCGACCGGGCCGTTTGCTGGTGATTGTTGACGGCGACAACGGTGTTACGATTGATGCTTGTGCAGAACTGAGCCGAAAATTGTCGGCGTTGTTGGACGAGCAGAATTTGCTTGAGGCGGCTTACAACCTCGAAGTATCGACACCGGGTGTTGACCAGCCTTTGAAGTTGAAGAGACAGTACTTTAAGAACAAGGGCCGTGAATTCAAAGTCCAACTGAAGGACAAGTCAATCGTGAAAGGAAGAGTTGAGAATGTGACCGAAGATAAGTTGGTCATCCGTGTTCAGGTGAGCAAAAAAGAGAGTAAAGAACAAGAAGTGTTATTTGATCAAATAGAGAAGGCGTTTGTAATGGTTTCATTTAAACAGAATTAGTCAAAAAGAATCAAGTCAAATTGAATTAGTCATGGACATCCACAATCTCATTGAGTCATTTGCTGACTTTGCGAAGCAGAAAAACATCGACCGTCCGACGATGATCCGGATCTTGGAAGATGTGTTCCGAAACATGATTCGGAAGAAGTACGGCGTTGACGACAATTTCGATATCATTATCAACGCGGACAAGGGTGACCTTGAGATCTATCGTGTCCGTCAGATTGTTGATGACGATTCTGAAGACATTTGGGACCATGATAAGATTAGCCTGACCGATGCCCAGAAGATTGAGCCCGATTTTGAAGTAGGTGAAGAAGTGTCGGAGCAGATTAGTATCGAAGATTTCGGTCGACGCGCCGTGACCACAGCACGCCAGACCTTGATGCAAAAGGTGAAAGACCTCGAAAAGGACATCCTCTTCCAAAAGTATAAAGACATTGTAGGTGAGATCATCGCTGGTGAAGTGTACCAGGTGTTGAGCAAGGAAGTTTTGTTGACAGATGCGGAAGGGAATGAAATCTCAATTCCGCGTGGCGAGCAAATCCCGAAGGATCGTTATCGCAAGGGTGAAAATGTGCGTGCCATTGTGCACAAGGTGGAGATGGTGAATGGCAACCCGAAGATCGTTTTGTCGCGCACGTCGCCTGTTTTCCTCGAGCGTTTGTTCGAGCAAGAGGTTCCTGAAGTTTACGACGGATTGATCACGATCAAGAAGGCAGTTCGTGAACCTGGAGAGCGCGCAAAAGTGGCAGTAGAATCATACGATGACCGGATCGATCCAGTGGGTGCGTGTGTGGGTATGAAAGGATCGAGGATCCATGCCATCGTTCGTGAACTACAGAACGAGAACATCGACGTGATCAACTTTACCGAAAACATCGAATTGTTCATCCAACGTGCCTTGAGTCCAGCAAAGATTTCGAGCATCAAAGTCGACAAGGAGAATGGACGTGCATCAGTTTACCTAAAGCCTGACCAGGTGTCGTTGGCGATCGGTAAGGGGGGGTTGAACATCAAGCTTGCCAGCCGTTTAGTCGGCTATGAAATCGACGTATTCAGAGAATTGGATGAGATCCAAGAAGAAGATGTGGATCTGGACGAATTCTCAGACGAAATTGAAAGCTGGGTAATCGACGAACTCAAGCGAATTGGGCTCGATACGGCGAAAAGCGTTTTGGCGCTGAACAAAGAGGAATTAGTACGCAGAACTGAATTGGAAGAAGAAACTGTTGATTCTGTTCACTCGATTTTGAAGAAAGAATTTGAGTAAGAATTGACGTTAAAATCACATAAATCCCGAAAATACTAGTCAAATTTGAGCATGGCAGAAGAGAAAACAATAAGGTTGGGGAAAGCGGCGCAGAGCCTAAACGTTGGGAAAGACACCATCTTGGAATTCCTTGCTAAGAAGGGTTTCAAGGTGGAGAACAATCCCAATGCGAAGCTTACGGCGGAGCAATATGCCATGCTCTCCAAGGAGTATGCATCTTCTGCCTCGGAGAAGTTGGAGGCGCACCAACTGAACATTGGTCCTAAGCATGCCGAAAACGTTACGATCAAGAGTGAAGCGGAAGTTCATCGTAAGAAAACGGAAGAAGAAGATCGTATCCTCATCAAGAATCTGGGCTCCAAGGAGATTTTAAAACAACACAAGGAAGAGCCGAAGCCTGAGAAGATTGAAAGTGAGAAGCCGAAACTAGAAGGGATTAAGGTTGTTGGAAAAATTGAACTAGAGGCCGAGAAAGAGAAGAAGCCAGTTGAGAAGGTAAAGGAACCCGAGCCCGTGGTGGAGACACCTCCGCCTCCTGTGGTTGTTACCCCTCCCATTGAAACGCCTCCAGTTGTACAGGAGAAGCAACAAGAACAAGAACTCATCAAGGCAAAGGCCGACAAACTGAAAGGCTTGAAAGTCGTTGACCGTATCGAGTTGCCGGCTGAGAAAGAGAAGAAGAAGGAGCAACCTGTTGCGTCTTCCGATCTTCGGGACGACAAGAAGAAACGTCCGCGGAAGCGACTGCCTTCTGTGCCTGGTCAAAGCAACACATCGGGCCCTGGTGGCAAACGTCCGCTGCCGCCCCGCGTTCCAAAGCAGGAACCTACCGAGAAAGAAATCCAAGAGCAGATTCGTTCAACCCTCGCTAAACTGAGCGGTGGACAGAAGAAATTCACTGGAGCCAAGTACCGGAAGGAAAAGCGTCAAGCAGTGTCAGAAGCTGAAGAAGAGCGCATCTTGCAAGAACAAGAGGCTTCGAAGGTGCTGAAGGTAACAGAGTTCATTTCGGCAAACGACTTGGCATCTCTGATGAACGTTTCAGTGAACGAAGTCATCTCGACTTGTATGAGTCTGGGAATGTTCGTTTCGATTAACCAAAGATTGGATGCGGAAGCGATCACGGTGATTGCCGACGAGTTCGGATACGATGTTCAATTCGCAAGTGCAGATGAAGAAGACGATTTCGTAGAAGAGGAAGATAGCGAAGAAGATCTCCAACCACGAGCTCCAATTGTGACAATCATGGGTCACGTTGACCACGGTAAAACTTCATTGCTCGATTACATTCGTAATACAAAAGTGACAGCACAAGAAGCCGGCGGTATCACCCAGCACATTGGTGCTTACGATGTAACGACGAAGAGCGGCCACAAGATTGCATTCTTGGATACACCCGGACACGAAGCGTTTACCGCTATGCGTGCGCGCGGTGCGAAGTTGACTGACATTGCGATCATCGTGGTGGCAGCCGACGACGACGTCATGCCGCAGACGAAAGAGGCCATCAATCACGCGCAAGCGGCCGGTGTACCTCTCGTGATAGCAATCAACAAGATTGATAAACCCGGTGCGAACCCCCAGAAGGTGCGCGAGTCGTTGTCGAAGATCAACATCCTCGTGGAAGACTGGGGTGGTAAATATCAAGTACAAGAAATTTCGGCGAAGACCGGAAAAGGTATCGATGACCTTCTCGAAAAGGTATTGCTAGAAGCGGAACTCTTGAACCTGCGCGCCAACCCCGCCAAACCTGCAAATGGTTCGGTGATTGAAGCATCGCTTGACAAAGGTCGCGGATTCGTGGCGTCGGTGATGGTAGAAGCAGGAACGCTTCGTGTAGGCGATGTTGTTCTGGCCGGTGCCAACTACGGACGCGTGAAAGCGATGTTCGACGATACCGGAAATCGAATCAAGGAAGCAGGTCCTGCCACGCCGGTTCAGATTCTTGGTCTCGATGGAGCACCTCAAGCCGGTGAGAAATTCACCGTGATGGAGAGTGATCGCGAAGCTCGTGAGATTGCAAACAAGCGATCTCAGTTGGCTCGGGAGCAAAGCATCAGAACGAAAAAGCATATTACACTCGACGAAATTGGACGTCGTTTGGCAATAGGATCCTTCAAGCAATTGAACGTGATCGTGAAGGGAGACGTGGACGGTTCCGTGGAAGCGTTGTCCGACTCGCTGTTGAAGTTGTCTACTCAAAAGGTGGCGGTCAGTATCATCCAGAAATCTGTGGGTCAAATCACCGAGTCGGATGTATTGCTGGCATCGGCTTCCGACGCGATCATCGTCGGTTTCCAAGTACGTCCCTCAGGAGCGGCACGCAGACTAGCAGAAAGCGAGGAAATCGAGATTCGCTTGTATTCGATCATCTACGATGCAATTGATGATGTGAAGGCGGCGATGGAAGGTATGTTGGAGAAGGAGCTCGAAGAGGTGATTGTCGGAAATGCAGAAGTTCGCAACGTCTTCA
This sequence comes from Cyclobacteriaceae bacterium, assembly GCA_044226945.1. Taxonomy (GTDB): domain Bacteria; phylum Bacteroidota; class Bacteroidia; order Cytophagales; family Cyclobacteriaceae; genus ELB16-189. Next base: position 203,614 of record JBGAGB010000003.1, on the reverse strand, counting down.
AGATCACGAAGGTGGGAACGGTAGCAGGTTGTATGGTGACCGATGGTTCCATCAAGCGCGCCAACCCGATTCGCTTGATCCGCGATGGAATCGTGGTGTACGCTGGCAAGTTGACATCATTGAAGCGCCATAAGGACGATGCGTCCGAAGTGCGTTCAGGTTTCGACTGCGGTATGAGCATCGAAAGCTTCAACGACATCAAGGAAGGCGACGTAATCGAAAGCTACGAGATGCGTGAGGTGAAAACGAAGTAGTCGATCGACTACTCGACTTAAAAAAAGAATTGGGGTCGTATTTTCGAAGCTGCTGCCTCGAAGTACGACCCCAAGTTTTTTTGTGAGAACTACTTAGTTCTTGAAAGCGTCTTTCACGCTCGGTGCGTTTTCGGATCCTTCCGAGGCTTCGAAACCTTTGCGGACCGAGAAGTCTTCGCCACTACCGAACCAGTTCAGGGCCATTTTCTTGAAGAACCCGCGGATGTAAGTGTTGTAACCGCGAATGCTCTCGTTGTAGTTTTGACGAGCTACGTTGATCCTGTTTTCTGTGCCCTCCAGTTGTGCCTGAAGGTCTTGGAAGTTCTCGGTTGAACGGATCTGGGGGTAAGCTTCAAAAGCGAGGTTGATCGCAGTGTTGATTTGCTTACCGGCACGCTCCAATTCTTCCGGAGTTTTAGCTTTCACGATGCCAGCACGGGCTTCAGTAACCTGTGTGAGGATGCTCTTTTCATTTTCGGCAGCTTCTTTCACGGTTGCCACCAAGTTTGGTATTAAATCAGCGCGACGTTGGTACGTTGTTTGAACGTTGGCCCAAGATGCGTTGACGTCTTCCTGCAGACGTACGGCATTGTCGTACACCCCGGAGCCCCACATCACGAAGATCCATCCGAACAGCAACAGACCCCCGATCACGACGAGGGTAACAATTAATCCTTTACTCATATACAGTTTTTCGAAATTTTACAAAGATACGTAAAAATGCCTCCTTGGGGTTCGCCTCTTCCTACTGCCAGTCGCCACTGATTAGTTCTTTTTTAGTTGTTCAAACTTGTTCGCAGCGGGACGTTTCGGGAATACGTTGTTGGACGTATTCACGTCGGCTGTTTCTTGGCCTGGGTCAACAACGACGTTTACCACCTCTTTGTCTTTCAGGAAGATCTTTTTGATCTCGACCTCGTTTTCGCGCCAGATTTCCGCCGGCAGCCTTTCAATTTCCTTGGAGCCGTCGGCGTAGGTCCACTCGATAATTACGGGCGACACCAATCCACCCTTATTGACGAGAGTGACCTCATAAATATTCTTTCCTTCTACCTTGGCGCGAATCGCGTTGTCGTTAATCGACGACAGGAATTCGCGGTTGCGTTCGCTTTCTTTCCCTTGGTTGCTATTCAGCATCGTGAATTCCTGCGGTCCCCCACTGAAGTCAAATCCTTTGCCAGCGCCGCTGCCGGCTGCCAAATCACCGGTTTTTGTCTTAATATTCTTGGATTCAGGGTCCTGCTGTGTCGATTTGACACGGTACCACTTCACATTGTCTAGTTCGATGTCCACGTTGTCAGTTGAGTAAAACCAGCCACGCCAGAACCAATCGAGGTCGGTGGCGGAGGCGTCTTCCATCGTCCGGAAGAAGTCGGCAGGTTTCGGTTGTTTGAAGGCCCATCGTTGCGCGTATTCCTTGAATGCTTTGTCGAAGAGTTCAGGACCCATGATTGTTTCACGCAATAGCGTAAGTGCTGCTGCCGGCTTGGTGTACCCATTTGGTCCAAAGCTTTTTGCTTGGTTGTCGGAGCTTGCCATCACCGGGCGCATCTGCGTTTTGTCGCCACGCATCCAACTTGCAATCCCTTTCGGGGATCCGCTTGTGACGTCAAAGCCAGGGTAACGGGTGCGAGTTGTTTCTCTTTCGAGGAATGTGTTGAGGCCTTCATCCATCCATGTCCACTGGCGTTCGTCCGAGTTCACAATCATGGGGAAGAAGTTGTGTCCTACTTCGTGGACGATTACGCCGACCATGCCTTCGAGCGTCCGTTGCGAATACGTGCCGTCTTTCTTCGGACGGCCATAATTGAAACAGATCATCGGGTATTCCATCCCGATCGAAGCAGTATGAATGGAGTACGCCGTTGGATAAGGGTAGTCGAACGTGCGGGAGGAATACACTTCGAGCGTGTTCTTAATTGCTCGAGTCGATTCTTTTGCCCAAAGGGGATTTCCTTCCTTGGGATACAGCGATTGTGCCAATGGAGTTTTGTCACCAACCTTTACGGCCATGGCGTCCCAAATGAACTTACGGGAAGAAACCCATGCAAAGTCACGGACATTGTCGGCGTGAAATTCCCAGGTGCGCTTTTGAGTTGAGCGTTCTTTTTCCTTTTTTTTGGCTTCGTCTTCGGTAACGATAAACACCGGTTGCTCGAACGATTTTTGTGCTTGGGCAAAGCGCTCTTGTTGTTGCTTCGAGAGAACTTCGGTGGGATTTTGCAGCCATCCAGTAGCGCCAACAATGTGGTCTGCGGGAACGGTAATCCTGACTTTAAAATTTCCGAAGGTGAGAGTGAATTCGCCGTCGCCTAGAAACTGCTTGTTCTGCCAGCCTTCATAGTCGTCGAACACGCACATACGTGGATACCATTGTGCGAGGGTGTAGAGATAGTTGCCGTCTTCTGGAAAGAATTCGTAACCGCCACGTTCATCGTACTTCATCCGATCGTATTCGGTATAGCTCCAGTCAACATTGAACTTGAAGTTGGTTCCCGGCTTTAATGGAGCGGGAAGTTCGACACGCATCATTGTGTAGTTGATCGTGTAGGTGAGGTCTTTGCCAGTTGTGGCATCCTTGACAAGTTTAATCTTGTAACCTCCCTCGTAGTCATAACCATTCACGGCGCGTGCGAACTGGCGTGTAGGCACCGAGTCTTTCACCTGATTCGTGGTAGTTTGGTCTTTGATACCTCCGTTCTGCAAGATATTCTGATCCAACTGCAGCCACAGATAGGTGAGTGTTTCGGGTGAGTTGTTGTAGTAGGTGATGGTTTCAGAACCAGTGACCAGTTGGTTGTTGTCGTTCAACTCTACGTTTATTACGTAGTCGGCACGTTGTTGCCAATAATTAGGACCAGGGGCGCCAGAGGAGCTTCTGTAGCTATTTGGAGTCGGGAGCATTTGGTCCAACTGTTCGAACTTCCCTTTCCAACCCTGCTGTTGTTGGGCCCAAGATATGCATGCGAACATGCTAAGCAACATTACGAGCGCAGTTTTCCTTGTCGTTATCATAGTTGTATAAAAATATAAGTGCGGAGACGAGCTCCGCACATTAGTTATTCGAATTTCTCACGCCTCTTCAGACGGGCAAGCAAATTAATTTGTATTCTTCTTTTTAAACTCTTCGAACTTGCTTGGCTGTTCGACGCGAGGGAAATTATTGTCGTTAGTATTCACGTCGGTCGTTTCAGCTTTCGGATCGATGACGACACGAACGACTTCTTTGTCCTTCGCAAATACCTTGGTTACTTTCGTTTCATTCAACCTCCAGATTTCGGCAGGGAGTCTTTCTATTTCGGTAGTTCCATCTTTGTAAGTCCATTGGATGATTACCGGCATCACCATACCACCACGGTTGGTGAGCGTGATTTCATAGAAGTTTTTATTCTCGAGTTTTGAGATCACAGCCTTGTCGTCCACCTTGTTTTGGAACTCGTCATAGAGGCGGTTGTCGGTGGGGATGACGGAGAAATACTGCGGGCCGTTGTTGAAATTTTCATTTTTGCCCTCGGGTGTCGATGAACCCGATCCAAGGTCGCCTTTCTTCACGTTTTTGTTTTTGGATTCCAAGTTGGTTTGTGCATTGCGCAATTTGAACCACTTCACTTCATCCAGCGTCATATCGACATAGTCTGTCGTATAAAACCATCCACGCCAGAACCAATCGAGATCCACGGCCGAAGCATCTTCAAGTGTGCGGAAGAAGTCAGAAGGTTTTGGATGTTTGAAAGCCCAACGTTGAGCGTATTCTTTGAACGCGCGATCAAACATTTCGGGGCCCATGACAGTCTCGCGCAGGATATTAAGTGCTGTTGCGGCTTTGCCATATTGTTCGTCACCAATCCGTACTACGTTTTCGCCACTGGTCATCAGGGGGCGCATCGTGGTAGGGTCGCTTTTCATATATCCGACCAAGTTTTTGGCGTCTCCACGTCCCGGGGGTTTCTCGGGATAGCGTTCACGCTCCGTGAGATACTGTACGAAGCTGTTGATCCCTTCATCCATCCATGTTGACTGACGTTCATCGTTGTTGATGATCATCGGGAAGAAGTTGTGACCTACTTCATGGATGACTACGCCGATCATGCCCCACTTTTTCCGGTCGGTATAAGAACCATCCTTTTCCGGTCGGCCAAAGTTGAAGCAGATCATGGGATATTCCATCCCGATTGATGCTGTGTGCACAGATGTGGCTTGAGGATAGGGGTAGTCGATCGTGTGTTTGGAATAGATTTCAAGGGTGTTCTTAACTGCGATCGTTGATTCTTTTTCCCAAAGCGGGTTGCCTTCTTTGGGGTAGTAAGACATTGCGAGCGGCTGTGTAGTAGGGAGTTTGACTGCCATCGCATCCCAGATAAACTTACGTGAGCTTGCGAATGCAAAATCGCGCACATTGGTAGCGCCGAAGATCCACGTTTTCTTTTCTTTAGAGTGTCCCTTCTCTTTTTCGAGTGCTTCGGCCTGGGTGCGGATGATCACCGGTTTGTCGAATGACTTCTTTGCCTGTTCGAAGCGATCGAGTTCTGTTTTCGTGAGCACGTCTGCGGCGTTCTCAAGCATACCAGTAGCGCCTACCATGTGATCGGCAGGCACGGTAATCTTTACGCGATAGTCGCCGAATGGAACAGTGAACTCGGAGCGACCGAGGAACTGCTTGTTTTGCCACCCCACCACGTCGTCGTATACGCACATACGTGGGAAGAATTGGGCGATGGTGTAGATATAATTTTTGTCTTCGGGGAAGTACTCCATTCCGCTTCGACCACCGAGCATGTTGCGATCCACGATATTGAAAGACCAGTCGATGCCAAAGGAAACTTTATCTCCAGGTTTGAGAGGTTGTGGCAAGTCGACACGCATCATCGTTTTGTTGATGATATAGGGTAGCGCTTTGCCCGATGCATCGCGCACGGCTTTTATTTTATGACCACCATCGAAGTCGAAGAGACCCAGCTGACCGGCAATCGCCTTGGTGCTCACAGAATCTTTTACCGAGCTCGTAGCAGTTTTGGGCGAGTTGCTGTCTTTAGCAAACAAGTTCTGGTCGAGTTGAAGCCAGAGATACTTGAGGATGTCGGGTGAGTTGTTGGTGTACGTAATGGTTTCGGTTCCCGAAATACTCTGGTTGTCGTCATTCAGTTCGACAGCGATGTCGTAGTCGGCTTTTTGCTGCCAGTACTTAGGACCAGGAGCACCGGAACCGGTTCGGTACTCGTTGGGAGTCGGCAGCATTTGGTCGAGCTGCTCGAATTTTCCTTTCCATTGGGATTGTTCTTGAGCGAATGCTCCCAAAGTGAGCATTGCCAAAATCATCGAACACAGAAACTTCATATTACTAGGTTATTTAGGTCAATAAGTCAGAATCTTTAATCAGAATCAGCGCGATCCCCGCGACGGCCGAAGAAATCACCATTTTCCAGTCGCGCCGTCCAACTTTCGCGAGATCGACGACAAGAAAGGTCAGCGCCATGAATATTGCAACGATAATTACTTGTCCAAACTCGAGGCCCAGGTTAAATGCCAACAGAGGCGATGCGATGGATTCCGATTTAGCTAGCATCTCACGCAATAGGGTTGAAAAACCGAGGCCATGGATGAGCCCAAAGCCCCCGGCGAAGAGGTAGTTGATGTGTATGTTGCCCTTTGCGAGGCTTTGCTCCGACCGGAACATGTTGGAAACGGCCGTTACAAAAATGGTGACAGGTATAAGGAATTCGACCCAGGTGGTGCTAAACCGGACTACATCCAGGGTAGCGAGCGCCAAGGTGATCGAATGGCCGATGGTAAACGCAGTTACAAGAACGAGGACTTTCTTCCAGTCACGAATTGTGTACACGGCACAGAGCGCTATTACGAACAGGATGTGGTCGTAGCCATGGCGAAAATCTAGGATGTGATCCTTACCGATTTCAAGGTACAGCGCAAACGGTTCCAAACACTGAAAATTTGAACCGCAATAATAACTCAAAAATGCGGTTCATTCGGGTTGAAATACATGAAAGACGGTGATGCCATGATGAGTCGCAAATCCATGTCATTAAGTTAAGAGGGAATACAGGTATCCCGTGACTAACAATGAGATTTCTGGTTGGTGGTGGTCTTTCGCCAGTTCCTGCTAGTTGCACATTTTGAAATTGATAATTGGTTCTTTGGATCCATCTGAGGCCGGAAAATACCGGAGAACCAATATCAAAATATCCAACTAGTGGACCTTGACATCATGACATGGACTCGCAAATCGACGTAAAAAGGTGGTCTTTTCTGCCCGCGACGTTGTAATTTCACGTCCTCAAAATCATGTGATAGAACCTTAGAATGCAAACGGCACGATGATTTCAGTTTTACTTGGTTTTTGGCTAACACTTCACCCGATCCATCTGTCGATCACAGAGGTGGATTACAACGAGAAATCCCGGGCTCTCCAGCTCACGATGCGGATTTTTGTCGACGACTTGGAGCTATCGGTGCGAAATCAAGTTGGCCAAGAGGGTCTTGACATCTTGGAACCAGGGTCGGGTAAAAGTACGGACGAGTTGGTGAAGGCTTATTTGGCTGACCGCCTTCGAATGAAAGTCGACAAGAAGTCGGTCAAGCTGAATTACCTCGGTCACGAGATTGAAGGTCCTGCGATGATTTGTTATGTCGAAGTGGAGAATATCAAAAAGTTTACGACGATTGAGGTGACAAACAAGGTAATCTTAGAGACGCACGACGACCAGTCAAATTTGGTAAACGTCAACTTCAAAGGGAAGACCAAGAGCTTACGATTGACAAATAGCGAACCCACGGGAACAGTGACGTTTGCGACGAAATAAAACCACAATCCAACTTTAAAACCTGAACACACATGCGAAAGAAGATCGTAGCCGGCAATTGGAAGATGAACAAGACGTTGGCGGAAGCCACCGCGTTGGCATCAGAACTCGTTACCCTGGCGGCGAACGAGGTCAAGAATTCGGCCCATGTCATTTTGTGCACCCCGTTTCCCTACCTTTTGAAAGTGAAGGATCAATTGGCTGGCTCCAAGTTGACGGTGGGCGCACAAAACTGTTCGGAGCATGAGTGGGGTGCATATACTGGCGAAACTTCGGTCGGGATGCTCAAGTCGATGGAGATTTCCTATGTGATTATTGGACACAGCGAACGACGCCAATACTTTGGCGAAAATGGCGTGTTGTTAGCAAAGAAAGTTGACCGTGCCTTAGCCGCCGGACTGACGCCAATTTTTTGTAATGGTGAGCCTCTCGAGATTCGTGAAAAAGGAACGCACGAAGCTTTGGTGAAGCAGCAAACCGAAGAGAGCCTATTTCATTTGTCGGCCGACGATATCAAGAAGGTGGTGATTGCCTACGAGCCAGTTTGGGCGATCGGCACCGGTAAGACGGCAACTTCGCAACAGGCTCAGGATATGCATGCAGTTATTCGTGGACACATCGCTGCGAAGTACGGAAGTGACGTAGCAGAATCAATTTCCATTTTGTACGGTGGAAGCGTGAAGCCTGACAATGCCAAGGAGTTGTTCTCATGTAAGGACGTCGACGGGGGTCTTGTAGGGGGTGCGTCTTTGAAAGCACGCGACTTCGTAGACATCATTAAAGGCGTGGCCTAGGCAGCGGCGTGGGAACCAGCTATTATACGCGCCTGCAAATTGTCTGCAGTTCCGATTTTACCGAGATCTTGATGGCGGAAATCGCCGAAGCCGGGTTCGATACCTTTATGGAGACAGACACAGGTTTCGAAGCTTTCGCAGAAGAAGAGAAGGCCGATCGCAAGCTTGTCGATGAGATTCGTGATAAGTATCAACACGTGAAACCATTAGTGTTTCTCTACGAGCGCGTCGAGAAAAAGAATTGGAATGAGGAATGGGAGAAGAACGTGGACCCGATCATTGTCGACGATCAAGTACTCGTTCGCGCGGCTTTTCATCAACTGAATCGATCGTTTCCAATTGAGATCGTGATTACGCCGAAGATGTCGTTTGGGACGGGACACCACCAGACGACGCACTTGATGTTGAGTAATCAAATTAAGATTGACCATCGCGGCAAGCGTGTGATGGATGCAGGTTGCGGCACAGCAATCCTGGCGATCATGGCAGCCAAGAGAGGTGCCCGAGAGGTCGAGGCCTTTGACATAGACGAGTGGAGCGTCATTAACGGCCGCGAAAATTTGGAGGTAAACGACGTCGCATCGGTGGTGCATGTACAGCAGGGCGCCATCAGTGACCTTAAGTTCTCTTCAACTTTCGACATTGTGTTGGCCAACATCAACAAGAATGTTCTTCTCGCTGAGATGAATCAATATGCAGCGCACTTGGTGCCGAATGGCCACTTGCTGATCAGCGGATTCTACACGCGCGACGTTGCTGACTTGGTTGCCAGCGCGGCTTCCGCTGGATTGAAGAAAGTGTCGGAGAGCGAGAAGGAGACGTGGGCCGCTGTGCTACTCCAGAAACAATAACCACCACATTTTAAAATAGGAAAAGACACCGGGAAGGCCATTTTTTCGTTACTGAGACACCACCTCCTTCCATTGGTTTTAGCTGAAATTTTGGCGATTTTGTAAGGTTTTGCCACGTGAACAGGGCCTCCATCTATATTACCCTAATTTTTCTCGGGATTTCGGGTGCTTTTGCTCAGAAAAAGAGTAGCGGCTTTGAAGGTCTGCAATTTCAAGACAGCGTTCGATTGGTCTTGGAGAACACCCGCAATACAGACGCTGCAGCGGTCGGAATGGCACTTTCCAGCGTGTGGCCTGCCTTTGGTCAAGACTTGCAGATTGTGGTGATGCGCCAAGCCAAATTGATGAAGCAGAAGAAGTACAAGCTTCGTCCCCACGTTCAGAACTATTACGGCGCCCTCGTCGACGCGATCAACTACGAAAAAGCAGACAACGACAAACTGACATCTTACCTGAAAGTTGCCGGTAAGGTGATCGAAAACGAAGACGCAAATCGCGCGGCTTTGTTTTTTGCCAATGCCCGTAGTTTCTTTCGGTACCACGCACTCCATGCCGAGAAGACGATTCGGCTTTACGCCAAAGACGATGAATATGAGTTTGACTACATCGCCGTGCAAGCACCGGCTCCGATCGTAGAGGACTCCACACAGAACGACCAACTTGACGACTTGTCGAAAGGCGATCCAGGGAATACAACTTGGGACGATACGCCCGACACGACTTCGTTAGCTTCTACGCCCCAATGGCAACAACCGATCTTCACACCAGAGCCTACTGGCGCTGTCATTCGATTTGATCGGGTCACGTTAAATTTCGTGACGGCATACGACTCAGCTTTCCTCCAAAACACAAAGGGGACTTTTCAATTATCGGATAACCTCTTTGTAGGCGAAGGCGGTCGCTTTGACTGGTCGTCGGTGTATCTGAGTTCCGATTCGGTGTACTGCGACCTGAAGAAGTACTTCTTCAATGCCACCCGGCCACGGCTGAAGGCGGAACAGGTAAAGATGGTATACAAGGGGAAAGTCGATGGTCAACTTGACGGCGTATTTGAGTTCGTAAGCACGCGTCATCGTGATTCTCTGTCGGCAACTTACCCCCGATTCGTTTCTTACGAGAGCAACATTAGGATGCTTGGACTGGGCGACGAATCGCTGAAGTACACAGGTGGCTTTGCGTTGAATGGGCGGCGTGTGTTCAGCGCCTCGTTGGGTGGTGGTGTTGCACGCATTATTGTTTCTGGTCCAGGGGAGACGAGGAAATTTGAGGCACAATCAAATTTGTTTGAATTTCGGGACTCGACCATCTTTTCTCGCAACGCGGCAGTCGAGATATACCAAGGAAACGATTCAATATTCCACCCTGGTGTTCAACTGAGTTACGACTATGCACGGCAGTACCTGACTGTCCAACGGGCGAAAGGAGTTTTAAAAGATACCCCGTTCACCTCATCATACTTCCGAGTCGATTTCACTGGCGATGTGATGCGTTGGGCGCTGAAAGGCGACAGCACAGGTTCAGATAGCTTGAACATCTTTACTTCCGCCGGATTGAGTCAGGCACCGATGGTGTTGGAGTCGCAGGACTTTTTTGACCCTAACGACTTTAAGCAACTAAAAGGAGTTGGATTTAGCTTTCATCCACTGGTGGTGGTGGCAAAATATGCGAATGACAATGGTGTAAGAGAATTCAATGCAAGTGAGTTGATCGCTCCTACGGGCAAGACTTTCAATGAAATTCATGGTGCAATGACGTTCCTAGCGCAAAAGGGAATGATCGATTATGACTTGCACACTGGTCGTGTGCGTGTGAAGGAGAAAGTGCTGCACATCAACGAAGCCAGGAAGAACGAATCGGATTTCGATAACATGAAGATTCATTCGATTGTGAATGGCCCTGCCAATGCGACGATCAATTTTCCTAAGCGCTACATGACGGTTCGGGGTGTTGAAGAGTTCAAGATTTCCGATTCGTTGAACGTGGTGATCAAGCCCGACAGCAGCGTCATCACACTGTTGCAAAACCGGGACATCAAGTTTAATGGAAAGATCACCGCTGGAAATTTCGAAATCAACGGCAAAGACTTCATGTTGAAGTATGACAGCTTCTTTATTAACCTCAACCACATCGATTCGATCCGTTTTTATGTGACGGAAATGAATGCCAAGGGTCAACCAGTGCGGCGTCGTGTGAATAATGCGATGGTGGGTGCAGACTCCACGGCTGCAGCGGCTGGCGGACTCGATGCGGGGAAGAACAAGACGCAAGGAACACTGTTCATCAACAGACCTGATAATAAGTCGGGGCGTAAGAAGATTCCAAACTTTCCGCGATTGGATGCGAGTGCTGGTGGCGTAATCTATTTCGATCGCAAGGAAGTTCTAGACGGCGCGTATGACCGATCCGTTTTCTTCGTGGTACCGCCGTTCAAGTTGGACAGCTTGAGCGATGCGGACCCGGCAGCGATCAACTTCGAGGGCACGTTCGTTACGAGCGGCATGTTCCCAAGTTTTAAAGAGAAGCTTCATACCCAGGCCGATAAGTCGCTCGGTTTTTCGCACTCCATCCCAGCGACAGGATATCAGCTCTATAATGGCGAAGGCAAGATTTTCGGTGCGATGGGTCTTGACAATTCGGGTATCCGGGCGACGGGTCGAATCGACTACTTGGCTGCAACAGTTGAGTCGCAGGATTTTGTCTTTTACCCCGACTCGGTTGTAGGTCGCGGAACGGTTGGAGAAGTGAAAGAAAAGCAGTTCGGTGCTTCTTGGTACCCACAGATTACCCTTCCCGAGTACCGATTGAAATGGCTTCCGAAGAAGGACGAGTTTGCGTTGAAGAACCTTCGAGACCCTTTTAGCATGTACAATGCGACAGCGCAATTGGAAGGAGAGTTGATCGTTTCGAAGGCGGGCACAAGTGGGAAGGGGCGCATCATCACGCGCGGCTCCGAATTGACTTCGAAGCAGATGAACTTTTCGGCGAAGGACTTTGGTGCGCGCCATGCGCAGTTTCAGGTAAAGACGACCAATCCCGACAAGCCAGCGCTGGCAGGCAATGACGTGCGTCTGAAATTTAACCTTGACCAGAACTACGCCGACATCAGTCCGGAGATTGAAGGGGAGGCGGCCTTTGAATTTCCTTATGCCCAGTTCAAGACGTCGATTACCGATGCTCGCTGGGATCTGAACACTCAAAAAGTTACGATGCAGAAGGACAAGGACGCCCCTTTGGAGGATTCCTACTTCTACACCACGCGCAAGGATTTGGACTCACTGGTATTCAATGCGGAGAAGGCTGAATATGACATCAAGACACAGCAACTAAAGGTGAGTGGGATTCCTTATATCGTCGTGGCCGATGCGAAAATTACCCCCGATCATAATGAAGTGTTGATCTTGGAGAACTCGAAGATTGGGCAGCTAAAGAACACGACCATTGTTCTTGATACGCTCAATGGTTATCACCGCCTTACGGACGGAGTGGTGGACATCATTTCAAGGAAAGAATTTACTGGTTATGCGACATATCAGTATGTCAATGCGATCAACGATACGTTCGCCATTAAGATGACTGACTTCCATTTGGAGAACATTACTGAGGAAGTAAAGACACGCCGTCGTGGACATGCATCGGTCGCCACACAGCAAACGGTAGGCAACGGCACCGTGGTTGAGAAAGATAAGTTGGTGATTGCACCACGAATCTATTACAAAGGGGATATGACGATGTACGCCACCAAGCCTGCCCTGCAATTGAAAGGTTTTGTGAAACTTGACTTGAAGAAGATCAAGAACTACAACACGTGGATACACCACCAACAAAGTGGCGACGAGAAAGAAATCTATCTGGATTTCGATCAAGCGACTACCGAGGAAGGCACGAAGGTCGAGGCTGGGTTGCACTTTGCGGATGACAATAGCCTGTACATCACGTTCGTCTTTGACAAGAAGAGCGCGGACGATGAAGATTTCTTCCTGCCGAGTGGTTCACTTTTCTTCGATAGCACGGAATTCAAGATTGAGGATCGGAAGAAAGCTGCGGGAGAAAAGCTCACTGGAAAGGTGTTCGCCTACAACGAAGAAAAGCAGGAGGTCCGATTCGAAGGTCCCGTCAGTTTCTTCAAAGGAGGGTTGAAGGACTTCAAGATTACGGCTTCGGCACTTGGTTCCGGGAATTTGGAGACGAACGACATCAAGATGAATTCGTTCGTGATGGTTGACATGAACGTTCCGAGCCAGGCGTTCGACATGATGGGGAAAGCGATTCAGGCAGTGATCAAGAGCGACGGTGTGGAAGAAGAAGCATTGGGGGACCAAACTGATCTGCTGTATAAGATTGCCGACTTGGTGGGTGAGCGTGCTGTAAAAGACTACGAAGCAAAGTCATTGCAATCTTATGTTCCGCTCCCTACGGTACCAGGTCTTGTGCATCCGTTGGTTTTCTCGACCGTTAATCTCAAGTGGTCGCAGAAATACAAGGCTTTTCACAGTACGGGAAAACTTGGATTGAGCAATATTGGTAAGTATGATGTCAACGCTTCGTTCGATGGATTTATGGAGATCCGCAAGAATGAAGATGGCACACAGGTGTTCCACGTGTTTTACAAGGCGAACCCGGAGAACTGGTATTACTTCGGCTATGAGGACAACCGCTTGATGATCCATTCGAGCGATCCTGCGTTCAACGAATACATAGCTAAGAAGACAAATGCTTCGAAGGCGAAGGTAGGTGAGCTCGTTTTCATTCCGGGTTCTGATGAGGAAACGCTCGCATATATCAACCGATTCAGGAAAGATTATCTTGGTATTGAAGGGTCTTACGAGTTGGCTGGAGCGACTGCGAAAAATAAGGACAAGAAGAAAGACGACAAGGAGGACGATGGCTTCAAGTAATGACAATAAAAAAACCCCGATTTGAGTCGGGGTTTTTTGTTGCTTGTCCTTTCGGATTAAAGCTTGCCAGAAAGTTCTTTGCTCGCTTTGAACTTAGCTACCTTCTTAGCTTTGATTTTGATTTCCTCACCGGTGAAAGGGTTGCGGCCTTTGCGGGCAGCTCTCTTTGATACCGAGAAGGTACCGAAGCCAACCAGCGTAAGCTTGTTACCTGACTTCAGGGTTTTTGTTACCCCTTCAATGAAAGAATCAAGAGCCAGGCCGGCAGTTGCCTTTGTTACGCCAGCATCTTCAGCGATCTTGCTGATAAGTTCAGCCTTTGTCATAGCTTATTTGTTAAGTGTTTAGTGTGTCTTATTGGGGCGCAAATATAGAACCTTTTCGGTACGATCAAATGATTAGGGCGAATCTTCGCAAACTATTGCTGGACGCCACTTGTCACAATGTTGGCATCCCGTTGACATCGCGAGCAACCTCCGAGTATCTTTAGGTCAAACCAGGACCTCCATGAGAAAGTTTGTCTTCTTGCTCGTGCTTTTCGCACCGTCACTTTTCGCACAAAACAACTACTTCTTCCCATCCGGAACCACCTTCGATGCGTCGGTGCCCACGCCGGAGCAGTTTTTAGGATACCCGATTGGCGATTGGCACACGCGCCACGACCGCATTGTCGAGTACTTCAAGGAACTGGCGCGGGTGTCGCCGAAGGCCCATTTCCAAGTGATCGGCTACACGCACGAATTGCGACCACAGGTGGTGCTCACGATCACCAATCCTGAGAACTACAGCCGTCTGGAGGAGATTCGGCGCGAACATCTGAAACTCGCGACACCTGGCGCACAGGTCAATACCGCCACGATGCCGGTCATCGTTACGCATGGCTACAACGTCCACGGCAACGAGCCGTCGAGCAGTGAAGCCGCCATGCTCACCGCGTACTATTTCGTGGCCGCGCAGAGCGAGGAGGTGGCACAGGCCCTTCGTCACGCCGTGATCCACATTGATCCAAACTACAACCCCGACGGACGCGACCGTCACACGGCATGGGCGAACCAGAACAAGGGCTTTCCTACCGTGGCCGATCCGATGGACCGTGAGCACAATGAATCGTGGCCCGGTGGACGCACGAACCACTACTGGTTTGACCTGAACCGGGACTGGTTGCCGCTCGCGCATCCAGAAAGTAAGAACCGGGTAGCCTTCTTCCACCAATGGTTGCCCAACGTGTGTACCGACTATCATGAAATGGGAACCAATGCGACCAACTTTTTCGAGCCGACGAAACCTTATGGATCGGAGAATCCGGTGGTACCGCGGTCCAACTATGATCAGCTCAACCCTCTATTTGCGAAGTACTTCTCAAAGGCACTAGACGAGATCGGGTCGCTATACTATTCGAAGGAAGACTTCGATAATTCTTACCCGGGATATGGTTCAACTTATCCCGACATTCATGGCGGATTGGGTCTCGTATTTGAGCAGGCAAGCTCGCGCGGTCATGTGCAGCAAAGCACGACGAAGGTGGTCACTTTTGCGTTCACGATTCGCAACCATGTGCGCACCAGCCTGGCAACGGTGAAAGCTGCTGTCGAAAACCGTGAGTTGCTCTTAAAACATCAACAGGACTTCTTCCGCGCAGCTTTGGAAGAGGGACGGAAATCGACAGTGAAAGGGTATGTGTTCGGCGATGGTAAAGATGCCTCGCGCACTCGCGCTTTTGTCGACCTCTTGTTGCGTCACCAAGTAGAAGTCTACCAACTCAATTCGGATTTGACGGCGGGCAAGACGCGATTCGAGAAGGGTAAAGCATTTGTCGTCCCCACCGACCAAACGCAATACAGAATTGTCCGGAGCTTGTTCGAAAAGGTTACTCAATTCCACGACAGCGTATTCTACGATGCATCGACTTGGACGATGGCGCTGGCATACAACATGCCGCACGAAACACTTACCATGCCGCCGTCGAAAGGAGCGCGGGTAACGAACTCAGATATTTCATTTGATCCCGCACCGGTTCCCAAAGCATCTTTCGCCTACTTGATTGATTGGAATGAATACAGTGCTGCAAGAGCATTGTGGTACCTACTCGAACACAAAGTCTTTGTGAAGTCGGCTTTCAAACCGTTCGCGACTAGTGTGAATGGAATGAAACGAAGTTTTGGGTATGGCACTTTAATCGTTCCGGTAGTCGATCAAAACTTAACGGCCGACGAGCTTCATCGAAGGATCAGCGAGGCTTCTATGTATGCAGGTATCGACATCGCGGCAGTTGATACTGGATTGAGTTTGGAGGGAATCGATTTGGGCAGCGGAAATGTACGGACGGTGGCCACACCTAAAGTAGCAATGTTGGTGGGCGATGGTGTTGCGTCGAACGAAGCAGGCTTTGCGTGGTACTTAACTGACTCCAAACTCGGAATGCCGGTGACAAAGGTCAACACCACACAGTTTGGACAACTCAAACTCACCGACTATACAACGCTGATTCTCGTGAGCGGAAACTATACGCCGCTGGGTGAGACAGGGGTCAACAAGATAAAGACGTGGATGCAGCAAGGTGGTACGTTGATCCTTGTGCGCGGTGCCGTTGCATGGGCAGTGCAGTCAAAGCTGATAGACGAAACGTTGAAAAAGGATGATGACAAAAAGGACGGAGGAAGAATGGATTTCGTAACGGCGCGGGATTACCAAGGGTCGCGAACCATAGGAGGATCTATTTATATGACGGATCTCGACATCACACATCCATTAGGTTTTGGCTTCACGAGCCGAAGTCTTCCTGTGTGGCGGAATCACTCGAATTTTCTTGAGCCTTCGAAGAGCCCATTTAACACAGTCGCAAAATGTACAGCGAACCCCAGGTTGAGTGGGTACATCCATCCGTCGAACTTAGAGCGGATCAAGAATTCACCTTCATTAATGGTGAGTACTGTTGGCCAAGGGCGTGCTATACTATGCATCGACGACCCGAACTTCCGAGGTTATTGGTATGGGACAAACAAGTTGTTCTTCAACGCGATCTTCTTCGGTCCGAACATCGGGGGAACAGCTTTCGATCAAGAAGAACATTGAGTGAAATGTCAAGTCGTGACGTTGTCAGACTCGTGAAGATGTAATCGAGCCTATTAGTTCTGCCCGGTGTTGTCGAGTTGCTCAGGTGTCGAAAGCGAGTCTTCTTCGTACTTCACCTGAAAAGGGGAGGCGACTTGGTGTATCAAGATAGCCTTGCGCGACAAAACAATAGCAGCGATCAACGCCACAACGGTTCCAATCCAGATGCCGGGCATCCACGAAATGAAAAGACAATAGTCGTACGCACCGTGGAATAGTGTAGCGACGCCAAGAGCGTATACGGCGTAGTATCCTTTCTTGTGTTCGAATTTGGCTTTGCCAAGGTAGAAGCCCATCAGAATTGCGAAGGTGGCATGTGCTGGGACGGCGGTGAACATTCTCATGATGCCCACACCGACACCTTCATTCATCACGTATACGATATTTTCGAGGGTCGCAAAGCCCATCCCCACCATGACTGAGTAGACAATTCCGTCGAACGGTTCGTTGAAGTTGACATTGCGGTAAAGTACACCGCGTACGAACAGGAACTTGCTCGATTCTTCGACCAAGGCAACAATCAGGAAAGCATGAATCGCTTGCTCCGTTAAGTTCTTGGGATCGATGCTGATGAATTTGTTGATCTGTTGCGTAAGTACGTAGGTGATCGCTACTGCAATCGTTCCGAAGAAGAACGCTCGAAGCAACAGACCAATGGGCTCCCGTTCATGCTTGTCGTTTAGGTAGATGTAAAGCCCAATTGCCACCCCTGGTGCCATCGCGATTCCGAGTAGTATGAGGACTTCCATCCTGCGAAAATAATCCAATTATGATTGCCAACGGACAATTTGGGCTGCGAATTCCACGTTCTGCTTATTTGGTAGCTTTCTTCGAACCGCAAATTCTTTAACGCACTTCGCTACTACGTAATTCAAAGTCTTAAATTTGGACTATGCGATTTTATTTCCTTTTGATTGTCGGGTTGGCGCTCACAACATCCGTATCGGCACAAGTTGTCGGAAAGACTTTTCCAGACATGGCAGCTGAAACGGTGGAGGATAAAAAAGTAAATCTCCCCATAGATGTGAAAGGGAAGTATACCCTACTTGGGCTAGCTTATTCCAAGAAGTCGGAAGACGAATTGAATAGTTGGTTCACACCTGTTTTTGAGAAATTCATACAGAAGGCAAATGGAGGTTTAATGGCGGGGATGGGTTACGATGTAAATGTGTATTTCGTCCCGATGTTTACTGGTATCAACGCTGCGGCTCAGGGGACAGCCAAAAAGAAGGCCATCAAGAACGTTGACCCTCAACTGTTGCCCTACATTTTGTTCTATAAGGGAGAACTTAAGACTTATAAGGAAGCGCTCGATTTCGAGAAGAAGGATATCCCCTACTTCTTTGTGCTAGATCCGACAGGTAAGATTGTGTTTGCGACATCCGGAAAGTATTCTGAGGACAAGATGGACGAGGTCGAGAATGCGATTGAGTAAAAGAGAGACCTCGCGGTTTTGCTTATAGTGAAATCCAGTCACCAAAACTTTTACGCCATGCGTTTAGCTCATATAACCAAATCTCGTTTGAGAGGCCAGCCCTTGTTTTATCAAGAGGGGTTTCGACTGTTCCCCCGTATAGCAGTATTTTCCCATCAAAAGACTCCAAGTTGAGAGCGGCCCTTTTGAGCGGGGTGTTGGCTGCCTCAATTTCGATCCAACCGCGTTCATCCCAGCACCAAAGATCATTCATGAACGGTTCTTGGTCGCTGCGACCACCAAACAAATAGAGTCTTTGCTCAACTTTGCTATAGGTGAATCCAAATCGGTTGCGGGACTTTGGGCTAATGGCATGGCCATCATGTTTAGTCCACTTTGAGTTCCGCCACTCCCACAAAACAAGTTGGTCACCAAGAGCACTCGGTATAAATAGAGATTTGCGTTTAAGGTGGTAAGCGATTTCGTAGGGCCCGGCAGGATCGGGGCAGTCGGTGGCGATTCTCTTCCAACGTCTATCCTTAAATTCCCATAATTCATAGGTGCCCGAAGCCGGTAAATGACCATAAACTAACATACGCTTTCCAAATGGATCGAATGCTGCTTCTGGTTCTTCAACAGGGCACGTCCGGCTTAGTTGATGCCAATTGTTTCCATCCCAGCCCCAAACATCGTTTAACACGATATTCTGAACATCGGCAGAATCGCGGACACCTCCGAATGCAATTGTTAATCCGGTTGATTCATCGAAGGCCAACCCATGAAAACGTCGGTTGCCTGGACCAGGGGCGTTGATTCTTTCCCAACGGTGACCATCCCATTCGCTGGTCGAAGTTGGCTCCGACCAATTTCCATCATTAAGCTCAGAGCCACCATACAACACCAGTTTGCCGCGTTTTGAATCAAACGCGACTTCTTCCATATGCCGGGGAAGGGGATTTTGAGCGAATACAGTCCCGATCGCCAAAAACACCTTAGAAGCAAATATGACGAGTGGCCAAACTTTCACAACATACTAATCAAAATTGGATGTCAACCTTTTGACACAAACACGATTGCAAAGCACCGAAGCTTTACCGCAGTTGTGTTCAATCTCCTAAAACCAGTTAGTGAATTCTTCTTTTCTGGGATAGTCAAAATTAGATCGAGAAGGAGCAAACGTGCATCACCCAATCAAGTGGATATACATCTTAATTGGGAAGCATCGCGATATTCTTAGCTATTAGTGCTACTGCAATTTTACGTGCCCTCTTTTCACCGTAAACGTCTTACCAAGGAATTCTTTTGAATCGGGCGACCGAAGCGTTTCGCAATAGAACCACTCGCTCTTGGCATGATCCGCGTACAACGTGAGCACTAAGTATCCGTGATCACGATCGTTCACATACTTAATGTGAGGGTTCGATTGCAGCAGTGCTGCTTCCATCTTTTTCACGTCCTCAACGGGATTGTACTCATCGTCGTTTGCGGAGGAAACACTCGTCGTTCCAAATTCGACAGCGAATGCGCCCGCGGATGTCTTCGGGTTGTAGGTTTTGGCGACATCGGTAGCAACTTCAATGGCCCACGAAGCATGAGTATCTCCTGTAAGGAAGATGATGTCGTGGAGGTTGTTGCCCACGATGAAGTTCTTGAGTTTCGACTTTTCAGAAGGATAGCCATCCCATGAATCAAGATTACGTGGCCTTTTCGGATACACTTTGCTCAGGTATACATCCGCGAACATCACCTGGTTTCCAATCACCTTCCAATTAGCTTTCGAATCGCGTAAGTTGGTTTGAAGCCAACCGAGTTGTTCCATGCCCAACATAGTTCGTTCCGGGTTGTTATAGTTTGGATCGGTTAGGCTGTCAACCGGTTTCACTCGGCCTTCCAACCTTTCATCCAACATGAGCACGTCGGCCATCGGGCCAAACGAAACGGATCGATACAATTTTGGATTGTCTCTCACCGGAAGCCACTCATAGTATGCTTGCTTCGCGGCGAGTTTCCGTTTTTGGTAGTCACCTTCTTGATCTGCTTGATGATTTTGGGCGCCTTGAGTATAAGAGTCATTTGCCACTTCGTGATCATCCCAGATCGCAATCATTGGTACTTGTTGGCTCATCAAGCGAAGGCCCTTGTCGGTGCGATACGACGAATGACGGGTGCGATAGTCTGCAAGGGATACGATCTCGTGCCGAGGATAGTTTTTTCGAATAGTTGTGTCGCCGTATTTCGCCGTGGCATATTCGTAGATGTAATCGCCCAAGTGAAGCACAGCGTCGATTTCGGGACGGCCAGCGATCTTCTCGTAAGGATTGAAGTAACCCCATTCCCAGTTGGCACAACTGACGACGGCAAACTTGAGGCTATCGACCGCGTTCACCGGCGTAGTTTTCGTGCGACCGATAGGAGAGACACCGCCAAGCGCTTTGAAGCGATAGTAGTACACCGAGCCCGGCCGCAGCGCGTCGACATCAACTTTTACTGTGTAGTCTTTTGTGGGTGATGTTGAAAGCGTGTCGGATTTGTAAATAGAGGTGAACTCGGGCGACTCAGAAACTTCCCACTCCACATGGATCGATGCGACAGAATCTTCGGGGGTCACCCGCGTCCACAAAATCACGCGATCGTGCAGCGGGTCGCCACTCGCCACACCGTGGTAAAACGGCTTCAGGGTTGGGTCGAATAGCGTTGAGCATGGATCATTGAACTTAACTGCCACCTTCTCCGACGGAGTGGAGCAACCGAACAAGATTATCGCAGCAGCTACAAACGTGATGAGTAGTTTCATGGGTAAGTGATTTCAGCTAAAATTAATACTGAGCGGCCACAAATCTATGTTGAATTCGTTAAGCTAGTATTGTCGATAGGTGACCGGTACGAAACCATCAAACTCAACGTTTTAGACACTTCAAAAAACACTTAACATGAAAAGATTCTTGCTTGGCGCCGCATTATTGCTCTCGATGGTTTCCTGCCACGATGAGAAACTCACAGGAGATATTCAAGTCCGAGTGAACGCAACCGTCAACAACGTTGTGAATATTCGACTTTTTAATTCAGCCATTTTTTCGGCAGGCGGTAGTTCCGACGCGGATGCTCTAGATGTCCAGCCACTCTTGGGTGGTGTTGCGAAATTTTCGGGCCTAAATCCGGGCGACTACGTCGTAGCGCTGGACGTTCAGCCACGCATTTATTACCAAGCAGTGCAGGTGAAAGTTGGTCAGTCGGTCACGGCGACTATTCGATAGCCTGTTTGTGACCAATTCTAACCCCTGGCGGGCCATTTTTTTGTATTCCAGACAACCCCGTAGCACTTAAGCGCGTCATTGGGATCAAAATTGAATTTCATGAAGTTGCTCCTGCTCCTTTTCATTTTACCGGTCGCTTTGATTGCACAAACCCCATTGGACCAGGGAAAGGTGCTTTACGAGTCGAAGAAGCTAGACCAAGCAAGAAAGATTTTCCAGTCTATCGACGACGATGATCGACAGTATTCCCAAGCCCAGTATTATCTAGGGCGTATTGCATTTGATCAAAAGAATTGGGATGACGCTGAAGATTTTCTCGAAGAGGCGATCGACGCCGACGGCAAGGTTGCCGACTTTCACCTGTGGCTAGGACACACGCTTGGCAACATGATCGGCGATGCGAATATGTTACGTAAGACAATGATTGCCCCCAAGCTCCGGGATGCATATGCGCGCGCTGTCGAACTGAAACCGGACCTTGTGGACGCTCACTGGGGCTTGATGATGTTTTGCATGGAAGCCCCGAGTGTGATGGGTGGAGGACTCGACAAGGCCAAAGCAGAAGCACAGGTAATAGCTAAGTACAGTGAAGCAGATGGACATCGGGCGATGGGCGTCATTTATAATAAGGAACAAAAATTCTCCGACGCCGAGAAGGAGTTTACACTTGCATGGAAGGCAAACCCCAAGTACACAGGTCCGTTGTTGAACTTCTACGCGAACAGGAAGGAATATGTCAAAGCGATGGAGTTCATAGACCCCCTGTTGAAGTCAGAGCCAGAAAACTACTTGTTGATTTACCAGTTTGGAAAGCTCAGTGCCCTTTCGGGTCAACAGTTGGATCGCGGGCTAGAATATCTAAACAAGTACTTGAGCTATACACCCAAGACAAACGAGCCGTCGCACGCGGGTGCGCAAATGAGGCTCGGACAGATTTACGAAAAGAAAGGCAACAAGGGCGAGGCAAAGAAACGCTACGAGTTAGCGCTCAAAACGGACCCTACTTTGAGCGAAGCCAAAGAAGGATTGGCCCGCGTTTCAAAGTAAATTTTTCTTCGGGCGGTGGTCGCCCTCCCACAGTTTTGGTTTAATTTGGTTATCCCAAACCATAACTGCTTTCATATGAGCGCCACTTCCAATTACACGTCGGGTGTAAGGACCAAGCTCTCCTTGATGATGTTCCTCGAGTACTTCATCTGGGGGTCTTGGTATGTTACACTTGGTACGTACATGACCGACTACCTCCACGCGTCGCCTACTCAAATCGGGGCGGCCTATGGCGCACTCGCAATTGCCACTATGATCTCGCCCTTTTTCGTTGGGCTGATCGCTGATCGATTCTTCGCCGCACAACGCATCATGGGTGTGCTCCACTTGGCAGGAGCACTACTCCTTTTCCTCGCCACACAAATTACAGACAACGCGTTCTTCTATTGGCTGATCATGCTGTATTCTGCCCTGTACATGCCTACCATCGCGCTATCAAATAGCGTGGCATTTGGACAGATGACAGATCCGGGTAAGCAATTTCCATGGGTGCGTGCCTTCGGAACCATTGGCTGGATCGTTCAGGGTATCATTATCGGAACAATGAAGCTCGAACACTCCTCAGCAACTTTTCTCATCGCAGCGGGAAGTTCGCTCGTGCTCGGACTGCTCAGTTTTTCGTTACCAAACACCCCACCCAAAGCCCGCAACACGCAAGTGTCGGCGTCTTCCGCTGTGGGCTTGGAAGCACTTGTATTGCTGAAGAATCCTTCATACCTCATCTTCTTCATTTCTGCCATCTTAATTTGTATTCCCCTCTCTTTCTACTACAGTTTTGCCAATGTCTTTTTGAACGACATCGGCGTAGAAGGAGCAGCCACCAAGATGATTTTCGGTCAACTTTCCGAAGCGGTCTTCATCTTAGCAATTCCATTTCTCTTCAATAAGATTGGCGTGAAGAACATGTTGCTGGTAGGGATTGCTGCATGGGGCCTTCGCTACGTATTCTTTGCACTAGGTGACGCTACCGGCGGATTATGGATGCTGATGATCGGCATCATTCTCCATGGCGTGTGTTACGACTTCTTCTTTGTCACCGGATACATGTACACCGAGAAGAAAGCAGGAGAGAAGATTAAGAGCGCCGCGCAAGGACTATTCACATTCGCGAGCTACGGCGTAGGAATGGTGATCGGTACTTATTTGTCGGGTGTGGTGGCTCAGTATTACACCGTCGAGCAAGTGTACCAATGGAAAGACATTTGGATGGCGCCAGCTTACCTAGCGGCGTTCGTGCTCGTGTTCTTCCTTCTCTTCTTTAAAGAGAAAAGACAAATTGAAACAGCAGCTTAAACTTTAATACAATGAAGAAAATTGCCATGCTCGGATCCGGTTTTATTGGCCGGTTCTATGCAGACTCCCTCCAAGGCTACAGAAGCAAAGACAAAATCGTGACCGTGTACTCGCGCCGTGGCGACAGCGCCGCGAAGTTTGCCAAAGATTATGACGTACCCTTCCATACCGATAATATGGAAGCGGCGATTGCGCGACCCGAAGTGGAGGTGGTTTGTATCTCTTTGCCCAACCACGTACATGAAGAGGCAGTAAACTTATGCTGCAAGCACAAGAAAGCAGTGATCTGCACCAAACCGCTCGGTCGCAACGCCGCGGAAGCTAAGCGCATGCTCGAAGCAGTTGAAAAGGCCGGCATTTTCCACGGCTACTTGGAAGACTTAGTCTACACGCCGAAGTTTATAAAAGCACTCGAAAGCGTGAAGGCGGGAGCGCTCGGAAGAATTCTCTGGGCAAAGTCGCGCGAGACGCACCCTGGCCCTCATAGCGACTGGTTCTGGGATATCAACCAAGCTGGCGGCGGTGCGATGTTGGATCTCGGTTGCCATTGCGTTGAGATTGGACGCAGTTACATCGGGAAGGATATTAAGCCCATCGAGGTAATGTGCTGGGCCGACACTCAAGTGAAACCTATCGACGCCGAAGACCACGCGATCGGTTTGGTTAAATATGAAAATGGTTCGATCGGTCAATTTGAAGTAAGCTGGACATTCCGTGGTGGACTCGACTTGCGCGATGAAGTCATGGGGACCGAGGGTACCATCTGGGTAAACAGCTTCATGCGTACTGGCTTCGAGATGTTCACATCCGGAAAAGGCGCCGACTACGTCGCAGAAAAAGCAGAAAGCAATAGCGGCTGGTTATTCCCGGTGGGTGATGAATTGAACGAACTCGGGTATAACCACATGTTCACTGATATGTTCCGTTCATTGGAAGCTGGACATCCCCCGCGCGAGACATTTTACGATGGTTATGTCGTGAATGCAGTGTTGGATGCTGCCTACAAGTCCGCGAAGACGAAGCAATGGGAACCCGTCCAACTCGATATCTGGCGCGGTCGCACTGGCGTAACGAAAGACAGTCACCTCACATCTTATGACGACGACCACTATCTGGTGAAAGAGGAAGTCACCCATTATGGGGCAAAAAAATGGATCTTGAAGAATAAAAAAACGGGGAAGATCAGCGAGAAAGTCGAAGGTTGACCGTTTAGACAATCTGAAAACAAAAGGCGCTCTCGAATGGGCGCCTTTTTCGTAAGAGTCAACCCTCATCAAACAATCGTTTTCAATCGGAATAATTTTCCCTTATTTGCCCACCCATTTAGAGTTAACCCCCATGAAGAAATTTCTATCTCTAATGATGGTGTTTTTATCCATCGCTGCTTTCTCCCAGCCCAAGGAGGAAAAGAAAGACACGACTGTTAAAGAAGACAAGAAAAAGAAGGATTTGCCCCTCGCAGTCGGTCGAAGAATTCCGATCAAGACGAACGAAGGTAGCTGGATGTCGCTCGACGTGAGTCCAGATGGAAAGACCATCGCCTTCGATTTCCTTGGAGACATTTTCACCATGCCGATCACCGGTGGTAAGCCAGTACAATTCACCAAAGGCATGGCGTTCGATTCGCATCCAAAATTTAGTCCCGATGGCAAGCGGCTCCTCTTCATTTCGGATCGGAGCGGCGGCGAGAATATTTGGTGGTTCGCACTCGACAAAACCGATTCGCTGCAAGTAACGAAAGGCAACACCGACCACTATCAATCTGCCGAATGGACACCCGATGGTAACTTCATTGTGGGTTCACGTGGCACGCGCAACTTGAAGTTGTGGCTCTTCCACAAGGATGGAGGATCGGGCGCCCAACTTATTTCGAAACCTGATAACCTAAAAACTGTAGAACCTGCTTTCGGTCCCGACAGCCGGTACATCTGGTTTGCACAACGCACAGGTGCGTGGAACTACAATGCGCAATTACCCCAATACCAACTTGCAGTTTACGATCGCGAGACTGGCGACATCGAGCGCCGCACGGACCGCTATGGCTCTGCGTTTACACCTACCCTCTCACCCGATGGGAGTTGGCTCGTGTACGGATCACGTCACAACGACCAAACGGGTTTGATCCTTCGTAACCTGAAGAACGGAGATGAACGTTGGCTCGCCTATCCGGTGCAGCGTGATGAGCAAGAATCAATCGCGCCGCTCGGTGTATTGCCTGCGATGTCGTTCACACCCGATAGCAAAGAAGTAGTTGTCTCTTACGGCGGTAAATTCTATCGAGTACCAGTTGCTGGAGGAAATGCCATCAACGTTCCATTCGAAATGGAAACTGAGTTGTTGGTGGGCCCGCGTGTCGACTTCAAATATCCCATCAAGGACGACAAAGACATGATCGTGACTCAAATTCGCGATGCGGTCGTCTCTCCTTCGGGGACTCAACTAGCATTCACGGCACTGAATCGATTGTACACGATGGACCTACCTTCAGGCACGCCTAAGCGCGTCACAACGGCCAACGCAACCGAGGCAATGCCCGCATGGAGTGTCGATGGATCACAACTCGCTTGGGTAACTTGGGATGCAGCTTCTGGTGGCGCACTTTATAAGATCAACTTTAAAATGAAAGGTGCTAAGCCGACTAAGTTGACAGCAGAATCGGCTATGTACACTGAACCGGCATGGTCAGCCAACAACAGGATCGTGATGCTGCGCAACAAGACTCAGCACTTCAAGGATCAAGATGGACCTCGTGGATTTGGAGAAAATGAGATAGTATGGATCGGTGGCGACGGTGGTGCCGTGAATCTGATTGCGCGAGCATCAGGTCGTTCCACTCCGCACTTCACGGAAGCACAAGACAGGATTTTCCTGTTTAGCAATCAAAAAGGGTTGCTATCCATTCGTTGGGACGGCACTGACGAAAAGGTACATCTGAAGGTTACGGGTATTATGACCTACGGCTCGACGCCCGAGGAGACAATGCATTGCATGATGGTGGAGTCAGCTACTGAACCACAACGGGAACCATCGGCGGCTGATGTAATCAAGATGGCACCTAAAGGCGACCAAGCATTGGCCCAGATCAATAACGACGTCTATGTGATGACAGTTCCGAAAACCGGAGGCGAAGCACCCAAGATTTCTGTGGCAGAGCCCGACAAGTCCGCTTTCCCAGCGAGAAAGTTGACGAAAATTGGTGGAGAGTTCGTGTCGTGGAGCGCGGATGCCAAGAAGGTGTACTATTCACTTGGCAATGCCTTCTTTACTTACAACCTCGACTCAGCGAAACTGAAAGATGAAGAATTGAAGAAGCAGAAGGCGGCTGAAGAGAAAGCGAAGAAAGACGATAAAAAAACCGACGAGAAGAAAGACAAGAAAAACGATGAGTACAAGCCGAACGAGTTGCGCGTAAAAGTGACGGTTCAGAAAGACATCGCTCAAGGCAAAGTGCTGTTACAAAATGCGCGCATCATCACGATGAAAGGAGATGAAGTGATTGAGCGCGGCGATATTTTGATCGAGAATGCTCGAATCAAGCAAGTGGGTCCTGCAGGATCAATCAATGTAGATGCGTCGACCCAGAAAATGGATATGTCAGGGAAGACCATCGTGCCAGGATTTGTCGACACACACTCGCACATGTGGCCTGCGTGGGGATTGCACAAAGGGCAAGTTTGGGTATACGCGGCGAACTTGGCGTACGGTGTCACCACGACACGCGATCCTCAAACCGCGACCACCGATGTGCTTACCTATAGCGACATGGTAGAAACTGGTCAAATCATTGGACCTAGGATTTACTCGACTGGTCCTGGTGTGGGTTACTGGGCATACAACCTCAAGGATTATGAGCAAACGAAAGACATCTTGAAGCAGTACTCCGAGTATTTCAATACGAAGACGATCAAGATGTACCTTACTGGAAACCGGCAACATCGTCAATGGATCATTCAAGCTTGCCGCGAACAGCAACTGATGCCGACGACGGAAGGTGGACTTGACTTCAAGTTGAATATGACCAACTTGATTGATGGTTATCCGGGGCATGAACACGCTCTTCCCATCTATCCACTTTACAAAGATGTGATTACTGCGGTGGCAGAAGCCAAGATGACTTATACTCCAACGTTATTGGTAGCCTACGGTGGCCCATGGGCGGAGAACTACTACTACGAAACTGAGAATGTAAATGGTGATCCGAAGCTTAACCACTTCTTTTCAAAAGCTGAATTGGATCAGAAGTCGCGCCGGAGACCAGCTTGGTTCATGATGGAAGAGCACGTATTTCCCGATCATGCGCGATTTGTCAATGACTTGGTAAAGGCAGGAGGCGGAGCTGGGATTGGCTCACATGGTCAATTGCAAGGACTTGGGTATCACTGGGAGTTGTGGAGCGTAGCGTCTGGTGGCATGAGCAACCACAATGCCCTAAAGGTAGCAACGATCTTGGGTGCGCAGGCAATTGGTCTTGATGGCGACCTCGGTTCGTTGGAAGCTGGAAAGTTAGCCGACCTCGTGATCCTTGATAAAAATCCGTTGGAGAACATCCGCAACAGCAACACGGTGAACAAAGTGATGAAGAATGGACGCTTGTATGATGGAAACACACTCGATGAAGTGTACCCGACCCCACGCAAGGCACCTTCGTTTGAGACAGAGCAAATCACCCCGTCGGCGACCTTGCCTGGCGTGAATCGATGATTTGATTCTTAGCGAGAACAGAAAGCAGCGGCCCGCCCGGATTCTTCCAAGGCGGGCCGCCTCTTTTAGACTTCGTCTAAGTGCCGTGTGAGGAGTCCGTAACTCGACATGAGAAACAGTCCTCCGACAACACTGAGGAGCCAGGGCGACAGGCCTAGGAGGGGCGAACCCATCAGACCCATAATACCGGAGATCACTCCTGCGAAGCCGATTACGCCGAACAGGCCCGCGACAATTTTTACTGTAAACTCGGATCGGAACATAGGCAGAGGGAAAAACCCCGAAAAATCGGGCCAATTCACGGCGAAATCCCCTGCTAGCCTCCCCTACTTTGCCGCCGTGAACTTACTAACGGAATTTTTCATCGGAGTGACACTTTGGAGGTAGGCAAAAATTGCTTCGAGGTCTTCTTTTTCCATTCCGCCGTACATGGTCCACGGCATAATTGTGTTGAATTCGCCCGCCGCAACGGGTTCTGCTTGGTAGGTCGAGTCGGAATAGCTTTTGAATCGGGCTACGAACATTTCAGGGGTCCAGGTGCCAATACCGGTCTCCATGTCGGGCGTGATGTTGGAAGAGCGGCATACGGAGCCGTCGGGGAACGCGAACTCACGCCCGCCGGAAAACGCAAGTTCTCGGATGATTTGACCTTGCTTAACTTGCGTGTGACATTCAATGCAGCCACCCGCATTGACGAGGTACTTCCCATATTCTAGCGTGTTCGATTTCTCGGGTCGCGTCTGAGGTTGGGCCTCTGCCGGTATTGTATAAAGGATTAAGCTCACCGGAAAATCAGGCTTAGATTCGGGAATTTCGTTCTTGATTCCTGGAATGCTTCGCAGGTACGCGATGATACTATAGACATCTTCCGTGTCCAGCGTTTTGTAGTACGGATAAGGCATCAAGGGAAACATCGGACGTCCATCTTTCGTGACCCCTGTGGTGATGACACGGTAAAGTTCTCCGTCTGAATAACCACCAATACCTTCGGGGGTGATGTTGCGAGGGAAGAAGACACCGGGCATGCCAACGGTTTGGTCGAAACGATCGCCGCCTTTTCCCAGCGTACCAGGCGTGAGCGGACCTGAGAACTTCGAGAAGTCGCGTGTGGAGTGGCAGTCCATACAAACACACACCGAGTTTGCCAAGTAACGCCCGCGTTCGACTCGTTCTGGCGTGTATTCAATCGTGATTGGTTTAGCTTCTTCCACCTTGGGAAAAGCTGAGACGATGTACAAGTAGATCGCTGCGAAAGCGACGACGATGAGCACCACGATGATGCCCAGAATCTTAAAAAACTTTTTCATGGGGTAGGAATTTTTTGGGTTATGACCTATTCAATGGAAACTTCGTCATACGCACACCCCTACGGTTGGGTTGCACTTTTCCAGTCTTCGATCAAATCTCTAATAATTGCTTTCATGGGACGAATAGCAGTAACATATTCGATAGAAGGTCCTGCGCACCACACGGATTTGTATGTCGGCTTGAGTGCTGCATTTTCGACAGCTTTCATTCCGCGGAAAGCGACGAACATTTTCGCGTATTTCTTGAGTGACTTGTTCTTCAAGAGGACACGTTCGAACCAACTGGCTTTGGTTCCCATTTGCTGGACATAAGGGGTATTGATCACCGTGAGTGCGGAACCAGACAGTCGTGTGGTCATTACAATATCTTTTGCGCCGTAGTCGATCATTGCTTGTTTATATTCTTGAGAGACATCCGCCTCGTCGCATGCAATGAAAATTGTGCCTACAGAGACGCCCGCTGCTCCCCACGCCAAGTGTTGAGCTAAGTCGATTCCGCGAGCGATCCCACCAGCCGAAATCACAGGTAAACCACAATTTTCGGTAAGCATTTTTAGCAAGTCTTGTGGTGCGACGGTGCCTGCATGACCACCAGCCCTGTTATTGACTGCAATGATGGCATCGGCCCCTTGTTGTTCGACCTTTTGAGCATATTTAAGATCGACGACATCGCAGAATACTTTTGTCCCGATGGGTTTTGCTCGTTCAATTACTTCGGAGGGATTGCCTAACGAAGTAATGATGAATGGAACCCGAAGTTCGATCAGGGTATCGAGTTGTGAACGGTACTTAGGATTCGATTTATTCACGATGAGGTTGATGCCGAAAGGTTTGGAAGATGCTGCTCGAATAGTTTGAATCGCATTTCTCAGTTCCGCGTCGGTTCGATAGTTCAAGGCTGGGATGGCTGCGCTGATACCGCTTTCCAGGGCGGCGATCGTCATCTTGGTGTTTGAGATCAGGAACATCGGGGCAGCGATCACAGGGTAATCGATGCCTAGCAGGTCGCAAAGTGTGGGGCGCATGTACACTAAAGGTACACAGACCCTCCCCATTTCCGAAGAGCTAAAATCTTTGGTGTTTAGCGCTCATTATCAGTAAATTCGAACCTCATCACCCTGTGTTCTATGCGATTCTCCCGGTTTCCGGTCGCCTGTACCGTCTTTTTGCTGTCTTCTATTGTAGCGTTGGGTCAATCCGATCCGGTAGCCCTGTCGGAAGAATACTATAAGCAGGGGATGGAAGTCTTCGATTTTGCACATCGCAAACAAGCAGCCGAGTTGTTTATTCTAGCCGTTCAAGCCAACCCGAAAAATGCCAAGGCACAACTCATGGCAGGCCGATCGATTCTGCTTGCCATTCAAAGGCAGCAGTCGCTCGACTATTTCCGTCGCGCATGGCGACTCGATCCAAATGTAGATCCCGACATCTTGTATTATCTCGGACAGGCGTATCATTATTCGGAAAAGTTCGATAGCGCGATCATGTTCTACGATCGCTATAATAAAATTTTGGCACGCTCGCTGAACTTCGACAAGGCGAACAAGATCAATGATGTAAACCGCAAGATCTTTGAATGTCGGAATGCGATCGTGTACATGGAACATCCAGTTGATGTGACGATTGTGGATTTGCAAGAAGATATTAACTCGGAATATCCGGATTACGCGCCCACGATTAATGAAAATGAGACGCTTATGGTCTTCACTAGCCGTCGCCCCGGTAACAACAGCAACGATCGGGTCGCGGTGGACCATGAATACTACGAGGAGATCTTCATCACTGAGAAAAAGAATGGGGTGTGGGAGCCGGCTCGAAACCCGGGACCTCCACTTAATACAGGTTATCACAATGCGAGCGTCAACTTGTCGCCCGATGGATCGGAGATGATCGTGTATCATGACACAAATGGCGGAGACTTATTGCTTTCAACACGCAATAGCGATGGTAGTTGGTCGACACCCAAACCGCTCGAGGGAATTAATAGTGAATACTTGGAAAGTTCCGCTACGATCACTGAGGATGACAAGACGATTTACTTCACGAGCAACCGCCCGGGAGGCTATGGTGGTACCGACATCTACAGTTGCCAACTCGGCAAAGGGGGCAGGTGGACGAACGTTACCAACCTTGGTCCGCTGGTCAATACAGAGATGGATGAAGAAGGCGTCTTCGTCTCTGCCAATGGGCAACACTTGTACTTCAGTTCGAATGGACTTGCTGGCATGGGCGACTTAGATATCTATCGTTCGACCTATGACCCGGTAAAAAAACAATGGGGTGAGCCGGTAAATCTTGGGTATCCAATTAACTCCGTAGAGAACGACATTTATTTCGTGTTGACTGCGGATGAAAAGTATGCATACATCTCCTCTTTGCGCCTTCAGAATGTAGGCGAACAAGACATTTACAAAGTGGACATGCAGAAATGGAAACCGGTATATCTCAATCAGCCGGAATATTCAGAAGTATTTGCTGATCCATCGGTTGTCACCAAGGCGCCTGTGACGACCAACGCGGTTGTGAGTGGCAACACGACGACAACTCAACCCGTGGTCGTATCGAGTGAGCCAAAGAAAATGAGCCTTTCTTGGAAGGTCTTTGATGAAAGCGACAAGAGGCCGCTTGAAGCGGAAGTTCAGTTGTTGGATGGAAAAGGGAAACGTGTGAATGTGACGCGGTCGGCATCGGGCTCTTATACGACGTCGATTTCATTGAAACCGGATTCCACCGCGATTTATAAGATCAACATCAATGCGACGGAGTTTATTCCATTTATGGGTTCGTTGTATTTGCATGGTGCGGGTCAGGATATTGTGGACGAAGTCGGATTGAAACGCGCCCCTGCAGCGTCGACGCCAGTGGCAAATGTGGGTTACGTGATGAACGTGTATTTCAGCCACGATGGTGTAGATCCATTGTCGTACGAGGGCATCCGCAACTTGCTGACAATGATGAAGAACTCGCCGACCATGAAGGTGGAAATCAGTGGCCATACAGACTCACAAGGACCGGAAGCCTACAACGAGAACTTAAGTTTAAGACGGGCGCAAGCAGTTCGCAATATTCTTATCAAGGGTGGTGCCGACGGCGACCGGATTACCGCTGTTGGTTATGGCGAGTCGAAGCCCATGGAGACCAACGACACAATGGAAGGCCGCCGCATGAACCGCCGTATCGAGTTTAGGATTGTTAATTAAGAATTTAGAATTTAGAATTAGGAATTGAGGCTTCGAGTGGAGTGATTGTTAGCTTATTGAGTTCACGCTCTTCTCAACTTTACCTAAATTCTAAATTTCAAATTCCGAATTGTCAATTCTCAATGCGCTTCGAGCCAATTCTTCCCTACTCCTACTTCCACTTCCATCGGGACCTCTAACTCGACAGCGTGTTTCATCAGTTCTTGCACTTTTGGTCTGACGACCGCTTCCTCATCTTTGTGGAGGTCGAAGATAAGTTCGTCGTGTACCTGCAAGATCATCCGAGTGCGTAGGTTCTCCTTTTTTAGCCAACGTTGAATGTTGACCATGGCGATCTTGATAATGTCGGCTGCGCTGCCTTGAATGGGGGCGTTGATTGCGTTTCGTTCAGCAAAATTTCTTGTCGTGATGTTTCGCGAGTTGATGTCCCGCAAGTAGCGACGGCGTCCGAGGATCGTTTCAACATATTCTTTCTCGCGCGCGAAGTTGACGCTGTCGTCCATGTAACGTTTGATGCCGGGAAACTCGTTGAAATACGCCACAATGATGTCGTTGGCTTCCGTTTTGGAGATGCCTAAGTTTTGCGAGAGGCCAAAGGCGGTGCTGCCGTAAAGAATACCGAAGTTGACTTCTTTTGCTTTGCGACGCATGTCGGGCGTTACTTTGTCGAGCGCTACCTTGAACACCTTAGCTGCGGTTGTAGCGTGGATGTCGCGCTTCTGGTGGAAGGCTTCGATCATCGTAGTATCCTTGGCAA
Organism: Cyclobacteriaceae bacterium; assembly: GCA_044226945.1. Lineage (GTDB taxonomy): Bacteria > Bacteroidota > Bacteroidia > Cytophagales > Cyclobacteriaceae > ELB16-189. The sequence continues at coordinate 169,918 of JBGAGB010000003.1, read as the reverse complement.
AGGCCGCGGCAATTCGAAGTTCAATCTGTGAGTAGTCGGCCGACATGAACAGGAAATCTTTTGATCGAGGAATGAATGCTCCACGAATTTGTCGCCCTTTTTCTGTTCGGATGGGGATGTTTTGCAGGTTCGGGTTGTTGGAACTCAAACGACCGGTGGCAGCGCGAGCTTGTTGATAGTCGGTGTGCACCCTGCCGTCGATTGGACTTACCATTTTGGGTAATGCATCGACATACGTGCTCCGCAGTTTCTCATATTCGCGGTACTCGAGAATCTTTCTCGCGATTTCATGTTCCTCGGCAAGTTTGAGAAGTACATCTTCGCCTGTCGCGTACTGTCCAGTTTTGGTCTTCTTCGCTTTGTCCAAGAGTTTCATTTTCTCGAACAGGATTTCGCCTAGTTGTTTTGGCGAACCGATGTTGAATTCAACGCCGGCAATTTGGTAGATCTCGAGTTGTACTTTTTCGCTGTCTTTCCGAAGCGCTTCCGACATCCATTTCAGAGTGTCCTCGTCGAGTTTCACGCCTTCGAATTCCATCTCGGCAAGCACACTGACGAGAGGCATCTCCACATCGCGAAGGAGCAACGAGTGCGAACGTTGTTCTAGTTCCTTCGTGAGATGGGGACGCAGTTGCAGGATCACGTCGGCGCGTTCGCAGGCAGCCTGTACGATATCATTTTCGTTGGCTGCGAGGTCGTAGTTGAGGTAGAGGCCAGCGAGTGTTTCTAGGTTGTGGGCGGCTTCCGGTTCGACCAGGTAGTGCGCCAGCATGGTGTCGAACAGTTGACCTCCCAACCGCATCCCAAGCTTGTGCAAGGCGACTTGGACGGCCTTGATGTTATGTCCTACTTTTCTAATTCGTTCGTCCGCCAAAGCTTCAAGTCCGCGAAGGTCTTCAGCAGACTTTACCGGGATAAAGAAGGCTTCACCGGGAGTCAAGGATAGTGTAAAGCCGGTGACTTTGAAATCGAAGTGGTATTCGTCGTTCGATACGACTTCAATTGAGAACTCCTTAACCCCTTTTAGCTTTTCGGCTAGCAGGATACGCTCTTCTGCAGTAGTGACGTTCTCGTAGTTGATCTTGGTCGTGTCGAGGACACGCCGATCCCCTGCGTCGGTGTCGGGTTTGTCGCCTTCACCGCCGCCGAACATCGAAAGTTGCGAGCCTTTGCTGGAGATAATAGGTTGCGAAGTCGTGCTCGCGTTCGAGGCACCGGCTACCGTGGGCCCTGCAAACGCGCGGGACGCTATGCCTTTGAATTCGAGCTCGTCGAAAATGGGCTCGAGTACCGATTTGTTCGGGCCCTTGTATGTGAGCAGATCTTCATCAAGTTTAATGGGTGACTCGATGTTGATTGTGGCAAGTTGCTTTGATAGCAATGCTTGTTCTCCGAACTCAATGACGCGTTCCTTGAGTTTTCCTTTCAGTTTGTCACTGTTTTTCACAACTTCTTCAACGGTCCCGAATTGTTTGATCAAGTCGGCGGCTGTCTTCGGTCCTACACCTGGAATACCCGGAATATTGTCCGATGTATCCCCTTGGAGTCCAAGAATATCTATGACTTGCGACACATTCGCGATATCCCATTTTTCGCATACCTCTTTCGGTCCTAAAATGTCGACCGAATTGCCCATGTATGCAGGCTTATACAACCAAATATTGTCGCGAACGATTTGCCCGAAGTCTTTGTCGGGTGTCATCATGTACACATCATAGCCTTTGCCCGCGGCCTTCAGGGCAAGCGTTCCGATGATGTCGTCGGCTTCATAGCCCTCAAGTTCAAGAATTGGGATGTTGAAGCCACGGATGATTTCTTTTACGATGGGAATTCCCGTCCGGATGTCTTCCGGGGTTTCTTGGCGAGTGGCCTTGTACTCTTTAAAGATCTCGTCTCGAAACGTTTTGCCGGGTGTGTCGAACGCGACCCCGATGTGCGAGGGTTTTTGCTTGGTGAGCACTTCGAGCAGCGTATTGGTAAACCCAAACGCCACGGACGTGTTCATTCCCTTGGAGTTGATCCTAGGGTTTTTTGTGAAGGCAAAATGCGCTCGGTAGATGAGCGCGTAAGCATCGAGGAGGAAAAGTTTCTTGGGTTCAGCCATCTGTGTCCGGTGAATGGACTACAAATGTGCGTAAATAACGGCGAAGTATCCAACCGTCGATGGATGCTCAACTCCCCTGTAAGGAATTGTAGTATGCCACAAGTTTAGCCATTGATTCCTCCGATTTGTTTCGCAGTTTTTCCTTCTTGGCAAAGGCCTTGAGAGATGCTGCCGGGGTCAACACTTTGTACAAGTCGTTTAATGACTTCACGTCAACAAGTTTATCGTCGATCGAAAGCATGAAGCTCTCGTTCGTGACGAAGTTCCTTTGGATTGTCGCAGAATTATAGGGTTTGAGCTCTTGGATGACCTTCTTGTTGTACCGGAGTAACACAGCTTTCCCTTCAGACGACACCACTTCGTAGAATGTATTTCGAGCCGGTGTGGTAATAAACTTACGATTGGCACTCGGGGCATTCACCATCTTGATCAATGCTGTGTTGGCGACCATGGTCTTCCCTTTTTCATCGATGTAAATCAATTCATCGGTAACCAAGTTGAAGTTTGTCTTAATGTTTTCCAGCTTCCGCCCATTTGTCAACTCTATGGTAGCGGGTGTCCAATCGTCGAACAAGTATGGGGTGCCGTTTACGTCGCGATACTGCTTAGGAAAGAAGGGAGTTCCTGCAACATCACGAAAGTTTTCAACAACAGCTCCCTGCCCAAAGGCTACAAAGGAAATGAATAAGAGAATGGGTGTAAATAATTTCATCGGTCTAATTTTTTTACGACAAAAAAGAAACAGCAAGCGTCGCACTTACACGAACGCTTGCTGTGTCACCTTACCAATTAATAGCCGTCGTTCTGAACGAGGTTTTTGTTCGTATTAATTTCTCTAATCGGGATTGGAAACACCATCACGTTGGCATCCCACGCGTAGCCGTCCGCACTTCCTTTCAGTCGCTTCAGGTCTTGAATAGCGGTCCCTTCATGAGCAAGTTCGAGTTTGCGCTCTTTCAGGATGGCGTCCAATGTCAACTGGCCCGCCGTGAGCGAAGTGAGATTTGCACGGTTCCTAATGGCGTTGACATCATTTAGAGGTGTGTCGCCAATGGTCGTTCCGAGGCGGAAGTTCCCTTCAGCACGGGTTAGGTACATTTCGGCCAAGCGAAACACTGGCAGCACCGTGAACTGTTCCTTCCATTTGCCACTGCGGACAGCTCCATCTGCTTCAAAGAAGAGTGCTAGACGGTCGTCGTCAGGTTCGTACAGATCGAGGTGCTTTTGCGAAATCTCTACGTCACCCCGGCCACCATAATCAGGAACAGACCAAAACCCTTGCATGGTGTTGTTGCCATCTTGGGCGTTGATCTGCATGGCAAAAATATCCTCCGAAGAGTTTGCGGTATTGTTGAACGCTGCAGCAAAGGTTTTCGTGAGCGTGTATTTTCCGGAACCGATCACCCGGTTAGCCGCATCTCGCGCCAGGGCGTATTCGCCACGTTGCAAGTAAACCCGTGAAAGTAGCGCAGCAGCTACCCACTTAGTTGCGTACACACCGTTGGAAGTAGGTAGCAGCGGTTCTGCCGCCGTCAAGTCTGCCAGAATCTGCTGATACACCTGGTCCACAGTAGCCCGCGCTTGAAGAGATTCACCTGTGATTGCCTTTGTCGGTTGGGTGATCAGTGGAACGCCGAGGTTCGTCGCCGCTTTGCCGTCGGCGTACGGCTTGGCAAACAACGTGATCAGGTTGTAATACACCGCAGCCCTGATGAATAACGCCTCTGATTTCACGCGGTCTTGGTTCGCGGGAAGTAGGTTGTCGATGTTAGCCAGGATGTTGTTACAGATGTTAATCACATAGTAACTTCCACTCCATTCGTTGGCAACGTAGCCGTTGTTCACAAGTATTCGCTTTCCGAAAACTTCGCGAGGTTGGTTAAATGTTCCAACCCAGCTGATTTCTCCATTGGCCGCAAGCAGTTCTGAATAGAGCTGAGCGTTTCCGCCCCACATGTAACCAAAATTGGCAGTGGCGAGGGTTCCGCTATAGCCATTGAGGCCGTCGTAAGCGCCGATCAGCGCCTTTCGGATATTCAAATCATTGCTCATCGCAACCGTTTCGTCGAGCGATTGTTGGGGTTTGATGTCCAACTGGTTCGCACAGGCACTGAATGCGGCAGCTAGTATGATATAATAAAGCTTTTTCATTCTCTTGATTGTTTAGAATGTGACGTTAAGGCCGAAAATCAAAGACTTGATCTGGGGCGCGGTATAGAAATCGCCACCTTGGTTCTTATTCGTTGAGCGATAGTCGGAGTTCACCTCTGGATCCCAGCCCGGATACTTCGTAAACGTGAGGAGGTTTTGTCCTGTCACATACGCACGAATCGCAGTCACCTTGTAGCGATTGAGAATTGACACCGGGATGTTGTAGCCAAGTGTAACTGTCTTCAACCGGAGGTATGAGCCGTCGTAGATGTATCGACTTGATGCACTCGTACCATTCCGAATAGTTCCGTAAAGGTTCAAGCGCGCCGCCGGCACATTAGTGATATCGCCGGGCTTTTGCCAACGATTTAATTGATCCCGTGTTTGGTTGTCAAACCAGTCTCCGTTCGCCGACATGAATCCACCAGCACCGTTGATGATGCTGTTGCCATACACACCCTGTAACAAGAATCCAAAATCAATGTCACCGATAGTGAAGGTGTTGTTCAATCCGTAGATAAACTTGGGATTAGGATTACCTAAGATGAAGTTACCAGCTGCGTTGTAGTCGGTGGTGGTCGTCTCACCATCTTGCGTATAGTACAAGGCATCTCCGTTAGCAGGATCAACGCCTGCATACTTCGGTCCAAAGAACACACCGATGGGTTGACCGACTACAAGTGAGTTCAAATAACGGCCATCGTTTCCTGGGATTTGAGTGACCTCGCCGTCCAGTTTCTTGATCTTATTCTGGTTGTGTGAGAAGTTGAACGCGGTATTCCACTTGAACCTGTTGCGGCTGACGTTCGCGCTATTGATCACGATTTCATAGCCACGGTTTTCCATAGAACCTACGTTGCTTTGGCGGGTGGTGAAGCCTGAGATACCAGGAACAGGCGTTGCATAAAGCAATTGTGTTGTGTTCTTGACGTAGTAATCCAATTCACCGGTGATTCGGTTGTTGAACAAACCGTAGTCAAGGCCGATGTCCACTTGGGAAGCTTGTTCCCAACCCAGCTTAGGGTTCGACAGTTGCGTCGGGTTGATAGAAGAGGTTCCGGCATATTTACCTGTACCCCACAATCCAAGTGCTTGAAACTCGGGAATCTCTGCGTTACCTACGCGACCGGCACTTGCTCTCGCTTTCAAGAAGCTTACAGTCGAGTTGTCGGCGAGGAATCCTTCTTGTGAAATAATCCATCCTGCTGACACAGCGGGGAAGAAACCGAATCGATTATCGGAACCGAAGCGACTTGACCCGTCGGCACGACCACTCACGGAAAGCAAATACTTGTCGGCAAACTTGAGGTTTACACGCGAGAAGTAAGACAAGAACGCGTATTGCTGGGCAAATGAAAACCCTCCTGTAATTTGGCCTGCGCTTAAGAGTTTCTGGAAATCATCGGTCGGGAAATCCTGACCTACCACTTGCGTTTGGTCTGTGTTCGACTTCTGGAACGACATCCCTAGTGTAGCGTCGATGCTCGTCTTACCGAGAACCTTAGCATACGTGAAGAAGTTGTTCGTGTTGTAGTTGAACACGCGCAGCCAGTCCGACTGACCAGCACCGTTCGTCGATCTCGACTGTGTCCTAGAACCGAAGAACTGATCGTCATTTTGGGTTAACACATCGAAGCCCAATTCCGTGCGGAAGAACAAGCCATCGAACAAGTCATACTGCGCATATATGCCACCGAGGTTTCTGAAAACGGTGGACGTATAATGTCCGTTGTCGGCGTTCAGCAATGGGTTGTAATATGTGGTAACAGGCCGATCATATAACTGACCGTTTTTGTCGCGTACGGGTGTAATTGGAGCAAGGGCCACAATTTGCATTGGAGTACCGAAGTCGTTGTCAGGAGTAGTGCGGCTTGTTACTGTTCGCGCCAACGACATGTTCATTCCCAATCTCAGTTTCGCAGTTGCTTGTTGGTCTACATTCACCCGAGTGGAGAGGCGATCGAAGTTGTTTTTAATGAGGATACCGTCTTGATTGCTGTACTCGCCACTGATAAAGAATTTCGTTTTCTCGGTACCACCACTTGCATTGAGGTTCACAATCTTAACCATGGGATTCTTTTGGTAAGCTTCGTTTTCCCAGTTGGTGTCTGTTTCGAGCTTAGTCCAATCAGAGTAGCCGGAGTACCTGGTAAAGCGACCTTCCACGAATGACACGTAGTCGTCGATCGCCTCTTGTTCAGACGCATATTCGCCGGGGTTGCCACCTCTGTTATATTCGTACTTAGCGCCATTCGTTGCTGCCTCGCGGTAATACGCGATGTATTCCTTCGAATTCAGGAAACCGCGGTTGCGCTTTGTAGGAGCGTTGAAGCCATACTGCATATTGGCGCTGATTGTTGTTTTCCCAGCTTTGCCTCGCTTGGTGGTGATGAGCACGACACCGTTCGCCGCGCGGGAACCATAGATCGCTGCGGCCGAAGCGTCCTTCAAGATTTCGAACGACTCGATGTCATTGAAGTTGATCGAAGCGAGCGCACTACCATTATTTGCGGCAGTTCCGGTTCCGCCATTGGTGAGCGTAGATGTGTTGATCGGAATGCCATCGACGACGTAGAGCGGCTCGTTTGATGCTGTGAGTGAGCTCGCACCTCGAATGCGGACTTTGATCCCTTCGCCTACACGTCCACTTTCGCTTTCAACGAACACACCCGCGGCGCGACCTTGAAGTGCTTGGGTGAAGTTGGGAACGGGCACGTTCTTCACTTCATCACCTTTCAAGCTGACAATGTTTCCCGTAAGGTCTTGCTTGATCTGTGTACCGTACCCAACCACTACAACTTCATTAAGTTGCTGTACGTCGGCGACCAGCGTCACGTCGATTACGCTGCGATTGCCGATCGCGACCTCTTGGGTTTGAAACCCAATGAATGAAAACATGATCGTTTCAGCGCTCGCAGGGGCCGTCAAACGGTACTGACCATCGCTGTCGGTCACTGTACCTGTCGTCGTTCCTTTGATGACGACGTTCACACCTGGAACCGCGGCACCATCTTCGGCGCCCGTTACCCTTCCCGAGATGGTTCGCTCCTGGGCTAGTGCCCCCTGGAACGAAAGGAAGGAGGCGAAAACAAACAGTAGAAAGTACTTCATAGAATTAAGTTTGGTTTGTGAAGGAGTTTCGTCTAGGAGGCCTGTCTCAGGGGCCCGTCACTCAAATCCGATTCGCTGATTCGGATCAAATTCAAAGCGGACATTTCAATGATTGCCCACGTGAGAAAGTCCCAACAAGACTTATGAGAAAAGTATCGTGAACGCTTTGACGGTAACACACGCGCTATACGGTATTTTAAATCGGCTGGCGTACCGTAAAGAGGGCTATAGCGTTCCCAGACGGAAGCTTGGTTTCAACCGTTTGAATCGCGTTATTTCACAAGTAATTGCACTTTTTCGCGAACAACTTCTACAATGGCGAATCCACTATCGATTTTTCAAAAATGGGAGAAAGAGACACCCAACAAGCTCTTGTTTCATCAGCCGATTTCAGGGAGAGCCATCACTTTTACATACGCAGAAGCTGGACGTGAAGCCCGGAGTTTGGCATCAGCCCTGAAGGGAATGAATTTGCCCCCAAGGAGTCGAGTGGCAATCCTTTCAAAGAACTGTGCGCACTGGATGATCGCCGACCTCGCGATTTGGATGGCGGGCCATATCTCCGTCCCAATCTATCCAACGTTATCTTCGAGGAGCATTGCGCCGATTCTAGAGCACAGCGGCACGCGAGTAATTTTTGTTGGCAAGCTCGACGACTACAATTCTCAACGCGACGGTATCGCTAAAGAAATTCAAAAAATCAGCTTTCCATTTTATGGCGCCGACGATGGGCTGAAGTGGGAGGACCTCGTGGCGACCCATGAGCCACTCACGGAGGTTGCTCGCTTCGACCCAAAGGAAGTAGCGACGATCAAGTACACATCAGGAACCACTGGCGATCCCAAAGGAGTGATGCTCTCATTTGAAGCCATCGACCACGCGTTGGCACATGCGTTTCGTGTACTAGGGACGAATCAAGAAGAGCGATTTTTCTCCTACCTCCCGCTATCGCACATCGCTGAACGGATGTTGGTTGAGATGGGCGTGATCTACAATGGCGCCGCAGTATATTTTTCAGAATCGATCGAGAAGTTTCCTGCGGACTTGGCACACGCAGAGCCTACCATCTTTCTAGCGGTGCCACGCATTTGGTCGAAGTTCCGTGAGAAGATCCTGGAGAAGTTGCCACAGAAAAAATTGTCGATGCTTCTATCGATCCCTTTGGTGAGCACCTTAATCAAGAAGCAGATCCGGAAAAAACTTGGTCTTGCAAAAGCGAAATGGACGTTGACTGGGGCGTCGCCGATCACGGTGGAGTTGTTGGAATGGTACGAACAACTTGGGATCACCATCCGCGAGGTGTATGGGATGACTGAAAATCTGGCCTATGCGTATAGCAACGTCGGCGAGGTGAAATTCGGAAGTGTGGGAAAACTCTGGAGCAACGTCGAAGCACGCCTTTCAAGCGAAGGTGAAATTCAAACCAAGAGCCCCGCCACCATGCTTGGTTATTACCGAAACGAAGAGCTTACTCGTGAATCGTTCACCGCAGATGGATTTCTGAAATCGGGAGACGTCGGGGAGGTCGACAAGAACGGCTTCCTCACCATCACCGGTCGGATCAAAGATCAATTCAAGACAGATAAAGGGAAATACATTGCGCCCTCACCCATCGAACTGAAGTTATCAAAGAACACTGATCTTGAGCAAGTGTGTGTCGTAGGCATGGGCGTCCCGCAACCCATCGTGCTGGCAGTTCTCTCGGCCTCTGGGAAAACGAAGCCACGTGAGCAGCTTATCACAAGCTTGAGTGCCACCATTGAGGAGGTGAACCAAGAGCTTGAATCGTACGAAAGGCTGCAGGCGGCAGTGGTGATGAAGCACGACTGGACAATTGAAAACGGGCTGATGACGCCTTCGCTGAAAGTTCGGAGAACGGAAGTCGAGAAAATTCACTTGCCCAAGTACCCACACTGGTACGCGCTAGGAAGAAAAGTGGTGTGGGAAGAAGAGTAGCGTTGCAGTTGATCCCCGAAAGAAGACAGTCCTTTCGGGGATCAACTTTTAACGAATGTCACGCCACGCTGCATGTCTTCCGTTCGAAGGATGCATGCAAATCAAGAGTGTTATTTGAACTTTGATTGGAAGTACGTTACGGTATGAGCCCAAGCGTCCTTGGCTGCGGCCTCGTTATAGCCGTTCGTATTGCTAGGGTTTGCAAACGCGTGATCAGCATCGTAGGACTTAATCGTCAGCGACTTGCCGGCTGCCTTCATGTTGGCTGCAAACTTGTCCATCACTTCTTTGTTGATGCGACGATCTTTGGTGGGCCAAACGTTCAGCACATCGCTGTTTAGTTTCTTCAGCTGTTCCACATCGTCGACGGGCATTCCGTAATACATCACACAACCAGCGGTTTGTTTGTCCGCAGTAAGCGCAGCGACGAGTGACAAGCCGCCACCGAAGCACCAACCGATGGTGCCAATCTTTGCTTTCGGGCCCGCATAGGCGAGAGCGCCTTTAATGATTGCCAACCCGCGATCTTGTTTGAATTGTTGCATCAACTTACCTGCCTCCTCGGCGGCAGTAGCCACTTTCCCATCATACATGTCGAGGGCAAGCACATTTACATTTCCGAGAGCAGTGTACAATTCTTCAGACTGACGTTTGATGTTGTCATTCAAGCCCCACCATTCTTGGAACACGAAGATCCAGTTGTCGGTCTTTTTCTTGGCGGCCAGGAAGTAGGCGTTTACATCTACGCCGTCGGAGCCTTTAAATTGGATCATTTTTCCACCCACCTGCGATACGTGCACGTATTTGCGTGGCGTAGGGTGTTCAGCGTTAAACGAAGGGTCGGACGCGAAAGCTGCAAACTTCTCGATCGATGAAGTGTGGCACACAGTCACGTCGCCATTTTGGCTGTAGCCAGCAAACGCGGCTACGACCAGGTATGCGAGCATCAATACCTTTTTCATGGGTTTAAAATTTTGTTGGTTTAGATTCACAGTTTCCAAGAAACACGGAAACCGTAGGAAAAGTTATCCTATTCTTTCCATTGTTGCGTCATCACGCGGTCGTAGGTGATAAAATCTGTGTTGATCGGCTCGAATCCTTTTTGTCGCAGCAGCAGTGCTACCTGTCCCCGATGGTACGATCCATGGTTCACAAGGTGCATCATAATGTGTTCCACGTTGTTTTCGTAGTAGTCGCCCACGTAGTTCCGGTATTTTAGCACGCGGTTGAAGTTTTCGGAAGTGTCCACAAATTCGTTCCACTGCCGTGACACATCTTCAACCATGGCTTTGAGCCGCTCGACCGGATAGGTCTTCCAGAGCTCGACATCCGGCGGGGGTAATCCTTTGATTCGATGCAGCCAGAGATAGTTTGCACTCATTTGGTGACTGAAGATGCTGAGGATCTTTTCATCCGTCACACCTTGTTTTTCGATCGCGCCAAGCACGCGGCGGTTCGCCCATTCATTGTAGCGATAGAGTTTTTGGAAATACTCTTTCATGGCGGCGTCGAAGGTAGTAATTAATGCCTAAATGTGTCATGAACGGTTTTGCTGGTTCTATGGGTGGTCCCTATCTTCACCTGAAATCGAGTGTTATGTTACGTCAAGTTCTCGCAATCGCAATGTCGTTGGTGGCGGCCGTTTCGCTGGCCCAGGAAAAGTATCCAACCCGATCCATTGAACCGTACTTCGGTATACAACTAACCGATGCGGAGCGCGATTCGATGGTGACCAACCTCCAAGGCTACCAGAAGGACTACGAAGCACTTCATCAATACAAACTTCCGAATTCAGTGCCCATGTCGTTGGTCTTCGATCCTTGGCCGACAGGGTACAAGCCGAACATGGAAGCGACACCTATCAATTGGGGACTTCCTAAGTCGGTCGCAATGCCCGCTAATAAAGAGGAACTTGCCTTCTACCCCGTACACAAACTCGCGGTGTTGCTTCGCACCAAGAAGATCACCTCAACGGAACTGACCCAACTCTACTTGTCGCGGTTGAAGAAGTATGGAGACACGTTGCAATGTGTGATCTCTATTCTTGAAGACCGAGCGTTGCGCGACGCTAAGAGAGCCGACGAAGAAATTGCGAATGGAAAATATCGAGGTCCTCTTCACGGTATTCCTTTCGGGGTGAAAGATCTCCTCAATGTGGATGGAACGAAAACAACGTGGGGCGCTAATCCATACAAGGATCAAGAATTCAGCGGCACGGCTACTGTTGTGAAGAAGCTCCAAGATGCGGGTGCGGTGCTCGTGTGCAAATTCACGATGGGCGCCCTTGCTATGGGCGACATCTGGTATGGAGGCGTAACAAAGAATCCATGGAACCTAAAGCAAGGTTCAAGTGGCTCGTCCGCCGGGTCTGCTTCGGGTACGGTGGCAGGTTTGGTTGCGTTCGCGATTGGTACAGAAACCCTTGGTTCCATTGTATCGCCGTCCACGCGTTGTGGAGCCACAGGTTTGCGACCCACTTATGGGCGAGTAAGTCGCTCCGGCGCGATGGCGTTAAGTTGGAGCATGGATAAGATCGGACCTATCTGTCGATCCGCACTTGACTGCGGCATCGTGTTGCAAACTATCATGGGTGCCGATGGCATTGATAAACACGTGCGCGAGGCACCATTTAACTATTCCTCAAAGGACGACATCAAGAAATTGAAAGTTGCCTACTTGAAGACTGCGTTCGACGCCACGTATCCTATGAAGGCTAATGATGAGGCTGCGTTGAAGGTGATCCGTTCGCTCGGAATCGAACCGGTGCCTGTCGAGTTCACGCCCAACATTCCAGTTGCATCATTGCGTTTTATGCTCACCGCCGAAGCAAGTGCTGCCTTCGACGAGATGACTCGACTAGACGTCGACGATCAACTTACCGACCAACGCCGCAACGCGTGGCCCAACACCTTCCGAGCGGCGCGATTTATTCCAGCGGTCGAATACATCAACGCATCACGCATCCGCCAACAATTGATCGACGCGTATCACGAAAAGTTGAAAGACTTCGACGTCGTGATCTCTCCGAGTTTCGCGAATGGACAACTGCTCACAACAAATCTTACCGGCCACCCGTGTTTGGTTGTTCCGACTGGTTTTACCGACCAAGGAAATCCCACGAGTATTTCATTCCTCGGAAAGCTGTATGGCGAAGCTGCCTTGGTCGCGATTGCACGCGCCTATCAAGAAGCTACAGAATGGGACGACAAGGTGCCGCCGTTGTTTGCAAAATAGAGATTACTCTCGCACCCACGCGCTGACCGAGCTAAGCGGCTTCCTCTTCGACGGAGGAGGTGTGTACTGGGTTTTGCCGATGTGGAAGAATCCCAGCAGTTTGTCCTCGGGGCCGAGGTTGAAAAACGGCTTCGCTTCTTCGAAGAACGTGATTCCACCTGTACTTAGGTAAGCTCCAAGCCCATAGGCCGTCGCCGTGAGATACATGTTTTCAACGGCACAGTACACAGCACCAATTTCTTCAATCTCGGGGACACTTTTCTTCTCGTCTCGTTTCATTCCCACAGAGATGATATGCGACGATTGCATAGGCTTCGTCAGCAAACCTTGGTACTTGTCTTCTTCGAACTTCCCCCTCGCAGTCATCACTTGCTTGTAGCATTCCGCCTGGAAGTGCGCCAGCTTCTGACGGCCAGCTCCAGAAAAAACGATGAACCGCCAGGGTTCTGTCATCTTATGAGTGGGCGCCCAGGTGGCATTCAGCAAGATGTTTTCCACGAGATGGTCTTCCACGGGCTCGCTCATGTAGTCGCGTGGAAAAATAGAACGACGGCTGCGGATAATCTGATCGATTGCTTCCATGGGAAAAATTTAAGACGCAAAGGTACTGCTTGACTAGGGTGCTGTGCTAGCCTTTTGGTTCACCATCTTTTTGAGCATGAGGTATAATGGCCATCCCGAAAGGAACAGGATAAATCCGATCGAAGAGGCAATCGGGTTAGAAATGAGGATGCTCGTGTTGACAAGCGCGTACGTGACCACGAAAATTGCCGGGAGAAAAGGATAAAATGGGATTTTGTAAATGCCCGTTTCGTCAAGGCCAGATTTCTTGGCGCGATAGCGAAGAACGAAGATCGCTGCCGAAGCGGTCACCATCGCAATGCTGTCGAAGAACATGACGTAATTCAGAACTTTAGAAAATGACGAAGTGAGAAAGAGCGTGATGACCATGAACGCGACGAAGAACGTTGTGGAGAACTCTTGCACTTGGGTCTTCGAGTTGATCCGCGCAAAGATGGGTGGCAGCACTTTGTCTTCTGCCATCGCATAGTAAACCCGTGGGTTCGACATGATCGAGGCGTTTACGTATGCCATCACCGAAAGGAACATCACCACGGCGATGATTCTGGACGCGGAGCTTCCAAACAAGACCGAGGCCATATCGGATGCCAGCGCCGTCGATGTTTTTAGGCCTTCCATGCCGAGGATGTGGAAATAGGATAAGTTGATCAGCAAGTATAACCCGAGAATTAATGCAATTCCGAAGAAGATTGCACGAGGCATCGTACGCCCCGCATCGGGCACATCGCTTCCGAAGTTCATGGTCTGCTGATAGCCGCCATAGGTGAAGAACACGGGCACAAAACAAAGCCAAAACGCGTGCATTTGGCTTCCGAAGGACATGGGCGTTGGCGCCGTTTCGACAGCGTGATCCGTGGGTATAAAGACGGCTGCAATCAAAAGAACCATCAGTGTGATCTTGATGATCATCAACACGTTTAGCGTGCGAGCACTCATCTTGATTCCCAGCATGTTGATAAAATAGAGAATGAGAATCGAAGAGATTGTGGTAATCTGAATACCCAAGTCATGTTCGACGTTAGGTATAATCAATGGATTGATGTATTCTGCGCCGATGATTGCCACGATCGCAGTGGAGCCCGCATTCGAGATCACCGTCATCCAATTTACCATGAAGGCAAAGGCGGGATGATAGCAATGTGAGAAGATACGATAGAACCCACCGGTCACGTAGTAGCGTGATCCGATTTCGGCAAACGTGAGCGCTCCGAAAAGACTCACGACAGCGCCCATGATCCACGCCGCGAAAAGTACTTCGGCTGTTCCTGCTTTGTTGGCAACCTCCACCGGAGTTCGAAAAATCCCCATTCCGATCACGAGACTCACCGTGACCATCGTGAGGTCGAACAGACCGAGCTTTGGCTTAATAGACACGGGTGCGCAATTGTCCAGTGTGAAGCTGGACGCCAATTGCTGCCTGCATCACGACATTTTTGAAATAGACGTCACCGACCGGTGCATTCAAGTTCAATTGAAAAAAGCCCCGCAAGTTTCCCGCGATCGGAAAGCGCGTAGTCAAAGAAGGTTCGATGATCGTTTTGAATTTGTCCGTCGGCTTGATCGAAGAGACCGTGGCGCTTGGATCGCTGGTAGTAAACTTTGTAAAATTCACCATCGACACACGGGTCGTAAACAGGATGTTGAAATTCCGTTTGTTCGTGCCAATCGAAGGTTGAATAAAGACGCGCTGGTAGGAGCCATTTGCGATCACTTCATTCGATCCAAAAAAATAGAACGATTCAAAGCTATTGCCCTTTCCCACCCCATAGCCCGCAAAGGTCTCGAACCGATATGCTTTCTTTTTGGTAAAGTAGCCGATACCCCCTTCGCCAAAGAACCCATCCTTCTTGTATGATACACCTTTCCGAGTTTCGAGCGTTTTGGGAATCACCATCGTGTTTGCCATCAGTGCCATGTGGTCCGACACGGCGTAGGCAACTTGGGCCTCAACACCAGAGCTCAGCACAACAGAACCAGCGAATTCGCCACCTTCGGCAAACATGGGTACATTTCGGGAATTTGGGACATAAGCCGGCGCACAGGAGCCAAGAGCCAGGCCCACTAAGAGTAGGAATCGGTACATAGGGTTATTTGGTAAGGTAAATTAACCCATTATTTTGTTGATACTCTCGAGCCTTCAATAAAAATCCAGATTTTGAACACCCAGGTTAGTCTAAACTTGTTCGACGTGCTGGTCATCGTGGTGATCTTCCAGTACCTCTTGATTGCCGCGTTCCTTTTTTTCCATCGCCCCTCACGGCCCTCCGCCAATTACTTCTTGGCAATCTTTTTCGTGTTGATTGCTCTTAACCTGGCCGACGGTCTCGCCATGATGAAAGGATTCTTTCTACGTTTCCCAAATCTGGCGTTGATCGAAGACAGCCTGGTGCTCACCTATGGCCCTATCTTGTTTTTTTACACGAGGCAAATCATCGACCCGAAGAGAACGCTCTCGGTGACTGATGGATGGCACTTGGTACCCTATCTAAGTTTGCTCGTCGCAAGCCTCGTTGCCTTTCATACTCGATCCCACGACGACCAACTGCGAATCGTTCACGCGATTATGAATCAGGACCTCCCCGCTTTCGAGGGTGTCTTGATTTCAAGCTTGCTCTTTCTCCATTTCTTCTCGTACGTAGCAATGTGCTTGCGAAAACTTCGCAGGCATCACGGACTATTGGAACAGCAATTTTCATCGCTCCAAGAGGTAAATCTTCGGTGGCTCGAGTTTACGCTTACCACGATCGCGATCTGTTTTGGTGTGTCGTATCTCGCCACCGTTTTCTCTCTCCAGGGCTCAACACGATGGTCGGCCGCTTCGATGGTCGTCGTGCTCGCCACACTCTTGTATTACATCGGTGCGTTTGTCTTACGCTCACTCAAAGACCCAAGACTCTTTGCAGCGTCAACCATTGATGAGGAGGCGTTGAGGCCCACCTCGCGAACACTTGAAGCGTCCGAAAAGGAGGTGATCACACAAAAGTTGAGGTTGGCCATCGAACGCGACCACCTCCATCTGCAAGCGGGCATCACAGTCGACGGTCTCGCGGCCAAAATGGAGGTCCCGCCACGAAAGGTTTCGCAGTACCTCAACGACGTTCTTGGCCGCAGCTTTTTTGACTACATCAACCACCTCCGAATTGAAGAGGCACAGCGAATCTTGCGCGACTCAAACGACCCCAAGCTGACGGTCCAAGAGGTGATGTACCAGGTCGGATTCAGTTCCAAGTCCTCTTTCAACACGATTTTCCGGCAAGCGACTGGAATGACGCCGACCGCCTACCGACGGAACCAGATGAGTCGCTAGCCAACCCCCTTTTTATTTGGTTCGAATTCACGAAGTCGAACGACTCCACACGTGCTGCGTGCGTTTTTCGCATCCAAAAAGGAAGCAAAATGAACACGATAGACACCTTAAGTCCGCTGCGTGGTTGGAGACTGATCGCGCTGCACCTCTACCCAGGCATACCGATTGTGCTTGCATACATGGCTCTGGCACCCTCGGCGATTAGCTGGGGTTTTCCCGCGCTGGCTGCGATGCTGGTCGCGGAACTTGTAATCATGCCATGTGTTGAATTAGGGCATCTAGCGGGCTGGCGGGTTGTCGCAGCGACGGCAAGAATCCGGGGGCAAATCTCTTTTCTCGAGCGCCTCTCGTGGCCACGATTGATCGGCTGGTCCCTTGCGGGATGGGTGGCTTGCGTGATCCTATACGCCCCAATGTTTGCGACGGGATTGTGGCTCCGGACCCACCTTTTTGGTTGGTTGCCAAACTGGTTTTACGACGCTGGGTTTGATTCGGCTTCGAAGGCGGCGTTGATCACGACATTCTCGGTCGGGCTGCTCGTCGATGGAATTATTGGTCCTGTAGTGGAGGAGATCTACTTCCGAGGCCATTTGCTCCCACGGATGGCTTGGATGGGAAACTGGGCACCCTTGGTGCATGCCGTCTTATTTACTATTTACCATTTCTGGCAACCTCACAATTACCCGGGCATTTTTATGGTGAGCCTGGTGCTGAGCTATGCAGCATGGTGGAAGAAGAGCATCTGGTTGAGCATTGGAATCCACTGCCTGGTCAACGTCTCGGGTACGCTGATCGCGTTGCTGGCCGCGATCGGAGGGGTGAAACCTTTCTGATCATGAAAAGAATTGATGAAGACACCCAACGGAACGAGGGTAAAAAGAGAACGGAAAGTTTTTCGTGAGAGTAGTGATTTAGGTGGAGGAATGAGAATTTAGCGATCGCTTCATGGCGAAACCCGACTTAGAGCGAACAAACTCCACATCTCCGCATCATTAACACATGGACGAGCTTTCATTTATCCTGAACGAACTTGGTGAAGAACGCGACAACTATTTCAACGCAGTTGCTCCACCGATTGTACAAACGAGCAACTTTACGTTTCGCTCGGTGGCAGACTTTCGAAAAGCACTTGCCGATGAATATTATGCGAACCTTTACTCGAGAGGAAATAATCCAACCGTCAATATCCTGCGTAAGAAATTGGCTGCACTCGATGGTGCGGAGGATGCGCTCGTGTTCGGGAGTGGCATCGCTTCGATCGCGATCCCAATTATAGCGCTGCTGAAAAACGGCGATCACGTGGTGAGCGTCGCGAAACCCTATAGCTGGACGATCAAGTTATTTGAACGCCTGCTACCGAAGTTCGGAATTCAAACTACGTTTGTCGATGGGACGAAGACCTCCAATTTTGAGGCCGCGATTACACCTCAAACGAAGCTCATCTATTTGGAGTCACCCAACACGTTTACCTACGAACTTCAAGATCTGCAAGCGGTGGCGGCCCTCGCGAAGTCGCGTGGAATTATGACGATGATTGACAATAGCTATTGTAGCCCCTTGTATCAGCAGCCGTACAAGATGGGAATTGATCTCGTCGCGCAGTCGGCCACAAAATTTATTGGCGGGCACAGCGACGTGGTGGCAGGAGTCGTCACGGGTTCAAAGCAAGTGATTAAAAAGATCTTCGATTCGGAATTTTTGAATATCGGTGGGAATATCTCCCCGATGAATGCGTGGTTGCTTATCCGTGGGCTTCGTACGATTCACCTTCGGATGGAACGCGTGTGCGCCACAACGAAAAAAGTGGTCGATTTCCTCGCGAGCCGTCCGGAGATTGAACAAGTTATTTTTCCCTTTCACCCGTCGTTTCCACAATATGAGTTGGCGAAGCGGCAAATGAAGGATGCCGGGGGCTTGTTCAGCGTGGTGGTGAAAGCCAAGACGCTTGACCAAGTGGAGGGTTTTTGCAACGCCCTCAAGCATTTCTTGATGGCCGTCAGTTGGGGTGGTCACGAATCGCTCGTGATTCCTTCCGTCGTGTCCATCAAGCCGGAAGATTTCAACCCTGGCGAACGCAACCACCGGTTGATCCGATTGTACATTGGATTGGAGGATGCAGACTATTTGATTTCAGACTTGACGCAGGCGTTATCTGCGCTGAACAAGTGAGGTGTCGGTTAGCTCTTCACTCGATATTGCGCGCCGATTTCACGAAGTCCATTTAACGTGAGGTGCGGATCGATTTCGTAGAAGAAGCCTTTTAGGGATGTAATCACAAAGGAGAGACCGCCTGTTGCAATCGCAGGGCAGTCTTCGTTAAGTTCTTTGCGAATAGCGCCGACAACGCTCCGCACCAATCCATCGTAGCCAATCACCAACCCTGATTGAATTGCGGTGATGGTACTCTTGCCCAGCGCCGAGGCTGGCATCTCGAGCGGAACGTCGAATAACTTCGCTGTATTCTGGGAAAGTGCTTTGATCGCGGTGCGCAATCCTGGCACGATTGACACTCCGAGTATCTTTCCGGAGGAGGAAACCGTGGTGAAAGTGAGTGCTGTTCCGAAATCGGCAACGATACAAGCCCTTTTCATCTTCATGTAAGCACCCATTGCATTGGCAACAAGGTCGGACCCAATTTCGTATGGGTTCAATACTTCGATCGGTAGGTTTTGATAAACGGTAGGTCCTAATAAGAGTGGATCTTTTTCGAACAACGTGCGCAGAACCTTATGGATTTTTTCTGTGAGACCGGGGACCACGCTACTCAACACCAACTGAGATACCGACGTTGTCGACACGCCGGCTTCAAAGAAATAGTCGCGTATCTTGACGCCGTAGTAGAGTTCCGGTTGATGTGTGCGCGACGGAATTCGCCAAGTGTGGCTCCATTGTTTGCCGTCCCATAATCCCATAGTGATATCGCTGTTTCCAATGTCAAGTACAAGGATCATGAAGATAGCTTTTGATGGTGGGCAAAAATATTGAAATTTCTGAAACGCGACAGGTCCATTTGCGTAAGGAAGTCTTTCAAGCATCCATGGCAAAAAGTCAAAAATCCGTCGACGAGATGATTGTTGCTTTACCAAGAAACGAACAAGTTCTCGTGAAAAGGCTACGTGTCATCATTCAAGAGTGTTTGCCACTTGCAACCGAAAAGGCGTACTACGGAATGGGCGTGCCTTTTTATAAGAGGCACAGAATGATCTGTTTTATCTGGCCTACTTCTCTTGTGTGGGGACCGCGTCGCGACAAAGTGTCGAAGGAATCGAAAGGGGTGTCGCTCGGCTTTTGCTATGGCAATCGAATGGCGAATGAAGACGGCGCATTGCTGGCGGAAGGGAGAAAGCAGGTTTATGTGCTTTATATCAAAACACTCGCGGACATGGACGAGAATCAAATCCGGGCCCTGCTCTACGAAGCTGCGATGATAGATGAAATGAAATGGAAAAAGTCGGGATAAAATACCGAAGCCCGGCGATCCGCAGCCACTCAAACCATCCAGGTATTGTGACGGCGTACACTTCCATTGCCGTCTTGGGCTGCGAATCAACCGGGCCTGAAGTCAAGCCCTAAAATTGCGTTTTGAAGTAGCCGGATCCCAGTGAATATCGGAGCGGCGAATTACACCTAAGGATTACTACTTAGGTTTGCTTTTGGACTTGTTCTTAGATTTGTCCTTCGACTTCTCTTTTGCCTTGTTTTTAGATCCATCCTTGATGAGGGACTTCAATCCATCGGACTTTTCGTCAACCTGATCTTTTTTTGTCTTATCAACCGTGGTGCGATCGTCGTCCTTAAAGTTGTAGTAGATTCGGGTGCCTGATTCGTTGTCTTCGTCATCTACGTCCACGTCTACATCCACATCTAACTCTGCATCTTCATCTACGTCGATGTCCCGATCAAAATCCATGTCTACATCTACATCAACGTCTACATCCACATCCACATCCATATCTTGATCAATATCAATATCCACGTCAATATCCAGATCGTTGTCGAGGCGGGTCAAAGTTCTTTCCATTTCTTCCATTTTCTCGTCAATCACTTCTCGTTCTTCTTCGAGGATTTCACGGATCATTTCTTCGCGTTCCTGTTGCGCTTCTTCGAATTCCTTCTGTAAATCTTCAAGGGTTGTTTCTTCTTCAATTTCCTCTTGTGTACTTTCCACGATTACGACTTGGGAACTTGCAGCCTTCGGCTCGGTCACTTTCTCCTGCCTCGGCTCTTTCTTTTCGCTTTTCTTTTCTGATTTTTTCTGGGCTTTGGCACTTACAGTGATGCTGAAGAGGGCCACGATCACGCCAAGGAGGAGGACAAGCTTTTTCATTTTCAGGAATTTGGAAGGGGATACTCGTAGGTTATAGGAAAGTTACAACAGAACGGGGGATATCTTCTGGGCTTGGGGGGTACGTCTGAATGCATTGAACGATGTCCGAAAATGGCAGAGCCGAATGGACCAGATACTAGCCTAAAAGAACCTCAGAGCCACTTTTCCACCGAACCAAACTTTCATGTTCACATCGCCACCCACAGTCCCATTATAGAAAAGGGTCGGGGTGTAGTCGGTGAACAACGTAGGATAGTCAGTATAAGTCGTCTTGGTCAAGTACGCGTTCAGCGTGCCGCCCGCATAAATTGAGAGCCCCCGGGCAAGTCGAAAGTCAAATCCCAATTGAAGTTTGTTCAAGCTGCTCAGTGATGTAGTAAACCCGCCTTTGTTGACTTGCTGCGATGTCAAGTCGATGTTCAAGTGTAGCCAGCGCGTGATGCGGCGGGCGCTGCCCAGACCGTATCCAAAAGTCCAAACTGGATCCGTACCAGTTTGATTGACGGTTCGCGGTTGGATACCCGCATAAATGATGTTATAGAACTTCCGAACACCGCTTCGGAAAGCCAAGTTGGTATAAAACACTTCGTCCGCCGACACTTCGAGCTGGTGATAGCCGTGTTTCACAATGCTCAAGAACCCTACCGGTACGCCGGTCAACGAGTCGGCCACGTTTAAGAAGCCGATCTGCGTTCCTTGAACTTTATTGCCATAGTTCAAAAAGCCCGAAATCTGACTTCCCTTCAAAGTGCCCCCGCTATTGATGTTCGTAAACCCAGCAATCTGAGGTCCCTTGAAATCTCCTACGTGCACGTTCGCAAGCCCTGCTACGGCAAAGCCCACTGATCGGCCGTTCGAGTAATTGAATGCGCCTGCCGCCATTACGCCGTCGGCACTCTCCAAATTGATGTTGGCGAGGCCGCTCATTTGAACGCCTTGGAAGTCACCAAAATTAACGTTGCTAAAACCTGTAGCCTGAATTGCCTTGGTCTCGCCACCGTTGAGGTTGAAGAATCCTGAACCTTGTATCCCAATCACATCACCACCCACAATGTTTCCCACCCCGGCCAGTTGCAAGAAACTCACGTTGCCCCGATCGATGTTCGTGATGAAACCAAGTTCAATTTGTCGCGTGCCGAGAGAATAGCCACCTAAGAAGTTGATCGAATACTCGTTGATTACATTCCCACTCATACGTCCGTTGGTTCCAACAAAGGGAAGGACTGATACCTGTACATCGCGGTAAAGCGTGTCGCGGATGTTTTCGACGTTCGGAGACGAAGAATAGGGCATCGGTACTTCTTCACGATCTGTTTGTGGATCACCGACAAGGACTGAATCGACTTGCGTCTCCACTGCCAATGAATCGTTTGTCGGACGTGTCTCGACAACCTCTGGTGGCGACAATGGACGGGTACGCTTCAAAGAGACGTGATAGTATTGGTTGCCCGATTCGGTGATGACCAACGTGGTGTCGATGAAGTCTTTCTTACTGATTGCAACAGACACCGGTTGATTGTCTTTCATGTCTACTTTAAGGCGGAAGAAGCCAAATGAATCTGTCACCGTAGAATTGAGAGAACCTTTTTCGTACACGCTAGCTTCAACAATCCGATCGTTGGTGAACCAGTCTTCCACGTAGCCACTGATGATCATTGAAGTAGTATTCGATTTAGGCGCTTTGACCGCGACTCGATTCAGGATGAGGTAATTGCCCTTCTCCTTATAGGTCATTGATCCTTTGAATACTTCGTTCAAAACGTCCCGAACTGTAGCGTTGGTTTTTTCAATGCTAATCACATCGTCGTTTGAAATGATGGCAGCATTGTAGGAGAAAGAGAAGTTCGCACTCTGGCCGATGCGCGTAAGCACGGTTGTGAGGCGCTCGTTTTTGAACGAAACGTCGACCTTTCGATCTAAAATTGAACTTGTTGTTTGCCCGGAAGCCTGCAGGGCTACAAAAATTCCAACAAAAAAGAAGGCGATCATTCTCATAGTCAAAGAATGTTTAGCGACACCCGGGTCCGTTTAGAATGATTTCGTCTTTTTCGTTACGAACGATGCTGAGGTCAAGCGTTTCAGCAATCACTTCCACGACCGTGTCGAGTTCATCATTGCGGAACGTGACCGTCAACTGGCAGTTCGCGATGTGATCGTTGGCAAGCTTGATCTTAGAGTCATACACTTCGTTGATTTGGGTAATCACACTACGAAGGTCGGTTGCATGAAAGCTGAAGACTTTAGTTTTATAGGCGAGCACGTTCGTGTCGGCTTTTTCAAGTTTGAAGAAGGTCTTTGACGACTTCGAATAAAATCCAGTTTCTCCTTCGTACACAGTGAGGCCCGGATTGTCGAGGGTATAGAACTGAACGATACCCGATTGCACGACAACTTCAATGGTATCCTTGCCGGGGTACGACTTCAGGTTGAAGGCGGTCCCGATGTCGCGCACGAGCGCCTCATCGGCTTCGATGACAAACGGTTTTGTTTCTTCGTGTTTTACGTTAAAGAAGCCTTCACCTTGAAGTTTTACTTTGCGTGTCTTTTCACGAGGGTTGTATTCGTAACTAATCGACGACTTCTTATTCAAGAACGCGGTGCTTCCATCTGGAAGGGTTTGCTCCAGCACGTGGTTTTCGGTGGTAACATTCGCTAGCTGAACTTCTTCCGCAACGATGGATCTCCACGTCATGATCGCGCTCGCCAATACCACCACGATACCAGCTGCAATTCGCAAAGGCGTCCAGAACGGAGTAGCTGGCGACATCGGAACAACTCTACCGCTTTTGCGGGCGATTCTCGACCGAACCTTTTTCCACGCCGCGTCGGTGTCGAAATCAACTCTTACTTGGTTTGTCGCGGCTTGCTGAAAAATCAGTTTTAAGTCGTCGAAATACTTTTCGTTTTGAACACTAGACGTTCGCCAAGAGTCGACGTACCGCTGTTCCTCGGCGGTTGCTTCGCCCGACAGCACTTTGCCGATCAAATCCTCGATATCGTTGAATTCTATTGCCACCGCTACATCCAATCTTTAACAAACAAAATGAGGAATACAGGTAGATAGTCTTTCAGTTGCTCCCGCATAATCTTGAGAGCTTTGCCAATTTGATTCTCTACAGTTTTTACAGAGATATTAAGCTGATCCGCAATTTCTGAGTACTTCAATTCCTCGAAGCGACTCAATTGGAACACCAGTCTGCATTGTTCCGGAAGTGCCTTCATGGCATCTGCGATTCGTTCTTCCAACTCCGACGAGATCACGGATTGTGAGACTCCTTCGTGCGTCGATTCGGCGTGAACCATCTCATGGGCAACATGTTGCTGTTTCACCTTTTCATGCTTGATCACATTCAAGCACGAGTTTCTAACCACGCGGTATAGATATGCCTTGACGGAACTCTGGATTTCGACCTGCGAGCGTTTATCCCAAATGTTGATAAAAGCAGATTGGACCACTTCCTCGGCCTCGTCACGGTCGTTGAGGAAGGAGTAAGCGTACTGGCACAGGGGTCGATAATACGTTCTGAATAGCATCTCAAAAGCACTTTCACTGCCCTCTTTCAGGGTCGTCAAAACCTGCTGTTCCAGTAAATCCACTGCCTTTGAGTCAGAATTCAGTGCAATTTACGGTTTTGGGCTTCTGAGGTTATGACAATCGACAGGACTATTACCCCTATGCCTCATAACAGAATCTTTTTCTTATCGTGGTTTTGTGCACGGAGCACAAAAAAAAGGGACCGTCTCAAAACCGCCTTTTTCAAAAAACGGCTTTTTGAGACAGCCCCTCTCGGAGCCTAGAAATCAATAGAATTTAAGGTTTGTCGAACCGGAACACGCTCGGAAGTTCCGAGTTGTCGTGGAAGGATACTTCCAAGTCTTTGATGAGACCCACCCCAATGTCGTACACCCAGCCGTGGACGAATGGTCCGCCCCTTTTTGTCCACGCATTTTGGATGATGGAGGTTTTACAAAGGTCGTAGACTTGCTCGATCACGTTCAACTCCGTGAATCGGCGTTCACGTTCCTCTGGATCCGCGATCGCTTCAAGTTCTGTTTGGTTTACCCGGTAAGAGTCCTTGATGTGACGAATCCAGTTGTCGATTACACCAAATTGCTTGTGGCTCATCGCCGCACGCACACCACCGCACCCGTAGTGGCCGCACACAATCACGTGTTCGACAAGCAATACGTTCACTGCGTAGTCGAGAACACTTAACATGTTCATGTCGGTGTGAACAACCATGTTGGCAATGTTCCTGTGTACGAACACTTCTCCGGGCTCTGTTCCAGTGATCTGGTTGGCAGGTACGCGACTGTCGGAACAGCCAATCCACAGAAACTTCGGTGTCTGAGTCTTTGCGAGCCGCTTGAAGAACTCAGGGTCGTTTTGATTTCGTTCAGCCACCCACGCTTTGTTTTGAAGCAAGAGCTGGTTGTAATCTTTGAGCGCATTGTCGAGGTTCATCATCATATTACTAAGTGTTTGAGTTCAACATTGATTTTCTTGGCTTTAGCCGATTCTATAAAGTCACGAATTGCTTCCTTGATATCCTGATCGACAAAATGGGCTTCAGAGCCATCAATCAGCAGCGTGCCGTCGGTCGGAACCTGCTGGAATTTACTTCGAATTGTTGATTTGTTCAGGAACGATACATCTTTGGTAAGCTTCATCAAGAAGTTCTTACCGTCGCCCACCATGATCACCGATTCTTTGAAGTTGGTTTTCAGGATAAAGAATATCGACACCAAGATGCCGATGAAAACCCCGACCAGCAAGTTGGTAAATACAATTGCCGCTACGGTTATGATGAAAGGCAAAAACTGTGACGGTCCACGCGACCGCATATCTCGGTAAAGCGATGGAGGAGTGAGTTTATACCCGACCATGATGAGGATTCCCGCCAAACAAGACAACGGTATCATCTGGAGGAAGTTTGACGCAAAAAGGATCGATAACAATAGAATGATCCCATGGGTGATAGATGACGCTTTTGAGTTCGCACCCGCCGAGATGTTGGCCGAACTTCGGACAATGACCGACGTCACGGGTAAGCCACCCAACAGTCCCGATAACATGTTGCCGACTCCTTGTGCCTTAAGTTCACGATTCAAGGGCGTGATTCGTCGCATGGGGTCCAACTTGTCGCAAGCTTCAATGCTTAACAAAGACTCGAGTGACGCAACAATACCAATGGTCGCCGCCACAACATACACGTCCGGATTTTTCCATTGGGTGAAATCCGGGGAGGTGATCATAGAGCCAGCGGACGCGAGGAAGTTGGGCAACTGCACCATGTGCTGCGGGGCGATGGCCAGTGCTGGAATTGCTGTTGCGAAAAGTTGGGTCAAGCCGATTCCTATCGCAACCGCCACCAACGGGCCGGGTATCAATGAAATCCAACTGGTTTTTGTTGCGACCGACTTGGACCAGAAGACGAGAATCAAAATCGTAACCAATGCGACGAGGGCCGCGCCACCACTAAAGGCGCCTAAAGAATCTACTAACGCTGTGAACGTATTTCCGCCGTCATCTTGGAAGAAGCTTTCGTCTCCTTCGTAATCGCGGTCATAGCCGACAGCATGTGGAATTTGTTTCAGGATGAGGATCAACCCGATTGCCGCAAGCATCCCTTTTATTACTGCGGCTGGGAAGAAATGTCCGATGAACCCAGCGCGCGCCAAGCCTAAAATAAATTGGAGCGCACCGGCCAAGAAAACAGCAAATAGGAAGGCTTCGAAAGAGTGGAGTTTTGCGATGGCACTCATCACGATCGTGGCAAGACCAGCTGCTGGACCTGTGACACTAAGTGGAGAACCACTGAGCCATCCGACAACGATGCCTCCAATTACCCCTGCGATTAAGCCCGCTTGCAAGGGAGCTCCCGATGCCAAGGCAATCCCTAGGCATAGGGGCAGGGCTACAAGAAAGACGACCAACGACGCAACTAGGTCGTGAGAGAAATATTCTTTCAAATTCATGTGAACTCAAAATAAGGGTTGAAAAAAAGTATGGCGCACCCAAATGAAGAGGGCAACCATCAGTAAGAAAAAAAGTGAAACCCTTATGCTTTGGGTGGAGGAATGATCACCTCGCGAGAGAGACTATGAAAGAGATTTTGCTGAAAGACAAAATGGACGACACTGCTACTTGAAAGGAGGAACGACACATGATTGTGATCGAATCCCGATACGTCGTCGTCTTCGGAAGCATCGCGATCGGAGCCCGAATTATTTTCTTCGCCGTCGCCTAGTGGATTTTCTGTTTGAGCAATCCCATCGTCGGGTGTTAACTCAAAATCTTGCCGAACAACCTCCTGCTTGACAGGCATCTGGAGAGATGCCGCGAGCAGGAGAAACGAGAGCAAGATGAGTGCTTTTTTGAGCATCGGGTCTGCAATGTAGGGAAATTTGTTGGCGTTCCTTCGTATCGATAGACCACGGAGCACTAAGCAAAATCCTGTGCAATCCCCTCCTGCAATACGATAAACTTACTTGAATCGATGTTTCGAACTTTAAGAGTTTCTTGTAAGAGTTGAATCGGTTCTTGCTGGCCATCGTCAGCAAGTGGAAATGTTCCAAAGTGACTCGCGATGCTCTGCCCACTTTGCAGATCTATATGAATTTGCACTGCTTGTTCGGGCGAACAGTGAATCGGTGACATGAACCAAGTAGGTTTAAACGCACCGATTGGGATAATGGACAATTGAGGTCTTGCTCGCTTTCCAATTTCTTTGAACGTCACGTCGTTGTACCCAGTGTCGCCTGCAAAATAGATGTTGCCGTGAGCTCGATGGATGACGAATCCACACCAGAGCGTCGCGTCTCGGTCGAGTAAGCCACGGCCACTAAAATGCTGAGCGGGGACGGCCTCCACGTTGAATACGTTGCTAAACGAGACCGATGTCCACCAATCCAATTCGTCGATTGAGCTAATGCCGTGATTCTTAAGGTATGCACCCACGCCCAACGGAACGATGAAGGTGGGCTTGTGGTGTGCGTGTATCTTTTTTACGATCTCAATGTCGAGATGGTCGTAATGGTTGTGACTCAGCAACACGAGGTCAATTTTTGGTAGATCCTCAAGTCGAAGGCCAGGAGGGCGCATGCGTTTGGGACCGACGAATGAAAATGGGCTCACGCGCTCACTCCATACGGGATCTGTCAAGATGTTGACGCCATCGACTTGGATAAGAAATGTGGTATGGTTCACGTGCGTGATTCGAACGCCATTGTCATAGCGCGGAAGGGGCTTGGGCCCGGGTGGTATGTTGCGTTGTTCTACCCACTTGCCAGGCGTCCGCTCACGCACCCACTTGAGTACTTCGCCCAGTCCTTTGGCTTTTACTCCCGTCGGGTTGATGAACTGCTTCCCGTTAAAGTGGTCGCTGACGGGCCCACGATATCGGGGAGCCGACAAGAGCAAGCCAATGATAAACGGGGCGGTTGCCACAACAATTAAGACGATGAGAATCCAGATCATATAGACACTATATCCACTAAAAACACCGGCAGGAACTCCCGCCATATTCAATGTCGGAAATTCCTGCCGGTTATTTCTTTTAGGAATGAAGAAACGTTACTGGGCCATTTGCGCAATCTTCGAGAGGGGGATGGCATTCGCTGCCGCGGTGATCTCCGACTCGTTGGTGTCGTCCATTTTCAACGTAAGAAGCGTGTTGTTCATGGGGATCTGCAGTTCGTAGTTGGTTTTTCCGGTTTCGCTATTCACGTTTTTCGTTAACAACGATTTGTATCCTTGAATTTTAACTTGTTTTTGATTTTCGTCGCGCATCATTCCTCCCAATACGGGCATCGTAAGAATAGACTGGATCGAGTTGATGACAGGCGAATTGTTGATGATTTCTATCTCTGCCGTTTTTGGGCTTGCGCCATAGCTGCGGTGTACGAATAGGCCTCCAGCGTAACCAGCACCTCCCGTGAGATTGTCAGCTTTCTCATTCACCTTCAACGCACCAACCTGTGTGGGAAGTGCCTTTAAGATTTCTTTGCCGATAGCCATGTCCAAGTCGCGGAGCAACTGTTCCATCGCGAACCGAGCGTTTTCTAAATCGCCAGACGAATAAGACGAACGTGCTGTGCTTAAGTTCTTATCGAAATCTTGCGC
This sequence comes from Cyclobacteriaceae bacterium, assembly GCA_044226945.1. Taxonomy (GTDB): domain Bacteria; phylum Bacteroidota; class Bacteroidia; order Cytophagales; family Cyclobacteriaceae; genus ELB16-189. The sequence goes on along the minus strand of JBGAGB010000003.1, from coordinate 141,021 downwards.
CGAAGCGGCAGAAACCATGCTCACGGCAAAAAGGAATATGAATAAATTCTTCATGATCAGTCTTTGTTATTGTTCTCCAAGTTGTTTCTTGATGCCGTCGATGTCGATCGACTCGGCAGCTTTCATCATCTCGCCTTCATTGGCGAAGTTGACCCCCTCGTACACAATAAGTGATGATTGACCGAGCGGCACGCTGAGGCGGTAGCCCGAACCCTCATCGTATTCAATGATCGCACGGTTGCCTTTCACCTTTACTTGCTTCCAATTCTGTTGGCCGTTGGTTTGTTGAGCATAACCACCGGACGCGAGATACGCATTTACGCCCGCCATCCAAACCGAGTTGTTGGCGATGGTGATTCGCAGTTCTTTATCCTTAGTGTCGTTATACTCGCGGTGAATGGTCAATCCGGCCCAGCCAAAACCGGTGCTTGTCACTTGATCAGAACCATCTTCTTTTTTCAAACCCGATACACTCTCGGGAAGCGACTTGAGGATCTTGTTTCCAATCTCAAGTTCCACGCCCAGCATAGCCTGCTGTACAGAGTAGCGGGCTTCGCCGTAGCTCAGCTTTTTGTAGGCAGCTTCCGCATCGGTCAAGTTTTGTTGAACATCGGGAGGAGTTGAAATCAGGCCCCCACCTCCTTTGTTCGACGGATTGTTTCCACCTCCGCCATTGTTTCCAGAGCCCGATCCGTTTTGACCGTTGTTACCACCGTTATTGCCGGCGTTCGGATCGTTGTTATTTTTCTTTTTGCCATTGAACAGGTTGTCGATGGCTTCGCCGGCTTTTTGTTCGCCTTTGTTTTCGACTTTGTTCTTGAGGCGGTTCAGAACCTGTGCCTGTGTTGCGGTTGCAGACAGCATGACGACCGCGGTCACCAGGATGACTTTCGCTTTCATGATCTTTTGGTGTTTGATGCTAGGGGTTTTAAAGGTACGATTTTATATAATCCGGTGTTCAGTTTTCGGGACGCGCGAGGGCTACAAATCCTAGGCCAGCATTTCGCCGCAAAAGGCCTTTCTTGATGCGAAACGGACTTGAAAAGTAAACCAGCGTTCGCGATTTAATTCGCTTTACTTCCTCTTCCGGAGCGTGGTGCCGGTGAAAAAGCCTTCATCTATGAGGGCGATCAGCTGCGATGGCGTTGGGTTGATTTGATAGTAAGTGTCGTCGCCGCGTTTGAATTCTTTGTAGCGCACCCTTTTGTTTAGGCGCTTGAGTTTATCCTTCGCCTTTTCCTCACTTTGCAAGTCGATCGAAAGAAACTCGAGGTCGCCATTGGGATTCTGCTTCAACAACCGGAGCACCCATTGATCACCCGAGCGGAAGTTGACGAAATAGTAGTCTTTGTAGAACTTCACGACCATCGAGTCGCTGATCGTTCCACGACCCAACCAATCTTTGTCTTGAGAGTCTTTAAAATGATAACCCCATGATTCGATGATCAGGGTGTCTACCTTGTCTTCCGGTTTGATTTCTTTCGGGATGTACATCCCACGAATCGCTTCGGGTACTTCCTTCAAAGCGGCGACGCCCGCGGGTTGTGGGGTCGAGAATGAAACTTCTTTGCACGATGCCAACAGCAACGACCAGAAAACCACAAAGAGAAGGCTTCGAAACTTCATTCCTGCAAGTTAACGAATCTACGCCTGCCAAGTTTCTACATTTTTGGAGCCCGTGGGCATAAAAAAACCTCCGTGCGGACTCGAGCGGAGGTTTTTACTAAGGCGAATGGGCCGGATAGCTTACGCGAGCTTGAACGCTTTCTTAACTGCGTCCACGTAATCCAACTTTTCCCAAGGGAAGAGTTCAACCTTCAACTTCAATTCGTTGTGACTGCCCTTGTTGAATACTTTCTCGACAACTTTCGGTTCGCGACCCATGTGGCCGTATGCTGCGGTTTCCGAATAGATCGGCGTGCGCAATTTGAAGCGCTCTTCAATGAAGTAAGGACGCATGTCGAAGATCTTCTCAACCTTCGCGGCGATCTCACCATCGTTCAATTTCACTTTAGAGGTGCCGTATGTGTTCACATACAAGCCTACCGGTTTCGCCACACCAATGGCATAGGCAACTTGGACGAGTACTTCGTCACAAACGCCAGCAGCCACCAAGTTCTTGGCGATGTGACGCGTCGCATACGCTGCTGAACGGTCAACTTTTGAGGGGTCTTTACCTGAAAAAGCACCACCACCGTGTGCGCCTTTTCCACCATAGGTATCAACAATGATCTTGCGACCAGTTAGACCCGTGTCTCCGTGAGGACCACCAATTACAAACTTACCTGTCGGGTTCACGTGGTACTTGATCCCATCTCCAAAGAGATTCTGCACACGCTTCGGGAGTTTCTTTTTTACACGCGGGATCACGATGTTGATGATATCGTCTTTGATCTGAGCCAACATCGAGGCGTCTTTCGCAAAGTCGTCGTGTTGAGTCGACACGACGATGGTGTCGACACGAACGGGTCTGTTGTCATCTGCGTATTCAATCGTTACCTGCGACTTGGCGTCGGGGCGAAGGTATGTCATCACTTTGCCTTCACGACGAATTTGTGACAACTCACGGAGGATCAAGTGCGCCAATTCCAAAGGAAGAGGCATCAAGTTGTCGGTTTCGTTGGTGGCATAACCAAACATCATCCCTTGGTCACCGGCACCTTGGTCTTCTTTCTTCCGGCGCTCCACCCCTTGGTTGATATCGGCGGATTGTTCGTGAATAGCCGAGAAAATTCCACAGCTGTTCGCCTCGAACATGTATTCGCTCTTGGTATAACCGATTTTGCGAATCACCTCGCGTGCAATATCCTGGACATCGAGGTATGCTTTAGATTTCACTTCACCTGCCAAAACCACTTGGCCAGTTGTGACAAGCGTTTCGCACGCCACTTTTGAACTTGGGTCGTACGCTAAGAAATAGTCGATCAGCGCATCTGAAATTTGGTCTGCAACCTTGTCGGGGTGACCTTCAGAAACAGATTCGGAAGTGAATAAATAAGGCATTGATGAAGCGTTTGTTTGTATTTAAGCGCGCAAAGTTATAAAGTCCAAATCAATTAACACCCAATAGACGAGCGATTTTGTAGAGTTGACTTGACATATCGCGACTTGATGCTATTTCGGAGCTAGAAACATAAAGATGGCAGGGCTTTTTGGCCAATCGCGTGAATTGGTGAGCCACGATCCAATCGATTGCGTGAGAATCGTTTCCTCCTTGCCTGTAATTTCTAGCGCCACCGTCAATAGCGTGTTGTGTTGCAGGGTCTTCAGCAACAGCGAGAACAATTGGTTGTTCCGATAGGGTGTTTCAATGAAGATTTGCGTTTGATTCCGCGTTCGCGACTCCCGTTCGAGAACCCTGATTTCTTCCGCGGCCACCTTTTGATCGATGGGCAGGTACCCATGAAAAGCAAACCTTTGTCCGTTGAGTCCAGAGGCCATCAACGCCAGTAGCACAGATGAAGGCCCGACCAGAGGCACCACACGTACACGATGCTGGTGTGCCCACGCCACCGCCACTGCCCCAGGGTCTGCAACTCCTGGCACTCCAGACTCCGAAATAATGCCGATGTTTTGACCGTTCAATAATGGCTGGAGCATTTGTGCCGCTTGCGATTCGGTCGTGTCCTTGTTCAGAACTTGAAATTCAAGCGCTTCAATAGACGGATAGATCTTTAGCGACGACAGGTAGCGACGCGCGGTACGTACATCTTCTGCCAAAAAGATCCGGACGTCGTTCAAGGCGGTCAGCACCTGAGGCGGAATCGTCGCTCCCTGCGTGCTTTCTGCAATCACATTGGGGACCAGATACAAGACTCCGTGCGGCATCTTGGAAACCGACTAGTTTTTATTCAACCAAGCCATGACGGACTTCACAAACTCTTCAGGCTTTTCAGCTTGAACCCAATGTCCGGTTTCGAGAGTGATCCATTCCGCGTTTGGAAAGAACTGCGACACGCGTTTTTCGTCACCCGACTCGTAATACCATGATTTGCTTCCCTTGACAAACAAGGTTGGACCCGAGAACTGCCCGTCGTATTGCAACCCTTCACACATCGGCGCGATGTTCGCATCGAGTACAGGCAGATTAATCTTCCAGACAAAACCCTGGTTGTCGTCGCGGGTCAAATTCTTCAAAAGGAATTGACGCACGTCCGGTTCGGGAACATGGGCTTTCAAAAGTTGATCTGCTTGTGAGCGCGACTCAAGTGTAGCCAAGTCGAGCGACTTCATACCAGCCAAGATCGATTGGTGATGTAGCGGGTAAGCCTTGGGCATGATGTCGACGACGATCAACTTCGCGAGAAGTGTGGGATTCTTCAACGCAAAATTCATCGCTGTTTTTCCTCCCATCGAATGGCCCAAAATTACAGGGTTCGTCAACCGATGGTCGCTGATAAATTCTTGCAGATCTTCCGTGAGCAACTTGTAATTGTGCTCGGAAGAATGTGGTGATTGCCCATGATTTCTTTGGTCGACTGTAAATACCCTGTATTGATTCGCAAATACCTTTGAGAGGGTGTACCAGTTGTCGGAGGAGCCGAAGAGTCCGTGAAGAATGATCAGCGGTTGACCTTGCCCAAGTTCACGAAAGAACAATTTCATGGGGGCAAGATACGAACGCTTTGTATATTCGCCGTTTGTTCGTAGCGACTAGTCAGCGCAGCGCAAGACACATGACACTTTCAGGAGACACATACCAGGTGCAAGGAGTACCAATCGCCGATTTATGCCGCGATTTCGGAACACCACTTTATATCTATGACGCCGAGACAATTGTAGGACAAGTCAAGAAGCTTAATGCCGCTTTCTCGGGATGCGATTTGAAGATCAAGTTCGCTTGCAAAGCGTTGACCAATATCTCGATTTTGAAACTTTTGCGGCAACAGGGCGTGGGCGTCGACGTAGTGTCCATCAATGAAGCCAAGCTGGCACTCAAGGCAGGATTTTCACCCACTCATATCAACTTCACGCCTAGCTGTGTCGATTTTGAGGAAGTTCGTGAGGCTGTTTCCATGAAGATCAGTCTGAACTTGGATAGCCTCCCCATCCTCGAGCAATTTGGGCGAGCTTTTGGTAACACTTATCCTTGTGGGATTCGCCTTAACCCGCACATCATGGCGGGGGGCAACCTGAAAATTTCTACGGGCCACGTTCAGTCGAAGTTCGGCATCTCGATCCAGCAAATGGACGATATTAAAAAGGTGCTTTCGACCTATCAAATTCAACTAAGTGGGCTTCATATCCACACCGGTTCGGAAATAAAGGAAACAGAGGTGTTCATGAAAATGGCGGATATCCTCTTTGCATTGGCAAAGGATTTTCCGAGCCTTTCATTTCTCGACTTTGGTGGCGGCTTTAAGGTTGCCTATCAACAAAACGATCAAGTCACCGACCTAAAAACGATTGGGTTGCAACTGGCCGAGAAGTTCAACACCTTCAGGACGGAGACAGGTAGGGCGCTTCAGCTTTGGATTGAGCCAGGTAAATTCTTGGTGAGCGAAAGTGGGTTGTTGGCCGCACGTGTGACCGTTGTAAAAGAAACGCCAGCGCTCACTTTTGCCGGTGTCGACACAGGGTTAAATCATTTGATTCGCCCCATGATGTACAATGCGTATCACGAGATCGTCAACATCAGCAATCCAAAAGGCGCTCAGAAAAAATACACTATCGTGGGGAACATCTGCGAAACAGATACCCTCGGGGCAGACCGCGATTTGAATGAAGTTCGACAAGGCGACTTGCTCGTACTCAAGAATGCGGGCGCGTATGGTTTTTCGATGGCGTCGAACTACAATTCGCGATTCAGACCCGCGGAAGTATTGGTACAAAACGGGAAAGGCTATCTAATACGCGAACGCGATTCATTTGAAGACTTGTTGCGTGGTCAACGCGACGTGATTCCAGACTAGAGCCTCATCGCCAGGTAAAAGCCAGGCCCACGGTTGTAGGTTGGCATCGCCGTAATCTGTGTCTTATTGTTACGGGATCTGTGCTTGTGGGCCAAGTACACGAGGTTGGTAGAAAGGATTCCAATGCCAGCGCCCGCGAGAACATCGGAAGCCCAATGACGGTTGCTCACCATACGGCAAACTCCCACCGCCGATGCCATCGAATAACCAGCAACACTATACCAGATACTCTTGTGGCCATATTCTTTATGGAGAAATGTCGCTGCAACAAAGGCCTGTGCGGTGTGCCCAGATGGGAATGAATAATCGCCACCATCTGGACGCTTCTCGTTGATGATGTGCTTCATTGGAGTGACAATGGCGACCATCAGAAGTTCCGATTGTATTAAAAGGGACGTACTCTTTAAAAACTTATGTTCCCCTGCGTTCCCGCTCAAAGCAAGCCCATAAGCCACGGCAATCGGTGCATACTGTGCGAGGTCTGCGTAATCACGGCTGAGCGGCGGATTTACGGGATCATCTGCATCGCGCCGAAACCAGTTTTGAATGGTATTGTCTTGATTCTTGATTGCTAAACCTGTTGAAACGAGTAGTACTGGTGCAAGAGCAGCACGGCCAAATCGATGTGACCGATGCGCCTCAATGGAGTCCCCAACTTGACAAAATGCTGAATGCATCGTCAACAGGGCCATGAAAAGGAGATTAAACTTCACAAGGTTGCGGTTAGGCGGTTTCCCGGTTTAGCGGGTTTTCTACATATTCGGAAAAAATAAGTAGTGAGCCAACGATTTATCGCTGTAGTTATTACCGTTTTCGTTTATGTGTCGACACATGCCCAGCATTACGATACGCTTGTTTCCACCGAATCTGGGAAACAGATCAGGGTGCAGGTATATCATTTCGATGATACCACATTTTTATACCCGCGGCCGAGACCTGCGTCTTTCATCACACAAATGCCAAAGACCTTCGCTGGAGCTGCTAGAATCTCCTTCAATAAAGAGAGTGTGAAACCATGGGCTATCGTGGCCGGCTCAACTGCGCTGCTGATTTTGATCGATCAAGATATTGCAGACAAGGTCCAACAAGCATCAAGATTCATAGGTCTTGACAATACTCGTTCTTATAAAAAAGGAATTTCGTTCAATATCGGCAGTCAGAATTTTGATGTCTACGAACCACCGGGAAACCTCAATACTGCGATTTATTCTATTGGCGAGGGCCTTCCGCCTTTAATACTCAGCGCTGGTTTGTGGGGTTGGGGCGCATTTAAGAATGACAACCGGGCAATGTCAACAGCATCTCAAATTGTGCAAGCCACGCTGGCAACCGGTTTGATGACCCAGTTTTTGAAACGCACAACCGGTCGCGAAAGCCCCTTTCGGGCAACCCAGCCCGGTGGTGTGTGGCGGCCATTTCCAAAGCCTTCCGTATATCAAAGCCACGTACCTATGTACGATGCATTCCCAAGTGGTCACATGGGTACCCTTGCCTCCACCTTTGTGGTGTTAACCGAGAACTATCCCGAAAAGCGATGGATACGACCCGTGGGAATTGCCGTGATGTCGTTGGTAGGTTTATCGATGGTCAATAATGGCGTGCATTGGACAAGCGATTATCCACTGGCGATCGGCATGGGTTACGCGTTTGGTAAAGCCACAGTAAAACTCAATCGCTTCGTGAAAGGCGAGCCCATGTTTACTAAGAAGAAAAGGCGCCGCTAGTTGCTCGGGTCGATATCCACTTGCTCTAATGAAACAGTGAAGGTGGTGCCGCGGCCATAGTGTGAGGCCATTTGAATAGTGCCATGAATGCGAGCCAACGTCTCCTTCACGATAAAGAGACCAAGCCCCGTGCCCTGCGATGTCGTAGAAGCTCGGTAAAACATGTCAAAGACTTTTTCTTGGTGTTCCGGAGGAATCCCTTCTCCATTGTCTGTGATCGTAAATGCAACCGAGCCATCTCCCTTTTCAAACTTCACTTCGACGAAAGGTAGTTCGCGATCGCGGCTGTGATATTTCACCGCGTTGCTGAGAAGGTTTCCCAAAACCATTTTGGTCATGTTATAGTCGCCCCAAAACTGGTTTGAGGCCCCTTCTGGATATCGAAACTCAATTGGAATCGAGCCATTGGCAAATTTCAGGTCGCTGACAGAATCATGCAATATTGAGTTAAAATCGATCATTTCGTACTTGGGTTCAGTTTTATGAACCCTCGAAAGTGCCAAAATATCGGCGATCACCGAGTCGAGTTTCCGGACGCGTCCCTCGATGAGGGTCAGGTACTCGTTCGTCTTGGGGTCGGGCACATCGTAACGCGCGACGTTGATCAGTCCAAGCACCGACGAAATCGGCGCACGCAGGTCGTGCGATGTGCTGTAAAGGAAACGATCGAGTTGTTGGTTTACTTTATAGAGTCGTTCGCGTTCGTCCTCGAGCAACCAGATTACCAGTCCGAATCCAATGAGCGCGATGAAGATTACTTCAACAAGTCCAAACACGGGAGGTGGGGAGACTTCGGTTCCAAGCTGTATTTGCACGACCGACAGGAAGTTGTAGAAGTGAGCAAAGCCATAGAGGGCAAGGCAACATCCAACAAACTTCGCTCCGATGCCACGCAACGAACGGGCGAGCAACAACCATACTCCTGCGATTGGTACCGCGATTCCTGTGAGAAGTTCTGTGAGGGCGATCCGATATAAGAAGTGATCGAAGAATGCTTGTGCAGAATAAGCGAACGCGGTCGTGCTAGCAAATCCGATGATGGCGGCCAGCACCGTGAAGTTTCGGAACGGCACGCGACGCAATGCATGATCGCGTGTCGCTTCGTAGCAGCCGATTAATGCCAGCGCGAGGTGCAGGTTGTTCCCAATCGCAGAGGCTAAGCTTGCAAAGTATCGTACCCAAAAATGATGGCTTGGCGACGAAGCAAGGAATGAATAGGAGGCAGCATGTAGAAAAAAAAGAGGGCGCTATACGACCAAGTGTTGAGGTATATGCGTGGGTAAATTTTACTGTAATAGCGAAGCCAGATTCCGATGGCAACTGCCAGGACACCCTGCGCCACATAGATAAACGACACCTGAGTGATAGCACCGATCACCATCGTTTTCAAAGCATTTTAACACCGCCTTAGAATAAGTTAACCAAGCTGCGGCCGGAAGTCAATGGAAACGCGTTCGAGAGGGGTAGATCAACAACAAAAAAGCCCGTTTCCAGCTTGGAAATGGGCTTTTATTCAATGTGGTGACGGAGGGAATTGAACCCCCGACACAAGGATTTTCAGTCCTTTGCTCTACCAACTGAGCTACGTCACCGAGGTAGTCATTCACCTATGCGTTTTCGCAAAAGGGCGAACGAGGGGCACAAAAGTATAGAAATTTACATAGGGCGCAAAAAAGACACCCAAAAAGAACAACTCATGAACAGCATGGTCTATTCTTGCAGTGTGTGTCTTTTTTGATTCATTTTGCCGCATGAGAATATTCCTTTTTGTCGTGATGTCGTGGTGTGTGATGTCGTGCACAACGACGGAGCAAAAAGAGGAGCTCTTGGCGAAACAGTATTGTTCTTCGTGTCATCAATTCCCTGAGCCAAGTTTACTCGACAAAGAGACGTGGACGCACGTGATGCCACAGATGGGGTTGCGAATGGGCGTCGACATCTCCTCACTAATGACGTTGAGTGAAGAAGATTATCCGTATGTCGTTCAGACACTTCCGCGTAATCCAATGATCAGCGTGGAAGATTTCGCAGCCATCGCTCGTTATTATCAACGCACTGCACCGGACTCGCTCGTTCAACCGCCATTGTTTGAGACGCAAGAACTCACTCAGTTTGACGTTGAGCCGATGCAATTGCTGCACCAGCGTCCAACCATTACGATGCTGCGGGCCGACACCGCGCGACAAAGATTTTTCCTTTCCACCCGCCGGTCCGTTTTATTTGAATACGACTACCAATTTAATCGCATCGATTCAACGCAGCTGACGAGTCCAGCGTCGAGTATCGTATTTAGGCCAAGCGAAAATGTGATATCCCTGATGGGGATCATGGATCCAAACGATCAGCCGAAAGGATCCGTAGGAATGCTCTCGGGCGAACTCGGTTTCAAAAAAATGATTGACTCATTGAAGCGACCCGTCTTCATTGAACAAGCTGACCTGAACAATGATCAACGAGAAGACTTGGTGGTATGCGCGTTTGGGAACTTCGGTGGCGCGCTGTTAGCCTTTGAGAATCTTGGCAACGGCAACTACGCCAAGCACGTCATCAGTGCGCTACCAGGCGCCAGGAAAGTAGTCTTGAAAGACTTCACCAACGATGGATTAAAAGACGTTCTCGTACTCTTCTCACAAGGCGACGAACAAATATCGCTTTATACCAATGCTGGCAACATGCGATTCAGAGTCAATACCCTTTTGTCCTTTCCGCCGGTGTATGGATCTAGCTATTTCGATCTCACAGACTTCAATGGCGACGGTCACTGGGATATCGTGTACACCAACGGCGACAATGCAGACTACTCGATCATTCCTAAACCTTACCATGGTGTGCGCGTATTCTTGAACAACGGCAAGAACTCGTTTCGGGAAATACTTTTTCAGCAACTGTATGGCTGTTCGATGGCGATGGCCCGCGACTTTGATCGCGATGGCGACATCGACATCGCTGCCATTTCTTTTTTTCCGGATTTCATGAAGACACCAGAGCGAAGCTTTGTGTACTTCGAAAATGATGGTGGAAACTTGAAGTCGTACACCACCCCGCTGGCCGCACGTGGGCGATGGTTGCTGATGGAGCCAATTGACCTTGATGCCGATGGCTACCTAGATCTAGTATTGGGTGCGCTTGATTTTGACACGGGGATTCCGCCACAAGTGAAAGCTGGTTGGGATGCACAGCCGGTCGACCTGCTCGTGTTAAGAAATAAGGCAAAGAAGTAGTACATTGATCGAAGCGAAAACCGTTTAGTTTAGACAGATTCCGTCATGATTTTTTTACCGCAGATTGCGTTTGTCTTAGTCTTAGGAGTGGCTGCGTTTTACGTGAGGAAACGGGTTCTCCGAATTCGTGCGAACATAGCATTGGGCAAGCATGAGGAAGTATCGGGCGATTCATCCCTTCGTTGGAAGAACGTGCTGTTTGTTGCCTTCGGACAAAAGAAGATGTTCAAGCGACCCCTGCCCGCGCTCCTTCATTTCTTTATTTATGTGGGGTTCTTGGTGATTAACCTAGAGGTCTTAGAATTCATCATCGATGGAATTGCGGGGACGCACCGGATTTTTGCGCCTTACCTCGGCGGCTTCTACAATTTCTTGATGAATTTCTTTGAGACGCTGGCCGTCGCGGTGCTCGTAGCGTGCGTTGCCTTTTTAATTCGGCGCAACGTGATGAGGTTGCCTCGTTTTCAAAGCCCAGAATTGAAAGGCTGGCCGCAACTAGATGCGAACGTCATCTTGATCACCGAGATCGTGTTGATGTTTGCAATCCTAACGATGAACGCAACTGATCAAGTTCTGCAAACAAGAGAGGCGCATGCCCATCACTATACGCAAACAGGATCGATATTTTGGAGCTCTTGGTTAATCCCAATGTTCACCACTTGGAGTGACGACGCATTGGTGATGGTCGAGCGATTTGCCTGGTGGTTCCACATCATCGGGATTCTTGGCTTTGCGGTTTATGTCACCTACTCGAAGCACCTGCATATTTTTATGGCCTTTGTGAACACATGGTACGCAAGGCTAGAGCCGAAAGGAAAGATTCACAACATGCCTGTCGTCACCCGCGAGGTTCGCTCGATGCTTGGCTTACCGGCAGAGGGTGAGGCACCCGCTGGCGAGCCTGGTCGATTTGGGGCAAAGGACATCAACGACTTGTCGCGTGTGCATTTGATGGCCGCATATTCCTGTACGGAATGCGGGCGTTGCACGTCCGAATGTCCGGCAAACCTGACAGGTAAGAAGCTTTCTCCCCGAAAGGTGATGATGGACGTCCGCGATCGCATGGAGGAAGTAGGAAAGAACACGGAGCAGGGAGGCCAGGGTTTGGCAGATGGGAAATCGCTACTCGATTCATATATCACCCGGGAGGAGATCAATGCATGCACGAGTTGCAATGCCTGCGTCGAAGCTTGCCCTGTGATGATCAATCCGCTCGACATCATCATCGAGTTGAGGAGGTTTGTCGCGATGGAGGAATCTAAATCTCCCGCGCAATGGAATTCAATGTTTCAAAACGTGGAGACCAATTTTGCGCCGTGGAAATTCCCGGCTGCCGACCGTTTCAACTGGTCTAAAAACATTTGATGTTATGAACATTCCTACTGTTGCAGATCTTGTTGCGCATGGCCAAAAACCCGAAGTGCTTTTCTGGGTCGGTTGCGCCGGCTCGTACGACGACCGCTACAAACGCGTGACGATCGCCTTCGCTAAAATCTTGGACGCAGCTGGTGTGAAGTATGCCGTGTTGGGAACAGAAGAGACTTGTACTGGCGACCCTGCACGACGCGCGGGCAATGACTTCCTGTTCCAGATGCAAGCCATGAATAATATTCAAGTGTTGAATGGATACGGCATCCAAAAAATTGTCACCGCCTGCCCACACTGTTTCAACACATTGAAGAATGAATATCCCGAATTGGGTGGTCATTACGACGTGATGCACCACTCTGCATTTCTACAAGCGTTGATTCAGGAGGGAAAAGTAAAGTTGAAAGGTGGTGGGAGTTATCAAGGAAAAAAGATTACGTATCATGACTCTTGCTACCTCGGCAGGGCAAATAACATCTACGAGGCACCGCGCGAAGTACTAAAAGCCTTGGATGCCGACCTCGTTGAAATGAAGCGTTGTCGCACGACCGGGCTTTGCTGCGGAGCAGGCGGCGCACAAATGTTTAAAGAACCCGAGAAAGGGAACAAGGATATTAACATTGAAAGGGCGGAGGAAGCTCTTCAAACACAAGCCACGACCGTTGCAGTCGCTTGCCCGTTCTGTATGACGATGATGAGTGACGGAATCAAGAACAAGGAGCGCGAAAATGATGTTAAGGTGAAGGACTTGGCGGAAGTGATCGCCGAGAACCTTGAACCAAAAGCATAAAAAACTGAATAGACATGTTTGTTCCTTTCGATCAACTCCCCGACCATTCCCGCATCTGGATATATCAAGCAAACCGGAAATTGACACCTGCCGAGAAGCAGATCGCCACCACTGCACTGGAAGAGTTTTGTGACGCTTGGAGTGCACACCAGATTGCATTGAAGACGAGCTTTTCCATAGAGGCAGACCAATTCATTGTCTTGGCCACCGATGAGGACTACCACCAACCGAGCGGCTGCTCGATCGACAGCTCCGTTCGGGCGCTGAAAGAACTACAGGCGCAACTTGGGGTAGATGTTTTCGATCGTACCAAAGTGGCATTTTGGGTCGACGGCAGCGTGGTCACCCATCCACTCGGGCGTCTCAAGGAGCTTTTCGCAGCAGGTGCCTTGGGTGCCAAAACCCTCACCTTCGACAACCTCGTGCCGTCTAAGGGTGACCTTCGCCAGCGTTGGACGATCCCGGTTGAAAACACCTGGCTGACAAAATATTTACCGAATTCCACGTTAGCTTCTTAAGCCTCAGACCGCAAACATCTGCCACCCGGGCGCATTTGAAAGGTTTTTTGGTAGCTTTACTAGTGGTGTGAACTATCTTGGGAGCGTGTGATATGAAAGTACCCCAGTTACTAGTCTTGGTTTTCTTGCTCGCGGCTGCGTGTAGTCCGGAGAAGAAGATCATGAAGACGTTTAAAGAAGGGAAGTATCAAAAGGTCATTAATTACTATACTAATGTCCTTGAGAAAGATCCCAACAATGGACTCGCGAATTTTATGGTCGCAGAGTCGTTTCGATTATCAAATCGGATCAAACAGTCGGAAGCATTCTACGCAAAAGCGAAGGGTCCCAAGGTAAATGAAGATTCTGTTGCCTTGTACTATGCGAAGGCGCTCCAAGCGAATGGAAAATACGAAGCAGCTCTGACCAAACTTGGTGAACTAGAGGCAAACGCCGAAACACCTGCCATGAAAAAGCGGGCAACGAAAGAATTGGCGGGCCTTAATAGCCTCGCAAAACTTACGGAGAAGACCAGTTACTACAAGGTTAAGAATCTGGATGCTCTCAATACCCCGTTCGCTGAATATGCGCCGGTGTACCTGAACGGAGAACTTTACTTTACATCGTCGCGTGCCAATAGCCGCATTTACGAAGCGTCTGGCACTCCCTTTACGGATTTGTACAAGGTAGAAACCAAGGGAGCAAACGTCGATGTGAACACGATCAAAGCCTTGCCCGATCTCATCAACGACTCAAACATCAACGAAGGCTGCGTCACCTTCACACCGGATGGACGCACGATGGTGTTTGCGAAAGGGAACACTGGTAAAAAGAAAGGTGCGGAAGACGTTGACCTTTACATCTCACGATTTCGAAATGGTCAATGGGGCGAACCCACACAAATTAACATCAACACGCCCAGGTTCTGGGAGTCGACACCTGCTTTCGCACCCGACGGTAAGACATTGTACTTCTCGTCGAACCGCCCAGGAGGACAAGGAGGTCTGGATATCTACTCAGCGCAGATGGACTCGCGTGGTCGATTTGGACGGGTGCGCAACCTCGGAGCCGACATCAACACGGCAGGTGATGAACTGTTCCCTTACGTAGCCGACAATGGCAAGATGTATTTTTCCTCGGATGGACACTCGGGTTTCGGGATGCTCGACCTATTCGTCGTGAACCGCGCAAACGGAAAGACGGTCATCGAAAATCTCGGACAGCCGATGAACAGCACCGCTGACGACTTCGGGATATTCCTCTTCAAGCCGGATCGTGGCTTCTTTACTTCGAACCGCGACGGTGGCAAAGGAGATGATGATATCTACACCTTCGTGAATGAAGATCCAAACTTGCGCGTGGTGAATTACTACCTGCAAGGAATCACTTACGCGCAAAAAGAAGATTCGACGCGTGAAGTGTTGGCTGAAACCCACGTGACGTTGTACGATCAAACGGGCAACATCATGCAAGATTTCGTTACTGGCAACGATGGTAAGTTCCTGTTCCGCGTGTATGAGAATGAAGATTACTTCTTGTTGGGCGAAGCAGATGGCTACCTAGCCAAGCGACAACCGTACACCACGAATGGGAAGTCGATTCCGCTCGAAACGTTGCGCGAATTGGTCACCAACATTACGCTCGATACCGTGCTGGTACTCGAAAGAAAGAGTTCTTCGATCAGCTATCGCTTGCGCAACGTGTACTTCGATCTCGACCAATGGAATATTAAACCTGAAGCAGCTGCTGAATTGGATAAGCTTGCAGAATTGTTGAACGACAATCCTGACATCTCGCTGATCGAATTGAGCTCGCACACCGACAGTATTGCATCGCGCGACTACAACATCACGCTGTCGCAAAAGCGCGCCCAGTCCACCGTGGACTACCTTGTAAAAAAGGGAATCTCTCGCGATCGGATGGTGGCAAAAGGGTATGGCGAGGAGCGGCCAATAGCCCGCAACACCAATCCTGATGGGACCGACAATCCAGAGGGCCGGGCACTCAACCGCCGCACCGAGTTCAGGATCTTGAAGATGGGTCCTATTCAAGACAAAAAACCGGACGACGACTTCGACGAAGACAAATACTTCAAGAACAACAACAAGCCTTAGCCGGGCGTCGAAGTTTCACTTTCCAATCAGCCTCTATTTAAATACCTTCCGAGAAATTAATCGGAAGATGAAGTTCATTGTTTACCCGCTGCTGCTCGTGACGGCTTTCGCCGCAACAGCTCAGAAAAAGACACCTGTCCCCGTAACAAAGCGCGCGCTCTCGCACGACGTCTACGACGCTTGGAAGGAAATAGG
This sequence comes from Cyclobacteriaceae bacterium, assembly GCA_044226945.1. Classification (GTDB taxonomy): domain Bacteria; phylum Bacteroidota; class Bacteroidia; order Cytophagales; family Cyclobacteriaceae; genus ELB16-189. The sequence continues at coordinate 125,200 of JBGAGB010000003.1, read as the reverse complement.
ATCGAAAGCGATCACCCCCGATGGCGCCTTTGCTGCAATCACCATCAACCCACAAGACGGCGATGGTAAAGTGGTCATCATCAACCTCAAGAGTGGACAGCAAGATTCAGTCAAGCGCGCAGACAACGTGACTCTGACTTTCGACAGTAGATATGCCGTGTTCAAAGTAAAGCCACAACAAAAAGTGGTGAAGGAACTTCGGCGTCTCAAGAAAAAGAAAGAAGACCTACCGAGAGATTCACTCGCCATTTATTCGCTTGCTTCTCGACAGCTAGAGAAGGTCGCGGGTGTCCGTTCCTTTCAAGTTCCAGAAAAAGCCAGTGGGTGGGTGGCATACTTACTTGAAGACAAAAAGCCCGACGCCAAGCCCGATCCAACTAAGAAGGCCAAGAAGGTGAAGAAGAACTCCGACGAGAACGGTTACACACTCGTGGTTCGAAACTTGGCAACCAAGAACACAGTGCAATATGGATATGTAAAAGATTACACATTCGCGAAACGAGGACAAGGGCTTCTTTTCTCAAGCACTGGTAACGACAGCACACTCAAGGCGGGCATTTATTGGCACGACTTGGCTTCCGGAACACTGAAGACACTGCACGCCGGCCATCCCAAGTTTAAATACAAAGGACTTTCAATTAGCGACGATGGCTCGCAAGCAGCGTTTATTGCCGACATGGACACCACGAAGACGCCCATCCGCCATCCTAAATTATTTGTGTGGAGTGGCAACGAGCCATCCGCCAAGTTCTATGATGTGGAGAACTCGCTTGCCTTGCCGGCGAACTGGCTGGTGAGTGATAATTACACACCCGTGTTTTCAAAGAATGGACAGAAGCTGTTCTTAGGATCCAATCCGACGCCGGTGTTACAAGACACGTTGAAACTTCCCGAGGAAATTGTGAACGTGGAAGTGTGGGGCAATTCCGACAAACTGATCTATCCCCAACAAAATCGCCAACTCGACACGGAGCGCAAGCGTTCGTACTTGGTTGCATTCGACTTGCCAACCAAGACAGTTATGCAGGTCGCATCAAGGGAAATTCCGAGTGCCGAGATTGGCGACGAAGGAAATTCACCCATCGTGTTATTGGAAACGAATCGACCGTACCAGCGCCGCATCGTGTACGATCCATCGGCTTACAGCGATTTCTACATTTTCGATATGGGCACCAAGCTCGTGCTCGACATTGCGAAGAAAGTAAAAGGAAACGCACGGTTGTCGCCCCGCGCAAAGTATGCTTATTGGTACGATTCGGAAGACACCACTTGGTATGTGTATAGCGTGGCGCGCGACTCGGCGCTTCGGATGAATGGCCAAACTAGTTTTGCCGATGAGGAAGACGACCACCCAGATTATCCGTCGGAATACGGCGTGGCCGGTTGGATGGCCGACGATCAATCGGTCTTGATTTATGATCGATATGACATTTGGTCTTTCGACCCAACATCGCAGCGTGCGCCGGTCAACCTGACCAAAGTTGGACGACAGGAAAAAACGGTGTTTCGCTACCTGCGGTTGGATCCAGAGGAGCGCTTCATCGACCCGAACAAAGATTTGATCCTGTCTGCGTTCAACGAAACCACGAAGCAATCAGGTTTCTACAAGCTTTCGCTGAAAGATGGCAAGTTGACAAAGCTGATCATGGACAACTTTCGCTTTCAGGGTTTAGTCAAAGCGAAGGATGCGAACCAGTTCCTATTCACACGCGAGAGTTTCCGGGAGTTTCCCGACGTGTGGACCTGCGACGGCTCTTTTCTTTCTCCAAAGAAATTGACGGAAGCCAATCCGCAGATGAAGAATTATTTCTGGGGCACCGTTGAACTTGTAAGCTGGCGGTCATTAGACAACGTGCCGCTCACCGGGTTGCTCTATAAACCGGAAGGATTCGATCCAAAGAAGAAGTATCCGATGATCACTTACTTCTATGAAAAGGAGAGCGACAACCTTCATGCCCACACGCCACCCACGCCATTGCGGTCGGCGATCAATCGGACCACATACGTGAGTGACGGCTATCTCGTATTCGTACCCGACATCGTATATAAGATTGGGTTTCCGGGAGAGAGCGCTTACAACGCCATTATGCCTGGCGTGACGTCGCTGATCGCGAAGGGATTTGTAGACGAGAAAAACCTAGCGATCCAAGGGCATAGTTGGGGTGGATATCAAGCTGCTTACCTCGTGACGCGGACGAACATGTTCAAAGCGGCTGAGGCCGGAGCACCCGTTGCCAACATGATCAGTGCGTACGGGGGCATCCGTTGGGAAACTGGTCTCAGCCGGATGTTTCAATACGAGCACTCTCAAAGTCGCATCGGTGGAACATTGTGGGAAAAGCCAGTGCATTTTATCGAGAACTCACCGATCTTTTTTGCCGACAAAATCGAGACACCCATGTTGTTGATGGCCAACGACAATGATGGTGCCGTGCCGTGGTATCAGGGGATTGAGATGTACATGGCTTTGCGCCGCCTCGAGAAGCCCGTGTGGATGCTCAACTACAACGGCGAGCCTCACTGGCCGGTGAAACGCGAGAACCGGATGGACTTCCAAGTGCGAATGAAGCAGTTCTTCGATTATTACCTCAAAGGGGCGCCGATGGCCCCATGGATGAAGGACGGAGTGCCGGCACTCGAAAAGGGAATTCGACCTGGATATTGACTTTCGTCGGGATGCGCTAGGAACAAACGTTTTGTATATTTCAACATGTCTTTGTTTAGTCTTGAGGGAAAGGTTGTTGCCATCACAGGCGCTGGGAGCGGCATCGGTCGAGCGATTGCAACCGTGTTTGCGAAGCAAGGAGCACTGGTAAACATCTTAGATTTCAACCAACAATCAGGAGAAGGTGCGCAGCAGTCAATCAAGAGCCAGGGCCTTCGTGCGGTCTTTTACCAAGTCAACGTTTCGAGCCAAGCAGAAGTGAGTCGAGTGGTACAATCCATTGTTGACAAAAAGGGGCGCCTCGACATTTTGGTCAACAGTGCGGGCGTGGCCCACATCGGCAACGCCGAAACAACGACCGAAGCGGACTTCGATCGATTGGTTCAAGTGAATATCAAGGGCATTTACAACGCAGTGCACGCCGCTATTCCAGTAATGAAGAAGCAGAAAGCAGGCGTTATCTTAAATGTCGCGTCTGTCGCGGCCACGGTTGGCATCCCCGATCGATTTGCTTATAGCATGACAAAAGGTGCAGTGGTAAGTATGACGCTATCCGTTGCCAAGGACTTTATCAAAGACGGCATTCGGTGCAATTGTGTCTCGCCGGGAAGGGTGCACACACCTTTCGTCGACGGCTTCTTGAAGGCCAACTATCCAGGACGTGAGGAGGAGATGTTCGAGAAGCTTTCGAAAACACAGCCGATTGGCCGAATGGCGACGCCCGATGAGATTGCGTACCTCGTGTTGTACTTGTGCTCCGATGAAGCGTCATTCATTACGGGCTGCGACTATCCGATAGATGGAGGATTTACTAAACTCAATAACTGATCATGAAACTATTTCGATTTGGCGAAGAAGGTGAGGAGAAACCGGGCGTCATCTTTCAAGGGCGACATGTGGATACATCGTCGTTTGGAGAAGATTTCGGCGAGCAATTTCTGGCGAACGACGGACTATCGCGTCTCGCGAAGTTTCTCGAATCGAAGGGCGCTAACCTCCCCGCCATTCCGACTGGTGTCAGATACGGCTCACCCATTCTTCGGCCATCAAAAATCGTTTGTATTGGGCTGAACTACGCCGACCACGCGCGCGAGGCGAAGATGGATCTTCCGAAAGAACCAATTGTATTCTTCAAGTCGACCACGGCACTCACCGGCCCTAACGATAAACTGGTGATTCCGAAGGGAAGTTCCCAAACGGATTGGGAGGTTGAACTAGGTGTCGTGATCGGGAAGAAGACATCGTATGTATCTGAACAGGATGCCATGAAATATGTGGCAGGTTATGTCCTTCACAATGACTACAGCGAACGCGAGTTTCAACTCCACCGCGGTGGTCAGTGGGTAAAGGGCAAGAGTGCCGACACGTTTGCGCCGCTTGGTCCCTACCTCGTAACCACCGATGAAGTCAAAGACATCAACAACGTGAGACTGTGGCTCAAGGTGAATGGCAAGACGATGCAAGATGGTAACACGTCAGATTTAGTTTTCAAGGTTCCGCACCTCGTGAGCTACCTCAGTCAATTCATGACTTTACTTCCTGGCGACGTGATCTCGACGGGAACGCCCGCGGGTGTGGCGCTAGGCAAAACTCCTGCTCCATACCTAAAACCCGGCGACGTGATTGAACTTGGGATCGATGGCATGGGTGAGCAAAAGCAAACCGCGTTTGCCTATCCGGGATGACCGTCGACGCGCACCAACACTTTTGGCGTTATGATCCTTCGCGACATGGCTGGATCGACGATTCTATGTCGACGATCCGTCGCGATTTCTTACCCGGCGAACTAGCGGGCATCTACCAACGCAATGGAATTGATGGGTGCGTCTCTGTGCAAGTCGACCAAAATGAAAGCGAGAATGACTTCATGTTGGCGTTGGCTCGGCAGCACTCTTTCATAAAAGGGATTGTTGGATGGGTCGATCTTCGCAGCCATTCGATTGAAGAAAGGCTGGAGCACTACGCAACGGAGAAGTTGATCAAAGGGTTTCGTCATATCGTGCAGGGTGAAAGCGATCCAAACTTCTTGTTGGGACAAGATTTCGATCGCGGAATCTCGCACCTGTCCAAGCATGGATTTATCTACGACATCTTGGTGTATCATCACCAGTTAGTACAGGTTGCGCCTTTTGTCTCGAAACATCCGAAGCAACAATTCATCATTGACCACTTGGCGAAGCCGGCGATCAAGAATGGCGAGATCAAGCAATGGGAAAAGTACATGCGCTCAATCGCGCAATATGAAAATGTTTATTGCAAGCTTTCGGGGATGGTGACTGAAGCTGATTTCCATCGATGGACTTACGAACAGTTGGAGCCATATATTCAAGTCGTGCTCGAGGCCTTCACCCCCTCGCGCGTAGTGTACGGTTCCGATTGGCCAGTTTGCCTCGTCGCCGCCTCGTATGAACAACAACTTGGCGTTGTTCGGCGCGCCATCGACAAGCTTTCAACCAGCGAGCGGGCGAAAGTTCTTGGTGAAAATGCAGTTCGATTTTATCATCTTTAGTAAAACTGACTGACCGTGGACCTTCACTTAGAGAACAAGGTTTTTATTGTGACCGGTGGTGCGAAAGGGATCGGCCGCGCGATCAGCGAACTCCTACATGCAGAAGGAGCAATCGCTGTAATCGTCGATAAAGATGAAGCGGCAGGGAAAGCACTCGTGGCGAAGTTGAAGACAACGCATTTCATCGCCGCAGATTTATCGAGTCATGATGCTTGTCGCAATGCCATCGAAGAAACTGCGTCTAAGTTTGGACGCATCGACGGAATTGTGAACAACGCCGGTCGCAACGACGGTGTGGGCCTCGCGCAAGGAACGCCCGACCGCTTCCTGCAGTCGGTGCAAAATAATGTGGGTCACTTTTACGATCTAGTACATTTTGCATTGCCGCACTTGAAAACCAGCAGGGGCGCTATCGTCAACATCGCGTCGAAGGTGGCGTTGACAGGTCAAGGAAATACTAGTGGGTACGCTGCCGCTAAGGGAGCCGTGTTGTCGTTGACACGCGAATGGGCTGTGGAGTTACTGCCATTTTCGATTCGGGTGAACGCGGTGCTGCCGGCCGAAGTGTGGACGCCGCTGTACGAATCATGGATCGCTACATTTCCGAATCCAACAGAAAAGAAAGGCGAGATCGAAGCGAAAATCCCCTTCGAGAAGAGGATGACGACGCCTCAAGAAATCGCTGATACCGTTGTATTTCTACTATCGGATAGATCGAGTCATGTCACAGGACAATGGCTTTCGGTCGACGGTGGATACCTGCACTTAGATCGTTCAATTAATTAGCCTATGGCATTTGCTTCTGCACCCGAACCGAATCAACAAATCGATACTTCGAAGTCGTACCGACTGGCATTTATCCTAGTCTGCAGTCTTTTCTTTTTATGGGGCTTGGCGAACATCTTGAACTCGGCGTTGATTGCGCAGTTTCAGCCACTATTCCAGATTTCAAGGGCAGAGGCGATGTTTGTAGAAACGGCATTCTATTTGGGGTATTTAACGATTTCCCTTCCCGCAGCCATGTTCATGGGGCGACGCGGCTATAAAAAAGGAATTCTATTCGGGTTGATCCTTTATGTCATCGGAGCTTTCATGTTCATCCCCGCTGCCAAGTCGTTGACCTTTGGATTCTTCTTGGTGGCGTTATACATCATCGCCAGTGGATTGGCATTCTTAGAGACAGCTGCAAACCCGTACGTTACGATTCTTGGTAAAGCTGAGAAGTCGGTGCAGCGATTAAACTTCGCGCAGATGTTCAATGGCTTTGCGCTGATTGTGGGGCCGATTTTGGCGGGCACCTTGATTTTCGCAGGCAACGAGGGTTCGCTCGAAACTCAAGAAATGAAAGAGCAGGCTGCGAGCGCCGTCATTCTTCCGTACACATTTATTGGAATGGGTGTTTTACTGATCGCGATCATGGTGGCGTTGACCAAGATGCCGGACGTGGCGAGCGGTACCCCTTTGAAGTTCAGCCGTACGATTTTCAAACACAAACACCTGGTGTGGGCAGTGGTGGCACAGTTCTTTTACGTGGGCGCCCAAGCAAGTATCTGGGGCATCACCTTGAACTACATCATCGATGTATTGCCGGGCACAACGAAGGAGGCAGCTTCGATTAACTATATGCCGATTGGAACGACACTGTTTGTGGTCGGCCGTGTGGCAGGCACTGCACTCTTATCGTTCGTGAAAGATCATTGGTTACTGCGTGGATTTGCGGTGAGCGCTACCGTGCTTTGTATTGTGGCCGCTATGGCTGATGGGATTACAGGCGTGGGTGCAGTGTTAGCCGTAAACTTTTTTATGTCCATCATGTTCCCAACCATCTTTGCCTTTGGCGTGAAAGATTTAGGTGCCGACTTGAAGTTGGGATCATCGTTCATCATCATGGCGATTGCCGGTGGTGCGGTTCTCCCGCCAATCATGGGTGCCATACCAAATGTGCAGACAGCTTTTGTGGTGCCGGCTATTTGCTTTGCGGTGGTGACCTTGTACAGTGTGCGTGGTTATCGGGCGGGCTTGAAATTGTGAGGACTGAAAAATCTTAATGTGAACTTGTGAAGCGCTATTGTTTTGCTCTAGACCTAAAGGATGACCCGACCCTTATTCGCGAATACGAAGAGTATCACGAAAAGGTATGGCCGGAGATCGTGGAGAGTATCAAGAATTCGGGTGTCTTGAAGATGGAGATCTATCGTGCGGGAAATCGACTGTTCATGATCATGGACACAGAAGACGACTTCTCGCTTGAGCACAAAGCATTGATCGATCAGTTCAATCCAAAAGTGCAGGAATGGGAAACGTTGATGTGGAAATACCAACAGGCGTTGCCCTATGCGAGTCAAGGCGAGAAATGGATGCTCATGACCCAGATTTTTGACTTATGAGTGACACACTCCAGAAATTTCAGGCGCAATACCTGGTCGATTTTTCCACCGAAACATTCATGTACTTCGGTGTCCCGGAAGCCGATGCACGGTTGGCAGCAGAAGTTTTGAGCAAAGCTGATCGTCGCGGGATTGACTCGCATGGTGTCGCGCGATTGCACACCTACTTTGATATGCTCACCCTCGGACGGATCAATCCCAAACCGAAGTTGAAGATCGTTCGAGAAAAGAAGAGTGTCGCCACCGTAGATGGAGACAACGGACTGGGACTGGTGGTGGGACCTAAGTCGAATGACATCGCGATGGATAAGGCGGCGCAGTTCGGCTCGGGTTGGGTGAGTGTATGCAACACCAACCACTATGGGATTGCCGGATATTATTCCTTGAAGGCGCTCGAGCGTGATATGATTGGCTGGTCGATGACAAACTCGACTAAGTTGGTTGCCCCGCTCTGGGGTGCTGAGCGCATGTTAGGGACCAACCCAATTGGCATCGCTTTTCCCGGGCTGAAACATCCGCCGGTGGTAGTGGACTTAGCGACAAGCGCCGCGGCCTATGGTAAAATAGAAATTGCCAAGCGAAAAGGTGCTCCCGTCCCTAAGGGTTGGATCATAAACAATAAAGGAGAGATGACGACCGACCCAATGGATATGATCAATGGCGGTGCTTTGCTGCCTTTAGGTTCGGAACGGGAGCTGGGAGGCCACAAAGGTTACGCACTATCTGCGATGGTCGACATCCTCACAAGTGTATTGAGCGGCGCAAACTGGGGTCCGTTCGCACCGCCCTTTGCGTTGCGTCAAGAAATTCCTTCGCGGAGTGTGGGCAAAGGCATAGGGCACTTTTTCGGGGCGATGGAGATCGATGGTTTCATGGACGTCACCGAGTTTAAGACGAGAATTGACGAATGGATCGAAGTCTTTCGCAACACGAAGACCGGGGGACCCAGCATCAAGGTGTTGATTCCTGGTGATCCCGAACGTGAACAGGAGATTATTCGGGAGAAAGAAGGGATACCACTCCTTCAGCCTGTCGTTGATGACTTAAAAGACATTTCGAAACAAACAGGTATCAAGTTCGAAGCTTGAGTGTTTTGTTAACTAATATTCGAGTACGGTTCCGTTGACTTGAATGGTGAGTTTTTTTGTAGGACTTTTCTCCACACGTCCGACAACTTTCGCGTCTACACCGAATGACTGTGCGATTTGAATGATTTCATGGGCATGTGGTTCTGGGACGTAGAGCTCCATCCGGTGACCCATGTTGAATACTTTGTACATCTCGCGTAAGCTTGTGCCACTCACTTCTTGGATCAACTTGAAAAGTGGAGGCGCTTCAAATAAGTTGTCTTTGATCACGTGTACGTTCTCAACAAAATGGAGAACCTTTGTTTGAGCACCACCACTGCAATGAACCAAGCCATGAATACTTGGCTGAAAGCGTTTCAAGACTTCAATGATAACTGGTGCATAGGTGCGCGTGGGGGATAATACCAACTTGCCCACATTTAAGGGAACGCCTGCGATGGTGTCGGTGACGAGATGCTTGCCACTATAGACCAAGTCGCGTGGTACTTGGGGATCGTAACTCTCGGGGTACTTATCGCGATAAGCGGCAGAGAACACGTCGTGCCGAGCGGAGGTGAGTCCGTTGCTGCCCATTCCGCCGTTGTATTGATTTTCATAGCTCGCCTGGCCGAAAGATGCCAAACCCACGATCACATCGCCGGGTTGTATGTTTTTATTATCGATCACGTCGGAGCGTTTCATCCTTGCGGTAACGGTGCTGTCGACTATGATCGTGCGGACCAGGTCGCCGACATCGGCTGTTTCGCCCCCGGTGCTGCGGATGTCCATGCCGTGGGATCGGAGCATGTCCAACACTTCTTCGGTTCCCTGGATGACGGCGGAGATAACTTCACCCGGGACCAAGTTTTTATTTCGACCGATCGTGGAGGAGAGTAGTATGGGACCGGTTGCGCCGACGCACAACAAGTCATCGGTATTCATGACGATGGCATCTTGAGCAATTCCGCGCCACACCGACAAGTCGCCAGTTTCTTTCCAATAGAGGTAGGCGAGCGATGATTTGGTGCCAGCACCGTCGGCGTGCATGACGGTGCAAAACTCGGGATCATTCGCGAGTAGATCAGGAACGATTTTGCAAAACGCACGCGGGAACAAACCCTTGTCGAGGTTCGAGATGGCTTGGTGCACATCTTCTTTCGAAGCGGATACGCCGCGTTGGTTGTAACGGTCGGAATTCACGATAGGTATTTGACCTGGCAAAGTTGAAGAAATGTCCGGTTAACCAGTCGCCCACTGATGAAAAATTCCATTGTTTTTTAAAGGCGATTCTCAGGGAAGGCGCCTCTTGTAGAGTTCCCAGGTAACGATTCCGACGCACACGGAAATATTCAACGAGTGTTTTGTTCCTGACTGAGGGATTTCGACTGCCGCGTCGACCAAGGCAATCACATCGTCGCTCACACCGTTGACTTCGTTTCCAAAAACGAGGCATAGTTTGCTCGATCCGGGTTGGAAACTTTGGAGCGGCACGCTTCCATCAGTTTGCTCGACGGCAACGATGGTCCATCCTTCATCTTTGAGTGCTTGCACCGCGTGGGCCGCGTTTTCGTCGTAACTCCAGGCCACCGACGCAGTAGCGCCGAGCGCAGTCTTTTCAATTTCCCGATGTGGGGGTGTGCCGGTGATGCCAGTGAGCACTACTTTTTCAATACCGAAAGCGTCCGCCGTACGAAACGCAGAGCCGACGTTGTGCAAGCTCCGGACGTTATCGAGGAGAATACACAGCGGTGTTTTTTCCGACGATTTGAATTCGTCTACCGAGAGGCGGTTTAGCTCATCGAGCTTGAGTTTTTTCATCACGTTGCGGCGAATATACCCGGTTTGTTTCAACTGCCGTAGTTCCGAGGGTTCTTCTATATTTGCCGACTATGGCTGGAGCTGCGGCAATGGATACGCCCCTCATGAAACAGTACAGTGTCATCAAGGCAAAGTACCCGGGTGCGTTGTTGTTATTTCGAGTGGGCGACTTTTACGAAACCTTTGGTCAGGATGCGATTGCCGCGAGCAAAGTGCTCGAGATCGTGCTCACGAAACGCGGGAATGGATCGGCATCGGAGATTGAATTGGCGGGGTTCCCACACCATTCTTTAGACTCTTACTTACCGCGACTGGTTCGTGCCGGCCACCGTGTTGCCATTTGCGATCAATTGGAAGATCCGCGCATGGTGAAGGGCATCGTCAAGCGTGGCGTCACCGAGCTGGTCACACCGGGTGTGTCATTCAACGATAATGTACTCGAACGAAAGCAAAACAACTTCCTCTGCTCCGTGTACTTGGGTAAGAATTCAGTCGGAGCAGCATTTCTAGACATCAGCACTGGCGAATATTACTGCGCACAAGGGTCGGAGCATTATATCTTCAAGTTGATTCAAAGCCTCGCGCCGGCCGAAGTCATATACTGCAAGTCGCAACGAGAGAAGATCGAAACACAGTTTTCGGAGTACGCCGCCTTCGCCCTCGATGACTGGGTTTATACCTACGACTTCGGCCACGAGAAACTCGTTGCACAATTCAAGACCAATTCTCTCAAGGGCTTTGGTATTGATTTATGGACTGATGCCGTGGTGGCAGCAGGCGCGATCTTACACTACTTAGAGGCAACCGAACACAAGGATACCCACCACATTTCCTCGATCGCCCGCATCGACGAGGACAAGTATGTGTGGATGGACAAGTTCACGATTCGAAACTTGGAGCTGGTCACCTCACAGAATGACGGTGGTGTTCCATTGATCCAAGTGCTGGATCGTACGGTGACACCGATGGGGTCGAGACAGCTTCGTAAGTGGATGATCCTGCCTCTTAAGGAAAAGGCTGCTATTGAAGAACGTCATCTCGTGGTGGATGCTTTCTTTCAAGACACGGAACTTGCAAGCGACATATCGGAACACCTGAAACAGATCGCTGACTTAGAGCGATTGATCTCCAAGGTGGCTGTGGGACGAATCAACCCACGTGAACTTCAACAACTCCGACGTTCCCTCCTCGCCATCGTACCGGTGAAAGAGAAGTTGGAGAAATCGCCCGTTCGCGAATTGCAGAAACTGGCCAGTCAACTTGATCGATGCGAGTTCCTACTCGAGAAAATAAGCAAAGAGCTCGACGACGATCCACCCATGCTCACGCACCAAGGTGGAATTATTCGCGACGGCGTGAATACCGAGTTGGACGAGTTGCGAACAATCGCTTTTTCTGGTAAGGACTACTTGTTGCAAGTTCAGAAAAGAGAGGTAGAACGAACCGGAATAGGTTCGCTCAAGATTTCATTCAACAAGGTCTTTGGCTATTATCTCGAAGTGAGCAACGCCAACAAAGACAAGGTTCCAAGCGATTGGATCAGAAAGCAGACACTTGTGAATGCCGAGCGTTACATCACGGAGGAATTAAAAGTATACGAGGAAAAAATCCTTCACGCAGAGGAAAAGCTGTCGGTCATCGAGCAGAAACTCTTTCAAGAACTCGTGCGCCACGCTGCAGACTTCACGGCACAAATTCAACAGAACGCGAAGGCCATCGCCACACTGGATGTGTTGTTGTCGTTTGCACTCGTGGCGAGAGCCTACCGGTACACGAAGCCCTCGATCGATGATGGTGCGGCGTTGATCATCAAGGATGGACGCCATCCAGTGATCGAACGGCAGTTGCCGATCGGCGAAAGCTATGTGCCGAACGATATTTACCTCGACAACGAGAAACAGCAGATACTGATCATCACCGGCCCAAACATGGCGGGTAAGTCTGCTCTCCTTCGCCAGACAGCTTTGATCGTCTTGATGGCTCAGATTGGTTGCTTCGTGCCCGCAGCGGCCGCGTCGGTTGGGATCGTCGATAAAATATTCACACGTGTAGGCGCTTCCGACAACCTATCTCGAGGTGAGTCAACATTCATGGTCGAGATGACCGAGACAGCGAGTATTTTGAACAACCTGTCGGAGAGAAGCTTGATCTTGATGGATGAGATCGGACGCGGCACCAGCACGTACGATGGTGTTTCGATTGCTTGGGCGATCGTCGAGTTCCTTCACAATCACAAGGACTGCAAACCGAAGACACTCTTTGCCACGCATTATCATGAACTGAATCAACTTTCGGAAGATCTTGAGCGCGTGAAGAACTTCAACGTGAGCGTGAAAGAAGTTGGGGACAAGATCATTTTCATGCGCAAACTGAAAGAGGGAGGAAGCGAACACAGTTTCGGTATCCACGTAGCTCAGTTGGCCGGTATGCCCAACCGCGTCGTGTTGCGGGCAAATGAGATCCTTCATTTCCTAGAGAAGGACAAGCACAAGAACGAAGACCGTAAGAAGATACCCGAAGCGTCGAAGGTTCAGATGAGTTTATTCGAGCTCGACCCTAAGACCAGAGAGGTTCATGACATCCTTTCCAAAATTGACATCAATACGATCAGTCCAGTAGAAGCGTTGTTGAAGCTCAACGAGGTGCTGAGTATCCTGAAAAAGTAAAAGGCTTGTCAAGAAAGTATTCGACCATCCTAGTTGAAGATAATTTCGTCCACAAACAGCCACGCCCGCTTGTCTTTAGTCTTTGGGTTATTCGAAGGGTGCCACTTCGGGAGTTCACGCACTGGCGTTGCAACCACTTTGATCATTGAATAGCTGTTGCCGTCTAATGGAACTACAATTGCGGCATTCTTAGTAGACTCCATCTGTGACGGTTGTTCAGGCTGGACCTTCTTCAGAAGCTTTAGCTCCTTTTCATTTGTTCCTCCCCAAATTTCGACTGTGGCCGGGGGAAATAGCCATGATCCGAGATTTCGATCGTAACTCAAAGTCACACTCTTCGACGGCGGTGTTTTGTCGAAGGTAAATTCGGCGACCAAAGGATTGTCGCGAAACCCAATCCACGCGTTGTCGCGATGGTCGTCCGTGTATCCTTTCCGGTTGTTGGTAAAAGTCGCGACACCTTCGCCTTTGTAGTCTTTGTTCGGAGAAGTCAACAACTTTGAGCTGGAGGGGGTGATACCTGATTGAAACAAGATAAATGTTCCGACAGGGCTACACAGCCAACCTGTTTTGCACGCGCGAGTTTTCAGCACGGTGAAACCATCTATCTGAAATGGTTCTGAGTACTCTTTTGAAGTTGTGGAGTCGGGATCAGAACCATCGGTGGAGTACCGGATCACTGTTCCAGGAAGCTTATGAACGAGTTCAATTTTTTCACCAGGCGCAAACAGCGTTTTGTCAAGCGCTGGAATCGGCGACGTTAGCCGGAGTTTTTCGTTTTCATTTGGAACAAACCCCGTATTCCATTTAATCGTTGGGATTTCTTTTTCAAGGGTTGCCACGTCTTGAGTTGACAACGCTGTGTTCCATATAAACACTTCTTTTAAGGCGGGAAACGATTTGAGATGTTCCATCGCGGAGGCATTAAGCGATGTTCCAGCAATGGACAACGACGTCAACACGGGAAGGGCCGAGAGTGCCTTCAACCCTTCGCCAGTGATCGACGAAAAGTTGATGTTGAGTTTTTCCAGTCGCCGGAAGCTTGAAATGATTTGGCAGTCGGCATCCGACACTGGCATCTTTGACAGGTTGAGTTCGACCAACTGACTTGAGATGGATTTTAGCTCCTCCAGTTTGGCAGACTTGTATTCGTTGCGGATGAAGAAGGTCGCGACCAGCGCTGGCTCATTTGTTGCCACGTGAGCCACTGTCCGGTAGGGATCGTTTAGTTTTGAAATGGTTTCCGTCGAGGCCGCTTCGAATGTATACTTGGCTTTCTTTTCCGCTTGCGACGATCTCACAAATTGCTGCGCGAGTTTGCGAACCGAATCCGAGGGTGCGTAAAGTGTCCACGCCTTTGAAGTATCCGCTCCCGAGAGGATCCACTGGTAAAGCAACTGCACTTCTAGCGCCGAAAGTTGCGGTTTCCCATTTGGTGGCATGTGGTCGCGATGTTGCTCGGGCAGCAGCACTCGTTTCATCAACAAGCTTGCAAACGGACTACCGGCAGCGAGCGCGTCGCCGTGTTCCCCACCTTTGTACAATCCTGAACTTGATGTCATCACCAAGCCACCTTTCGATTTGCTAGGATTGTGGCAACTGTTGCATTTCTTTTCAAACACGGGCATGACGGCCGCGTCGAAGAGACTGGTGCTGTCGGTGATTTGCACGTTCGTTGTCTTTTGCGACAGCAGGGGTTCCAAGATGAAGTCTTCCCCATGAGTGAGAACGCTTCCATAGTGGCCAGCGACTATCAAGAGGATGAACGACACTAATCCCGACATACGAATGACGGATGCCGTCGCAACATCTTGCGCAAAAAAGAGTGCAGCAAGAACAACACTGACAAGCAGTCCAGTGTACTCATGCCAGCCGAGCGTGCCTTCGTTGTAACCGCCTTCTTTCGACAGGATCATTCCCATCAACGCAGACAAAGCTCCAGATAGGGCAGCAAATGCCACGAGAAAGCGAACTGGATCGGTTGGTGTTGCGTCCTTTCGAAAAATGAAAACTAACGCTAAGATGACAATCGCGCCTATGGGCAAATGCAGCAAAAGCGGATGTGCCCGACCGATGGCTTGAAGCCAAATAGGAAACTCGAGTTTGTCGAGAAAGACGGCGAAGAAGATCAACAGCGCGTTGAGCGCGATGAGGCAATAGCCCGTGAACCGTTGGAATGACTGCATGAAGGCTACACGAGGATATCAGGAATCACTTTTCCGGCTACGTCAGTTAAACGGTAGCGCCGACCGAGATGCTTAAACGTTAATTTCTCGTGGTCTAAACCCATTCGATTGAGAATCGTCGCGTGGAAGTCATTGATGTGGACGGGGTCTTTGATGATGTTATAACCGAATTCGTCAGTTTCACCGTACACCATGCCGGGTTTGATACCGCCACCGGCCATTAACACAGTATAACATCGCGGGTGATGGTCGCGACCATAGTTTTCCTTCGACAAGTCGCCCTGGCAATAATTCGTCCGGCCGAACTCTCCCCCCCAAATCACCAAGGTTTCGTCGAGCATTCCTCGTTGTTTCAAATCGGTGATCAATGCGGCAGACGCCCGATCGGTGTCGCGAGCTTGAAGCGGCATTTCACCCACCATATTTCCATGTTGATCCCAACCTTGATGATAGAGCTGCACAAAACGTACACCTGATTCCGAGAGTTTTCGTGCCAGTAAGCAGTTGGCAGCATAGGTACCAGGCATCAAGCACTCCGGCCCATACATCTTGATAATGTGGTCCGGCTCTTTCGAAAGGTCTGTAATTTCGGGAACCGAAGTCTGCATCCGGTATGCCATTTCATACTGTTGAACCTTTGTTTGTATTTCAGGATCGCCGAACTCTTCGAAACCCAATTGATTTAATTGTGCCAGACGATCCAGCATCCGACGACGACCTTCCTTATCTAATCCAGATGGATCGTTCAGGTACAAGACTGGTTCTTCGCTGCTGCTGAATTGAACACCTTGGTGGACCGAGTCTAGAAATCCATTCGTCCAGAGTTTTGAATATACGCCTTGTCCGTTTCCGCGACCACGAGACAGCAACACGCAAAACGCAGGCAGGTTTTTATTTTCACTTCCAAGTCCGTAACTGAGCCATGCACCCATGCTTGGACGATTTCCTTGCTGAGCACCGGTTTGCATGAATGTCAACGCTGGGTCGTGGTTGATCGCTTCGGTATGCATCGTCTTAATGATGCATAGATCGTCGACGACGGACGCGAGATGTGGGAAAAGTTCGCTGATCCACGCGCCATTTTTCCCGTATTGAGCAAACTTGAAGTACGAGCCGACCAAAGGAAAGCGACTTTGACCCGATGTCATCCCGGTAAGGCGCTGACCGTTTCGAATCGACTCGGGTAAGTCTTGACCTGCCATTTTGTTTAGCAATGGCTTGTAGTCGAAACTTTCGAGTTGAGAGGGCGCGCCATTTTGATGCAGGTAGATTATGCGCTTTGCTTTGGGTGCAAAGTGAGGCAAGCCGACTTGCAGCCCGGACTCTTCTCCTGCTGAGCGAAACAAGTCAGGAATTAACAAAGACCCAAGCGCGACACTCCCGATCCCAGCGCTAAGCTTCCCTAAGAAGTGCCTCCGGTTGACGTTGAGCCTGTTTTCAACAAATTCGTTCATAAGGGCATTACGATCTCACGATCGCCTCCTCCATGTTATAAATGGTCATGATCACTTCCATGAGCGCGGCAAGTGAAGCGCGGTCTTTGATATCTACATGCGCAAACTCGCCGATCGCGATCAATTTCTCGGCAGCGTCAGGCGTCTTCTCAAACGTCGCCTTTTCGTTTTGTAGATACTCTTTCAAGATGTCCAATTCTCGCGATGTCGCTTTACGGCACATAATCGATCGGAAAGCACTTGCAATCTTTTCCTCGTCATCGTCCGAAGAAGCCATCAAGTTCTCGGCGAGCACACGTGCCGCTTCATTCACTTGCGGGTCGTTCATCATCACAAGTGCTTGGAGCGGAGTATTTGTTCGCAACCGTCGAACTTCGCATTGATCGCGGTTGCTTGCATCGAACACGAGCAACGACGGTGGGGGCACGGTTCTCTTGATAAAGGTGTACATCCCACGGCGGTAGAGACCTGCTCCATGATCCTGGTTATAGTGCGTCAACCCACGACCAGATGTTGCCACTTCCCAGATGCCTTTTGGCTGATAGGGCTTCACACTTGGTCCACCCACGTCGTCGGTGAGTTCTCCGCTGCTCGCCAACACCAAGTCGCGGGCAAGTTCTGCCGTCAAACGGATTCGTGGGGCGCGGGATAGATAGATGTTCTCAGGGTCACGCGCGAGTTTTTCGGGAGCCACGGCCGACGACTGCCGATACGTAGCCGACAGGACGATCTGTTTCACCAATCGTTTGATGTCCCAACCGTTCTCGCGAAAATCCACGGCGAGCCAATCGAGTAGCTCGGGATGTGTAGGAAGTTCGCCTTGCATACCGAAGTCGCCAGAAGTCTTGACAATTCCGCGTCCGAAGAATTGTTCCCATACGCGGTTCACAAACACGCGCGACGTAAGTGGGTTCGACTCGTCGAGCAACCACTTCACCAATCCTAGCCTGTTCTTGCTAAACCGTGTGGTGTCAAAAGGCAGGATGTTCGAAGGTGTGCCAAAGGTGACCAGATCCCCCGGCGCGTCGTATGCGCCACGTTTCAACACATGTGTGGGCCTCGCGAGGCTGCTGTCGCGCATGATCATCACGTTCACCACGCCCGAGTCTTTCTTGTTTACAAAGTTCAAGATGCCGTCAATGTCCTTTTGTGAGATACTCATGCGCGGCACGTCGGCCGGTGTACCGGAATAGATATCACCTTGATAACCCTTTTCAGCCACTTGGTTGAAGAACGCGAACGTGCTGAAGTAATCTTTCTGCGAAATCGGATCATACTTGTGGTCGTGACATTTCGCGCACTCGAACGTGAGGGCAAGAAATGCTTTTCCGAACGTGTTGGTTCGATCCGTGACATACTCGATGCGATATTCTTCGTCGATCACGCCACCTTCTTGTGTGATCTTGTGGTTCCGGTTAAAGCCGGTAGCGAGTAACATTTCTCGCGTCGGATTGTCGAGTTGATCGCCCGCCAATTGCCACGAGATAAACCGATCGTATCCATAGTTTTGATTGAATGCATGGATCACCCAATCGCGCCATGGCCACATCGTGCGAAGTCCATCATCTTGGTAGCCGTGCGTGTCGGCGTACCGCGCCACATCCAACCACGGTACAGCCATCTTCTCGCCGTAATGAGGATTGGCCAACAGTTTGTCGACCACTTTTTCATAGGCGTCGGGAGATGCATCGGCGAGAAACGCCTCCTGTTCTGTGGGCGTGGGAGGCAATCCGATTAAGTCTAGGTACACCCTTTTTAAGAGCCGTTCGCGGTCGGCTTCTTCGTTGGCTTCAAGCTTCTTTTCTTTGAGTTTCGCCAAGATGAATTCATCAATCTCATTCACCGCCCAGCTATCGCTCGACGTGGGAACGGAAGGCTTTTCGGGAGCTACAAATGCCCAGTGCTTCTTATAAACTGCACCTTGTGCGATCCACTTTTCAATCAGCGCGATTTCGTGGGGAGTCAGCGAGAGATTCGATGACGGTGGTGGCATCACCATCGAGGTATCGGAGGTAGCAATGCGCCGATAGGCTTCCGACTCGTTGGGCTTTCCGGCGACAAACACATGTGCAGTTGGATTGTCTTTCAACGCAGCGTAGAGTCCGGCTTCAGTGTCCAAACGCAAATTTGCTTTGCGCTGATTGGCATCGGGACCGTGACATTTGAAGCACCGATCGGAAAGAATTGGACGGATGTGGAAATTGTAGTCCACTACTTCAGGAATGCTTTCACCTGAAGATGCAGCGTCGCGAAAACGCCATACGTAAATGATGGCCGCTACTGTCACCAGCAACACGCCACCTATGAGCAGTCGATTCACTTTTCTCTTGTCAGCCATCGATCGGACTGTACAAGTTAAGGGATTCGCCGTTTTTTCGGTAAAGGATTACTTTTTTGAATGTCGAAACCTCTGACGGTTGCCCCGGAAGGGTTTGTGGCCTCCAGATTTGGATTCGCCCGGGTTGTAAGACGGCCCGGGTCCGAGCTCTTCGGGGAGTGTGAGTTTGGTGACCGCATATCCGATCAGCCTTTCAATGGCTTGGAACTTCCGTTGGTCACGGTCGTTGATAAAAGTGACAGCCGTGCCAGTCGTTTCGGCACGTGCGGTGCGCCCCACACGGTGCACGTAGTCTTCGGGATCGGGTGGAACGTCGTAGTTGATCACCAAGCTGATCCCCTCCACATCGATCCCGCGTGACAACACGTCGGTCCCAATCAAAATTGTGATTTGCTTGTTTTTGAAGCCACGCAAGATTTCCTCGCGTTCCGCCTGTTCCAGATCGGAGTGAAACGCGCGAACAGGAAGGCCACCCTTTTGGAAGGCACGATCCAACTTCTTCACGGTTTCTTTCGTGGATGCGAATATGATGGCGCTCGCCCACGGTGTCGATTTGAGGACGTGCTTGAGCAACGGCCCCTTTTGTTCGTCGTGCACCACGTAAGCTTGCTGCAGAATACCGGCTGCCGGCTTGGCAATCGCGATGTTGATCTCCGCTGGATCACGCAAAATCTTACCCGCCAACAGCCGAATCTTTGGCGGCATCGTAGCAGAGAAAAGTAGAGTCTGGCGCTCTTTCGGTAAGTAGCTGATAATTTTTACAATGTCTTCGAAGAAGCCCATGTCAAGCATCCGGTCGGCTTCATCCAAGACGAGGTGTTCGAGATGGTCAAACTTGATTGTGCCAGAGGCCAACATGGCGATCAAACGTCCGGGTGTGGCTATGATGATGTCGGCGCCTTCGTCGAGCGCTTTGCGTTGCTGATCCCACGTTGCGCCATCCCCTCCACCATACACGGATAGTGAACTCACGCCGAGGAAATACGAGAACCCTTCCACCTGCTGGTCGATCTGTTGCGCAAGCTCGCGTGTAGGGGCAATAATAAGCGTGTTGAGGTGTCGCACATTGGCGCGCACCACGTTGTGGAGAATGGGCAGGAGGTAAGCGGCCGTTTTGCCAGTCCCCGTTTGGGCACAAGCAATAAGGTCGCGACGCTCAAGAATCACCGGGATGGCCTTCTCTTGTATGGGTGTCGCGTTCCGGAAACCCATCGAATCGAGACTTTCTACGATCCGGTTGTCGAAATTAAATTCAGAGAAGGTCAAATGCCTGAGGTTGTGTAGATCAAAACCCTAAAGGTAAAACACATTCCCCACATTGGAAACAGACTTAAACAGGGGCAGGAATGGGTGTCAGAACATGGAACATTCCTTCGTATCTTTGCCTTGCGTCATGAATCAAGCTCAGACCATAGCCTTGTACCAGCCTCTGCTGCAAACCATCGCCTACAACATCGTAAAATGTAAGGCCGATGCGGAGGATATCGTTCAAGAGACTTTCTTGAAGTGGCTGACCATCGATCAACAGAAGATCGAAAACACGAAGGCATACCTGATCAAAGCCGTCACCAACAATTGTCTTTCTCACATCGATACTTTGAAGAGAAAGAAGGAGCAATGCATTGAATCACTCTCGTCGCTCGAGTTTGTGCAGAAGCTAAAAGAGGTAAACTTCTCTTACCTAGACCTCGATGTTGATTTGAAGGGCGCATTTCAGGTGATGTTCGCGAAGTTGCAACCACTGGAACGTGCTGTTTTTTTGTTGAAAGAAGTTTTCGACTTCGACTACGACACTTTGCAGCAAACACTCGATAAAAAGAAAGAACACTGTCGTCAGTTGTTGTCGCGAGCACGCAAAAAGTTGGAAGACGAAACCTCAAAAGTGCAGATCGATTTCCCTGCCGTTACGCAGTGGGTGGATAGTTTCAAAAAAGCATGTACCGTTGAAAATGCGTCTGAACTGGTTGCCCAACTGAAGCGAGACATAGCAGAAGCCGTTCAGAAGAAATTCTAAATTTTTTTACCCCATTCTGTCACAAACTTGGAAGACAACTGTCTTACCGGTTGAAACGAGACGTGAACTAACCTCACACTTGTTTGGGCTGATTTTTAGCAGGAAAACCAAGATTTTCAGCCGAACGCTCGTTCTATTGAATATTAACACGACCTTTGTCCCCTGAAAAGTCCGATCGACTTTGCCGGCGTTTTAGCGAACGCTGAGAACTCGGTCGGGACGAATTTGCGGGGAGAGAACTAAAACTTGTAACTGATGTCTACAGCGACTTTGCAACCGGAACCTAGAAAAAGACCGATCCTCAAACAGGAGATAGCCTTTGGACTTATGCACCTGCTGCCACTGGCGGCAATTTGGACAGGAGCCACCACCTTCGACTGGATGGTGTGTATTTTCCTGTACTTCTTCCGAATGTTTTGGGTAACCGGGGGCTACCATCGCTACTTCTCTCATAAGTCATACAAAACTTCGAGGTGGTTTCAGTTTGTGATTGCCTTCATGGCGATGACATCAGCGCAGAAAGGGGTCCTCTGGTGGGCCGCCCATCATCGCCACCACCATCGCTACAGCGATACGCCCAAAGATCCACACTCAATGTTGATCTACGGTTTCTGGTATTCGCACGTTGGTTGGATTGTGGGACCCGATTTCAAAGAAACGGACTACAAGACCATCGGCGACTATGCAAAATACCCCGAATTGGTATGGTTGAATAAATACCACTACATCCCTGCCATGACGTTGGCACTCGTCGTGACCGTAATGGGCGCATGGGTAAATGGCGGAAGCCCGCTATTGATGTTCACACACCACGGTTTGTCGACGTTGTTTATTGGTTTCTTCCTCAGCACCGTGATTTTGTACCACGGTACATTTTCGATCAATTCGATCATGCACTTCTTCGGAAAGCAACGCTACGAGTCGAACGACGAAAGCCGCAACAGCTTGTGGTTAGCCTTGATCACACTTGGCGAAGGCTGGCACAACAACCACCATTACTATGAAGTGGCATCGCGTCAAGGCTTCTTTTGGTGGGAGATCGACATCACGTATTACATCCTCCGTGCCTTTGCAGCCGTGGGCTTGATCTGGGATCTGAAAGGAGTTCCGAAACACATTTTGCACTCCAAGAACAAGGCTCATGCACAAGAACTTCGGAAACAGTATGAGAATCGCGAGCCTGTCGCACGCGATCAAAAAGTGAAGGAAGATCAAGAGGTCCTTCAAGAAAACTAAGACCAAGTGACATGGCAGCTTTGGAAGCCGAGTTTCTCAGCAGCGCCATCAAGTTATTCCGTTATTATAAGAAGTTGGGCGATGGTGCGCTTGCCCAACTCAATGATCAAGAGATCAACCTCCGTCCGAACGAAGCAAGCAACAGCGTGGCACTCATCGTCCATCACATGAGCGGCAATATGCTGTCTCGTTGGACTGATTTTCTGACTAGCGACGGTGAGAAGAACTGGCGAAACCGCGAGGCTGAATTCGAAGTAGGCTACCCCACCAAACAAGCGATGATCGACGCGTGGGAAAAAGGCTGGAGTTGTCTTTTCAGTGCACTCGAGCCGCTCACTGGCGACGACCTATCAAAGGTGATTTATATCCGCAATGAGGGCCAATCGGTCATGGAGGCCATCCAGCGCCAACTCGCGCACTACCCGCACCACGTAGGCCAAATCATCTATCAAGCGAAGGCAATTTTGGGCGAACGATTCTTGTCTCTGTCCATTCCGAAAGGCCAGTCTGCTGCCTTCAACCAGGACAAGTTTTCGCAAGAGAAAGCCCGCAAGCATTTTACTGACGGTCTGAAATGAGATTGTGAGGTTCTCCTCCTAAGCGACGCCCTCGTTGCACTTTCGTACATTTGTGTCGATGATCACCCTTAAAACTGGTCGTGAGAGAAAATGGATGAAGGCCCAAGCTTGGCTCGTCATCATCACTCTCTTGTTTGGTCAACTGGGTGTTGGGTTCCTCCATAACCGCCACGACTTCCACGAGAAGGTATCTTTCTCCACGACAGAACACGGCGACGTGCTCCTCCCTCATGCTGAGCACTGCAAGGTGTGTGCGATTGATCTGATTCATCAGTTCGTAACCGACACGACGTGGTTTACGCAGGAATCTCTTGTTGCAAATACAGTATTCGTCCAATCAACGAATGAGTATCAGCTGCTCGTTCTATTCGAGACACAGGGTCGTGCCCCTCCGGTGGCTTAGCCTCTTCCACCCGGTTCGGGGTGCGTTCAATGCAAGTATGCATTGAGGTCTTTACCCTTATCTCAAAATTCCTATTTACCATGCGGCTCTTTCTGCCGATGATTTTCATTACATCGTTTGCCTTTGCGCAAACCGATTGCAGTTACACGTTTAGTGGGAAGGTTCTCTCGAACGGAGAACCGCTGCCAGGCGCGTTGATTGTTTTTCTCAATGACGAAGGCCACGGAGCGGTCGCCGACGTGAATGGAAAGTTCAGGATCGTATCGGTGTGCCGTGGCGTATATAAAATTCAAGTGACTTTTCTCGGATTTCAGACCCTTGTCGAAGACATAGATGTAGCCGCGAATGTAGATCGGACGTTCAACCTGAAGGAAGAGACCACTAACTTGCAAGAGGTCGTGGTATCGGAACAGGCACCGTCCACGGAGCTTTCACAAAATATTTCTACACTCACCTCGAAAGACCTCGCTGCCACGGCTGGGAAATCGCTTGGAGAATCACTAAAAGAAATTCCAGGCGTGAACACGATCCAAGCGGGTCCGGGCATCTTCAAGCCTGTGATCCATGGGGTGCACAGCAACCGCATCTTGATCTTGAACCACGGCATCCGCCAAGAAGGTCAGCAATGGGGCGCCGAGCACGCTCCCGAAGTCGATCCCTTTGTCGCGTCGCAGTTAATTGTCATTAAAGATGCATCGGCAATAAAATATGGAACCGACGCACTGGGAGGAGTGGTCGTCATCAATCCTGCGCCACTTCCTGAGCAAGCCGGAATAGGAGGAACAATGAACCTCATTGGTCAAAGCAACGGATGGGGCGGAACGACTTCAGGAATGATTGAAGGTGGTTTGAAAAAATACCAGGGATGGGGATGGCGGTTGCAAGGGACACTCAAGCAAATTGGCGATGGACATACACCTACCTATCAACTGACCAACACAGGCGCCAAGGAAGCCGACTTTTCGGCCACCACGGGATATCGAGGAAAGAGATTCGGCGGGGAGATCTTCTTCAGCCACTTTCAAACTGATCTTGGGATTTTGAAGGGAACGTCCATCAATAGCCTGAGCGATCTTCAAAATGCGATGAACAACGAACCGCCACAGTATACAGGGCCATTCAGCTATCAAATCAGTCAGCCAAAACAACATGTGGTCCACAACCTGCTAAAGCTTACGGCCCATCGCGACTTCGCTAAGGGTACGCTCAATGCACAGTATGGCCTTCAAAGCAACGGACGCGAAGAGTTCGACATTCGACGTGGTGCATTGAGTGACATACCAACTCTAAATCTGAAGTTGAATACCCACACACTGGATTTGTCTTGGGACGCGACCAAAGTAAAGGGGAGGCAGTTCTCTTTCGGTGGAAACGGGATGTTTCAAAAGAACGACAATATTCCGGGCACTCAACGCATTCCTTTCATACCGAACTACAGCAGCTTTTCAGGGGGACCATTTGCGGTCTCGCGATTTGAAGTGGGGCGGTGGGTGTACGATGCAGGTATTCGGTATGACTTTCGTCATTATCGTGTGTCGGGATATAACTCAAAAAATATCCCCTACAGCGCAAGTCTAGGTTTCAATAACATGAGTGCCACGGTGGGTGCTAAATGGAACGTGAATCAGGAACAATCGATCACATTCAATTTGAGCAGCGCTTGGCGTCCACCGCACGTGGCGGAGTTGTACAGTACAGGAAAACACTTGAGTGCTGCGGCAATGGAGTATGGTTTGTTGCTGAATGAATTAAACGACGTGACCAGCTTGGCCGATGCCGATTTCAAGATTGAGAAGTCGCTGAAGTTTGTGAGTACATATAAACTTGAGCGAGACAGGGTTGCGTTTGAAGTTACCGGATACTCAAACTACATCTTCAACTATATCTATTTGAAACCGACGGGGGTATTGCAGAACATCGCAGGGGTGTATCCCTACTTTCGCTATCACCAAACAGACGCGTGGTTTTTAGGACTCGACATATCCGCACAATGGCGATTATCGAACAGGTTTTCATTGACACCAAAGGCCTCCCTCCTTCGGGCATCAGACGAGCGCAACCATGACTACCTCGTGTTCATACCATCCAATCGAATGGAACTGACGGGAAGATATGAGATTACCAAAAGGAAGTCTTGGATGAACTTGTTTGCCGAGGGCCGAGTCAAGTATGTGATGAAACAGTTTCGAGCTCCACGCGTGATTACGGTCGATGAGTTCATACAGGCGCCGCAAACCGATCCCTTTGCCACGAACCCGGCAAATTTTGACTTTATGGCGGCCCCGGGAGGCTACGTGTTAGTGAACGCCGCTATTGGCGCCACATTGCCTTTGCAAAAAGGTCGTCTTGAGTTTCGAGTGTCAGCAGATAATCTGATGAATACAAGTTATCGAGAGTACACGAATCGTTTTCGTTACTACGCCAATGATCTGGGCCGGAACGTGATTGTGGGTGTGAAGTATGAATTTTAGGTTTATTTTGTGGCGGCGGGGCGAGTTATGAAGTTCACTTTGTCTCATTGCGACCATCTGAGAACCACGAGTCATGATTAACATCAAACTCTTTTCGACATCGACGGCCCATGTGATCGGCGAAAAGATTGCACAACAACTGAATACACGCTTATGTAGGACCGTCGTGGAGAGATTCTCGGATGGAGAACTCTTCGTTAAATTCGACGAGAGCGTTCGCGGTCAAGTCGTGGTGCTGGTCGCAAAGATTCACATGCCGTATGAGAACTTCTTCGAGTTGCTCATGACCATCGACGCGGCACGTCGCTCGTCAGCCCGCGAAGTGATTTTAGTCATCCCTTATCTGCCTCACAGTCGCCAAGAACGCCGCGACGGTCAACGGACTTCTATTTCGTCGCGCATGGTCGCAGACATGATCCAGTTGATGGGTGCTGATCGTGTGATCACGCTAGACCTTCATACCAACGCGATCGAGGGTTTCTATAAGATTCCAGTCGACCCACTGTCGTCACTGAAACTTTTTATTGAACACATTCAAAAGTTGGGACTGAGCGACTTATGCCTATGCAGCCCTGATTTCGGCGGGATCAAACGCATTAAGCAATACAAGAAGGCCCTGAACGCTGAAATGGTGGTGATCAATAAAGAGAGATTGAAAGCCAATGCGGTCGCGAACATGGAGATCATTGGCGACGTGCAAGGGAAGAACGTCATCATCGTGGATGACTTGGTTGACACTGCCGGGACGCTCTGCGCAGCGGCCAACTTACTTGTTGAACACGGTGCGAAGTCAGTCCGTGCCTATTGCACGCACGGCATCTTGAGTGGTCCCGCTCTTTCAAACTTATCGGGTTCGAAGATCGAAACCTTATTTATCTCTGATACCGTGCTTGAGCACATCGATCATTCCAAGATCGGCGTAGTGAGTTGTGCCCCGATTTTGGCCACCGCCATTGAGAACATCGTCCAGAACAAGAGTCTAAGTCAACTCTGAAACTCAGTTTATAGCAAGTTACTTTTGGAGGGTTGCCTTCACGATTTCGTAAGCCAGCTCCACTTCTAAGTACACGGGTGCATCGTTGATGCTTTGGTAGTTGAGTTCGACAATGCATTTACGGTTGCTTTGCGGATTGGGATACACTCGTCCGATGCAGGCAACATTGACGAGTTGCACGGTTGTTGACTCTGAATCGTCGTTGCGTACGGGAAGTTCAATAAAGGGCATCGTCACGAGTTTTGTTGATCGCGGAAAGTTAACGTAATGGTATCGACTTCGCTACACGCAAGGAGCGCTACGAGAATACCATGAATACAGCCGCAACGACGGTCATGCCGATGATGAACCAACGATACGCACCCTCACTGAGGTTCTTCACGATGATGATTCCCAGCCAAGCGCCCAGTATAATCAATGGGAGCATTGATAGGTCGAGCAGGAAGCTGTCCCAAGTGATGGTTTTCCAGACCCAAATTTGAAGTGGCACTTTCATCCAGTTGATCACCATGAAAAACCAGGCGCTTGTGCCAATGAACGAGTTCTTTGGGAGGCGCATAGATAGGAGGTACACGGCGGCGAACGTGCCGGCAAGGTTGCCGATCATCGACGTGAACCCGGCGCCGATCCCACATAGAGCGGCGAACCATGCGTAGTCGGGAATGTCCTCTTTATGACCGCGCTCCATCCAAATCATGATTACAATGCTGACGACGATAATCGCGAGCATCACGATTTTGAAAATCTCGTCGTTGATCATGTCCCCCACGGCCGTACCGAGCAGGATTCCAACGATGGACCAGATGATGAGTTTCTTGAGGTGTGGCCAAGAGGCATGGCGATGGTAGTACCACACACCAATGACATCGGCTAAGCAAAGCATGGGGAGCATAATCCCGCTTGAGAGTTTGCCGCCAAAGACGGTGGCGAGCAACGGCACAGAAATCATTCCGGCACCGTGCACGCCTGTTTTTGACAGACCGATGCACAAAGCGACGACGAGCAGCAACGCGAATCCGACGGCGGAAAATTCGAAGGAGAAGAGTGAGATCATGCGCGAGGAGAGAGCATCAAGGAACGTCGTGACCTTTGGCTGCTTTCAATAGTTCATACCAATCTTGGACATCGAGTGAGACATTGATGGCACCGGCTGCTTCGTGCAATCGTTCGGGTTTAGACGTGCCGACCACAGGAAATATGGTGGATGGATGCTTGAGTAGCCAAGCGAGAAAGAACTGTGTTCGAGTCGCATTTTGGTAACGTGGTGCGAGTTCATCCATCTTGTGGTTCACGCGACGGGTGACTTCATCTTCGGCTACGAACACACGTCCGCCGCCAAGGGGAGACCACGCCATCGCCGATGCCCTGTGTTGGTACAGTTGGTCGATCGTGCCATCGTACATCGGCTCATTCCGAACCAACGAGAGCTCGACTTGATTAGTGACGAGTGGAAACGACAACGCGCTTTGCAGAAGGGCAAACTGCGAGGTGGTAAAGTTGGAAACGCCGAAGTGGAGGACTTTGCCTTGTTTGTTTAATTGCGTGAAGGCTTCGGCCACTTGGTCGATATCCATCAAAGGATCGGGGCGATGGATTAACAGCAAGTCGATTTTTTCTGCGTGAAGCAGTGCGAGTGACCGTTCGGCAGATTGGATGATGTGGGCTTTCGACGAGTCGTAATGCTTGATTCGATGCTCTGGTTTTTTCGACGAGGTAAGCTTGATGCCACACTTCGTGACGAGCTGCATTTTTTGGACGAGGCCTTTGTTGCGAGCGATTACCTCGCCGAAGGATTGTTCATTGCTGTAGTCACCGTAGATATCGGCGTGATCGAAGGTGGTGATACCGAGGTCCAGGGCGGTGTGGATGAGTTGTTCGATGGTTGCTGACGGGACGGTATTCCACCGCCAAGCGCCGGCGATGATCCTAGAGAATGATGGTCCTTTTGGATGGAGGTTCGTGTGTTGCATGACGGGTGGCAATGTCGATGTTTTTGGGCGTATTTTCTTTTTCCGCGTGTAATTGCATATTTCAATCCCCTGTTTAAATTTGCAGTCCCTTTAGGCCACAGGAGCTGTTTTTTTGGTGTTTTAGGGGGATAGAAAAGCGGGAGTAGCTCAGTTGGTAGAGCATCACCTTGCCAAGGTGAGGGTCGCGAGTTCGAGTCTCGTTTCCCGCTCGGAAAAGAAAGTGTGAGCGATCACACTTTTTTTGTTTGCAGCTGACGCACCGGCAGACAGTTCGGTGGTCGGCAAATAGTAATGGGCCCGGGTGGTGGAATTGGTAGACACGCAGGACTTAAAATCCTGTGGCAAGTAATTGCTGTACGGGTTCAACTCCCGTCCCGGGTACTAACTTCAGTATCAAAGCTCTGATGTTCAGGGCTTTTTTCGTTTTACTGTGGGTCAGCTTGTTAAATCTTTATGCTGTATCGGGGCTTGGCAAACTAGACTTGCAACTAGTTGTCCGTTGTCTACGTGATTCTAGTGACGGGTCATTTGGTCAACTTGTTTGCTTGTTTTCATGCGCTTAGATGTTTACTAATTTGAAAGCATCGAGATAATTAATTAGGCTCTTTCCGTTCTTGAAGTTTTTTTTCCACGCCTCTTCGCGATGGCTTATCTCTATGATTTCGTTGGTTTTGACTTTTTTGAATTTTGAGACCACCTCTTTTAAGGTATCTATTTCGCCTAGTGAAAGCACGGTACTATCAAAAACACGCTTTTCATTTGGAGTAAACTGCTCTCCAATACTGCCATTTGGGAAAGATGTCACCAATATGTCTATATGATCATTCTTTACAATGTGATCAAATAGACTATTAAAGTTGTTAGGCACCGGGCCCATATCAATCGCTCGGTACCTACATCCACTAATTGACTGTACTTCTTTTTTGAAGTTTAGAAAATCTGCATAGAAAAGCATTTTGTTGATTTTTGTTTTCCACAGATTTGGCTGTGACTCTTGAGTAAAAAAGACAACCATTTCAGTGAATTTTTCAAGATTAGGTTTTCTATACCCGGTTTGCTCATCGGCTGTTGCGTTACCCATTAAGTATGTGGTGAGATTGAATTCTGAGAGATCTTGTTTCAACAATAACTCGTCAATCTTTTTCATGACCTTATCAAGGTCTTTGCTATTGAGCACATTACTTAATTCAACCAATTTTCTAAACTCTTTTGGATCCTGAGCTAGCTGAATTAATCTTGCGTTGCTTGAATTGGGAATTTCGCCCGACTCATAATTCCTATAAACATTAATTCCAAATCCTAAGACCTCAGACATTTTACCTGGGGATAATCCATATTGTTCGCGCAAGGATATTATCTCTTCCGGGAAAGGTAGGTTGTGCCTGTTTCTATATTGATTGTAAACCTGATTCAGGTTTAACTGTGTTATAAGTTCGTCTTCAAACTTTTCACCTGTGTCTTCGCACAGGTAATAATGGTAAAGTATATCGAACTTTTCCTTTCGGAATTCATGCTCGATAAGATCATGCTTGATCACCATTTCTTTTCCTGTGATGGGACTTTTCATTTTACGTTGCTTTTTTATAAGGATAAGTCAATGCGTGCTCAGAGAAGTGAAAGGATATACATATGACTTTGTCATTGGGCTGACCCATAGTAATCTTGATATACAGTTCTCGCTTTTTGATAGTTTTCCCGAATACCCACATATCAGCTCCTTGATAAAGAGTATCCTTTAAGGCACCTTCGATATAATCTTCGGGTTCAAGTTCTTTAAGAACTGTTTTAACCTGCTCGACTTGAAACTCCAAATCTGTCATTGTTTGGAAATTCTTCGGGTTGGCTCGATTCTGAAACAGCAGCCCCCAGAACCCAAGCTTAAATTTGAAATCCTTTAAAAAACCCTCGATTTCAGTGATTGAAGCCATCCCCACACCTTGATTCCTGCAAAAATAACACTTTAAAGTGCAATATCATTGTTAGCATGTGCGTAATTACATCTTAAAGTGTGTACTTCTAACGCTTCGAACTTGCCTTCGAGAAAATGTTTATGTGTTTCCCGAGAATCTAAAACGATTCAGGGTTTGCTAATCGACTACGACGGCGATCTTTTCGGGACATGAATCCTGATTCTAAGGGTCTTTTAGCCGCCAACATCGCGGAAAGGATACCTCAACTTACCCGCGCCCCTGCCTATTTGGAATAGATAAAGATGAGTTATAACTTAATGTTATAACACTTGTGCGATGACCGTAACACTAGCCAAGATCAGAAAGGTGGGAAACTCGAAAGGGATCATTTTTCCGAAATCAATCCTCGAAAAAACAGGAATTGGTCAATTGGTAAGGATTACCGTACAGGGGAAAACCATCACCATCACACCAATCGCTGCGAAATCGAGGAAAACGTGGGACGACTTCAAAAAGAAGAAGCGAAATAAGATAGATTTCGTTGCAAACGAGTTCGACTCGACAGAATGGACATGGTAGCGAAGGAGTTCAATGTGTATTTAGTAAACCTCGATCCCACCGTGGGTGCAGAAATCAAGAAAAGCCGCCCGTGCGTAGTGCTTACTCCTACCAAAATGAATTCTGTCCTAGGAACTGTCGTCATTGCACCGCTCACAACCACCCTTCGTGGCTATCCATCACGCGTTGAAATGAGGTTTCAAAACAAGTTCTGCGAGGTATCCCTTGACCAGATTCGAGCAGTCGACGAATCAAGACTCATCTCTGCAAGCCTCGGACGTATCCCTGCCGACGACATCGCCGCGATCAAGACAACCCTTAGTGAGATATTTGCTCTTTAGCAGAGCATGACCGTGTGCGTACTACCGTTCATGCGCCACGCGCAAAAGCCCAGTTGAAAATCGCCACCCGGTCAGCTTTTATAGAGTTCAAGTCAACGTACATTCGCCATCTCCACATACCGACATAGACCATTCGCCCACCGCATCTGGTCGATCGTGTGGCACTCAGGCTCCAACAATCGTGGGGACGATATCAAAATGCACGCAACCATCGCGCGGCTCGTCGCAACATTCAAACGATTGGGACTGAATAGAAAACTCATCCCTCGTGGCGCATCTTCATGCGACGAACTCGTCATCGAGTAAATCACCACCGGCGCCTCCTGTCCCTGGAACTTGTCCACCGTGCCGATGCGCATACCCGGTAGGCGTTCACTTAAAGCCGACACTTGTGCATTGTACGGTGCCACAATCAAGATGTCATGATTCGTCAAAGGATTCGTTTCGCCATTCTTATCAGTCCACGTGCCGCCATTCAACAAGCCCGCGACCACGTCGGCAATCGTCTCAATTTCTTCGATCGATTTGTTGCTGTTCCCCCGATGTTCAATCGGCACATAAAACAACCCCGCGCCGTTGAATCGACCGGCGTTGGAGAGTTGCTGCTTTTCTAACCCAGCTAGTGCTTTCAACTTGCCTTCGTAGTAAAGTTCTGAGGTGAAAGTGGCAATCTTTGGATGCAACCGCCGGGTCGTTGCGAGAAACAAACCTTTGCCTTCAGGCATGACCGGGTGCCCTTCTAAAATATATGACAATGCCGCCACATCACTTCCTTCGGGATGTGCACCTTTCTGTGGTTGCTCCAGTTGCTGCGGATCGCCAAGCAAAATCAAATTCTTTGCGGCCCGCGCAGCAGCAAGCGCATGCGAGAGCGACATCTGGCCAGCTTCGTCGATGAACAGGTAATCCAATCGTTCTTGCGCCTTCGAATCAGCCCAAAGCCAAGCAGTCCCACCAATCACATATCCTTCGTCCAAAATCGACAATGCCTTTCCGTTTCCCGGTTCATCCAATTCGCGTACGTGCGCGGATGGAGAACTCGACTTCTCTTTTACTTTGTGCGCGAGCTTGATTGTGACACCTTCTTCGATCGCCAACTGCGCAGTACGATCAAGCAAGTTTCGAATAACCTTATGACTTATTGCTGTCACGCCAATCTTCATCCCCCGCTTAACCAACTCGATGATCATCTTCGCACCTGTGTAAGTCTTACCCGACCCTGGTGGGCCTTGTATGGCGAGGTAGCTTCTATCCAACCCTAAAGCGATTCGAATTGATGCGGCCACCACGTCCTCGCCAGCGTCGACATAAGCACCGGCCTTTCCATCCTTCAGAAGCGGGAGCCTTTTCATCAAGATGTCCTTCGCCGCATGGCATGGACCACTATGGGCTAACCCTGTTTCTTCAACGTCCGCTGCTAAATCGACCAAAGAAGTAGCCAACGCACCTGGACTAATTCGATCGGACACATGAATGGAATGAGGATGTAAACTCAGCGCTACGCCTGCCTTCTTGATGTCGATTGTGAAGCTCTCATCAGAAATTGCTTTTACTTTCCCGACCAGACCGCCTTTTACTTCATGAACTTCGTCGTCTTCGTCGATGCTGTGTTCTTGAGGAGGAAATGAATAACGGTGTGTAGGATTCCGCTCTCGTCCCTCTTTTGGTAACTCGGCAATGAACTTCAACCCTGTAAGCGCCTTTCTCTCGTCGAGAAGTTCATCCTCATCCAAATCGTTCACTCGAAAAAATTCCCACCATGCACTTTTGTCTTCTCTCCTGAAATAGTCGTGCTCCGGTCTTCGGGAAGCCCCTTGATCAAATCTTGGAAGATGGCCTGTGTGCGTTTGTCTTGATCTTGGATCTCGTCACTAGCCTCACCCGTTTTGATGGCAGGACGCTCAGTGATCGATCCGTTTTTGACAAATTCTCCTCGAACTGTTTCCAACCACACGTGTAGCGCGTGAGTCGCCCGGCAATCATCTTCGTTGTAAACTTCGGTGGTGACAATCGTTTCTTTCGATAATGACTTAAACTCGCCCAACTCCAGCGCAACCTCCACCGCCTTTCGGGCCACACTCGCATCCTGCAATTCCACCTTCCGGCGATAGTCGGTAAACAACTCCAACGCTTTCAGCGAGTAAGTTTCGACACTGGCGAGCAACGCCTCTTTAAAGATCGAGTGCAAATCGATGAAACGTTCGGCGCGAAGCAAGTCGTCCACTTCTTTTTCGAATACTGCATGTACACGTGCCATTCTTTTCACCGCCGATGGTTCGTACGGTGCAAAATGATAGATGTACATGTTCGGAAAGCGTTTCCATCGGTCCATGATGAATTGCATGAACTGAATGAAGGCTTTCTTCTCTTCTGTCCGGTTCGTCGACCAATCGTTTCGGTAAACAAGTTGGCCTCCGTCCACGAACGCAACCCCTAGAATATATTCAAGACCGCCGTCAGGAAAGTAGGCATCGCCCTCAATATCGAAGTACACATCGCCTTTCGTCGGCTCGGGAAGCCGAGTAAGCCCACTGCCAGGTTCGACCTTTTTCGGCCAATAGATCAAATGATCTTGCTGCTTACCTTCAAGCTGAACTTGTGCCTGTTTTTGTTTCGCTAAAATGGATTCACGATTGACTCGCTTGGCTGTCGAAAACTTTTCGGCCTTCGCAAATGCCGTAAGTTGATGGATGCCCTGGTTCTTGAGCTCTTCCATCTGCGACCCTCGAATGCCTGCGACAAGTGAGAGGTAATCGTCATCATGACGACGACCATCACAGTGTTTCCACCAACGACAAATGCTACAGTGTTCAGTTGGTTCAGGATACGTTTTCGGTGGGTCGCCTTGCATCACCTTTTCCAGTGTCGACTTCGACGCACGGTAGTATGCCTTAAAGTCATCAAAGCGATAAGGTTCGACCGTGAACGGATCCCCCGGCTTGACTACATAAAAATATTCGGGCTCAACACCTTGCAGCGCCGCAACCAACTCGGAATACAATGAGAGCTGAAGTATCGTACCCGCCCTCGTGTTTTGCGCAAGCTTGGTGTCTTGTACTTCATAGGACCAACTGCCCAGTGCACTGGCTTTACCTTCCACTTTGATTAGGATATCGGCGATGCCGCTCCACGGGAGACTTTCCAACTTGGCTTGGACGATCACATCGACTCCGGACTTCATCGCATCCAGTGTGGCGGTTTGTCCTTGCATCGTGAGATGGACGACCTTTTTTCCTTCCTTTTCAAGAAATGCCACGTAAGCGGACTCGTGTTCGCGCCCTCGCAACTCTAATACCTCCAAAGAAGGATCTTTCCAATACGGCCTCTTCAAATTCCCGAGTACCATTTGACGATTAAGTTCTGTCAAATGACCACAGCTAACATGGTTCGAGAGGTCTGTCGCCGAAAGGCCAAACGATTGTCCATCAGATGTCATGAATCAACGATAAATTGGTAGCAGGCTCAACGCGCAAGGTAAAAACTTCGCACTGAGCACTCGACAATTTTCGTCCCGGTAACGCAAAATTGTTTCCGAATGCGTAAATAGATCAAGCGTTAATAAAACATTAACCATGCGGATATTCGCCATTGCGATCCTTGCTGTACTGGTCTCGTGTACGAAGCCAGCGCCCACGCTCGATGGATTCTTGCCTGCGTATTTCAGCTCGATCGAAGTCGGGAGCCTCGCCCAGTTGACACCCCAGTTTCGCATCGACAGCATTGAACCAGGTTTAACGCATGTGGTGATGACCTACCAGCTACACGACACGATTCATCAAGACGATTGGCGAATCAAGTTTCAGCCCGCGTTCGATGCCACCCTGCACTGGCAACCACACCTTACGCCCACTGATCAACATGTGGTCGCTCAACATGTTTTTCGCGCTCCAGCTCTAATCGTCGCCAATGCGTCACAAGAAATTGTGTTGATGCCCGATCTGGAACTCTTACGAAACGACGATGTGAAATGGTACATGGACCTCGATGCACGAACGGATCAACTCACACTCGGTGTTTCAAAAAGCAAGGTGACGAGTCACGTGCTATTTGAACGCGATAGTGGGCTTACGATACCGCCGGGAGAATTCAAGTTCGGATTTTACGTGATCACCAGTCGCAACCCCGAAGACATTAAAGATCCATGGCGGCGCCCGCTCGCGTTTATGTGGAGAGAATATGGCGCCCCGCTATTTACGAAAGGACAACCGATCAACAGCAGCCTCGAACCATACGTGGAACACGCCTACAATTGGGCCTTCAATTCATGGAGTAAGAGTGTATGGCAGGAGTTCACGATCGAAGGGAAACAGGTGGGAGCTCCCGTGTTCATTGTCAACGCCACGCAAAGCCCAAACTATCCGGGGGAAGTGAACGAGCGTGAGTTCCGATCGGTTTGGAACCAAGCTTGGTTTAGCTCGCTTCGGTCGGCGTCTGGACTTTATCGATATGCGCGACGTACTCATAACAAAGATCTCCTTCGAAGGGCGAATATGACAAAGGAACTTGCGCTGAAGTTCCCCCAGCACGATGGGCTCTTTCCTTCTGTAATCGGAACTGAAATGGAGATGAAGCAAATCGGCGATAAGCAATACAAGCGCTCAAAAGGTTGGAGTCATCGATATTTTGGCAACTCGAATCGAAATCCGGTCAATGACTGGGGTTTGGCGTCGGAAGCACCGTACCATATCCTAGACATGAGTTGGACTGCGAGTTTGATGTTGGAATGGAACAATGAGCTGGGGAAAGATCCACGACTTGTCGACTATGCGCGCAGATATGGAGATCGTCTAATCAAGATGCAAGATCAAAAAGGTTTCTTCCCGGGGTGGTTGGATCAGAAAACATTTCAGCCGCTTTCGATCATGAACGAAACACCCGAGTCGTCGATGTCGGCCGTATTCTTGATCGAGCTCTACAAAGCAACTAACGACTCCTCCTATCTTCAATCAGCGCAGCGCGCCCTCGATGCCGTTTTGAATGAAGTTGTTCCGGTATCGCGGTGGGAAGATTTTGAAACTTACTGGTCGTGTAGCCGTGTTTTGGACTCGTTGGTTGGAAAGAAGATCGAACGAAACAATGCCTATAAACAAAACACGCTGTCGATGTTTTGGACGGCAGACGCGTGTTATCGATTTTATCTAATCACAAAAAAGAAGGAGTATTTAGAACGAGGCCAGGCCGTGCTTGACCAAATGTTGATGTTCCAACAAACTTGGCAACCACATTATATACCGATACCGGTCCTCGGAGGTTTCGGTGTAATGAATGGCGACGGCGAATGGAACGACTCGCGCCAGTG
Organism: Cyclobacteriaceae bacterium; assembly: GCA_044226945.1. GTDB lineage: Bacteria > Bacteroidota > Bacteroidia > Cytophagales > Cyclobacteriaceae > ELB16-189. Next base: position 88,336 of record JBGAGB010000003.1, on the reverse strand, counting down.
CCTTTTCGCCGAATTGATTATGCAGTACGGTAGAGAGTTGCATAATGATGAATACATCCAACGTGGAATAGCCGCTTTAAAATCTTCTTTCGTGATGATGTACTGTCCGGAAAACCCCGAAACCAAAGCGCAGTGGGAAAAGGTATATCCCTTCTTCAATGAAAAAGACTACGGCTTCATGATGGAGAATTATGGACACGGCGGAGCGAGCAATGCGGAAGGGTTGGGTATCGGCGAATTTACGATCTACGATTGGGGCAATGGTGCGGCAGCAGAATCATACAATAAGATGGTGGATCACGGGTTAATTAAGGCAAATTGAAGGTTGGGGTAATGAGCAAAGGGATCATGGGGACAAAAAAAATAATGCGAACCGGCATTGTAGTGGCATTGTGCGTGTGCTCGACGCTCTACGGAGGCAATCGCAATGTAAAAGTGCCTTACACGATCTTAGAAGTGGCTGAAAGTTGCAGCGACGTGAATATTTACGTTGAGACGAAGGTGCACGATTCTATCAAACTCGTGGCGATCGCCCACGAAGTCATTTCAACCAACAAGCGAAAGACGTACATAAGCTCTCATTATGTTGTGTTTCGCGATGGCAACGAAGGTTTTGCGTGGGGCTACGTGGACGATGTAAAGGAAGACAAGAGCTTTACCTGTAAAGTTCATATTGGGTTTACACCCTACGCGAAGAAAATGGACAAAGCAATGGAGTACCTGAAAAATGTACACCCTGACTACCAAGTCAAGGAATGGTATTTCAATCACTTGCAAATTATGGCCATTGTGGAAGATCCTTCAGGTCATCTATACCTGAACGTCGACGGCCATGAGCGCCTTCGGTTGTTCCCGCTTACCCAGACGGGCAACCAATATTCGTTCGAGCAGGAGGTCTTTAGTGGTCGCAATTCCAAAAAGACCGAGACCATCATTTTACGTCGCAATAGATTTCGAGACCTGCAGTTTATCGTGAAGGGCGATGACTGTCCGTTTGGGTATGCAAATTTGATGAACCGGATCCGGTAGATCCCATCTATTGAAGCGATTCGCCTTCCTTTCGTCCCTACGCAGCCTTTTTGCAACAGGAAACATTTCCAAGCATTCCCTTTGTGGTTCCCCAATTCCCGACCATTTTTGTGATCCTCAGTAATTTTTTGAATGTCAAAGCAATCGGCGCAGAAGGTGGTCGACTCTACCGGCCATGAGTTCATCGAGGTGATTGGAGCCCGTGAGCATAATTTGAAAGACATCAACGTGATGCTTCCTCGGAACCAACTTGTGGTGGTCACCGGGATTAGCGGAAGCGGGAAGTCTTCACTCGCTTTCGACACCATTTATGCCGAGGGGCAACGGCGCTACATGGAGAGTTTCTCCGCTTACGCGCGAAGCTTCATCGGCGACCTCGAACGACCCGACGTCGACAAGATCAACGGTCTCAGCCCCGTCATATCGATAGAACAAAAAACCACCTCGCGAAACCCGCGCTCGACGGTGGGCACTGTAACGGAGATTTATGACTTCATGCGTCTGTTGTACGCACGCGGCTCGGAGGCATACTCGTACCTGACGGGCGAGAAGATGGTGCGCCAGTCTGAAGATCAGATCATAGATGCCATCTTGGGCAACTTCAAAGGAAAAAAGCTCACCATTCTGGCGCCGATCATTCGTGGAAGGAAGGGTCACTATCGAGAGCTGTTTGTCCAAATTCGCAAACAGGGTTACACCAAAGTACGAGTCGATGGTGAGGTGCTCGACATCACCGCAAAAATGCAAGTCGACCGTTTCAAGATCCACGACATTGAAATGGTGGTCGATCGAATCATTGCGGACCCAAAGGATCGCATACGCATCGCCCAATCAGTCGGCAAAGCGTTGAAAGAAGGAAAAGGAGTGATCATGGTGATGGAAGAGTCGGGAACCGTACACCACTTCTCGAAATACCTGATGGATCCGAAAACTGGATTGTCTTACGATGAACCAGCACCCAATTTATTCTCCTTCAACTCTCCCTACGGTGCTTGTCCCGTCTGCAATGGACTTGGTATCATCGAAGAGATCACCGAGGACTCTGTGATTCCCGATAGAAAGTTGAGCATCAGTCGTGGCGGAATCTTACCATTAGGCGAGTACCGCGACATCTGGATTTTTAAAAAGGTTGAAGCGATCCTGAAACGATATAAACTCAATCTCCAGACCCCGATCAAGGATATTCCAAAGGACGTACTTAAAGTGCTTCTCTACGGCGATGATGTGCCGGTGGCCGTCGCGTCTGTAAAGTATCCGGGAACCGAGTGGAATACACGCTTTGAAGGAATCATAAACTTCCTTCAAAAGCAAAAAGACGAAGGCTCCGAAGCGATTAAACGTTGGATTGAAGACTTCACCCTTATCAAAACTTGTCCCGAGTGCAACGGCGCACGTTTGAAAAAGGAATCGCTTCATTTCAAGATTGATGGAAAGAATATCGCTGAATTGTCGGTGATCAACATCGTCGAGCTGAACAAGTGGCTGACCGGCCTCGAAGGTCGTATCTCCGAAAAGCAAAGAATCATCGCGTCCGAAATCCTGAAGGAGATTCGAAAGCGAATTGGCTTTCTGTTGGACGTTGGTTTGGACTACTTGCATCTCAATCGACCTATCCGCACGCTCAGTGGTGGGGAATCGCAACGCATTCGGCTGGCCACCCAAATTGGGACGCAACTCGTAGGTGTGTTGTACATCTTGGATGAACCTAGTATCGGGCTGCACGCACGCGACAATGTGAAGTTGATCAAGGCTTTGAAAGACCTTCGAGACTTGGGCAACTCCGTGATCGTGGTCGAACACGACAAAGACATGATGTTGGAGTCGGATTTCATTATCGACATTGGCCCCGGCGCGGGAAGACATGGTGGTAACGTCGTTGCGCAAGGATCACCCAAGGAGTTTTTGAAGGGAGGAAGCCTGACCTCGAAGTACTTGAACGGCGAAAAGGCGATCCCTTATAGCAAACAACGCAGGAGAGGTTCGGGCGAACGGCTAACATTAACAGGTGCAACCGGAAACAACCTTAAGAATGTCACGCTAGACATTCCGCTAGGCGTGCTCACATGCATCACCGGTGTTTCTGGAAGTGGAAAGTCAACACTGATCCACGAGACGCTTTTTCCGATCTTGAACCGACACTTTTATAATTCGCGCACAGAACCGTTGGCGTTTAAGAAAGTGGATGGGCTGCAACATATCGACAAAGTGATCGAAGTGGACCAGTCGCCCATTGGTCGAACCCCTCGTTCCAACCCCGCCACTTATACTGCCGTGTTCTCCGACATCCGCGACTTGTTTGCGCAACTTCCTGAGGCAAAAATTCGCGGATACAAGACTGGGCGTTTCTCATTTAACGTGAAGGGCGGCCGTTGTGAAACCTGTGAAGGCGCAGGTCTTCGACTCATCGAGATGGAGTTCCTTCCCGACGTTCATGTGCCGTGTGAGACATGTAAGGGGAAACGCTATAATCGCGAAACCTTGGAAGTTCGATTCAAAGGGAAGTCCATCGCGGATGTACTCGACATGACGGTGGAGGAAGCCGTAACTTTTTTCGAAAATCAACCGAAGATCCTGAGGAAGATTCAAACTCTGAATGAAGTTGGTCTAGGCTACATCTCATTAGGTCAACATGCCACCACACTTTCGGGTGGGGAAGCACAACGCGTAAAACTTGCGACTGAACTTTCGAAGAGAGACACTGGAAAGACATTGTACATCTTGGATGAGCCCACGACTGGTCTTCACTTTCAAGACATCGCTCACTTGCTCGATGTGCTCCAGAAGTTGGTCGAGAAGGGAAATACCGTCTTGGTCATTGAACATAACATGGACATCATCAAGGCTGCGGACCATATCATCGACCTTGGCCCCGAAGGAGGAGAGCGTGGAGGACAAGTGATCGCCATTGGCACTCCTGAAACCGTGGCGAAGAATCCAGCGAGTTACACGGGGCGCTTCTTAAAAGCAGAGCTGACCAACTGAAATTCCGCCGGTGTAAGGCAGAACAGCGACTCGCCAAGTTTGCCTAATTTTGCTTGAGGCATGGTAAACAAAACACGTTTATACTGGACACTTCAAATCGGAGGGTGGTCGGCCTATGCCACCGCGCAGATTCTCTTTAGCCTCTTAGCATCCGGCGCCGAAATCAAGACGCAACGGCTTTGGTTCTTCGTCTTCGAGGCCATGTTGTGCTTGTTCATCACTCATTACTATCGGAACTACATCAACGGACGCAAGTGGTTGAGTCTTGGTTTGGCGCGACTCATTCCGAACGTGTTTGCTGCCGTGTTGGTGATGGGGATCATGACTTACTTTCTCCGCATCCCTTTTTCAATCGCGTTGGGGACATTCATACCGGCGAATGCTTTCGATCCGGAGAAAATGCTGAGTGGTATTTTTACGTATGCCCTCATGTTCTTCATTTGGTCGGTTCTTCACTTTATTTACAACTACTTCGAGCGGTACAATAAATCGCTGCAGTTGGAAGCATCCGTGAAGGAGATCGAGTTGAATAACTTGAAGTCGCAGTTGAACCCGCATTTCATCTTCAACGCGTTGAACAGCATACGGGCGCTCGTCGACGAAAATCCAACGAAGGCAAAACAAGCGATCAACCAATTGTCGAGTATTCTTCGAAATTCGCTGGTGACTGAGAAGCGCGGACTTACAAGTTTCGACGACGAATTGAAATTGGTACGGGACTACCTTGGATTGGAGAGCATCCGTTTTGAGGAGCGATTGAAAACTGAGTTTGATGTCGACCCCGAATCGAAGGACTTCATGGTGCCGCCCCTCATGATTCAAACACTGGTCGAGAACGGCATCAAACACGGAATTTCTAAGCTGACCGAGGGAGGAATAGTGCAAATCAGAACAAAAGTTGACGGCGATCACCTGAAAATTCACATAAGAAATAGCGGAAAGTTTGTGGCAAACGGTCATAAAAAAGAGTCCAGCGGTGGATTGGGCCTAGAGAACACGCGTCAACGACTGAAGTTGATTTACGGCGATGAAGCCTCTTTCAGAATTCTAACCGAAAAAGATAATTTTGTGCTCACTGAAATTATCATACCCCATCTTTATTCATTCAAGAATTGAGAATGTTTGGTTGAGGTGCGAGGAAGGACTAACGAAAATGAACTGACGAATAGATGAAAGCACTGATTGTAGACGACGAGCGTTTGGCGAGAAAAGAATTGATCAAGTTGTTGGAGGAGCATCCTTCCATCGAGATAGCAGGAGAGGCAATGAACGCCGACGAGGCCGAGAAAATGATCGAGGAACTCAACCCCGATTTGCTATTCTTAGATATTCAGATGCCGGGTCGTACTGGGTTTCAACTGCTCGAGTCGCTCGATTCGGCACCGCTGGTTGTATTCACGACGGCCTATGACGAGTTTGCACTGAAAGCTTTCGAGGTGAACGCCCTCGACTACTTGTTGAAGCCAATTACAGCAGAGCGCTTATCAGAAGCCGTTCACAAGATTCAAGAAAAGGAAAAGACCAAGTCGGGTCGTCCACGCGACAAGAAGCTTGACCTTGAAGATCAAGTTTTCGTGAAAGACGGTGAACGTTGTTGGTTTGTGAGCTTGGCCAACATTCGCCTATTTGAATCGGATGGCAATTACATCAAGGTATATTTCGATACAAACCGCCCGATGATACATAAGTCATTGAACGCTCTGGATGAAAAACTTGACGAGCGTTCTTTCTTCAGGGCGAGCCGCAAGCACATCATCAACTTAAGTTGGGTGGAGGGCATCGAACCTTGGTTCAACGGTGGCCTCATGGTCAAACTTCGTGGTGGCGACAAAGTCGAAGTTAGCCGCCGCCAAGCCGCCAAGTTCAAGGATATGATGTCGTTGTAAGTTGACCTTAGGATTACACCTAGTCTCAGTCTACTTCAAAATCAAAGCAATCAGCTCTTGCTCTACATGCCAGTCCTTGGCAAGGCGTAGCATCGCCGTTACCTCCATTTCGGTCACGTAGCCTTTCAGGTTGTTCGATTGCCACACCATCTGGACGAGTTCTACTCTTTTTTCTTTCGGATAGTCGCCAATAATCTCGTTCAGGTAAACGCGGGCGCGTTCAAAAGCAGTAACGTAATCCTTGGCAATAAATTCAACTGCCCACTTCAGCTCTTCCTCTGCATCCAGCCGTGCAGCAGTGTCACTCAGATCTCTGTTTTCAGCCTCATCCAGCCCGTGGTAATAGAAAATCACCGCTTTCAAAAGCATGTAAACTCTCTTTTCCTGGGGTGTCATGGGTTTGGTAGCCACCAATTTGAGCTATTCAGCATTGACAAACAAATCGGAAGCAATTTTGTCAGCCAAAAGTTTACCCGCGTTTGTTAATCGAAACATGCTCCCATCAAATTCCGCATAACCCTGCTCTACGATCCGATTCACATACAACCTCTGTGCAGCATCGAATTCGAAACTTAAGCGTTTCTTCATGTCCTCTAAGTTGCAACCCTGCGACGTCCGAAGCCCAATCAATAGGCGTTCATTCACTTGGTCTGCCTTCGAAAGAACCTCCCGGTCAAACGGCACTTCACCTAGTTCCATCTTCTTCAAGTATTGGATGTTGTTGGCGACGTTGAACTGGCGCGACACACCATCGAACGAGTGCGCGCTGGGGCCAACCCCAAGATAATGCGCCCCAGTCCAGTAACTACTATTGTGCTTCGACTCGCGCCCAGGCAAACTAAAGTTCGAGATCTCGTAATGAACATACCCGTTTTGTCCCATCACCTTCATCAAGTGTTCATAATGCTCCGCAACCCGAGCTTCGTCCAGCGGTGTCAATTTGTTTGCATCACGCCAGTTTCCAAAAACAGTTCGATCTTCAATCGTCAGCGCATAAGATGAAATATGCTCCGGTCCGAATTCAAGCAACTGTTTTATGTCGGCGTCCCAATTCGTAAGTTCCTGACCGGGAACTCCGTAAATCAGGTCGACACTAATGTTGTCGAAACCTGCGACTCGAGCATTTTCAATAGAGCGTTTCGCTTGTTTGGAATCGTGCGCCCGATGAAAAAATTGAAGGATATCATCACGAAACGACTGCACACCAATACTCAATCGATTGACGCCAAGTTGTTTCAGCTCCGAAAGTTTTTCCACCGTCAAATCGTCGGGGTTGGCTTCAAGCGTCACCTCAGGATTAGTCGCCACATGAAAATTCGCCCGCACGGTTCGAAGAATGAGTTCGAGTTGATCCTTTGTCAATAACGAAGGCGTTCCTCCTCCGAAATAGATCGTCTCGACGAGTTGATCCCCCAGGTACCTACGCTGTTGCAACAACTCTTGAGCAATCGCCCTTGCCATCGCGTCTTGTAAGTCCAGCTTCGTCGAGAAGTGGAAATCGCAGTAGTAGCATGCCTGCCGGCAAAAAGGAACGTGAATGTAGACTCCGGCCATGATGCAAAGTTAAACGATGGCCCCTGAACGGCGCATCCGGTTGCTATTCTCGACTTTTTTATCAACAACATGAATGCCCACGGCAGAGGTGCAGGTTAGTTCGGTCGTGACAAGAACGCGAACATTTAAAGTTTCTCGTCAACAATGAACGGTCTAAATACAATGTAGAACAACGAACATCCCTATTTTTGCGCCGATGAAATTGTTCACCCTCGTAACACTCCTGTGTTTGGCCTCCGAGCTGTCGGCCCAACCGCGGAGGGTGCAGATATATGACCTGAAACAAGATTGGAAGGTTTGGGTGGAGGGTGTGTACAGAGACTATTCGGAACTTAAAGGTGAACCTAAGTCAGTCTATTTCACGATCGATGCTGGAAAGTATCGAGGGTTCAGACTCGAACTCGTCGGGGCACGCGACTATTCAGTTTGGGTGAACGGAAAGGTGATCGATCAACGGCACCCCGGGACCATCCAATACGATATCGACAGCCTGTTCTCACTTTACCGGGCGCCACTCACCATCGGGATATATTCACGTCAAGGTTTGTCGCGAATCAAATCTTCGGTGATCACCACCTCGTTGCTCCCGGCACCTGATGAAGAACATTATCGACGCCAAAGTTACTTGCTCGACTTTTCTGCGGTGGGCGCTTTCATCTTGTGCGCCGGGTTTCTTACGCTCATCCGCTTCAATCGCCGGATGTTATTCGACTACTTTGATTTTACAAGGCTATTGTCGCTTCAAGAACGCGACGAGGACTTGGCCGCGGGCCGAATCACAGCGCGCTTTAGTCTTTTGATCTACTTCTACCTTTGCGCATGGTGCGCGCTGCTTTTTCTAATCATCTTCGCTCACGCTGGACCGGACCGGATGATTGTAGCAGACCTTTCCATCGACTCGGCGGGCGAGGGATTCATGCAGTGGGGTAAACTGACCGTGATCATCGGCCTCATTTTGTTCATCAAGGTCGGCATCGTCGTCGTTCTTTCGAGGATTTTCGCGCTTCGTGAAGGCGGTGCCATCCAGGTCTTGAACTATTTCCGATTGCTCTCGTTTTTGTTGATGATTTTATCGCTGGTGTTGCTGTTTTATTTCATGTTCAACACCGAGACCCCCAGTTACTACGAGGGCCTGATCTCGCTCACCGGGTGGATCATGGCCGCATGGTCGGTGCTCGTGTTTTTGAAATTATTGAACAAATCGCCTTACTCCGTCTTCCATTTATTTTCGTACCTTTGCGCATCGGAATTCTTTCCGATGATCATCCTTTTCAAGAGCTTATTTCATTAGCGATTTCGATTATAGCGTAGTATGACAGAGACTGGCAATGACAGGATGCGGAAAGTGAAAAGCATTCTGATCACACAGGAAGCCCCGACCGATCAAAATTCCCCGTACCTCAAGCTGGCAGAAAAATTCGGTTTGAAAATTGATTTCAGACCGTTCATCCAGGTTGAAGCCGTACCCATCAAGGAATTTAGAAAGCAGAAGATCGACATCCTCACACACACGGCGATCATCTTCACCAGCCGACACGCCGTAGATCACTTCTTCCACATCTGTCAAGAGTTGAAACTCGAGATGCCCCCGGACATGAAGTACTTCTGTATCTCGGATCAGACATCGAACTACCTACAGAAGTATATCGTCATCAGGAAGCGCAAGATTTTTACCGGGCTTAAAGACACAAAAGACCTTCTCGAAATCATCAAGAAGCATAAAAACGAGAAGTTTCTTTTCCCGTGCTCCGACATTCGCAAGAGCGATATCCCAGATTTCCTCCGCGACAACGGCTACAACTTCACAGAGGCAGTGATCTACCATACCGTCGCGTCGAACCTGGCCGACTTGAAGAATGTGTACTACGATATTCTCGCCTTCTTCAGCCCGTCTGGAATCAACTCGCTATTTGTCAACTTCCCCGAATTCAAGCAAAATAACACGCGAATCGCGGCGTTTGGAGCAACAACGGCAAAGGCAGTCCGCGACGCAGGGTTGACACTTGATATCGAGGCACCCCTCCCGAATGCCCCCTCTATGACGGGAGCAATTGAGCTTTATGTGAAGAAGGCAAACGGCATCAAGTAACCTCTTCACTACTAAGTTTTTACTATCGGCTGGGTTTTATTACACTTTAATTACATGCCAGTGGCGTGTAATATAGTTTTCGCGTATATTTAACACTCATTTTTTGATATACCTGTGAGAAAACGCCTCCTCTTGTTGTTGCCCTTCTTGCTGTTCTTAGCAGGTCGTGGATACGCGCAGCAGGATCCACAGTTTACACAGTACATGTTCAACACACTTTACTACAACCCCGCTTATGCAGGCGTAGATGGAGTAACGAAGTTGACCGCCATTCATCGCTCGCAGTGGTTAGGCTATTCACCTACAGTAGGCGCAGGCGGAGCACCCACCACTCAGTTGATTACTTTCAGTACACCGATCTTCAAACTCAACAGCGGCTTCGGAGCATACATCAGCAATGATCACTTAGGTCCGCAAAACAACCTCGAGGCGCAGTTGAGTTACGCCTATCACCTCGCTGTGAAAGAAGGCAAACTTAGCTTCGGCGTACGACTAGGTACCTATTCGCAAGTGATCAACTACGACTACTATCGCCCGGTCGACAGTGGCGACCCACTTCTTAACAAAAGCGGACGCGTTCCCCAAACACGGGTCGACATGGCAGCGGGTGCGTTTTATCGCAAAGAAAAATTCTACGCAGGTGTGAGTTTCAACCACCTGACGAAGGCCCAATTCGATTTTGAAGTGGGGGGCCGCAGCGCATTAGCAACCCACATGTACGTCACCGGTGGTTATTTCTACGAAGTCAACTTCGATCTGAAATTCCAGTTCATGGGGCTTGTAAAGACCGATTTTACGAAGACCTCATTCGATGTGGGCGGAATTGCCTATTTGAAAGATACTATGTGGGGAGGTCTGTCGTTTCGTCAATCGGAGGCGGCAATCCTACTGTTAGGATACTCCTTCCTTAAAGACAAGTCGCTAAAACTGGGTTATGGCTTAGATTACATCATCAAAGATCAACAAGCCAAGCAACCCACCTCTCACGAGTTCATGCTGACCTACGAATTACCGGTTACACCGGTTGGAAAGAAGGTTGTCAGGACTCCGAGGTACCGTCACTAGACGGTTATTTTTTGGTTTTTAGTGGATTTTATTGAATTTGGTAGATAGTTCTTGCTGAAATAATTGCTAAAACGGTAAATTTCGATCCTTTTTCGACTCTAAAACACACCATTATTATGATGCGTCAGGTTTCTCCCAGACTATTGAGCTTTATCTCCCTTCTCGCGCTGGGCCTCGTTGCTGCTAGTTGCGGCCTTTTGGGCATTGGCGGAAAGAAAGGCGGCGACGGAGGTGAACTCGTCGGAGTCCCGAACCGCGAAGGTTGGGTAATGACAATTCCTTTTGGAATGGTTCCGATCCCCGCTGGTACGTTCCACATGGGACAAGCAGATGAAGACCCTGCATCGACCCAGATCAACTTCAACAAGCAAGTGACCATCGGTCCTTTCTTCATGGATGATACCGAGATCACCAACAACGAGTATCGCCAATTCACCAACTTCTTCCTCGTCGACAACGGCCAAATTGAAGGCTTCCCTTCAGTGAGCACCGACGACTTCAAGAAAAACTACTACCCTGATACGACTGTGTGGGTCCGCGACTTCGCACACCACATGGGCGATCCGGTCCAAGATTATTACTACTGGCACCCTGGTTACGACGATTACCCTGTAGTGGGTATCAACTGGAACGCAGCCGTGTTCTTTGGCAAGTGGAGAACAGCGTATCTCAACGACTACCGTAAGACAGTTGGTGAGTTCCCGATGCCTGAATTCCGTCTCCCTTCTGAAGCAGAGTGGGAATATGCATCACGTGGTGGCCGCGATATGAACAAGTATCCTTGGGGTAACCCGTACATCCGCAACTCGAAAGGTTGTATGCTGGCGAACTTCAAACCCGGTCGTGGAAACTTCTACGATGACGGTTTTGCCTACACCTCACCTGTTCAGTCTTACTTTGCGAACGACTACGGACTCTACGACACCAGCGGAAACGTGTCTGAGTGGTGTTTGGACGACTTCAACCCTGCTTCAGTTCCGACTGTATGGGATTTGAACCCTCAATACATCGACCCTCGCACCGATCCAGAGAACAAGAAATACAACGCCAAGATTGCTCCTCGCAAAGTTGTGCGCGGTGGCTCTTGGAAAGACGTGGCTTACTACCTAGAAACAGGTACCAGGACATACGAATTCAGAGATTCTGTGAGAGCGTACATCGGCTTCCGTTGCGCGATGACGCACCTCGGTCGCTCGTCGGGTGCTGAATTTTAATAATTGAAAACACTCTTTATCTTTATAGAAACTAATTGGCAAAAACTTAAATCTCTACCACAATGAGCAAGAAAAAAGGCGGATTCATGGAGCTACTGTACAAGACCATTATGCCCAAGGTTTTCTGTGGAAGCAGCGATCTTCTTCTTGAGTTCGTTCGAACCCCCGCACAAAGAACCCGAGTGGGAAAAAGTATATCCTGAACTCGCAGAAGATTTCGAAGGACCTGCACAACCTACCCGCATCAGCAACCGCCAAGGCTCAGGTGAATCGCCTCTCCTGAAAATTGACGACATGCTCAAGACCGCGAAGGTAGACCAAAACCTCCTCGACAACCTCGGCAAGGGTTTGAACAACCTTGCAGTTTCTGCCAAAGAGATGAATACACTTAGCAGCGCCGCCGTTGCAACCAACGAATACGCAACAAACGTGAAAACTGCTGCTGCGTCTCTCGTGGAAATGAACAAGTCTTATGCTAACGCAATGTCGGCCGTGAAAGGCATGGCAGATGCTTCAAAAGATACCAGCGAGTACCACAAGCAAATGCAATCAATCACCAAGAACCTTCAATCTCTTAACTCATTGTACGAGTTGGAGCTCAAGGATGCAGATGCTCACGTGAAGAACATGAACAAGTTCTACGAAAGCCTCACTGGTGCTATGCAAGGCCTCACGAAGGTTGGAGACAACACAACGAAGTTCACAAACGAACTTGGCAAGTTGGCCGACAACATGACCGCGCTGAACAAAGTTTATGGCAGCATGCTCACTGCTATGAAAGGCAGCGTTAACTAATATTTATTCTCCAATACTCTCATTCCATTAATTAAACCAAAAGATCATGGCAGGCGGTAAGGAAACCCCGAGGCAGAAGATGATCGGTATGATGTACCTGGTGTTGACGGCGCTGCTGGCACTCCAGGTCTCTAACGCAGTGTTGGAAAAGTTTGCTCTTATCAACGACGCGCTCGAACAACTCTCAAGCCAAACGGACGAAAAGAACAAAGCTACATTGGACGCCATTCAAAAGGCAGTAACTCCTGAAGCAAAAGACTCCATCAAAATGGCCTATGCAAACGCCCAAAAGGTGCGTGAGCTGACCGCCAAAACAATTGAAGGACTGTCTGCGCTGAAGAAAGAGTTCCTCTCTTTGTCTGGTACAACCGGCATCGATGAAAAATTCATCAATGACCACAGTTCTAAAGTTGCGTATGCAATGATGGATCCACGTGGTACAAAAGGTAAGGACTACGAAAGCCTCTTGAATAACTACTCCACTGAGCTCAGCAAGTTGACCATGGGCGGACCTAAGTTCGCACCGTTGGCACTTCCTCCAGCACAGATTCCCCAGTTCCAACACGACGAGAAAAACGCAAACAAGAGCTTCATCGAATTTACGTTTGAGAATACACCCCCCATTGCAGCCTACGCTTCAGTAACGGAGATGGAATCTCAAGTGTATGCTTACGAGTCGCAAGCGCTCCAACATTTGAACGACATTGCAGGTAACTTGACGATTAAGTTCGACAAGGTCCTTCCAATGATCATTCCCGATGCATCGAGCGTGATCGCTGGTTCTAAGTACACTGCGAAAATGTACATCGGTGCTTCGAACTCGGCTCTCAGTCCTCAAATGTTCCTCGATGGCCGTGCACTTCCTGTAGATAAGGATGCACAAGGCATCGCTTTCGGTAAAGTTGAATTCGTAGCCTCAGGCGGCGCATACAAGAACGGCGTTGTCGACAAGAGCTATACTGCGAAGATCACCGTGAAAGGAACAGACTACGAAAGTGTAATCCCTTATAAAGTCATTGCACCGACGGTAAAAATTACATCAGGCGCTCTTTCAAAACTGTATATCAACTGCGGTAACGAAATGAACGTGGAAGTCCCTGGCCTCGGAACGAACTTCGTCCCTAGCTATAAGACTGGTCCCGACGCCGAAGTGATTAGCAGCGGTAAAGTAGGAGCGATCACAGTTGTACCTAAGAGCAAAGCGAAAGTTGCGCTTGCAGTTTCTAACTCTGGCACTCCAATCGAAACCGTGACCTTCGAAGTTCGTTCTGCTCCCCCGCCACAGATTCGTCTGGAAGCAGGTGGTCGCGAATTGAACGTGAAGGATGGTGTTCCCCGCGCCCAACTCGCCCAATTGAGAATCAGGGCGTTGGCCGACGAGGATTTCGCCTCAACCGTTCCTAAAGACGCTGAATTCCGTATCCGCAAAGGCCGCGTGTACCTCCGTAAAGGGACGGCACTCGGTACTCCGATCGAATTCACAGGTGAGACATTGAATTTGGGCGCGTTCCAACAATCTGCGAAACCTGGCGACGTTCTTTCCTTCGAATTGGAGAGTGTAACCCGCCGGACTTTCAAAGGTGAAAACGAGAACGTCCAGTTGACTACTAGCTTGAAATACATCAGCATTCCTATCGGAAACTAAGTTTGAATATGAGAAGGTCGATCATTTTTTTACTGGCTATCTGTTGCGCTTCGTCACTGTTTGCACAGGAGGACATTCCCCAGTACAACCCCAATTCGCTCAACCCGATCCCTCGGTACGAGCAATTGTATAAGGTGAAAGTGTGGAGGGAAGTCCGCCTAGACGAGAAACAGAACAAGGGCTTCTTCGCTCGTAATAACGAGATCACCAAGCTCATACTCGAAGCTGTTGCCTCAGGCGAACTCGCCGACATCTATGCCAACGACTCGTTGACTACCAAACTGTCAAAGGCCGACATGCAGAAGAAGATGCTCATTTCTGAAGCTGCGAAATTGGACCCTTGGCAACCTAGCAACGACTACTACGCAGACGATGCGGTTGACCTGAATGGTGTTTCCTACAAGGCTAAACGCGATAACCGCGGCAAGAACCCGAGCACTTCACCTGATGATTGGGTGAAAGATGCTTCACTGGCCGCTGGTAACTTCGCGAAAGCGTACCAACTCGCTTCATTGCGTATTGTGGAGGATGTAATCTTCGACAAACGTCGCTCACGCTTGTACTATGATATCCAATCCATCACTTTGGTTTGGCCTGGCGACAAGGATAACCCACTCGGTGGTGACCTTGACATCGCTACGTTCAAGTACAAAGACTTGGTTCAGATCTTCCGCAACCATCCGAACGACGCCATCTGGTTTAACCGGTATAATACCGCCGAAAACAAGAACTACGAAGAGGCTTTCCTCCTTCGCTTGTTCCACGGCGTAATCCACCGTGTAGAAAACCCAGACAACGAAACGATCTACGAGGTGTACTCAGCCAACAACCGTCCTTACAAAGAGACTGTATGGGCACGTGAGTGGGAAGAAATGAAGATGATGGAGCGTGAACACAACCTCTGGGAATATTAATCGAACCTAGTTCGACAAAAAAAGGGCAGTACGGTGTACGGCCCTTTTTTTATTGCCCTTGTTGCTCGGCGGGTAGTTGCAAAATCAGATCCGCCTTCTTTTCGCCAATGAGTTTTACAAGCTCGTCTCTAGGGACTTCCTTGATTTTCTTAAGCGACTTGTATTCTGCGAGTAATAGGTCTGCTGTTTTCCGTCCGATTCCCTTGATGTCCTCCAACTCTGTTTTAATCGTCGCTTGGCTGCGTTTCTGGCGGTGGAATGTGATCGCGAACCGGTGAGCTTCATCCCGGATTCTTTGGATCAGCAATAACGCCGGCGATTTCTTGCTGATGTGTAGGGGGATGGGATCTTCAGGGTAATAGATCTCTTCGAGTTTTTTAGCAATGCCTACAATGGGAATTTTACCGTAAAGCCCTAGTTCTTGGAGTGCTTCGCAAGCGCTCGAAAGTTGACCCTTTCCGCCGTCTACGATGATGAGGTGCGGATACACGCCGTTTTCTTCTTGAATGCGCTTGTAGCGACGTCCCACGATTTCTTTCATCGAAGCGAAGTCGTCCGGTCCTACAACCGTTTTGATGTTGAAATGTCTATAGCCCGCTTTATCGGGTTTGGCGTTCACAAAACGAACCATTGAAGCCACGGGCGACGTACCCTGAAAGTTGGAGTTATCGAAACACTCGATAATGTCTGGTATGGACGGGAGCCTTAGGTCTTTTTGCATGATGACCAACGTCTCACTCACCTTCGCGCGACGTTCGCCCCGTTCTATTTCGCGCTTGGTTTTCTGGTGCAGCGCGTTGGTCATCGACATCGCTACCAACTTCTTCTTATCCCCGATTTGAGGAACGAGTATTTCAACGTCCGCCTCAGCTACCAAGATCGGGATGTTGGAGTAGATGATTTTGTTGTTGCTGCTGTGCTGTTGGCGCAGGTCCTGAGCTGCGATCGTGAGGATCTCCTCGTCGGATTCATCCAATTTCTTTTTCACTTCCATGTTCGCCGAAAACACGATCGCGCCTTCCTTGACCATCATGTAGTTGATGTACGCGTCCGTTTCTGAGCTCACGATCGACACAACGTCGATGTCGGTAAGCTTTGGGTTGACAACCAGCGTTTTCGTTTGGAAACGATCAAGTAACTCCAATTTATGCCGATACCGTTCGGCCATTTCGAATTCCATCGCTTCCGATGCCCGTTTCATTTCGGCGCGGAAATGGTTTTCTACGAAGCTAAGGTTGCCTTTGAGGACATTTCGAGCTTGGACAAGTTCTTCGTTATATGAAACTTCGTCGACCAATCCTTCGCATGGTCCTTTACAGTTGCCGATGTGATACTCGAGGCAGACTTTGAATTTTTTCTCTGCGATGTTTTCCTCAGAGAGGACAAGGGTGCAAGTCCGAATGGTGTACAGTTGCCGGATGAGCTCCAACACGCTCTTCATGGAGACCACACTGGTGTACGGCCCAAAGTATTCGCCTTGCGAGGTGTCGTACTTGCGCGTCGAGATGATTCTGGGAAACCTTTCTTTCAGGATACAGAGGTATGGGAACGTCTTGTCGTCCTTCAAAAGGATGTTGTACTTGGGTTGGTTCTTCTTGATGAAGTTGTTCTCCAACAAAAGTGCGTCAAATTCGGAATGGGCGATCGTGTATTCAATCCGGCGGATCTCGCTGACCAGCTTCTCTGTTTTTCTGTTGTATTGAGATTGCTTGTTAAAGTAACTCGACACCCGCTTTTTCAAGCTTTTTGCCTTGCCAACGTAGATTAAGACATCGTCGGTATTGTAAAAGCGATAGATCCCTGGCGAGTCGGGCAGGGATGCAACTTGGTCTTTAATTGCATCCATGTGAATAGGTCATCAGTTGAATTTCCAGGGTTCTTCGCGGATAACAGGAATCGAGTCGTTCTCGTTCACTTTGCTGCAGTCACTGAACAATTCCAGACCGGAACGAGGTTGTTGAAACCGACCCTTCACAATACCGGACTGAGGATCGGCGTAAACCTTCTCCATAAACTTCGACCAGATAGGCCGCGCGGTGCGGATCCCTTGCCCGAAAACCCATGAGGGGAAGCGAATGGCGCGTTCGTCGCCACCTACCCACACGCCCGTAACCAGGTCGTGGGTAACGCCGACGTACCAACCGTCGGAAGCGTCGTTGGTTGTACCCGATTTGCCGCCGATTTCGTTGTCTTGCTTCAGTTCTTTTGGCAAACCAACCGAAGTACCACCTGTTTCTTCTACGCCACCGCGAAGCATGTAGATCATTTTATAGGCCGTTTGGTCGCTGATTGCTTCGCGTGTTTGCGGAACGAAGGCTTCGATTACGTTCCCGTTTTTGTCTTCGATCCTGGAGATGAACGCGGGTCGGGTGTATATCCCCATGTTCACGTAAGTAGAATAGGCACCTACCATTTCATATAGAGACACGTCGCTGGTTCCAAGACACAAAGACGGAACCGGGTCGAGTTTACTTTCGATGCCCACGCGGTTCGCAAACTCAACCACGTTTTCCACTCCAACTTTCATCATCATTTGAGCAGTGATCGTGTTGATGGATCGCGCCATCGCTTGACGCAATGTCATTAACTCGCCGCTTCCTTTGGTGCCATCTGAGTTTGGCGGATACCACACACCACCGGGGACCGGAATGGCAGGAGAAATGTCGTGCAATTGGAAACAGGGTGAATACCCAGATTCCATCGCGAGGCCGTAGACAAATGGTTTAAAGGTGGATCCCGCTTGACGGCGTTGTTGCTTCACGTGGTCAAACTTGAAGAACTTGTGATTGATACCGCCTACCCAAGCTTTGATATCGCCGGTTACTGGATCCATCGCCATCAGGCCTGTCTGCAGGAACCGTTTGTAGTAGTTTAAAGAGTCGTAGATGTTGAATGTGGTATCACGCTCGCCTTTCCAGGTGAAGATCGTCATCTGCTTTTTGAGCTTCAGCATGATTTTTAGCGAGTCGCTGTTTTCGCCGTATTTATCAACGAGCACTTTGTATTGCGGTGTTTGTTTGATGCGACGATCGAGGAAACCCTTGAACGAGTTGCCATTTTCGTCGAGCCATGGATCCATTTTACGGGCTTTCCATTGGTCGGTGAATCCCTGCTGGAGGGTGGCCATGTGTTCGGCAACGGCATCTTCCGCATACTTTTGAAGCCGACTGTCGATGGTGGTATAAATTTTTAGACCTGAATTATAGAGATCTATGTTCCGTGCCTTACAGTAAGCGAGAAGGTAGTTGCCCGCCACAGTTCGGAAGTAGGTCGCCAAGCCCTCATTCTGGTTTTGAACTTTGAAATTCAGGTCTAAAGGCAACGCCATCACAGAATCAAGTTGCTCACGTGTTTTGATCTTGTACTTTTCTGTGAAGACTTTTGCGAGAACTTCGTTGCGCTTGCGTAGCGCTCTTTCAGGAAAGCGGACTGGATTGAACCGCGAGGGGTTTTGGAGCATACCGACCAGCAACGCCGATTCGTGCAGGTTCAAGCTGTCGGGCCCTTTACCGAAGTGTGTTTCCGCCGCCACTTTGATACCGTATGCGTTGTTGACGAACTCGGCCGTGTTCAAATACATGGTCAGGATTTCTTCTTTGGTGAAATTCCGCTCCAGATCTACTGATATAATCCATTCCTTGTTTTTTTGAACAAGGCGTGCGGGGAGATCACCAAGTTTGGCGATGTGACCGTCGAGCGATTGGTCTGGATTTCGTGTGAAGAGAATCTTCGCGAGTTGTTGCGTGAGCGTACTACCACCACCTTGATTGTTGAAAGTAAGAGCACCGTAAATCGCGCGTCCGAGCGAACGTAGATCCAGCCCCGAGTGATTGTAAAATCGCTTGTCCTCCGAAATTACTAGTACGTTGACTAGATCAGGCGATAGTTCCTCATAAGAGACCTGGGCGCGGTTGTAGCGGAAGTAGCGTCCCAACGAAACACCATCGGCAGAAATCAATTCTGAAGAGAGGTCGTTTTTTGGATTTTCGATCTCACGAATGTTGGGCATCCCACCAAATAATCCGAAGAGATCGATCTTGACACAGTAGAGGTATAGCGGAAGGCCAACGAGGATGGTGACCAGAATGACCCACGTATACTTAATAACTTTCTTAAACCACGGGCGTTCGGAGTCGAGCAGCTTACGGGTGCTTGACTTTGTAGTTTCGGTCGTAGAAGGTGAGGTACTCATCCAGTGCCTTTGTTCGGTAAAAAATCTGGAAATTCTCCTTAGAAATTACAAAAATATCGAATTTATAGCTAGCAACCGATGCTTTTTGGGCGAGCCAGGCAGACGCTTTAGCGAAATACTCTTCGGCTGTTGTTCGATGCTTCAACTCGGTCACCATCGTCAATGTAAGATCTTCGTTGAAGACCAAGTTGCTTGTTTCCAACTTGCGGTCCTTGTACTGCGAGTTATTCAATTGTTCAAGTTCGCGGCTTATTAAGGTTGCGAGTTTATCTTCTAAACGATATACAACCACAAAATAATGAGTCGCTTCGTTATCGATCGCGAATCGAATGCCTTTCGCCTTTTCAACTTTCTGCAGGAACGTGCGAGAGGTCTCTAACAGTTTTTGTGCGTAAGCGGTCATTGCTCCGTCCGGGTACTTTTTGATGTATTCTTCCAACTCGTATTGGTAACGTGTCACATCTTCCGTTTTTCCAGTGATCAGAATCTTGAGCAACTCCAGTTGGGGAGTGAAGCCCGTGTCGCCGATCGCGAGCGCAAGTGCAGTCTTCTCTTGAGCTCCTCTCAAATTACCGCCCACATAGGCTTCGTAAGCTTCTTTATAGATGAGCTTTTGTTTCTCTGTGGCGACGCTTGTCTCCTTCAAATAATCCGGATTCAGCAGGACTTTCGTGAACGTAGAGTTAGGATAGGTGGAGGTGAGAATCTTCGCATACTTATCCGGGTCGCCATCTGCCTTGTCCTTCTCAATTAGATAGAGTTTGTACAGCACTTCGGGGGCATGTTCCGATTCCGGGAAACGCTCGAGAAGCTTTCGATAAGAGATCGACGCATTGGGTTTTTCATTTAGCTTGATGTAGTACAAATCACCGAGTTGGAAATAGGCTTCCTCAATCTTACCAAGGGCTTCTCCTTTCTGTGCCTCGGTATACGGCAACTCGGCGAATACCTTCTTGATTTCGGCCAATTTGGGGTCGGGTGCCGCTTTGGTCGTGGTTTCTCCACCGTTGTCGGTTGGATTCTGCGCCACAGTTTCGCCACTGAGTCCAGGGTCCGAAGTTCGGTTCGAACGACGCCAGTTATCTTCTAGGGTTACATTACCCCAGATGCGTTGGAACTCCAATTGTCCCGATGCAATCGCAGAAGGGTTGTCGAAATACCAATTGGATGTAGCGTTGTTCTGGCTTACGTCCAAACTGCTCCCGGCCGAACCACCGCCGCCGCTTCCTCCACCCAGGAAGCGCCGCTTTTTCTTCTTCACATCGTCCTTCACCAAGCGCTTGGTTAACACCGAATCGAGCGTTTTGCGCAGCACGGCTGTGTCGATCGCCGACATGGCGAGCAAGCTATCCTGCCATTGGATGGTTTCGTTGTACTTCGCGAAGTCTCCCAACACTTCCTGGCGACGCTTGATGTCGGCGTAGTTTTCGAATTCCTTGGGGAGCGCTGTCACCGCACTGTCGTAGTAGAGTTTCGCTTGATCATACTTCTTCAAAGAGTCAAAGTATAACTGACCGATGCGAAGGAATGCCGATCCCTGGATGCGCTTATTCTTGCCCGCGTGTGCCGCAAGTTTGTAGTCGGCAATGGCTTCTGCCATGTGGCTCTGTTTGCGTTCAAACTCACCCAGCTCATAGTATATCTTGTCTTTGAATTCTGCATTCTTTGCATCGGTCAACAACCGCTCGAATTGTTTGCGAATGGCACGAACGTCTTTTTGGTTGTCGAGCCGAGCCACTTGAGCCATGTTCAATCGTGCATAAAAGTCTATTTCGTATTCCGGATTAGCCGAGAGTACCTTTCGATAGTAGTTGTACGCCTCCGCTCCAAAACCGAGTTGTTGATAGACTTGGCCAATGATAAAATATATACGTGCCTTTCGATCTTGTTTGGTGAGCAACGAATCGGCAAGGGTTAGATTCCTCACCATCCGATCGTAGTCATTCCGAACCTGGTAGAAGTAGGCTTTCTCCAAGAACAGGTTTTTGCTGTTCACTTTGTTCAGCTTTTCCTTTTCAAGAAACATGATGGCTTCTTCGGCCTTTTCATATTCCTCGTGCTCAGTAAAAGTTCTGATCAAATAGATCAGCGCTTGGTGCCGAAGATCGGCATCGCGACTCTTGGTGTTGACGTATTTGAAAGTTTGGATGGCGTCGACGAATTCGCAATCGTACATCCGGGCGCGACCGACTAGCACGTAGTTTTCGTACACCCACTTGCTATTTGGGTGTCGTTGTATCGAGATCGACGCCATCTTGATGATTTCGTCGGTGTCTTTTTGATAGCCTTTCGCAAGTGTCGTGTCGAGTTTGGGGAATAACCGGAGCACCATGTTTGGATCGTCGTCGAGGCTCTTGAGGATTACCTTTTCAACTTCGGCCGCCTTCTCCCTCGCGTAGTAAAACCCATTGAAATGGGCAGTGGTATTGTGGTAGAGGTTGGCTGTAATCGAGGTTTGTTCCACCCCGCAAGATGCGAGCACCAGAATGAGGAAAAAGAGGACTCCAGAACGGGTGATCGGCCTTTGCATACAGCTTGTCGATACAAACGTAAAAAACAGATATTCAATATTATAATCGGGCGGAATATCTAATTTTGCAGGGAAAATCGACCCATTTTGAAACCCAAAAAGACCCTCTCCGACAGGTTTACAACCCGGTACCAACTGGTGATCCGGAACGAGGAAAACCTCTCGGAGAAGACGACACTCGCCTTCACCTACGCCAAGGTGTTGGTGTTTTCAGTGGTGGTCTTCGTGGTGCTCTTCGTCGTTAGCTTGTTTTTGTCTCAGACCTTACTGGCGAAGTGGTTCGACCCGCGCCACGCGCAACTCGAAGCCAACAAGCAATTGTCTGAATTGGCCACTAAGGTCGATTCGTTGGCACTTGAAGTCGACCGCAAGGACAAATTCATTCAGAACTTTCAGCGTATTCTGAGTGGCGACACCGCCTCAGAGTTTGTCGACCCCGCTCAGAGTCTTGCCGGCGAACGCCCCGTAAGAGTTGTGGGGACCATGGACCCGGCGCAATCTGACTCGGTATTTCGCCGCGAGTTCGAAAAGTCGCAACAAGCGAGCGTTGCCCTTACCAACAACAAGTTGAAAGAGCTGCAACAAACATTTCTATTCACTCCAATCACCGGTTTCATCTCCGGGCACTACGACCTTAAGAAGGGCCACTATGGTATCGATGTGGTTGCGAAGAAGAACGAATTCGTGAAATGCATTGCCGATGGAACAGTGATTATGCGCGACTGGACGCAGGACTCTGGCTACGTGATTGCCATCCAACATAGCGGCAATCTCATCTCCATTTACAAGCACAATGCAGAACTATTGAAGAAAGTTGGTAATTTTGTTAAGGCAGGCGAGATCATTTCTATAGTTGGCAATAGCGGAGAAATGACCGATGGACCACACCTACACTTCGAGTTGTGGTACAATGGCAGTTCCCTTAATCCGGAAGAATTTGTAACCTTTTAAACTGACCAAATGCTTACAACGAAGGAACAAAAACGTGTGGCCGAGGAACTCGTGAACTCGAACACGTCGATTGGGAGAGGTACAACGCTCGAGGGAAACATCGAGACGTTTAGCAACGTCCGCATCGACGGCAAAGTCATCGGCAACATCAAGTCGAAATCCAAAGTTGCCCTCGGAAATGCAAGCCACGTCGATGGAAACATCACGGCACAGAATGCAGACATTGAAGGTGAAGTAAAAGGCAAACTCGAAATCGGCGAGTTGCTCGTGTTGAAGTCGACCGCGACCGTTCATGGCGATATCCTCACAGGCAAGCTTGTTGTCGAACCAGGTGCCGTTTTCAATGGAAGCTGCCGCATGGGCGCTGCCATCAAGGACATCAAAATTGCCGACGGTGGCTCCAGAACCCTCCGCCCCGAAGAAGCAAAAGCCCTCTAACCAGTTTCTCCAGTATTCAGGCCTCGGCATACAACTGCTGGGAACCATTGGACTGGCGGCCTGGGGCGGCTATGCCCTCGATCGCTATCTCGGTTTCAAGTTCCCAGCATTCCTGTTGACCTTCGTCTTTCTCTCTTTTGGAGGTTCGATGTATATGCTCTATCGCTCGTTGAACAACAATTCCGATACGTGATCCGGTTTCTCGTCGCCTTAGCCGCACTCTCGGCACTCCTGCTGTTCATCGCCCGCACTTGGTTCCCCACTGCACCTACGTGGGACATCGCCATTACGAGCTTTCTGGCGATTACAACCTTCCTGGTTGTCTACCTGCTTCAGCCCATTAAGGCCGGGAATCCCGAAAAGTTTACACGGGTATATTTGCTGTCGATCACTATCAAGATCCTAGTCGCGTGTATTTTCGTGATCTCGTTCGTGTTGGTCGACCGTGCCGGCGCCGACTTTAACGCGCTCTTGTTCCTGATTGGATATGTCATGTTTACCGCCGCCGAGGTGATTTCACTGCTCGTGGCCAACGACTCGAGGAAGGCATCGAAATGACCCCCCAAAGCGGCCAAAAAAAGATTGCTGGCATTTCTTTTTGAGGTATTAATCCATAGTTTTGCAGTCGATTTAAAAAGCCCTCACCCGGCCCTCATGAAAAGCCTGTTTTCGACTCAAAAACGCACAATTTTGGCAGTTTTGCTGCCGTTGTTCTTAGCCGTTTTTTCACCGGTTTTCGCCTTCCAACACGAAGCCCATGAGGAAGCTCCGAAGGAAGAGGCGAACGTAAGCGAGGTGATCCTCGAGCACGTAAAAGATTCCCACGTTTGGCACTTTACCGAATCGGTCGTATTGCCCCTTCCGGTGATCGTCTACACCAAAGAAGACGGCCTTCGGATCTTCTCTTCAGGTAACTTCTTCGAACATCACCAGCCTGTCGAGTACCAGGGGTACACACTCGAACACGAGCACATCTACTTTCACGGTCAGCCCGTCCTCGACTTGTCAATTACCAAGAACGTTGCGATGTTGTTCATCAACGCAGCGCTACTATTGGTGGTGTTTCTCACCGTGTCCAAAGCGTATGCAAAACGTAAAGGACTCGCTCCCACAGGCATTCAGTCTTTCATGGAAGTGATCATCCTTTTCGTGAAAGATGAAATTGTGAAACCGAACATTGGTGCCAAGTACATGACTTACCTCCCGTACTTGCTGACGCTGTTCTTCTTCATCTTCTTCGGTAACCTTTTAGGACTTTTGCCTGGCGCTGCGAACCTGACAGGGAATATCGCGGTAACAGCGTGCTTGGCACTGTTGACCTTCATCATTACGAACGTCAACGGCAACAAGACATACTGGGGGCACATCTTCTGGACGCCTGGTGTTCCCCACTGGTTGCGCGTCATCATTCTGCCTGTTGAATTGATCGGCGTATTCACGAAGCCTTTCGCGTTAACGGTTCGTTTGTTTGTGGCGATTACGGCAGGACACATCGTCTTGTTGGCGCTCACATCATTGACATTCATTTTCAAGAGTTGGTCGGTGGGAATAGGAACTTCGGTGGTGAACGTGTTCATCAACCTCATCGAGTTGTTGGTGGCAGGGATTCAAGCATACGTGTTTACGATGTTCACTTCGCTCTACATAGGGCAAGCCATCGAAGAACACGAGCACCACGACGACCACCATTAAGAGATTTCAATCCTCGCGCTTCGGCAAAGAGGAATAAAGATACCCCGGGGAAGCCCGGATTTTGTTTCACAATTAACTGTTCAACGTATGTTGTTTTCCTTACTTCTCGACATTAGCTACGCAATCATGGGCGCAGGGATCGGCGCTGGACTGGCTGCAATTGGCGCCGGTATTGGTGTAGGTCGCATCGGTGGTTCTGCAATGGAAGCAATGGCTCGTCAACCCGAGTCAGCTAACAAGCTTCAGAACTCCATGCTTGTGATCGCAGCTCTCGTCGAGGTTGCGGCGCTTTTTGCGCTTGTAATCTGCTTGCTTATCTCCTTCCGCGAAGGCTAAGCAAACAATCTAAAGAGACCTGCCTTTGGCAATGGGCCGGGCAGGACTCTTTTAGGATTTCAACCCCGCAGAAATTGTAGACTTGAACGATAGAACAGAGAAGAAACTATGGATTTACTAACACCCTCGACCGGCCTATTCTTTTGGCAACTCGTCATCTTCTTGGCCTTGTTTGGTCTCCTCGCCAAGTTGGCTTGGAAGCCGATCCTTACTTCCCTCAAGGAACGTGAAGATTCGATTCAAACCGCACTTGATGCGGCTGAGCGTGCGAAACAAGAGATGGCCGCTCTTCAAGCTGGCAACGAGAAACTCTTGAAGGAAGCTCGCGAGGAACGCGACCGCATCTTGCGTGATGCACGCGAAGCGGCTACCCGTTTGCAAGACCAAATCCAAACCGAGGCAAAGAAGAACGCTGACAAGCTGATCTCCGATGCCCGCGCCATCATCAACACTGAGAAGCAAGCCGCTTTGCGCGATGTAAAGGCGCAAGTGGCCTTGTTCTCACTCCAAGTGGCAGAACGCTTGATGAAGAAAAACCTCGCCGACGACAAGTCTCAAAAGGAATTGATCGACGGCTACATCAAAGACCTTAAACTGAATTAATCCATGGCTTCAAGAGTCGCCACGCGATATGTGAAGTCACTGCTCGACCTAGCCGTGAGCCAAGGTGTACTTGAAAAAGTGCACGATGATATGAAGTTGTTTTCGGCTACTGTCGAACGCAGCAACGATCTGGCCGTGATGCTCAAGAGCCCTGTGATCAAACACGACAAGAAGAGAAGCATCCTCGAGGCACTTTTCAAGAGCCGGGTAAACGCGCTCACCATGGCATTCATCGACATCTTGACTCGCAAGAACCGCGAGCCACTGTTGGCCGAAATATCGGGTGAGTTTCACAACGCCTATAACATCTTCAAAGGTGTTGGACGCGCAACGATCACCACCACTGTTCCGATGGATGACAAGACCCGTCAACAAGTGGAAGCGATTGTGAAGCAACTTAGCAACACGAAGCAGGTTGAACTTCACGAGAGTGTCGACAAAGACTTGATCGGTGGCTTCATCCTTCAAGTTGAGGACAAGCAGATCGACGCATCAATCAAGAACCAGCTCAAGAAGTTGAAGCTGAAGTTCAGCGAGAATCCTTACGTCAAGGATTTCTAACCAAGCACGAATAACGACCTAACGAATAACGATTTAACGACCCATCAATATGGCGGAAATTAGACCCGAAGAAGTATCAGCAATATTGCGCGAGCAGCTAGCGCAATCTAAAACAGATGCCCAGTTAGAAGAAGTAGGAACTGTCCTCACCGTCGGTGATGGTGTTGCGCGTATCTATGGACTTACCAAAGCTCAAGCCGGTGAGTTGCTTCAATTTGAGAATGGCCTCCGTGCCATGGCGCTCAACCTGGAAGAAGACAACGTGGGTGCCGTATTGCTCGGTGAGTCGAAGGAAATCCGCGAAGGTGATACCGTAAAACGCACCGGTGTGATTGCTTCCATCAAAGCTGGTGACGGCTTGTTGGGACGCGTTGTCAATACACTGGCAAACCCGATCGATGGCAAGGGTCCGATCGCAGGAGAACTGTACGAGATGCCCATGGAACGCAAAGCTCCTGGTGTTATCTTCCGCCAGCCTGTAAACGAACCCCTTCAAACTGGTATCAAAGCAATCGATGCAATGATCCCGATCGGCCGTGGTCAGCGCGAGTTGATCATCGGCGACCGCCAAACAGGTAAGACTGCCGTGGCGATCGATACGATCATCAACCAAAAAGAATTCTTCGAAAAAGGTCAACCCGTATTCTGTATCTACGTCGCAATCGGCCAAAAGGCTTCTACCGTTGCGGCTGTGGCAGGAACGTTGGAGAAAGCAGGCGCGATGCCTTACACGGTAATTGTGTCGGCGTCGGCTGCGGACCCAGCTCCGATGCAGTTCTTCGCACCATTTACCGGTGCAGCGATCGGTGAGTTCTTCCGCGATACCGGCCGCCCTGCGCTCGTGATCTATGATGACCTCTCGAAGCAAGCCGTTTCCTACCGCGAAGTGTCATTGCTCCTCCGTCGTCCTCCTGGACGTGAAGCGTACCCTGGCGACGTGTTCTATTTGCACTCACGCCTCCTCGAGCGCGCTGCCAAGATCATCAACAACGACGGCATTGCCCGCGACATGAACGACCTACCAGCATCCATCAAACACCTTGTTAAGGGTGGTGGATCGCTGACGGCTCTTCCGATTATTGAAACCCAAGCGAACGACGTTTCGGCTTATATCCCGACCAACGTGATTTCCATCACCGACGGCCAGATCTTCCTCGAAACGAACCTCTTCAACTCAGGTATCCGCCCTGCGATCAACGTAGGTATTTCGGTATCGCGTGTGGGTGGTTCAGCGCAGATCAAGTCAATGAAAAAGGTAGCTGGTACACTCAAGTTGGACCAAGCTCAGTTCCGCGAGTTGGAAGCCTTCTCGAAGTTCGGCTCTGACCTTGACGCGTCTACTAAGCTGACCATCGAACGTGGTCGTCGCAATACCGAAGTGTTGAAGCAACCTCAATATGCGCCCGTTCCTGTAGAGGAGCAAGTAGCGATCATCGTCGCGTCTACAAAGGGTTGGTTGGACCGCGTTCCCGTCGCGAAAGTCCGTGAGTTCGAGAAGGAGTTTTTGACCTTGCTGCGTTTGCAACACAAAAATGTGTTGGACAACTTCCGCGCAGGTAAGTTGGACGATGCAGACCTCGATATCGTGAAGAAGGCAGCGCTCGACTTGTCGGCAAAATATTGATTCGATTTCCGCTGGATTTTGATAAAAGAACAGGATGCCAAGTTTAAAGGAAGTTAAGAGCCGGATCTCGTCGGTGATGTCTACCCAGCAGATCACCAAGGCGATGAAAATGGTGGCTGCAGCCAAACTGCGTAAGTCGCAGGATCGCATTATGATGATGCGCCCCTTCGCTCAGAAGCTGTCGTACCTGCTGTCGAACCTATCTTCGGCATCTGCCGAGGGTGGAGAGTGGTACAATACCGTTCGCGAAGACAAGAAGGTCCTGCTGATTGCCATTTCGTCTGACCGTGGTTTGTGCGGAGGTTTCAATAGCACCGTCTTCAAGTTGGCGAGTCGTGTGATCCAAGAAAACTATGCCTCGCAGGCGAAGGCTGGAAACCTGACAGTACTACCGCTCGGAAAGAAGGCGTACGAGTACTTCTCAAAGCGCGGGATGAAAGTGGTGGATACCTTCTGGCCCGTCTTCTCAAACCTTACTTATGAACGTGTTGCCGAGGTTGGGGAGTACGTCATCAATTCTTACAAACGTGGGGAATACGATAAGGTGGTGATCATCTACAACGAATTCAAGAACGTAGCCACCCAGATCCTCCGCACCGAGCAAATGTTGCCGATCGTTGCGCCGAAACAACAAAAGAAAGGCGCCGAAGTGGATTATATCTATCAACCCGATCGTGAAGAAATTGTGTCGGGTTTGATTCCTAAGTCGCTGAAGATGCAGTTGTACAAAGCAGTATTGGATTCGAACGCCGCTGAAAATGGAGCGCGTATGACTGCCATGGACAAGGCTACTGAGAACGCTGGCGAGTTGCTCAAGGAACTCAAGTTGACCTACAACCGGACCCGTCAGGCGGCGATTACCAAAGAAATCCTTGAGATCGTTGCTGGTGCCGAAGCACTGAAATCGAACTAAACTTTTACAGGTTCAATTATACAAAACCCTGGCTCTACCCGGCCGGGGTTTTTTGTTGTGTGTCGGTGAAAGTGTTGCTAGGCAGGTTCTAGCTATTTTTGTTTGGTGAAGAAAGCAGGATGAAGGCGAATCGAACCAATTCCGAGGTTACTTTTTACTCGATTCGGTGACGAGCTTGCTTGGAAATCTATAGTATTACATCCGATATACACACCAAGTGAATGTTCTTCGTCAATATCGCTATGTGAACTTGCTTAGCATCGATGTGGCCATTGGTGCTGTTGTATCTGCTGCTTTTTTTGCTCGAGTATTGAACGTCGGAATCTTACCACAAGGCTACGCTTTGTTAGCTCTTTCGGTTTGGATGATCTATACAGCAGATCATTTGCTTGATGCGTGGAATATGCCACAAGCTGCGAGATCGGAACGGCATCTTTATCATCAGAAGTACTTTATACGAATTCTTGGTTCGTTGATAATTCTTGCCGTGGTCGCCATCGCTCTAGCTTTCAAGATTCGCGTTCAAATCTTGACTGCAGGTTTCTTCTTCGCGGCATTTGTAATTGTTTACTTGGTGTTCAGTCGATGGTTGAAGTATTTCAAGGAGTTAGCAGGTTGTTTGCTTTATACAGGGGGTGTGTTGCTGCCAGCGTGGTCAATTCATGAGGAGCCTCTCAATGAGGATCAGCAGCTCTACATTTCAATCTTTGCATTGACCGTCTTGGCGAACCTACTTATGTTCGCGCGCTTGAGCATGCGCGAGGACTTATCCAATCAGCAAAATTCACTGGCCACGCTCGTTGGAGCCCGTACAATGAACTTCCTTGTGAGACTTGTGATCGTTGGGGGTTTTGCGCTTGTCGTGTTCGGTGGCGTGTACGCCATCACCCCCGAACTAATTACCCTCGCATCGATGCTACTTGCCACTGCGCTTGTGTTCGAGATCAAATTCTTTCATGAACGTGACCGATACCGGGTCTTCGGGGACGGCGTGTTTTTCATTCCCCTGTTTCTGTTCATTTCAGGGATCGTTTGAAAGGGCAGAATTGGTATTAGACTTTTACCTCCTGCAGCAACCGCGATTTCTCTTCCATTAATTGAATGATCTTTTTGAGGTAATCAATTTCACGGCGCGCGAGTTCTAGCTGAGCTTTTGATTCTGCGAGTTCAAGGTCTAATGGGTGGTGCGCAGTTCCTTCCGGCGTTTTGTAGTAGTGGAAGAAGTTGTGGTCCAAGACCTCGGAGATCTTCGTGAGAAGCCCTGTGTCTAAGTCTTTCTTTTTGAATATTCGATAGACATTTTGGCGAACGGTGCCAAGTTGATCGGCGAGGTCCGAGAGTTTCATGTTGCGCTTCTCGAACACGTCCTGAATAACAGCCCCGATTTCTACGTCGGGCACGAGCAGTTTTGAGTTCATTTTGAGGTTTAGGCAGTACAATCAAATGTAAATAAAAAAGAGACAGTATGTAAACACTGAATTTCCTAATTGTCACCCCAATCGGACGATTCGTGACGAAAATAGCCCTAGAGGGCGGCGATTTGTTAAATCGTCCACTTTGTGGAACAAAATGTTTGTGATAACAGCTATCAAGGAGTTTACCTGTGGCCAGAAACCGTTATATAGTATCAACTCCCAAACATCGTGTCTCTCACCCAGAACGGTAATCAGCCTAAGCCCGCCCGGGGCCATGCTGATCGTTTCACACCCGGCGTCACTCTTTATTACCAGGATCAATACGCAACGCTCGAGTTGGACGACTCGGTGCCGTGTGTCAAACTTCGCCTGGAAGGCGTGCCTCGATTTAGCGAGCACTACCAACAAGTTCAAACCAAGCGGCTGGAACTTATGCGTGAGGGATTAAAACGCCACCGCCTCCTTCACATGTTGACCGACAGCAGATCGGCGGGACCCGTGCTCGATGATGACGTTCGATATTTCAGAGAGGTGGTGCGGCCCGAAATGGAAAAAGCCGGCGTCCGCTTTCTGGCGATAGTGATGCCCACAAACGTATTCACGCGGATGACAATTAAGGAAATGTTGGATGACTCGAGCCTGATTTCAGTCCGTTATTTCGATTCTATACGTGAAGCGCGCGAGTGGCTGAGGAGTAAAAGCCCAGAACTCCTGTAAACGTTACCAGCAACCCCGGTTGCGGCAGGTCGGTCAAGTCATTCATTAGAACCTGGCGAATTTCTTACTTCTTTCTTACGCTGCCTTCGTCCTGTGAAGTCTAAAGCGTATCTTGATTGGCCTTTCAGGTCATGAGCAATTCGACTAAGGTGAGTCACCGGAATACGCTAACACAGATGCTGGACAAACTCCCGGCAGTGGTGTTCGAATATTCAATCTTCCCAGATGGATCTCGTGATTTTACGTACATCAGCCCCAGATGTGAGGAAGTGCTGGGAGTAAGTCAAGAGATCTTACTTCGCGGCATCTTGCCGATGAAAAACTTCATTCATCATGATGATTGGGATCTGTTTTACGAGTCAAGCGAGCGCTGTATTGCCAACCTCTCGGAGTGGCATTGGGAAGGCCGTCTTCATGCTAAGGGAGAGGTGATCTGGATTGAAGCCAGTGCTACCCCGAGTCGCCAGCCGGATGGAACGACTGTTTGTCACGGCTTAATTGCTGAAATCACTCAACGGAAACGTCAAGAACAAAAATCGGTTGAGGCGATGCGCAGAACCGAGATGCTCTTCGTGCAATTGTTTCAGAGCTCGCCCATGGCAATCGTGATCTTGGATGACAAGGGAAACGTGGTGCAAATCAACAAGGGTTTTCAAGAATTATTTGGGTACACGGTTGATGAATTAAAGGGCCATGGCCTGAACGCATTCATTGTTCCCGATGAACTCGAGGCTGAGGGCAATGATTTGAACACCATCATTTCGAGTTATAAGGTGATTCGAATCGAAACTGTTCGCCGTCGAAAGGACGGAGAGATGCTCTCTTTGATCGTCTATGGTGTCCCTGTTCACATGGAAGACAAAACCATCGGCATCTTTGGTGTCTACGTCGATATTACAGAACAGAAGAAGATTGAAAAAGAGCTCAAGATTCGTAATACCGAACTGGACAATTTCGTGTATAAAGTGTCGCACGATTTGAGGGCGCCGCTCTCGTCGATTCTAGGCTTAGTGAACTTAGCCAACATGCCTGGCAACGACGACAACCCAGGCACCTATATGAACCTGATTGGGAGAAAGGTAGAGCAGTTGGATCATTTCATTAGCGATGTGCTGAGCCATTCCAAAAACTTGAAGCAAGACGTCACGATTGAGAAAGTGGACGTTCGCCAGATTGTAGCCAATACGTTGGCCGACTTGAATTACTTGCGGCACGCTGACCAAATCGAAAAGGTGATCGAAGTGAGTAGTGGGGAATTCTTCAGTGACCGGTGGCGTCTGGC
Organism: Cyclobacteriaceae bacterium; assembly: GCA_044226945.1. Taxonomy (GTDB): domain Bacteria; phylum Bacteroidota; class Bacteroidia; order Cytophagales; family Cyclobacteriaceae; genus ELB16-189. The sequence continues at coordinate 55,909 of JBGAGB010000003.1, read as the reverse complement.
CGAAATCTTTAGAAACTTGATTTCCAATGCGATCAAGTACCGGAGAATGGATATACAGCGGCCCATGCTCAAGGTAACTGTTCACATCACCGACATAGAAGCACATATCAGCTTTAGCGACAACGGGATTGGTATAGAACCGGACAAGCTCCTCAACATCTTTGAGATGTTTTATCGGGCAAGTACCCAATCGGACGGCTCGGGACTCGGCCTCTATATCGTCAAGAATGCTGTCGAGAAGCTCGGTGGTCAAATCGATGTGTTCAGCCAGCCTATGGTTGGGACCGAGTTCAAGATCATCTTGCCCAATCAAAAAGTTCCTGCCTAAATTGCCGTGGTTGGGTCGATAGTAAACCCAGCTTTTTCAGTGAGTTCTCCGTCAAATCAGACTTGGACATTACGCGAAGTTTCTACCAAGGAAGATGTTCGAGCATTCCTTGAGTTGCCAGTTCGCCTCTTTCGTGATGAGCCTCATTTTATCCGCCCGATCGATTCGGATGTGGAAGCTGTATTTGATCCAAAGAAGAACAAGACCTTCCGCCACGGACGGTGTGTGCGTTGGGTGTTATTTGATTCATCACGCAATGTTGTGGGGCGCGTTGCGGCGTTTGTCAACGAACGTACTGCGAAGAAGGGCAACGACCAACCCACGGGTGGCATGGGTTTCTTCGACTGCATTGAAAACAAAGAAGCAGCTTTTATGCTTTTTAACGCCTGTCGCGAGTGGCTTCGTGAACGAGGGATGGAAGCGATGGATGGCCCAATCAATTTCGGGGACAGGGACCGTTGGTGGGGTTTGTTGATCGACGGTTTTGATCGGGATCCGAATTACCAATGCAATTACAATCCTCCGTATTATCGTGAGTTTTTCGAGTCGTACGGCTTCGAGGTGTATTTCTACCAGCTCACATTTGGGAGACCCATCATGGGGCCGTTGGGCGACCGGCTCGCCGAAAAGGCCAAGCTACTAGAGAACGATAATCGTTATACATTCCGACACCTAAAGAGGTCAGAGATCGACAAGATGCCAGACATGATTCGTCACATCTACAATCGAGCGTGGGCAAGCCGCGGCGAAATCCCTGAATTGACGGAGCTACAAGCGAAGAACATCGTCAAGCAAATGAAGCCGATCATCGATGAAAAACTCCTTTGGTTCGGTTTTTTTCACGATGAGCCTGTCGTCTTCTTTTTGTCCTTGCCGGAGATCAATCAGATCATTAAGCACCTTCACGGGAAGCTTAACTGGTGGGGAAAGCTGATGTTTGTGTGGTATCGCTTTCGTCGCGTGAACCGCAAGGCATTCGGGATCTTGTTTGGGATCGTGCCTGAGCACCAAGGCAAAGGTCTAGATGGTGCAATCATCATGCATTTCCGCAAGTTGATGCAGGAGGATTATCGTCGTTATGATGAATACGAGATGAATTGGATTGGAGACTTTAACCCGCAGATGATTCGTGTCGCTGAGCAAATTCAGACCGAGGTCGTGAAGCGCCACGCTACTTACCGGTATCTGTTCGATCGAACAAAGCCGTTTAAGCGAATGCCATTTATCAAAAGTTAGACAACCCCACTTACCTTAATTGAACTCTCGCTCTGGGTGAGTTTCTTATATACTTCGCTTCGATATAGTGGGCCAACTGGAATTTCGTTCCCGCCGATGAAGACCGAGTGTTGACTAAAGGAGCTGATCTTATTGATGGCCACGATAAATGAGCGATGGATTCTTAGAAACTCGCCGCTCGGAAGCATTTCTTCGACGGCCATAATTGTTTGCTTCGTGATTAGCGGCTGCGCCCCGTGGAAGATTTTCACGTAGTCTTTCAGGCTTTCTACGTACTTGATGTCGTCCACCACCACTTTCACCATCTTCCTGTCGGCGCGGAAGTACAGAAATCGGGATGAACTAGAGGCCGTTTCTTCGACTCGGGGTGTTCGTGTTTCGTGAGGAACTGCTTTTTGAACTGCTTTTAAGAAGCGATCGAAGGAGATCGGTTTCAACAGGAAGTCCACTGCGTTTAGGTCAAATCCATCCATCGCATATTCGCGATGTGCGGTGGTGAAAATGACCTTGGGAGGCATTGCAAGGGCTTTCACGAGATCGGTGCCGAGCAGCTTCGGCATCTGGATATCAAGAAAAAGGAGGTCTACGGATTGGTGTTGAAGAAATTCGAAGGCAGCTACTGCTGAATGGCATTCACCCACGACTTCCAACATTGGTGTGTTGGCGATATGCGCCCTCAACACCTCCAGCGCAGGGGGTTCGTCGTCGACAATTAGGCAACGTATCTTCATATCAGGCTGCAGCAACGGCGATTTTGTCGAGTATGATGGTAAGTGAGACAATGAACGAATCCTCGTCCTCGCTGATACGTAGCTCGTGTGCATTTGGATACAGTAACGACAATCGTTTTTTCACGTTGGCGAGCCCCAATCCAACACCAGGAGGTTTCTCACCACCCGGTTTCCCGTTGATCAGCTTGAAATGAAGTCGCTCGTCGGTAACCGAAACGTCGAGTGAAACCCAAGCAGTTTGGTCAGTGACATAGGCACCGTGTTTGAAACTGTTCTCTACGAAAGGGAGCAGTAATAATGGTGCGATATGCCGATCCGAAAGTGAACCTTGCACATTGAATGAGTGGTCGAGCCGCGAACCCAGCCTCGATTTTTCTAACTCGACGTACGTCTGCAAGACCTGCAGCTCTTTCTCTAGTGAAATCACGGGAAGGCTGCACTCGGAGATCATATACCTCATCAGATCTGAAAGCTTATGAATGGCGCTCGCAGTCTGTTCAGAATTCCGAAGTGCCATAGCATAAATGCTATTCAAGGTGTTGAACATGAAATGTGGATGGAGTTGTCCTTTTAAAAGTTCTAATTCCGCCCGGAGTTTTTCTTTCTCGAGGCGTTCGTTTTCCATTTTCTTGAGGTACCAGTGTTTCACGAGCTTGATGGCGACGAAAAAGCCTGTGACGGTGAGTGCTCCCCGCAACCCACCCATGAAAGCATAGAACGGAGACTTGGGATTTGACGGGGTGCCGATCCATTCGCGAAAAGGCTCAATCCAGTAAATGAGGATCGGTGGGCACAACATCGCCGTCAGTAGAATTAACGCGAGCACATTGACGATCGCCAGCCAATACCTTTCCTTGAACAGGTAACGAGGGAGTACATAGTAGTTGATGGCATAGCCTAAAAACATATGCATGGGCAAGTACAAAGCCGCCTCGCTAAATGACACGAGAAACCGCGTAAGGTTTGCGTCATATAGAAAACCATAGATGAGTCCTTGGAAGATCCAAGCCATGGTCCAGAATAGCACATGTCGCCCAATCCGCTGGCGCGGTTCATTCGATAGAGCGAGTTTGGTAAAGAAACTATCCATGTGCAGACGAATTAACTGAATTGTGTCGACAAGGTTACTGCGTTGAATCCTTTGTCGACGAAAGTGAAAGTTTAGACGATGAAAACAATTTGTATTCGCGTAGCCGATGTCGGTCTATCCCGTGACCCTTTCGGTAGGTAGCGCGAAAATTTCTCGCGCAACCCCCCGTACTTCATGTAAACAAATGAAAGGAGGTAGCAGATGAAGAAGATAGTCGTTGCAATGATCTTATGCAGTTTCGCATTGGTTGCGAACGCCCAACAAAAGGAAAACTATTGGGTGGTAGAAACCCAATTGAATTCGAACAGTAGCGTGATACGAGTGTATCACGATGGCGACCAATTGCTAGCCGAGATATCGGTTGACCGAGTAATAGATATTACGCGCAAGAAAGAACGACGTAGGTTGGCGAAGCTTGCGCAGCAACCCCACGAGTATGTTGCCTCGGTGGCAGGGTTCAAGCGTCGCGCGAAGAAGTCAGTCTAGTTCTTGACAGGAACGAAGGTTTCTTTTTCGGCCGCGGACATTTCCACTTTTTCCCTGCTGAAATAAACAGGGAAGTGCTGATCGTTAGCCCAAATCGGAAAAAGGTTACGATAGAATGGGCTATCGGGGTTTCCGCTTTGTCCGGGAGCATTGGTGAACATACTTGTGTCCCAATCCTTCGTATCGACGACGATTCGGAACGAAGCTCCACTCGTCTGGTTATCGGAGCCGCCGGTCATACCAGGGGTGGAGCTATACCCCCCACGGGGGAGGGGTCCCACCTCAAGTTTGCGACGCGTTGTTTCGTCCACCGCATTGCTCAATGGATGTTTGATGAGTACGTGATGATAAGAGGCTTGTCCGTATTGCCATTTTTTTAAGTCGGGACCTAGTTTTTTAGACAGGTCAGCGACGGCTCCATCCAAGGCGTCAATCAGGAATTGATTGCGGGCCGCAACAGGGTCGGAACCAAACTCAGGGCGAACAGTTACAATCCATTCGATGACACGTGTGACGGGAATGAACTTGAACAGGGACTGTGCATGAGGCGGAACGAACAAGGGCACTACATTTTGCCGGAGCTTATTCTCCCAAGCCACATAGATACCACCCGCGATTGAATTTTTATCAAGGACAAAATTCCAATCCGTGAGAAGTTGCCGTGCTTGTTCCGTTTTGGGATTGTTCGCATGGAGGTCTTTGAGAAGCGGTACCAGAGTCCTAGCGGGTATACTCATGTAGTCGAATTGAAGGCGCATCATGTCGGCTTGCGAGTGTTTCCGACCTGATCCCAAGACTTCGTTGATTCGGTCCGCCCTATACGTATCGGCCCAGTTGGCGCCGATGGCGTTGTTGTGCTCATAGTCGTGAGGTACAAGGTTTTCATTAGCTGTGGCCCAGTATCCTTTTTCGGGATTGAAGACATGCGGGAGGGAAGTAATCGGTAGGTATCCGGACCATTCGTAGCGACCGTCGCCGGGGACAGGAACGAGGCCACTCCAATTCTTACGGATGGGAGCGACGCCAACGGCTTGCCAACCAATGTTCCCGGCGCGGTCGGCCCAAATCATGTTTTCTCCAGGGATATGACTGAACGAGCACGCTTGCCGAAATTCGCTCCAGTTGGTCGCTTGATCGATGCGAAGGCTCGCTAAATAAGGCGCTCCACCTGGCTCGAGCCAAGCGCACCTAATCGCATAGCCTTTATTGTTTTTCTCGTCCATGTGGGAGATGGGTCCGTGCCGCGTGTACAGGTGGTCGACATACACATCCTTAGCGCCCTTAACATGGATAGTGTCTTTGATTACGCGCATGTCTTCCCATTGCCCTTGATATTTATACTGTCGTTTGTTCGCGGGATTGAGTTCATATACATACAAGTCTTCACCATCGATTGCGAATATTGTAAGGCCCCACGCCCCGAAGTCGTTGTGCCCGATCGAGATCCCGGGTATGGTGGGTTCACCCCCTCCGACTACATTCCAACCAGGTTCGTCTGCCGATAGGTCAGGGGCATTGAGGTGAACCATGTATCGCAGCGAAGGTGCCGACAAAGCGCGGTGTGGGTCGTTCGCCAACATTGGGTAACCACTTTGGGACAAAGGTCCACTCACGATCCAGTTGTTGCTACCGATTACTCCGCCGTTGGTCATTTTTTCAAGGTCAGCATCGTCTTGAGCGGCAAGTGATCGAAACTGTTCAAGGTTTGGGTTGGAGGCCGTGACCAAGTCGGTAGGTGCAAACTTGATGTTGGACCGGTACGCATCGTAAAGTTCGGTCACTGGATCGAAGAGACGTGCTTGATCTATGGCTGGGTCGATCGTCAACGATGGTTCACCCGGTTCAAACACGTCGAGGTCGTGGGTCTTATTTGGGCCGACGGTTGCTACTTGACGTGCGACGTTAATTTCCTCGCCGATGTTCCCGAGTAAACCCTGATGGCGGGATACGACGACTTCGGGAGTCCATGGTTTAGGCAAAATTCCGAGGAGTTTAAATTCAATTGGAAGTTTGGCTGGCTCTTGAAGAGCTTGAGCGATGTAAGCGTTGACGCCATCGGTGAATGCGCGTATGATCTTTTCACCGTTCGGGTGGTAATGATTCAGCTCTTGCGTGAGATTACCACGGTACTTGAATCTACGCACACCGATGTCGCGCTTGAGCTCACGTTCTCCAAAGACTTCTGCAGCGGTGCCAGTTGCTTGCATGCGCCAGAGTTCAAATTGAAAGAGACGGTCGCGTGCGGCACAGAAACCTTGCGCGAAGAAGAGGTCATGCTCGTTCTTGGCGTAGATGTGATTCACGCCATAGCGATCGCGGATTACTTCGACGGGAGATTGCAAGCCAGCAACGGTGAGCGATTGAGCAAAAGACAAAGACGCGCACGTGAGCGCTGCCCAAGTGAGGAGTAACTTGCAGGTCATAGGTTTGATTTCCGATGAAGATATTAAATGTTTGGAAACTTGCATGAGCCATTATACGAACGGTGGTCATTCCCTGTCGTTGAGAGGGAAGAAAGGTATTTCGGTTTAACAGTTAGATTTCAGGTTGGTCTTGGTGCTGTCGCTGGTTCCCACCATTTGTACATTATGAGATTGATAATTGGTTCTTTTCGGAGTCAATCCAAAGGTGGAGAACACCCAGAACCAATATCAAAATATCCAATCTGTGTTACTTAGTGTGCGCGAAGTTTGATCGCCCAAGACTTTGGCGTAGGTGATAGGAGCTATACTCCACGCATTGCTTTTAACTTTACGACATGACTTGAAATTGACAATTTGAAGCGAATCGATCATTTGCGAAGTTAAGTAAATCTCAAGATACTGCGACTTTACCCACAGCTTCGATAAATCGATCTAAGTCACGAGTAGTGGTGTAGATGTGAGGCGTTACACGGACTGCGCTCACGTTTTCCCAAACGATGGGAACCACGTGAATTTGGTATTTATCCATGAGTGTTTGGACGATGTCGCCCGGCTTTTGACCTTCGATGCTGAACGTGCCCAGAGCACAAGAGTACTCGGGCTTCAATGACACGTGTATCTTGACTTTCGGATTTTGCGTGACGGCTTCGCACCAATATTTTTTCAAGTAATGGAGACGCTCCTGCTTACGCTTGCCGCCGATTGCGTTGTGGAAATCGATCGCTTGACCTATGGCTTGCTCGGGAGCAAACGAACGCGTACCGAGCGCTTCGAATTTGCGAATGTCTTCGCTCTGTGGCTTGTCTGTCGGAAAGAGTGGCCATGTCTTTGCAATGTGCTCGCGTCGAACATACATCACCCCAGTCCCAAAGGGCGCGCAAAGCCACTTATGCAAACTAGTTCCGAAGTAATCTGGATTCATGTCTGAAATCTTATAGTCGACATGCGCGAAAGAGTGTGCGGCATCCACGATGGAAATGATCCCTCGCTTGCGTGCTTCGGCGCACAACTTCGCAGCGGGGAGAATCTGTCCAGTCCAAGTGAGCAAGTGGGTGATATGCCAGATTTTTGTTTTCGGTGTGGTGGCGTTGATAAACGCCTTGACCACAACCTCGTCGTTGTCGAAAGGTAGATCGAGATTGATCCAATTGATCTTCACTCCTTCACGAAGCTCGCGTTGCTTCCAAGCATGAATCATATTCGGATAGTCTTGCTTGGTCATCACGATTTCGTCGCCCTTCTTCATGTCGATTCCCCATGTGAAAGTACCAAGGGCCTCGGTGGTGTTGCGGTTAATGGCCAGTTCTTCACCTGATACGCCTGCCAGGTCGCCCAGCTTGCGGCGCAAGGGTTCACGACCCTTGTCGAGGATTTGCCACATGTAGTAGGTGGGCGCCTCGTTGCTGAGGTGGTAATATCTGTCCACGGCGTCTTGCACCACTTTCGGTTGGGGGCTCACGCCGCCGTTGTTAAGGTTGAGCATGTTGGGCGTCACTGTATACGCTTGCGCCATCCGTGCCCAAAGGTCTTCGTCGACGGCGGCTGCTTGCGGCGAAAGCTTGTTGAGCGATCGCAGAGCATCTGATACATCTTCGGCGGCGGCAATCAATGGGCTAAGGGCGGCGATGGAAGCGGCACCCATGGTTTTCTGAATGAAGGAGCGACGAGAACTCATGATTGGGTAAGGTTTTAGGACCAAGTGAAAGTACTAAATCCCAACCTGAAATTCTTGCCCAGAAAACATGGGCGGTCGGAATCATTTCTGTTCCATATCGCGTAATTCCAGGTCGAGCGCGCGGGTGCTGATGATAATCTCGTTGAGCGAAAGAGCCAGATCCTTCGTTTGAGGTTGTGAATCTGGGCTCGTACCAAGTCGCCCTCTTCCAGACCTTGTTTGTATTTTGAATGGAGATTACGAATCAGTGTCGCCAACGCAAGAAAACGGTTGGTATATGCCAACATCAACAGGGTGATGGCAGGGAACAAAAGCGCGGGAGTGTTGATCGACATTTGCATACCCTTTGTTTTTTTGATGTAATCTAGGTGACTGATTGTAGACGTCTCAGCGATTTGCCGAACCAAGCAATGGTGCTCACCACGCCAATCGTGAGCGCACCGCCCACCACCACGCTCGGGACCACGCCGATTGCTTTGGCTACCACGCCTGATTCAAACATCCCAATTTCATTGGACGAACCAATAAAGATGTTGTTAACGGCCGACACTCTTCCTTTCATGTTGTCGGGCGTGAGCGTCTGAAGTAGTGTGAGCCGGATGATGACGCTGATGCAATCGAAGCCGCCGCTTGCGATCAGCAGGAATAGCGACAGCCAGAAGTTGGTGCTCAAGCCGAAACCGATCATGCAGAAGCCAAATCCAGCGACGCACCAAAGCAGCAACCGACCCATGTTTCGACGGATCGGATTGTGCATCACAATAAATGCTACGATCAATGCACCGATCGATGGAGCGGCACGAAGAAAACCAAATCCAACCGTGCCTACGTGAAGTATAGTATCGGCAAAGAAGGGAAGCAGCGCCACGGCACCTCCAAACAGCACCGCGAAAAGATCGAGCGATATTGCAGAAAGGACGAGCTTGTTCGAAAATACAAAGCGCAGACCTGTCTGGATTTTTTCGACGACCCCTTGATCCTCGGTTTGAGGCGGCAACGGCTTGCTAGCGACGTTGATGATGAACAACAGCCCACCCATTGTCAAGAGGGCATCTGCAGCATAGGCAGCGGTTATGCCATAAAAACCATAGAGGAACCCTCCGAGCGCAGGCCCAGCGATAGATGCCGTTTCCCAGGTAGTAGAATTGATCGTGATGGCATTTGGATAGAGTTCGCGAGGGATCAATTGCGGCATGAAGGAGAAGTTCGCCGGCGATAAGAATCCACGGGCAATCCCCGTAAAAAAGATGACCGAGTAGATCGGTACCACGCCGAATTGAAGAATGAATGCGCCCGGGTCGGTGGTAAAAAATAGGAGGCTAGATGAGCAAAGAAGTAGCGTAAGCACGCATGTGACGATAATACCTTTTCGTTTGACGACATCGGCCACATGACCAGCATACAACGAAACCGTAATTGAGGGAATAGCTTCAGCCAATCCTATGAGCCCGAGCGATAAAGGATCTTTTGTTAGCTCGTACACTTGGTATCCAACCACAACGCCTTGGATTTGAATAGCAAGCGTGACGCAAAACCTAGCCAAGATGAACATCCTGAAGTCGACTATTCGCAGTGCTGCGTATGGATCGTTCATGTTGCTAATGCGACGGAGACCGTAAGTATGTGGAGACCGCTCGAAGTGCCGCTTGCAAGCGTTCTTCTCCTGTGCCTTTTATCTCAACAAAGGGTGCCGACTGCTCTTTCATGGCAGCTAGGTAAATGTGATATAATTCTTCGCGCCGATCTGGATGTTCGCGAAGGGGATCGCTTACCCACGGAATGTCAATGTAAGTCAGGAGGAACAAATCATACGATCGTTCCGACAGCAACCTTAAAATCTCCGGGGCGCAATGTCCATATTTGAATTCACTCCACACTTTGATCACCAAAAGATTCGTATCACACACGAGAAATTGGTTGGCATCGGCCGACCATTCGTCTTCCATTCGAAGTTGGCCGTGAGCGATTTTGACAAGGTCTGTTTCGTCGTAAGGGCGGTGGAGATGGTTCAGATATTGACGAGCATATTCTTCCACCCAAACTGTACCGAGTGCCTTTGCGAGAGATTCGGACAAAACGGTCTTTCCGGTGCATTCCGGACCGATAATACAGATTTTGCGAACGTTCTGGCGAGCACTAGGAGGATTCATCGTTCAAATGCCGGAAAAGCGCAAATTAGCACCCATGCACGCCTTTTAATAAGTCGACGGGAAACTTTATCTTTCAGGTTTCAAAGACCCACACACGTGAAACGCAGGCAGGCGATCAGGCAATTGGGAGTTGGCATTTCTTCGGCGGTTGTCACCTCGTGGCTCGCCTCGTGCGATAAAAACGATCCACCGCCAGAGATTCAATACGATGGCACAGTTGCTATCATTGGTGCAGGCCCCGCAGGGTTGTATGCAGCAGATATTCTCCTATCGAAGGGTATCAATGTGGTGATCTACGAGGCCACAGGTCAGATTGGTGGCCGGGTCCGTTCATTGCGAAACCAAGAGAACTTACCTTATCAATCTATTGCTGATTTCCCAGTTGAGTTGGGGGCTGAATACTGGCAGGGGAGCGATTCCGTTTTTGGAAAAATCGTCGGGAACTTAAACCTGCGCACAGTTGAGTTACTCGAAGAATGGAAGCGTTATAAAATTGGAACAACCGTAAAGTCAGCGGCAGACTGGGCGGGCAACGGTGATTTCACATCAGCGCAATCCTTTATTTCAGGAATCAAGAATTATAGCGGTGCGGCAACTTCCGTGAAAGAAGCTTCGGCAGGCCTTAGCGAAGGTGCTCAGGCATTGATCAACGCGCAAGCTGCCAACTTCTATGGGTCTTCGTCCGATCGTGTCGGCATTAAAGGCATTTCCGATCAGATGAAGTTGCTCACGCACGGAACCGAGTACTTCATGCTGAAGAACAACACCATGCAGGACTTGGTGATCTCGCGCTTCGATAATGTGTACAAGAAAGTCGAGATTAATCGACCGGTAAAGACGGTAAACTACGGTGCGAGTCCTGTTAACATCACGTTCGAAGATGGAAGTGAGGTCACGGCCGACAAAGTGATTGTGACCGTTCCAGTCACCATCTTGAAGAATGGAATCACGTTTACTCCTGCGTTGCCGGCGTCCAAAACAACGGCGCTTGGTCGTATTGGAATGGATCCGGCCATTCGCGTGGTACTCGATTTCAAGAAGAACTTTTGGGGGACCGACGTGTCGATGATTTTTGGAGGCACCGTTGCCCCGCAATGCTTCAATGCAGGCGTGGGTCGCAGCGAGTTCAATCAGACGTTGTCGATAATGATCAACGGACCCAAGGCTCTTGAGCTCTCGAATTTGAACAACTCAGATCAGGTTGTCACCACGATCCTACAAGAGCTTGACAAAGTATACGCTAACCAAGCAACGGCGTTTATACGCAAGGCTCTTCCGCCGGACGAGGAGAAGATGGTGTATTTCATCCAAGATTGGACGAAGGAAAAGTATTTTCAGGGCGGGTTTTCATACCCATTGGCATCGACAACTATCGATGACCGTTCGGCATTGGGAGCTCCGATTCAAGATCGGTTGTTCTTCGCAGGAGAGGCTACTGATATTGGTGGCGATGCTGGAACAATCAACGGAGCCATGGCTTCGGCAGAGCGTGTGGCCAACGACGTCGTTCTATCGATTACAAAAGTCAGCTAAGCAGCTTTAGCAACCTCTTTGAAATGGTCGCGAAAACGACGGATCATCGCCATGGTGAACCCGATCATCAGTACGCCTGTACCTAGCCATAACACGTTAATCAGTGGAAATTCCTTTGCCTTGATCACCACCCAGTCCTTTTGGCGCGTGGACAAGCCGAGTGTGAACGTTTGAGTGTCTGGATGAATGTTTAATAAGATGACTCGTACGCCCAGGTCGTTGATTTCGACAGGCATTACCTTCGCTTCTTTTTGATTTTCGATCAGGAAAACGGGCTCGGCGAAGTATTCCTCACGTTCACCTTGAACTTTGATGCGTGCTTGGACTGCGATGTCTTCAGGTAAGAGTTGATACCCGGGAATCGCCTCAATGCGACGAACATCTTCAAGGGTTGCCACGTAGTCGTTTACAAAGAACTTTTCGCTCATGCCGACGGTGACCTCTTCCATCTTGCTCCATTCTTGTGGTTCGTCTGGATTGGGATAACCCGATACGTGGGTGTAGATGTCGCGGCGCAGATCTTTTTTGATGTCGGGTGACGCGATAAAGCCGCCCATTCCTTCGTTCACCTGCACACGAGGGAACAGCGTAGCAGCCACTTGTGAGTTTTTGCGAAGTTCGATTTCGTAATATGTGTTTTCAGGTAACACTTGGAATGTATCGAGCGCATTGTAGAGTTTCTCGCCTTTGTACACGATGTCTTTCCTGGCAATCACGGTACCGGGGTCACGTGTTATCACGACATCGCTTTTTTTAGCGAACCCATTCTTGTCCCGAAGCTCGAGCCTTTCGCCGCGGTATTCGATTTCGTAGTCGGCCATCGTGCGTGGCTCGTTGATAAACAAGAAAAGGTTGTCGCGGTTGAATTCAGTTCCCAGGTCTTTCTTAATGATCAAGCCGTTGTTGTTGAGAGATACAACCTTGGCTTGTCCGGCCGAAAACATCATTCCAATCAGCATCATTCCAATGCCTACGTGGGCAACGGCACCTCCGGAGAACTTCGGATTGGTCTTCCACAAAGACACGAACACTGATACGTTGGACACAATGATGTAGATCCCTGCAAAGGTGAGCATCATGTACGATGGATCGGTGACGCGACCGATCGAAATAGTCAATGCGAACACCAGCATGGTAATCAAGACCACTGGAAGCACTTCTTTTTTCCAAGAATCCTTATCCATTCGACGCCACCAGAAGAACTGACCGGTTCCTGAGATCAGGGCCACGCAGACAGCGAACCAAAGTTGAAATGTCGAATAGAATTCGACTTGGTTGGCGGGACTAGCGATGTTGGAGTGTCCGCCAAAAAAGTTGATGACCTTGTTGTAAACTGGGTAAGAAGTGGGGACCAGAACTTGGAAACCCATAAGGCAGAGTGTGATGGCACCGAAGAATATCCAAAACTCTTTTGAGTAGGTTTGAAGCTCCTTTTCTGAAGCTGGGATCTGGCGCCAGCGGATTGCAACGATCACGATTGAGGCGATCAGGAAGAAGAAAAGGTATAAGAGGAGTTGTCCGGATAGCCCCAGATCGGTAAAGGAATGCACGGATGCGTCACCTAGGATCCCACTGCGTGTCAAGAACGTGGAGTACAAAACCAAAATAAAGACGGACACCACGAGCACCACAGACGTTCGCAGCGCCGTGTTATTATTCTTGTAGGTGATCATGGTGTGGATCGAAGCGACAAGGATCAACCAAGGGACGTACACTGCATTTTCGACGGGATCCCAGTTCCAGTAACCGCCGAAGTTCAAGGTCTCGTATGCCCAGTAGCCTCCCATTAGGATTCCGAGTCCGAGAATGCCACCTGCCAGCAATGCCCACGGAAGCGCGGGTTTGATCCATTCGCTGTATTTTTTCTCCCACAATCCCGCCAAGCAAAAAGCGAAAGGGAAGAGTGTCAATGCATAGCCCAAGAACAGCGTTGGCGGGTGAATGACCATCCAGTAATTCTGGAGCAGGGGATTGAGCCCATTGCCATCGGTAGGAATAAAGTTAGGATCAGTTTTGAAGATCGGGTCTTGAATTGCGTCGCGCAGGAGGATGAATGGCGAGCTACCAATCTTCACGTTGAGCCAAGGAATAACCACGCCGAGGATCATGGATGCAAGGAAACCTTGTACCGTGGCGATGATGACCATCACTGGAGCTTCCCATTTTTTCTGGGTAAAGATGATGGCCAACCCGAGCACAGCTTGCCAGAACGACCAAAGGAGGAACGCTCCTTCTTGGCCTTCCCAGAAGCACGAGATCATGTATTGGCCTGGTAGATTTCTCGAGGAGTGGCTGTACGCGTAATGGTATTCGAAGTAGTGTTGGTAAATGATCCAGAAGAGTGCGGCTACGACTCCGAAAACAGAGACAACGTTGACATAGAAGGCCACTCGACCGTTGATCAGCCACGGTTCCTTTTCGGCAAGATTTGATATTGAGCGTGCCCTTAAGTAAGCAAAGGCACTAACGAGTGAGCTAACGAATGAGAGGATTACGAAGAGATGTCCAATATTCCCGACAAGAAAATGAATTCCGTTATCCACGATTACGCTCCAGCTTTAATTTTCTCGTCCACGTACTTTGAAGGGCATTTCAACAAAATCTTTTGGGCTACGAATACATTTTCTTGGTAGCTGCCGATCACGACCACTTTTTCCGAACGTTTGAAGTCGGCAGGCATCGGTTCATGATAGATCACTTCTTGTTCTTTCCCGTTTTCGTCGATCAACAAGAATGAAAATGATACTTTGTCGGCGCCGGGAGTGATGCCAACGATGTTTCCTTGTTCGTCTTTTTTCAGTTCTCCCACGACGTGGATGCTTTTCGAATTGCCGGTGGAGGCCATTTTGAAAGCTTGGTCGAAGGTGACATACGTGCTCGATTCACCGGCTGTTTGCACGATGATGGCGATCGCGACCGCGATGACCACGAAAGCTGCGATATAAGACTTTTTCATGCGATTTTGGGCTAAAATGCCCATCTCCAGGGACCGCAAAGTTAACGCAAAATGGGTCCAAGTGTTGACCCGTTAACACCTTTTTTGACAGGTAAAAATGCCGCTTATCGGTGGTCTTCTACCTCTTGTTCGAGTTTGGAAATCTTGCGATCGAGCATCCACAGGTAGATCAACAATCCCGCAAGGATGGCCACAATGATGGCGACGAGCACGTATATCTTCCCGTTTGACCGCATGGTGTCGGCCATTTCGACTTTTTCAGCCACGTCTTGAAAGGCGTTGGCGGGAAAGGCATACCCAACAACTGCCAGCAGCAGCACGAGTCCCTTCATTATTTGGTGTCCAAAAAGTGCTCTCATAATCGATGTTGGAGTATCAGGTGGTTGGATGTTTCTCTTCGATCCGTTCGTGCAGGAGTTCGGTGCGGATCCGGAGAGATGCGATCCAGAAACCGAGGAGGATCCAGCCGATGCATGCTGGATAGAACACAATGCGCATGTTGCTTTGCAAGTCATACATGTTGAATCCGGGATTGCCGCCACTCCCCGGATGCATCGAGTCTTGCATGCGTGGGATGATAAAAATCAGCGGTATCATCGCGACAAACGCGAACACGTTGTAGATCGCACTGAGTCGTGCACGTTGGTCCTCGTTGTCGACCGACTTTCGGAGAACGAAGTAGGCACTGTACACCAGCAGCGAGATGGCCGCGCCGTTTTGCTTGGGGTCTCCATGCCATGGGGAACCCCATGCATAGTTTGCCCAAATCATACCGGAGACGATGCCAAGCAATCCAAACGCAAATCCGGCGTGGACGAATTGGTTGGAGTAGATGTCGTGCTGAATACTTGGGTTTCGTAGGTACTTGACGCCATACCACGCGGATGCACCGAAGAGCGATATCATGGCGAACCACATGGGCACATGAAAGTACAGTGCCCTAATGGTCTCATTGACGATGAACAGATGTGGCACATCGCCGAGGATACCCATCGTGAATGTGTATGCGAGCAAGACCACCGACAGTATTTTCCACCAAGAAGCGCGCATGGAGTTTTAGCTGCGCCAAATATACGGGAAGAGGAGGTAGGATAGCGCGGTAACAAGGCAATTTATGGCTACCAGTGTAATGATGTCTTGTTGGCTCGCAAGAAACTCCAATCCATCGATGCAATTTTTGGTAAGTTTGATCACCAGCAAGAGCACTGAGATGATGACGGGAAAGCTTAGGACGGGCATGAGGATTCCGCTGTTGTTCGCTCGTGCCGCGATCCCCGACAGCAAAGTGAGCGAAGCGGAGAAACCTAGGGAGGCCAATACGATGACCCAGAAAAAGAGCGACAAGTCTTCGATAGGGTTTCCAAAGAAAAGTGAGAAGAGCCCGAGACTGGAGAACGACAGGATGGCGCACAACAGAAAGTTGTAAACGATCTTCGACAGGATAAGGACATGGGGGTCCACTATCGAATACAGGTAAATATCAGTCCCCTTCTTTTCGCCGATGAAACTTTTCGCAATGGAATGTATGCCGGTGAACAAAACCGTAATCCAAAAAAGCGCACTCCAAACGGTTGGGGACAGTTGATTCCCCTTCAGCGAGAATGTGAGATAGCACACGAATGTCGTGCTAAGCAGGTACACGACGAGGCCTGCGATGACTGACTGCCGTCGAAGTTCAAGAATGAATTCCTTTCGAAGCAGTGAAAGCAAGCCTTCGTTTTAGTTAATGGTGGACAAGTAGGAATTTAGTCGCCGTAGTCCGATGTCGAGGTAAGCAATTACGACGCCTATTCCAAATGAATATAGTAGGATGCGTAACAACGAGGGGCTAGCTGGTTCGCTGAACTCGGTGAAACCTTCAATGATCTCAAAATCGGGCTGCAGGTATAACTGCCTTTCGACTTCTTGCAACTGATTATAGAGGGTTAGGCCTTGGTCGTACACTTCGAGCGGGCTGGTGACCGGTTTGTCGCTTAGTATAACATTGTTGGAACCATCTCGACGGGATGCCATTGCACGATAGTTCTCGTATATCATTTGCTTCAAGCTATCAAGTTTTCGGAGATCTGCGATCAACTTCGTTCGTCGTTGTTGCAGATTGGCCTTGTTCACTTCCACTCGTTTCCGAACGTAAGGGTTGTTGCTGAAGTAGTGAACGATGGCAGACTGTAGGTTAGGGATTACAGTAGGATTCAACGTACGAACGGTGATTTCAAAAGCGTGGCGGTTCTCAATCTCGATCCTCCTAATAACTTGATTTATGACTGCCTGATTGTTCGCGTTTGTTTGAGCGTTACGGAGCTGCTCTTTTAGTACTTCAAGTTCGACTAGTTCACCTTCTGAAACAAAAGGTTTAACCGCGAACTCTACAATGTTATCAGCGAGTGTGTCTGGTAAATTGAGTTCACGGGCGAGTCCCTTCTTGTTCTTCTCGCTTGCAAGAAGAGTTAATTTGTCGATTGTATTTTCAGCAAGGCGCTTGTTGATGTAGTCCGAGCTGAGGATCATCGTAGACTCGTAATAACTCTCGCGCAGATAGGTCTTGAAGACCACGCCGAAAATGATACTGGCGACGATGATTAAAGAGAAGGATAACTTATTTTCTAGTGGAACCCTTCGAAGAATCGCCAGCAATCTCAAAAAGCCAGTCCAAACAGACCCTATGGAGTTCCCAATCTTTGTCAGGATGGCGTTTAGATCAATTTCTTCTTGGGGTGCTGTAGGTTTTTGATTATCCATGAGGAGCTCTTGATCCAGGTTAAATCGCCCGAAGTTTCTTAAGTTTGTGGCCAAATTAGGAATAACTTCCCAGTGGTAAAAGGCGAGCAAGTTTTAATTACCGGTGCCGCCGGCTTTATCGGATTTCATCTGTCGCTTCGTCTTGTCGAAAAAGGATATCTGGTCTTGGGCGTCGACAACCTCAATCCGTATTATGACGTCAAACTCAAGGAGGATCGAATCGAAGTGTTGAAGCAAAAGGATGGCTTCACGTTCAAAAGGATCGACATTGATGAGCGCTCGGCAATAGAGCAACTCTTTCAAGAAAACAAGTTCACATATGTCGTAAACTTGGCAGCACAAGCAGGAGTTCGGTATTCTTTGGACCACCCGCATTCATATATCCAGAGCAATATCGTCGGGTTCCTTAACATCTTAGAGGGGTGTAGACACCAATCAGTCAAACATCTGATGTACGCCTCCTCCAGTTCGGTGTATGGCGCCAATCGGAAGATGCCGTTTTCTTTAACGGATGGCGTCGACCACCCGCTGTCGCTCTACGCGGCTACGAAGAAGGCAAACGAGTTGATGGCCCATTCTTACTCTTCGCTCTACCAGCTTCCTACCACAGGGTTGCGTTTCTTTTCTGCGTACGGTCCATACGGTCGGCCGGATATGGCGCTCTTTGTTTTTACAAAAGCCATTCTGGAAGGAACACCAATCGACGTATACAACTATGGACAAATGAAGCGTGATTTCACCTACGTGGATGACATCACCCATAGCATCGAGCGACTGCTACCGAAGATCCCCAAAGCGAATCCAAGTTGGGATTACCTCAACCCACACCCAGCTACAAGCTATGCGCCTTACCGAGTCTTCAACATTGGCAACAACGATCCTGTTGAGTTGTCGGTGTTCATCGACGTGCTCGAAGAAAAACTTGGGCGGAAGGCAATTCGACGGAACATGCCCATGCAGGACGGCGACGTGCCTCAATCCTACGCAGAGGTGAGCGATCTTTACCGTGAAATTGATTTTAAACCGGCAACACCGATTGCCGTGGGAGTAGGTAAATTTGTGGATTGGTATCTGGACTATTATAAGAAGCGCGCGTGATGGATAAACTTGGAATCATCGGAATGGGCTATGTGGGTCTTCCACTCGCCGTAGAATTCGGTAAAACACTCGAAGTGGTCGGCTTCGACATCAACGAGCAGCGCTTGGCGGAATTGTCGAAAGGGTTCGATCGAACGGATGAAGTGACCACTGAAGATCTTCGATCGGCAAAGCATCTGCGATTCTCCTCCGCTCTAAAGGACCTCCACGATGTCAACATCTTCATCGTGACCGTGCCAACTCCCGTAGATGAATTCAAGAAACCCGATCTAAGCCCATTGGTAGGGGCCAGCACCACTGTGGGTCGTGTACTCAAGAAAGGGGACATTGTTATTTACGAATCGACCGTGTATCCAGGTTGTACCGAAGAGGTTTGTGTACCTGTGCTCGAGAAAACCAGCAACCTGAAGTTTAACGTTGACTTCTTTTGCGGCTATTCTCCCGAGCGCATCAATCCCGGCGACAAAGTTCACCGCGTCACCAACATCAAAAAAGTTACAAGTGGAAGTAACGCGGCAATTGCCGATCGCGTGGATGCATTGTATCGAAGAATTGTGGTGGCAGGTACACACAAAGCTTCTTCTATCAAGGTTGCTGAAGCCGCAAAAGTGATTGAGAACTCGCAGCGCGATTTGAATATTGCCTTCGTCAATGAACTTGCATTGATTTTTGAGAAGATTGGAATTGATACCCATGAGGTCCTAGAAGCAGCTGGAACCAAGTGGAACTTCCTGAACTTTAAGCCCGGGCTTGTTGGTGGCCATTGCATTGGTGTCGACCCGTATTACCTTACCTACAAGGCAGAAGGAGTCGGATATCGGCCGGAAGTGATCCTGTCCGGTCGTCGTATCAACGATAACATGCCGTTGCACGTGGCTAGTACTGTAATCAAATTGATGGCGCAAAATAAGCTCCCGATCACCGGGGGTGACATCTTGGTGCTTGGCATCACCTTTAAAGAGAATTGTCCCGACATTCGAAATAGCAAAGTGGTTGACGTCATCCGCGAGCTGCAGAGCTATAAAACGAACGTCGATGTATTCGATCCGAATGCGGATGCACATGAAGTAAAAGAAGAATACGGTTTTGACCTAATCGAGACACCAAAGAAAAAGTATCACGCCGTCATCTTAGCCGTGAATCACGAAGCATTCAATACGTTGGATTGGTCCACTATTCGCACTGATAATGCGGTAGTGTACGATGTCAAAGGTTCTCTCGATCGCTCGCTTGTTACGGCGAGGCTATAATTATTGAACATGAACAGAAAGAAAGTACTCGTTACAGGTGGCGCGGGTTACATCGGTGGTCATACAGTTGTCGAACTCGTACAGGCCGGGTATGACCCTGTCATCGTTGATAACTTTTCACGAAGTGACAGAACGGTGCTCGATGGTATCGAGAAAATTCTTAAGAAGAAGCCAACTTTCTACGAAGGAGATTGTGCCGATCGAAACTTCTTGAACCGAGTTTTCGAAACGGAAAAGACCATTGCCGTTGTCATGCACTTTGCTGCCTTTAAATCGGTCGGTGAGTCCGTTCAGTTCCCAACTCTATATTTCTCGAACAACCTGAGTTCTCTGGTTACGCTGCTCAACGTGATGAAGGACTTCGGCGTTCATGACTTGATCTTTTCGTCGAGTTGCACCGTCTATGGGGAGCCCGACCAAATACCCGTTTCTGAAGATGCCCCCGAAAAACGAGCAGAATCGCCTTACGGTGCCACCAAGCAAATGTGCGAGCGGATTCTCCAAGATTGCTTCAAACCTCACGCTTTGCGGGTGGTGTCTCTCCGATACTTCAACCCAATCGGAGCCCATCCTTCAATCCTGATCGGCGAGTTGCCCGTGGGTGTGCCAAACAATCTTGTGCCTTACATCACGCAGACAGCGATTGGCAAACGAGCGAAACTTACCGTGTTCGGCAATGATTACCACACGCCCGACGGTTCGTGTGTTCGCGATTTTATTCATGTGGTGGATGTCGCTACTGCACATATCAAGGCGATGGAATTTCTGTCAGGTTTGGGACCAGAGCCCGTGTACTCCGTTTTCAACCTCGGTACCGGTATCGGAGCCTCCGTCCTCGAATTGGTAGACCGCTTTCAAAAAGTAACAGGTGTACCGCTCAATTATACTATCGGGCCCCGCCGTCCGGGCGACGTGGAGAAAACATACGCAAATCCCGCGCGGGCGTTTAAGGACTTACAATGGCGTCCCAAATATTCCATCGACGATGCATTGTTGCACGCGTGGAAATGGGAGGAGAAACTTGCGGGCAAGTAATATCGTTTGGTAGGGTAAAATTGGAATCGAGATGGATATAAAAATGGTTGATCTTCACAGCCAATACCTCCGTATCAAAGCGGAGATCGATCAAGCCATCCAATCCGTTCTTGAATCCACCCAGTTCATTCAGGGCAAAGAAGTCGGACTTTTTGCCGAATCGCTTTCGCACTATCTGGGAGGCGCCCACGTGATCCCATGTGCGAATGGCACCGACGCCCTTCAAATTGCTATGATGGCACTAGACCTTCGACCCGGAGATGAAGTGATCTTGCCTGTCCATACCTACGTGGCTACAGCCGAAGTGGTGGCGCTTCTTCAACTCAAACCCGTATTCGTCGATGTCAACGCTGATACATTCAACATCGATGTTGCTCAAGTTGAATCCAAGATTTCGTCGCGCACGCGAGCAGTCGTGCCAGTCCACTTATACGGTCAGTGTGCGCACATGGAGCCGCTCCTGAAGATAGCTTCCTCACGAAAGTTGTTTATCATCGAAGATGCCGCTCAATCGCTTGGCGCTGCTTACACATTTTCAAACGGCACGATACGCAAAAGTGGGACAATGGGAACGATTGGAACCACCAGCTTTTTCCCTTCCAAAAACCTAGGTTGTTTTGGCGACGGCGGTGCCATGATGACCCACGATGCGGACTTGGCTGCAAAGGTCAAGATGATTTCGAATCACGGCCAAAGGAAAAAATACCATCACGATGCCATCGGAGTGAACAGCCGTCTGGACACGCTGCAAGCCGCGGTGCTGCAAGTAAAATTGCGGTACTTAGCAGAATATCAAAGGAAGCGCAACGAAGTAGCCAACTATTACGACAGTCGTTTGGCTGGTGTGGAAGGGGTAATTGTTCCATCACGTGCAGCCTATTCCGACCACGTTTTTCATCAGTATACACTCCGTGTCGAACGGAGGGATGAATGCAAAGTTTTCCTGGAGTCGAGAGGCATTCCCACCATGATTTATTATCCAGTACCTCTACATCTTCAGAGCGCTTACCGCCGTCCCGAAGCACCCGAAGGATCGTTTCCTATCACGGAACAACTATCTAAGACAGTGATCTCGCTGCCCATCCATACCGAGATGACTGAGGCCCAACTCGATTATATTTGCAATAACTTAATAGAGTTTTATCGTGGCTGACAACTTTTTTGCACACCCGACTGCCGTGATTGACGAAGGTTGTCAAATTGGTAAAGGCACGAAGATTTGGCATTTCTCTCACATCATGCCTGGTTGCGTGATCGGTGAGAACTGCAACATCGGTCAAAACGTCGTGGTTTCGCCTGACGTTGTTCTAGGGAGCAATGTAAAAGTGCAAAACAACGTGTCCATTTATACAGGCGTTACTTGCGAAGATGATGTATTCCTGGGGCCGTCAATGGTGTTTACAAATGTGATCAATCCCAGGAGCGCAGTGAATCGAAAGAACCAGTATCTGAAAACCCACGTAAAGCGTGGAGCAAGTATTGGTGCGAATGCCACGGTGGTTTGCGGTCACGACATTGGTGCCTTTGCGTTCATTGGTGCCGGTGCGGTGGTGACGAAAGATGTTCCAGACTATGCTCTGGTTATTGGAAACCCCGCGCGCCAAACGGGATGGATGAGCGAATTCGGGCAGCAGTTGAAGTTTGACCAACACGGATTTGCGGTGTGCGCCGAGAGTGGCGAGAAGTATAAGTTAGAGAAAGGTAAAGTGACAAAACTCGGATGAAGAAGAAATTCGCAATCATCGGCGTAGCGGGTTACATCGCGCCGCGACACCTGGCAGCAGTACGCGATACCGGAAATGAAGTAGTTGCCGCGCTCGACAAGTCCGATACTGTCGGTGTGATGGACTCGTATTTTCCTCAAGCGCAATTCTTCACTGAGTTCGAACGATTTGATCGACACTTAGATAAGTTGAAGCGCCAAGGTCAAGGTGTGGATTATGTATCGATTTGTTCGCCGAACTACCTGCATGATTCACACATTCGTTTTGCACTGAGGCAAGGTGCTCATGCCATTTGCGAAAAGCCGCTCGTGCTCAGCCCGTGGAATGTGGATGCGCTCTCGCAGATGGAGCAAGAGACAGGCAAGAAGGTGAACACGATTTTACAACTCCGTTTGCACCCCAACATCATTGCTCTGCGCGACAAGGTTTTGAATGGCCCGAAGGGTAAGGTATATGATGTCGACCTGACGTATATGACATCACGAGGGCAGTGGTACCACATCAGTTGGAAGGGTGACATTCAAAAATCGGGAGGCATCGCTACCAACATCGGAATTCACTTTTTTGATATGCTCCTATGGATTTTTGGGGGTGTGAAGAAGGTAGAGATGAAAAGCATGAGCCAGGAAAGTGCGAAGGGTTTCTTGGAACTTGAGCGGGCTCGGGTGAACTGGCACCTGAGCATCAACTACAACGATATTCCAGAGCAAGTGCGAGCGGCTGGAAAGCGCACATTCCGGTCGTTGAAAATGGAAGGCGAAGAGATCGAATTCAGTGACGGGTTCACGGAGTTGCATACTAAAAGCTACGCGAACATTTTGGCTGGAAATGGATTCGGGCTGGCCGAGGCGCGCCCCTCGATCGAACTCGTCTACCAAATCAGGAATTCGGCCTGATTTGTAGTATTTTTACGGCCTTATGAAAGGCATTATCCTAGCTGGAGGGTCTGGGACCAGGCTCTACCCCCTCACCAAGGCTATTTCTAAGCAGATCCTCCCGATCTATGACAAGCCAATGATCTATTATCCCCTGTCGGTCCTCATGTTGGCCAATATTCGGGATATTCTGATCATTTCCACACCCACAGATATTCACCTTTTCGAATCATTGCTGGGCGATGGAAGCCAAATAGGTTTGCGCATTAGCTACAAAGTACAGCCATCTCCAGACGGGTTGGCACAAGCATTCCTTTTGGGTGAGGAGTTCATCGCCGGCGACTCTTGTAGTTTGGTATTGGGCGACAATATCTTCTACGGATATAACTTTTCAACCTTATTGAAGGAAGCAAGTTCGCTGAAGACTGGCGCCACCGTTTTTGGTTACTACGTGAATGATCCGGAACGCTATGGCGTAGCGGAATTTGATGAGCAAGGAAATGTCCTCTCTATCGAGGAGAAACCATCGCAACCGAAGTCGAACTATGCTGTCACCGGTCTTTACTTTTATGACAATACAGTCGTGGCAAAAGCAAAGACCATTCGGCCATCCAAACGTGGAGAGCTTGAAATCACCGATCTGAACAGGATTTACCTAGAAGAAAAAACGCTGAATGTCAAGCTCCTTGGACGCGGCATGGCATGGCTTGATACAGGAACTCATCAGTCGATGCTGCAAGCTTCAAATTTTGTCGAGTCGATCGAAGAACGCCAGGGCCTGAAAGTGGCATGCCTTGAGGAGATAGCCTATCGTAAGGGCTACATCAACAAAGAGCAGCTCATTGAACTTGCAAAACCGCTGTTGAAGAATCAATACGGCCAGTATTTGATGAAGATTTTAAATGAAAAGTTTATTCGGTGACCAATGGTGATTGCACCTACTGAATTTAGGGACCTATTGGTGTTAGAACCAAAAGTACTCGGCGATGCTCGTGGGTATTTTATGGAATCATACAACCGCAGTACGCTCCTGAAGCTTGGAATTGATATCGTGTTTGTACAGGACAACCAATCGAGTTCCAGTAAAGGTGTATTGCGTGGGCTGCATTTTCAACGCCCGCCATTCGCCCAAACAAAGTTAGTCCGTGTGTTAGCGGGTAGGATACTCGATGTCGTGGTTGACCTGAGGGGCGAGGAGGCAACCTTCGGCAAACACTTCGCAATAGAACTATCAGCAGAGAACAAGAAACAGTTGCTTGTGCCGAAGGGTTTCGGTCACGGTTTCCTCGTGTTGAGCGAAACCGCGGAGGTTTTATATAAATGTGACGAATATTACCACCCAGAAGCCGACGGAGGTATACATTACGAATCGGCTGGAATCAAATGGCCTGATGTGGGGTGTCCTTTAGTCATTTCTGAAAAGGATCAGAAACTTCCGCGGCTTGAAAATCTAAATTTTCGATTTTGAAATCGATACTTGTCACAGGGGCGAACGGACAACTTGGGAGCGAACTACGTTTGCTTTCGAGCTCCCATCGAAACTTCAAATTTACATTTGTCGATGTTGAACAACTGGATTTATTGAACGCGGCGGCAATCGAATCTTTTTTCGCTTTGAACCGATTCGATTTTGTGATTCACTGTGCCGCATACACCGCTGTCGACAAAGCTGAGAGCGAACCCGAGATTTGCAGGGCAATCAACGCGATTGCTGCTGGAACCATTGCTCGGTGTGCGCGTAGCGCGGGATCCAACGTTTTCCATATCTCCACCGATTATGTCTTCGATGGGAACTTCAATCAACCAATTGACGAGGACGCGCAACCGAATCCGAAATCCGTTTATGGAGCAACAAAGCTGGAGGGCGAGCGCTTGGTGGCAGAGGCAGCACCGAATGCTTACATAGTACGAACGGCGTGGGTATACTCCACTTTTGGTAAGAACTTCGTGAAAACAATCGCTGGACTTGCGAAACAACGTCCCGAGCTGACGGTGGTTGCCGATCAATATGGCTCGCCGACCTACGCACGCGATCTAGCATCGGCCCTGCTTGCTATGGTCGAGTCGGTAGCAAGTGGTCGAGTCGATCAGCCCGGCGTGTATCACTTCTCTGGGGAGGGCTCTATATCCTGGTATGACTTTGCGGTTTTCATCGCCCGGGCAGTAAACAAAGATTGTAACGTGAAGCCAATTCGCACCTGGGAATACAAGACGGCCGCGACCAGACCCACGTTTAGCGTATTGGATAAAACGAAAATTAAGAGAGTTTTTGGCATCGAAGTACCGCATTGGTCCGTTAGCCTCGAAGAATGTCTTGAGAAACTTGAATTATGAGTACAATACTAGTTACCGGCGGCGCCGGTTTTATCGGATCAAACTTTATCCCTTATTTTTTGGAGGCTCATCCAGAGACGACTGTAGTCAATCTCGATTTGCTCACCTACGCTGGCAATCTGGCCAACTTGAAGGAAGTACAGGGAAACCCGCGCTACGTTTTTGAGAAGGGAGACATCTGCGATCGCGCTTTTGTAGAGTCACTTTTCAAAAAGTATCAATTTAGTGGAGTAGTCCACTTTGCCGCAGAGTCGCACGTCGACAATTCGATCGCCGGACCCGAGGCTTTCGTGCGCACAAATATCAATGGAACATTCACCTTGATTGATGTGGCCAGACGTGCCTGGTTGAAAGCACCATTCGAGCCTACTCCTGGATGCGAGAATAATAGGTTCCTGCATGTATCGACTGATGAAGTTTACGGTACGCTTGGTGAGACCGGGCTTTTTATGGAGACCACTCCGTATGCGCCGAACAGTCCGTATTCAGCATCTAAGGCAAGTAGCGACCTGTTAGTTAGAAGTTATCACCACACCTACGGCCTCAACACGGTAACGACAAATTGCAGCAACAATTATGGGCCGAAGCAGCACAAGGAAAAGTTAATTCCAACCATTATCCGAAAGGCGCTCGGCGAGCAATCAATACCAATTTACGGTGACGGGCGAAATATTCGCGATTGGTTGTACGTATTGGACCACGCAAAAGGCATTGACCTAGCGTTTCAAAAAGGCCGAAGTGGCGAGACATACAACGTTGGGGGAAGGAATGAAAGGACCAACAATCAAATCGCCGATCGCATCCTTGGAATCCTCGATGAAAGACGACCACGTCCTTCAGGAAAATCCTACCGAGACCTGCTCACGTTTGTCAAGGATCGCGCTGGCCATGATCGTCGTTATGCAATCGACGCAAGTAAACTTGAAACGGAATTAGGTTGGAAAGCAGTCGAGAATTTTGATAGCGGAATCTTGAAAACTGTTGATTGGTATTTGGCGAACCAATAGTCGGTCAGATTCAGCCAAAGGGGCAAGGTCCGCGGTTCCTCTTTTCATGCTATCTTTGCGGACTCATAAACCTGAAATAATCGTTTCGTGAAAAGAGCACTTATTACCGGTATTACCGGACAGGATGGAGCATATCTAGCCCAATTGCTGTTGGACAAGGGTTATGAAGTGCACGGTATAAAGAGAAGGAGTTCGCTGTTTAACACGGACAGAATTGATCATCTATACCAAGATCCACACGACGAGCGCGTAAAATTCAAGCTTCATTACGGCGACCTCACAGATTCCGTAAACCTAATCCGGATCATCCAGGAGGTACAACCTGATGAAATCTATAATCTCGGTGCGATGTCGCATGTAAAAGTGAGTTTCGACATGCCCGAATACACGGCAAATGCCGATGGCATAGGTGCACTGAGGATTTTAGAGGCTATCCGAATTCTGGGCCTTACAAAGAAGACCAAGTTTTATCAAGCATCGACTTCTGAACTTTATGGTTTGGTGCAAGAAGTGCCTCAATCTGAAAAGACTCCGTTTTATCCTAGGTCGCCTTACGCTGTAGCGAAACTCTATTCCTATTGGATTACGGTCAACTATCGTGAGGCATACGGCATTTTTGCCAGCAATGGCATCCTGTTTAATCACGAGTCACCACTGCGAGGAGAAACATTTGTCACCCGGAAAATTACACGGGCCGCCTGCAGAATTGCCCTCGGTTTGCAGAAAACCGTCTTTATGGGAAACATTGACGCTAAGCGAGACTGGGGACACGCGAAAGACTATGTGAACGCGATGTGGTTGATCCTTCAACACCACACCGCCGATGACTTCGTCGTTGCGACCGGCGTCACCACCACCGTGCGTGAGTTCATCATCAAGACATTCCAACGGTTAGGCATTGAGATCGCCTTTCGTGGTGCCGGCATCGATGAAGTCGGTTTCGTGGCTGCAATCCATGACAAGGCAGCAAAAGTTGCAATTGGAGATATAGTGGTGCGAATCGACCCAGCTTACTTCCGGCCCACAGAAGTAGAGTTGTTGATCGGCGATCCAACCAAGGCCAAGCGTGAGTTGAACTGGAAGTTGAATTACGACCTGGATGCTTTGGTGGACGACATGGTGAAGAGTGACTATGCTCTTTTCCGACGCGATCGATATCTCGAAGAAGGAGGCCATAAGATTTTCCAGTATCACGAATGATGGAGAAAAACGACAAGGTGTTCGTCGCGGGACACAATGGAATGGTAGGGTCCGCCATTGTGCGAAAATTGCGCGCTGAAGGTTTTCAAAACTTGCTCCTTCGCTCATCTTCCGAGTTGGACTTGAGGGATCAAAAGGGCGTGGCTGCTTTCTTTTCCGAACACAAGCCTACCTACGTGTTTCTTGCTGCGGCAAAGGTGGGAGGTATTCTCGCTAACGATACCTTTCGGGCAGACTTCCTGTACGAGAATTTGATGATCGAGGCAAACGTAATCCATCAGAGCTACGTCAATGGTGTCAAGAAACTTCTCTTCTTAGGGTCTTCGTGTATTTATCCAAAAATGGCTCCTCAGCCCCTAAAGGAGGAAAGCCTTTTGTCGGGATACTTGGAATCGACAAATGAGCCGTATGCCATTGCGAAGATCGCTGGTATTAAGCTATGCGAGAATTATCGACGCCAGTATGGATGTGATTTCATAAGCGCAATGCCGACGAATTTATTCGGACCAAACGATAATTATCATCCGACATCCTCCCATGTGATACCTGCCTTGGTACGAAAATTCGTCGAGGCGAAACGGTCAAATGCTCAATCCGTAACCATTTGGGGAACAGGTTCGCCAAGGCGAGAGTTTCTTCATGTCGACGACTGCGCAGAGGCATGTTTCTTTTTGATGCAAAATTATTCTGGGCAGATGTTCGTCAACATCGGAACGGGCGAAGATATCACGATACGCGAGTTGGCTGAATTGCTCAAAGAGATAACAGGCTTTCAAGGCTCCATTGAATTTGACACCTCCAAGCCAGATGGTACTCCTCGTAAGTTGATGGATGTTTCCAGCCTCGCCACTCTTGGTTGGAGGTATCGCATTCCCGTGAAGGATGGATTGCGTCAAGTCTGTGACCTGTTCGAACGTCAACTCTCCGAAAGTTGAAAAGGATCGGCTCGATCTTTCGCTCTCAGGGTTTTAAGAATATCAAGTGGAATTTGGTGGCATCGCTGGTATACCCAGTCGCCATGTTCCTAGCAACACCCGTTTTCCTTCATCAACTGGGAAGCGGTCGCTTCGGTATCTGGGTGTTGATCAATACGATTCTCCAATTGATGGGGGCGTTTAACTTTGGTCTTGGTGATGCGAACATCAAATTCATCGCGGAATACCAAGCACAAGGGGACAACCGGTCGACACGAGAAGTAATCGCGTCGACGATGGGCTTCAGCATCGCGATATCCACTTCTGTGCTGGTGGTCAGCTTGCTCATTTCATACGCGGCCGACTATTGGGATTGGATTCAGATCCCTCCTGCCTATCATGACTTAGGTTACACATCGTTTCGAGTTGCATGTTTCTTGTTCGTATTTCGATTTACAGAAGTCACTTTGCTCTCGATCTTCCAGGGTTTCGGACGCTACGACATTTCGTCTCGATTGTCCATCGTTTCGCGGTTGGTCGGACTCGCCGCCAACCTTGTTTGTTTGGCGCTTGGGTGGGGACTTGTGAGCATCCTGCTCAGTTCGCTTATCGCGCAACTGGCTGTGATGGTCATAGAGGTTTTGATCCTGCAAAAGCGATTTAAATTCATTTCACTTCGTCCTAATTTTTCGATCGCCCCAATTCGAAAATATCTTTCGTTTGGTTTTTGGACGTGGGTTCAAACATTGCTCGCCATCGTTACGACTCAGTTCGATAAAATGATCGTGGTAGCACTTTCTGGCCTCGATACCCTTTCATACTATTCAATCGGTTCGATGTTGATGATGCAGTTTCATACGATTTTCATCTCCCTGAGCAACTGGGTCTTTCCCGCAGTGTCGGAGAAGGCCGCGAGGGGTGAGCCGTTGCTTCAATTCTACCGGAATTCCGAAACATTGTTGTTGCTCTTTGGATTTACGTCTGTCTCGCTTTTTATCCTCGTGAGCGAGCCCTTGGTCACGATTTGGCTTGGTCAGGAGGTCTATCCGAAAGCAATCCGATATATCATCCTTTTCAACTACTACAACTTCTTTCTGGTGTTGAACATTATTCCATATTTCTTCCTGAATGGTTCGAACCATGCTCGGCAAAACGCTTGGTCCGAGTTTGTACTGAAGGCAGCTAATATCTTAGGAATAGTTTTGGGATATCATTGGGGTGGAAACGAGGGAATGGTTTGGGGCCTGATCGTTTCGTCTGCAGTCGCGCTTCCGCTAAAAATCTCGCAACTTCGAACCTATGCGCTGAAAGTTGAAACCGGATTGGGCATAGACTCTATTTTGTGCAGCGCCTTACTCGTGATTGGATTTGAGGCGACCCATCTGGCAGTGAGTCTGTCGGCTTTCGCAGGGGCGGCCATAGCGTTCTATTATCTATATTTGCGGAAGAGTTCACTTGCCAGTTTGTTTTCCTTCGTATCGAAGCATAACCAGAATTAAACCGCATGTTTTCTAGGAAATTGAAGGACGCGATCCAGAATTTCTTTTTGGTATTTGGAGTAGAGATCAGAAAGGTAACGTTCTGGCATAATTCCGGAGCCTTAATTATTAAGTGCCTGCAACATTATGAGATCGATACTGTCATCGACGTGGGTTCCAATGTTGGGCAATACGGAATAGCCCTTAGAAAGGGAGGATACCAAGGGAAGATTGTTTCATTCGAGCCCCTGCGGGCCGCGTATCAAAAGCTGCAGGAAAACAGTGCGAAATATGGCAACTGGGATGCCTTTAACTACGGTGTAGGGGCAAATCTGGGCAGACTGACCATCAATGTGTCCGAGAATCTGGAAAGTAGTTCGTTTCTCAAGGTTACAGCGTTAAGCACTGAAGCCGCACCCGAATCGGGCTTTTCGGCAAACGAAGAGGTGGAAGTCGTCACACTGGATCAATTTTTTCGCGACCATCCATACGATGGCCGAAAGCTATATCTCAAGCTCGATGTACAAGGCTTCGAACTCGAAGTTTTGAAAGGCGCAAAATCCGTCCTTTCACACGTCGCGGCCATCCAGATCGAAATGTCTTTTGTACGCCTTTACGAATCAGGACCGTTGTTCACCGACATCCTAGCTTACATGGACGAACTTGGTTTTGAAGTTTATTCCATCCTACCTGACTTCCGCGACCCCACTTCTGGGAGAATGCTACAAGCCGACGGGATCTTCATTCCAAAACGACAAAAGCAAAATGGAGTCGCGAGAGCAGTCGGCGAATAACCCTGCCGTTGTAATGAATCGTGACGCGCCCCTCGTCTCGGTAATTACCGTCGTTTACAACAATGTCAAAGAGATTGAGGAAACCATGCAGGGTGTGCTCGACAATATCCAAGACGCAGAGTACATCGTTATCGACGGTGGGAGCACAGATGGAACGGTCGATGTGATCAAGAAATTCGAGTCTCGCCTTTCATATTGGATCACTGAGCGTGACGGCGGAATTTATGACGCGATCAACAAAGGAATAAAGGCAAGCCGAGGTCATTTTTTTTACGTGGTGAATTGCGGAGACAAGGTGTTGAGCTGGCCCATCAATCAATTGCGTAGGGCGCGCGAGCTTAACGCCGACGTCGCGATGTTCAGGGTGTCACTGTCAAACGGCCAAGTGTTTCGCAGCTACGTCGGCCAGATGTTGAGGGTACGCAACACCATTCACCATCAAGGGGCGTTTTTTAGAAGGTCTCTAAATATCACCTACGATGTCCAGTTTCGGATCTTCGCCGACTTCGACATCAACCAAAAATTGTTTCTTGCGAGGCGGAAGTTTATCGAATATCCAGATATCATCTGTCGTCATTCGCTCGAAGGTATTTCACAAAAGCGTACAAACTTTGGTGAACTTTTGGAAGTCGTCCGTACTAATTTTGGAGTGGTCTGGATGGCATCTTCCTGGGTTTATTTTAGAATTCGAGGTTTGTCAAACAGGATTTTCTCAGTTTTCACCACTTCAACATCAGCTAAGAAGTGAAGCTCGTTGTCATTTCGGTGGCGGTTATCTTTTACACGTTTTTCCTGTCGTCCTTTTACTTCAGGTCGAAGGGAACGTTTATTATCCTATACCTCCTGCTGACGATCTTTCACGATTTCCTTTTTATTCACCTCGAGCTTACGACTTCTTTAGGCCTGATTCTACCGATAAAGTCATGGCAAGAATTGCTGCTGATCTTCCTGTTAACAAACTATATCCTCCGAATCGGACTACATCAAGGGAAATTGAATCGTCGAGAAGCGTTGACTTTCTTAGTCATATTTTTTCTGACGGCTTGGGGAGTTTTGGCAGCCCTCGGTGGCGGCGTGAAATTCTTTGAAGTGTATACGGGCTGGCGCAAATACATGTTGGTATTTGTGAATACCTTTTTGCTTTTCGCGGTCGGAGCCCTGGATGAGGTTTCTTTTCGTCTCATCAAACGAGTTTTGTTCCTGACCACTTTCCTGATCATCGTCTATGCATTTTATCAGAGGACCCTGTTTGAGGGCCTCGACATGAGTTATGGATTTGGCACAAAGGGATTTTATGATTTTGGTCCGGATGTACTGAAACACTTTTGGTTTTATGACCGGTTTGGGGATGATCACATGCTCGCCGGTTGGCCAAACTACATTCGAGGAGGCCAGCCAAGGATTACCAGCATCTTTGTGAGCCCAATCATTTTATCTGAATTTCTATCAATCGTAGCCACGATCATTGTGATAGCACAGATCAAGGAGCGTCAAACAATTACTCGTCGCGTAGCAGGCTTGATATTTTTGTTTTTCGTGCTCTATACGATGAATATGAGTCACACCCGGATTGGGTTTATTCAAATCGCCTTAGGAACATTCATCGGAATTTTACTCGGTAGGAAGACTTCTACCGGAATTTACTGGACTCTGGTAATCGGAGCGATCGGCTTCCTTCTTTTTCTTCTGACTGCCTTTGGAATTGGCGACGACTCCGCGCAGGGTCGCTTACCACAGTATGTCCACATGATTCAGGCATTTAATTGGCGCGGACTCGGATTTGGGTCACCAGAATCATCGACATACTACGATTCCCTGATTATTTCTATCACGTTCCTTTTCGGAGCTGCCGTTCCAATCTACGCCTATATGTATCTACTTTGGATCGGACCGCTTATCCAGAATAAGAATATCCTCAACGGAGTGCCTGCAGTAGGTCAGTCCGAGTTCCGAGCTATTGTTGGTGTGCTTTATGCGTTTATTTTTGCATTTGCATTCCAGTTCAGTATAGGGTCGGCTGGCTTCACAGTGCTTAATCTGTTGCTGTTTTCTGGACTCGCACACACCAAACGACTAGCCCTGTGAAGGAAATTTTTGCGGTTGTAGTTGTTTTATACAAGACGGACCTTGACGAATCATCATCCGTTCACTCGTTGAAGGCAGTTGCAAGCCACGCCAACATTAAGCTAACCGTTTGGGACAATAGCCCGAGCCCTCAATCGGCGGTTCAATTGGAAGCCTTCGCGAATTCATTTCCTGATAGCGAATAC
Organism: Cyclobacteriaceae bacterium; assembly: GCA_044226945.1. Lineage (GTDB taxonomy): Bacteria > Bacteroidota > Bacteroidia > Cytophagales > Cyclobacteriaceae > ELB16-189. The sequence goes on along the minus strand of JBGAGB010000003.1, from coordinate 22,583 downwards.
GTACACACACCCGCAAACATCTCGCTTGCTAAGATTTATAATGAGGTTGTTGGCCGGAGGAAGGATTGCCAGTTCTTGGTAATTCTAGACCAAGACTCCACTTTTAGCTATGAGTTATTTGAGCAAGCGCGTAAAGCTGCGGCACATAATCTAGATATCGATTTATTTCTCCCCTTTGTCGAAGTAGATGGTCGCATTTATAGCCCCGGCCATCACAATTATATTAAGGGCGCTTACCTCACATCGCTCATAAAAGGTCGTATTGCAGCAAAAGGTGTAGTCGCTGTTGCGAGCGGAACAATCATTCGCATGACATATTTGTTGACGCACAATCCCCCGTTCGATGAAAGACTTAAACTCTATGGGGTTGATACCGATTTCATGCTTCAATATGGTGAAAGGAAACAATTCGTGTACGTCTTGGATTACAATCTGACTCATCAACTCTCGGTCGTGTCGAATGAACCACTTGCGTCGAAAGTTTGGCGATTCAACGACATGAAACATGCTGTCAAGATTATCTCAAGAAAGCGTTCAAGGATGCATTTGGTCGCCGCACGACTGTATGTTCTATATCTTGGTGTTAAATATGGATTGCAGTATCGAACCATTCGGTTTCTAAAGCCTAACAATTCGCTGTGAAAGTATTGATGATAAGCCGGAGTACGCTGTTCACCGTCCCGGGGGGTGATACCGTTCAGGTCGTTCAGACGGCGGAGCATCTACGTCGCATTGGGGTAGAAGTGGACATCCGACTTGCGAACGAGAAAATCGACTACTCGTCGTATGACCTGTTGCATTTTTTCAACATCATCCGCCCCGCCGACATCATGTCTCACGCGCGGCGGGCGAAGCGACCATACGTAGTTTCAACAATTTTTGTTGAGTATACCGAAGCTGATCGGATTGCGGGGCATGGGCTACGGAAACTTCTTTCACGATATGTTTCGCCCAACTTCGTGGAATATATGAAGGCAATTGCACGGGCGTTGGCGAATGGCGAAATGATCAACGACTGGAGATATATTTTACTTGGTCATTCACGCAGCATTAGAAAGATCATCTCAGGTTCCTCCCTTTTGTTGCCAAATTCTGCAAGTGAGTACACGCGTCTATCTGAGCGCCATCGAATCTCCCACAAGTACGTGGTGGTCCCAAATGGGATAGACCAGAGCGTTTTCTTCAATCGAGGAGAGTTAAATCGGAGTAACTGTATTTGTGTTGGCCGAATCGAGTATTTGAAGAACCAACTGAACGTAATCCGTGCTTTTAAAGGACTGCCTTATCAGCTTACTATCGTGGGAAAAGCAGCGCCGAATCATCAGGACTATTTCCGAAGATGTCAAGAGGAGGCGCCACCCAACGTCCACTTTGTGGATCACGTGACGCCAGAAGCTTTAAGCTTGCTCTTCGCAAAATCGAAAGTGCATGTACTGGCCAGTTGGTTTGAGACGACAGGACTTGCATCTCTCGAGGCCGCCGCGTGTGGTTGCAATATCGTCACTACTAAGAAAGGTGATCAAGTGGAGTACTTCGGGGAGAATGCATATTATTGCACTCCCGACAACGTTGAGTCGATTCGGGCTGCGGTGGAACGGGCCTACGGTGCCGAGGTTGACCCAGAGTTTCTCCGCAGGATTTCCCTTAAGTATACATGGGAAGAAACGGCCAAAGTAACGTTAGGAGCCTATCAACAAGTTCTGAACTTACATAATTGACACGTCGAAACGTAACTTTTGAGACCGCCTATTTTGCTGCTATCGCACTGGTAGCATTTTGCATCCCCGCGACCATCCGATGGAGTTCATGGAGCATCATCGTGTTGGCGGTTGCTTGGATTCCCGCAAACAGCTGGCAAGAAAAACTGTCCGGAGCCAAATTGAGTTGGAGCCTTTTGATTCCTGTCTTGTTTTATTCACTCGTATTGGTGGCTGGGTTGGCGAATACGGAGAACGTCTCTAACGGGGCCAAATTGCTTGAGAAAAACAGTGGCCTTCTTGTTATCCCACTTCTGCTTGCAACCGGGCCGCGTCCTTCTGCAGAATGGATTCGACGCATTTTGGTCGTTTTTTTATTTGGATGTGTGGTCGTCCTTTTCGTCGATGTGGGTTTTGCCGCTCGAAACTACATGAATACCCACAACTCCGAGGAGTTTTTCTATTGGCAGTTGACAGACTGGGGTAGTCCAGACAACCCTTTTCATCACAACCCCATATATCTCGCACTTCATTTCGTGTTTGGCATCATGGTGTGCATTCACCTGGTGCTTACGTCTCAATCGCGAAATGAGAAGTTGGTATTTCTGGTAGTCGCTATCATACTCTTGGCTGGTGTGCTCTTACTCTCGTCTAAGACAGCCTTCGGAATTCTAATTGCCTACGTCTCGGTGATCTGGTTTAAGGAATTGATGAAATATTCTTTGAAGGTACGAGTCGCTTTAACCGCTGGGGCAATAATTGTGTTGGGAATTTTTGTTGCGTCCTTTGGCTCCGTGCTTCGTGAACGATATCGTGAGGTTGCCAACTTTGATAACTTCACAATTTTGAAGGAGGACATCATGAACGACTTTTCACGGGTGAACGGGCTATCGCTTCGATTGATGTTCTGGAAATTTGGAATCACGGAATCAATTGCCACGCACCAGTGGTTTTGGGGACAGGGAACCGGTGATGTGCAGGATTTTTTAAATAAGGTGTATGAGAAGCACAACATGGCCCTTCGAGTTTCGGAAACCGAAGTATATGGCTATTACGAGTATAATGCCCACAACCAATATGTTGAGTCGTTTTTAAAGAATGGCATTGCGGGGTTGATTGCGACTTTGACATTGTATGCGGTGGGGATTGCCAAAGCGGCAAGAGTAAGAGATCGCCTGATGATTGCCTTGATGATCGCTGTTTGCTCAATTAGTTTGACTGAGTCGTTCTTGGAAGCAAACAAGGGTATCGTTTTTACGGCGTTCTTTCTAGCCCTATTTTACCTACCGAGCGCTACATCAGAGCAATCGCGCCCCGAAAACTGAGAACGAATGCTGTTCAGCACACCAATTTTTCTTTTTCTTTTTTTACCGATTTGCCTCGTCACCTACTTCATCATTAAGGATGAGTATCGAAATATATTCTTGCTGCTGGCGAGTTTGATTTTTTACGCCTGGGGAGAACCAGTATACATTCTTCTCATGCTGCTATCCACAGCTTTCAACTACGTCGCCGGCTTGGCAGTTGACCGATACAACGGAAAAAAGATAGGGAAGGCAGTTCTTGCATTCGGAATCGTTGCGAACATCCTCTTCCTTGTTTATTATAAGTATTTCAATTTCCTCGTCGAGATGTTAAACCAGATCACGGGACTTCAATTAGAAACAGAACCGATTGCGCTGCCTCTAGGTATTTCGTTTTATACGTTTCACTCCCTGTCGTACATTATCGACATCCACCGAAAGATCGTGACGCCGCAGCGTAACATCCTAAACCTCGGCCTCTACATCTCCTTCTTCCCCCAACTGGTGGCGGGACCAATTATTCGATACAAGGACATTTACCAAGAGATTGAGAAACGAGAGGCAACCTTTACGAAGTTTACCGATGGAGCGATAAGATTCACAATCGGTTTGGCGAAGAAGGTATTGCTTGCAAACACGTTTGGTTCCGTCGCCGACAAGATCTTCGACGGTTCGTATGACCAATTGGGTATTGCGACCGGGTGGACGGGCATCGTGATGTACACTTTGCAAATCTTTTTTGATTTTTCTGGCTATTCAGACATGGCTATCGGCCTTGGGAAGATGTTTGGATTTCACATTAAAGAGAATTTTAACCTACCATATATTGCCGAAAACATCAGGGACTTCTGGCGACGATGGCACATTTCCCTCTCGAGTTGGTTCCGCGACTATTTGTACATCCCGTTGGGTGGGAGTCATGTGACCACCTGGAAGATTTATAGAAACTTGCTTATTGTTTTTTTCGTCACAGGCTTGTGGCACGGAGCAAGCTTGAGCTTTATTTTCTGGGGATTGTTTCACGGAGTATTTCTCGTCTTGGAGCGTGGTAAATGGGGAAACTTTATCGACCGCGCACCGGTCGCATTGCGGCATACTTACACGTTGCTAGTGGTGATGGTAGGCTGGGTTTTCTTTAGAGTTCCCGAACTTTCGCAGGCGACCAACTATATAGGCGTGATGTTTGGGTCCCATGCAGGCATCGACACACCTGCTGTTTCTTATCTCGACTATTGGGATACCAAAGTTGCCCTTTGCTTCATTTTTGGGGTGATGTTCTCCACCGATCTTCCAAACCGAGCTAGCGCGATACTTTCGGCAAAACCAATTTTCGGATACTATTGGCGATTCGCATTGACGTGTTCCTGGCTTCTGATCTTATTGCTGTCGATCGCCAGTATTGCTGCACAGACATACAACCCTTTCATTTACTTTCGCTTTTAGAAAATGAAACAGGTAGAGACGCACCTCGCAATTGTCAAAGTTTTGATGCTCGCCCTTCTGGCAATTGTCGCCTTTTGGTGCACGACAAGATGGCTCGTGAGCTCAGAGACTGTGACCGTGCGCGTTGAGCTCACTTCCCAACACGACTTCTTATTGCAGTGCTTCTTCGACTCAGGGGTGGGCTTCAACGAGGGACAGTCTGTCGTGCGCAGCGTGGTCGGTCGTGCCGAACCGCAAACAATTCAGGTCCAAATCCCAGCGGACGACATTAAGTCGATTCGAATCGATTTTGGAGATCAACCTGGAGCCATAAATGTTTCGAAGGTTGAGTTAGCGGAACCTTGGTTGCGTCGACCCATCAGAGACCTCTTCACAATTAGTAACCAAGTAACAATCGAGCGCAACCAAGATTGGACCTTGACTCCCACTGGTAACGACCCTTTTTTGGTGAGCGGTCCAATAGAAAAAGATATCCAAGAATTTGTAGCGGATCGGGAAATGGTCATGCGTTGGGGGCCACGATTCGTTGGGTTTGGCGTATTTTTTCTAAGTCTCTTGTTTGGTTGGACTTGGGTTCGAAGCAAAAACCCCATCCCGTTCAATCAAGTTTTCGCTGGAAGCTTTTTGATTGTGCTTTATGTTCCTTTTCTAAACGGAGCCTTGGAGTTAAAACTTGACGATACGTCGACAGTCGAAAATAGGGTGCTTGAGCCAAGGCCGACATTTTCATGGTCAACGATCACTCAGTATCCAAAATCATTCGAAAAGTATTTCAATGACCATTTCTCTTTCCGACCCACGTGGGTGAAACTCAATACCTTTTTCGCTACACGGGTTTTGGCAACTTCATTTCCGCGCGTTTCCATCGGCGATGATGGCTGGTTTTTCTACGGTGATAGAAACGATGGCGATTCTAACTCGGATCATCAACAACTGCTTGTTTTAGACGAGAGCACTTTAATTCGGATTAAAGACAGGTTGGAACAAAAACAACGTTTTTTTGATAGCCTCGGCATCAAATTCATTATCACAATACCTCCAGACAAGCAAAGTATTTACCCGGAGTTCTTACCAGCGTCAATTAATGTTCGCGGCACGCACGGGAAACGACTCGATCAAATCATTGACTTCCTAAGATCCCAACAATCGACGGTCGAAATACTCGACTTGCGAGGTGAGATGCTTGCACATAAGAACGATTCCATTCCGATCTTCATGAAGACCGATACGCACTGGAACGATTACGGTGCATATCTGGCATATCGCAAGCTCACCGAACGCTTGGGCGTTCAACCCATTGGGCTCGAGACGTTCACCATGAATCGCACCAGCAAGAAGCCAGGCGACTTGGTAGACTTAATTGCGGCTGGAGAATGGTACCCTGAGCCGAACCGCGTGGAATTCCTACCGAAGTCCCCTCCGCCATTTGTGGAGCAGCAAATAGACCTTTATCCGGGAAAGCAGTACTATAGCAAGCCAATTGTTGTGACGAACGCAGGTGGGCCCGATTTGCCGAAGCTTCTTATGTTTCGCGATTCATTTGGAACACCATTCTTGAAGTTCCTACCTTATCACTTCAGCGAGAGTAAGTGCATTTGGATATGTGAGCTTGACCGGGAAATTGTGGAACGGGAACGACCGAACGTGGTGATTATGGAAATATTGGAACGTTACGTGATGTGCCTTGAGCGCGAATAGGAGAATAGAACAACAAACAGAATGAAGATTGCAATTTTAGGAACCAAGGGAATTCCAAATAATTACGGAGGGTACGAACAATTTGCCGAATACTTTTCGGTGCGAATGGTCGAGCGAGGGCACAGTGTTACCGTGTACAACCCTCATTTCCATAAGTACAAAGAAGAGACTTTCAAGGGTGTCAAAATCGAGAGGGCCTATAGCCCAGAATCAATCCTTGGCGGAGCTGCAAATATCATCTACGACCACCTTTGCTTGCGCGATGCCTTACGCAAGGATTTCGACATTATCTACGAAGCGGGGTATCACAGCGCCGCTTTATCGATGAAGTATTATGGCATGGAGAAGCGGGGGATGCCGATTCTGGTGACGAACATGGATGGGCTCGAATACAAGCGGTCAAAATGGAATCGGACGGTACAGAGGATCATCGAAAAGCTAGAGGCGATTGCTGTAAATCATTCGCCCTACCTGATTTCCGACAATATTGGTATTCAAAAATACCTGCGCGAAAAGTTCAACGTGGATTCATTCTATATTCCATACGGCGCGGACCCTGTTGACAAGTTTCGTCCCGAGTTACTAGAAAAGTTCCAGTTGAAACCATTTGAGTACTCCTTGGTAGTGGCTCGTGTGGAACCGGAAAATAACATAGAGGTGGTTATCAAGGGACATCTCGCCTCAGGCGTTTCATTTCCGCTGGTCGTCGTCGGTAACACAAAGACCGAGTTTGGAAAGTATTTGGTTGCCACATACGGAAAAGGAACACACGTTCGCTTTGTCGGTGGAATCTATGAAAAGGAAACACTAGACGCTGTTCGCCATTTTGCCAGCCTCTATTTTCATGGTCACTCCGTCGGAGGAACAAATCCTTCGTTGCTTGAGGCGATGGCATGCGAATGCTTCATTGTAGCACACGAGAATGACTTCAACGCTACGATTCTTGGTGACGCAGCATTGTATTTTGCGAGTACCAACGACGTAGCTAGGATTACCACTGAGGCGAGCGAACTTCGAAAGACAAATAGTCAAAAATTTGTACAGGTTAACAGCGAAAAGATTCGATCGACTTTCAACTGGACAAAAGTGACCGATGAGCACGAAGACTTGTTTAAGAGACTTCTAGCCAAAACTCAGAAACACGGATCGATATGAAGATCAACTTGAACACGAGAATTCGGGAAGCAATTCCTTGGTATACATTGCTCGCGTTCGTGTTCTCCATACCATTGTCCCAATTTGTCAGCGTTAGAGTGTTAATCTTGAGCGTAGCATGCACACTATTGTTTAGTTGGTCTGCTGAAACTCGAAACCGAATATTTTATACATCCTGGGCGATCTGGATATTCCTGTTGGTGCAAGTCGTAGGGTTGCTATACTCTAGCGATCTCGACGCCGGCTTTCGCGTTTTGGAGACCAGTTTTAGCTTGCTGGCTGTGCCAATCGTAATGTCGGCGTTGGTTAGAGGAGACACAAAGAAAACGCACCAGCTCTATTATGCGATGGCCGCCGGCCTTGTACTCGCTTGCATCGTCTGTGTTGCACATGCGCTCCGGCGGTTTATCGATACTGGGGATCCTGCTAACTTTTTCTATGAGAACCTGAGTGGCATCATTCAAATTCAACCTACATACCTGGCCTACTATATCATTTTTGTGATCGCCTACGGGCTTTACACCATTTTTTATGGTGAATCCAAGTTGCCGGGCTGGGTTGCCTTTCCCGCGTTGCTTTTCTTGTTCGTGGTTCTTTTGCTCTCTGGCGGGCAAACATCGCTTGTCAGTTTTATACTCGTATTGGCTTTCTTTTCACTCAAGTATCTCCTCGAGCAACGAACTCGCGAGAAATCGCAGGTGTTCGTAACGGTTTGCGTAATGATCCTCGTACTCTACGGCGTTAATTCACTAGACGACACCGCCTCCTACTTATCATCCCAGACCGACTATTGGGATAGATTGCAATTGTGGAAGTCTGCTATTGCTGCCAATCCTAATGTTTTATTTGGAGTGGGCACCGGTGATGATAAGCTGGTCCTAAATGAATACTATCTTAAGCACGGCATGAATAGTTTCGCCGTTGATAGCTACAACGCACACAACCAATTCATTCAGACCTATTTTACTGGCGGCCTGGTGGGAGTCGTAGCACTTTTGCTGATGCTCGGTCACACGCTCTATGTTGCACTGCGGAAATCCGACACCCTCGCGATCCTTACCATTTTTCCATTTTTTATCTACGGAATGACCGAAGTCTTCCTCGGCCGATACCAAGGCGTCGTGTTTTACGCCTTCGCCCAACAAATCGTTGCATCACGCCATCTGGCGCTATCTGCACATCGTCCGGTTGTAAGTTGATGGATTTTGTTTGACCTTTGAGGTCCAGACAAAAATTCTGGCGCGCGGATGGCGGTTTCCTTGAGGTTAATGCATTTTGTGGGGGACATCCTCCTCCTCAATTTATCCATTGCTTGGTCGATTCTATTGTTCCAAAGTGGCAACTCCGTCACGATGGAAGCCGCACATGTTTACTTGATCATTTTTAGCAACTTGACCTGGTTATTTCTGGTCATGGTATCAGCACCGTACCAGTCAATCAAGGGCTGGACTGTCCCCAAGATTGTAAAGAGCCAGCTTGCGTTCATGTTCATCCACCTGCTCGTGGTTGCGTGCCTTGTGTTGGTATTTAAACAACACTATTCATGGCTCCTATTGCTCGGAATATATGTACTCTTCATTCCGATGTTCTTCCTTTTCCGCATGTTGATTTACCTTGTCGTCAAGCGGTTACCGGGAACCAAAACGCGCCGGAACTACGCAATTTTGGGACGCACGGAAAAAGCTGCCTATGTTCGAAAATTTTATCTATTAGAACGAAGTGCCGGATACCGCTTTGCCGGTTATCTCGACTACGAGCAAGGTTCCCAGCAATGGCAAGAGTTCTGTGTTCAAAATGATGTTCGTGAAATTTTCTGCTGCGATGGAAATATTGACACCAAGGACGTTCAGCAACTTATCCGTTTTGGACTCGACTACTTGGTCAAGGTGAAGTTTGTCACAGAGACAGCGCCAAAGTCACTACAACTAGAAAAGTTTGATCAAGAACCAGCCGATCTACACGCATATGCCATCGACTCTGCTGCCAATCAGGCGATCAAGCGAGTGTTCGATGTCGTGGGTTCTTCAATTCTTTTGTTGCTTGTGATGTCATGGCTGATCCCTCTCATTGGGCTCATCATCAAGATAGATTCTCGCGGACCAGTTTTTTTTCTCCAACTCCGAAATGGCGAAATGAACAAACCCTTCCATTGTTTTAAGTTTCGGACAATGGTGGTCAACCGAGAAGCCGATACCAAACAGGCAACCAAAGACGACCCACGTATAACCCGCATCGGAAGTTTTCTTCGGAAGTCAAGCATCGACGAACTTCCCCAGCTCATTAATGTTTTCCTGGGTGAAATGTCGATGATAGGGCCACGGCCGCATCCAATAAAACTCAACGAAGCATTTGCTCATCAAATTGAAAACATGATGTCGCGGCACTACGTCAAGCCAGGGATTACTGGATTAGCACAATGTATGGGATATAGGGGCGAAACACAGGACCTTGCCGACATGGAGAATCGCGTTCGGCTCGATCGATTCTATATCGAGAACTGGTCGTTCTGGTTAGATATCAAGATCATTTTCTTAACGGTCGTGAGCCTCATCCGCGGAAGCGACAAAGCATTTTAAGGATTGTGAACCCATACCTACTCCTCATCTACGCCGCTTCAGCCTTCACGGTCACGTTTCTATTCATGCCCGTGTTGATCAAACTGCTTGCACAATTACGTTTATACGACACTCCGGGAAAACATAAGATCCATCGTCACTTTGCGCCATCCATGGGCGGAGTATGCATCCTCATGGGAGCCGCATTTGCGCTGCTCATCGGAATGCCATTCGCGCGGTGGACGGAGTACAAGTTCTTTGCAATCAGCATCGCCATGATGTTCATCACCGGCCTTCGGGACGATATTCTGACATTGACCCCACGACAAAAGCTGATCGGGCAAATCCTGCCAATCATCATCGTCGTCGTCTTTGGCGACACCACGCTGTGGTCATTCTATGGATTGGTATGGGACGGTGTCGTGTTTACAAATCCCGCAGCGTGGATCATTACAGTCTTTACCGTCGTGATTCTTACCAACGCCTACAATCTTATCGATGGCCTCGATGGTCTTGCCGGCACCGTTGGACTTATCGTGCTTGTGTGTTTCGGTAGTTGGTTCTTTGTCGTCGGTGAAACTTCCCTGGCGCTTATCTCATTTGCATTTGCTGGCGCCGTCGCGGCATTCCTCTATTACAACTGGGAACCCTCTTCCATTTTTATGGGCGACACTGGTGCCCTGGTACTGGGTTTGCTCCTCTCGTATCTCGTCATTCGCTTTATCAATATGAATTATGTGCTAGCCGATGCCAACCCATATCGATTTACGGGTTCCATTGGCACAGCAGTCATGATCATGGTCATCCCCATTTTCGACACGCTGCGCGTAATCATCTTAAGACTCAGCAGGATGCAGTCGCCATTCCGGGCAGACAAGAATCACCTGCACCACCAATTCCTCAAATTCGGCTTTTCACATGCCAAAACAGTATTGGTAATCGCAGCCATGCAAGTTGTTTTTATTGCTGTGGCCCTCGCTTTAAAGAGTAAGCCAGATAGCGTAATTTTGCCGACCGCTGTCGCCATGGGCCTAGCCATAAGTATGGCGCTCAAATTTGCACAGCAGCGGCAAACACGTCATGGAGGAGAAAGTAGTAGCCCTAAAAGCTGAAATAGAGATTTACCAAGCCACCACCCCTGCGCTGGTGGAGGAATTCAGGCTGAAGTACCTGAGCAAAAAGGGCCTGATCCCGGTATTATTCGAAGAATTGAAGACGGTCGTCCCCGACCAAAAGAAGAACGCTGGGCGCATCCTCAACGAACTGAAGCAACTGGCCGAGGCCAAGCTGAAATCGCTGCAGGAGGCCACAGAACAACTGGCAGCGGGTACCACCGACATCGACCTGACGTTGCCCCCAATTGCGAACAAGACGGGCAACCTGCACCCACTCACGCTCACCCGACTTCGCATTATCGAGGTTTTCGAACGGCTGGGATTCAGCGTCTCGGACGGCCCCGAAATTGAGGACGACTGGCACAATTTTACCGCTCTTAATTTTCCACCCAACCACCCCGCGCGCGAAATGCAAGACACGTTCTTCATTGAAAAGAACCCAGAAGTATTGCTGCGCACCCACACGTCGAACGTGCAGATCCGACTCATGGAAAACTCGAAACCACCGATCCGGAGCATCATGCCTGGACGGGTGTACCGAAACGAAGCAATCTCAGCACGCGCACACTGCTTCTTTCATCAAGTGGAAGGTTTGTATGTGGATAGAAATGTGGGATTCGCCGACCTAAAACAGACCCTCTACCACTTTGCCAAAGAAATGTATGGCAAGGATATCAAGATTCGTTACCGTCCTTCGTTCTTTCCTTTTACCGAGCCGAGCGCAGAAATCGATATCTCGTGCCTCATCTGCAAGGGAAAGGGATGCAACGTGTGCAAGCACTCTGGCTGGGTAGAAATCGCGGGATCGGGAATGGTTCATCCCAACGTGTTGAAGAACTGCGATATCGACCCAGAGGAGTTTACTGGTTTCGCATTCGGTATGGGCATTGAACGCGTCGCGCAATTGCTTTATAACGTAAACGACTTGCGTCTTTATTCAGAGAACGATGTTAGGTTCTTAAAGCAATTCAATACCGTCTTATAGCGACGAGCTCGACAGCTTCGAGTGCGAGGGAGTGATAGCATGAGGGTGACAATAGCAAGGTCTTGTATTTACACACTAGTACTCGTGTGTGCCAGTCTGGGCCTCGGGTCGTGCGAGCCGGAGATGACAGACGACCCAATTCCCTTTGTGGCGTTTTCAGACCTTGTCATCAACCTCGGTTTACCTGAGTTCAACAGCCTGCGAGTTGATGGTGGCTATAAAGAGTTTGGAAAGATTGGCGTGCGTGGGGTGATCGTCTATCGGGTGAACTCTACCACTTATCGCGCCTACGAAAAGAACTGTTCATTCCATCCGAATGCTGCGGGTTCAACCGTGAATGTCCACAGTTCACTGCTCTTCTTGGAAGATTCGAGTTGTGGTTCGACGTTCAATTTCTCCGAAGGCCAGCCCACGGGAGGCCCTGCCTGGCGCCCGTTGCGTCAATACCGCACCGAACTCGTAGCGTCGACACTGACCATCACGTCAGATGTCATCAACTAATAACCCTGTCGGCATAGGTGAGGCTATTCGGAACCCGTCAAATTAAAAAAGCCCGACATCAGTCGGGCTCCATAATTCTAAATTCTGAATTTCGAATTCTGAATTCTCTTCTGACATCACTTCCGACGTCATGAACTAACAACCCTGTCGGCGGGGGGTAAGGCTATTCGGAACCCGTCAAATTAAAAAAAGCCCGACATCAGTCGGGCTCCATAATTCTAAATTCTGAATTTCGAATTCTGAATTCTCTTCTGACATCACTTCCGACGTCATGAACTAACAACCCTGTCGGCGGGGGGTGAGGCTATTCGGAACCTGTCAAATAAAAAAAAGCCCGACCTAAGTCGGGCTCCATAATTCCAAATTCTAAATTCTGAATTCTTAATTTTTACCTTTTCTCAGCAACGAATGATCCTTGCTATAGCTAAAGTAAATCACGAGCCCTACTGCCATCCAACCCATCGCCACCAGTTGAGTAAAGCCATCGAGGGTAATGATCAAGAGCGTGCAAATAAGTATGCCCATGATCGGCACAAAAGGAACGAGTGGTGTCTTGAACGCTCTTGGGATTTCAGGATTTTTCACCCGCATGATCCACACGGCCACACACACCAACACGAAGGCGAACAAGGTTCCGAAGCTGGTTAGGTCACCCGCGACGCTCACCGGAACGAAGCCACCGAAAATGCTTGCGAACACCAACAATATCCAATTTGATTTATAAGGTGTGCGATACTTTGGGTGTAGCTCCGAAAAGATCTTTGGAATAAGCCCATCCTTGGCCATCGAATAGAAGACACGCGACTGACCCAGTAACATGACCAAGATCACGGATGAGAAGCCAGCAAGGATGGCGATGGTTACGAAACGTGATAGCCAGCCATACCCAGGCATATAAGTGTCGATGGCATAGGCAACGGAAGCTTCTTTACCTGCTGCACCAAATTCCTTCCAAGGCGCCACGCCGGTAAGCACGTATGCGAAAAGAACATATAGGATCGTGCAGAAGAAGAGTGATCCCAAGATGCCGAGGGGCATGTCGCGTTTTGGATTCTTGGCCTCTTGCGCGGCGGTAGACACGGCATCGAACCCGATAAAGGCAAAGAACACGATCGATGCGCCGCCAAACACACCTCCGATACCAAATGAATTGAATGATTCGTGGCCAGGTTCTCCCTCGGGAATCATGAAAGGCACATGGTTGGCGGGGTCGATAAATTGCCACCCTAATGCGATGAACAGGAGCACGATCGCAACTTTGATGAATACAATTATTGCGTTGAGGAGCGCCGACTCTTTAGTGCCCCGAATCAATACGAGCGTGAGCAGGAATAGGATCAGCAGTGCAGGAACGTTGACGATACCCGTCAAACCGCCCTCCGATTCGAAAGGCGAGTGACACCACTCATACGGTATGGCCCCATCTAGTAATCGGTTGAGGTATTGACTCCAAGATATCGCCACAGTGGCGCCTGCGAGCGCGTATTCAAGTACTAGTGCCCAGCCAATGATCCATGCCAGGAACTCGCCCATCGTCACGTAGGCGTAGGTATAGGCACTCCCAGCAACAGGGATCATCGAGGCGAACTCGGCATAGCAAAGTCCAGCGAATGCGCAACCTACGGCGGCCACCACGAAGGAGAGAATCACGGCAGAACCCGCCGCGTCAGCAGCTGCTTGCGCTGTTCGCACGAAAAGGCCCGCGCCGATGATCGCTCCGACGCCGAGGGCGATCAGGTTGGCAGGTCCGAGCGTACGCTTCAGACCTGTATCGCCGCTCGCCGATGCGAGCAATTGGTCGAGAGGTTTTTTAATGAATAGACTCATAAGGTTTGGTTTGGCCTCTTCAGGGCAGAGAAGAGAGGATTACTAAAATGTTAAGCCCTAAAAATAAGAAGAAACTTCAAAGTTCGAAGACCCTTAGTGTAACGGCTGAGCCTTGTCACGATCCTTCGGCGGGGTAGTTTGGCCACCTACTTGCCAGTGGTTCTTTTCAGTGTGTAATTGGTAAGCCCGGTATTCACGATCAGTATCTTTTCGTCGTGGGGAATGTCGTTGCGAAGCTGGAGCAACAATGCCAGCCCAGCGATTCCGCTCGGCTCACAGTTGATACCCTGGCCCTTTGCAATCTCTAAAGCTTCGTCAATAAATTCTTCTTCAACTTCGAGAATCCCGGACGAGGACCCGATCCTGGCATTGTCGATCATCGAGGTTAGATAATCATTATAATCGTTGAGGGAAGGCAGATAATATGAAAACAACTTGTCTAGCCGAGTGTTCGCATTGTGCGAAGTCGCTCCAAAAAAGTTGCACTTACTGATCACGTTCATATTCCCGCGGAAGCGTGGGTCGTGCTTAAAAATCCGATTGTTATATTCCCGTTCAGCGATGATCAACAAGTTAATAAACAAGTCGCCGGTGCCAAATGGAATAAAGCAGTGTGATGGACTTTCATTCAAAATCTCGTACGAGAGCCAGTCATAGTAATTATCACTATAACGGTCGAGGATTTCACGATAAGTGATGTCAATACCTGTGTGATTGTCGGTGAGTTCCTTGATCTCCTTTCCGGTCAATGGTTTCGCCGACAAATCCGTTTCATATACTTTACACCCCATGTCGGTAAGCGCTTGCTTGATCTCCGGTTTCATGCGTCGATCGACCAAGACTTTCAACACAGTGTTGGCGCCAAATAAATTGAAGAAGTACTGAATCGCGACCGCAGCACTCCCGGACGAGATCAACGAGATCTCCCTGATCTGGTAGCGTTTTGCTTTAATCAAAACCTCCCACGCCATGCGTGCCTTGTGTGTTCCACCAGGGTTGGTGCTCTCGTCTTTCAGCCATACGTCGGAGAAACCGGGGACAACAATTCGTCGCGTTTGAGAAGCAGGAAACTTGGGCGTAAAAAAAGGCTTTGGGGGAAATTCGGGTCGCTCGGGGTCGTTGAAAGAAGGTATCGAAATGTCTTCAATCGTCTCGGGTGCACTCTGTTGGGTGGTCTTTTCCTCCAACAACTGCTTCTTCACAACTTCTATCTCCTTGGCAGACAACTTTTCGAGTAGAATGTTGGCCACTTGGCTCGCGAACAATTCGAAATTAGGTGGCGTGGGAACCGATTCTTGTTGTTCTGGCTTGTCCACATCAATCAATGCGGCATATTTTTCGGAGAAGTAGTTTTTGATCACTCCATTCCAATCGTACTTTAAGTGGGTTGCGTATAAGCATAGCAAGTCTCGCAGCGATTTCGTGGCGCCAGGAGGGCTCTTCAAGTTAAAGGCGCGACGAAGAAGGTCTTCGGTTGGCCCGTGAGGGTAGTGCAAGATGAAGTTGGGGAGTTCTTCCTTGTGAGTTTCAAGGAAATGCTGAAGCGCCTTCTGCAACAACGGTACAAAGCTCCATTTACCAGTTCCCCGCGATTTGAACACGTATTCCGAAGAGTTGAACTCTTTACGAACAAGGTCGAGAATTTCTTGTGGGATGGACTTGGCGGTAGCTTTCTTTGACATGCTTGAGATTAAGACACTGCTCCCTTTCAACGCGAGCATTGCTCCAATGTCTTGAAAATTCCCATTAAAATCTACCTAGAATATATGTGTTGGCCAATCTGCCAATGAACACTTACTTCTTTTTTCTAGCCTTGATGGGGTCGAATCGCATTCGAACCCTGACGTTGGTTTCAACGGGCTGGTTGTCCTCGGAGGAAGGGATCCATCCGGGTCCTTCTTTCACGAGTCGAATGACCTCATCGTCGCAGCCATACCCGAGGCCTCTCATGATCACGAAGTTGTCAAGTTTGCCATCTTCCCCAACGCTGAATTCAACCACCACACGTCCCTTCACATTGTTGTCGAGTGCTTGCTGAGGATAACGGAGGTTGTCTTCGAGGTAGCGGTTGTAAGCTTTGATGCCTCCAATCGGTTCGGCTAGTCTCACGACCGGACCCTCCGTTTCGGGTTTTGGCAATGCACTGCGTGTCACAACCACCTCGCTCAGTTGCGACACGTCTTCTTTCATGTTCACGTTCAAAGTACCATTTGTTGGTTGCCCCGCTTCAACGGTTTCCAGACCAACAAAAGAAAATACAAGGGATGCACGCTCGGGAAGTTCCAACGAAAAATTTCCATTCAAGTCAGTCGTCGTTCCTTGTGCCGTTCCTTTGATCATCACATTGACACCAGGGAGTGGCAACCCGTCTTCCGAAGATGTTACTTGACCGGTGATTCGCTGGCTGCTCACGGTGGAAACACCGGCGGCCTGACCTTGTAACACCCCTGCGATCCGTGCCGTGTCTGCTGTCGTGGTCACCTTAGCTATCTGTCTTGAATCGGATTCACTTTCGGAATACGCGGTTGGTTGAGAAGCATCTTCCTGAGAAACTATCGCTGGACTCGTGGTTACGCTTGCATCTTTTTGCTTGCGCGATTTTGGTTTGGTGACATCGTGCGATAAATCATCCTGAGTTGGCTCGTCGTTCGAAGCTGACGATTGAACCGTCGCTGCGACCGAGTCCTCTTTTTGAATTGGTGATTGTGGTGCTGGCGATTCAGTTTTCGAGAGCATCGGCGGCTCGTCAACCGGGTTTAGCAAAAAGTAGAGTGCCGCCGCTCCAATAAAAAGAGCCACGCCTGCCGCGATACGCAACGGACTGAAGAAAATAGTTTTGGTTCTCTTTGGACCTTCATAGATCGCACGGTCTAGGCTCGCCACGTCTTCGGAGAACGAGGCCGGTTCGAGGGAGAGCGCTCCATCCAATGCATCAGCCAAGAAAGGATCGGACAACGCCTTCTTCTCCAGAGCGTGCATCTCCTCAGGGGTCATTTCACCTTTTCGGTAGCGCTCGATATCGTGGCTCAAATTATCCATTTTGCTCCATGCAGATCTTCAAGTTGCGTTTGCCGTTTTGGATATAACTCTTCACCTGGTTGTAGTCATAACCAGTCTCATCGCTGATGTCTTTGTAGCATTTCTGATCCAAGAAAAATAGGCGGACACAGGTTTTTTGGTCGTTTGAAAGGGTCTGCAGACACTTTTCTAGCTTGTTTAGATCGCCTTCCAATTCTGGCTCGTCGTCCGGATGCGCGTCGGGACTGAATTCCATACCAAGTCTGTCCAAATCCTCGAATTTCTTTCCTTTCAAAGCCCGAATTTGCATCAGGCAGTGATTTCGCGCCATGACGTAAAGCCAGCTCTTGAAATTAGCGATTTCATGGTTTTGAAGCGCTGACGGCAGTTTTTCGAAGACTTGCATCACGGCATCTTTGGCATCGTCCCGGTCTCGGAGGTATTTCACGCAAACCCCGTAAATCATCGCCGTGTAGCGCCCAAAAAGTTCGCTCACCAAATTCAAGTCGCCCGAAGCACGGTATTTGGCTACGAGTTCAACATCGCTGAGCGAACCAGATGTTGCACGAAAAAACATTGCCGAAAGATACAACGGTTCGTCGGCACGATCGACACTATTTGTTCGATTAGGGGTACTCAAAAAACGAAGTCGGACGTTGACAAGGTAGACGCTTGGATGAGTTTTGTTTTGTGCACGATAAGAGAGAACTTTAACACCTAAGTCCCCATGTGATGATCAAGATTAGTGCGGTTATTATTACGTATAATGAGGAACGAAACATCGCTCGATGCATCGACTCGGTGAAAGCCGTGGTAGACGAGGTGGTAATCTTGGACTGTTTCTCGCAGGACGCTACGCGCAAGATTGCTGAAGAACACGGTGCAAAATTCTATCAACAAGCATTTCCCGGATTTGCCAAGCAGAAGAATAAAGCGGTGTCGCTTGCCACCCACGATTATGTGTTGTCGCTCGACGCAGACGAATATCTCTCTTCGGAATTGACGCAGTCCATCCTGAAAGTGAAAGCGGATTGGAAGAAGGATGGCTATATGTTCAACCGCTTGTCAAGTTTCGAAGGCACCTGGATCAAAACCTGTGGTTGGTATCCAGATCAAAAACTCAGGCTTTGGGATCGACGCAAAGGTTCTTGGCAAGGCGATGGCGTACACGAACGTGTGGATCTTATCGAAGGAGCAACTTCTGCGGCCATTAAAGGCGACTTATACCATCGCGCCTACGACAACATCGCGCAGTTCCTACAGAAGAACCAGAACTACTCCACTATTCACGCTCAGGTAAATCGATATCGTACGTCGTCCTCGAGCTTGAAAATTATTTACAAGACAGTTTTTGCGTTCTTCAAAGCGTACATTCTGAAAGGGGGTATACTTGATGGATATAAAGGTCTAATAGTTTCTGGTTCCACGGCGCACTGGGTATTTTATAAGTATGCTAAGTTGCTCGAGGCAAACCGAACGGTTCGCGTGTCGTTAATCGTGGAATCGTCCGGCAAAATGGAAGACTTAGAACGGACGCTCACAAGCATTCGAAATCAAAAAGAACTCCCGGCCGAAGTAATTGTGAACGGAAAGCTCGCCGCCGAGGCAAGCAAGAAGCGTGGTATCGCTACCGATTTCCCAACGCCCATTCGCTTCGTTGAGACAACGAACGCAGATGCACTCAATGAAGCGGTAGGTATCGCTCGAGAAGAATACGTGTTGGTTCTGAAGGAGCAGGTTCAGCTGTCGCAGTCATTTGTTCGGCAACATCGAGCACGCGCCTGGAAAGGACAGTATGTATCTGGTGTCGATGCCACGCACGCACGGAAATTTACTGATACCAAAGAATGGAAGTCAATCCTCGGAAACGGAACAGTAGCCTTTTGGAAGGAGGATTGGCAGGCAGGTCATGTGCAACGGTTGCCCGCATCTTCGACCGTCGTGATCGAACCGAAGAAAGTACCGACCGACCTTTATGGACTTTCGGTTGTGATTCCGAATTACAACGGTGTAACTCTGTTCCCGCAAACTATGCCACCACTTTTTGCAGCGCTCAAAAAGTCGGGGTTGAGTTATGAGGTTCTCGTGGTAGACGATTGCTCGACCGACGAGTCCGTCGAAATGCTTCACCGCGATTATCCAGAGGTGAAAGTTATTCGCAATGAAGTGAATAAGGGATTTTCACCTACCATCAACAATGGTATAAGGCAAGCTACCTACGACTTGGTCTTCTTGCTGAATAGCGACGTGAAGTTGGAGCCCGACTACTTCAATTACTTGCTACCATATTTTGAAAAGAGCGACACTTTTGGTGTCATGGGTCAGATCGTCAACTGGGAAGACAATAGAATTCAGGACGGCGCAAAACTACCCACCTTCCAAGGTGCGAAGATCAAGACCTTCAAGAACTTTTTGCCCTCAGAGACGCCTGTCGAGGGAGGACTGTTCACTATGTACCTTTCCGGTGCCGAAGCGCTCGTCAGTCGAGAGAAACTCCTGATGCTTGGTGGCTTCGATGAAATCTTTGCGCCGTTTTACATCGAAGATTACGAACTGTCGTTGCGCGCATGGCGCCTCGGTTGGAAGTGTTACTACGACCACCGCGCAGTGTGTCGTCACAAGACCTCGTCGAGCATTAAATCGAAGAGCAGGAAACAGCACATCCAGACGATATACTATCGCAATAAGATGTTCCTTCATGCCATCCATTTGAACACTTGGCAAATGTGGATTTACTTTCCCCAGATTTTTTTCGAGAGTTTGGTTCGCATCTTATCCTTCCGGTTTCACTATGTGAAGTCAATCTATCTTTTCTTTCAAGGAAGGGAAAAGTGTCGTGCATCGAAGAAACGCTTTAAAGAGCTCTCTCAAAAGGTCGGGACCAACCTTCCGTTAGGTCAAGTGGCCCAGAAGATTAGAATGAGTTTGAATCGAACCGAGATCTGGAGGTTCTAAAGGTTCTCGTATCGCCGCCGTACAAAATCGACAGCGCCTAAGAACATCGCACTCAGGTGCGACAACTTGTTTTTTTCTAAAAAGATCGAGCGTGCGCTCTGCTTCGATAGTTCGGCGATACCAAACCAAAAAAACAACGGATCGAAGAAAGCATATTTGAACATTGTGTGAAGGAGGTTACGTGTGAAGTAATAACTCCGCCACGAAGGTCGTGACACAAACTTGACCTGAATGCCGAGGAACGAGGTCCGCATTAAGTTCCCCATTTGGTGTTGCAGGGTGCAGTGGTTTGCCCTTACTATCCGATAGCCGGTCTTTCGCAGGCGCAAGCAGTACTCATTGTCAACCGAGTCAATGAATAGTTTTTCCTCGAACATGCCTGTCCTTGACCCCGCCTCCACTCGAAGTAACGCACCCGACGTGATGGCAAACCTCACAATTTCAATCCGATCGACTACTTCTGTACCTGGGTTCACGGCAGGGACGACCATCCCCACTTCGAGGCCGCTTCCCTTTGCTACTTCTAAGAGATCGTGGAGATGACGCTCTGGAAACGTGCTGTCTTGATCTAACGTGAGCAACCAGTCAAAGCTTTCAGACATCGCGCGACGGAGGCCTTTATTTAATGCGTATG
Organism: Cyclobacteriaceae bacterium; assembly: GCA_044226945.1. Taxonomy (GTDB): domain Bacteria; phylum Bacteroidota; class Bacteroidia; order Cytophagales; family Cyclobacteriaceae; genus ELB16-189. The sequence goes on along the minus strand of JBGAGB010000003.1, from coordinate 1,696 downwards.
CCACGCCCTCATTCCTGGTGGAAGCTAGGTACTCAACGCGGGGACTGGCTTGAAAAGCCTCGAGGAGGTCGCGGGTGGGAGGTTCTGAATTGTCGACCACCAACACCTTGTCGACATCTTCAAGGATTGAATTGACAAACTGGACGACATTCCGTTCGGGGAAATACAAAACTACGACGGCCAGTACTTTCAAAGACTTGGGGTTCGAGATGCCTAATTTAATTGAGGCACTCGCAACGTCCAACTTTGCACACTTTTGTTAAGTTTGACCCACCCGATGGCCAGAATAAACTTCATCCTCCCATTTCTTCCAACGAAACCTGTTGGAGGCGCAAAGAACATGTTTCAATTTGCCAATAGGCTTCAGGCAAAAGGTCACGATGTGGCGATTTATTATGCCATTCGCCGTCCCTTTAAGAAACAACGAACACCGGTGTGGTTGCGTTTGTTCGTCACTCGTTGGCGCTTGCGGCGTGTCGCGTGGTTTCGCTTGAATGAGAGCATTCAACAACACATCGTTCCTGAAATTAGCGATCGCTTTGTTCGCGATGCAGATGCCTCGATGTGCACCTGGTGGCAGATGGCGTATGCGGTGTCGAAACTCTCAGCGTCAAAAGGGAATAGATGCAACTTCATTCAGGACTATGAGCTTTGGACCGGTCAACAAGACAGAGTGCATGAATCGTATGCACTACCGATCCGACATATTGTGATCGCGAAATATTTGCAAGACTTAGTCGAGCAACAATCCGGCGCGCGACCGCCTCTGGTCAATACGCCCATCGACACCCAGACTTTTCGTTTGGTAGAAAGGCCCGAGCAACGCCCGCCCGCATCCGTCATCATGATGTACTCGGAGGAGCCCCGCAAGGGAAGTGCTTTCGGGATACAAGCGCTCGAACTTGTGAAGAATCAAATCCCCGAACTACAGGTAACGCTGTTCAGCGTGTATCCGCGACCTGAGGGTATTCCTTCGTGGATGAATTTTGTGACACGACCCCAGAATCTTCCTGAGCTTTACAATCGACATGCTGTGTTTGTGTCTCCGAGCTTGGGCGAAGGGTGGGGTCTTCCACCCGCTGAGTCGATGGCCTGTGGTTGCGCAGTGGTGTGTACTGATATTGGAGGGCATCGAGACTACGCGATTGATGGCGAGACGGCGCTGTTGGTCGAGTCGCAGCAGCCGGAAAAGATGGCTGACCTCGTCATTCGCATGATCCGGGATTCGGCCCTCCGACTGCGATTATCTGCCCGCGGACACCAGCTCATCACGAGGGAGTTTACTTGGGAAACTGCCGTTGCGAAGCTGGAAGAAAACCTCCTGAATCCACTCCGTTCGTAGCCTCGCGTACCCCACCTTTATTGCGAAAATTGTGGTATTTTTGTCGCCCAATGGCTGAAGAAACGCAGGAACTACCGCAAACTCACTATTCCGAAAAGGAAAAGCAGGAGATCTTCAACGGCGAGTTTATGCCTCACATTCACTCGATGTACAACTTCGGGTACCGCCTCACGCTCGATGCGGATGATGCAAAAGACCTCGTTCAGGATACCTATCTGAAGGCCTACCGCTTTATAGATTCATTCCAAAAAGGAACTAATGCGAAGGCGTGGCTGTTCCGCATTTTGAAAAACAGCTTCATCAACGACTATCGGAAGAAGAGTAAGGAACCAAACAAGGTAGATTACCAAGAGG